>NZ_VINQ01000003.1:0-80000 GCF_008369105.1 Aquicoccus porphyridii | reverse complement strand
ACGAGGGGAGTGAAACAGTACCTGAAACCGAATGCCTACAATCAGTCGGAGCTTGACTGGACTCTAATGACAATCTGCGCCAGATACGTCTTCAACAAGTGTTGGAGGCGGATATGGCGGACGGAACTTTCGCAGGATTGCTGATCGTGCTCGGTCTTATCGACATGAGCGGTAATCATTGCGGAACAGAGATGGGATGTTTGGGGCGCACGAACGTGACGCCGCGATTTGCCATCTCGGCAGGCGAGGTCTTGCCGCGGAGTGCGCCGATCACGCAGGAAGTATACCTGCGCTATGATCTGGGGCATCGCAACGGCCCGTTTGGCCATGCTGTCGGGCTTTCGCTCGGTGGTGAAGGCGAAACATGGGTTGGCTATGGCCAGACCTACAACCGTCAACTTGGAACCACACCGATCTTTGTCGAATTGCACGCCATGGCCGGGCTTTATGCCGAAAATGGCGGTTACGATCTCGGCGGGCCGATCGAGTTTCGATCGGGGATCGAACTGGGATACGAGAATCGCCAGGGATGGCGGTTCGGGATAAGCTATGATCACCGGTCGAACGCCGGGATCTACAGCCGGAACCCAGGGATCGAAACGGTGCAATTCCGGGTCAGCATTCCAACGAAATGATTGTCATCAGTGTCCAGTCTTGTGACGGCGTACCTTTTGTATAATGGGTCATCGACTTGGTCTCACGAGCAAGCTTAAGCCGATAGGTGTAGGCGTAGCGAAAGCGAGTCTTAATAGGGCGTTGAGTTCGTGGGATCAGACCCGAAACCGAGTGATCTAGGCATGGCCAGGCTGAAGGTAAGGTAACACTTACTGGAGGGCCGAACCCACATCCGTTGAAAAGGATCGGGATGAGCTGTGCCTAGGGGTGAAAGGCCAATCAAACTCGGAGATAGCTGGTTCTCTGCGAAATCTATTTAGGTAGAGCGTCATCCGAATACCCCCGGGGGTAGAGCACTGGATGGGTAATGGGGCCCCACAGGCTTACTGATCCTAACCAAACTCCGAATACCGGGGAGTACTAGATGGCAGACACACTGCGGATGCTAACGTCCGTAGTGGAGAGGGAAACAACCCTGACCTCCAGCTAAGGCCCCTAATTCATGGCTAAGTGGGAAAGCAGGTGGGACGACCAAAACAACCAGGAGGTTGGCTTAGAAGCAGCCATCCTTTAAAGATAGCGTAACAGCTCACTGGTCTAAATAAGTTGTCCTGCGGCGAAGATGTAACGGGGCTCAAGCCATGAGCCGAAGCTGAGGATGCCGTAAGGCATGGTAGCAGAGCGTAGTGTGACATAACTCCTATCCTCTTTAGCACCCTTCGGGGTGCCATGGAGGACAAGGAGTTTTCTGTGAAGCCGGCGTGTGAGCGATCCGGTGGAGAGATCACTAGCGAGAATGATGACATGAGTAGCGACAAACAGGGTGAGAGACCCTGTCGCCGAAAGTCCAAGGGTTCCTGCTTAAAGCTAATCTGAGCAGGGTAAGCCGACCCCTAAGGCGAGGCCGAAAGGCGTAGTCGATGGGAATCAGGTTAATATTCCTGAGCCTGGAGGAAGTGACGGATCGAGACTGTTGTTCACCCTTATCGGATTGGGTGGGCCGCTGATCGGTTCCCGGAAATAGCCCTCCATGAGATCGTACCCTAAACCGACACAGGTGGACTGGTAGAGAATACCAAGGCGCTTGAGAGAACGATGTTGAAGGAACTCGGCAAAATACCTCCGTAAGTTCGCGAGAAGGAGGCCCGGTTCCTAGGCAACTAGGGGCTGGGGGCACAAACCAGGGGGTGGCGACTGTTTACTAAAAACACAGGGCTCTGCGAAGTCGCAAGACGACGTATAGGGTCTGACGCCTGCCCGGTGCCTGAAGGTTAAAAGGAGGGGTGCAAGCTCCGAATTGAAGCCCAGGTAAACGGCGGCCGTAACTATAACGGTCCTAAGGTAGCGAAATTCCTTGTCGGGTAAGTTCCGACCTGCACGAATGGCGTAACGACTTCCCCGCTGTCTCCAACATCGACTCAGCGAAATTGAATTGCCTGTCAAGATGCAGGCTTCCCGCGGTTAGACGGAAAGACCCCGTGCACCTTTACTACAGCTTCGCACTGGCATCAGGCCATGCATGTGCAGGATAGGTGGTAGGCTTTGAAGCAGGGACGCCAGTCTCTGTGGAGCCAACAGATGAGATACCACCCTTGCATTGCTTGATGTCTAACCGCGGTCCGTTATCCGGATCCGGGACCCTGCGTGGCGGGTAGTTTGACTGGGGCGGTCGCCTCCTAAAGCGTAACGGAGGCGCGCGAAGGTTGGCTCAGAGCGGTCGGAAATCGCTCGTTGAGTGCAATGGCAGAAGCCAGCCTGACTGCGAGACTGACAAGTCGAGCAGAGTCGAAAGACGGCCATAGTGATCCGGTGGTCCCGAGTGGAAGGGCCATCGCTCAACGGATAAAAGGTACGCCGGGGATAACAGGCTGATACTGCCCAAGAGTCCATATCGACGGCAGTGTTTGGCACCTCGATGTCGGCTCATCTCATCCTGGGGCTGGAGCAGGTCCCAAGGGTACGGCTGTTCGCCGTTTAAAGAGGTACGTGAGCTGGGTTTAGAACGTCGTGAGACAGTTCGGTCCCTATCTGCCGTGGGTGTAGGATACTTGAGAGGAGTTGCCCCTAGTACGAGAGGACCGGGGTGAACGATCCACTGGTGGACCTGTTGTTGCGCCAGCAGCAGTGCAGGGTAGCTATGATCGGACAGGATAACCGCTGAAGGCATCTAAGCGGGAAGCCCCCCTCAAAACAAGGTATCCCTGAGGGCCGTGGAAGACCACCACGTCGATAGGCCGGAGATGTAAGCACAGTAATGTGTTCAGTTGACCGGTACTAATTGCCCGATAGGCTTGATTTGATCCAGTAGAAGCCAGGTTTCTACAGGGTCCGAGAGCATACATCCCCTATGCTTGACTTGGAATTCAGAGGTTTTTTTCGGTTTGGTGGTCATAGCGAGAGCAAAACACCCGGCTCCATTCCGAACCCGGCCGTTAAGTGCCTTAGCGCCGATGGTACTGCGTCTCAAGACGTGGGAGAGTAGGTCGCCGCCAAACCTAAAAAAGCCTCTGAGTGGCGCCTTGCGCGTCTGATATCTCTCTTTCGATGCACAGCCTCAGTTCCGAATTTCATTCGCCCGAGGCAAAGAATTGGCGCGGGGTGGAGCAGTCCGGTAGCTCGTCAGGCTCATAACCTGAAGGTCGTAGGTTCAAATCCTACCCCCGCAACCAAAAATACCAAATAATACAACTGCTTAAGAGCCTCCCGAACGGGAGGCTTTCTGCGTTACGAGCCCATGTTAGCACTGTGTCAACAAAACGATGGCGGCCCATGTCAGCAAATGGCGCCGCCTCGGTGCTGAACCTGTAGAGGTTGAAGACCCTCGCATCTCCGAAGATGTCGGCGCGTGCACGGACCCAGCCGGGCTCGAGTTCGGCAAGGGGGATGTTGACGTATTGCGGGCACGCCTTGCGAAAGTAGTTCGCCAGACGCGTACCATCGGCATAGGCCTCGACGTTGCCATCGACCGGCACGGCGATGAAGGACGCGTTGCGGCCGATCCATCGATAGGTGCCGCTCGCCCGCACCAGCCACCGGCAGGTGGCACGCTCGGGCTCGGGCAGCTTGCGCTTGGCGGCTTTCTGGAAGCGCTGCGGGCGCGTGGGCACGCGCCCCTCCTCGCGGTGGCGCAGCGCCTCGACGAGCAGGAACGCAACGATCCGCGCCTCGAGCACCGCCGCGTAGAGCAGCGGGGCAGGGCTCGGTGCTGAAGACGATCTCGCTAACGCGCGACGCGACGCATTCCAGACCGTCCGACATATCGACCGACTGCGCCCGCGGTGCGGCTTCTGGCAGCTCGACCCGCTCGCCGGCCACCTCGGCCAGCTCGGCAAGGCGCGCGGCGAAGTCGGGGTCCTCGCAGGTCAACTCGGTTTCCCGGCCGGTCTGCGGATGGATTTCCGCGACCGGGTCGCTCAGATCTTGCGCCACCGACTGCAAAGCATCGACGATGCGACGCTGATCGGCAATTCACGGCTTTTGAAGCGCGCGAAACTCGGAGTGGACAAATCATGACACAGCATGCCTCTCATCGCCCGCGATCACGACAGTCTGATCAACATATGCGCAATGAGACATGGTGGCTATCCAGCTGTTCGAGTGAGGCTCGTGCTATTCTTCTACTTCAGTGTGTTCGGCGCTCGTCTCTGTCGGGTCGATCATCAGTCTTGCGTGGAACCGGGCGAGCTCGCTGCCGGTCGGGGTCACACCGGAAAAGGTCTTTACATAACCGGGCACCCTCGCCACCCGCGTGGCACGATCTTCGCGGACCTGCATCGAGATGTAACCGATCTGGGTGAGATACACCGTGCGCGCCCGCACATCGGCCTCGTCCGGTGGATATCCGAACCGCCGGAACATGGTTCGTATTACATCGAGCCTGCGCTCGTCCGCGGTATTGATGCGCGACATGACCTCGTTGGACTGATGCGCCCATCCGCGCACGGCGAAATCCAGTTGCGGCTCGAACATGTCCTCGTCATGAAAAACGACGATCAGGTTCAGGATCGCTTCGGCAATCGTTTCCGCGTAGGCCTCGCAGGCCGCAACAAAGGCGCCGGTATTCTTCGCCTCCCACTCTTCCAGAAGCGCGTCAAGCAGTGCCTTGCGGTCCTTGAAGAACCAGTAAAAGCTGGTGCGGGAGAGGTTCAGCTGGCTCGCAAGCGGCTGAATCTTGACCGCATCCAGGCCCGTCTCGATGAACGCCTGCTTGGCCGCAGCCAGCCAGACCTCGCGCGAACCGCGCCAGCCGGTCGTCTTTTCGGGGTCCTGGGTGGATGGGTTGTTCAGCGCCATGGGTAAAATTCTATGTAGAGGCGGCGCAATTCACAAGGAAAATATACAGTCATGATCTTTTTCTTGACATATGTGAACATTCTTTGAAATGCTCGGCGCACAGCCAGGGAGTCCCGCATGTCCGACAATCCGCTTCTCCAGCCCTATCAACTCAAGCATTTGACACTGAAGAATCGGCTGATGATCACCAGCCATGAACCGGCCTATCCCGAGGACGGGATGCCCAAGGATCGCTATCGCGCCTATCACGTCGAACGGGCTCGGGCGGGCGTGGCCCTGACCATGACCGCCGGCTCGGCCAGCGTGGCGCGGGACAGCCCGCCCGTGTTCAACAACATCCTGGCTTGGAAGGATGAGGTTGTGGGTTGGATGAAGGCGCTTGCGGATGAATGCCACGACCACGGCTGTGCGGTGATGATTCAGCTCACGCATCTTGGTCGCCGCACCCGCTGGGACAAGGCCGACTGGCTGCCGGTCGTCTCGTCCAGCCACGAACGTGAACCCTCACACAAGGCGTTCCCGAAAAAGGCCGAAGACTGGGATATTGCCCGGATCATCGAAGACTACGCCGATGCTGCGGAACGGATGAAAGCGGCGGGTCTCGACGGGATCGAATTGCAGGCCTATGGCCACCTGATGGATCAGTTCTGGTCACCGCTGACCAATGACCTTGATAGCGACTATGGAGGTAGCCTCGATAATCGCCTGCGGTTCACCTTCGAGACGCTGAAAGCGATCCGCGCGCGTTGTGGTGACGATTTCATCGTCGGTGTGCGCTACACCGGCGACGAAGAGCTGGCTGGCGGCCTGACGCGCGAAGACGGGCTGGAGATTTCGCGTCGACTGAAAGACAGCGGCATGGTGGATTTCCTGAACATCGTGAAAGGACATATCGACACGGATGCCGGGTTGACCGACCTGATCCCGGTTCAGGGTATGCGCAGTGCCCCGCATCTCGACTTTGCGGGCGAGATCCGTGCAGCAACGCAATTTCCCACCTTCCACGCCGCCAAGATCCAGGATGTCGCCACCGCGCGCCACGCCATCGCCAGCGGCAAGCTGGACATGGTGGGCATGACACGTGCCCATATGGCGGACCCGCATATTGTCACCAAGATCATGCGCGGGGAAGAGGATCGTATCCGGCCTTGCGTCGGCGCGAACTACTGCCTCGACCGGATCTATCAGGGCGGCATGGCGCTGTGCCTGCACAACCCGGCGACAGGGCGCGAACTGGAACAACCGCATGTCGCGACCAGGGCAGAGACCAAACGGCGTGTGGTGATCGTGGGGGCCGGACCTGCGGGGATGGAGGCCGCGCGTGTTTCGGCGGAACGTGGACATGAGGTGATCGTGCACGAGGCGGCCAACGATCCCGGCGGCCAGGTGCGCCTGACCGCACAGACCCCTCGACGGGCGGAGATGATCCAGTTGATCCAGTGGCGGTTCGAGGAATGCAAGCGCATGGCGGTGGAGTTCCGCTTCAATTCTTTCGCCGACAAGGAGATCGTCCTGGCGGAAAATCCCGATGTCGTCATCATTGCCACCGGCGGCTTGCCACATACCGAAGTGCTGGCTGAAGGCGGCGCGCTTGTCGTGTCGACCTGGGACATCCTGTCGGGCGATGCAAAGCCGGGCGAGAACGTGCTGATCTACGACGACGCAGGCGATTACGCCGCCCTTCAGGCCGCCGAAAGGATCGCCGCCACCGGCGCGCGCGTTGAGATCATGACCCGCGACCGCAGCTTCGCGCCCGAGGTCATGGCCATGTCGCTGACGCCCTCAATGCGCGAGTTGCAAAAGCGCGACGTGACCTTCACCGTGACCTGGAAGCTCGACGCCGTGCGCAGGGACGGCAACAGCCTCCTGGCAGTCATCGGCAGCGATTATGGCGGTGTTTCCCGCGAACGCCATGTCGACCAGGTGGTCGTCAACCACGGCACGCGGCCGCTGGATGATGTCTATTTCGACCTGCGTCCGGAATCGTCGAACCTTGGCGAGGTGGATTATGAGGCGCTGATCGCGGGCCACCCGCAGAAGGTGACGCGCAACGAAAACGGAAACTATCAGCTCTTCCGCATCGGGGATGCGGTGGCCGCGCGAAACACACATGCGGCGGTCTATGACGCGCTGCGCCTGTGCAAGGGACTCTGACGTGCGCTCCAGCAGGACGATTCACGTGATCTCGGCCCATGCCGAGGGCGAGGTGGGCGACGTGATCGTCGGCGGCGTCCTGCCCCCGCCGGGCGACACGCTCTGGGCGCAAAGCCGTTGGGTCGCGCAGGATCAGACCCTGCGCAACTTTGTCCTGAATGAACCGCGTGGCGGCGTGTTTCGTCATGTGAATCTGCTGGTGCCGCCAAAGCACCCCGAGGCGCAGGCCGCCTGGATCATCATGGAGCCCGAGGACACCCCGCCCATGTCGGGCTCCAACGCGATCTGTGTATCGACTGTGCTTCTGGACGGAGGGCTGGTTCCGATGCAGGAGCCCGAAACGCATCTGGTGCTCGAAGCGCCGGGCGGCCTGGTGCGTGTGCGGGCTGAGTGCCGGGAAGGCAAGGCCGAGCGCATCTTTGTGCGCAACGTGCCTTCCTTCGCCGCGAAGTTGGACGTCAGGCTGGAGGTCGAGGGCCTGGGCGAGATGGTCGTTGATACGGCCTATGGCGGCGACAGCTTCGTCATCGTCGATGCGAAGAAACTGGGCTTCAAGCTGGTCAAGGACGAGGCCCATGCCATCGCCAAGCTGGGCGTCAAGATCACCAATGCCGCCAATGCGCAGCTTGGCTTTGATCACCCGGAAAACCCGGATTGGCGGCACATTTCGTTTTGCCTGTTCGCCGGCCCGCTGACCGATGGGCCGGAGGGGCTGGAGGCGGGGGCCGCCGTGGCGATCCAGCCGGGCAAGGTCGACCGGTCGCCCACCGGCACGGCGCTTTCGGCCCGGATGGCCGTGCTGCATGCCCGCGGTGTCATGAAAACCGGTGACTGCCTGATAGCACGGTCGCTGATCGGTTCGACCTTTTCGGGCAGGATCATGGAAGAAACGACTGTCGGTGATCGCCCCGCCATCCTGCCGGAGATATCCGGTCGCGGCTGGATCACCGGAATCCACCAACATATGCTGGACCCTTCAGACCCCTGGCCCGAAGGCTACCGGTTGTCCGACACATGGGGAGCACGCTGATGCGGATCGGAATCATAGGACTTGGCACCATTGCCACCGCAGTGGTCAAGGGAATCGCGGAGGACGGGCACGATATCGCCGTGTCCAGACGCAGCGAAAAGAACGCCGGGCATCTTGCCGGTCGGTTCGGGAATGTGACCGTGGCGGACAACCAGGAAATCGTGGATCGCAGCGAAATCGTGTTTCTGGGCCTGACAGAGGATGTCGCCCCGAATGTACTCGCCGCGCTGCGGTTCCGCGAGGGCCAGCAGGTGATCTCGCTCATGGCGGGGCTGGACTTGGCCAGGGTTGCCGACATGACAGCCCCCGCCACCATGGCGGCCCGCATGATCCCGTTTCCCTCCATTGCGACCGGAAGATCGCAAATTCTGGCCCATGGGGACAGCAGCCTGATCCACGCCTTGTTCGGCGCCCGCAACTCTATCTTCGAGATTGCGACCGAAGAGGAACTCGGCACCTATCTCTGCGCGCAGGCGGTTCTGTCGCCTGCCATCAGAATGGTCAAGGACGCGGCGGACTGGCTGGCGCATAAGGGAGCCGACCCGGAAATGGCCGAGACATTCCTGCGCGAACTGGTGGGTTCCAGCCTGCTCGCCGCGCCATGCGATCCGCTTCTGGATGCGCTCGACACGCCCGGAGGCTACAATCAGCGCCTGCGGCAACACATGACCGGGAGCGGTATGTCAGACAGGCTTCGGGACGGGTTTGACCAGCTTCTCGCGTAATTGACAGGGGGGCGGACCGGAGTCGCCTGGCGCAGGCAGTATGTTGTGTCCGGACCACCCCCCCTGACAGGCGGTTGAATTCATGCGATCGGTGAAGATCGGCTCGCCGCACCCTTTACCCTGTCGGATGATCCTCACGAAATGCCGGCGAAGTCCAGCGCTTCGATATAATCCTGCCGCAGGTTCTCCAAAGCGGTCGTCACGGCGGCTTCGCCACCGCTGGCAAGCGCCCAAAGGGGCAAGCGGCCGGTCATGCCGGCCTCCGCACCCCGCGCACGAAAGCGCAATAGGTCAAGCCCGCTCTGCAGGCCGCTATCGGCGAGGATGGTCATCTGCTTGCCGACCGCCAGAGCGATGCCGGGCAGGCAATCTATGGGGGCCGGTGCCGCATCGAAATTCCGCGCACCGTGCGAGGAGACGATCAGACCTTCAAGACCTTCCTGCATCGCCCGTTTTGCATCCGCGACGCTCAACACCCCTTTCAGCAGGATGGGGCCATCCCATGACTTTCGCACCCATGCCACATCCTCCCACCCGAGGTCACGGCGCAGCATCACGCGCGGATCGGGTGGCTGGCCGAGCAGCCGAGGGCGCAGCCCCTCGGGATAATTCTCGAGGCCGGGCAGTCCACCCTTCAGGAGTGTGGGCAACATGGACCGTGCCAGCCAGCCGGGCCGCATCGCCAGATCGGTCAGGCTGCGTGCGCTGAGCCGGAATGGCATCCCGAAACCACTTCGGTCGTTCCACGGCTTGCGCGCACCATAGGGTGTGTCAACGGTCAGAATGAGCACCTTCACGCCAGCCGCACGAGCGCGTTCAAGCAACCCTTGCGACAAGGAACGGTCTTCCCAAAGGTATATCTGCATCCAGATATCGACCTCCGGAACGGCGGCGCGCAGGGCACCTACAGAGGTGATGGATTGCGTCGAAAGACAGAATGGAATGCCCAACCGACCGGCCGCGCGCGCCAGAATGATTTCACCATCATGCTGCACGAGTCCCGCCATGGCGGTGGGCGCGATCACCAGCGGAAAACGGTATTCCGATCCGAGAAGAGAGCACCCGATCTCGCGATTACCATTCGAGCGAAGCACGCGCGGCTCGATCGTGACCGCGTCGAGACGTGCACGCAGAGCCCGCAGAGCGGCTTCGCGTCCGACGCCGCCGTCAATATAATCGAACAGACCGCGCGGCAGACGTCTCCACGCGCGGCGACGCATCTGCTCAAAGCTACCGAGGCGGGGTTTGATCATCGTCAGCGATCATCCGGGCGGGTTCCGACTCGGCCTTGCTTGTAAGCAGCACGTCTGGTGCAAAAACACCGTGCGGATCGAGGGCCTGCTTGATCGCATGCATCAACCGCATTTCCGCGGGCGGCAGCCGCCGCGCCATTTCATCTGCCAGTTTTCTCCCGATTCCGTGTTCGGCGCTGAACGATCCGCCAAGACGTTCGGCAAGGTCATGCACCTTGTCTTGCAGGCCATGGACCAGGGGCTCCAGAATACCGGATGCCGGGACGACTTCCCGCGGAATCATAGCGATGAGGTGCACATTCCCGTCCCCCAAGTGGCAGACAAAGACAGGGTCTGCCAGCGGCGTGTGATCCTTGACGATCTGTGTGGATTCCCGAATGAAACGCGGCACGTCGGAGATGCGAACCGCCACGTCGAAGACAATCCCGTGACCGGCCTTCTTGTTTGCTTCCGACAGGGAATGACGGACAGCCCAAAGTTCGTTCACCTGCTGTCCGCTCGCCGGAATCACAGCATCCTCGATCATTCCCTCCGAGAGAACGCGCCCGAGAAAGCCGGTCAGCTTTTCGTCCAACCCGGCTTCTGAATCGGAGCTTCCCAGTTCGATCATCACGATCCAGGGCGGTGTCGGTGTGAATGGTGCGCGCAACCCCTCGACATGGCGCAGTGCGAGGTCGATCTCGCCGCCCGATACCAGTTCGAAAGCGTGGATCGCGGTGTCGAAACGCGCCCGCAAACGCTGGAGCAGGGCCACGGCCGCGTCGGGGTCCGAGACGATACAGGCCGCATGCGCAGAATCGCGCACCGCCGGGAACAGCTTGACGGCGGCGGCGGTAACGATGCCGAGGCTGCCTTCACCACCGATCATCAGGTGTTTCCAGTCATAGCCGCGATTGTCCTTGCGCAATCCGCCCAGGCGGCTGACCACCGACCCGTCCGGCAGCACCGCTTCGAGTCCCAACACTAGGTCGCGCATAACACCGTAGCGCACCGCGCCCGTGCCACCCGCATTGGTCGAGATAAGGCCGCCGATCTGGGCGGTGCCTTCGGATCCCAGCCGGAGCGGGAACAGGCGACCGGCACTTTCCGCGGCATCATGTAGCGCCGCGAGGGTGACACCCGCTTCGACGATGGCGACATCCGCCGCGGCATCGATCTCGCGCAGGCGGCGCAGGCGATCGGTGGACAGCACGATGCAGCAACGATCGTCTTCGGGGGGAACGCTTCCGGCGCAGAGGCTGGTATTGCCACCCTGCGGAAAGACCGCGATCCGGTTTTCTCGGCAGTAGCGCACGACGCGCGCCACGTCCTCGGTCGAGGCGGGCAGGACGACGGCCATCGCCTTGCCCTTGTGACGACCGCGCCAGTCGGTCAGGTGCGCTGTGGCGTCAGAGCCGGTCCGCACCGCGTTCCCGCCCGCCAGTTCGGTCAGCGCGCGGATATGCTCGGGTTCATTGTTGCGCATCGCCCCATTCCGGCTGAAAGAGGGAAAGTGCGTCACGCAGGAGGCGTTCCGTCTGCGGGGAAGGTGGCACAAGCGGCAGGCGCGCGGTGCCGACCGGCTGCCCGATGATCTCCATCGCGCCTTTCAGCGGACCTGGATTGGCCTCGGCAAATACCGCGTCGAGAACCGGCTGAAAGGCGAGTTGATGGCGAATCGCCGCTGCCGAATCCTTTGCCGCGAGTTCGAACAGATGCGACCAGTAGCGCGGGAAGAGATTGGCCGTGGCCAGCACCGCGCCACATGCACCCAGTTGGATATGCGTGGCGACCAATGGCTCTTCGCCGCTCATCATCGCGAAATCGTCACCGACCATGCCGGCAATGCGCGCGAAACGCGGGACATCGTAATTCGAGAACTTGATGCCGATGGCGGTGCCATCCTCGGCCAATGCCGCGATCGTCTCGGGCGCGAGGCTTATGTTGGTGCGCGCCGGGATCTCGTAGAGAACGATGGGCAGGTCCACCTCGGCGCGGAACCGGCGAATATAGGCGGCTATCCCCGGTTGATCGCCCATCGCGTAGAAGGGCGTCAGCAACATGATGGCATCCGCACCGGCGGCCTTGTAGGCAAGCCCTTCGGCCTTGGCTTCGGCATATCCCGGTGACAGGACTCCTGCCACGACAGGCCCCCGGCCCTTGGACGCCGCCACGGTGCATTCCACCACGGCGCGCCGCTCTGCGGGGCTCAGGGCCGTGTATTCCGCCGTTCCGCCCAGCGGCACGACACCCTGCGCCCCGCCGTCGAACATGCGCCCAACGAGATGTGTGAGCGCCGCGGTATCAACCTTGTCATCGTCGGTGAATGGCGTCACGAGCGCCGGGTAGAGGTTGATCAGATCTTTGGAGGTCAGCATTTTTGGTCCTTTTCAGTCACGGAAGAAAGCCGAACAGGCGTGGAAGTGTCAGTGAAATTGCGGGGATATAGGTCACAAGCATCAGGACGATGAGAGATGATCCCAGGAAAGGCAGGCTGGATTTCACGATCCTGCCCAACGGTTCGCCGCTGACAGCGGCCCCCAGATAGAGCCCCAGCCCATAAGGTGGTGTCAGCAGGCCGATCATCACGTTCATGACCATGATCACCCCGAAATGGATCGGGTCCACACCCATCTGCGCAAGAATCGGTGTGAACAGGGGCGCGAACAGCAGCAATTGCACCGCGTCGCCGATCCACAGCCCGTTGATCAGGAAAAACAGGTTCAGCGCCAGCAGCAGTATCCACAAGGGCAGACCGACCTCGGCAATAAAGCCTTCGAGCTCGGAGGGCAGGCGTTCGTTGGCCATGATCCAGCTGATGATGGTGGCAAAGCCGACGATCAGATAGATTGAGGCGGTGGTTCGTGCCGAACGGTCCAGGATCTCCCACAGCTTCTTGAGGGTGAGGTTTCGATAGGCCACGAAACCGATCAGCAGGGCATATGCGACTGCGACTGCGGCGGCCTCGGTCGCAGTGAAGACGCCGCTGACGATACCGCCGATGATGATCAGCGGCATGAACAGGGCCCAGAACGCCTCGATCACGATGGTCAGCGCGAGGCGCATCGTCAGGCCCGAGATCGGACTGGCCGAGAAACCACGCCGGCGCGCCATGATGAACACCACGATGATCATGCCCAGGCCCAGCATCACGCCGGGAATGGCCCCGGCAAGAAACAAGGCCGCGACCGAGGTGTTGGTGAGGCTGGAAAAGATGATCAGCGGAATGCTGGGCGGGATGATCGGCCCTTGAACGGCCGAGCATACGGTCAGTGCCGCCGCGAAATCCTTGGGATATCCATCGCGCTTCATCATGTCGATCTCAACCGGGCCAAGCGCCGCGATATCCGCCAATGCCGATCCGGAAACCCCGCCAAAGAGCATGGAGCCGACAACATTCACATAGGCCAGCCCGCCGCGCATCCGGCCCACCAGCAGCCGGGAAAAGGAAAGCAGCCGTTCGGTCATGTTGGTCGCGGTCATGATCTCGCCCGCGATGATAAAGAGCGGGATCGAGAGCCAGATAAACACATCCATGCCGGTGAAAAACTTGTGGGCGAAGATCGACACCATGGAGTCCATTCCCGGTGCCACGTAGAAATAGGACAGCGCGGCGAAGCCGATGGCAAAGATCACCGGGCTGCCAAGCAAAAGCAGCACGAAGAGCATGCCAATGACCGAAAGAAGGGCAATGCTCATCAGAGGCTCTCCCCGATATCTGCGGCCTTGACCTGGCCTGTTGAAATTTCCTCGACCGCGCGGGCCAGCATCTGGATCAGCATCAGCGCACCCCCGACGGGGATCGCGAGATAGACCCAGAACCACGAAATCTGAAGTGCGGTGGTGGTGCGGCGCATCGCGAAAGTCGCCTGGTCCCAGCCTTGCCAGACCAGCACGCCCAGCATCACCGCCAGAAGCAGGCGGAAGGTCAGATTGCGCCACACCATGAGGCGCGACGACCAGAGGTAATCCAGAAAATCCACGCGCACCAGCTGGTCGTCACGCACCAGAAGCGAGCCGGACAACATGACGATCCAGATCATCAGGTAGCGTGCGGCCTCTTCGGGCCACGGCAGGGAATAGGAGAAGCCAAAGCGTAGGACCACCTGCACCACGATCATCAGGGCGACGGCCACCAGCATCAGGCGCGCCACCAGTGACGCGGCCCAGGCCAGCCAGAAGCTTGTCATCGCGAGAAGCCGCATGGTCGATCCTCCTTGTGGGTGGAAATGCATAAGCAGAAAGCGGGCCCGCATGTAGCCGCATGCGGGCCCGTCTATGCGTCAGCGTGCGGCCAGTTCGGCCTTCGCCTCTGCGATTGCGGCATCGAGCTTGTCGAACCAGGCAGCATCGACCTTTTCGGACAGCACGGCACGCAACGGTTCACGCGTGGCGTCGACGAATTGCTGGAATTCCGCCGGGGTCGGCTGATAGATTTCCACACCTGCTGCGGCGATGGTCTGAAGATCCTGAGATTCCTTGGCCTTGATGATGCCCAGCATGGCGAAAGAGGCCTGACGCGCGGCGGACCGGAAGATCGCCTGATCCTCGGCGCCCAGCGACTGGTAGTATGCGTCGTTAATCACCACCATCGGCATGTTCAGAAGGTGCCGATCCAGCGTGTAGTAACTCTGAACCTCGTGCAGGTTGGCCAGAAGCATTGTGTAAGGCGCATTTTCCTGACCGTCGACAACACCGGTTTGCAGCGCGTTATACAGTTCGCCCCAGGCAATCGGCGTGGCCGAGGCCCCCAGCGCCTTGACGATCTCCAGATGCACCGGGATCGGCTGCACGCGGATTTTCAGACCTTCCATATCTGCAGGAGTCTTGATCGGGCGCACCGAGTTGGAAAAGTTGCGGAAGGCAGACGGCAGATAGGACAGAACCCTCAAGCCACTTTCGGCGGCCAGCGCATCGGACAATTCGCGCCCGAACGGGCCATCGAGCACCATGCGCCCGACCTCTGTGCTGGGAAAGCTGTAGGGCATTTCCAGGATCTGGATATCGGGGAAATAGCTCGCCAAGTGGCCCGCGCTCAACCCGGCTGAAATCTGCACAAGGCCCCGCGCCGTCTGATCGGCCAGGGATTCAAGATCGCCAAGCTGCTTGTTCGGGAAAACCTCGAGGTTGTAGCGACCGTTGCTTTCCGCCTCGAGGGCGCGCCCGAAGACCTCCGTGAAGGTCCAGTACGGATTCAGCAAGAGATCGCCTTCGCCTTCCGTATGCGCAAGCTTGACAACGTTTTGGGCATAGGCCGGCGCGGGCGCTGTGACCGCAATTGCGCTGACTGTTAGGGCCGCGGCTAAGGTCTTGATAGTCATTCCAGTGACAGACATGTTTTTCCTCCTGTTGGGTATGGGCATTGATCTTGCAACGAGATTATTCCGGAGCTTGCCCCCCGAGCTCCGATGCTTCGATTTCGACACCTTCGGTCAGATCTTCGGCCAGATAGGCCATCAGTCGTTCGACCATGTCGGAATGCAGTTGCCTGCTTTGCGCTTCGGCCCCATCGGCATCGCCGTCGCGAATGAGATCCACCAGGTCTTCCATGCGCTGGACGCGCAGACCGGCAAACTCCGCCACATCGACCTCCCCTTTCGGGCAGTAGCAGAAGGCGAGCCGCAACATGCGCTGGCCCTGAAGGCGGAGTTTTTCGTAGATCTCCAGAAGATATACGTTGTGCGCGCCCTCGGCGATGGCATGCAGCGCGGCGTTTTCCGAGGCTGCGGCGCGTATGACCGAATCATAGTCATGGATGTCGATTTGCACCGTATGGGCCCGCAACTCGGCAATGGCGTTGGCAATCCTGGACAGATCGCGCTTGTGTCGCCGAAAGGCCGCCAGCCTCACCAGGCTGCGCTGGATCAGACTGGATGTCTCGAGATATCGTGGCAGGTTCGGCAAAATGATCGGAATGACCTGGACACCTCGCCGTGGGCGAAACTCCACTAAGCCCTCCGCGGCAAGCCGGATGAAAGCCTCGCGAATCGGCGTGCGGGAAACCTGGTATTTTTCGGCCAGCACCTTTTCTTCAAGCGTCGAGCCAGGTGCTATGGCCAAGGACAGAATGTCTTCCCGAAGAATCTCACAAACTGATCCGCCTTCCCTTTGGAACCCGGGGTTGGAACCCAACATTCTAAAATCCTCCACAGGTATATCTCATGTCGACACGTATACACCAAGTACACACAGATCTCATGGAGTCAAACTTTTTGTAGGTTTCGCCCGATCTCGGCCTGGGCTGCGACAACCATCATTCCTGAAATGCAGGTGTTACCGAAGGCACGACCGATGGTCGAAAAGGGGAGGGTGATGCATTGTCGGATACAACGTCACACGCCGGCCTGAGTGGAACCGTGTCCCGGACGAGACGCGCGTTGATAACATCGGGTTTGCCTTGGCAACAGGACATATGGGTGCCGCAAGAATCTATACCGTGACGTTCGGCTGCTCGCTTGTCATCAAGGAGGGGGCGGCATGGTCTACTCGTCCGCGGCCGAGAAAATCGGAAGCAACATGAAGTTTTGGTACGCCGCCCCAGGCCGCGTCGAAACGCGCAATTGCGTCAAGCGGATAAGGATCTGTCCGCGCTGCGGCCCCCGCTTGCCGGGGGCGCGCAGCGTTGCAGTCGGTTTAGCTGGGCAGGGCATCAGCGGCATACTGGGCCATGAATTCCGCGCTTGGTTCAATCGGTGTGATCACGTCGATCAGAACCCCGTTCGGATCGTGCGTGATGAAGTGCCGCTGGCCGAATGGTTCGTCGCGTAGTGAAAGCAGGATTGGCAGGCCCTTTGCCGTCAGCGCGTCATGAACGGCATCGACATCCGGCACCTCGAAGTTGAGAAGAGCGCCGGATACCGGGCGGTTGCGGGCGCTTTCGGGGATGGTTTCATGGCTGGCGTCCAGGATCGCCAGATTGACGCTTTCATCCTCTGTGGATTGCAGATGCACATACCAATCGGCTTCAAACAGCGCGCGAAAGCCGAAATGTGCCTGGTAGAAAGTACTGGTTGCGCTGACATCGGCCACCATGAGGACGGGGTAATATTGGGTGATTTTCATCGCTTGCGCTCCTGTGTAAAAAGCATACAGTGTGTATGTATTTATGAATTAACATACAGGCTGTATGTATGCAAGAGAGGCGTTCCAATCAGAACCGCCGCCAGGAAACCCGTCGCGCATTGATCAAGGCCGCCCGCGCGCTGTTTCTGGAAAAGGGTTATGCCGCTACCGGCACGCCCGAAGTGGTCGCGCGGGCAGGGCTTACGCGTGGGGCGCTATATCATCATTTCAAGGACAAGCAGGCGCTGTTTCTGGCGGTGGTGGAGGCCGAGGCCGCGCAGATCGCAGCCGAGATCGAGGCGGGTTCGGCCGATGCGCAGACCCCTCTTGCCGCGCTCAACGATGGTGCGCGGGCTTATTTTGCCGCCATGCGTGCGCCGGGCCGGATTCGGCTGATGTTGCTGGAAGGGCCGGCCACTCTAAGCCCTGAAACCATGCGCCGGATCGACCTTGAAACCGGCGGACGCGAGCTGCGGCTGGGCATTGCAGAGGCGTTGGGAGGAGCCGCGACGGTCGGGCGGGTCGATGCGCTTGCAGACCTTGTATCGGCAATGTTCGACCGCGCCGCGCTGGCCATAGAAGGCGGGGCGGATGCGCCGCTTTACGAAGCGACGGTGCGCGATCTGCTGGCGGCTCTCGTCGGTCCGGCGCCGGGTACGCGCTGAACGGTCCATAGAGCGCGCGAGCCTGTCACAAATCGCGTCCTCATCTCGTCTTACTTTCTGTCAGACTTGAGAACGGAGAGCTACAGATGACCGAGCGATTGAACTACCACCAGGCCTCGCCCAAAGCGGTGAAGGCGATGCTGGCCCTTGAAGCCGAAACGCACGCGCTTTCGATCCCGCTTGCGTTGCGTGAACTGGTCAAGATGCGGGTCTCGCAAACCAACGGTTGTGCCTTTTGCCTGAACATGCACGCGCCCGAGGCCCGGGGCGCGGGCGTGTCGCAGCAAAAGCTGGATGTGCTGGCCGCATGGCGTGAAAGCCCGGCGTTTAATGCGCGTGAGCGCGCAGCCCTTGGCTGGGCCGAGGCATTGACGCGGATCGAGGCCACCGGTGCGCCGGACGCGGATTACGCCGCGTTGACGAACGCCTTCACGCCCCAGGAATGCGTGGATCTCACGCTGGTGATCAACGCAATCAACGCCTGGAACCGGTTTGCGGTTGGTTTCCGCGCGCCGCATCCCTTGCGCAGTGATGCAGACTGACCCGCACCTGATGCTGTTCCAGCGCGAGCGCCGCCGCCTGGCGGGACTCGCCTATCGCATGACGGGGTCGGTGGCGGATACCGAAGACATCCTGCAACAGGCGTGGATGCGCTTTGCGGGAAGGCCGCTTGCCGGGATAATTGATCCGGCCCGCTTTCTGGGTACGGTTGTCGCCCGGCTGTGCCTTGACCACCTCAAATCGGCCCGGGCGCGGCGTGAACACTATGTCGGTGCCTGGCTACCTGATCCGCTGGTTCAGGATAATGCGCCGGACGCCGAGCAAAGCTGGATCGTGGCCGAGGATGTGGGGATCGCGCTGATCCTGACCCTTGACCGGCTGACCCCGGAAATGCGCGCGGCGTTCTTGTTGCGCGATGCCTTTGACTATTCCTTTGACGAGATCGCAACCGTGGTCGGGCGCACGCCCGCAACCTGCCGTCAGCTTGTGTCACGCGCCCGCAAACGCATGGCGGGGGCAGAACCCGGCCCGGCGCTGCCCCCAGAGCAATCCGCACCGATCGTGGCGGCCTTCTGGCGCGCAGCTCGCACCGGCGACATGCAGGCGCTGACGGATCTCTTTGCCGAAGAGATCGAGGTTCATACCGATGGCGGCGGCAAGGTGCCTGCAGCGATCAACGTGCTGCGCGGGCGCAGACGGGCGGCGGGGCTGTTTGTTGGCCTTGCCCGCAAACGCCACCTCCCGCCGCCGCCCCTGCCGCCGCTCCGGACGATCAACGGTGTGCCGGGCTTCGTGACGCGAGAGCCGGGGAATGTGCTGCAAACCACGGCTATCGGCATCCGGGCGGGCAAAATCGTCGCCGTGTGGATTGTCCGCAATCCTGACAAGCTGCGGCATCTGAATGAGAATGCCGTGTGACAGGCCGGGGTGCCGGTTGCGAAAGTAACCTGAGGTGTGCACTGACGATGTCCTCGGTAGGATGCGAGGGTTAACCAGCGGTTATTGCAGTCACTGTGACGCCGGGTATTCATCGTGGCGGCGAATCCAGTCCATGATCTTGTTTTCGTTGCGGCCTTTCGGGGTGATGTCGAGATACATGTAGGCCCCCATGACTTCTTCGTTGCCGCGCGCATAGCTCGAATAGGTGTGATAGACGGTGCCGTCTGTACCCTTGTAAAAGACGCTGAGACCGGGCAGTTCGTCGTATCCTTCGTCACGCCGGTAATTGTAGAACACGTTGCCTTTGGCCAGTTCTTCCGGCGTGAAGGAAACGTGATAGTCATAGTTGAAGTCCGACCCGAAAGACGACACCCATCTGGCCCGCCAGCCCATGCGCTTCTTGTAGGCCATGATCTTTTCGAGCGGCGCGCGGGAGACGCGCACATAGGAAACGTCGTGGTTCGCCAGATGCACCAGCGCGCCCTCGGCGTGGTCGGCGTCGAACGAGCAACTCTTGCAGCCCGCGTCCCAGTCAGGATGGAACATGAAGTGGTGGATGATGAGTTGGCTGCGGCCATCGAAAAGGTCCGACAAACCCTTCTCACCCTCGGGCGTGTGAAAGACATAGGGTTTCTCGACCTTGACCCATGGCAGCGCCCTGCGCTCCTGCGCGAGCCGGTCGCGCATGCGGGTCATTTCCTTTTCGTGTTCCAGGTGGCGCTTGCGGGCGTCGAGCCATTCTTCGCGTGATACGATCTGGGGTGTAATCATGGTGATATCCTCCTATTTGTCGCGGTCGGGCATCCGTTCCCGTCTGGTCGCCTTTTGGGCGTGTTCAGTCCTCCGCCGCAAAATGTGCCATCTGGTCTGCATAAGCCTTTTCAAAGGCGGGGCGGGCGGTTGCGCGGGCGACATAGGCGCGGCAGGCGGGGACATTGGCCAGCCCGTCAAAGCGATGCACAAGGCGCAGGACGTCGGCCATCAGAATGTCGGCGATCGAAAATTCCCCCGCCAGCCATTCGCGGCCAGCCAAAACCTGTTCGGTATATTGCAGCCGCGCCTGCAGAAAGGCATCGAGGTGTTTGCGCCCCGGCGTTTGCTCCGTGTCATTCGAGAACTGATAGATCGACCAAGGCAGGCTGGCCGCCTCGACCGAGTTGAGCGCGGCAAAGACCCAGTTGATCGCCTGCTGGCGCGCGTGCGGGTCGGTCGGCAACAGGGCCGCGCTGCGTTCGCCCAGATAGAGCAGGATCGCACCCGACTCAAAGATCGTCTGGTCGCCATCACTCAACCATGGCACCTGTGCGAAAGGCTGCTGCGCGATCTGCTCCGCGTCCAGCTCGCGAAATGGCGCGCTTGGTATGAAGGGCACACTTTGCACCCGGTAGGGCAGCCCGACCTCTTCCAGCGCCCACCGCACACGCAGGTCGCGGACATAGCCGCGCGGCAAGTCGGGCACCCAGTTCAAGGTTGTCAGGGTCAGTTCAGGCATGTGCAGGGCGCTCTCGCTTTGTCATGGCGCGTCAAGGGCCGCGTTAATGAAGGTTTCCGCAAATGCCGCATCGTCCGGGGCGGTCATCATGCGTTGGGTGAAGAGGACGGCGACGGTATCGGTGGCCGGGTCGCACCAGAAGGCGGTGCCGAACCCGCCCCACCAGCCGAAACGGCCACGCGCGTTTTCCGGCGCAGTGCGCAGCGCCACGCCCAGCCCCCAGCCATGCGTGTCCCAGAAATCCGGCGGAAACCAAGGCGAGGCTGCTTTCTGCGCCGGTGTGATCTGGTCGCGCAACATCTCGGCCACCAGTTCCGCCGACAACAGCCGCTGGTTTCCGGCCATGCCACCGGCCAGCAGGAACCGCCCGAAGGCCAGGAAATCATCGACGGTCGAAACATGGCCGCTGCCCCCGGCCTCAAATGCGGGCGGTTGCGCGAAACTGCCCCCCGAGGCTGAGTTCCAAAGTTCCAGCGCGCCGGTCTCTGCATTCGGTGAATACTGGGTTGCCAACTGGTCGGCGCGGCCGGAAAATCCGGTATTCGCCATGCCCAGAGGCTCAAAGATGCGTCGGCGCTGGAATTCCCCCAGCGACATCCCACTTGCCCGCGCCACCAGCACGCCCGCCACATCCAGCCCGGTGTGATAGAGCCATCTTTCGCCCGGTTGATGGGCCAGCGGCAATGAACCCAGCCGCGCCATAAAGGTGCCTGCATCCTCGGCAAAGATCGTTGGCCCCGGGGCGACGCCAAGCGCCTGCATCTGTCTTGCCAGCGGAACGTCGGCGAAGATGATACCCAGCCCCATGCGTTGGCTGAGCAGGTCGCGCAGGGTTATGGCACGGGTCGCGGGCAGGGTATCGTCCAACTCACCATCCAGCTGGCGCAGTACACGCGGCGCGGCCAGTTCCGGCAGCCAGCGATCCACCGGTTCATCCAGCCCCAGCACGCCATCCTGTACCAGCATCAGCGCCGCAACCGCCGTCAGGGGTTTGCCGATAGAGGCCACTGCGAACAGCGTATCACGCTGCATCGGCGCACCGCTTTCCAGATCGCGCACCCCGGCAACATGGGTCCAGACGTCCGACTCGCGCGCGATCAGCGCAACCAGTCCCGGCACCCGCTCCGAGGTGACGGGCTGATCCAGCATGCCACGCAGGTTATCAAATTGATTTGCCAACACCGGGTTACCCCAACCAAGAACCAGCGGCAGAGCGGTAGCCCCGGCCAGTGCGCGGCGACGTGTCAGGCCATGCGCTGTTGTTTGGCACATCACTTCCCTCCCATCGTGGAATCGTCATGGGGCCTTGTGTAGCTGATAATACTTGTAGCTACAAGCATATGGGTGCAAGATTGGATTGAACTAAATACAAACTAAATGGTATGTATATCTCATGCCAAGGCCATCGAAACTCTCCCCTGAGCGCGGCAATGCCCGCACCCGCTTGCTTGAGGCGGCCCAAGATATCATTCGTTCGAAGGGATTCGCCGCCACCACAGTTGACGACCTGTGCAAGCAGGCCGAAGTGACGAAGGGTGCCTTCTTTCATCATTTCGACTCCAAGGAAGCCCTCGGCGTCGCGGCGGCTGAATACTGGACCGAGACAACATCGGCGTTTTTCGCGGCGGCACCCTATCACCTGCCTGATGATCCATTGGACCGTGTGCTGGCCTATGTCGCTTTCCGCAGGGCGATCATCGTTGGCCAGATTGCCGAATTCACCTGTCTGGTCGGGACCATGGCTCAGGAGGTCTATGCCATCTCGCCCGACATCCGTGAGGCTTGCGGGAAGAGCATATTCGGACATGCCGCAACACTGGAGGGAGATATCAGGGCGGCAATGCAGGCCCGCCGGATTCAGGGCGACTGGACGCCGGAAAGTCTCGCCCGCCATACGCAGGCTGTCATCCAGGGAGGATTTGTATTGGCCAAGGCCGGTAACGACCCCGATCTTGCCCGCGAAAGTCTCGACCATCTGGATCGGTACATTCGCTGTCTTTTCAACGTGCCCGATGAGGTTGAAGCATGAACAACATAACACAATTGCAATGCCGCTGCGGCGAGGTCCGGATGGAGGCCGAGAGCACACCCATCATGAGCACCGAGTGCCTTTGCACATCGTGCCGGACTGCAGCGGACGTGCTGGAGGCTTTGCCGGGCGCGCTGTCTCTAAGGGAATCGACCGGCGGTATGCGAATGGAGATGTACCGCAAGGATCGCGTCCGGTGCGTCAAGGGGGCCGGCAACCTGCGGGAGTATCGCCTGACGCAGAAGACCAAGACCCGTCGGGTGATAGCGGCCTGCTGCAATACGCCGATGTTCCTCGACTTCACCGAGGGACACTGGATCGACCTTTACGGCCACCTATGGCCCGCTGACACTCTTCCACCGCTTCAGATGCGCACAATGACAGGCGATCTTGAAGACCCGTCGGCGCTGCCCGGCGACGTGCCCAACCTCAAGAAGCATTCGGCGGGATTCTTCGTCCGCCTGCTCGGTGCCTGGGCCGCGATGGGATTTCGCCGACCGAAGATCGGCTATGTGGAAGGGGCGCTCGATGTCGGAGAATAACGGCAGGGTCGAAAGTGGCTTGTGATCCCTGAACGTCAACAGGCGCGGGGCGGCGCTACGACGTCGATTGCCCCATAGCCGATCCGGGTTCTCGCGTCGAACGTGGACAGGTATGATCCAACCCGTGCAAGCCAGCCGCGCGAGACATTCGGCGTCTGCGGCATTGAATGGGCCTTCGAAGAACCGCGTTGATTCTCGGAAGCGGACTGATACCCTGAACCGGCCGAGGGGGGCCCTGACAAAGGGCTGAGACTCTGCTGGTGGCGCGGTCTGTCCGACCGGCCGCAGCGCAGTGACCCTTTGAACCTGATCCGGATCATACCGGCGAAGGGACGGGATCAACGCGCTCTCTCCTTTGCCGGTCTCAAAACACGAGGCCGCCATGTCGACACCCACCGCAGACCCTGACCGCGCCACGCCCGCACGCCCCATCGCGGCGGCAATCGCCGCGGTGATACGCAACGACGAGGTGCTTCTGGTCCAGCGGGCCAATCCACCCGATGTCGGGCGATGGGGCTTTCCCGGCGGCAAGATCGAAGCGGGAGAGACGATCCCCGATGCCGCGTTGCGTGAACTGCTGGAGGAGACCGGCGTGACGGCCGAAGCGCTACACGTCTTCACCGCCGTGGATGCTTTCGACCGGGACGCGGGTGGCGGGTTGCGCCGGCACTTCATCCTGATCGCCGTGCTGTGCCGCTGGATCTCGGGAGAGCCGATCGCCAACGACGATGCATTGGAAGCGCGATGGGTCCGGCTCGGGGATCTCGACAGGTCCGGCCTCGCTCTGAGCCTCGACGTCGCCGACGTGGCGCGGCGGGCGGCAGGCCTGATGGGCGAGGTGCAGCCATGATCGCGAATGTTCGCACGATTGCCGAAACGGTTGCGGATCGTCTGCCCCACCATGCGGCGCGCTATGTCGTGCTCGATCTGCTGGCCTTGGGGCCGAACGGGCGCTTCTGAAGGCGGGCACCTGCAAGACAGAGCAGAGAGCACCGATTTTCTGCATGGTCCCGGTGGCAAGCGATGCGCTCGACGCCGGACACGGTCACGGCCCGGTGCATCATTTCCACCACCTGTGGCCCGATGCAAAAGCAGGGCGATGAGAGGCAGGTCATGCACACCGCATTTCTGCTGGAGCACCGGTTCTGACCAAGGAGGCCTCCTGTTGGCCCGTCACCTCAGCCCCGGTCGGATGGTAAAGCTCTGGTTCCCCGGCGCCCTCAAACTACCCTTTATGAAATCCATTTTCCGAGCGCCGTGAGCGGAAGATGCGGATTTCAGCCGCGAGCGCTCGCGCCGCCGTTTCCGGGTCTGGCTGACCGCAGATGGCCGAGACCACGGCGACACCCCGTGCCCCGGCCGCCATCGCCTGCGCCACATGTATCACCTTGAGCCCGCCAATGGCGACGGCAGGAACCGGGCTCGCCGCGATCTGTCGGGCGAGCCCGTCGAACCCCACCGGCTGCTTGTGATTCGGCTTGGTCGGCGTGGCAAAGACAGGCCCGGCGCCGATATAGTCCACCAGCGCGGGATCGACCGCTGCGGCCAGTTCAGGCGTTTCAACGCTCAGGCCAAGGATCGCATCCGCCCCGATGCGCGCCCGTGCCTCCGCGACGGTCATGTCGTCTTGACCGATGTGCAACCCGTCCGCGCCAATGGCGACGGCGGCGGTGACGTCGTCATTGACGATCAGCTTTGCGTTGGTGCCGGCGAGCGCTTCTTTCAGGGCACGGCCGGTCTCGATCAACCGTTTGGTGTCGGCTTCCTTGTCGCGCAGTTGCACCATCGTGACGCCTCCGACCACGGCTGCCCGGGCGGTTTCGACCATCCCGATCCCGGCACAAAGGCCGGGATCGAGAACGAGGTAGAGCGAGAGGTCGAAACACCTCATGCAGTGCCTCCGTCCATACCGTGAATCTGCGCCTCGGCATCAAGCAGGTCGGGCGTCACAGCGTGAAGCGCGTCGAGGAACCGCGGCGCAAAGCTCCCCGGTCCCTCGGCCTGCTCATGCGCGCGGGTTCCCGCCACGGCAAAATGCGCCAGGGCGCCCACCACCGCATCGAACGGGTCCTTCGCGATCGCCGCATAGGCCCCGCACAAGCAAGTTAGCGAACAGCCCATGGCGGTATTCATCGGCATCCACGGAGACCCGCCCTTGACCCGCATCGCGCGTTCGCCGTCAGTGACGAAATCCTCCGCGCCCGTGACCGCGACGACGCAGCCGCTTTGCTGCGCCAGCCTGCGCGCGCCATCTTCGGCGGCCTCGACCGCGTCGCGCCCGTCCACGCCTTGTCCCCGGCTGGCCTCGCCAGCCAGCGACAAGATCTCCGAAGCGTTGCCCCGAATGATGGTGGGGCGCAGGGCAACCAGCTCTGCTGAGACCCGGCGGCGATAGCCGGTCGCCTGACAGGCCACCGGGTCGAATACCCAGGGCCTCCCGACCTGTTGCGCCCCGGCGATGGCTTCGCGCATCCCTTCGACGAAAGGGCCCGAGAGCGTGCCGATGTTCACCGTTAGCGCCCCCGCGATGCGGGCGAATTCCTGCGCCTCCTCGACATCCGAGACCATGGCCGGGCTGGCACCAGCGGCCAACAGGACGTTGGCGGAGACGTTCATCGCGACGTAGTTGGTGATGCATTGCACCAGCGGCGGCTCGGCTCTGAGCGCCGTCAGAAGAGTTCCGGGTGTCTGGCTCATTTCGCATCCTCCTGCGGGAGATAGAGCTCCCCGCCTTCGCGGAACTTTTCGGCCATCTTCTCCATGCCTTCCTTCTGCGCTTCTGCGCGAATGTCGTGGCTGATCCGCATCGAGCAGAATTTCGGCCCGCACATCGAACAGAAATGCGCCACCTTGTGCGCCTCCTTCGGCAGGGTTTCGTCATGCATGGATCGCGCGGTTTCCGGATCAAGCGAGAGGTTGAACTGATCCTCCCAGCGGAACTCGAACCGCGCGCGCGAAACGGCGTCATCGCGGATCTGCGCCGCCGGGTGCCCCTTGGCCAGATCGGCCGCATGGGCCGCGATCTTGTAGGTGATGACCCCGGTCTTCACATCATCCCGGTCGGGCAGGCCAAGGTGTTCCTTGGGCGTGACATAGCACAGCATCGCCGTACCAAACCAGCCGATCATCGCCGCGCCGATGCCAGAGGTGATGTGATCGTATCCCGGCGCGATATCGGTCGTAAGCGGCCCAAGCGTATAGAACGGCGCCTCACCGCAAACCTCGAGTTGCTTGTCCATGTTGGCCTTGATCTTGTGCATCGGCACATGGCCCGGCCCCTCGATCATCACCTGGCAATCCTTGGCCCACGCGATTTGCGTGAGTTCTCCCAGCGTTTCCAACTCGGCGAACTGTGCCTGGTCGTTGGCGTCGGCGATCGAGCCGGGGCGCAGCCCGTCGCCAAGGCTGAACGACACGTCATAGGCCCGCGCGATATCGCAGATCTCGTCGAAATGCTCGTAGAGGAAACTTTCGCGGTGATGATGCAGGCACCACTTGGCCATGATCGAACCGCCGCGCGACACGATCCCCGTCACCCGGTCGACGGTCATCGGGATCATGTGCAGCCGCACGCCCGCATGAATGGTAAAGTAATCCACCCCCTGCTCGGCCTGTTCGATCAGCGTGTCGCGGAACACCTCCCATGTGAGATCCTCGGCCACACCACTGACCTTTTCCAGCGCCTGATAAAGCGGCACGGTCCCGATCGGCACCGGTGAATTGCGGATGATCCAGTCGCGGATATTGTGGATGTTGCGCCCCGTCGACAGGTCCATCACCGTATCGGCACCCCAGCGGGTGGCCCAGACCATCTTTTCGACTTCCTCGGCCATGGACGAGGTGACAGCGGAATTGCCGATATTGGCGTTGATCTTCACAAGGAAGTTCCGTCCGATCGCCATCGGTTCGGCCTCGGGGTGGTTGATATTGGCGGGGATGATCGCCCGACCTCGTGCCACCTCGTTGCGCACGAATTCCGGCGTGATGACATCGGGGATCTCGGCACCGAAACCCTCACCATCACGGGTCAACGCTTCTTTCGCGGCCTGACGTCCCATGTTCTCACGGATGGCGACAAACTCCATCTCGGGCGTGATGACCCCCGCGCGGGCATAGGCCATCTGGGTGACGGCGCGTCCCTTCTGCGCGCGCAGCGGCGTGTGGCGCACCGGGAATTCCGGCACCAGCCGCGTGCCCTCGGCAAACCCGTTGTCCTCGGGTTTTACATGGCGACCTTCGTAGTGTTCGGTATCGCCGCGCGCTTCTGTCCAGGCCGCGCGCGGACGCGGCAGACCGCGCGCGATCGTGATTTCGGCGTCGGGATCGGTATAGGGGCCAGAGCTGTCATAAACGGTGACAGGCACCTCACCCGCAGTCGGGTGCAAGTCGATCTCGCGCATGGGAACGCGGATGTCGGGGTGCAGCACACCACAGTGCCAGACACGGCGCGAGGCCGGTAGTGGGCCGGTTGTGACGGTTGGGGGCAGGTCTTTCATCGGTCAGAGCCTCCATAGCTCAAAGCGTTGGAGACCCAGTTCCGCGTCGAATGGAGGTGACTGCGCGTGATCCGCTCATTTGTTTCGGCAAAGCCGCGCAGCCCGTGCACCATCCCTACGCCAGTGTGAACTGGATCAGGTTCGTCGGGTCACTGCGCTGCGCAAACCTGCGCCAACAGTATCTCAGCCCCTTGTCGGGACTCCCCGGGTGAGTGATGTCACCCTGCGCCCGACCGCCGCAGTTTGTCAATGATGCGAAATCGGGCTTCAAGATATCCGGTTTTCGAGCCTCGATTATTCATAAGTATCGACCTGGATTGGTCTTGACGCTGACGTGACGGTGCGGGGGCGAGGCCATGGCACAGGACATGTCGACAGGCGTTATCGGGTCTGGCGCGACGGGCAGGCCCGGGAAAAGGCTTTTGAACCCCTCGCCATGCCTTTTTCCGTCAAAGCCTTGTGCCGCCCGCTCCGAATGCGGAATATGCCTGCATGAGTGTCGCACCTCACAGGAAACCCGCGCGGCCCGTGATCCGCATGATCATTCTGACGGTAACGGCGCTCTGCGTCGGTGCGGCGGCTTCATTCGCGGCGATTATCTTTGTCGAGCTGGTATCGGGGCTCAACTCGGCCCTTCTGGTTGCGCCACGCTCGCGGGTGCAATGGGAAAGGCTGCCGTGGCTCATCATCCTCGCAACGCTGCTGGTGCCGACGCTGGGGGGGTTGATCGTGGGGGTCGTGCATCGGTACCTGTCGCCTGAGCGCCGCCCACTTGGGCCACCCGACGTGATCCGTGCGGTGCAGTTCCATCGCCCGCTGCCCGACACGCGCAGCGGGATCGTCTCCACCCTCACTGCGATCCTGTCGCTCGGTACTGGCGCCTCGGTTGGGCAATATGGCCCGATGGTTTATCTCGGTGCGCTGTTTGGCGGTGCGGCGCGCCGACTGCGCGCGGACGTCCCCAATCTCGACGGGATCGCGATGAGCTGCGGTGTGGCGGCGGCCATCGCCACCGCCTTCAACGCACCCATTGCCGGGCTGGTTTTCGCGCACGAGGTCGTGCTGCGGCACTACTCGACACAGGCTTTCGCGCCGGTCACGGTGGCCTCGGCCACGGGCTATGTCATCGCCAACGTGATCTTCGAGCGACCCGCGCTCTTTCTGGTAGAGTTTCCGGGTGTGGGGCATGGCTATGAATTCGTGCTCTTTGCCTTTCTGGGGCTGGTAGTCGCGCTCGCCGCGATTGGCTTCATGCGGCTGGTGCTGGCCTGCGGGCCGTGGATGGCTGGCCTGATCGCGAATCCCGTGCTGCGCCCCGGCGTGGCGGGTCTGGTGGTGGGGCTGACGGCGCTTGCGCTGCCGGATGTGTTGGGCATCGGCACCGAAACGCTGCGTTTTGCCACCATCGAAGGGGCATTCGGGCAGGGCGAACTGATTGTGCTCATTCTCGCCAAGATCACGCTCACAGCGCTTTGCATCGGCGCGGGGTTTTCCGGCGGTGTGTTCAGTCCCGCACTGCTCATCGGCAGTCTCATCGGGGCGCTGTTCTGGACACTCGTTTCGGGTGCGGGGGGCATCCCGACCTCGGGTGTAGCGGTCTATGCCATCGGTGCAATGATGGCCTTTGCCAGCGCCGTGATCGGCGCACCGCTCACCTGCATATTGATCGTGTTCGAGTTGACCCGCAATTACGACATCACCATCGCCGCGATGGTCGCGGTGGTCTTTTCCAATCTCGTCTCGCACCGCCTTTTCGGCCGGTCGCTGTTTGACATTCAACTGGCCCGGCGCGGCATGGATTTTTCCAAGGGGCGGGATCGCGCGCATCTGGCAGAGTTGCCCGTGCGCGATCTGCTGAGCGCGGACGCGGTTACGATGACCCCCGAAGATACGCCCGAAGATGTCGCCAGGCGCCTCCTGGACCGTGGCTGGCGGCAAGCTTTCGTTCTCGGCGCCGAGGGGCAGCTTGTCGGCGTCTACAGCCCATCCGAGGGGCAACAGCCCGCGACACTCACCTTCGAGGACGACACGAACCTCGCCGACGCGATGGAGCGCATGCGTGGCTTTGTCGGCGACGCGGTGCCTGTCGTTACGCGCGAGGGCGGGCGCTATCTCGGTGCCGTGTCCGAGGCGGATATGGTGAGTGCGTGGCTCGATCATGTGGCTCGCATCAGGGAGGAAGAGAATGCTGCGCTCTAGTTTCGCCGCCCTCTGGATCGTGCTCTGCGGCCCGGTTCCGGCGCAGGAACTTACCGTCGCCACATGGGGTGGTGCCTACGAGGCGGCGCAGCGGCAGGCGGTCTTCGCACCCTTTACCGAGGCCACGGGCCGCAAGGTCGCGGCAGTGCAATATGACGGCACTGTCGCGGCGTTGCGTGAACGCGGTGGACCCGAGGGCTGGGACGTGATCGACATGCTTGCCGATCAGGCGCGCGTCGCCTGCGCCGAAGGGCTGTTGCTGCGGCTCGATGCGCCCTCGCTTGTCGGGCGTGCCGCGATGGAGGATTTCAGCCCCCGCGCATCCACCCGCTGCGCGATTCCGCAGAACGTCTATGCCCGCGTGATGGCCTATGACGAACGCGCCTTTCCCGGCATCAAACCCACGCGGATCAGGGATTTCTTCGACACCGCAGGTTTTCCCGGCAAGCGTGCGATACAGCGTAGCCCCGATGGCATCCTGGAATGGGCGCTTCTGGCCGAAGGCGTGCCGCCCGAACAGGTCTATGGCCTGCTCAGCACCGATCGGGGGCTGCGCCTCGCCTTTCGCACGCTCGACACGATCCGCGCCGATATCATCTGGTGGGACGATCCGGCCGAGCCCGGACAAATGCTCGCGGAGAGGCGCGCAGTGATGGCGTCCGGGTTCAACGGCCGGTTTTTCGACATGGCGACGCGCGACGCGGCCCCCGTGAATATCGTCTGGGATGGCCGGATCATCGGAACCGAGGTCTGGGCGATCCCGGCCACCACTGACCGGGCGCAGGCGGCGCGCGATTTCCTTGCCTTCGCCCTGCGCCCCGCCAGCATGGCGCGGTTCTCGGAACTCATTCCGTATGGCCCCACCCGGAAATCCGCCTTCGCACAGATCGGGCTGAACCCGGTAACCGGTGTGCCGATGCGCGTCCATCTGCCCAACGCGCCACAGCACGCAGGGCGCGCGCTGATCCGCGACAGTGCATGGAATGCCCATACGCGCGATCTACGCCAGCGGCGGTTTGAAGCGTGGCTCGACCAGGAGGAGTGACCCAGCCATCGCAATCGCACAGCCGCATTTTACCCGTGTCGATTCGCATGAATCGGGCCAGCATCCCCGCGACGGGCGAACGCCGAGGCTTTCGAACACGAGCGGGCGCCGGGATACTGCAAGGTTTCAGACCCTGGTTTATGTGATGTTCTCGGCCTCCGGGCTGCTTGCCTTTGCCCACTCGTAAAGCTGCAGGATGATCGGCCCCAATGCCTGGCCCTGCGCCGTCAGCCGGTAGGTCACTTCGCGTGGAAAGCCATTGCTGACCGAGCGTACAAGCAGACCGCGCCGCGTCAGCCCCGCGAGTCGCTCGCTTTGCACCTTGGGCGTGATGCCGGGCAGCCGATCCTGTAACTCGCCATAGCGCAGCGGCCCCTCGGTCAGGTGCCACAGAATGAGCGCGTTCCAGCGATGCCCCAGAAAGGCCAGCCAATCCTCGGCCAGACATTCGGCGGGACGGCGCTCTCTGCGGGGCATACTGCTGGCAGGGCTTTCCGTTTGGATAGTCTCGATTCGCTGTGCTTCATGACCGTTCATGGCACCAATATCGGAGCCAGAACGGTGAGAGACAAGCAATGGCAGGAATTCTTATCATAGGCGGATACGGTCATGTCGGCCGCCAGATCGCCGCTCGGCTGATCCGGGCCGGGCAGGCTGGCGTGCGTGTTGCGGGGCGTGACGCGGGCCGGGCCGCGGTTGAGTCTGCGAAACTCGGCTGCGGCTGGGCGGTCATGGATCTGGACAAACCCGAAAGCTGGGATGCGGCGCTGGCGGGAATCGGCACCGTCGTTGTCTGTGTCGATCTGGTGAACGCAGATTTCCCCGCCCATGTGCTTGAACGGGGGCTGGGTTATATCGACATCTCGGCCACGGATGCGGTCCTTCGCCGGATTGAGGGGCTGGACGAGCTTGCCCGCGATCATGGCGGCTGCGCGGTGCTTTCGGTCGGCCTCGCGCCGGGGCTGAGCAATCTCATGGCGCGCGCGGCCGTGGCGCGGATGGAGAAGGTCGAAGCCGTGACCATCGGTGTGCTTCTGGGCCTTGGCGATGCGCATGGTGCGGCGGCGGTCGACTGGACGCTGGACAATATGCGCCGTCTGACTCCGGATGATGTGCGGCCGATGGGGTTTGGCCCCGGGGCAACGATGGTTCAGACCATGCCCTTCGCCTTCGCCGATCAGCATGTGCTGGCGCGTCGCCACGCATTGGAGAACGTCACCACCCGGCTTGGTCTGGCCTCGCCCCTGATCACCCGGGCCACGCTGCGGCTGCTGGCCCGGCTGGCCAAACGTCCCGTGTTTCGCAACCTTCTCCGCTGGAGCATGGCCCGGTTTCGTCTCGGCTCTGATCGCGCCTCGCTAGTGGTCGAGGCCGTCGGGCATGGCGCTGACGGGCCGCTTCGCCATCGTCTGACGCTTGATGGGCGGGCCGAAGCCGCGATCACCGCATTGATCGCAGCCCATGTGGCATTGGCGTGGCCCGGCGCTGCGCGGCCCGGTGTATGGCATATCGAAGAGATATGGCATCTCGGCGAATTCGCATCAGCCCTGAGGGCGGAGGGTATCACCTTGGGCGAACAGCGTCTCGATCTGCCTGCACCTGCCGATGCTTCAGGGCCAGACCCGTAAGCGCCGCGGCGACCCCGAGGCCGCTATACAACGCTGCGGCGCAGATCGGCAGAAGCGGGCCGAGCGTCGTCGATGTTGCTTTCACGTAGGCTTGGCAAGATCATATATGCAGGTATTTGCCTGCTTATATTGACATGCAGTTAAATACCTGCATATATGGTCTCGTCGCACATGGAGGCACCGATGGATGACGACGACGTGTTCAAGGCCCTGGCAGATCCGAGCCGCAGGATGCTCCTCGACCGTCTTTGCGAGAAAAACGGCCAGACGCTTGGACAGCTTTGCGAGTCCATGGACATGAAACGCCAGTCCGTGACCCAACATCTTGGTCGTTTGGAACAGGCCAATCTCATCAGCACGGTGCGCCGTGGGCGCGAGAAACTGCATTTCATCAATCCGGTCCCGCTCTACGAGGTCTATGAGCGCTGGATTCGCAAGTTCGAGGAAGGCCGCCTGAGCCTTCTCCATGACCTCAAGCAGCAACTTGAAAGGAACAAGAAATGACCGATAAATCCGCCAGTTTCGTCTATGTCACCTTTATCCGCACGACACCTGAAAAGGTGTTCGAAGCGATCACAAAGCCGGAAATCGCCCGCCGCTACTGGGGCCACGAGAATGTCTCGGAGGATTGGCAGCCCGGCTCCAGTTGGCAGCATGTTCGCACCGATGAGGCGCGTACCGTCGATCTCGTGGGCGAAGTCATCGAAAGCGACCCGCCAAAGCGGCTCGTCATCAGCTGGGCGAACGAAAGCCAGAAGGACGATCCCGACCAGTACAGCCGTGTCACTTTCGACATCGAACCACAAGGAGACCTGGTCAAGTTGACCGTCGCGCATGACGAGTTGCAGCCCGGCAGCGGCATGCTGAACGGCATCAGCAAGGGTTGGCCGCAGGTGCTCTCAAGCATGAAGTCCTTCCTCGAAACGGGTCAGGGTTTCGATCTCTGACCGCACACCGGCACATCAGGAAACAAGGAATACCTCAATGAGCACGAAGACCTATGAGGGCGGCTGCGCCTGCGGCGCCATCCGCTATGAAACGACGAGCGAGCCCATCTTCGAGAACCACTGCCAATGCACCGATTGTCAGAAGCGAAGCGGAACCGGGCACGGGTCCTACCTGACCTTCCCGCAGCGCGCCGACATGAAGATTACCGGCAAGGCGTCACAATGGAGCGTGGGTGCGGATAGCGGGAATGACAAGGTTCATGCCTTCTGCCCGACATGCGGAACACCGGTCTATCTGACATTTACAGCGATGCCGGATTTGATAACGATCCACGCGACCAGCCTTGACGACCCCGGTCAATTCAATCCGCAAGCGCTCACATACAGCATCCGCGGACGTGCGTGGGACATGATTGATCCCACGGTACAGAGATTCGAACGGATGGTTCTCGGCTGAATTCCACCAAGCGACTGCCAATGCCCGTGATCACGGCTGTCCGCGCTGGCAATATTGGCATGCCGGCGCGGTTTCAACCTGCCCGGGTCCGCCCGGTCAATGCGCCATGAACACCGGCAGCTTGGCCTGTTCGAGCATGTAGCGCGTGGCGCCGCCAAGGATCGCCTCGCGGAAGCGCGAATGGCCATAGGCGCCCATCACGATCATGTCGGCGTCAATGTCGGTGGCGTGGCGCATCAGCACGTCTGAGACACGCGGCAGGGTTTTCGACAGCACGTCGACCTCGGCGCGGACCCCGTGGCGCGAGAGATATTGCGACAGGAGCCCGCCGGGGTCGGAACGGTTGGGCCCGTGGGTCGGCGGGTCGATCACCACCACGTGTACGGCTTCGGCCGCCTCGAGCACGGGGAGCGCGGCGCGCACGGCATTGAGCGCCTCGGCGCTTTCGTTCCAGCCGATCATCACGGTCTTGGGGGCGGGTTTCGGCTCGCCCTCGTCTGGCACGACAAGAACCGGGGTCTGGCCCTCGAACATCGCCGATTCGACCACCGGCTCAAGCTCGGCACCGCGATCCTCGCCATAGGGCAGGGGCTGGATGACCAGGTCGGAGAACCGGGCATGGGCGGCGACATGGCGCCCGATATCGGCCAGTTGCGCCACACCGGTATCGCTGCCCCAGCGGATGCTGGACCGTCCGAGGATGTCGCGGGCCTGCTCCTCGATCGACTTGGCGTCTTCCTGTGCGCGGTCGATGGTTTCCTGAAGCACCATCGCGTTGGCACCCGCATAGTAATAGCCGGTCTGGCTGCGGTCGACGCCAAGGCAAAGCACGTCGAGATGCGCATCGACCGAATCGGCCATCGCGATCGCATGGGCCAGGGTATTTTCGATCAGTTTAGGGTCGGTGAGAACCGAAAACAGGGATTTATAGGCCATCGTCGTCTCCTGAGAATGAGAACTTTAACAAGAATAGCGACAGAAGGTCGCTGTTCCTTTGATGCGTATCAGGGATTTCGACCGGAAATTTTGATGCAGATCAAGGTTTCGACACTCAATGCGTCCCATTAAGCTGACAGTCACATCACCGGTGCGGCGGGTTGAATCGTGCCGGGCAAGACAAAGGGACGAAAAATGGGTAACTATATCAAGCTGATCGTGCTTGGTGTGATCACGGTGCTGGCCCTGATCGCAGCCAACTACGCACGTGATGTGGCCTATCTGGTCAATGCGCTTACGGTGGCGCTGGTCTCTGCGGGGCTGTTCTTGTGGATATTGCGCCGCACGGGCGAGCCGGTCGCCGCGGTTGATCTTTCGGGCGAATACATGGACGGACCGGTGCGCGCGGGCGTGATCCTGACCGCATTCTGGGGGGTCGTGGGCTTTCTGGTCGGCGTCACAATCGCCTTTCAACTGGCCTTTCCGGTGCTCAATTTCGAATGGGCGCAGCCTTACCTGAACTTCGGGCGCCTGCGACCGCTGCACACGAGCGCCGTGATCTTCGCCTTTGGCGGCACCGCGCTGATCACCACCTCTTTCTATGTCGTGCAGCGCACCAGCGCGGCGCGGCTCTGGGGCGGCAACCTCGCGTGGTTCGTGTTCTGGGGGTATCAGCTCGTCATCGTTCTGGCCGCGACCGGTTACCTCTTGGGGGCGACCCAGTCGAAGGAATATGCCGAACCGGAATGGTATGTCGACTGGTGGCTGACCATCGTCTGGGTGGCCTATCTCCTTGTCTTTGTCGGCACGCTCATGAAGCGGAAAGAGCCGCATATCTATGTGGCCAACTGGTTCTATCTGTCGTTCATCCTCACCATTGCGATGCTGCATATCGTCAACAACCTGTCGATCCCGGTCTCGGTCTTCGGGTCGAAATCGGTGCAGGTGTTCAGTGGCGTGCAGGATGCGATGGTGCAGTGGTGGTATGGCCATAACGCGGTGGGCTTCTTCCTGACCGCGGGTTTCCTGGGCATGATGTATTACTTTGTCCCGAAACAGGCCGAACGCCCGGTGTTCAGCTACAAGCTCAGCATCATCCACTTCTGGGCGCTCATCTTCCTTTATATCTGGGCCGGTCCGCACCACCTGCACTATACCGCGCTGCCTGACTGGGCCTCGACGCTGGGCATGGTGTTCTCGATCGTGCTGTGGATGCCCTCATGGGGTGGCATGATCAACGGTCTGATGACGCTTTCGGGGGCTTGGGACAAGCTGCGAACCGACCCCATCATCCGTATGATGGTGATCTCGATCGGGTTCTACGGCATGTCGACCTTCGAAGGGCCGATGATGTCGATCCGCGCGGTGAACTCGCTGTCGCACTACACCGACTGGACCATTGGCCACGTGCATTCCGGCGCGCTGGGCTGGAACGGCATGATCACGTTCGGCGCACTCTATTTCCTGGTGCCGAAACTGTGGAACCGCGAGAGCCTCTATAGCCTGCGGCTCGTGAGCTGGCACTTCTGGCTCGCCACGATCGGGATCATCCTCTACGCCGCCTCGATGTGGGTGACGGGGATCATGGAAGGGCTGATGTGGCGCGAAGTGGATGCCAACGGTTTCCTCGTGAACTCGTTCGCCGATACCGTGGCTGCCAAGCTCCCGATGTATGTGGTGCGTGGTCTGGGCGGGGTGCTCTACCTGCTGGGCGGTATCATCATGTGTTATAACCTCTGGATGACTGTAAAGCGTTCGCCGGCTGTCCAAGCCGCGAACCATGTCGTTCCGGCTGAATAAGGAGGGCCGGACAAATGGCAATTCTCGATAAACACAGGGTTCTCGAAAAGAACGTCACGCTGTTGGCCATCTTTGCCTTCCTGGTGGTGACCATCGGCGGCATCGTGCAGATTGCACCTCTGTTCTGGCTGGAAAACACGATCGAGGATGTGGACGGCATGCGCCCCTACACCCCGCTCGAACTGGCCGGGCGCGACATCTATGTCCGCGAAGGGTGCTATGTCTGCCACAGCCAGATGATCCGCCCGATGCGTGACGAGGTCGAACGCTATGGTCACTACTCGCTGGCTGCGGAGTCGAAATACGACCACCCGTTCCAGTGGGGGTCCAAGCGGACGGGGCCCGACCTTGCCCGCGTTGGTGGCCGCTATTCGGATGACTGGCATGTGGATCACTTCCGCAACCCGCAATCGGTGGTTCCGGAGTCGGTGATGCCGAAATACAGCTTCCTCGAGCGTCAGGTGATCGACGGCAAATACGTCGCCGACAACCTGAAGGCGCATCGCTTTGTCGGGGTGCCCTATACCGACGAAATGATCGAGAATGCACAGGTCGATTTCGCCGCGCAGGCCGATCCCGACAGCGATTTCGACGGGCTGCTGGACCGCTATGGCGACAACGTCAATGTGCGCAATTTCGATGGTCAGCCAGGCATTTCCGAGATGGATGCGCTGATCTCTTATATGCAGATGCTGGGCACGCTGGTCGATTTCTCGACCTTCGAGCACAGCGGCACACGGTAAGGGGGGCCAAGATGGAAACCTATTCCCTTTTGCGACAGTTCGCCGATAGCTGGATGTTGCTTTTGCTGTTCACGTTCTTCGTCGTGATGGTCCTTTGGGTGCTGTTCCGGCCGGGAAGCACCAAGACCTATCAAGACGTGGCCAACATCCCGTTCCGGCATGAAGACAAGCCCGCCCCCGAGCGGCAGCCCGAGGAGTCGTAAGACATGGCCAAGCAACCTGAAAAGAAAAAAGACGACGTCGAAACCACCGGTCATAGCTGGGACGGGATCGAGGAGTACAACAACCCGCTGCCCAAGTGGTGGGTCTGGGTCTTCTATGCGACCATCATCTGGGGGATCGGCTATACCATCGCCTATCCCGCATGGCCGGGGATCAACCAGGCGACGTCGGGGCTGTTGAACTGGTCGACCCGCGCCAACGTGGCCGAGGAAATCGAGACCTTCGCCGAACGCAACGCGCCCAAGAACACCGCGTTGGAGGAAGTCGAACTGGCCTCCTTCGTGGAGGAAACCGATACCGAGCTTTATGCCTATGCCCGGTCATCCGGTGCGGCGGTCTACCAGACATGGTGCGCCCAGTGCCATGGCTCGGGCGCGGCTGGCGGGGTCGGCTATCCCAACCTTCAGGACGACGACTGGCTCTGGGGGGGCACGATCGAGGATATCCACACCACGATCCGGGTCGGTGTGCGCAACCCCGACACCGACGAGGATTACCTGCGTGTCTCCGAAATGCCCGCCTTCGGCGCCGATGAACTGCTTGAGGAAGAGCAGGTCGAACAGGTCGTCAATTACGTGATGTCGATGTCGGGCGAGCCGAAGGATGCATCGTTGGTCGAGGCAGGACAAGAGGTCTATCTCGACAATTGCGCGGCCTGCCACGGCGACGATGGCCAGGGCGACACCTTTCAGGGCGCGCCCAACCTTGCCGATGCAATCTGGCTCTATGGCGGGGATTACGCTTCGATCCGCGAAACCGTCTGGAATTCGCGCAATGGCGTGATGCCGCAATGGCAGGACCGACTGACCGAGGCGCAGATGCGCGCCGTTGCCACCTATGTCCACCAGTTGGGCGGCGGCGAATGAACAAAGAATTCCGGGGGCCTCGGCCCCCGGGATACGGCACCGGCCCTTCCGTCCTGTTCGCGCGTTTCCTGGAAGGCCGGTGCCACCCTGTTCAACACAAGGCCTCTGGCACGGCACATTGACCGAAAGCCCTTGAAAGACCGAGAGGGATTTCATGCCGGGCAAAAGGTCGCGGGTGCGTTCCTTGCTAATAGATAAATATTAGATGCAGAATTTGATGCAGGTCAAGGTCACCTTTGGCTGCTCCTGTGAAAAGGAGCAGCAGAACAGGTCCAGAAGCCCGGAGTGAACCCGTTGTCCCAAGCCGAACCAGAACAGCTTTATGCCGCGCGCGAACCGATCTTTCCCAAGAAGGTTTATGGAAACTTCCGCAACCTGAAATGGGTCATCATGATCGTCACGCTGGGGATCTACTACGTCACGCCGTGGATCAGGTGGGACCGGGGTCCGAGCCTGCCGGATCAGGCGGTGCTGCTCGATATGGCGAACCGGCGGTTCTATTTCTTCTGGATCGAGATCTGGCCGCACGAGTTCTATTTCATCGCCGGGCTTCTGGTGATGGCGGGGCTGGGGCTTTTCCTGTTCACCTCGGCGCTGGGCCGGGTCTGGTGCGGCTATACCTGCCCACAGACGGTCTGGACCGATCTCTTCATCCTTGTCGAACGCTGGATCGAGGGCGACCGCAACGCGCGGTTGCGCCTGCACCGGCAAAAGAAATGGGATTTTCGCAAGGCCCGGCTGCGCCTGACCAAATGGGTGACATGGCTTTTGATCGCGATGGCGACCGGCGGGGCATGGGTGTTCTATTTTGCCGACGCGCCGACGCTGTTGGTCGATCTCTTCACGCTCAACGCGCATCCGATCGCCTATACCACGATCGCCATTCTGACCGGCACCACCTTCCTTTTCGGTGGCTTCGCGCGCGAACAGATCTGCATCTATGCCTGCCCATGGCCGCGGATTCAGGCCGCGATGATGGACGAGGACACGCTGACGGTGGGTTATCGCGAATGGCGGGGCGAGCCGCGCGGCAAGTTGCGCAAGGGCAAGCTCGATCCCGAGCAGGGCGATTGCATCGACTGCATGGCTTGCGTCAATGTCTGCCCGATGGGGATCGACATCCGCAACGGCCAGCAGATGGAATGCATCACCTGCGCGCTGTGCATCGACGCTTGCGACGAGGTGATGGAGAAGATCGGCAAGCCGCGCGGGTTGATCGACTACATGGCCTTTACCGACGAGGAAGGCGAACGCGCCGGCAAGCCGCCCAAGCCGATCTGGAAGCATGTCTTCCGGCCCCGCACGGTCCTCTATACCGGGTTGTGGTCGCTGGTGGGGGTTGGTCTCCTGGTGGCGCTGTTCATCCGCACCGATATCGACATGACCGTCGCGCCGGTGCGCAACCCGACCTACGTGACCATGTCCGACGGGTCGATCCGCAACACCTACGAGATCAAGCTGCGCAACATGCATGGCGAGGAGCGGCCGTTTGTTTTGTCGCTCACGGGTGATCCGGCTCTGCGCGTCGAGATCGAGGGGGCCGACACGCAAACCGTGGTGGTGCCAGCCGATACCGCGCTTCCGGTGCGGACATATGTGGTGGCGCCGAGCGGGTCGGTTCCGGCGGAAAGCGACCGGGTCGAGTTCCGATTCTGGGTCGAAGATGCTACCAGTGGCGAACGCGCCTTCAAGGACACTGTCTTTAACGGAAAGGGGAATTGATGACCCAGGAGCGTAAACTCACCGGCAGGCACGTGCTGATGATCTTCGTCGGTGCATTCGGTGTGATCATCACCGTCAACCTGTTACTGGCCTATAACGCGGTCCGCACCTTCCCGGGGCTTGAGGTCAAGAATTCCTATGTGGCCAGCCAGAAATTCGACGAGCGGCGCAGCGCGCAAGAGGGGCTGGGCTGGACGGTTTCGGCGCAGCAGGTTGATGGCATGCTGACCTTGTCGATCACCGACGCGGCGGGCATGCCGGTCGAGGTACAGGAACTGAACGCCCTTCTTGGCCGCCCGACTCATGTCAAGGAGGACAGCGAACCCGCCTTCGTTTTTGACGGAACCGCCTATGTCGCGCCCATGGACCTCGACGATGGCAACTGGGATCTGCGCATGATCGCCACCGCCGAGGACGGCACCGAGTATCGCCAGCGTCTCAAGGTCCGGGTGATCAGGTAAGGATTGGTCCGATGACCGCCACGATGCGCCCCAATATCTCGGCCTGCCCGGCCTGTAGCGCCGCCCCCGCCGCCGAGGCGCTGGCCGAACAGGCGGCGCAAAAGGATGCGCGCATCGCCCTGTCGGTGCCGGGGGTGCATTGCGCGGCCTGTATCAACGCCATTGAAGAGGCGCTGGCCGCCCATCCCGGGGTCGAGAGCGCCCGGGTCAACCTGACCCTCAAGCGCGCCACGGTCGAGGCCGTCCCGGATGTCACGCCCGAGGATCTGGTCGGCGTTCTCGAACGCATCGGATACGAGGCGCATGAACTGGATGCCGGCACCCTTTCCGCGACCGAGACCGACAAGGCCGGGCGCGAATTGCTGATGCGGCTGGCGGTGGCGGGTTTCGCCTCGATGAACGTGATGCTGTTGTCGGTGTCGGTCTGGTCGGGGGCAGCGGATGCCACCCGCGACATGTTTCACTGGATCAGCGCCGCGATCGCCCTTCCGACCATCGCCTTTTCCGGCCAGCCGTTCTTTCGCAATGCCTGGGCCGCGCTGAAACACGGGCGGCTCAACATGGATGTGCCGATCACGCTGGCCATCGTGCTGGCTCTGGCGACATCACTTTGGGAAACCTCGCTTTCCGGTAAACATGCCTATTTCGACGCGGCGCTTGCGCTGACCTTCTTCCTGTTGGCCGGGCGCTATCTCGATCACCGCACCCGCGCCATCGCGCGATCCGCGGCCGAGGAACTGGCCGCGCTCGAAGTGCCCCGCGCGATCCGCGTCGAGGCGGGCGAGGAGCGGCAGGTGGCGGTGTCCGAGCTTGCCGTGGGTGACATGATCCTGGTGCGACCCGGCGGGCGGATGCCGGTCGATGGCGAGATCGTCGAGGGCCGCTCCGAGATCGACCGCAGCCTGCTGACGGGCGAGACGATCCCGGTCTATGGCGGGCCGGGGCAGGCGGTGTCGGCGGGCGAGGTCAACCTGACCGGGCCGCTGACCATTCGTGCCACGGCGGTCGGCGAGGACACGTCGCTGCACCGCATGGCCGACCTGGTCGCCATCGCGGAATCGGGGCGCTCGCGCTATACCTCGCTGGCCGACAGTGCCGCGAAACTCTATGCGCCGGGGGTGCATATCCTCTCGGCCTTGGCCTTTGTTGGCTGGTATCTCTACACGTTCGACATGCGCACCGCGCTCAATATCGCGGCGGCGGTGCTGATCATCACCTGCCCCTGCGCGCTGGGCCTTGCCGTGCCTGCCGTGACCACCGCCGCCTCGGGGCGGCTCTTTCGGCGCGGTATGTTGATCAAGCATTCCACCGCGCTCGAACGGCTGGCGCAGGTCGATACGGTGGTGTTCGACAAGACCGGAACGCTCACCGCCGGCACGCCCGAGGTGATGAACCTCGATCAGGTCACGAGCCGCGATATCGGAATTGCACTGGCGCTGGCGCAAGGCTCGTCGCATCCGCTGTCGGTCTCGCTCACCGCGGCGGCCCGCGCGGCGGGGTTCGAGCCGGCCGAGGTCGAGGATATCACCGAAGTGCCGGGCTATGGCACGCGCGGACGCTGGCAGGGGCGCGAGGTGCGTCTTGGCCGGGCGGCCTGGGTCGAAGCGCCCCGGCTTGCGCGCACGGCGGCGTGGCTCAGGGTCGGAGACGAGACCCTGCAGGCGTTCGAGTTCACCGACCGGCTGCGCGACGGTGCCGAGGCGGCGATCGCGGCGCTCAAGGACGCGGGCAAGGATGTCTACCTCATGTCCGGTGACACCACACCGGCGGTCGAGGAGATGGCCCGCCGACTGGGCATTCCGCACTGGCTGGCCGAGGCGCTGCCCGCCGACAAGGCGGCGCGGGTGCAGGCCATGACCGACGAGGGGCGGCATGTGCTTATGGTGGGTGACGGTCTCAACGACACGGCGGCACTTGCCGCCGCGCATGTCTCGATTTCACCGGCCAGCGCGCTCGATGCGGCGCGGGTGGCGAGCGACATCGTGCTTCTGGGCGGCGATCTGAGCCCGATTGCCGACGCGGTTCAGACCGCCGGATCGGCCATCCGCCGGATTCGCGAGAATTTCCGGATCGCCACGCTTTACAACGTGATCGCGGTGCCCTTGGCGGTGGCGGGGTTCGCCACGCCACTGATTGCCGCCTTGGCGATGTCGGCCTCTTCCATTACAGTCTCGCTCAACGCCCTGCGACTGAGGTGAGCCATGAATATCCTGACGATCCTTATCCCGATTTCCCTGATCCTTGGCGGCCTCGGTCTGCTGTTCTTCGTCTTCACCGTGCGCAGTAATCAGTATGACGACCCCGAGGGCGATGCGCGGCGCATTCTGTCGGATCAATATGACGACAAGCCCAAGAAATGACCGTGCCTTTTCGGACGGCCCCGGGCCGATGCACCCAACGATAGTGTTTTTCTCGACGCACGCGCACCGCCCGATCATTGTGCGCTCCCTCCAGCGAACCCCGCCCCCGGGGAACACGTCAAACCGCTTTGGTTCAGGCTTATCCCCTGAGCAATCGCCTGATCACGTGGCTGGCGAGGCACCATGTTGCGGCCACTCGGCCGAGTCCGGCATGATCCCGATACATCCGCCACGTGGCTTGCGTCGCGCGCCAGCGGTTCGACGAGAGCGAGCCCGGGGTCACATGATAGATCGCCAGTGGCTCCTGTAACCCATGGGCAGCCTCGGTGCGGCTAAGAAGGTCGAGCCAGAGCGCGTAATCCTGCCGCAGCCGCAAGGCCGGAACCTCGACAGGAGCCAGTTTCTCACGGTCACAGATCACGGTCAGCCCGCCGATGACATTGCCGCGCAGCAATTGCCGACGGGTCACCCGGGCGGGCACCTTTACCTCGTGGCGCTGTTCCGCGCGCTGCCGCCAGAACCCGGTGAAGGTTATCGCCAGCCCCTGCTTTTCCATCCAGCCGAGTTGCCGGGCGAGTTTTTCCGGCAGCCATTCGTCATCGGCGTCGAGAAAGCCCAGATAACGGCCGCGTGCTGCCGCAATGGCCCGGTTGCGGGCCTTTGCCGCACCGCGCTGGCCGCTATCGGGGGGCGCCAGCGGGCGGATACGCGGATCGTGCGCGGCCAGGTCCCGTGCCAGGTCCAGCGTGCCGTCGGTCGAGCCGTCGTCGGCGATGATCAATTCCCAGTCTTCCCGGGTCTGGGCCTGCACCGATGACACTGCGCGCAGCAGGTGTGCGGCGGCATTGCGGGCGGGCATGACAATCGAAATCGACGGCGGGCTTTCCGGGCTGTCACGCCCCCCGCGTCGCAACGGCTCGGCATCCGTTCCCGGAGCGTTTGACACTCCTGGGGGGACGGGATAACCGTGCTTTCGATCGTCCCGCTGCAAGATCCTCTTCCTTTGTTTCAGGTGCTGAAAACATGACCCCAACCTCCCGGCCGGTTCAAGTGATCGCGGAAATCGGCTGTAATCACAAGGGTGATCTGGAGATCGCCAAGGAACTGATCCGGGTCGCCGCGAATGTCTGCAAGGCCGATGTCGCCAAGTTCCAGAAGCGTCACAACCGCGAGCTTTTGACCCCCGAGGAATATGAGCGCCCGCACCCGGTGCCCGAGAATGCCTATGGCCCGACCTATGGCGCGCATCGCGAGTTCCTGGAACTCGATCTCGATCAGCACCGGGAACTTGTTGCGGAATGCAAGGCGAACGGCATCGCCTATTCCAGCTCGGTCTGGGATCTGACTTCGGCCCGGGACATGACCGCGCTCGATCCTCCGATGCTCAAGATCCCCTCGGCGACCAACCAGCATTTCGAATTGCAGGGCTATCTTTGCGAACATTTCGAGGGCGAAATCCACGTCTCGACCGGCATGTCGACCGCTGACGAGATTGCGAGGCTGGTGGCGTTCTACGAAGAGCGGGGCCGGGCCAAGGATCTCGTGGTTTACAGTTGCACCTCGGGTTATCCGGTGGCCTTCGAGGATATCTGCCTGTTCGAGATCAAGTCGCTGATGGAGCGGTTCGGGGATCGGGTTAAAGGCATCGGGTTCTCCGGTCATCACCTCGGCATTGCGGCGGATATTGCCGCCCTCGCCGTGGGGCGGATGATGGAGGCCGAGGGCAAGGGACGCTTTTCGCATATCGAGCGGCACTTCACCCTCGACCGGACTTGGAAAGGCACCGACCACGCCGCGAGCCTCGAACCCGACGGGCTACGCCGGTTGTGCCGCGACGTCGCCAATGTGGACAAGGCACTGGCGTTCAAGTCCGAAGAAATCCTGCCCGTCGAGAAAGTTCAGCGGGATAAGCTGAAGTGGATGAAACGAAACGCATAGCGGCTGTTGCGCCCGGGCGAAGCCAGCGGTCGTACCATGGGCCTGATATGGGCACGACATCAAGGTCGGCTCAGGCGCATTGCATCGCGAAACCCGGCAGCGCGGCGAAATCGTCAAACCGGAAGGCATGGGTCAGCGCCTCCATCGGGCGTTTTCGATAACCTTCGGTGAATAAAGCAAAATCGACGCCCGCGCGCTCCGCCGTCTCGGCATCGATCTCGCTGTCACCCACGTAAAGTCGCGCGTCGTGGCCCAGCGCCTCGAACGCGCGATGCAGCGGCGCCGGATCGGGTTTCTTCACGGCCAGGCTGTCGCCCCCCACCACCACGCCGAAGAACCGCTCGATGTCGAGTGCGCACAGGATGTCGCGCGCCGGGGCCTCGGGCTTGTTGGTGCAGACGCCCAGCGCAAAACCAGCCCCCGACAGGGTCTCAAGCGCCTTGATCACGTTGGGATAGGGCCGGGTCAGGTCGGCACTGGCCCGGCTATAGAAATCGAGCGTCACCTGCGTCAATTCCCCGTGCCGTTCCGGGGCAAGCCCACGCACCCGCATCACCCGCTCGACCAGCTTGGGCAACCCGTTGCCGACAAAGGAAATGATCGTAGGCAGGTCGAGCGGGTCCAGCCCCTGCGCGGCAAGCATCCGGTTCGCCGCCGCCTGGATGTCCGGCGCGCTGTCGACCAGCGTGCCGTCAAGGTCGAAGACGATGGATTTCAAGCGTCCGCTTTCCACTTGATCGAACAGCCCATCGAAGGGATCTGATCTTCCGGCCCGTGGCCCGTTTCGGCGACAAGCTTCATCGCCTCGTAGAGATCGCGCCTGAGATCGGCGGGGCCGGTCTCGCTGCGGCTGGCATCGAGCCGCCCGCGATATTGCAATTCGCCTGCCGCGTTGAAGCCGAAGAAATCGGGCGTGCAGGCGGCATCATAGGCGCGCGCCACGTCCTGTGATTCGTCATGGAGATAGGGGAAGGGATAGCCTTCTCCCTTCATCTTCTCGAAACTGTCGGCAGGATAGGCTTCGGCATCGTTCGACGAAATCGCCGCCACCCCGATGCCCAGTGTCGCAAGGTCGCGCGCATCGCGGATGATCCTGTCCTTGACCGCCTTCACATAGGGGCAGTGATTGCAGATGAACATGATCAACGTGCCCTTGGGCCCGGCCACATCGGCCAGGGTCCATGTCTTTCCATCGACGCCCGGAAGGGTGAAATCCGGGGCTTTCCATCCGAAATCGCAAACCGGGGGAATGGCTGCCATGGTCTCTCTCCTTATGCCGCGTCTTTCCGTGCGCCCTCCGCTGCTGCGCGGATCGCGCGCATGTTCTTACCATAAACGTCGGGGTTCCCGACAGAGCCGCCCTTGAACACCGCCGATCCGGCGACCAGAACATCGGCCCCCGCTGCCGCCACCAAGGGCGCGGTTTCCGGCGTCACCCCGCCGTCGATCTGGATATGGATCGGGCGATCACCGATCATCTGCCGGATCTTGCGGGTCTTTTCCACGCCGGAATGGATGAATTTCTGCCCGCCGAAGCCGGGGTTCACCGTCATCACCAGCACCATGTCGCAAAGATCGAGCACATCGGCAATCGCCTCGGCCGGGGTGCCGGGGTTGAGGCTCACGCCCGCCATCTTGCCCGTGGCCTTGATCGCCTGCAACGTGCGGTGGATATGCGGCCCAGCCTCGACATGCGCGGTGATCATGTCGGCGCCCGCTTCGGCATAGGCGTCGATATAGGGATCGACCGGCGCGATCATCAGGTGCACGTCCATGAAGGTCTTCACATGCGGGCGGAACGCCTTGACCGCGGGCGGCCCGAAGGTGAGGTTCGGCACGAAATGCCCGTCCATCACGTCGACATGCACCCAATCGGCGCCCTGCGCCTCGATCGCGCGGATCTCGCGCCCGAAATCGGCGAAATCGGCGCTCAGGATCGAGGGCGCGATCTTGATGGAACGATCAAAACTCATGGTTCGAACCTCCTGTTCTGCGGGGCGGGCAATCCGCCCGCCATGGCTCACGGATCAAGCGACCCGCTCTCATAGCGCCGCGCCATCTCGTCCATGTCGATCACCTTGATCTTGCTGGCGTTGCCCGCCGTTCCGAACCGCTCGAACCGGTCGGCACAAAGCTTTTCCATCTCGTCCATCGCCGGGATCATGAACTTGCGCGGATCGAATTCCTTGGGCTTTTCCTGCGCCACCTTGCGGAAGCTGCCGGTGATCGCCATCCGGTTGTCGGTGTCGATATTGACCTTGCGCACGCCCGACTTGATACCGCGCTCGATCTCCTCGATGGGCACGCCATAGGTCTGAGGCATCTCGCCGCCATATGCGTTGATCAGGTCCTGAAGATATTGCGGCACCGAGGACGAGCCATGCATGACAAGGTGCACGTTCGGGATCTTCGCGTGAATCTCCTCGATCCGCTTGATCGCCAGCGTCTCGCCGGTGGGCTTCTGGCTGAACTTATAGGCCCCGTGCGACGTGCCACAGGCAATGGCGAGAGCGTCCACGTTGGTCAGCTTCACAAACTCCACCGCCTCGTCCGGGTCGGTCAGAAGCTGATCGTGGCTCAGCTTGCCAACGGCGCCCGAGCCATCCTCTTCAGCGGCCTCGCCCGTCTCCAGCGAGCCCAGAACGCCCAACTCGCCCTCGACGCTGGCGCCGACCCAATGCGCCATGCGCGCCACGCGCGCGGTGATGTCGACGTTATAATCCCAATTGGCCGGCGTCTTCATGTCGGCCTCAAGCGATCCGTCCATCATCACGCTGGTGAACCCGTGCCTGATCGCCGAAAGGCAGGTCGCCTCGTTGTTGCCGTGGTCCTGATGCATGCAAAGCGGGATATGCGGATACATCTCGGACAAGGCCTGGATCATGTGCTTGAGCATGATGTCACCGGCATAGGCGCGCGCGCCGCGGCTGGCCTGCATGATCACCGGCGCGTTCGTCTTGTCGGCCGCGCGCATGATGGCAAGGCCCTGTTCCATGTTGTTGATGTTGAATGCAGGCACGCCATAGCCATGCTCGGCGGCGTGATCGAGAAGTTGTCTGAGCGTAATAAGTGCCATTGTCTGTCCCTGTCGTCATGCAGCAATTTCAGGCGGCCCTTTCGAACACGCGCCCCGGGCCGAGGATACATGGATGAAGCCATCCTTCACACCCGTATGAATTAACGCCGATGCGCGGGTTTCGCCACCGGCAACCGACGCGGCACTCCAATTATTGCCGAATCCGTCGGCAGGGGGGCGCTGCGTGGCGGTCGTGCCTGCCGGGGCCGGAACCTACTGCTCCGGCAGGTCGTGGTAGGTGGCCACCCGGTCAACCATTTCCGACGGTCCAAAGACAAAAGGCGTGCGCGCGTGCAGCGCCCCGGCGCCTTGGTCGAGAATCGGATCGTGGCCATCCGTGGCCTTGCCCCCCGCCTGTTCGATCAGAAAGGCGATCGGCGCGCATTCATAGACCATGCGCAGCCGCCCGTTCTCGTATCCCGGGCGTGCATCGCCGGGATAAAGGAACACGCCGCCCCGGCTCAGGATGCGGTGGGCCTCGGCCACGAGACTGGCAACCCAGCGCATGTTGTAATTCCTGTCGCGGGGGCCGGTCACCCCGGCCAGGCAATCGTCGATATAGGCGCGCACCGGCTTGGACCAATGGCGATAGTTCGAGGCGTTGATCGCGAATTCATTCGTCGTGTCCCGAACACGCATCCTGTCTTCGGTCAGGATGAATCGCCCGCTTTCGGGGTCGAGCGTGAACATCATCGTGCCGTCACCGAACGTCACCACAAGCGCGGTGGCGGGACCATAGATCACATAGCCACCGGCGATCTGTTCGCGTGCCTTGCGCAGGAAACTGGCCTCCGCGTCATCCACCGCCTCGAAGATCGAGAAGATCGTGCCGACCGAGACATTGACGTCGATATTGGATGACCCGTCCAGCGGATCGATGGCCAGCGCGTAACGCCCCGCCGGGTTCAGTTCCTCGACATGCTCCTGTTCTTCGCTGGCATAGAAGCGGATATCGGTTGCACCGAGGGAGGCCATGAACATCTCGTCGGCCATGACGTCGAGCGCCTTTTGCTGGTCGCCATCCGTGTTCTCGCCAACCCCCGCACCCAACGCACCGGCCAGCGGACCCTTGGCGATGATGCGGGCAACATCGCGCGACACCGCGCACAGCGCCGAGACAACCGGCAAAAGCCCGGCCGGAATCCGATCCGATGAAATGATCTCCGCAGCCTCTGCCATCTTTTCCTCCGTCGCCTGCTTTCCGGGTTACACGCGGTCGGTATTTCAGAAAGGGCGCTTTTATGGAACTCAATAATATGAACACCGGAACAAGGAAAATTACTGGTTTGAACAAAACCGCGCGTGCTAAACCAACCGCGCGCGTGACGTGGTCGCGAAATACCGGGCGATCCCGACCTGTTGTCGATGCTCGGCTCCGTGCTCATCCATATCGGCGATCGGAAGGGCACGTTCCGTTGCGCTGCTCTGCCCGGAAACGGCGGTGGCGAACGCCGCGTTAACCTTTTCGGGCGTCCAACCTGACCCTTTCGCATGTCATACGCATAACAGCCGGGCAACAGCCGGGAATCACCCCCCTGTTTTCGGGCATTTGCGGGCGTTAATCTTGGTTTCGATCTGGTTTACGGCACCAGAACAATCTTACCCGTGGCGCCGCGCCCGAGCACCCGTTCAAGCACCTTGGCGGCATCGGAAAGCGGGTAACGCCCTTCGATCAGGGGCTTCACCTTGCCCTCGGCATACCAGCCGAACAGCTCTTTCATATTGTCGGCATAGACCTCGGGCTCATGCATGGTGAAGTTGCCCCAGAAGACGCCTACAACGCTGTATTCCTTGACCAAAGTGAGATTGACAGGCAGCTTCGGAATCTCGCCGCCGGCAAAGCCGATCACCAGCAGACGGCCGTTGCGGCCCATGAACCGGCTGGCCGCGTGAAAGGCATCTCCGCCGACCACGTCATAGCAGACGTCCGCGCCCTTGCCGCCGGTCAATTGCTTAACATCGTCCTTGAGATTGTCATACCCGATGACCTCGTCCGCGCCCGCCTCCTTCGCCAGCCTGCGCTTTTCCTCGCTCGACGCCACCCCAATCACCCGCGCCCCCACGACCTTGCCGATCTGGACCGCCGCGATGCCGGTCGCGCCGGATGCGCCAAAGACCACAAGTGTTTCATTTTGCTGCAAATTTGCGCGTTGCTTGAGGGCGTGATGCGAGGTGCCATAGGCCACCATGAGGGCGCAGGCATCGGCGCTATCCATGCCGTCTGGCATCACGAAACACTGGCTCGCCGGCATCGCCACCTTCTCGGCGTAGCATCCCAGCCCGCCCTTGCCTGCCACGCGATCACCGATCTTGAACCCGGTCACGCCTTCGCCCACGGCTTCGACCGTTCCGGCCACTTCCATCCCCGGCGTGAACGGGGTTTCGGGTTTCATCTGGTAGAGCCCCTGCACCAGAAGGCCATCGGGGTAATTGACCCCCGCGGCCTCGACCGCGATCAGGATCTGGCCCTTGCCCGGTTCTGGTTCGGGCAGATCGCCGTATTCGAGGTCGTCCAACGGTCCGAATGCCTTGCAGATGATCGCCTTCATATGGCCTGCCTCCCCTGTTGCGCGTGCTGCGCCCTGCTTCGCCTGCCCAGAGCCTAGGCAGCCTTGGGTCCATGCGACAAGCCCTGCGTCCTTCAAATGCCGGAACGTCATTTTCCGCAATTTCTGAGGGTGCCCTGAATTTGCTTTCGAATCCGCCTTGTTGGCCCTAGTTTCTTGAAAACACGTAAACAGGGAGAGAGAACCCCATGCTTGGCATGATGATGCAGCGTCCGCTGCTGATCAGTGACATACTGACCTACGCCGCCGAAATGCACCCCAATGGCGAGATCGTTTCCGCCCGAACCGAGGGCGATATCCACCGCCAGACCTATGCCGAAACGGCAGGCCGCGTGGCGCAACTGGCCAATGCGCTGGGTGCGCGGGGCATAGAGATCGGCGATCGCGTGGCGACGCTTGCCTGGAACGGTTATCGCCATTTCGAGCTTTACTACGCCATTTCAGGAATGGGCGCGATCTGTCACACGATCAACCCGCGCCTATCGGCGGAACAACTGATCTATATCGTGAATCATGCCGAAGACAGGATGTTGTTCGTCGACACGACCTTCGTTCCGATCCTCGAAGCGGTGAAAGCGCATCTGCCTGCGGACATGACCTATGTCATCATGACCGATAGGGAGCATATGCCCGAGAACAGCCTGAATGCGCTGTGTTACGAGGAGATTCTGGCCGAGCAGCCGGATACCATTGAATGGCCTGAACTTGACGAGAACACTGCGGCGGGGCTGTGCTATACCTCCGGGACGACTGGCAATCCCAAGGGCGCGCTTTATTCCAACCGTTCGACCGTGCTTCATGCGCTTTACGTCGCGATGGCCTTGGGTGTCTGTCTTCCGCAAGAGGCCAGAATCCTGCCGGTGGTTCCACTATTCCACGTCAATGCGTGGGGACTGCCCTATTTCGCGCCATTAATGGGGCATTCGCTGGTGATGCCTGGCGGGGCGCTCGACGGGCCATCATTGTTCAAGTTGATGGACAGCGAACGGGTCGATTCGGCCTGGGGTGTTCCGACCGTCTGGATGGGCCTGATGGGTGAGATCAAGAACCAGGGTCGCAAGCCCGAGGGCTTTGGTCACGTGGTTGTCGGCGGTTCGGCGGCACCGCGCTCGATGATCGAGAACTTCGAGAAGATGGACGTTTCGGTGATTCACGCCTGGGGCATGACCGAGATGTCGCCCATCGGAACCCATGGCACCATGCCGAAATGGGTGAATGATCTTCCGTTTGACAAGATGATCGACAAGAAGGCGTTGCAGGGCCGCCGTGTGTTCGGTGTCGAACTCAAGATCGTGGACGAGGACGGCAATCGCCTGCCGAACGATGGCACATCCGCTGGTGAGCTTTATGTGCGCGGCAACGCCATCATATCGGGCTATTTCAAGAATGAGGACGCCACCAAGGGTGCCATTGACGCCGACGGCTGGTTCGGAACCGGGGACATTGCCACGATCACACCGGACGGATTCCTGTGCATTCAGGACCGCGCCAAGGATCTGGTGAAATCCGGCGGCGAGTGGATTTCCTCGATCGACCTGGAAAATGCGGCCATGTCGCATCCCGGTATTGCCAATGCGGCCGTGATTGCCGTGCCGCACCCGAAATGGGACGAGCGCCCGGTTCTCGTGGCTGTGGCTGCGGGTGAGGACAAACCGGGGCTCGAAGAGCTACATATCCACATGTCAGAGCATTTCGCCAAGTGGCAATTGCCTGATGATGTGATCTGGGTTGACGAGTTGCCGCTGACCGCGACCGGCAAGGTGTCGAAATTGACACTGCGCAAGAACCTGGACGACTATGAGTTGCCGGATTTGCGGTGAATCAGAACGACAATGCCGGGTCCCAAACGTAACGGACCCGGCAGAAATGCTAGGGATGGCTGGGCTCAAACAGCCCTGAATTCACCGACATCCGGCAAGTAGTTCTCGACCAGCCCTTCGCCGATGTCGTGCCACAATCCGTGAAGCGACAAACGCCCGGACTTGACCTCGCTTTCCACGAAGGGAAAGGTCATCAGGTTTTCCAGTGAAACCAGAACGGCCTGCTTTTCAATGGCACGCCCGCGTTCAGGTGTCGGAAGATCCTTGATCCGTTCATAGCCCGGGCGCAGGATGTCCAGCCACCGGCCAAGGAAGCTTGTCTTTTCCTCCAGCTCCGGCGCATCGCCTGCACACATGTCGAGGCATCCCTTTGCGCCACCACAGCTGGAATGGCCGATGACGATGACATGCGCGACCTTGAGGGCGGTTACGGCAAACTCGATCGCGGCCGAGGTGCCATGCTGCTGCCCGTCGGGTTTATGGGGAGGCACGAGGTTGGCGATATTGCGATGGATGAAGAACTCGCCCTGGTCTGCACCGAAAATCGACGTCACATGCACCCGCGAGTCGCAACATGAAATGATCATGGCCCGGGGGTGCTGGCCTTCATCTGACAGGCGGTGATACCAAGCCTCGTTCTCCTTGTACGTGGTCGCTTTCCAGCCGTGGTAACGCTTGGCAAGATAAGACGGCAAAGGTTTGGCATTGAGCATTGGGGCGTCCATGCAGAGTTGATGGCAGGGGTTTTCTTCAGGGTTCTATTAGTCGGTATTCTTCAAGAATTCGAGTGAAATCGAGTGACGGGGTAAACCTTTTGGGAACGGCAGACCAGCATATTGCCCGAACGCCGTGGGGGCGTGAAAGAACGAGGGTGAAATGTTGGAAATGGTTGCGGTTTTGACGCAAAGGGAGACGATCGAGCTGGATTCCGAGAAGCTTGTCGATCTTTATCGCCAGCTTGGTGATGCCGCTGCAGAGGACGTGGTCTGTCGTGCGATGGAGGAGCTTGCGCTGCGCCTTGCACATACCGAAAAACTCTATCGCAGGCACCAGCGTCAGGAAATGCGCAAGAGCGCGCGGCTGATCGTTGCCATCGCCGAGCAGGTTGGCATGCAGCTTCTGGCCAAGGTTGCGATTGATGTGACCGTTTGCATTGACCATGGGGATGAGGCGGCACTGGCTGCGGTGTTGTCGCGGCTGGTCCGAATCGGTGAGCGGTCGTTGACCGAGGTCTGGGATTTGCAGGATCTTTCGATCTGAACGCGCACAGGGCTTGCAGGCAGACGGGAAGGGGCTAGGCTGGCCTTCAAAACCCCAATCGACGAGTATCTTCATGCCCATGACTTTTGCAACCGATCGCGGTGATGCCATTCCCTTGCACGTGGTCGAGACGGGTGCACTGAAAGACTGGCTGGCGGGGCAACTCCCGCGCGTAGCGACATGGGTGCAAACCTCGGGGTTCAAAGCGGAATTGGGGCAGGCCGCGATCATTCCGGCCGAGGATGGAAGTATCGCCGCCGCGGCTGTCGGTTACGGTGATGCGTCTGCGCGAAATCGGGGACGATTTCACCTTGCCGGGGCTGCGGCGAAACTGCCCGCGGGCACGTATAAGCTTGTTACCGATCTGGACGCGGGTACGCTCGAACCCGAGGTTCTGGGGTGGCTGATGGCGGCCTATGCGTTTGACCGTTATGCCAAGGCCAGCGGGATCAAGGCTCGGTTGGTGGCGCCTGAAGGCGTGGATGCCGGGCGTATCGAGACCATCGCCGAGGGAGAAGCCCTGACCCGCGACCTGATCAATATGCCTGCCTGCGACATGGGGCCGGTCGCGCTCGAAGCGGCCTGCGTTGATCTGGCGGGCAAGCATGGCGCGAGCATCGACGTGATCCGTGGTGAGGCGCTCATCGAGCAGAATTTTCCGATGATTCATGCGGTTGGACGGGCCAGCGATCAAGCGCCGCGCCTGATCGACATGCGCTGGGGCGACCTTGGGCCAAAGCTGACCCTCGTGGGCAAGGGCGTGTGTTTCGATACCGGGGGCCTCAACCTCAAACCCGGTGCGTCCATGGGGTTGATGAAAAAGGACATGGGCGGGGCGGCCACGGTGATGGGGCTGGCGCAGATGATCATGGCGCTGGGCCTGCGGGTGCAGTTACGCGTCCTGATCCCGGCGGTCGAGAACGCGGTGAGCAGCAATAGTTTCCGCCCCGGCGACATCCTGACCAGTCGCAAGGGCCTGACGGTCGAGATCAACAATACCGACGCCGAGGGGCGGCTTGTCTTGGCCGATGCGCTGGCTTTCGCGAGCGAAGAAACCCCGGACCTGATGCTGTCGATGGCGACGCTGACCGGGGCGGCCCGGGTGGCGGTGGGGCCGGATTTGGCGCCATATTACAGTGATGATGATGCCATGGCCGCGGCTCTGGATGCGGCGGCGCGCAAGGTGGCCGATCCGGTCTGGCGCATGCCGTTCTGGACGCCATATGAAAAGATGATCGAACCGGGGATTGCGGACCTCGACAATGCGCCATCAGGCGGTTTCGCAGGGTCGATCACCGCGGCGCTTTTCCTGCGCAGATTTGCAGGCGAAGCAACACGTTACACGCATTTCGATATCTATGGCTGGAACCCGACCGCAGCCCCCGGGCGACCAAAGGGCGGGGTTGGAATGGGCGCGCGTGCGGTGCTTGAGGCGCTGCCCGGGGTGTTGGGGCTGTGATGGATCGGCGGCAGGTTGCAGTTCCGGTTGCCGATTTGCTCGATGCGCCGGAGGGTGAGCGCGCGCGACAGGTAGTGATGGGCCAGGATGTCGAGGTTTTGGGGGACGGTGACGGCTGGTGCCAGGTGCGGGTGCTGGCGGGTGGGTATGTCGGATACGTGTGGAGCAGCATGCTCGAGGAGCCCGAGGAGGTGACGCATCGGGTCACGGCGCGCAGCACGCATATTTATCCCGAAGCCGACTTCAAAGTGCGCGAGACAGTGGCGCTGAGCCATGGCAGCCGCTTCACCGTGCTGCGCGAGGTAGGGCGTTTTTTCGAGGCCCCACAAGGGTTTGTGCCAAAGGTGCATGCTGCGCCGCTCGATCCGCCCGAGCGTGATCCGGTGGCGGTGGCCGCGCGGTTTCTGGGAACGCCCTATCTGTGGGGCGGCAATTCGGGGTTCGGGATCGACTGTTCCGGGCTGGTGCAGGCGGCGTGTCTGGCCTGTGGTATCGACTGCCCGGGGGATAGTGGCATGCAGGCCGAGGCGCTGGGCCGGGCGATCGGGCCGGGCGAGGCGTTGGCGCGCAATGACCTGCTGTTCTGGAAAGGGCATGTCGCCTGGGTGGTGGACGAGGCGACCCTTCTGCATGCCAATGTCTTTCACATGGCGGTGGCATTCGAGGGGTTGCACGAGGCGATCGCCCGCATCGAAGCACAGGGCGACGGGTCCGTTATATTGCGGAAAAGATTGGAGATTCTTGAATGAGCGATGCGTTTTTTCATCCGGTGAGCGGTTTCGACCTACCGCGATTTGCGGGCATTCCGACCTTCATGCGGCTGCCGCATGTGCCGCCCGGACATGCGCGGTTCGGGGAGGTCGATATCGGCCTTGTCGGGGTGCCGTGGGACAGTGGCACGACGAATCGACCCGGACCACGCCACGGGCCGCGACAGTTGCGCGATGCATCGACGATGATCCGGGCGCAGCATCCGCTGTCCGGTCTTCGGCCCTTCGAGGCGGTCAAATGTGCCGATCTGGGGGATGTGGGGCCCAATCCGGCGGATATTTCCGAGTCGATGGAGAGGATAACAGCGTTTTATGACCAGATCCTTGACGCCGGGATCGTGCCGCTGACCGCGGGGGGCGACCACCTGACCAGCCTGCCGGTGCTGCGCGCGGTGGCCAAGAGCGGGCCGGTGGGGCTGGTGCAGTTCGACAGCCATACCGACCTTTACCATTCGTATTTCGGGGGCACGATGTATACCCATGGCACCCCGTTCCGCCGCGCCGTCGAGGAGGAGTTGCTCGACCCCAAGCGCATGGTTCAGGTCGGCATTCGCGGCACGATGTATGACAGCGAGGACATGGATTTCGCCCGCGCGAACGGAATTCGCATCATCACGATAGACGAGTTTTTCGCCCGTGATATCAACGATGTAATGGGGGAAGTGCGCGAGATTGCCGGGAGCGGTCGCACCTATGTGACCTATGATATCGACTTTGTCGATCCGACCTTTGCGCCCGGCACCGGGACGCCCGAAGTGGGCGGGCCGAATTCCTACCAGGCCTTGCAGGTGGTGCGCGGTCTTGCGGGGCTCGACATCGTGGGGGCGGACATGGTCGAGGTCTCACCACCCTTTGATGCATCGGGTGGAACCGCCTTCCTTGGCGCGTCGATCATGTTCGAGTTGCTGTGCCAGATCGTGCAGTCCGGGCAGAAAGGTTAACGCGAGGATTGGGCGAAAAATCGGGGGGTGATTCCCGGCTGTTGTCCGGCTGTTATACGTATGCTGCGCGCAAGGGCGTCATTGAGGGCCGAAAAAGGTTAACGGGGCGTGCGCCGGCGGGTTTGCCCGGCCTTCCGGCGCGATGCATGATCGAGGCCGGGCATGAGTATTTGTGCCAAGAAAGAGGGCAGGGGGCCTGATCCCCGCCCGAGGCGCGGCGCGATCGGATGAGGGAGGAAGCGCATGTCCAACGATCCCTTGCTGCAACCCTATCAATTGGGCCATCTCACGCTGAAGAACCGGATCATGACCACGGCGCATGAGCCGGCCTATGCCGAGGACGGCATGCCCAAGGCGCGGTACCGGGCCTACCACGAAGCGCGCGCCAAGGCGGGACTTGCGCTTGCGATGACGGCCGGGTCGGCTAGCGTGAGCCGCGACAGCCCGCCCGCGTTCAACAACATCCTGGCGTGGAAGGACGAGGTTGTGCCGTGGCTGCGCGAGTTGACCGACGCGCTGCATGAACACGGCTGCGCGGTGATGATCCAGCTCACGCACCTGGGTCGCAGGACCGGCTGGAACAAGGGGGACTGGCTGCCCTCGCTGGCGCCGGGGCCGCACAAGGAACCGGCGCATCGCGCCTTTCCCAAGGTGATGGAGGAGTGGGACATCGCCCGGGTGATCGGCGATTTCGCCGATGCCGCCGAGCGGATGCAGGCCGGCGGCATGGACGGGATCGAGCTTGAAGCCTATGGCCATCTGCTCGAACAGTTCTGGTCGCCGCTGACCAACCGGCTGGAAGGGGAATACGGGCTGGGCGGTATCGAAAGCCGCATCCGGTTCTCGATGGAGGTGGTCGAGGCGATCCGCAAGCGGGTTGGGCCGGAGTTCCTGATCGGGCTGCGCTACACGGCGGACGAGGATGCGCCGGGGGGCACCACGCCGGAAGAGGGGCTGGAGATCGCGCGGGCCTTTCGCGATAGCGGGATGGTCGATTTTCTCAACGTGATCCGGGGGCGGGTTCATACCGACCCGGCACTGACCAAGGTGATCCCGGTGCAGGGCATGAAGAGCGCGCCGCATCTCGATTTCGCGGGGCGGGTGCGGGCCGAGATCGGGATGCCCACGTTCCACGCCGCGCGCATCCCCGACGTGGCCACCGCGCGCCATGCGGTGCAGGCGGGGCTTTTGGACATGGTGGGGATGACGCGGGCGCATATGGCCGACCCGCTGATCGTGCAGAAGATTACCGAGGGGCGCGAGGATGACATCCGCCCCTGCGTGGGCGCAACCTATTGCCTTGACCGGATCTATGAAGGGGGTGAGGCGCTCTGTATCCACAACGCAGTGACGGGGCGCGAATTGTCGATGCCGCAGGTGATCGCACCCGCGGAGGCGCGCCGCCGTGTCGTGGTTGTGGGGGCGGGGCCGGGCGGATTGGAAGCCGCGCGGGTGGCGGCGGAACGCGGCCATGACGTGACCGTCATCGAGGCCCAGCCGGACCCGGGCGGGCAGGTGCGTCTCTTGGCCCGACACGCCCGACGGCGCGAGATGATCGGCATCATCGACTGGCGCATCGCGCAATGTGCGGCGCGCGATGTGGCGTTCCGGTTCAACACGTGGGCCGAGGCCGGGGACGTGACGGCGCTTGACCCCGATGTCGTGGTGGTGGCCACGGGGGGCCTGCCCAACACGGTTCTGTTGGAACAGCGCGAGGAGCAGGGCCTGGCCGTGACCGCGTGGGACGTGATTTCCGGCGATGTGAAACCGGCGGGGCAGGTTCTGGTGTTCGATGAAAGCGGTGATGCGCCGGGCCTGATGGCGGCCGAAATGGCCGCCGAGGCGGGGGCCGAGGTCGAGGTGATGACGCCCGACCGGACCTTCGCGCCCGAGATCATGGGCATGAACCTGTCGCCCTATCTCGCGGCGCTGCAGCCCAGGGGCGCGGTTCTGACCGTGGCAAAGCGGCTCTTGGGGATCACGCGCGACGGCAACCGCCTGCGCGCGCGGATCGGCACGGATTACAGCGATTTCACCGAGGAGCGGCTGTTCGATCAGGTGGTGGTGAATTACGGCACCTTGCCGATGGATGCGCTTTACCATGACCTGAAGCCCATGAGCCGCAACCGTGGCGCCGTTGATTACGAGGCGTTGGTCGCGGGGCGGGCGCAGGCGGTAGAGCCCAACCCGGAGGGGCGGTTCCGCCTCTACCGGATCGGTGATGCGGTCAGCGCGCGCAACATCCACGCGGCGGTTTACGACGCGTTGCGATTGGTGAAGGACATCTGACTGGCGGCACGTGGGGTGCGGCGCTGAAAAGGGAGGTGCAACGATGCTTGCGGTGATTTTCGAGCTCTGGCCCGCCGAGGGGCGCGAGGGGGATTACCTCGACATGGCGGCGGCGCTGCGTGAGGAACTGGAGCGCCAGGAGGGGTTCATCTCGATCGAGCGGTTCGAGAGCCTGAGCGAGCCGGGCAAGCTCTTGTCGGTATCGTTCTGGCGCGACGAGGAATGCCTTGCCGCGTGGCGCAATCGCCCGCGTCACCGCGAGGCGCAGAGCGCGGGGCGCGCCGGGATTCTGGCCGACTATCGCCTGCGGGTGGCGGACGTGCTGCGCGACTATGGCATGAGTGAACGCGACGAGGCCCCGTCTGACAGCCGCATGGCCCATGACGGGCAAGGATAGAAAAGGCCGCGCGGGTCTTTAGATCCCCTTGCCAAAGCGGGTGGCATTCTGTAATCGGCATCGGCACGGACGGAGTGTAGCTCAGCCTGGTAGAGCACTGTCTTCGGGAGGCAGGGGCCGGAGGTTCGAATCCTCTCACTCCGACCAATGATTTCACAGGTTTTCGCCTGCCTTGCCTGTCATACCCATGTTGCAGGTGACCGGTGATGGACGGGGCGTTGGTAAGACCGTCTTGGCAGGCTATCCGCCGGTGGTGACGGTATCAATCTTGCAAAGCCCTCTCGACAGGCAAGTTTCGAGGCGCTAGCAACCCTGCAATCAAGTCAAGCGAGAGACGGCGGCGGATATGGGTTTCTTTCGGCTCCTTCTGATCATGGGGTGCGTCCTGCTTGCGGCCTGTGCCGAACCTGGGCCGCCGGAGCAGACCGAAATCGCCGATCTGGCCCGCGCGATCCGTGCCCTCGACGCGCAGGTCGATCCCGCCGAGGCCGAACGGGCCGCGCAGATCGCCTATCTCTATCCGCTTCAACTGGCCCGCGAATACGAGGTCACCGATCCGCCCCTGGTCCATAACACCAAGGTCAACATGGGGTTGCGTCCGCGCGGGCTGTGCTGGCATTGGGCGGAAGACATGGAACGGCGGCTCAAGCAGGAGGGTTTCGAGACGCTCGTCATTCACCGGGCCATTGCGAATTCCGACAGGGTGTTGCGGATCGACCATTCCACGGCGATCGTCGCGGCCAAGGGGGCGGGCATGTATGACGGGATCGTGCTTGATCCGTGGCGCAAGGGATATGGCCGGTTGACGTGGATGCGCACGGTCGAGGACCGTCAATACGAATGGAAGCCGCAACACGAGGTGTTGGCCACGAGACTGGGAACGAAACGCACCCGTCGCGTCGCATACTGAGGCACGCGCCCGAACCGTTATCCGCTGCCGATCAGGACACCCGCCGCGAAAACCAGTGCACCGCCCAGAACCACCTGGAACGCCGCGCGGAAGAACGGTGTTTCCATGTACTTGTTCTGTATCCACGCAATCGCCCAAAGTTCGACGAACACGACGATCATCGCGATAATGGTTGCGGTCCAGAAATCCGGTATCAGATAGGGCAAGGCATGCCCGAGCCCGCCAACCGTCGTCATGATGCCGCTGGCGAAACCGCGTTTGACCGGGCTGCCGCGCCCCGAGATTTCGCCATCGTCGCTGGCGGCCTCGGTAAAGCCCATTGAAATCCCCGCCCCGACCGATGCGGCAAGGCCGACGAGAAGGGTCGTGTGGGTGTCCTGCGTGGCGAACGCGGTGGCAAAGATCGGCGCCAGCGTCGAAACCGAGCCGTCCATCAGACCCGCCAGCCCGGGTTGCACCCATGTCAGGACGAACTGCCGATAGGCGCTGCGGCTTTCCTTGTCGCGCGTCTCGTCGTCGAGATGCTCTTGTTCGAGCTTTTCGGCGGTGTGCTGGTGTCCGGCCTCGGCCGCCGCCAGATCGCCGAGCAACTTGCGCGTAGCCGCATCCTCGACCCGCTTGGCCGCGGCAAGGTAAAAGCGTTCGGCGTCGCGTTCCATGGCGCTGGCTTCGTCCCTGATCCGCTCCAATCCGAGGTTCTCGATGAGCCAGACCGGGCGCCGCGCATAATATCCCGCGACATGTTCGCGCCGGATCAGGGGAATCACATCCCCGAAGCGGCGCGTGAACAGCTCGATCAGGCGTTGCCGATGCCCGTCTTCCTCGGCGGCCATACCTTCGAATATCTTGGCAGTGTCGGGATAATCCGCGGCAAGACGCGATGCGTAGCTGCGATAGATCCTGGCATCGTCCTCTTCCGACGAAATCGCCAGGGCGAGGATTTCCTGCTCGCTCAGGTCCGAGAAATGCCGACGATGGGTGAAGAAGCGCATATTGTAGTCCCATACGTTGCAATCATGAAAACCTATGCTCCGGCCAAGGCCGATACAAGCGGACATAATGACCTTGCTGCAACTGAACTGCCCGGTTTAGTATGGGCAAGGCAGATGGGGGAGTGCAAATGGGGGCGCGGGCCGAAATCAAGCGGACAGGTCGCAAGTTCGACCAGGTTCTGGAGGGCGCCCGCAAAGTCTTCATGGCCGATGGATTCGAACGCGCCAGCGTTGACGACATCGCGCGCGTGGCGGGGGTGTCCAAGGCCACGCTTTATAGCTATTTCCCTGACAAGGCCCTGCTTTTCACCGAGATTGCCCGGTCCGAATGTGACCGGATGGCCGAAACCGCACGTCAGAACATCAGTATCGACGCCCCGATCCGCGATGTTCTCATCGCTGTCGCGACACAGATTTCCCGCCTGCTCCTGTCGGATTTTTCACAGCGCATATTCCGCATCTGCGTGGCCGAGCGTGACAGGTTCCCCGAACTTGCGCGCGCCTATTACGAAAACGGGCCGGAAATGGGCCGCAAGCAGCTTGAACAAGGGTTCGAGGAGGCGATCGCGCGGGGCGAGCTGCGGATATGCGACGTGTCGCTCGCCGCCGAGCAGTTTGCCGATCTCGCGCGCTCGCGGCTCTGGTTGCGGGCCGTTCTTGGCGTGCAGACCGAGTTTTCCGACGACGAGATCAAGAAGGTCATCACCGGCGCGGTCGACACCTTTCTTGCCCGCTACGGGGTGTCACCTGACCGCTGACATGTGCCATCCCCCGTCGCCGCATGCGAAAAGGCGGTCATCCGGGGATGCGCTTGACCGGAGTCCACCATCCCCGAGCAGATGCCGGGGGCGAGGAGCTAGCCTATGGCCTCGACAAGCGAGGGAAGCTCTCCAAGATCGAGGAGTTCCGCGAAGCGTGATGCGTGGGTGGGCGGTTCGGCCTGTTCCAATGCCCATTCCAATCGAAAAGGGACGTGAACCCCCCATCCTCCCGCTTCGATTGCAGGAACGACATCGGATTTCAGCGAATTTCCCACCATCATCGACCGGGCGGGGCCGTCGCCATGGCGCGTGAACGCATCATGATAGGTTTGCGGGGTCTTGTCCGATACGATCTCGACCGCGTCGAACAAGTCGCCCAGACCGGATTGCGCAAGCTTGCGTTCCTGGTCGAGCAGATCGCCCTTTGTAATCAGGACAAGGTGAAAGTCGGGGGTCAGGGTCTCGATCGTCTCGCGGGCATGGGGCAAAAGCTCGATCGGGTGGCGCAGCATTTCCTGCCCGGCGAGGATGATCTCGTGGATCACCGCCCCCGGCACGCGGTTCTCGGTGACTTCGAGCGCGGTTTCGATCATCGACAGCGTGAAGCCCTTGATGCCGAAACCGTAATGCCCCAGATTGCGGCGCTCGGCCTGAAGAAGGCGCTCGGCGAGATGGTCCGGCTCGGCAAAATCGCGCAACAGGTCTGCGAATCGGTCCTGCGTCATCTGGAAGAAACGCTCGTTATGCCAGAGCGTGTCATCTGCATCGAAGCCAATTGTCGTGAGATTCCGTGCCATTCTGCCGATCCTTTTCGGCCTCCCTCTTTTCTCGGGCTGCACAGAGGTTATATAGGTCGACCGGGAAAGAAAATCCGAAACGCGAAACGGTAGGTCGATGACAGCCTGGAATGTGACCATGTCGGATGAACACGAAGGCGATGACGATGCGTCGGTCGTGGTCGAGACGCGTTCCAAGACCAAGCGTCCGCCACTCTACAAGGTGCTTCTTCTGAACGATGACTACACGCCGATGGAATTCGTCGTGCATGTGCTTGAACGATTTTTCGGGATGAACCACGCGCAGGCGTTCGAGGTGATGTTGACGGTTCACAAGAAAGGGGTTGCCGTGGTCGGTGTCTTCTCGCACGAGATCGCCGAGACCAAGGTCGCGCAGGTCATGGATTTCGCCCGCCGCCATCAACATCCGCTGCAATGCACCATGGAAAAGGAATGAGGGCCGCACGGTCCCGGTTTGCATGAGCGTTGCGCGACTTTCCCTGTTCCTGGATGACCACCCGGGAGTTTTGCCCGACATCGGTGAGATCGTCGTGACGGGCGCGGTTTCGGGGCTGGATTTGACGGGTCTTCCCGGGGACAGGCTCCGGGTCGTTGCGCGGATGAAACAGGATTTCGAGTCATTTGAAGCCGCGGGAGTTCATGTGGCGCTTGACCCGCCCGAGAAGGCGGCGCTGGCCATCGTGATCGTGCCACGTGCGAAGGCAGAGGCGCGGGCGCTTGTGGCGGCGGCTATGGCCCGTGCGGATGCGGTGATCGTGGACGGGCAGAAGACCGATGGCATAGACAGCCTGTTTCGCGAAATGCGCCAGCGGTGCCAGTGTGGCGCGGCGTTTTCCAAGGCGCATGGCAAGACCTTTCTGGCCCGTCGCGATGCAGATGATTTCGCGGATTGGGCAGAAGCGGGCGAGCCGCGTGCCATCGAGGGCGGTTTTGCAACCCGTGCCGGGGTGTTTTCGGCCGATGGAATCGACCCGGCCTCGCGGATGCTTGCGGCGGCCCTGCCCGAGAAACCGGGGGCGCATGTGGTCGATCTGGGGGGCGGCTGGGGGTATCTCACGGCTACGATCCTTGATCGGGCGGGCGTCAAGCAGGTCGATCTTGTCGAGGCGGATCGGGTTGCGCTCGATTGTGCGCGGGAGAATTTGCCCGACGCGCGGGTGCGATTCCACTGGGCCGATGCGACGCGATGGATGCCCGAAACACCGGCCGATGCGGTGGTGATGAACCCGCCCTTTCATGAAGGGCGCAAAGGCGAGCCCGAACTGGGTGCGCGATTCATCGGTCAGGCGGCGCGCATGCTGGCCCCGGGGGGGCGGCTGTGGATGGTGGCAAACCGGCACCTGCCCTATGAAAAGGTGCTGCGAACCCATTTCCGCGAGGTTGCGGAGATTGGCGGCGACACAAGATTCAAGATTTTCTGCGCCTCGGGGCGATCTCGCACGCGGGGCTGATATCCCGTAACGTTCAATGACGAATCAAGAGAAGGAGCGGCCATGTCGCTTTCGATTTCCGGCAAGACCGCAATCGTGACCGGAGCCGCAAATGGCGTGGGCCTGGCGATTGCCCGCCATTTCGCTGACAAGGGGGCGAACGTCATGTTCGCCGATATGGATGAAGAGGGGCTTGCCCGCGAGGTGGGCGAAGTCAAGGAAGGCAGCAATGTCAGGTATTTCGCCGGTGATTTGCGCGAGAAACTGACGATTGCGAACCTGCTCTCGGCGACGATCGACGCGTTCGACCGGATCGACGTTCTGGTCAATGCGTCACGGCAGGTGATGCGCTCGGAGCCGCTCGACCCGGATGACGACGCGATGGAAATCCTGCTTCAGCAGAACCTGATGACGTCACTCAGGCTGAGCCAGGTGGTGGCGAAACGCATGATCAAGCAGGCCAAGGGCAGTGAAGGGCGGGCTTCGGGTTCGATCATCAATCTTTCGACCATCCTGGCGTGCCGTGCTCACCCCGAATTGATGGCGCTTTCGGTGTCGAACGCCGCGCTGGAACAGATGACCCGGTCGCTGGCGGTGGCGCTGGCGGGCAACGGGGTGCGGGTCAATGCGGTGGCGATGGGGTCTGTGATGAGCGCGAGCCTCAAGGAGCATCTGCGGGAAAACCCGAAATTTCGCAGCGTGATCGAGCATGGCACACCGCTGGGCCGGATCGCGAGCCCGACGGAACTGGCCGAAGCGGTGCAGTTTCTGGCCAGCGACGGGGCGGGCTTCATGACCGGTCAGATCCTGACCGTGGATGGCGGGCGCTCGCTTCTTGATGCGGTGTCGGCGCCCGCGCATTGAAACGTGGCGTGATCGGAAAGGCAGCTCAGGTGACAGCGGATATGAGCGACGAAAAGGCCCGGGCCAGCGCATGGTTCCGGCAGTTGCGTGACGAAATTGTCGCGGCATTCGAAGGGCTTGAGGATATTCAGGCCGATGGTCCGCTGGCCGATATGCCCGCCGGTCGCTTCGAGGTCAACGAAACCCGGCGGGCAAGCGATGACGGGTCGGATGCGGGCGGGGGCCTGATGAGCGTGCTGCGTGGCGGGCGCGTGTTCGAGAAGGTCGGCGTCAATGTCTCGACCGTTTATGGCACCCTGGGCGAGCGGGCGCAGGCGGCGATGGCGGCGCGCAAGGGCTTGGCGGGCATGAAGGACGACCCGCGATTCTGGGCGAGCGGTATCAGCCTCGTGGCGCATATGCAGAACCCGCACGCGCCCGCGGTTCACATGAACACGCGGATGTTCTGGACGCCGCATGGCTGGTGGTTCGGGGGTGGGTCGGATCTCAATCCTTGTATTGAATATCAAGAGGATACGGAGCATTTCCACGCGGTTCAGAAGACGCATTGCGACCGCCATGACCCCGGGTTCTACCCACGTTTCAAGGCCTGGGCGGACGAGTATTTCCATATCCCGCACCGGCATCGGGCGCGGGGGGTCGGGGGAATATTCCTCGACGATCACAACACCGGCGACTGGGAGGCGGATTTTGCCTTTATCCAGGATGTGGGGCGGGCCTTTCTGCCTGCTTTCCTGCCGGTGACGGAGCGGCGGCGGGGCATGCCATGGACGGATGAGGACAAGGACAAACAGCTGATCCATCGTGGACTTTATGCGGAATATAACCTTGTATACGACCGCGGAACGAGGTTCGGACTGGAAACCGGGCATGACGCGAACGCGGTGTTGATGAGCCTTCCGCCGATGGCGAAATGGGTTTGATTTCAACAGGTTGAAAAGGGGCAGCGGGATGAAGAGAGCAATCGTGACCGGGGCCGCGCGAGGGATCGGGCTGGCCACGACCAAGCTGTTTCTGCGCGATGGCTGGCGGGTGGTGATGGTGGACCGGGATGCGCCGGAGCTTGAGAAGGTGGCGGCGGGGCTGGAGGGCGTTTTGCCCATCATTTGCGATGTCAGCCAGCCCGATCAGATCGCGGCGATGGTGGCGGAAGTCATTGAGAAAGAAGGAAGAATCGACGCGCTGGTCAACAATGCCGGGGTGGCCGATTTCGGGCCGATCGACGAGACGGATTTCAAGCGCTGGCGCACCGTGATGGAGACCAATCTGGACGGTATTTTCCTTTGTTCCCAAGAGGTTGCGCCCCATCTGAAAGAGACCTCAGGGGCGATTGTGAACATCGCGTCGATCAGCGGCCTGCGCGCGTCGACCCTGCGGGTGGCCTATGGCACGTCGAAAGCGGGGGTGATGCATCTCACCCGGCAGCAGGCGGCGGAATGGGGCGAATGGGGGATCAGGGCCAATTGCGTTTGCCCCGGACCGGTGCGCACCAAGCTGGCCATGGCGGTGCATAGCCAGGAAATTATCGAGGCATATCATGATGCTATCCCGCTCAACCGCTATGGCAGCGAAGACGAGATCGGCGAGGTGATCGTGTTCCTGTGCTCGGACAAGGCGTCGTTCGTGTCGGGGCAGATCATCGCGGTGGATGGCGGATTCGAGAGCACGGGGATCGGGCTTCCGGCGCTGCGCCGGTGAGGCGCGCGCCAAAAGGTTAATGCCATTGCAGGGTCGCCAAAAGGGGGGGGGTGACATCCGGCTGCTGCCCGGCTGCCACCCGGCTGCCGGGCGAAGGTTAAGATTTCGTTGAGAAAAATGGCTAACGCGGCGCGCGCCGCCGCCTGCGACAGGTCAGCCGATCCATAACGTGGTGGCCAGGTAGGTTGCATAGGCGGCGGTGAGAAACGCGCCTTCGCGCCGGTCGATGCGCCGTCCGGTGGTGGCGAAAAGCAGCATCACGAGGGTGGCCGCCAGCATGACCCAGATGTCGAAGCCGATCACCTGTTGTGGCACGTCGAGCGGATGGATCAGGGCGGTCAGGCCGAGGATGCCGAGGATGTTGAAGATGTTCGATCCGATGATATTGCCGAACGCCACGTCGCCCTGCCCTTTGCGCACGGCGATGAGCGTGGTGACAAGCTCGGGTGTCGACGTGCCGATGGCGACGATGGTGAGGCCGATGACGGTTTCGGATATGCCCGCCGCCTCGGCGAGGCCGACCGCGCCAGAGACGAGAAATCGCGCCCCGAGGATGGTGATCGCGAGGCCGGCCAGCGCGACAAGCGCGGGCCAGATGAGACGGGTCGGCGCGGGGGTGGGCAACAGGTCGGCCTCGGCCACATAGACCGCCGCCGCCGGGGTCCGTTGTCGACGTTCGCGCAGGATCGTGAACACCAGATATGACGCCAGCGAGACGATCAGAACGGCACCCGCCGCGCGCCCGAGCGTGCCCCAGAGAATGACGCCGGTGCAAAGCAGCGTTGCCGCCAGCATCACGCCGCCGTCACGGCGCAGCGCCGCCGGATCGACCATGACCGGCCGCAGCAGCGCGGCAAGGCCGAGGATCAGCAGGATGTTTCCGATATTGCTGCCCACGACATTGCCGATGGCGATGCCGGGCGAACCGGAAAACGCGGCCTGAAGCGAGGTGACAAGCTCGGGCGTGGAGGTGCCGAAGCCAACGAGGGTGAGGCCGATGACCATCGGCGAGATGCGCATGGCCTGCGCCACGGAAACCGCGCCGCGCACAAGGAGATCGCCCCCCACGATCAGCCCGACAAGGCCGCCGACAAGCCACAGAAGATCAATCATCACGGGGCATCCCTGTTCACGCGAGTCCAAGCCTGCAGGTTGGGGCAGGTGTTGTGCTTGTCAAGTGAGTCGTCAGGGCCGGACCGGCGCCATGTCGTCTGATCCGCTGGAGGTGGTCGCGATTGCGCCCGGGACGAAAGGCAATGGGTGTCACCTATGGCATGTCGCACCGGAACGGAGTCTGGCTGATCTGCCGCGGATTTGGGCCGGGGTCTTTGGCAAGGGTGAGAGGCCCCGGCTCAGGGCCGGGGCGGGTGTGTTCGAACGAGATGCGACACGCTCTCATCTCCTTCACGCGTTAAGGATTTGATAATAATTGGAAAATTCCAGTTTCTGTATTTGGAATTGATCTAAATCATGTTTCGGCAACCAGTGTCGGATTAGGAACGCGGGTGACGGGAAGCGCGAGATTCGAAGTAGGCTGAGGGAGGCCTCATATCATGAAGACCCGACATCTGATTTCCACGACGGCGCTGACATTCGCGCTGGCCGGGGTGGCCAGCGCGAATGATCTGCGCGATTATGCGAGGGATATTTTCGAGCCGCTGCCATCGACCATTCCGGCACTGGCCGACAACCCGGTCACGCCCGAGAAGATCGACCTTGGCAAGGCGCTGTTTTTCGATCCGCGCATGTCGGCCTCGGGGGTGTTCTCGTGCAATTCGTGCCACAACCTCGCCACCGGCGGCGACGACAACATGCCGACCTCGATCGGCCATGGCTGGCAGAAGGGGCCGCGCAACTCGCCCACCGTGCTGAACGCGGTGTTCAACGAGGCGCAGTTCTGGGACGGTCGGGCCGCCGACCTTGCCGAACAGGCCAAAGGCCCGGTGCAGGCCGGTGTCGAGATGGCCAACACGCCGGAAAACGTGGTCGCGACACTGAATTCGATGCCGCAATACGTGGAGTGGTTCAAGGCGTCCTTCCCGGCCGAGGGCGACCCGGTGAGTTTCGACAATTTCGCCAAGGCGATCGAAGCCTACGAGGCCACGCTGATCACGCCGGCGCCGTTCGATGCGTGGCTCAATGGCGATGACAACGCGCTCAACGCGGAGCAGGTCGCGGGGATGGAGCTGTTCATCGACAAGGGCTGTGCGTCTTGCCACAACGGCGTGAACCTTGGTGGCAACGGCTATTACCCGTTTGGCCTGATCGAGAAGCCGGGGGCCGATATCCTGCCCGAGGGTGACAAGGGGCGGTTCGCGGTGACCGAGACGGCGGATGACGAATACGTGTTCCGCGCCTCGCCGCTGCGCAATATCGACCAGACCGCGCCCTATTTCCATTCGGGGCTGGTGTGGGATCTCAAGGTCGCGGTGCAGATCATGGGCGAGAGCCAGCTTGGTGAAGATCTGAACGACGCCGAGGCCGACCAGATCGTGGCCTTTCTCGGGAGCCTGACCGGCACCCTGCCGCAGGTGGTCTATCCGATCCTGCCGGTGGAAACGGCAATGACGCCGCGCCCGACCGGCGAGGTGAAGTAATCCCTGATCCGGGGGTTTCCCTTGTCGAACTGGCGCGCCCCTAGCGGGTGCGCCTTTTTCGTTTCAGGGCGTGTCGGCGGGCAGGATCACCCGGCCAGTTTTTCCTGTGTCGCGAATGGGCTCAGGCCCAGCCAGGCCTGCATCTTGTCGACGAGATCGGCGTGGCCGACAACGCAGAGCGCCCCTTCGTCGCGTGCCCTTGTCACGGTCTTGAGGCCCATCCAGATCTCGGTCATCGTCCTGAGATCGACGGTCACGTAAAGATCGACATCGAACCCCGGGTCGACATGGCACAGGTCCACGGTTCGGTCCGGCTCCACGATGAGCCACCACGTGCGCTGTGCCGGGGGCAGTTCGGGATAGATGAACTCGATCACCGTGTGCCTGCTGGGCACCGGGTCGGTATCGAGGTTGCGCCGCATGTCCCACATCAAGAGCTCGGGGTCGAGGTTTTCGAGCGACGGTTCGGTCTCGACCCATTTCTGGCCCCAGATGCCGATCGCCTCGATCACCGGCTGGAGGTCGCGCCCGGCGCGGGTCAGGCGATAGGCGTCGATCTCGGGGGCCTGCGACAGGCGCTCGCGCTCGATGACCCCGGCGCGCTCCAACTCGCGCAGGCGCTTGGACAGCAGGGCGGGGGACATTCGCGGCACGCCGCGGCGCAATTCGTTGAACCGGGTCGACCCGGCGATCAACTCGCGCAGGAGCACGACCGTCCACCTTGTGCAAAGGACTTCGGCCGCCATGGCGACGGGGCAAAACTGTTTGTAGCTCGCATTCGTCATGATGGTCTCCTCTTCCAGGTTGCTGCCATACTGGCACGCGGACCGGGTTCACGGCCAGTTCAGATATTGTATCGCCCGGGTTCAGTTCGTGAACTGGCCCGGCGCCCTCTCCGCGTGGCACCTTGTCACGGCATCGGGTCACGCCCGACAGCAAGAAGGCCAGACCGCAACAAAGGAGCAAGGCCATGCCACTTGTAGACATTCAACTGATCGAAGGTGTCTTCGACGACAGCCAGAAACGCAGGATGATCGAGGACGTGACCGAGGCCATGATCCGGATAGAGGGCGAGGCCCTGCGCGGTGTCACCTGGGTTCGGGTTCACGAAATCGCATCCGGTGAATGGGCGATCGGCGGCAAGCCGATGACAGCCGCCGACGTGAAAACGGCGCAGGCAGAGACGGCCTGAACCCCGCTCGTCCGCGCAGTTTCGGGCACATCTCGACAACAAGGAAAGGAGCCATCATGACCCAATCATTGGGCGCACAACTCAGCACCGTCACGCTTTACGAGCGACTTGGCGGGGCCGGTGGAATCAGGCGGATCGTCGACGGGGCGATCGACGCGCATATGCGCAATCCGGTCATCCAGCACCGTTTCCTGCCCTATGAGGACCGGCCCGAATACGTCGAGGAGGTCAAGCAGCACACCTGTGATTTCTTCGCGGCGGGCAGCGACGGGCCCGACAGGTACCGGGGCCGGAGCATGACCGAGACCCATCGCGGCATGGACATCAGCGCGCGGGAATACGAGGCCGCGGCCGACGACATCCTGACCACGATGGCGCAACTGGGATACGACGGCGACACCCGTGCCGAGGTCGGGGAGATCCTGGGGTCGCTGAAAGAGGAGATCATTCACGTTTGAGCGGGACCGGTCGCGTTTTCGACGACACGGCCCGGCAGAAAGGCTTGCAGAACCATGGAACCAACGATTGAAATCAGGCGTTTTGAAACCCCCGATGACGCGCTCGACATGAAGGAGCGCGGCGGGATCGACATCGTCAAGATGCGCGACGGGACGACGGGGATGCACGCGGTATTCGAGCCCGGCTGGACCTGGGAAGCGGATGAAAAGCCGCTTCTGGGATCGCCCGACTCGTGCCCGATGCGCCATGTCGGCTATTGCATCTCGGGCAAGCTGGTGGTGCGGATGATCGAAACCGGGGCCGAGACCCCGATTGCCCGCGGTGATTTTTTCGACATCCCGCCCGGCCATGATGCCTATGTCGACGGCGGCGAGCGGGTCGAGCTGATCCTCTTCGAGGCGTCGGGGGGCTGAAGCCGGGGCGTGGCCTTCTTGACCTGACACAAGAGACCCGATGAAGGCAGGGTAGCGGGCTGGAGGCCATTTTCTCCGAGCGGAACTGTCGGATGACCGTTTGGAGCCATTTCTGCCTTCGCGGGTTCACTCAGATGCTTCAGGCGCAGCCGACCGGACACAGGCCTTCCGGCATCGATTTGCCTCCTCGCCACAGGTTTTTCTGCAGATGCGGGGTTAATATCGCGCGCCGCAAACCGTGATTTGCCGCGCCGTGTCAGCATGGCCTATTCTTACCACAACGGAAAGGAGTAGCCCATGCTGACACGGCGCACACTCACCTTCGCGATCCTCGTCGGGGGATTTACCACTCCCGTGCTGGCCCATCATGGCTGGCGCTGGACCAGCGGCGACAACATCCGTCTTACCGGCATTATCCAATCGGCCAGTCTCGGCAATCCACACGGCGTGCTGCAGGTCGATGCCGACGGCGAGGTCTGGCAGGTCGAGGTCGGCCAGCCATGGCGCAATGAACGCGCCGGCCTGACCGATGACGATTTCGCCGAGGGCCGGGAAATCGTCATCGAAGGCGAGCCCTCGGCGGATGTGGAAGAGCGGCGGCTCAAGGCCGAGCGCATCTGGTTCGATGGCAATCTGCACGAACTCTATCCCGGCCGCAGCTAGCGCGTGGACCCACTGATCGAAACGCTTGCTGCCAGCGATCCGGCGCAGATGATGCGGAGCGGTCGCTGGATCTATGCCGCCGTCAGCGGCGGGCATGTGCTGGGGATCGCGCTGCTGATCGGCGCGATCGCCAGCCTCGATTTGCGGCTGATCGGGCTGTGGCCAACCGTCCCCGTGCCCGATCTGGCGCGGGTGCTGGTGCCGGTTGCCGCCATCGGATTGACGCTGGCCATAGTGACCGGGCTGCTGCTGTTTCTGGCCGGACCCGCCGATTACCTGCAAATGCGGCTGTTCTTGCTGAAACTGACGCTGATCGCCTGCGGCACCGGCCACGCAGTGTGGTTTCATTCTACCAACAGCTTCGCGCGCCCCGGCGTCGCGCTGTGGCGCGTCGGGCTGCCCTCGCTCTTGATCTGGCTTGCCGTGTTGATCTGTGGGCGGATGCTGGCCTTCGTGGACTAGGCAACCGCCCATCAGCCGAAGGGCAGTGTTATGAGATCTTGCCGAACGGATCAGTTCTTATCCGCTGTCTGCGTTTTCATGACTGAGAATGCTGCGCAATGCATGAACGGCAGGAGAGTCCGCAAAGCGGCCCCGGGGCTTCGCCCCCGCAACCCGGGGCGCCCCCGGGAAAGGTGGAGAGTGTTGTGCGGCTCGTGCAGTAACGTGAATTAGCCCTCCAACGCCTTAACCGCCGCGCACGGTGTCGATCATCAGTTGCACGTTCTCGGGGTCGGCGTCGGGGGTGATGCCGTGGCCGAGGTTGAAGATATGCGGGCCGTTCGAAAGCGCCGTGACGATGCGGCGGGTTTCATCGACGAGGGCCTGTCCGCCGGTGACCATGTGCGAGGATTTGAGGTTGCCCTGCACGCAGCCGTCTTTCTGAACGTGCTTTGCCGCCCATTCGGGCGTCACGCTATCGTCGATTGCGACGCAATCGGCGCCGGTGGCGGCGTGGAAGCCGATGTATTTCTCGCCCGCCTCGCGCGGGAAGGCGATGACGGGAATGCCGGGATGGCGGGATTTCAGCTCCGCGATGATCTGGCGGGCGGGTTCGGTGGCGTAGCGGTCGAAATCCTCGCCCTTGAGCGAGCCTGCCCAACTGTCGAAGAGCTTCACGCATTCGGCCCCCGCCTCGATCTGCATCGAGAGATATTCGATGGTTGCGTGGGTCAGCCGTTCGAGCAGCGCCTCGAAGAGCGGGCGGTTCTCGGATTTGAGGGCATGGGCCGGGCCCTGGTCGGGTGTGCCGCGCCCGGCGATCATGTAGGTCGCCACCGTCCACGGCGCCCCGGCAAAGCCGATGAGGGCGGTTTCGCTCGGCAGGTCGCGGGTGAGGATGCGGATGGTTTCATAGATCGGCGAAAGCGTGTCGTGAATCGCATCGGCGGGGTTGAGCGTTTCGAACTCGTACTGGGTGGTGATCGTCGAAAGGCGCGGCCCTTCGCCGGTGACGAACCAGAGGTCGGCGCCCAGTGCCTGTGGCACCAGCAGGATATCGGCAAAGAGGATCGCCGCGTCAAAGCCATAGCGGCGGATCGGTTGCAGCGTCACCTCGGCGGCAAGCTCGGGGTTGTAGCACAGCGACAGGAAATCGCCCGCCTCGGCCCGGGTGGCGCGGTATTCGGGCAGGTAGCGCCCCGCCTGCCGCATCATCCAGATCGGTGGAGTGGGCAGGGTCTCGCCCGCAAGTGCGCGCAGGAGTGTCTTCTGCTCGGCCATGATATGTCCTTTCGTGTTCCCGGGTTCGTCCCTTTCCCGGGGCGGGATGTCAAGGCACTAGGGCGTCTCAGCCGGACGCGGTGGGGGTTTCCGCCGCCACCGCTTCGCGTTGTTGCCAGAGGTTGCGCAGCACCGCGCCCTGGCCGGGAAAATGCGTGCCGCCGGGATCGCAGGCGTAAATCCGGTCGGTGCGGAAATGGCGGAAATCGCCGCGCAGCTCGCACCAGGCCGCCAGCATGGTGCAGTTGAGATGGTAGATCACGACGATTGGTCGCACCCGGCGCTCGGTCATCTCGCCGGTCTCGTTCTGGTAGGTGATGCGCAGTGTTTCCTCGTCGCGGATCGCCTGGCGCAGGCGGGCGATGGAGACGCAGCCGAGATCGGGGTTGTCGACGGGTGCCCCCCAGGGCGCGACGGAGAGCCAATCGGCGGGGCCATGCAACGCGTCGACCTTGTCGCAGACCCGTTTGGCGGCGCGCTGCAGGGTGCTGTCGCCGGTGCGGGCGAGCATGGCGAGGCCGACGCGCAGCGCCTCGGTTTCCTCCTGGTCGAAATTGAGCGGCGGCAGGTCATAGCCCCGGCGCAGCAGGTAGCCGAGACCGGCAGCCCCTTCGACGGGCACGCGCATCGCCTGGAGTGCGGCGATGTCGCGGTAGATCGTGCGCGTGCTCACCTCGAGCTCTTCGGCGAGGTCATGGGCGGTGCGCGATCCGGGCGCGGCGCGCAGGATCTGGATGAGTTCGAACAGGCGGTTGGATCGGGGCATGGGGGTCTCGTTGCGATGCGGATGCTGCTGACAGGATAGCATGCGCTACTGACAGCATCCTGTCAGGAGGGATTTGCGACGTTCGCCGGGCAAGGCGGGAGTGTGCGAATGGCCTATTACGATGAAATCACGATGCTGCGGCTTGGCCTCGGGCGCTGGGCGCCGGATTATCCGGCGGGTCCGGCACCCGGACGGGCGGAACCTGCCCGTGGAACGCGGCAGCCGGAGGCGCGGCAAGATGCGCCGGAGAGGAAGGTTGAAAGCGCGTCCGACCCGGACTAACAGGGGTATATGAAAGCGGATTTACCCACACCGGATGCGCCCCTCAAGATCGGCACGCGCGGATCGCCCCTCGCCCTTGCGCAGGCGCATGAAACGCGGCGCAGGCTGGGGCAGGCCTTTGACCTGCCCACGGATGCGTTCGAGATCGTGGTGATCCGGACCTCGGGCGACGATGCGGCGCTGATCGCCAAGGACCGGCCGTTGAAGGAAATCGGCGGCAAGGGGCTTTTCACCAAGGAGATCGAGGAACAGTTGATCGCCGGTGGCATCGACATCGCGGTGCATTCGATGAAGGACATGCCGGTGGATCAGCCCGCGGGGCTGGTGCTGGATTGCTACCTGCCGCGTGAGGACGTGCGCGATGCGTTCATCTCGCCCAGCTACAAGGGAATCGCCGATCTGCCCGAAGGGGCGGTGGTGGGCACGTCGAGCCTGCGCCGGAGGGCACAGGTTCTGGTGGCGCGGCCCGACCTCACGGTGGTGGAGTTTCGCGGCAACGTGCAGACCCGGCTGCGCAAGCTCGGCGATCAGGTGGCAAGCTGCACGTTCCTTGCGATGGCGGGGCTGCGGCGGCTGGACATGCTCGGCGAGGTGCCGGCCACGGCGATTGCCCCCGAAGAGATGCTTCCCGCGCTGGCACAGGGCGCGATCGGGATCGAGCGGCGCGCGGATGACAGCCGCGTGGCCGAACTGCTTGAAGCGATTCACGATGGGCCCACCGGGCAGCAACTGGCCGCAGAGCGGGCGTTCCTCGCACGGCTCGACGGGAGTTGCGAGACGCCGATCGGCGGGTTGGCCGAGCTCGAGGGTGGGCGGCTGCGGCTGCGCGGTGAGATCCTGCGGCCCGATGGCAGCGAACGGCTGGCCGACGCGGTCGAAGGCCCGGTCGAGGACGGGGCGGCGATGGGGCGCGACATGGCGGCACGCCTGCTTGGTCGTGCCGGGCCGGGATTTTTTGACTGGCGCGCATGATCGGGCGGGCATGATCACCCGCACCCATATCAAGGGCGATGCGCCCTCGACCGCCGTCTATTCGGATTGCGAGCGCTATCGCTATACCCTGACCCGCGAATGGGCGCCGGGGGCGGGGCGCGCGCTTTTCATCATGCTCAACCCGTCGACCGCGACCGAGGTGCAGAACGACCCGACGGTCGAACGCTGTGAACGGCGCGCGCGGGCGCTGGGCTTTGGTGCGTTCCGGGTGACCAACATCTTTGCGTGGCGCGACACCGATCCGCGAAAGATGCGCGCCGCGCCCGACCCGGTGGGGCCGGAGAATGACGCGGCCATCGTGGAGAGCTGTGACTGGGCCGACCGGATCGTCGCGGCATGGGGCACGCATGGCGCGCATCTGGGCCGGGGGGCGGCGGTCGAGGCGCTGTTGCGCGGCACCGGGGCGCCGGTGTTTCACCTCGGCCTGAGCAAGGCTGGCCACCCCAAGCATCCGCTTTATATTGCCTATGCCCGACAACCCGAACGCTGGTTCTGACCCTAGGAGGCGGCCATGACGCAGGATGACACATCGACGGATGCACAGACTGAGGCGATTGCACGGCTGACGCGGGAGGTCGAACGGCTCAACGGGCACCGCTTTGTCAGGATTCACAACTCGTTCTGGCGGCTGGTGCTGTTCCAGTTCGCGCGGGGGCTGGCGTTTGGTCTCGGCTCGGTGATGGGGGCGACGATCCTGGTTTCGCTGCTGGCCTGGTGGGTGTCGCAGTTCGAGTTCCTGCCGCTGATCGGGGAATGGGCGGCACAGATCGTCGACCAGATCGAAGAGATCCGTTAACCAGTTGATGCGAAACGCTTTGACCGATGCGTTGCTTTGTGGCGCAATACCCCATGTTTTCCAGTGGGACCGTTTGCGATGCTGTTTCTTGCGGGTTTGATGGGTATGGTTCTGGTCGGTGCCAGTGTGTTCGTTGGCATCGAGCCGGATGAAGAGGATGAGGCCGGACCCGCCGAGGCGGGTGACGAGCGTGAGGCGCAGGCGCGCAGTCTGGGCGACATTCTGCAAGGCGGCGATGGTGATGACGCGATCACGGGGGGCGACAACACAGATCAGGTTCATGGCGGCGCGGGGAATGACAGCATTTCCGGCGGCGGCGACGATGACGTGCTGCATGGCGGTGATGGTGATGACGCGGTGGCCGGGGATGCGGGCGACGATGAGATTCACGGTGGTTACGGCGCGGATACGTTGATCGGGGGGGCGGGGGATGACCTTGCCTTTGGTCATCCGGATGACGACGTGATGGCCGGTGGCGATGGCGATGACACGCTGCATGGCGGGACCGGCGACGACGTGTTGATCGGCGGTGCGGGCGAGGATGCGCTGCATGGCTATCTTGGGGATGACACGCTCATTGGCGGCGCGGGCGAGGATACGCTCTTCGGGGGTTGGGGTGATGATCTGCTGATCGGGCCCGAACCCGAGGGCGAGGATGCCGCGCGCGATTACCTGAATGGTGGGCATGGTGCGGATACGATTGTCGCGGGGCCGGGGGATATCGTGACGGCGGGCGAGGGCGCCGATCTGGTTGCGGCTGCGGGTTGGGGGGCGGAAAGCGTGGCCGCGCAGGTCCTGGATTTCGACGCGGCCGAGGATATGATCGTGGTGCTTTACGATGACAGCGCGGGCGATATGCCGCCGGAACTGGCGCTGGAGCGGGATGACGACGACGATACGCTGATGCATGTGCTGGCCGACGGGGCGCGGGTCATGGCCGTGTCGGGCGGCGCGGGGCTGATGCTGGGCGATATTCAGCTCGTGCCGGAATCGGCTTCGGGCCTGTTGGGCTGATTCGCGCGATTTTCGCTTTTCTTTGCGGAGAATCTCTCCTATACGCGCGCATCCCCGCCCGTTCGCGGGGTGATCTCTATGGACCTTGCTGGACGACATCCCGGCCTGTGCCCGAACCCTTGAACCGAAAAGGAGACCCCGATGTCGATTACCGCGGAAGAAAAAACCCGCCTGATGAAGGAATTTGCCACCAAGGAAGGCGACACCGGGTCGCCCGAAGTGCAAGTGGCGATCCTGACCTCGCGCATCACGACGCTCACCGAGCATTTCAAGACCCACAAGAAAGACAATCACGGCCGCCGTGGTCTTTTGAAGATGGTGGCCCAGCGCCGCAAGCTTCTGGATTATCTGAGAGGCAAGGAAGAGTCGCGTTACCAGGACCTGATCAAGCGTCTGGGTATCCGCCGCTAACAGGCAATGCCGAAGATTTCGAGGAAAACCGCGTTCTGGCGACAGAGGGCGGTTTTTCTATTTCTATCCTGCAGTTGGCCCGGCGGGGCGGGGCGCGGTGAAGGCGCCGAGCGTTGCGCCGGGTTTTTCGAAAAGCCGGGTTGCGGGGGTCGCGGAACGCCCTGGTCTACGTGGCAAAGTTCCGTGCGGCGGCAATGCAGCGCACGACGCAAGGGCGATTCACAAGCGCATTCACCCTTTCCTTTCACGCTTATCGGCACTATATAGCGCGTGAGTTCCCCAACAACTCGATCCTTGGCCCCGGCGGCCAGCCCAATTCAGGGCACGAGGAAGTCATGTTCGGGGATAGTTTGCGCTATGGAGGCGATAGGATGGGTGACAGACCGATTATGGCCAAGGCCACAGCAGTCTGGCTGGTGGATAACACGACGATCAGTTTCAAGCAGATCGCGGAATTCTGCGGCCTGCACGAGCTTGAGGTTCAGGGCATTGCCGACGGAGACGTGGCGGCGGGGGTGCAAGGGTTCGACCCGATCGCCAACAACCAGTTGACGCAGGACGAGATCGACAAGGCGGAAAAAGACCCGCTGCACAAGCTCAGGCTCAAGTTCAACCCGGCGGCCGTGGGCGAGGAAAAACGCCGCGGCCCGCGTTACACGCCGCTTTCAAAACGGCAGGACCGCCCGGCGGCGATCCTGTGGCTGGTCAAGTTCCACCCCGAGTTGACCGACGCGCAGGTGTCGAAACTGGTTGGCACGACCAAGCCGACGATCCAGGCGATCCGCGAGCGGACGCATTGGAATATCGGGAATATTCAGCCGATCGACCCGGTGGCCCTTGGCCTGTGCAAACAGTCCGAGCTTGACGCCGTGGTGCAGAAGGCGGCCCAGAAAAAGGCCGCCGAAGGCGCGGTGATGAGCGATGACGAACGCCGCAAGCTTGTCTCGACCGAGCAGAGCCTTGGAATGGAAGCCGAACCGAAGATCCCGACGGCGATCGAGGGGCTCGAAACTTTCTCGCTTTCAAAGGAGGACGAGGAAGAGCGGAATTACGAGGATATCCACGATGCCGAGAGCTACTTCAACCTGCCCTCGGATGACGAGGATGACGAAGATGACAAGGATGAGAAGTCGAAGTGAGCCGTGATCGGCACCGGGGTCGATCCGGTGGTATCGGTTGACAGGCGTCGGCGGCAAATGAAAAGCGCCCGGGAAATCCCGGGCGCTTTTGGGTTCGAGGGGGTGGGGGTTACCGGCCCTCGTAGCCGTTGAAGGCGCGCGTATCCGAGGCATTGGCCGAGAACACGGTGATCTCTTTCTCGCCGCCGACCGCGTAGTCCGCCTCGGGGCTGTCGCTTTGCGTCTCGACGCCGGTCTGGGTCTGTGCGCCCTGGGTGAAGAGGCCCGCCTGGTTCTCGTTGACGGCGCGTTCATAGGGGCCGACCATGGCCGAGGCACCGGTGGCGAGGGCGATGGTGGTGGCGAGTGCTGTGAGTGCGAGTTTCATGTCGTTTCCTTTCGGGTTGAAGTGATCGTGTTGGCGATCTGTTTTGATCTGTCCCC
>NZ_VINQ01000200.1 GCF_008369105.1 Aquicoccus porphyridii | reverse complement strand
GTAGCGACGGGCGATGGCGGTGACCACCTCGCCGTTGACCGGCTTGCCTTCGAAAGCGCCGTTCAGGTCCACCAGGTGCAGGCGGCGGCAACCGCCATCGACCCATTTGGCGGCCATCGCCACCGGATCGTCGGAGAAGACCGTGGCGTCTTCCATCAGGCCCTGGCGCAGACGCACGCAGGCGCCGTCTTTCAAGTCGATCGCGGGAATGATCAGCATCGGTGAACCCTGTTCAAGTCTGTATTCGGTGGACAGGCGCGCGGAAACTCAACTCTTTTCCAGCGCCCAGACATCGCTCTCGATGCTTTCGAACCGTTCCTTCAGGTACGACTGCACGTCGAGGATGGCCTTGTTGTAGAAGTACGGGGCGAACTCGCGGGCGAAG
>NZ_VINQ01000199.1 GCF_008369105.1 Aquicoccus porphyridii | reverse complement strand
GAGGTCGTCGGCGCGCACCGCGGAAAGACTGCCGCCGAAACGGCCGATCGGCGTGCGCACGGCATCGCAGATGAATACCTCGCGGCTCATTCGTCGCTCCCCTTCTGTCCATGGGCGGCCGCGGTGCGCGCCTCGAGGTCGCGCAGCGCGGCGCGTTCGACCTCGCTCGGCGCGGGCGTCTCGGCGACCCGCTCGGCGAAGCGGATCGCCCAGCCGGTGGCCTCGACCACCTGCTCGCGGGTCACGCCCGGATGCAGCGAAGTGACCACGAACTCGTTGCTGCCGGCTTCCGGCTCCATGATGCACAGGTCGGTGATGATCGCCACCGGCCCCTTGCCCGGCAGGCCCAGGCGCTGGCGCGAGTCGCCGCCCTCGCCATGGCCGA
>NZ_VINQ01000198.1 GCF_008369105.1 Aquicoccus porphyridii | reverse complement strand
GGCTGAATACCATCTGCCAGCGGCTGCCGCCCAGTTGCCGCCAGAGCCGCGCCGAGCGGATGCCGGCGAGCAGCAGGGCGCGGATCCGCGCGGCGTTGCTGCTGACCTGCAGGTGGCGCATGTCGCCGTGTACCTGGATGCGCTGGCGGAAGGTGCTGAGGGTGTCCTGGTAGATGCTGGCGAACGAGGCGATGACGTTCTCGTGGACCAGGCCGAAGTGCTGGACCTGCTGTTCGACCTGGTCGAGGCGCTGGCCGATCAGGTCGAGCATATCGCCGCGCTTGTCCAGTTGCCGTTCCAGGGTCAGCATCGCCAGGGCGTAGCGCAGCGGTTCGCGCTGCAGGCTGCCGGGCTTGCGCTCCAGGGCGCTGGCCAGGGCCTTGAAG
>NZ_VINQ01000197.1 GCF_008369105.1 Aquicoccus porphyridii | reverse complement strand
TGAGGATGATCACCACGGTGAACGGGTCGTAGGTGACCTCGGCGAGGTGGAACTTGATGCGCAGGTCGACGATCGGCACGATCGCCCCGCGCAGGTTGATCACGCCCTTGATGAAGGGCGGCGCGTTGGCGATCGCGGTGACCTGGTCGTAGCCGCGGATCTCCTGCACGCGGAGGATGTCGATGGCGTACTCCTCGCGGCCCAGGGTGAAGGTCAGGTATTCCTGCGCCGGGCCGTTCGCCTGGCTTGCCTCAGTGCCGTTCATCGGCGGTGTCCTCCCGCGCCGCCAGGCGTGGCAGCGCATCGACGTCGAGAATCAGGGCGACGCTGCCGTCGCCCATGATGGTGGCGCCGGCGATACCCTCCACGCGGCGGAAATTCTGTTCCAG
>NZ_VINQ01000196.1 GCF_008369105.1 Aquicoccus porphyridii | reverse complement strand
CCTGCGCCTGCACGAGGTCGCCCGCAGCCACGGCGCCGGTCGCCAGCGCTACCGCCTGCGGGTGCCGGCGCTGGAATTGCGCGCGGGTCGCCAGCTGGCCATCGTCGGCCCCAGCGGCTGCGGCAAGAGCACCCTGCTCGACCTGCTGGCGCTGGCCCTGGCGCCGGACCCGGGCGGGCGCTTCGAATTCCTCGCCGGGGAACGCCCGCAGGACATCGCCGCGCTCTGGCGCGACGGCCGCCAGGACCGCTTGGCGGCGCTGCGCCGGCAGCACTGCGGCTACGTGCTGCAAAGCGGCGGGTTGCTCGAGTTCCTCGATGTGCGGCGCAACATCGGCCTGCCCTGCGCGTTGCTCGGCGCCCCGTCCGCCGAGCGCGTACAGGCGCTGGC
>NZ_VINQ01000195.1 GCF_008369105.1 Aquicoccus porphyridii | reverse complement strand
ACTGGTCCTGGAAATGCTCCCCTTCGAGCTGGAGCCGCTGATGCAGGACCTGGCCGTGGTGCTCTCCGGCAACCAGGGCGACAAGGACGTCGAGGTGATCTTCGACATCGATCCCGAGCTGCCCAGCGCGGTGGTCGGCGACCGCCTGCGCCTGCAGCAGATCCTCATCAACCTGGCCGGCAACGCACTGAAGTTCACCGCCCGCGGGCACGTCCTGGTGAGCTTGCGGCGTCTGGCGCACGACGCCCACCTGGTGCGCCTGCGGGTGCTGGTGGCGGACACCGGCATCGGCATCAGCGCGGAACAGCAGCAGCGCATCTTCGAAGGTTTCACCCAGGCCGAGGCGTCCACCTCGCGACGCTTCGGCGGCACCGGCCTCGGCCTGTTCATC
>NZ_VINQ01000194.1 GCF_008369105.1 Aquicoccus porphyridii | reverse complement strand
AACGAAACATGCTCGATCTTGCGCAGGCGCTCCAGCAATCGGCGCGTCTGCTCCTCATCCATGCCCTCGGGCCTGGCCAGGGCGCCAAGGATGTCCAGTTCCACCTCGTAGAACGGCGTTGCCGGGCGGTCCTTGCCGCGCAGACGGGCGAGGTGATGACGCGCCTGCTCGAAGTCGCCGAGCTTGACCAGCAGGTCGATCAGGGTCAGACGCAGCGCGTCGTTCTCCGGGTGCGCCTGCAACAGCAGTTCGGCGTAGTTCACCGAGACCGCGTCGGGCTCGCCATCGCCGCTGGGCATGAATACTTCTTCGCTGTTGAAGGTCAGCCACAGCACCAGCGCCACCCCGAGAGCGACCGGCAGCAGGGCCCAGGGATTCAGCAGGCGCGCCT
>NZ_VINQ01000193.1 GCF_008369105.1 Aquicoccus porphyridii | reverse complement strand
GTGGCAGATCGCCCGCAACAACGGCGTCGACGTCAACGACCTGAAGCGCTGGAACGGCCTGGACAAGCACGCCCTGAAGGTCGGCCAGACCCTCAAGCTGCAAGGCGGCCCCCAGGCCCTGGCGGCCCGCAAGGGAAACGCCGCCGGCAAGCGCGACAGCGCCACCTACTACAAGGTCAAGCAAGGCGACTCGATGTACCTGATCGCCAAGCGCTTCAATGTCGAAATGAAGCACCTGCAGCGCTGGAACCCGCGCAGCAAGCAGGCGCTCAAGCCCGGCCAGACCCTGACCCTGTACCTGGACACCGCGAGCCGCTGACAGCCCATTGCAGGCCGTCCCGAAACGCCACGCCCGCTCCTGCCGGCGTGGCGTTTTCGCAAGCGCGGCCAGAA
>NZ_VINQ01000192.1 GCF_008369105.1 Aquicoccus porphyridii | reverse complement strand
TCGCCGGGCAGCAGCAGACGGACCTGCTGGAACAGGGTCTGGCCTTCCAGCGGCACGCCGGCGGCGACCACCTGGTCGATCGCCTCGGCGTCGGCGCGGGCGCCGCCGAGCAGGTGCAGCAGCGCCCGCGGCTCGGAGGCGAAGGCCAGCAGGCCGCGCTCGGGCTGGTAGCTGTAGTACAGCGGCTTGATGCCGAACTCGTCGCGCAGCAGGGTCAATTGCCGGGTCTGCGGGTCCCAGCTGGCGAGGGCGTACATGCCGTCCGGCAGTACCCCGCGCTGCAAGCCGTCGAGCAGCAGGCGGATCTCGCCATGGATTTCGCAGCCGGCCTGGTAGACCTCGCCGTTGTAGGCGACCCGCCGCTGGCCCTCCTGCGGCGGCAGCGGTACCGCCG
>NZ_VINQ01000191.1 GCF_008369105.1 Aquicoccus porphyridii | reverse complement strand
ATCACGGGATGATCGTCGACTATCAGGATACGGCTCATTGTCTGATTTCCTTGCCAATAAAAATTCAGAAAAAATTCTCCTGAGCAAGATATAGACGGGAGCCATATTGTCGAGATACTCGATGGCAACTCATATACTTTAAGGAATATTCTCACGGAAACTTAATTTATTTCTTACGGCGAATTCAAAACCTCGTATATTGCCAAGCAATTGGCCTGGTTATCTGCATGAAAAACACCCGCATATATACGCGCCTTCCCGGCTCGTTATCTGCCAGAGCGAGTTGAATAGTTCGTCAGGGGTTTCGGAGTATTGCTATCCGCATGTACGGCCACAAGCCGCCGACATGCCTTGGCAGGGCAAAGGGAAGCACGACGGGCGCCGGGCCAGATAGC
>NZ_VINQ01000020.1 GCF_008369105.1 Aquicoccus porphyridii | reverse complement strand
CCTGATCTTCGCAATCGTCTCCACAACCAACATCCCCAACTCGCTCCCTCATGCATCTGAGGAAGCATCAAAACAGAAATATCAGGGGGGTCACTTTTGGACGCCGATTACCCCGCTACGGGGTCAATTTTGCACGCCTGTTCACACTCTAGGTTGTTCGGGGTAAAAGGACAATCGGGTTGGGGAAAAAGCAGCCTAGCGCTTAGGTGTTTAATCCCACGGTTTGATGGTGCGATCCATTCGTCGGAATGGAAGGAAGCACTATGGGACAAGTTCGTCACGGCAGCGCCACGACCACGCACGCTATCCGAGCTGCAATACAGCGATCGCAAGCTTCGACCGCGGCGTTGAGCCGGGAACTCGGCATCAACCCGAAGACGGTCGCGAAGTGGCGCAAGCGCGAAACGGTCGAGGATCGCAAGACCGGTCCGAAGGAGCCGCGCTCTACAGTTCTCAGCGAGGCTGAGGAGGCAATGGTGATGGCTTTCCGTCGGCACACGCTCCTGCCGCTGGATGATTGTCTTTACGCCTTGCAGCCCTCGATCCCGCACCTAACCCGGTCAGCACTACACCGCTGCCTTCAGAGGCACGGCATCTCGCGGCTGCCAGATGTTGAAGGGGATAAACCCAAGCGTCAGCGCTTCAAGCACTACCCTATCGGCTTTTTCCACATGGACATCGCAGAGGTGCAAACCGCGGAGGGCAAGCTCTATCTTTTCGTTGCCATCGACCGGACCAGCAAGTTCGCGGTCACCCAACTGGTCGAGAAAGCCGATAGGCGGACGGCGTGGGAGTTCCTAGAACACCTGTTGGAGATGGTCCCTTACCGGATCCACACGATCTTGACCGATAACGGGATCCAGTTCGCCGATCAGCCCCGGAACCGCAACACCATCTATTCCCGGCAGATGCGCTTCGACATGATCTGCGAGGCCCACGGGATCGAGCATCGCCTGACCAAGCCCAACCATCCGTGGACCAACGGCCAGGTCGAGCGAATGAACCGCACGATCAAAGACGCGACCATCAAACGCTTCCACTACGACAACCACGATCAGCTTCGTGGCCACCTCGCCAACTTCATGGCCGCCTACAACTTCGCTCGCAAGCTCAAGACCCTCAGCGGTCTCACGCCCTACGAATACATCTGCAAAATCTGGACTTCAGCGCCAGATCGTTTCATCGTCGATCCGATCCACCAGATGCCGGGACTGAACACCTAACGCGGGGCGAAGATTTCGAAATCAAAACGCCGTGGCAGAATCGGTGGAGGAAACTCGGGACTCAGGTCAGACGGCACGCTTCCATCATCCTTTCGACTTCGCAATCTTCGCTTTACCTTTACAGTGTGGGTAGCTGACACACCCAAGAAACGGCCCATATCGCCCCCTTCTTTCGACCAGCCACCCATCTTCACAACTGGGACAGCTCGGGTATTCGGCGCCGCAAGAACACTTGCTCAAACCAGTGCTTTTCTTCCGAACCGGCAGACCAACGCCGCACGAAGCACAAGCATTCAAAGAATGTCCGCAGAGGATGGCATGTTTGCACCTGTACCATGTCCGGCCATCTTTCGTCGGGACAGGAACCAGATGCCCACCACATTCTCCGCATGTATGGTTGAATTCGACTTGGCCTTCAGCGCCTGTGGTCCCGTACTCAGGATCTTCCAACAACTCGGTCACGAAAGCCGATTGTTTTGACGCTGAACCCATAAGTGTCACGGATTTGCGGGCACGCGTAAGCGCGACGTACATTACCCGGCGTTCTTCAGCATTTTCAAATGGCTCTACCTCCGGCGAGACAAGGCTTAGGAGTGGGTCGTCAACAATTTCTGACGGAAAGCCTGTACGGCCACGAAACATGTTCAGGATCACCACGTGATCGGCCTCAAGCCCTTTGGATGCATGGATCGTGCGAAACGAAATATCCAAATCAGAGAACTTACGGCGCAGTTGTGAGAGGTTGGAGGGGGCTAAGTGTCTATAACGGCCGAGCAACAAAACCGATGCTGGCTGATTTGGTTGGGCCGTGCGTTGCAGTGAGTGCAGCACTTGCTCCAGCTTGCTTTTCTCATCGGCCCTGATCGTCGAGACAACTTTCAATGCAGGAACATCGGCCTTGCCAGCGGGTATCACTGTCTTGTTCAATTGGGCCGGGTTTTGAAGCACAAATCTTTTTGCAGCATGTGCAATCTGGTCGACTGAGCGGAAAGTCCTTCCCAGATCAACAGTGCGGTGAACACCAGATTGCCCATCAAATACGCCCCCAAACTCGTCGCCGAAATTGCGCATGAGGTTGATGTCAGAACCGGCAAATCGGTAGATCGACTGCCAGTCATCACCAACTGCGAAAACGCGTGCATCTTTGTGCTGAGCCTTTAGCGCTTTGACCAAGCACCCCCGGCTGCGCGATATGTCTTGAAACTCATCCACCAAGATGTGTTTGAAAGGGCTGACATACTCTCCTGTCTCGGCATACTTGGTTGCACGAAGGATCATATCTTCAAAGTCGATCCGTCCGTTTAGCTGTTTTTGGTACTCCAGATAAACTGGCTCAAAAATGGACAGAAATGCCTTGGCGCGTTTGCCGAGTTTTAGGGCCCGCCCTTTCTCGGCGCATTCGCTGAGTTGGTATCCACCTCCTTTGTAGTGCTTCAAGAAAGTTCCGAGAAGTTGAACAAAGCCGTCGGCTTGGTTTAGCTCGACCACCCTATCAAAGAGTGTTTCTGGGGACCGTGGATTGATGGCTTCGTAGGGCGAAACTTTTTCAGCGAGCGCTTCCAGCAGCAAACCATCTTTTCGCTCATAACTGAACGTCTCGATCAAAGTCGTTTCGTGTTCGGCGTGGACACCACGCTTCCAGTCCATGCCAGCGAGATATTCTTCGCGGTCTACGAATGGCGCAGTTGACAGACGATAGGTTCCGTCTGCCGATTTCGTACGTCGAACACCAAAGTGCTCAATGTAGATGCCACTTTTTGTTAAGCGAAAATCTGGGCGGTAGTCACGGAAGCCACCTTCAGAAACCTTGTGCTCGTAGTCGGGCTCGTACTCATACTCGATACCGTTTTCGTACAGCCAGTTGGCAATCATTAACTCTTCAAAGCTTTTGACCTGTTCGCCTTGAAGGGTACGAAGATCGAGTTTTTCAATGTAGGTATAATAGCTATGCTTCTTCTTGAAATCCCACTCGCTTTTTTCTTCAAGACGGGTGTAGGAGAACCAGCCCACAATAGATTTCGACACTTCGGATGCCGTTCGGACCAAGGCCCTCAGGATGTCTCGGATCAAGGCAAGGTACGCCTTGTCATCAGTGGCATGAGCGGCCAATGCTGGCTTGCTTCCTTCAACGGTGCCTATGATGTCATAGGCTAGCGAGTGGAACGTACGGGCTTCCAAAGGCTCCCCACACTTGGCCTCAATCCGTTCGCTCATCTCTTTGGCTGCATCTTTGGCAAACGCCAGAAGCAGCACTTCTTCTGGTTTCCGAGAGCCAGACTTCAATAAGTAGCCTGCTTTGGCAGTAATGACGCTGGTCTTTCCCGAACCAGCGCCAGCCAAGACCAAAGTTGCATCTTCATCAGAAACGATTGATTGCCGTTGTTCTAGCGTCAGTGGGTTGCTTTCGAAGGTTTCGAAGAACTCGGCCCACTCGACCAGCTGACGTTCCTCGAAAGCTGAAACTGCTTGCTGCCTTATCTGCCGGGCGCCTTGTATAAATGACTGAATTTTCTTGATTTGATCCCGATGGGCATCCTCCAGCGCTTCCTGTGGTAGCTTCGAAAGAAGACGTTGATCTAGACCACGAGCGCGTTCCAGTATTAGAGCAACCACACACGCCGCCGGATAGATCACTGGGTTCGCAAGCTCTCCAATTTCCAGAACCAATGCATCAATAGCTGCGCGGCTTTGATCGAAATCGGCTCGGTTGGTCGCTTCCCAGTCCGAACGAATGGTGTTCGAGAAGTTGATCGCGTCTTTAGCCCGAGCGCCTTTGAGCAAGTGAACAGGTTGGTCATCCAATCTGAGCGTCAGCGAAGCACCCCAAAACCCACTCTCAACTGTTGGAGCGGAAGCAAGCGCTCTCAGCGTGCCGGAGACCAAAGGCTTGGCCTGTATGACAATCTCGTTACCATCGTACTCTATGTACTTGGCATGTTTTCCAAAGGGGTTGAGGAAAAACCCTACCAGTGGCTTTTGTTGTAAGCGGTTCAATATTCGGGAACTTTCAAATCGATGGGACAGGCGAACTAGGGTCTAGGATATCGACCATTTCGCTCGCCTAAAACCCGAAATGAGGAAGCTACATACAAGCTTTCTGGAGCATGATGACCGGTAAGCGTGGCCGCTGGGTGCGCAATGGGTGCCGAGAGTGGTGGGCTTGGCTGAAATGAGTTGGTTTGCCCTGCGATTGATTGAAGGCCACACAGTATTGAAGCTAAAGACTTTTTGCGTCGGCTCGAAGCAAGTTGCGAGAGTTTGAATGGAAATCTAGGAAAATTGAAAATCCTCGTGTCGGTGATTCGATTCCGCCCCCAGGCACCAAGACCTCCTCACATAGATGAACACAGAGACCCAAAAATCACTGTTTTTCAGTGACTTGATAAAGGGTCGATGAACATAGTTGTGCATGGCAAACCCTTGTTTCGCCAGAAAGTGGGGTAATATTTGGGGGTATCGACAAAAACCGCTTAGGTGATACCCCCAATGGCGCTTTCAGAGTTCGCATTACGCAAGGCAAAGCCCCGCGAAAAGGCCTATAAGCTGGCCGATGGCGGCGGCTTGCATGTGTTGATTCAGCCTGGTGGCTCAAAGCTGTGGCGGTTCAAGTATCGGTTTGGGGGTAAGGAGAAGCTTCTTTCGTTCGGCCCATACCCCCTGGTCACCATCGCCAAGGCCCGCGAAAAGCGTGATGAAGCCAAACGGCTGCTCCTGGATGGAACCGACCCCGGTGTCAAAAAGAAGCTCGACAAGCTGGCGGCCGAAACCGAGGCCCGGCAGACCTTTGGCTTGATCGCCGACGAGTACTCGACCGCATGCAAGATCGCGGTGCAGCCAAAAGCACACTGGCCAAGCCAACCTGGTTGTTGAAGGACTTGGCCTCGCCCTTTGATAACAGGCCAATCAAAGACCTCACGGCCGCAGAAATCCTTGATCTTTTACAGCGGATCGAAAAAGCGGCCGCCGCGAGACAGCCCGCCGGTTGCGTGGCACCATCAGCAGCGTGTTCAAGCACGCCATCGTAACCTAGCGTGCCACCGAAGACCCAACAATTGCCCTGCATGGCGCCTTGCAAGCGCCAAAGACCATCGGGCGGGCCGCAATCACCGACGAACGGGGCTTTGGCGTTCTGCTCAACGCTATTGATGATTATGATGGCTGGCCGACAATCAAGGCGGCGCTGCAATTTCTCATCCTGACTTGCGTGTGTCCCGGCGAGGTGCGTGGCGCAACACGGCAGGAATTCGATCTTAAGAAGGCCACCTGGAATATTCCCGCACACCGCATGAAAATGCGCCACTCGCACAGTGTGCCCCTCTCGCGGCAGGCCGTGGCGCTCATTGAAGATATCTGGCCTTTGTCCGAAGGCGGTGAGCCGATGTTTCCCTCGATCCGGACGCGGAAGAAGCCGTTATCCGAGAACGCCTTCAATGTCTCGCTGCGCCGGATGGGCTATTCCAAAGACGAGGTTACAGCGCACGGATTTCGGGTGACAGCGAGTACGATCCTGAACAATCGCGGATATGACCCGGATGTGATCGAAGCCGTATTGGCCCATCAGGATAGCAACGTCATTCGTCGGGCCTACACGACGTGCTCAACGCCCAGATCTCTGTCATCGAACGAAGGATCGAAAACGTTATTGCACAGACAAAGCCACTTGCCGCAAGGACGAACCTCCTGCGTTCAATCCCCGGAATTGGGCCCGCACCTGCGGCGATGCTGATCGCTGAATTGCCTGAACTCGGCCGAATGACATCAGGCGAAGCCGCTGCCATCACCGGCCTGGCGCCAGCCCCCCCCACGACAGGGGGGCGATGTGGGTAGGGGAACGATCACGGGTGGACGACGGCCTCTCCGACATGTGCCGTTCCAAACCGCACTCGCTGCCGCCTGCCACAATCCAGTTCTCAAGCCAGTCGCAAAGCGTCTCAAAGAGCGCGGAAAGCCGCACAAGCTGGTCATTATCGCAACCGCGGGAAGGCGGGTCACGATCGCAAACGCGATCATCAAAACCGGCAAGCCTTGGCAGATTCAGCTCGGCGAATAGACACAGTAGCTAATGCATACCCAATGCCTCGGATGGAGCGTAGAGGGTCGATGCCAATTTGAGCCTTCACATTTCTGCGCACCCTGCTGACTTGTGCGTCGATTGAGCGACTCCCACGTTTCCAGCCGCTCTCGGCAAAGGCCAGACATCTCAATGACCGCCGATCGAGGGTCGCTTCTTTTACGTCGAAAAAGGGGCCCAGGATGCATAAATCGGTTTTACTAAGGCTAGCACTTTTCCCTTTGAACGACATTCGAAACTCGGATTCATCCAGGACGTACTGACCAATTCTCCGCCTGCTTCGCAAGGCAATGAGCCGCTCCCGTCGTAGAAGTGCTTTGGTTTTAAAAAAAACCTCGATGGCGCTACTACAAGCCGTGAGTGCGAGTGGGAAGTCACGGTTCCCATGCTCGGGCATAATCGGCATAATGGGCAAGGTTTCTGTTGCGCGTGCCTGTGAAATTCTTTCGCAAAAGTCTGGTTCTGCCGCTGCGAGGCGGTATTCAAAAAAACTGCGTCAGGTCTTTCTGTTTTGACAAGCGCCAAGCATGTTTCAACATTGTCAACCGCAGCCAGATAAAGACCTGCGAGGTCCAAACCGTGCACTAATCTCTGATAGTTTTCGCCGGGCATTGTAATTGCCACAGCCAAGCCGCGCCTGTCAGCGGTAAACTCATTGGGCTTGAGGTTTGGGTCATCCCAGAGCATATCCGGCGCCACGCACGGTGCGGATCGGATCGCCACCTCCATGGCGACTTAAGACTTTTCTCAAACGACCAATGTAAACGTCTACCGTCCTTGTATCGACGTAGATATCCCTTCCCCAAACGCGATCAAGTAGCTGTTCACGCGACCAAACTCGTCCCGGCTTTTCCATGAATGTTGTCAACAGACGAAATTCAGTCGGCCCAAGCTTTAGCTCTTGCTGGTCTCGAAACACCTTGTACGTCTCCGCATCAAGGAGAATATCGTCAAACAAAAGTCCCTGGCCCACCGCGGCGGGGCGCAACCTGCGCAGTTGGGCTTTTACGCGAGCGAGAAGTTCAACGACAGAGTACGGCTTTACGACATAATCGTCGGCTCCAGTTTCAAGGCCACGTACCTTGTCGACCTCTTCCGACCGGGCAGAGAGCATGATTACAGGTGTCAAACGAAACGCTGGTCGAACTTTGACCTGGAGGCAAATCTCGATCCCCGACGTGCCTGGTAGCACCCAATCCAGCACGATCACGTCCGGTTTCTCTTCGTCGATCAGAAGCAGTGCTTCGTTTCCATCCCGGCCTTGATAACGCGAAAGCCCTCGTTTGCCAGATTATAGGCCAAGACTTCTCGTTGTGCCGGTTCATCCTCGACCACGAGGATGGAAGGTTGCATCTTCTGCATCATTCCTCACTCTTCTGATACTCGAGTGCGGTTCGATCCAACTTGGGGCGATCATCTTCAGGAAATTCGCCCGTCGCGAGATAGATGGTTTGTTCGGCAATTCCTGTGGCGTGGTCGCCAACCCGCTCGATGTTCTTGGCAATGAAATGCAAATGCATCCCAACGGTAATGTTTCGGTGATCTTCCATCATGTGTGTCAGAAGCGACCGGAACAGCGTGTTGTAGATCTGATCGGCCTCAAGATCCCGTTCGATGATCTCTGCCGCCTTTTCCGTGTCTCGTTGGATGTAGGCATCCAGCGCATCCTTGACCATCGCCTCGACGAACGTGGACATGCGGCCAAGCGCGGCGAGCGATCCGTTGATTTCACCACTCTCTGCCATGGCAATCGTCCGCTTGGCCATGTTCTTTGCGTAATCGCCGCAACGCTCGAGGTGAGATGCAATCTCCATCACGGACAAGACCGTCCGCAGATCGCTCGCAGTCGGGGAGCGCAGCGCCAGAAGTTGCGCGGTGTCGGTCTTGACTGTCAGGTCGAGTTCATCAACGACTTTGTCGCCTTTGCGCACCGCCTCTGCCAGTTCGACATCGTGGGTTTTGAGAGCCCGGACCGCATCCATCAGGGCCTTTTCGACAAGGCCGCCCATCTTCATGACTGTCGCCTGAATACTCTCCAGGTCGCGGTCGAATGAAGACACAATATGTTTTTCGTTCATGGTCTTGTCCTTACCCGATCCGGCCGGTGATATAGCTTTCCGTGCGCGGATCGCTTGGATTGGTGAAGATCTCACCTGTGTCATTGAACTCGACAAGGTTACCGAGGTGAAAGAAAGCGGTCTTCTGGCTAACACGCGCCGCCTGCTGCATCGAATGGGTCACGATCACGACGGAGTAATCCTGACGCAGTTCGTCAATCAACTCCTCGACCTGGGCCGTGGCGATTGGGTCGAGGGCCGAACAAGGCTCGTCCATGAGCAGAACCTCGGGTTCGGTGGCAACTGCCCGGGCGATGCAAAGCCGCTGCTGCTGCCCGCCCGAAAGCCCGGTGCCGGGTTGGTCCAGGCGGTCCTTGACCTCGTCCCAGATCGCGCCGCGGCGGAGGGCTCTCTCGACAATCTCATCCAGTTCGGACTTCGATTTCGAGAGGCCATGAATGCGCGGGCCATAGGCGATATTGTCGTAGATCGACTTGGGGAAGGGGTTCGGCTTCTGGAACACCATTCCGACCTGGGCACGCAACTGGACCGGATCGACCGATTTGTGGTTGATGTCCTTGTCATCAATCTTGATTTCACCGGTCACCCGGCAAATATCGATCGTGTCGTTCATCCGGTTGAGGCAACGCAGGAAGGTCGACTTGCCGCATCCGGACGGGCCGATAAAGGCGGTAACCGTTTTGTCCGCGATGTTGACATCCACGTCCTTGATTGCGTGTGTGTCGCCGTAGTGAACGTTGACGCTGCGTGCCGTGATTTTCGTGTCGGTCATTTTTACGTCCCGTTCGATCTTTCTCATGTTGTTCATTTCAAATGTCCTCTGTTTCGGGACGCTTACCATTTGCGTTCGAATTTCTGCCGAAAGTAGATGGCGATGGCATTCATCGTCACGAGAAACCCAAGCAGGACAAGGATCGCCGCCGAGGTCCGCGAGACAAAGCCACGCTCCGGGCTGTCGGCCCAGATGAAGATCTGGGTCGGCAAGGCTGTGGAGCTGTCGAAAGGGCTGCTGGCAGCGGATGTGATGAAGGCGTTCATGCCGATCAGAAGCAGCGGGGCTGTTTCACCCAGAGCCTGCGCCAGCCCGATGATCGTTCCGGTCAGAATTCCGGGCATCGCTAGGGGAAGCACGTGCTGAAACACAACCTGCTGTTTCGAGGCACCAAGCCCGAGCGCCGCCTCCCGGATCGAAGGTGGCACGGCCTTCAGGGCGGCTCGCGTCGCGATGATGATCGTTGGCATCGTCATGAGCGCCAGTGTTAGACCACCAACAAAGGGTGCCGAGCGTGGCATGCCGAACCAGCCGATGAACACCGCCAACGCGAGCAGACCGAACACCACCGAGGGCACCGCGGCGAGATTGTTGATGTTCACTTCGATAAAGTCGCTCAGCTTGTTCTTTGGCGCGAACTCTTCAAGGTAGATCGCGGCACCGATAGCAAGCGGAAACGAGATCAGGAAACAGGTCAGGAGCGCCCAGAACGAACCGACAAGGGCGCCCTTAAGCCCGGCGAGTTCCGGAAACCGCGAGTCCGCATTGGTGAACAGGCCCCAATTGAACGGCTTCGATATGGCGCCGCTGTCTGCCAGAGTGTCGAACCAGGCGATTTCGTTGTCCTTGACGCGTCGGTTGACCTCTTCCGTTTCCCTCTCGATCAGACCCTTGTTGAGCTGGTCGTAGGGATCGGAGACCGGGACTGTCATCGTGAACGTCTGGCCGATCAAGGAAGGGTCCGCAACGACACGATCCCGCAATTCAAACTGCGCACCGTTCGACAAGATCCCTTCAACCGCACGGGCGGTTTCCCGGGCGCTCATGTCGACATCGGGCAGCATCTGACCCATCGAGGCACCCAGCACGTCCCGGAACCCCCCGCGCGGCAGACGATCTTCCGGAACCTCCTCAGGATCAACATAGACTTCAAGCGTCACATGCGTTTGCGTGAATGCCTGCCAACCGGTCGATACGAGCGACGCCACGAGGATGAAGAGCATCAGGAAGGCAATCGAGATCGCGCCCAGGCCGATCCATTGCAGGCGAATCTGTTTGCGGCGGCGGCGTTTGAGGGACGCGGCGACCAATTCCGTTGACGTGGCCTTGCGTGGGACGGCAGGCGCGTTTGTGATATCCGTCATGTACTTGGCCTCAATCGTATGCTTCGCGATACTTGCGCACGATGCGCAACGCGAGAATGTTGATCATCAGGGTGACGAGGAACAGCATCATGCCGAGAGCAAAGGCTGCCAAAGTCTTGGGGTTGTCAAAGGACGTGTCGCCGATCAGCAGGGTCACGATCTGAACCGTGACGGTCGTGACGCTGTCCAATGGGTTGATCGTCATCTTTGCAATCAGACCCGCCGCCATGACAACGATCATCGTTTCGCCAATCGCCCGACTGACAGCTAGAAGGACGCCGCCGACGATCCCGGGAAGAGCTGCTGGAAACAGCACCGTTGTCATCATTTCCCCACGCGTAGAGCCGAGACCAAGCGCGCCATCGCGCATCGCCTGCGGCACGGCGGACAGTGCATCATCCGCGAAAGAAGAAATGAAGGGGATGAGCATGATGCCCATGACCCCGCCTGCGGCGAGAGCAGTGTTGGGTGCCACGTCCAGACCGATGGATTGTCCAAAGCTGCGAATGGCCGGTGCGACCACAAGAATGGCAAAGAACCCATAGACGACCGTCGGAACACCCGCGAGAATTTCGAGTACCGGCTTGACAATGGACCGCAGACGTTTCGGGGCGAACTCGTTCAGGTAGATTGCGGAGAAAAGTCCAACCGGTACTGCAACGACAAGGGCGACAACCGTAATGACAATCGTACCGAGGATGACCGGCAACCACCCGAATGCGCCTTTGGCAGCGATCTGGTCTTCGCGCAGCGGAATCTGCGGTTCCCAGTTCAGGCCGAACAGGAACTCGGCAACGGGCACGCGTTCGAAGAAACGCCATGTTTCGTAGGAGAGTGAAGCAATGATACCGATCGTGGTGAAAATCGCGACGGTCGAACAAAAGATCATTAACCCAGAGACGATACCCTCGACGCCCTGGCGGGCGCGGAAATCGGCGGCAACCCGTGACCGTGCAAAAGCAAGCAAGGCAAGCGACAGGATAGTGACCGCAGCAAAAAGCCACCAGTCCGCCCGGTCGTGGAGAATGACGTAGCGGCCCGCCGCTGCAATCTTCCAGTCTTCCGGTGTTCCGAAAATCTGACCTCGCGAAACGGATTTGATCTCGGCCAGGACAAGCTGAACACCGCCGGAGTCGAGCCCGTCCAGAACGCCTTCAGGCAATCCGGCCATTGTGATGCGATCAACGACAGGCCCTTGGAGCGCGATCCAAAGCAGGATAAATGTCAGCACCGGCACAAGGATGAGCAGGGCAGAGAACATGCCATGATAGGACGTCATCGAATGAAGCCTGCTGCCTCCGTCTCGGATCAGACGCGCTGCGCGACGGTTGATCACATATCCGGCAACCACGGCGAGGATGAGAAAAAGAAAGGGAACAGCTGTCATCGGCCTGCTCTTTCAAAAGAAGCGCCCGGGACGCAGTCTTGCACCCCGGGCCTTTGATCCACGGTCGGATCTTATTCCGGAGCTTCCATCGACTTTCCGTTCAGGACCGCGTCCTGAAGGGCAGCACGACGTTCGTCGGCCAAGGCGACCAAGCCACGCTCTGCCAGATAGCCACCGGCCTCCAGCGCGTCATCCGACATGTACTCGTCGATGAACTCGTTGAGATTCGGGATGACGCCGCGGTGTGCATTCTTCACATAGAAGAACAGCGGACGCGACACCGGGTAGGACTTGTCGGCAATGGTGTCAGTCGAGGGTTCTACGCCGTTGATCATAACGCCTTTCAGATTGTCCAGATTCTCGTAGAGGAACGAGTAGCCGAAGATGCCCATGGCGTTTACGTCTGCTTCCAGGCGCTGAACGATCAGGTTGTCGTTCTCGCCGGCTTCGACGAAGGGCCCGTCGGTGCGCATGCGCGAGCAATTCTCTTCGACCCAGTCACCACCGAAGCCGCCTTCTTTGACGAAGTCCAGCTCTTCGCAACCGACGTGCATCGCCAGTTCAACGAATGCGTCACGGGTGCCGGAGGTCGGCGGGGGGCCGTAGGCAAGGATCTCCACGGCCGGGAAATCGGGGTTGATCTGGTCCCAGGTGGTGTAGGGGTTGTCGGCCCATTCGCCATCGACAGGAACCTGGGCACCCAGGGCGAGGTAGATTTCGGCCAGCGTCAGGTCCCAGGCAAAATCGTTGTTGCGCGAGACGGCCAGCGACAGACCGTCAAAACCGATCATCGCCTCGGAAATCTCCGTGACACCGTTTTCCAGGCACAGTTCGTACTCGGAGGCCTTCATGGCACGCGACGCACCGGTGATGTCCGGGTGCTGTTCACCGATTCCGCCGCAGAAAATCTTCATGCCGCCACCGGTTCCGGTAGACTCGACGATTGGCGAAGGCGCGCCGGTGTTGTTGGCGAACTGTTCGGCGACTGCCTGAGTGTATGGAAACACGGTTGACGAACCAACGATGCGAATTTCGTCACGCGCGGCGGCGGTGGTGGCGGACACGGCAACAAGTGCCAGAGCCGACACGGAAAGCTTGGTGAAAGACATGGTATCTCCTGATTTCATTTCGGGCCGGAGCAGTCGGCCGCTGAGGCGTGGCTAAAGAGATTCTGTGATATCTATGCAAAAATTATATGACGATCATGTAACAAGATTGGTGAAAACGGTTCCTTAGTAGCCGGGCCGACGCGCTACGTTGCCCGCTTCAGTTCAACACCGTCCCAAGTCTCGAGATTGTTGATCGTGTCTTCCCATTGGCAACGCGGGTTTCCCGTCCGAGACGACCGCTATGGAGCGCGTACCGTCCCATCCAAGTGTATGCATGGCTTGACGAAGGTGCGATGCTCCTTACCAGCAATTGAGAGTGCCTAGACATCGTTTTTGTCTTCTGACGGCCGCTCTTGCACACCGCCTCCCAGCGTGCCGGCTGTTTCGCAACGCTGCTTCAATGCCCGGTTTTCGACGGCAACAACCGTCTTAAAGATCGGAGCCATCAGCAGCCGCGTCACAACACCGGCGCCCGTCACCCAAAGCCTTGCGATACTGATGACGTTCTTCTCCTCGCACAAAAGCGAGTGCTCGGCCCGATAGCACAAGCGTCCATCCACTCGCTCCCAAATGAACCCGTTTCCTTGGCGCCAATCGGTCACTGTCCAGGTCGCGGCGCGCTGCATGGACTGTTTCAGGACGAAACGTTTCAGGCCGTCGCCCGGCAAGACCGAGGCCCCGCTAACGGTTGGTGTCCAGCCGGGCCAGCTCGGAATGTCAGCCAGTATCCTCCAAACAGTCTCGAGGTCACACTCGATCCGGATCCGGTGTTCGATCTCGATCACAGGGGTGTCCTTGCGTTGGACGGCTTACCTTAAGCAGTCTACCGTCGGTTCTTTGATCAGGCCCTGTCCTGCCTTTTCCACGTGATCTCCCTGGCGGTTGGCGCCGCCGGTTGGGTGGTTGCATGTTCACCCGGAGATTACGCCGCCCTCAAATTTCCACCAACTCCGCGACACGACCAAGCGCGAACGCCTTGATTTGTGCCGGAGACAGCTGGACAGCGAGAATCCCTGCATCGACAAGTTCCGTCCAGAGCACCCATTCATGGCCACCCGTAGCTTCAAATCCCACATTAACGGGGCCTGATAGCTGCTGGATCATCTCGACCAACGCACTATGGCCATCCGCCGTGTCGGGTTGCCGGAACCGCTTTTGGCTAGGAAGGCAGAACCCGTCCAGCCAGTCGCGAGATACGTCTATCCCAAGGATGGTTGTCTCAGATATCATGTCACTCTCTCTTGCTTATGCTTCGCGGTCCCGCAAAACGAGCCGCCGTCAACTGTTCGAGACGGTGAAGAGAGGCAGGATCAGCCTGCTAGATGACGTGATCTTGCCACAAGGTGTTGAGCGCTGTATCCAATCTCGTCGCCGGTCCTGGACGGGAGCGGCGACGGGGAAGCTATATCAGGGCCAAGACACGTAAGGTGTTCAGTCCCAGCATGTGATGGGTTGGATCGACAGTGAATCGTTCTGGCTCTCATGTCCCGATTATGCAGATGAATTCGAATGGAGTTAGGCCCTGCAGCGTCTTGAGGCGACGCGCATAATTGTAGGCTGCGATGGAGTCGCCGACGTGGGTTTCGAGCTGAGCGTGTGCCTCATAATGGTAGCGCTTGACGGTCGCGTCCTTGATCGTGCGGTTCATTCGCTCAACCTGGCCATTGATTCAGAGATGGTTCACCTTTATCAAGCGATGCTCGATCCCGTGCTCCGAGCAGACCAGGTCGAAGATGTGCTCCATAGCATAGCGATTCTGTTTACGGTTTGTGAACTGGATATCGTTGTCGGTGAGGATCGTATGGATCCTGTAGGGCAGCGCCGCGATGAGATTGCACAGGAATTGGGCAGCCCGGCCTTTTTCCCCAGCCGCACGACGGCGAACTTGGAGGTTCGGTCTATGGCCGCGAACATGTAAAGCTTGCCCTCGGCCGTGCGCAACTCGGCGATGTCGATGTGGACATATCCGATGGGATAGCACCCGAATTTCTTCTTCGGCTTGTCGCCCTCCATGCCCGGCAGGCGGCTGATGTTATGACGCTGCAGGCACCGATGCAGCGAAGAACGCGTCAGATGTGGGATGCTCGGTTGCGGGGCATAGAGACAATCATCGAGCGGCAGCAGCGTGTGGCGCCGAAAGCGACAATCACGGCTTCCTCCTCGACGCTGAGAATCGTCGAATGCGCTTCCTTCGGCCCCATCCGCACGTCCTCAACCGTCCGACGCTTGCGCCACTTGGCGACGGTCTTGACGATGATGCCCAACTCCCGGCTCAGCGCCGCGTACAAAGCGCACGATCGCTGTATTGCTGCTCGGATCGCGTGCGTGGTCGTGGCGCTGCCGTGAAGAATTTGTCCCATAGTGCGTCCTTCTGATGGTCACAGATCAGTAGACCATCTCACGCTGGGACTGAACAGCTAACCAGATTGGGCGGGGGCGCTCTCGTCGCAATGGGGGCTGCAACTGCTACGATCCGTCAATCTTGAGCTTGAATTCGGTGGCAGATTTGTCGCCGCTGTAGCTTACGCTGACAGCAGTCACAAATCTTAGACGAAGCGGCCATCCGGCAATTGCTGCAGACTCTTGCTATGAACGAGGGATCAACGGGGGCGGGCCAGTGATTGTGTCCCGTTACCTGTACAAGTCATCGTTCAGGTAGCGCAGGCCGGTGTCGATGATCACGGTCACAACCGTCTTGCCCGGCCCCAGTTCTTTGGCTTTCTGCAGGGCTGCCCAGATATTTGCACCCGATGTAACACCTCCAAGCATACCTTCTTGGCGGGCGAGTGACCGGTTGCCCCAATACGCGTCTTCATCCTTCACCGGAATAACCGTATCGATAAGGTCATCGCGCAAGATCTTAGGCACAAAGGATAGGCCGATCCCTTCAAGCTTGTGCGTGCCGCTAGTGTCACCGCCAGAGACATTGCGCACGTAATACGGTTCCACGGCGACGATCTCGGTGTTGGGATTGTGCTCTTTCAACACTTCGGCGTTGCCGGAGATACACCCGCCTCCTCCCGCTGCCATGACGAAGGCATCCACGGGGCCGTTCAACTGGCTCAGGATTTCCTGTGCCATGCCGTGATAACCCAACTTGTTATCCATGTTATTCACCTGATCCGGCCAGAAAGTGCCCGGTTTGCCAGCCAACTCCCTGGCGCGGGCGATCATTCGGTTGATCACATCGGCGGTCAGCACACCGCCCTCGGCATGGATAATCTCGACCTCCGCCCCGAAAGCGCGCATAGTCTTTAGCTTCTCCTCGGAAAACCCGTTCGAAGACACGAAATATGCTTTGTATCCATGGGTAGCGCAGACCATCGCCAGCGAGCTTCCGGTACTGCCTCCGGTGTATTCGACAACACGTCCGCCGGCTTTCAGCTCTCCGCGCCTTTCGGCCCCCTCGATCATCGATAGGGCCATACGGTCTTTCATACTACCGGTAGGGTTGGCACCTTCCCATTTCACGTAGATATCTGCGTGATCCGACCCGGTCAGGCGGGACAGCTTGACGAGGGGTGTGTTGCCAATGGCGATCATGATAGGGCCTTTTGCGGTGCACCGTGAGTCACTTCCATAAATTAAGTGATCATTTAAGTCAAACTTCCATTTTGTAAGTGATTGAGTTAAAGTGGACCGAACGATGCCAGCCCTGAGGCTGAGATGACCAAGCCAAAGCATGAATTCCGATCCCGCTGCTCGATTGCACGCAGCCTCGAAATTCTTGGTGACAAATGGACCCTTCTGGTAGTGCGCGACCTGATGTGGCACGGGAAGCATACTTTTCAGGAATTGCAGAACAGCGAGGAGCACTTACCGCCGAACCTACTATCACAGCGCTTGAAGCGGCTGATGGATTGGGATTTGGTCGAGAGGCAAGCCTATCAGGACAGGCCGGTCCGCTATCGTTACACACTCACCGACCGGGGGCGCGAACTTGAGCCAACCTTGTTGCAGATCATGGGCTGGGGGCACGCACATTTGGGTGGCGGACTGTACGATCCGGCGCAGGGTAAGACGGTCGCCAAAGCGTCGACCTGAGTTTCAAACCCTGTCTGAATTGGGCTCAGGCCGGAGATGTCCTCGACACTGTTCAATTCCACACCATCGCGGCAGTTGATCTGGAGCGCGGTCGAATGGAAGTTGGTGATGTAGACGGCGTTCTGCTGCGCAAGGGATTTCCGCAACTGTTCATTTGTCGTCATCAGTTCGAACATGGATCGCATCCCGACCCAGGCATCCGAGGATTCGGCGATGGGCAGATCATCGATCGACAGCGCCTTCATCTGGTTCGGCGCATAGGCGGCCAGCACAGTTCCCAAATCCGCGACGCCGTTCTTGATACCATCGGCGGTTGCCTTGAATTTCAGAAGCGCGCCACCCCAGATGATGTCGATCTTCATGTCTCCGCCGGAAAGTTCTTCGACCCTGTCGGCGAAATACTGGAGCGCGGCGACGCGGGCCCCGCGGTTGGGCCCGCCCTCGTTATAGCACAGAACGGTCTGGGCCTGGACCAGCCCGGCCCAGCCAATCGCCGCGATCGTCTCGATCGCGGTCAGGCCTCTCGAAAACGTCATCATCTGATCTCCTCCATTCCTCTGTGTCACATGAGAGGCGCGCCCCCATTTGCCGGTGCCACGGTGCCGAGCCTGTCGGCCTGCCGGCCTATTCACTCTCTGCAGCCGCAGAGACGACTTCCCTGGCTTTCCGATGGCAGTCGCGGGATGTTTCGGCGGACTGCGTCGCAATCCTATTCGCAGCCTGATCCGTGCATTCCCATGATGAATCACCTCCTATTCAAATGGATAAGGCTGTTGAATTTAGTTCGTAAGTGAATTATACGTATATAATCATAAACTGCGAAATGACGCAAAGGCTTGCCATGCCCGATCTCTTGGAAAACAGTGCCGACGGTGTGCTGACCTTCACTTTCAACCGGGCGGAAAGACGCAACGCGCTTTCGCCGGCGATGCGCGAGAGGTTGCTGATGGCCTTGGTGGAGGAGCGCAACACGCTACGCCATCGCGCCCTTGTCCTCACCGGGTCGGGCGGCAGCTTCTGCTCGGGCGCCGATCTTGATCCGGCAGTGATTCTGTCGCGCCGCTCCACGATCGAAGGCACAATGAAGACCGGTATCAACCAGATCGTCGCGCTTTTGCGCGAAATCCCGGTGCCGGTGATCGCGGCCGTGGACGGGGCGGCAGCGGGCGCGGGTGTCGGCCTTGCTCTGGCGGCGGATTTCATGATCGTCTCGGACCGGGCTGAGTTTCAGCTGGCCTTCGCGAGGATCGGTGCCAGCCCGGATGCGGGCGTGATTGCGCAACTCGTTCACAAGATCGGCGCAGCGCGGGCCAGCACACTCGCCATGCTTGGTGGAAGCCTGAAAGCGGACGAGGCCGAGCGGCTGGGCCTTGCCCACCTTTTGACCACGCCGGGGCAACTGAGCGAGGAAACCAGCAAGCTGGCCGCTCGCCTGGCGCAAGGTCCGACGATTTCCTACGGCAACACCAAGCGGCTGGTGAACGCGATGCTACCCGCCGCCGATCCGCGCTATCTGGCGCTTGAGGCGGAATGCCAGGCCAGAGCGTTCGCTTCGCATGATTTCGAGGAAGGCGTCACGGCGTTTTCCGAGAAACGCAAAGCGGTTTTCCAAGGCAGGTAAGATTGCAGGCATGACGACAGGACTTGTGGCGAGCGGGGGCAACTCGTGCCCATTGAGCGAATTGCGCGAGACGGCCGAAAGGGCGGCGCACGGCATGATGATGCGCAGCCGGTCGGGCGAACGCGTGGCGCTGCTGTTGCGCAATGGCGTGGAGTTCGTCGCGGCAGCCGAGGCGACGCGCATGGCCGGACGGGTGCCAGTGCCAATCAACTGGCATTTCACCGCCACCGAAGTCGCCTATGTGCTGGAAGATTGTGGGGCGGATATCATCCTTGCCCATGCCGATATCCTGCATGCGCTCGGCGATGACTTTCTGGCGGGGTTGGGGCCCGGCAAGACCCTGGTCTGGGTTCCCACGCCCGACGACATGCAATCGGCGTTCGGCATCCCGCCCGACCGCGCCACGCCGCCGGAAGGGGTGACCACCTGGGACGACCTGTGCGGGGATGGGACGGCTGTGCCGCCGGTCCAGACCGGAGCCGCCTATCCGGTCATATACACCTCGGGCACAACCGGCCATCCCAAGGGCGTGCTACGGCTCGGACCCTCCTCGGGCCCTTCGCCCTACGGGACGGACAGCTTTTTCAAGCCCAGGGTACGGACGCTACTCTCGGCCCCATTGTATCATGCCGCGCCGAATCGCTTTGCCCAGATGACCCTGCGGGCCGACGGTGTTCTTGTCCTTGCCAGCCGGTTCGATGCGGAACGCACGCTGGCGCTCATCGACGAATGGAGGATCGACACAACCTTCCTCGTCCCGACGATGATGCGGCGAATCCTCCAATTGCCCCAAGAGGTGCGGGACCGATACGACACGTCCTCCCTGCGCCACGTCGTGACCGCAGGCGCACCCTGCCCACCCGAGGTCAAGCGGCAGTTGATCCACCTATGGGGGCCGGTCGTCTACGAATTCTACGGCTCGACCGAAACCGGCGCGATCACGCATTGCACCAGCGAGGACGCGCTGAGACGGCCGGGCACGGTCGGGCGAGCCCTGCCGAATGCCAGGCTCGCCATCCTGGACGAGGCGGGCCAGGCCTGCCCTCCCGGGACCACCGGAGAGATCTTCGGCGTGCGGCTGGACTACCCCGAGTTCACCTATCTCAATCGCCCCGGCGCGCGGGACGAGGTGATGCAGGACGGGATGATCACCGCCGGCGACATCGGCTATATCGACGAGGACGGGTATGTCTTCATCAATGACCGCAAGCGGGACATGATCATCTCGGGCGGTGTGAACATCTATCCGGCGCAGGTTGAGTCCGCGCTGCTTCAGCATGACAAGGTGGTCGATTGCGCCGTCTTCGGCATCCCCGATCCCGACCTGGGGGAAAAGGTTGCGGTGATTTACGAGACCACGGCCGAGAACCCGGCGAGCGAGGCGGATCTGGACGCGCATCTGTCACAACTGGTCGCGAAATACATGCTGCCAAAACTCTATGTCAGGACAGGTACCTTGCCGCGGGATCCGTCGGGCAAGCTTCAGAAGCGGCGCCTGCGCGCGCCCTATTGGGAAGGTGTGGACCGCTCGATCTGAACTGCCGGACCCTTCACCGCCGGATCGGTTGCTGGTTGATCCATTCGCTCACGTCGTCGGCATCCAGGGCCTCGGACAGATTGCGGCGCATCCTGTCCATCAGGCCGAGCAGGGTCTTGATCTCGTCCGCGGACATTCCCTTGAACGAGACGTCGTTGATCTCTTTCGCGACTTCCGACAGCAGTTCTCTGTTGGTTCGAACCGCATCCTTCAGCCAGACCTTCTTGGCCCGCCGGTCGTTTGGATCCTCGCCACGATAAACCAGACCCATCGCTTCCAGCCGGTCAACCATGCCGCTAACGGCCACGGTGCCGATCGAAAGCCTTTCCGCCAGTTCCTTCTGCGTCATCCCGTCCTTGTGCAGCAACCAGTTCAGCAGGAAGACCTGCGCCGAGGTCAGGTTATGCGGGGCAAGCCGCTTGTCGGAAAGCCTCAGGCGCTGGCGCGCGACCCGCTGAAAGATGAATCCCGGCTCGAGATCCTGTTGTTTCTGATCACTCATGTCGCTGTCACCAATTTCTGTTCTGTTGCACGATGTCTTGCCATATTGTCGGCCACACCGTCGATACCGGAGGTGAGCGCCTTCCGCATCATCCGCGTCCTGTCCTGTCTTTCGCCGCATCTCACCCCGTCCGCCCGGTGGCGCGTGCCAGCGTCCGGGCATCCAGACCGAGATCTCCCAGCACCTCATCCGTATCCGCCCCGGGAGCCCTGCCCGGAGGGGGCAAGGGCGTTTGGGCCCGGGCGAAGCGTGGTGCCGGCTGCGGTGCGCCGGCTGCGCCAAGGATTCCCCGCGCTTCGACCTGCGGACAGCCCGCCACTTCGGCCGGGCTGAGCACCGGCGCGAAACAGGCGTCCGTGCCGTTCAGAAGGCCGGTCCAGTGAGACTGGGGCTGGCCGAGAAATGTTTGGGTCAACCTCTGGCGCAAGGCGGGCCAGGTCGCGGGATCACTCCGGTCTCCGGCCTCCCTCTCGGGGATACCCAACAGATCCAGCAGCAAGATCCAGAACTTCTGCTCGACCGGGGCGATGGTGATCCATTCACCGTCGGCGCATTCATAGACCCCATACCAGGGCACACCGCCATCCAGCAGGTTGCTTTCGCGTGCATCCGTCCAGCGCCCTTGCGCCCTGCGCGAGGCCGTCATTGCCATCAGTGCGGCGGTGCCGTCGCAGATCGCGGCGTCGATGATATCGCCCTCGCCGGTGCGGGCGGCCCGGAGCAGGCCCGTCACCATGCCAAAGGCCAGGAACATGCCACCGCCCCCGAAGTCACCCAGCAGGTTCATCGCGAAAGCCGGAGGCCGGTCGGCAGGGCCGCTGGCCCACAGCGCCCCTGTGATCGCGATGTAGTTCAAATCATGCCCCGCCGCTTGTGCCAAAGGACCGGTCTGACCCCAACCGGTCATCCGGCCATAGACAAGCCGCGGGGCGCGGGCGAGGCAGGTCTCGGGGGCCAGTCCCAGCCGCTCCATTACGCCGGGGCGGAAGCCCTCGATCAAGCCGGCGGCGGTTTCGATCAACCGCAGAGCGGCCTCGATCCCTTCCGCAGATTTCAGGTCGAGTGTGACTGACTTACGTCCACGGGCAAGGAAGTCGAGATCCGGCTGGTCGACCCGGGCGCCGGGCCGGTCCACCCGGATGATCTCGGCGCCCATGTCGGCCAGCATCATCCCGGCAAATGGCCCGGGTCCGATGCCCGCGAACTCGACGATCCGCAGTCCGGCGAGGGGTGCTTCGGATGGGGCTGTCAAATGGTGCCCCCAACTGTCCTGCTTACTCCCGGGCACATCACACCGGGTCCCAGGTGAAGATGTCGCCCGACCGCTCGAGCGGGTAAAAGTCCGACTTCATCGCCGGCAGCGCATGATCGCGGACGGTTTCTGGCGTCCAGCCTTCGGACCGATGCGCAGACCGGATCGGGCGCGGTTGGCTGAACAGGAATATCTCGTTGTTGCGCACGCCGAAGATTTGCCCCGACACGTCGCAATCCGGGGCGGCCAGAGCCACGCAGAGCGGGGCGATCTTGGCCGGGGTCATCTCCTTAATCCGGGCGACGCGGGCCATTTCGGCCTCGGTCCTGGCGGGAATGGTCCCGATGAGTCGCGACCATGCAAAGGGCGCAATGCAGTTCGACCGCACGTTGAACCGCGCCATGTCCAGCGAAAGCGACTTTGACAGGCCCACGATGCCCATCTTGGCTGCGGCATAGTTTGCCTGTCCGAAGTTGCCGATCAGGCCGGAGGTGGACGTGAAGTTGATGAAACAGCCCGAAGCCTGCATCTTGAACTGCTGCGCCACGGCCTTGGCCATGTTGAAACTGCCCTTGAGATGGACGGCGATCACGCTGTCCCAATCCTCCTCGGTCATCTTGTGAAAGATCACGTCGCGCAGGATGCCGGCATTGTTCACGATCACATCTATGGCGCCGAACTCGTCCATTGCCTGTTCGTACATGCCCTTGGCGTCGGCGGCCTTGGCCACGTTGCCGAAGTTGGCGACGGCCTCGCCGCCCGTCGCCTTGATCTCGTCCACGACCTCCTGGGCCGGGGTGTTGTCGGCGCCGCCACCGTCGGCCGCCCCGCCAAGATCGTTGACGATCACTTTTCCACCATGGCTTGCCATCATCAGCGCGATATCCCGTCCGATCCCGCGACCCGCACCAGTGACAATGACGACTTTTCCATCCAGCATGAAACTGTTCCTTTCCATATCCGTTCGGAATCATATTTAATTCCCTTGCGTATTATTCACAAGCGAATTATATCAGCGGTGTGTTTGGCCCGCCTTCCAGGGCCAGAAGCCTAAGGGAGGGTCAGGCTCATGTTCACCCGCACGATTTTCTCGGAAGACCACGAAATATTCCGCAATCAGGTGCGACGCTTTGTGCAGACCGAAATCCTGCCCTATCACGCGCAATGGGAAAAGGACGGCCGTGTCAGCCGCGATGCCTGGCTGAAAGCGGGCGAGAATGGGTTGCTGTGCGCCATGGTCCCCGAAGCATATGGCGGCGCCGGCGCGGATTTCCTGTTCTCTATGGTGGTGATGGAAGAGCTTGCCGGGGCCGGGGCCATGGGGCCGGGCTTTACGTTGCATTCCGATATCGTCGCGCCTTACTTGGTCCATTATGGCTCCGAGGCACAGAAAGAGGCCTGGCTGCCCCGGATGGCGCGCGGCGAGATCATCGGCGCGATTGCCATGACCGAGCCTTCGGGCGGATCGGACGTGCAAAACATCAAGACGACGGCGATCCGAGATGGCGACGATTTCGTCATCAATGGTCAGAAGGTCTTTATCACCAATGGCGGGAATTGTGACCTGCTGATCCTTGCCTGCAAGACCGACCCGTCCAAGGGTGCCAAGGGCATCAGCCTGATCCTTGTCCCAGCCGACACCCCCGGTTTCCGAAAGGGCCGCCTTCTGGAAAAGGTCGGCTGGAAAGCGCAGGACACGGCCGAACTTTTTTTCGACGACGTGCGGATTCCCGCCACGAATCTTCTGGGCGTCGAAGGGCGCGGCTTCGTCCAGCTGATGGAGCAACTTCCACAGGAACGCCTGATGCAGGCGATCCGGGCGACCTCGGTCCTCGAATCCGCGCTTGAATGGACGGTGGACTATACCCGCGAACGCAAGGCCTTTGGCGGCAGCATCGCGGATTTTCAGAACACCCGGTTCCGGCTGGCCGAAGTGAAGACCCAGGTTGTGGTGATGCGGATTTTCACCGACCATTGCATGCAGATGCATATGAAGGGGGAACTCGATTCCGTCGATGCCGCCATGGCCAAGATGTTCACCGCCGAAACCCTCTGCGAATGCCTTGACGATTGCCTCCAGCTTTTCGGTGGCTACGGCTACATGTGGGAATATCCGATCGCCCGTGCCTGGGCCGATGCGCGCATGGGCCGGATCGCCGGCGGCACCGGAGAGATCATGCGAGAGATCATCGGCCGCCAGGTGACCGGGACGCGCTGATGATCCGGTTTCCCGACTACATCCGGAAGCACGCCTTTCAGCGACCGCAGGCCCGGGCGCTGCATTTCGAGGGGCGGGATTTCACCTGGGCCGACTTCAGTGACCGGCTTCACCGCATGGCCCGGGTTCTGCGTGACCTGGGCGTGGAGCCGGGCGACCGCGTGGCCTATCTCGGACACAACTCGCATTGGCTGGTGGAGCTCTACTTCGCGCCCTGCGCCATCGGGGGTGTGTTTGTTCCACTGAACTTCCGCCTCGCCGAGGAAGAGCTTGTCGCCGTTCTTGCGGATTGCACGCCCGAGATTCTGGTGGCGGACCGACACCATGCCGAACAGGGCGCGCGGTTGACCCGGTTGTGCCCGACGCTCAGGCACCTGGTCATCGCGGACTGGAATGACACCGGCACTCCCGATGGTGCGCTGCATCTCGACAGTCTGATCGCGGAGGGAACACGGCCTGCCGACGATGCCTTCGACGAGAGCGCCAGCGCTTCGGACGAAACCATGGCGCTGTTCTACACCTCGGGCACCACCGGCCAACCCAAGGGCGTGATGCTGTCGCATCAGAACCTCATGGTCAACGCCATGGGCACCGGGTCGGCCATGAACTTCGGCCCGGCGGATTCGATCCTGCTCTCCGGGCCGCTGTTTCACCTGGGAACCGGATCGCGAATCTACACCTCGGTCATCTACGGCATGGCAATGGTTGTGCAGGCCCGTTTCGAAGTCGTCGAGACGGCGCGTATGATCGCCGAGCAGAAGATTACGACCACCACTCTCGTGCCGACGATGCTGCGCATGTTGCTCGATCACCCGGACTTCCCGAAATTTGATTTCTCATCTCTGCGCCTACTGACCTATGGTGCAGCGCCGATGCCTCAGGCGCTGTTGGAAAACGCGATCGGCGAAATTCCGGGCCTCACCTTTTGCCAAAGCTATGGCATGACCGAGGCCTCGCCGGTTCTGTCCATGTTGCCGCCCGAGGACCACAAGCCCGGCAATCCGATGACCGGCAAGCTGGGTTCAGTGGGCACACCGCTGCCCCATTGCGACATACGGATCGTCGGTGAGGATGGACAATTCTTGCCCGCCACGCAGCGAGGCGAGATCATCGTGCGCGGGCCGCAGATCATGCGCGGCTACTGGAACCGGGCCGAGGAGACGGCGCAAGCCATGCGGGGCGGTTTTTATTACACCGGCGATGCGGGCTATCTCGACAGGGATGGGTATCTGTTTCTGGTCGGTCGAACCAAGGAGATGATCATCTCGGGTGGCGAGAACGTCTATCCGATCGAGACGGAGAACTGCCTGAGCAAGCATCCGGCGGTCGCGCAGGCGGCAGTGATCGGGCTGCCGCACAAGAAATGGGGAGAGACGGTCCATGCTGTCGTTGCGCTTCGCGAGGGGCAGAGCGCCGGGGCGGACGAGCTTATCGCTTTCTGCCGCGAGCGCATCGCCCATTTCAAGGCACCACGAAGCGTGACCTTCTGGAGTGAGGCGCTGCCGCTCTCGGCTACGAACAAGATCGACAAGGCGGCGATCCGCGCGGCGATAATGGCACGACACGGCGATTGACGCGGACATCACGCAAGCCCAAGCCCACCCGTTCCTGAAACAGGACGAGCGCGACGGGTTGATCCGCCGCGCCCTTGCCGTCGACCCGGTTACCCACCTACCAGCCGTCTTCCGTTGTCATCACCACGGTCGCCGCCGCGCTGAACATGCCACCGACACCATGGACGACGGAGAGCTTCGCCCCCTCGACCTGTCCCGGAGAGACGCCGCGCATCTGGCGGACCGCCTCTTGCAATGCATACATGCCATACATCCCCGAATGCATGTAGCTGAGCCCCCCGCCATTGGTGTTCAACGGCAACTTACCCCCGGGCCGGGTGTGACCCTCGGCTATAAAGGCGCCACCTTCGCCCCGACCGACAAAGCCCAGATCCTCCAGCCCGTAGACCGGAAGATGCGCGAAGGCATCGTAGATCATGAGGTGATCGACTTCCGCGTGGCTGATTCCGGCGCTGTCGAACGCCGCCTTGCCCGAAACGCGGAACGCCTTGGAGGACGAGAAGCTCTCCATCTGACTGATCATCGGACCCTCGATGCTTTCGCCCCCCGCCCCTCGCAGGTAGACGGGTTTCGTCGGAAAGTCCCTGGCCCGCTCGGCGCTTGTCAGGATCAACGCACCGCCGCCATCTGAGACAAGGCAACACATCAACTTGCGGAAAGGCCAGGCGATCATCTTGGAGGACAGCACGTCATCCACCGTAATCGGATCCCTCGCCGTGGCGCGGGGATGATATGCGGCCCATTCCCTCTGCACCACAGCAACCATGGCCAGTTGCTCAAGGGTCAGACCGTCATCCTTCATCTTGCGCAAGACAGGAAGCGTGAAACGCGAAGGCGGGATCAGCGGGCCATAGATCGACTCGAATTCCTGCTGCTGCATCGAGGGGAAGATCGGGCGGTGGTTACGGTTGTTCGACCGCCCGCTTTCCCCGTGGGTGATCAACACCGTGGTGCAAAGCCCCTGCCGGATCGCCGCAGCCGCATGGCGCACCAGCGTGATGAACGAACAGCCACCAACCGAGGTGCCATCATACCAGGTGGGCGTGATGCCGAGATATTGGCAGATCTCGGCCACATCGTGCCCGCCGGTAGCGACCCCGTCGATGTCGTCGGGTCTCAACCCGCAATCCGTTAGCGCATTCAGCGCGGCATCCGCGTGAAGGCCGGTCTGGCTGAGTTCGGGAACCTTGCCCATCCGGGTGGACTCGGCGGCACCGACGATGGCGATACTTGCACGACTCATGTGCCACCTCCTGCGGGCCTGAACTGGGGAACGGTCACGTCGCCACGACTCTCGAAGGTTACTTCCAACGCCATGTCGAGCACCAGCAACTCGGGCTCGGCGGGGCAGTCGACAATGTTCGTCACCATCTTCACCCCCTCTTCAAGCTGGACCACCGCGACCGTGAAGGGCGGCTCATATCCTGGGGCCGGCAGATGGCTGATAACATAGGAATATAGTCGGCCCTTGCCGGACGCCTCGATCACCGTGACATCACGTGACCCACAGGTCGGGCAGAACGGGCGCGGCGGAAAATAGGCCTTGTCGCAAGCCGGGCAGCTGTTCAACAACAACCTGCCCTGTCTCGCACCGTCCCAGTAGAACCGGGTTTCTGGATGGATCGTCGGAATTTGTCTTTGGTTCATCTGACCCTCCTCAGCCCAGCCGGGCCAGACCGTTGTTCAACACGATCACGTCGCGCTCCACGGCACGGGACCGGAACGAGACCTCGTCGCCACTTTGCCACATCTCGGTGCGGATCGTCTCGCCAGGGTAGACGGGTGACGAGAACCGCAGTTGCAGATGCTTCAGGGCCGTCGGATCGCCATCCGCCAGAACCGCCGTGATAGACCACGATGCGACGCCGAGCGTGGAAAGCCCGTGCAGTATGGGTTGATCGAACCCCGCTTCGCGGGCCACCTCGGGATCGGCGTGGAGCGGATTATTGTCCCCGCTCAAGCGGTAGATCAACGCCTGCCCCGACTGGGTCCTGTGCTCGAACACCGTTTTTGGGGGGCTCTCGGGCAGCTTGTGAACCGCCTTGACCGGCCCGGTCGGGCCACCGAAACCACCATCGCCCCTGGCAACGCTGGTTCCCGACACCGTCGCGATAAGCTGGCCGCTGGCCATGTCAGTCAGGCTGCGTTCGGAATAGATCAGGGCGCCTTTGTCGGCCCCTTTGTCGATTAGGCCGGTGATCTTTGTCTCGCCAACCAGCGTGCCTTCAGCTGGCAAGGGCGCGTGCAGGGTGAAACTCTGCTCGCCATGCAGGATCTTCTGCCACGTCAGCCCGGTATCGGACTCCATCGCCCAGAAACCAGGTCCGGCCAGCACATTGACCATCGAGGGAAGTGCGGCGAAGCCGGCTGCGCGCTCGTAGGTTGCGCGCAGATGGGCCGGATCCAGCGGATCGGCGCCAAGCCCGAGGCCCAGGGCGTAAAGGATCGTGTCGCGCGTCGTGTAACCCTGTTTGACCGGCTCGAAACGTCGTGCCAGCAACTTGTCGTAATCGATCACCCTTCCTCTCCCTTCGAATTTTTTGCCAGCATGTGGTCAAATATTGATACGCATGCGAATAATATGTATGCGAATACAATGTCAACGCTTTGTATGGATACCCGGTGAGCAGAGTCAGCGACGCACCCGCGCAGCCCGCCCGGCCCTGCGTCGGGTCGGACAGGCTTTCAGGCTAGGATGGATCGGGGCAGGAAGCCACCTTTGCAGCCAGTTCGTATCTGACGGGGCTTGCGTGCCAGCCTTCCGTCCGTTTCGACCAGAACAAGTCTTTCAACCTGGTCGAGATCGGCCCCGGCCGATCATTGTTCAGTCTCCTACCGTCGATCCGCGAGGCGGGCATCACCCCGCCAGCCGTCGTACAGGTGAAAATCTCATCGGCATTGCGGAATTCCTCGGCCGTGATGTCGCGAACCTCGCTCTTCAGCCCCAGTTCGTCACAAAGTTCGAGAACCGATTTCTGCGTGATCCCCTTTAACGCCCCACGCGCAGGGCACACCACCACGGAATCCCGGATACAGAACACGTTGAAACCGGGACCTTCGGTTATATTTCCATCGGAATCCAGCAGGACCGAGTAGTCCGCCCCTGCCGCCTTGGCTTCGAACATGCTTCTGGTCAGATCGCCCCAGTGGAAATTCTTCACCGTCGGATCGAAGCTTTCCGGCGGTATCCGCAAGACGCTGGAAATCATCAGGTGCATGCCGCGCTCGAACATCTCGTGGGTGGCGACAGACTGCCAAGGGATGGCGTGGCAGGACAAATAGCTGCGGCAGTTCGCAGGGTGCCGGGGCAGCCCCGGTTTGGGTGCGCCACGCAGGCATTCCATCGAAACATAGGCCGAGCGGAGGCCAGCAAGGGCCACCAGCCGGTGAAGGATCTCGATGATCTCGGCATCGCTTTCGGCGGGTTCCATATGCAAGGCTCGGATCGAGGCCCGGAACCGGGCAATGTGATCATCGAGCCGGAAAAAGTTCCCGTCCCAGACGCCAACCACGTCATAGGTGACGTCGGATCGCCGGTATCCGCCGTGAAGCACCGGTATAGCGGCCTGGATTACGGGCATGAAGGCCCCATCGATATAGGCGGCTCCGCTTTCGTATTCCGGCGCGGCGGGAATTGTCTTTTCAGGTGTTTGCATCTCGGACTCCGTCATCCCTGTCTTAGAAAGTTTCGGGCGACGCTGGCGATCCCGTCGGCGTCGAGTTGGTAATGCGCGTAAAGATGCGTCGGCGGCGCGATCAGCGCGAAGCTGTCCTTGATCCCATGCCGGTGCAGACGGACCGGCAAACCTTCATCGGCCAGAACCTCGGCCACAGCCGCGCCCAGACCTCCGACGACATTGTGTTCCTCGACGGTCATGAGACGGCCCGCTCTGGCGGCGGCATCGAGTACAGCGGCACGATCGAGTGGCTTGATGGTGGCCATGTCGATCACGCCGACCGAGATCCCTTCCGCTCCCAGGATCGCGGCGGCCTCGAGTGCCGGATGGACAGGCATTCCACAGGCGATGATGGACAGGTCACGACCCGCGCCGTGCCGCACCGCCCGGCCGAATTCGAAAGTGGTGTCGGGTCCGTAGATATCCGGCTCCTGCGATCGGCCGGTGCGGAAATAGATCGGCCGGTCGTGTTCGGCCGACGCCCGGATTGCCGCGCGCAGCTGGGGCCCGTCGGCCGGCGACACGATCGTCAGATCCGCGATCGAACGCATTGTTCCGATATCCTCGGTCGCGTGATGCGAGGTGCCGTAGAACCCCATCGAAATGCCCGTGTGATGACCGATCAGCCGGACGGGCTGTGCGCAATATGCAATGTCCATGCGGATTTGCTCGCAAGCCAGCAGCCCGAGGAAGGAGGCAAAGGTCGCCACGAAAGGCATCATCCCGGTGCTGGCCAGACCCGCGGCGGCCGAAACCATGTTCTGTTCGGATATACCGAACTGGATGTAGCGGTCGGGGTAGCGTCTCTCGAACTGGTAAAGCCCGTTCGAATATTTCAGGTCAGCCGAACCAGCGACGACGGGGTGCCCGTCCTCCATCAGGTCGATCAACCCATCGGACAGATGGGCCAACCCGGGATTGCGGTCGGTAAGGGCGCGATATTGCCAGGATTGGTCGGACAGCAGGCCGGACATGATCAGATCTCCGTTTCGATGATTTCACGGCGGGCCGCCTCGGCATCCTCGGGTGCGAGATAGCCCAGATGCCAGCCCGGCTCGGTCTCCATATACGAGACCCCCTTGCCCTTGCTGGTGTGCGCGACGATGCAACAGGGACGCTCGCGGTCCTTGTCCGCCCTGACGCGGCGCAGCAGCGCCGTCAACGCGGACGGGTCATGGCCATCGACCTCGTGCACCTCCCAGCCGAAGGCGCGCCACTTGTCGGCCAGCGGTTCGATGCTCATTTCACGGTCAACCTCGCCGTCCAGTTGGAACCCGTTGCGGTCCACAATCGCGACCAGCCGCGAAAGATGGTGATGCGCCGCACAGGTCGCGGCCTCCCAGACCTGACCTTCCTGCATCTCTCCGTCGCCGAGCATCACGAAGGTGGTGAAATCACGCCCCTGCATCCGTCCGCCAAAGGCCATGCCCACGCCATTCGACAGCGCATGGCCGATGGAGCCAGATGAGAAATCGACGCCCGGGACTTTCCTCATGTCTGGGTGATCGCCAAGCGGGCTGCCCAACCGGGTGTAGTTGTCCAGCAGCGCGGGATCGAGCCAGCCCTTGTCGGCATAGATCGGGAAAAGGCCGACAGCGGCATGCCCCTTGCCCATGAGGAACCTGTCGCGGTCTGGCCACTTCGGATCTGGCGAGAGCCGCATCACGTCGTAGTATAGAGCCGCAAAGATTTCGGCGGCCGAGAAGACCGAACTGTAGTGCCCTACCTTGGCGATCTCGATCAGGCGAATCGTCTCAAGCCGAACAAAGCGGGCCCGGTCGCGCAACCGGGCAAGAGTTTCTGCATCGGGTCTGAAATCATTGGGCAACGTCATGGCCGTGCCTGGCTCCTTCTTGTGTGGTGCGCTTTGCAATCCGTCGACAGAGAACCGATCCCGGCGGCTGCGACGGAGGAGTTCGAAGCTGCGATAGCCAAGAGGAAAGATATCAAGTTCATGCGAAAATCTTATTCGCAAAATTCACAAGGTCAAGGACATCCTCACCATTCTTCAGTATTTATTATATTTTCTCGAAAAATATCTTGTCAACTTATGCGAAATTGTTTTTCATTTAATGGAAGCGAGTACAGAACCCGCAGAACAGCGCATGAAAGGAACGGCAAGATGACGAAGAGCCCCGAAACCCGGGACGGCACGGCGGTTCCCGTCACGGGCCTCACGGCCAAGGCGGAGATCAGGAAGGACCGCTGGGGAATCACCCATATCCGCGCCGAAAGCCGGGACGACCTGTTCTTCGCGCAGGGTTACAACGTCGCGTCCGAACGACTTTGGCAGATCGACCTCTGGCGGAAGAAGGGGTTGGGTCTGCTGGCCGCGGACTTCGGCCCGGGCTTCCTGGCCCAGGATCACGCAACCCGGCATTTCGTCTATCGCGGCGACATCTCCCCTGAATGGGACTCCTACGCGCCCGATGCCGAAGCCATCTGCTCGGCCTTCATCCGCGGCATCAACGCCTATATCGACCGGGTTCTTGCCGGCGGCGCCCCGCTGCCCCCGGAGTTCGAGCTGTTCGGCACCAAGCCGTCGCACTGGCATCCCGAAGACGTCGTCCGCCCCCGCACCCATTGCCTGATCCGCAATGCGATCTCCGAGGTCCAGCGCGCCTACACGCTCAGCCGGTCCGGCAAGCGCGCCGAGGCGTTGCGCAAGCATCTCGAACCACCCGTCACGCCGACCACGGCCGAGGACCTGGACCTGGGCTCCATCCCGCTGGACCTGGTCCAGCGCTACCAGCTCGCCGTCGCACCGCCGACCTTCACGCCGGACAGGCTTTCGGCCACGATGGACGATGCCTGGAAATGGCGAACGACCAGCGCGGCCGGGGACGTGACGCAGGCCACCGATAGCGAGGGATCGAACAACTGGGCGATCGCGCCCGCACTGACCGAGACGGGGCGGCCAATCCTTGCCAGCGATCCGCACCGGGTCCACGGCGTGCCATCGCTGCGCTACATGGTGCACCTGACCGCGCCCGGGATAGACGTGATCGGCGCCGGCGACCCGGCCGCGCCGGGCATCATCATCGGCCACAGCGATTTTGCCGCCTTTTGCCTGACGACCTACGGCGCCGATCAACAGGACGTCTATGTCTACGACCTCGATCCCGACGACCCTCTCTCTTACCGATATGGTGACGGATGGGAACGGATGGAGGTGGTCGACGAGGTCTTCGAAGTGAAGGGGCACGCGCCGGTCACTCTGCCTCTGCATTTCACGCGCCACGGACCGGTCATGCTGGAAGAACCGGACAACAACCGCGCCTATGCAATCCGGTCGGTCTGGTCCGACGCAGGGACATCGGCCTACATGGCCTCGCTCTCGGTCATGCGTGCCCGCAGTGTCGAGGAATACCGCAACGCCCTCGTCGGCTGGGGCGCACCGACGATGAACCACATGTGGGCGGATATCGACGGCAACATCGTGTGGCAATCGGTGGGCTGGAGTCCGATCCGCCCGAATTGGGAGGGGCTTCTGCCCATCCCGGGCGATGGCCGCTACGAATGGGACGGGTACATCTCGCCGCTGGAAATGCCGCACAGCATCAACCCCGCGAACGGCATGCTCTATTCCGCAAACGAGATGAATCTCACCGACGAATGGCAGCGCACCGGAATCCCGATTGGCAACGAATGGATCGACGGAAGCCGGGCGCAGCGGGTGCAGGAAGTGCTCTATTCCCGCGACCGACATACGCTGGCCGAGTCTCAGGCCCTGCAATCGGATCTGACCTCGATCCCTGCCCGGCGGCTTCAGGCCATCCTGAAAGAAACGGCGCTGGACGGTGTCGCGGCACGGGCGGCCGACCACATCCTCGGCTGGGATTGCTGGCTGTCGGCAGAAAGCTCGTCCGGCGCCCTTTTCGAGCTGTGGTTCATGGCGCACTTGATCCCCGCACTTTATGAGGCGGTGACCGAAGGCGAGCCGGTGCCGCCCGCCCTTCGCATAAGCGACGTGCAATCGGCGCTGGACGCCATGGAGCGCCCTGAAGCCTGGTGCGACGGTGATCCGATAGCGTTCCGGAAGGCAGTCATCGCCAGCACGCTCGAGTCCGCATGGGGCGACATGGTTTCCCGAATGGGCAGCGATCCTGCCGACTGGCAATGGGGCAAGATCCACAAGCTGACGATGAAGCACGCGATCAGCACCGCCTTTCCTGATCAGGCCGGGCGATTCGATATCGGTCCGATCCCCTTGGGCGGAAGCGGTTCGACCCCGGCCAATGCCATCTATCGCAGCGATTTCTCGGTGTTGACGGGGGCCGCCGTCCGGATCGTGTTTGATGTGGGAAACTGGGACGGTTGCAGGTTCATCAACCTGCCCGGTCAGTCCGGCGATCCCGAAAGCACCGGCTACCGGGAGTTCGTCGAAACTTGGGCCGACTACGGCTATCTGCCGATGGTCTTCAGCCGCGACGCAGTGGACGAGGCCACAATCGTTCTGACCGAGATCACCCCGGCCTGACTGCGGCGGAGGCCTTGCCTGGTACAAATGCGAACGCGGGCTCGGGCCCGCGTTTTTCAATCGTAGAGGTGACACCGGACTCTCGCTCCGTTCGGCATCTCGCGTTGCGCGGGCGCCGAGGCCGAACATTCCGGCATCGCGTGGCGGCAGCGGGGGTGGAACCGGCACCCGCTCGGCGGATCCAGTGGCGAGGGCAGATCGCCCTTGGGCGGGCGAACACGCTCGGACCTGTCGGACACCCGCCTGCGCGGCACCGACGCCAGCAATTCCTGGGTGTAGGGGTGTTGCGGATTCCGCAGCACCGCACGAGTTTCACCAGTCTCGACGATCTCGCCCAGATACATCACCGCGATCCGGGTCGAGATATGCGCCACCACGCTCAGATCGTGCGAGATGAAGAGATAGGCGATACCCAGTTGTCCGTGGATCTTGCGCATCAGGTTAAGAATCTGCGCCTGGATCGACACATCGAGCGCCGAGACAGGCTCATCTGCCACGATCAGCTTGGGATCGGCTGCCAAAGCCCGCGCGATGCCCACGCGCTGTCTCTGCCCGCCCGAAAGCTCATGCGGGAACCGGTCCATCTGATCCGGCCGCAAGCCGACCAGCGAGAACAGTTCCTCCACCCTGCCTCGCGCGGCGCTCTTCGGCATCAGCCTGAACCCGAAGATCGGCTCGGCCACCGATTCCCAGACCCTGAGCCGCGGGTTCAGCGAAGCATAGGGGTCCTGGAAGATCATCTGGATTTCGCGCCGCAGGTCCGTCACGCGCTGACTGCGTCCGACCATTTCGGTTCCGCGATAACGGATCGTTCCGGCGGTTGGCTTCTCCAGTCCGGTGACCATCCGTCCGACCGTCGTCTTGCCACAACCCGATTCCCCGATCAGCGCAAAGGTTTCGCCCGGACGGACATTCAGCGAAATTTCGTTGACCGCCGACAACTTGCGGGCCCGGGCAAACAACCCGCGCCGAACGGTGAACTGCTTGACCAGATCGTCGATTTGCAACAGCGGCGCCTCGGCACGCTGGTCGTCGTCATCCGCAGGCGGCGGCGCGGTTTCGGGATTGATCGGCTTGTTCATTTCGCCCCCTTTTCGAACGGAACGGGATTCCAGCAGGCCACCATGTGCCCATCTCCCCAGTCGGTTTCCGGCGGGACCGTCGTGTCGCATCTTTGCTCGGCCCGGTCACAGCGGCGGGCAAAGGGACAGCCACGCGGCCGCTCGGTCAGTCTGGGCACGATACCGGGTATCTCGGGGATGCGGGGAACCTCGTCATCGGGCGCGCGCAGGATCGCCTCGATATCCGGCGCGGAGCGCATCAGGTTCGCGGTATAAGGGTGCAACGGTGCGCTCAGAAGCTGCCCGGTTTCCGCGCTTTCCACCACGCGGCCCGCATAGATTACCGCTGTCCTGTCCGCGACCTCGGCCACCACGCCCAGGTCGTGGGTGATCAGCATGATCGCGCTGCCGGTCTCCTCCCTTAGGTCTTCCAGCAGGCGGAGGATCTGCGCCTGGATGGTGACATCGAGCGCGGTCGTCGGCTCGTCCGCGATAAGCAGCCGGGGGCGGCAGGCGATCGCCATTGCGATCACCACCCGCTGGCGCATCCCGCCGGACAGTTGATGCGGGTACTCGTCGATGCGCCGGTCCGGATCGGGAATCCGGGTGGCTTTGAGCAGGTCGAGCACCCTTGCTCGGACCGCCCCTCGACCGAGCTTCTCGTGCCGAACCAGAATCTCGCCGATCTGATCGCCGATGGTCATCATCGGGTTCAGGGCCGTCATCGGATCCTGAAAGATCATGCCGATCTCCCGTCCCCTCAACTGTCGCCACTGTTCGTCCTCCAGGCCGATCACGTCGCGCCCGTCGAACCGGATCGACCCGGTCATCTCGCGCAGCGCATCGCCCGGAACCAGCCCCATCGCGGCCATGGCCGTTACGCTCTTGCCGCAGCCGGATTCACCCACCAGCGCGACGATCTCGCCCGGCATTATCCTCAGGCTGACCCCGTTCAGAGCGAAAACATCGCCGTCGCTCCCCTTGAAGACACAGGTCAGGCCCTCGACCTCCATCACTGGCCCAGCGTCATCGCGGCGCTCCTTCACGATTGTCAGCATTCTGGTCATTCCCATTTCATTCTCGGGTCGAGCAGGTCGCGCAGGGCGTCGCCGACCATGTTGATCGACAGAACGAGCACCGACAGGATGACGGCCGGGAACAGCACCATATGGGGGTAGATCTGAAAATAGAGCCGCCCTTCGGCGATGATATTGCCCCAGGACGGCACGGTCGGCGGCAGGCCAAGGCCGAGAAAACTCAGCACCGCCTCAACGATGATAGCGGAGGCGAAAACATAGGTCCCCTTCACGGCAAGCGCGCCGAAGGTTCCGGGCAGAAGATGTTTCAGCATGATCTTCACATGCCCGATCCCCGCCAGCCGCGCCGCATCGACATGCAAGGCCCCGCGCGTCGACATGACGATCGATCGCACCAGCCTCGCGGTTCGTGGCGAATCCGCGATGGCGATGGCAACGATCACGTTGAAAAGCGACGGCCGGCTGATCGCCATCAACGCGATAGCCAAGAGAATCGCCGGGATTGCCATCAGCCCGTCAATGATCCGCATCAGGACCCAGTCGAGCACGCGAAAATAGCCCGAAAGCAATCCGATCACAGTGCCCAGCAGCAGCGTCGCCACCGTCGCGCCGAAACCCACGATGATCGAGGACCGCGTACCCACCACCACCCGGCTTAACACGTCGCGGCCGTGCTGGTCGGTGCCGAACCAATGTGCGGTACTCGGCCCTTGCAGCCGGTCGATGGAATTCGCAGCAGACGGGGGATAGGGGGCAATGAGATCGGCAAAGATAGCGACCAGGACGAACAGGATCAGGATGACCAGGCCGATGGCGGCGGCCCTGTTGTGTCTCAGCATTCGCTGGGTCTGGGTCAGGGATAGCATGGAGTTCATGTGCGAAGCCTCGGGTCGATCAGCATATAGAGGATGTCGGTGATCAGGTTGATCAGCACGTAGGCCAAGGCGAAAAGCAGGATCAGCGCCTGTACCATCGGATAGTCTCGGGACAGGACGGACTCGACCAGCAGTCGGCCCAGGCCGGGTATGCCGAAGACGCTTTCCGTGACCACCACCCCGCCCAGAAGGTTCGCGATTCCGACACCGATGGTGGTAACGATCGGAAGCGAGGCGTTGCGCAGCGAATGCACCCAGACGATGCGCGACGGGCGCAGCCCCTTGGCCCGGGCCGTTCGGACGAAGTCTCCGGACATGACTTCGATCATTGAGGCCCGGGTGATCCGGGCAATCAGCGCCACGAACACGAGCGATAGAGAAAGTGCCGGCAGGGTAATCGAACGGACAAAACCGAGAAGGTTCTCTCCGGGCGGGACGAACCCCTGGACCGGAAACCATTTTAGCTTGACCGAGAAGGCGAAGATCAACAGGTACCCGACCACGAAGATGGGCACCGAGAAGCCAAGGGTAGACATGGCCATGATGATCCTGTCCATGCGACTCCCGCGCCAATAGGCTGCCGCGACACCCGCCGGGACGGCCAGCGCCGTCGAGATGATCACCGTCGCGCAGGCCAGCCACAAGGTAGCCCCAAGCCGCTGTGCGATCACGGTCCCGACCGGCAACTGCGAATAAATCGACGTCCCGAGGTCGCCGGACAGCACATGCGCCACCCAGGTGGCGAAACGCACGAAGAACGGCTGATCGAGGCCAAGCTGTTCCCTGAGCGCGGCGATATCGTTCTCCGTCGCCATTTCGCCTGCGATGAGCTGGGCCGGATCGCCGGGCGTCAGGTAGAGCAACGAGAAGACGACGAGCGAAACGACAGCCATCACCGGGATGGTCAGGAATATCCGCCCCAGAAGAAATGTCAGCATCGTGACCCCACCTCCCACCCTGGCCCCGAGGCATGCGAATCACGGATGGCACGGGAGGCCATCGCACCGCCCAACCTGCCGAGACTGCGACCGGCGGCGCCATATCTATTCGCGTGCGAGTTTGAGTTTCGCATTAACTAACACTCCTGCTGAAGGACACTTCTATCAGGTCTAAATATCGTATTTTCATGTTCAAAATGCATGTAAATTCCCTGATGTCAATTTGCGAAATAGATTTTTGCATGATAGAGTTCCGTATCTTTCAGACATGGAAGAGCAGGAACCATCAGGGAGTTCGAAATGAACGAAATCACACCAAGCTCGCTCCGCGAAGGGGCACCACAGACACGACGCGCGCGTGCCGGGCTTGCCCGGGCCGCGCTCCTTTCGGCGGGTATCACCATTGCCGTCGGCCTCGGAGTCGTCACGGCATCGGCGCAGGATACCAAGGTTGTGCGCTATGTCGGTTTTTCCGAACCCAAAACGCTGGACCCCGTGGCCAACTGGCTCGCGGTGACATTCGAGCACGGCTACATGGTCTACGACACCCTGTTCGCGCGCGATTCCCAAGGTCGGCCGCAACCGCAGATGGTCGAAACATGGGAGGTCTCGGACGACAAGGCACACTACACTTTCACATTGCGCGACGGCCTGACATTCCATGACGGTTCGCCCGTCGAAGCAGCCGATGCTGTCGCCTCGATCGAACGCTGGGCCCAGAAGGACAGCGCCGGCAAGAAGCTGGTCGAGTTCGGCATGAAGACCACAGTGATCGACGCAAAGACCTTCGAGGTTACTCTCGATACCCCCGCGCTCTGGTTGCTGAACGCCTTCGCCAAACCTACGACCGGCCCCCTGTTCGTCTTCCGCGAGGAAGAAGCCCGAAAGTTCAAGGCCACCGAGCCGGTGGATACAATCATCGGATCGGGCCCGTTCAAGTTCCTGCCCGAGGAGCATCGCCCCGGCTCCAAGCTGGTCTATGCCAAGAACGAGGATTACGTGCCGCGGGACGAACCGGCCGACTATCTGTCCGGTGGCAAGAAGGTGCATATCGACCGTGTCGAATGGATTGTCTTGCCCGATGCGAGTTCCGCCATCAATGCGCTGGTGGCGGGTGAGGTCGACATTGTCCAACGGCCCTCGCTCGACCTTCTGCCGATACTCGAAGCCAGCCCGGATGTCGGGCTTCAGGTGAACGACGAACAAGGCATGATTGGCTTTCTCCGGATGAATCACACTCAGCGTGACATGGACAGCCAGGCCGCCCGCCGGGCGGTGGCTCTCGCCATTGATCAGAAGGACTTCCTGCGCTCGGTGGCCGGCGTGAGCGGCGAGTTTTGGTCCGAATGCTACAGTTTCTTCGGCTGCGGCGGACGGCTGGAATCCACCGCGGGCATGGAAGACCTGATGACCCCCGATCCCGAAAAGGCCAAAGCGCTGATGAAAGAGGCCGGATTCACCGGCGAGCCGATCGCGGTGCTGGGCGCGTCGGACAGTACAGTCCTCAAGGAATTCGCGGTCGTTCTGGCTGAAAACATGCAATCCGTGGGGATGAATGTCGATCTTCGGATGTCGGACATCGCGTCGATGCTGGGTTCGCTCTCCAACCGTGACGCGCCGGAAGGCGGCGGCTGGAGTGTTTTCCCGATGACCGCGATGGCGTTCACCTTCGACGATCCGATCGGCAACTTCTGGCTGCAATCCAAGTGTGAGGAGAACCCCTTCAAAGGTTGGCCCTGCAACGCGCATATGGAGGAGCTGCTCGCGGCATGGGCGCGCGAGACTGACGAGGAGAAGGCGATGGAAATCACGCGCCAAATCCAGAAAGCCGCCGCCGAGGATCTGCCGATCGTGCCGCTCGGCCAGTTCCGCTATCCCGTCGCACACCGGACATCGGTTAGCGGGATGCTCAAGGCGCCGATGTCCGTGTTTTGGAACATCGATCAGCAGATGTAGGACATTACGCGGCGCGGGCCGAGAAACCGCGCCGCGTCGCCCTTCGCGGGATTGACCGACCCGGCGCCGCCCTCTCCTGCGGCGCCGGGTCTCTTGTTTTGCTGCTCGGTCGTGGCCTTCTTCGAATCGGCCCATGGCCGAGGGGTGGCAGCCTTCCCCGGCGGTCGGCGCATCCCATACCGCAATACCCGTGGGTAGTCTGACAGGTGCCGCCAATGACGTCGGGACGGAGGGTGTCAGGCAGATGTCACCGGGCGGTAAGGACATGTCCGCAGACCTCTTCATGATACGCAACGCCCCCGGCCTCCCGCCGGGGAAGGTAGATCGGTCAAGGACCGGACCGCCGGGTTATTCGTGCCCGCTCCAGTGAACGATGCGAAGCTCGATGGCGCGGATCATCCGGTCAAGCGAAAACCCAAGCACAGCCATGATCACGACGCCCACCAGAACGATATCGGTAGACAGGAACTCGGCCGCAGTCAGGGACATCCACGCGATCCCGTCCGATGTCGCGGTCAGTTCGGCCGCGACCAGCATCGTCACGGCGATGGAAATCGCCATGCGGATGCCGGTGAAGATCCCCGGGAGGCAGGCCGGCAGGACCACGCGTGAAAAGACCGTCCAGTTGCCCGCGCCCAGACAGCGTGCCGCCTGGATTTTCTTTGTGCTGACAGATCGCACCGCCTGCATGGCCGCGATCACGATCAACGGGAAAACCGGGGCTGCGATGATGATGATCTTCGAGGTATTGCCGATGCCGAACCAGATCAGGAAAAGCGGCAGCAGGGCCAGCTTGGGGATCGGCCGGATCGCCTGGATCGGTGGCTCGAGGATCGCCCGCGCCGTGCGGTTCATCCCCAGAAGCAGCCCGAGAGGCACGCCGATCAGCACGCAACTGCTGAAGGCAAAGGCGAACCGGTAGAAGCTGATGCCGACATGATACCAGAGGCTGTTGCCCTGATACCCATGCTCCAGCAACGCTAGGAAGGCTTGCCAAACCGCAAGCGGGGAAGGCAGGAAGATCGGGCGGATCAGCGGTGGCCAGTGACCCGCCCCGGTAACACCGACCCAGACGAGAAAGAAGGCGAGGAACGTCGTGCCGGTCAACCAGCGGTCGCGCCGGGTCGCCTTGCGTTCCGTGGTGCCGGCGTCATAGGCCTCGCCCTCGGCGAGGATGTCGGTGCGACTCATATCATGCTCTCCTGGCGCTGTGCTGCTTCGCTCTCGCTGCGCAACAGCCCAAGGATCTCGCGCTTGGCCGCGGTAAATTCGGGCGTCGAGGCGACCAGCAGGTCGGGACTTTCGGAAAACCGGCAGCGAAAGGCCGCCTTGACCCGCCCGGGCCGCGCCGTCATCACCACGATATGCGAGGCTAGGAACAGTGCCTCCTCGATGGAGTGGGTGATCCACAGCACCGTCTTGCCGGTCTCGCGCCACATGCCACGGACCTCTTCCTGAAGCAGTTCACGGGTCTGCTGGTCAAGCGCGGCAAAGGGTTCGTCCATCAACAGAATCGCGGGATCGTTTACCAAGGCGCGGGCGATGCCGACCCGTTGCTGCATCCCGCCCGAGAGCTGATAGGGGTAGTTTTCGACGAAACCGCCCAGCCCGACCTTTTCCAACATTGCCTGCGCGCTTTCGCGCGCTGCATCAGGGGCCACTCCGCAGGCGCGCGGGCCAAAAGCGACGTTTTCCAACACGCTCATCCAGTTGAACAGCGCCCCCTGCTGAAATACGACACCCCGCTCCGACCCCGGCCCTTCGATCGGCCGTCCGTCCAGCACGGCGCAACCGCCCGAGGGCGTCTCGAACCCCGCCACGATGTTCAGAAGCGTGGTCTTCCCGCATCCCGACGGGCCGACGATGGCCAGGAACTCACCTTCCGTCACGGCGATATCGGTGGGCGCCAGGGCCTGCACCGCTTCCGCACCCGCCCCGAAGGTCTTGGTCAGACCTTCGAGGTTCAGTTTCGATCCGGCCCGCCGGTCGGGGGTGGCAAGCTCGATCCTCTCGATCATCATTCGTTGAGTCCCCGTACCATTCACGCTCAGACGAGCTGCGCGAGGAACGAGCTGTCAACGAAGGAACGGAAACTTTCCGGCAGGCTGGTGATCTGTCCCGCCTCCTTCAGGAATGCGGCCTGTTGCTCGATCGTGTTCAACGCGCCGGTATGCGCCGTGCTTCCGGGCCGTCCCATCCATGTGTCGGTCAGCATTTCTTCCGGCGTCAGCGAGTGCGTGTTACCGGCATAGCGGATCGCCGTTTCCTCGCTGATCTGAAGGAAGGGCGCCATGGTCTTGGCCATGACCTCGGGTTCGTCACGGTAGACTTTGTTGATCCGAACAAGCTCTTTCAGATAGGCGACAACCAGTTCGGGATGGTTCTGCTTGAATTCGTCCCGCACCACGATGGCGTCAAAGACGAAGGTTCCCTGGGCGATCAAATCCTCACCGCTGAAGATCGTCTTGCCGCCCGACTGTTGAAGTATGTCCAGTGCGGGATACCAGATATATGCTCCGTCGATGGACCCGGAGTCCCATGCCGCGGTAATCGCATCGGTCTTGAGATTGATCAATGTCACGTCTGCCGCGGTCAAGCCCACCGTCTTCATCCCGGCGAGCAACGCGAAATGCACCGTAGTGTTGAACGGCAGACCGATCCGCTTGCCCTTGATATCGGCGATGGTCTCGATCCCCTGATCGGGCTTCACCACCAGGGCTTCGGCCGCCTTGATGATCTTGTGGATCGAAACCATCGTGATCGGCAGCCCCTTGGCAAAGCCGACGATCATTGGGCTGGACCCCAGGTTGCACAGATCCATCTCGTTTGATGCCATCGCGGTGAGGATCTGTGGTCCTGCGCTGACACCGACATGCGTCACCTCAACATCCGGCCCCATGACCTTTTCCATCGACCCGATGGCCCGCGCATAGTTCTGCTGATTGGTCGAGGAGAAATGCCCAAGTCGCGCCTCGGCGCTGGCCGCAAGCGCCATGCCGGGCAGGCTTGCAACTGATGCTGCCATCGTTGCAATGCCGAAATTCGTGGAAATCCGGGCGAAGTCGCGCCGGGTCAGTTGGCCGGTCTTTGTCATTGGTCTGATCCCTGTCGGTTTAGGTCTGGTTTCTGGTCTTTAGTCTTGCTCCTTGGTCCCGGGGCGGTCGCCCCGGCGCATCAATCGCTGTCCGGCGCGCCGAAGTCGCGCTCGATGGCCCGGACCGCATGCAGCACTTGCGGCACCACCTCGGCCACGCGCTCGGGGGTGGCGCGGAAGGTCGGCAGCGCGACGCACAATGTCGCCGCCGGGCGACCGTCGGGCCCCCTCGCCACCGCTGCCACGCCCGACGCATCCGCGCGGCACATGCCATGGCACACCGCATAACCGCGCGCGCGCACCTCGTGGATCATGCCAAGCAGCTTTGCGTGGTCGGTCACTGTCAGTTCGGTCCGTTGCTCAAGCACCGGCGGCAGGATCGCCATGATCTCCTCGTCGTCGAGCAGCGACAGGTAGGCCAGGCCACTTGAAAGCGTGTACACCGGAGTCCGGTCGCCGATGTTCTCATGAACCCGAACCGCCTGGTCGCTCTCGATCAACTGGATCGACAGCATCTCGGACCCCGACAGCACGCCCAGCGACACACCGTCCCCGATCCCCCGCACCAAGCGGATCATGTGTGGCGTGGCCAGTCGCGTGATCTCGAACGGGGCGGCGATGCATCCGATTTCCCAGGCCTTGATCCCGATCACATAGCGCTGATCCTCGAGTCGGCGCACGAAGTGGCGTATCTCGAGCGTGGCAAGGGTCTTGTGGATGCTAGCCTTGGTCAGGCCGGTGGCGCCCGCCACCTCTGTCATGCTCATCGGTCGGCCATGCGCGGCGATCACTTCGATCACGTCCAGACCGGTGTTGAGACCGGATCGGGCCCGTGTCTGCGTATTGTTAGCCTTTGGTGAACTAATATTTTTCATTGACTAACTCTAGCGGACAGTTCTTTTTTGCGTCAAGACTTATTTTAAAGTGGAGTACGCCATGACCCGAGCAACCTTTCCCGAAACAGGCCAGTCCAGGACAGAGGTTCTGGATATCCTCAAGTCCTTGCGAAAAAACGATATCGACTGGAAACGTGGCCGCACGCCGCTGTATGTTTTCGATGCCGGAGACGACGTTTACGAAATGGGCCGCGCGGCCTTTTTCGAGTTCTTCAAGGAGAACGCACTGGGCAAGAATCGGGCCTTTCCCAGCGTCCTGAAGATGGAGAACGACATCGTCGACATGAGCCTCGACTTGCTGCACGGCGGCCCGGACGCATGCGGCTTCATGACCACGGGCGGCACCGAGAGCATTATCCAGGCCGTGCAGTCCTGCCGAAATCGCACGCGCCATGACCGGGGCGAGCCAGCGTTTCGCGGCAACATTGTCACCGCGACATCGGCTCATCCCGCCTTCGACAAGGCCGCCCGACTGATGGACATCGAGGTGCGCCGCGCACCGGTCGGCGCCGACTACCGAGCCGACCCGGAGGCCATTGAGGCGTTGATGGATGACGACACCATGATGCTGGTCGGCTCGGCCCCCTGCTTCCCCTACGGCGTGATCGACCCGATCGCTGACCTGGGCGCGCTGGCGCAACGACGCAGCGTCTGGCTGCATGTCGATGCCTGCGTCGGCGGCTATGTCGCCCCGTTCGCCCGCATGATCGGCCGCAGCATCCCGGCCTTCGATTTCGAGGTTCCGGGCGTCTGCTCCATCTCCGCAGACCTGCACAAATATGGCTTCTGCCCCAAACCCGCCTCGACCGTCTATTACCGCGACACGACATGCGCCGAGTTCCACGCCTTCGATTTCGACAACTGGCCCAGTGGCCGCTTTTATACGACCACGATCTGCGGCACCCGCCCCGCCGGCGCCATTGCCGCCGCCTGGGCCGTATTCCATCACCTTGGGCTGGACGGTTACAAACGCATCGCGACCGAGTTGATGGAGTTTGTCGACGACTACCGTGCGGGGATCAAGGCCATCCCCGGGTTGAAGGTGCTGGCGGACCCCCATCTTTCGGTCGTCGCCTTCACCTCGGACGAGGTCGATCTCTTCCGCGTGGCCGAGCTGATGTCGCGCAACGGTTGGCTGCCGGGCCTGTTGAAGGAGCCGAAGGCGATTCACCGGCTGATGTCGCTGGTTCACCACCCGGTACTTGACGAATACCTCTCTGACCTGCGCGACGCGGTCGAGACGGTGCGCGCGACCGGCGCCAAGGCCGAGGGCATCGAGGCGATCTACTGACCCGATGGTCCGCCCGGTCCCGCCTCCGAACCGGGCCGGGCGGGCAGTCCACGCGACATGCATGAATAAACGGATCGCCACATCGGACCCTACCGCGCCGCCAGGTCAGCAAAGCTTTGGGCGAATGCGTCGATGACGGGCTCGACATCCTCCATCGCTAGGCAGAGCGGTGGCACCATGCGCAGGATGTTCTTGTCGTTGCCCGATTTCGACAGGACCAGCCCATGGACGCGCGTGCGTTCGAAGACATAGGCGGTCTCCTCCGGCGCCGGTTCCTTCGTGCCACGGTCGCGCACCAGTTCGACCGCCTGCATGAAACCGCGGCCCCGGACATCCCCGATGATCGAGAAACGCGCCTTCAGATCCATCAGCCCCTCGTGCAACCTGGCGCCCACGTCGCGGGCGTTCTCGATCAGTTTCTCGTCCTCGATGACCCGGAGCACCTCGCGCCCTGCGGCGCAGGCCACTGGGTTGGCACCATAGGTGTGGAACAGGAACTTTCCGTCCATCGCCTTCGCCACATCGCGTTTCGCCACCACCGCGCCCAACGGTAAACCATTGCCTATACCCTTGGCCAGAACCACAATGTCGGGCACCACGTCATGGGCGTCGAAGCACCACATTGCGTCGCCGGTCTTGCCAAAGCCGGACTGCACCTCGTCCACGATGCACAGACCGCCATGCGCGCGGACCCTCTCGAAGGCGCCCTTCATATAGCCCTCGGGCATTGGCACGATGCCGCCATAACCCTGCACCGGCTCGATCAGAAGCCCGGCAAGCTGTCCACTCGTGGTGTGCCGGATCACTCGATCCAGATCGTCAAGATAGGGCTGTGTGCCCGACCCGAACGCACCGCGATACTGGTTCGGCTCGGCGGTGAAGGTGATGTTGGAAAGTTGCCCGGTATTGTGGCGGAAGTTCATCACCCCGGTCACACCCTGTGCCCCATAGGTTGCGCCGTGATACGAATTCCTCAGCGCGATCAGATCCTGGTTGCCCGTCGCAATCCGTGCCATCATCAGTGCCAAGTCGATCGCCTCGGCCCCGGAATTGGTGAAATGCACCACCCAATCGTGTCCCGCAGGCATCGTCCGCGCCAGTTCCTCGGCAAAATGGGCAGGAACCGGGTGATAGAACATGGTGGTGCAATGGGTCAGTTCCTCAACCTGCGCCTTGACCGCCGCGACGATGCGGGGATGGGCGTGGCCGACGCTGATGCAAAGGTTCATCCCCAGCAGGTCGATCAGCCGGTTGCCCAGTTCGTCCCATACGTATTGCCCCTGCCCGCGCCGGATGATCAGCGGTTTTTCATAGGGAACGAAGGCGCGCTGTGATGCAGCGTAATATCGGTTGCGTTTCGCAATGATCTCTTCGGTCGACCAGGTCACCGGCACCGTTGTTGCTTGAGTCTCGTTCATCGATTGCGTTCTCCTGCATATCTGCCTGCCAACCGCGAAACGCGGGCGGCAGCATCAGGCTAGGCCGGAGAAAATCAACCGGTAAGAGACAGTCGCGTGAAAAATGATGGACAGTTTCGGGCGATCAGATCAGAGCCCGCACCTCCTGTGCCACAATGGCAATGCCCGGCGAAATCGCGGCCGTAGGCAGTGCCCCGAAACTCAGCCGGAACTGGCCATCCGCATCCGCCGGGTTCATGAAGAACGGTCCGCCATTGTCGATCAGGACGCCCCGGGTCTGCAGACGCGCCTGCAATTGGAAGACATCAAGGCGCGGCGGCGCAGCGATCCAGAAGGACGATCCACCCTGCCCAGCGCCGACCGGAATACCCGGCAGATGCTCGGCCAGCGCCACGCGCATCGCCCCCCACCGCCGCCGGAACCGGCGATGCAGGCTGCGCAGGTGCGCGTCCTGATGACCAAGCGCGAGAAAATGCGCCATGGCGTCCTGCAAGAGGGCAGTCGGGTTGCGCATCATTGCCCGGCGGATCGCCCGGGCCTCGCGGATGATCGCCGGATGTGCCACCATGTAACCCAGCCGAAGGCCGGGCGAGAGCGCCTTGGACAACGACCCGACATAAACGGTATTCTCGGACGGGGCGAGCGACCGGATTGGCGGGCGCTCGTCTCGCATGAAGTTGCGCTCGGACTCGTAATCGTCCTCGATGATGAGCATGTCGCGCCGGACGGCCATCGCGATCAGAGATTTCCGCCGCTCCATTACCAGAGTTACGGTAGTGGGAAACTGGTGGCTGGGTGTCACATATACCGCGGAACAGGTTTCGGGAATATCATCAACCCTCATGCCGTATCGGTCCACCGGGATTCCAATCAAGCTGTTTCCGGTCAAGGCAAAGGCGTTGCGGGCCTCGGGATAGCCCGGATCCTCCATCGCGATGGCACCGCGCGCGCCCCCCAGAAGCGCCCCGACGATATAGAGCGCATTCTGCGCCCCCGCGGTGACGATGATTTCGTCCGCCCCGGCCCGGATACCACGATAGCCAAGCAATCGCTGCCGCAATTGCTCGATCAGCAGTTCGCTGTCGCTGCCGCTTGCATCGCCGGCCCAGTTCGGCATGCGATTGACATTCAGCGCCAGCCGCATGCATTCCCGCCACCCCTGTATCGGAAAAGTGCGCGTGTCGATCTGGCTGTAGATGAACGGGTACTTGTAGCGGCTCCAGTCCGCTGGCGTGTCGATCTTGCGCAGGTCGGACGGCAAGCCGCGACCGGCGAGGATCGGCACATGCGTCGCGGCATCCGGCTCCGAGCGCGCTCCAAAGGAAGACGTCTTCGTCTGGTGCGAAACAACATAGCCGCTGCGGTCGCGGGCTTCGATCATCCCCATCTCGACCATCCGGGAATAGGCCTGAAAGACCGTGCTGCGCGACACACGGAGTTGGCGCGAAAGGACCCTGCACGACGGCAGAGCCTGCCCCTGTCCCAGGCCGCCATCGGCGATCGCCTTGCCGATCACGTCGCAAATCTGATCCCGCAAGGCGAGCATCGAGTGCTCTGGAAGCGTGAAGCGGTGGACGACCATGGTTCAGCCCGAGGTTGCCCGGTCCGGCGGGACCCGCAAGTCGTTGAAGCTGCTACACCTCACAGCCCAGCCGTCTTCGCATCTCGTCGGCTGCCTCGGCCAGCATTGGACCCACGGTCATCTCGATGTCTTCCTGCGGGACAAGATAGGCTGGACCGCCGACATTTAGGCTATAGATGCCCCGTCCGTCCGGCATCTCTATGACGGCACCGGCACTGTTCACATCCTTTCGCCAGTCACCAATGCACATACAGAATCCGCGCTTTTTGATCTCCAAAGCCGCCCTGTCGACTGCGCGCAGCAGAGACGGCCACTCTTCGCCATAGCTGTCTTTCACGCCCTCGAAAATCTCCTGCCGGTCGTCCTCGGACGCCACGGCAAGGTATGCACGACCACCCGCAGTATTGACGATCGGCACCCGCGAACCGGGATAAAGACGTATCCCAACCAGCTCATCGCTGTCCTGCGCCTCGAGGTTCAGCATTGAAAGCTTGTCGCGCACGGCAAGGCTGACCGTCAGGCCAGTCCGGGTTGCGATATCGGTCATCAGGTCCTTCGCGACTTCGCGGACATCAAGACTGGCCAGCGCGACATGGCCCAGTGCGAAGGATTTACCACCCAGTTCGTAGGTGTTGAACCGCGGGCTGTGAACCAGATAGCCCAACTGGGTAAGCGTATAGGTGATCCGTGAAACGGTCGGCTTCGAAATCCCTGTCCGCTCGGCAAGCTCGTGATTGCCAAGCTGCCGGTCGTTCTCCCTGAAGGCCGAGAGAACCTCGAGCCCACGCGCCAGCGCCCCGATGAACTGCCGACCGCCGTCCTCCTCCGATGCCTGCGAGCTGCCCGACCTCCCCTGGGCCTGCGTTTCCGAGACCGGACGTCGACGCCGGACATTCATGCTATTCATCATTATTCCTCTCGCAGCTATACTCGATCCATGGCGTCCAGAATAGCATATTACCTTGAAGCACGAAATATCATTTCGCAAGGCTGAAAACCCCTTTTAGTGACGGCGCACGATTTCAGGGGCCGAAAGTCGAGCCTATTCTGTTTGTATTTAAGCCTGTTGCGAGCAGTTGGCTCAAAAACCGGGGTGACAGGTTTTCAAACAAAAATGGGCGCAAGATACTTTGCGAAATAGAATTTTGCGTATTATCGCGGTCTAACCTTGCCATGGGCGGGTGTTCAGTCGCGTCGTCTGGTGGATCGTTTCGACCCATTTTGAGTGTAGTTTAGACAATCACCCGAACGTCTATGGCGGTCTGCGGGCATTCGGCAAAGACGTGCTACGCCGGTCCCTTTTGAAGGCCATGAAAGTGTAAGGTCTGGAGATTGAGGGCGGGTAAGCGCTAGTCCCCTCGGCGGTGCCCGACGGGGCAAAGGGTCTGCGGGTTCGATCTGATCCCGTTTGGATTGCGGGAGCAATGGACCGGCGGGTCGGGGCAAAGCGCCCCTCGCCCGGGCAGCAATGCCTCGTGACCCGGAAAATTCCCCTGCCCGACCACATGGCCGTGGCAGGGCATTCCTCGCGGGAACAATTTTCCGGCCCGCGGCGCATTCTCCGCTGCGCTGCGATCCTTGCGGATGCGGCCCAGTCGCCGCCGGTCCTGTTATCGCCCCATCCAAATCGGGTCAGATCAAACAGAGGAACCAGAAGATGCGCCATCAGACAGACACCACCGAGGAGACAGGCGTGACCTCAGGTACCTAGTTTGTACACAGGCGAGCGGTGTTGGCGGGGGAGATTTATAGGTGATCGTCGTAGAAACAAAAGCGCCTCTCAGTCTTTGCGCCTCAGCTGCCGCAATATCGCTCAGCCCCGCCATAGCGAACTACACCAGGAGCGTTCTGGTTCACGCTCAGTCTTCAATCCCGACAAACAGAGTAGATCATAGAGCCAATATCTTCCGCGCCTCGACCGGGATCATAGGTGGGTGGCCCAAGTCCTCCATCATCCGCCGTGCCTTGGCGACCATAGCCGCATTGGATGGCGCGATTGTATTCGCGTCCAACTTTGTCGCATCCTCCAATCCGATGCGAACATGGCCACCAGCCAGCAGCGACTGCGCCACCATCGGAAAGGCGAACCGACCTGTGCCGAAGGCCGTCCATTGCGCACCCGGTGGCAGCAGTCCCCGCGCATAGAGGACAGTTTCGGGCGACGGTGCGAAACCAAATTTCACACCCATAACAATTGAACACAGCGGTGCGGCGGGAAGATTGCCATCTTTCTGTAGCGCCTTGAGAAGCGCGATATCGCCGGAATCGAACAACTCGATCTCAGGTTTGGATCCGGCTGCCATGATCAATTCACCCATCCGGCGAATGGAAGCCGGAGAATTGATCACCACCTCACCGCCGAACACCATCGTGTTCAGGTCGAGAGTCGCGATATCCGGTTTGATCTTCTGGACATGAAGAACGCGCTGTTCCGGTGGTAGGAGATTGGTCTTCGGACCGGGTTTCACCGGATCGCCTTCCGTCGGGTCGAACCGCCCGCCGTTACCGGTCGTGAGATTGATGATCAGATCGGAATTGGCGTCGCGGATGCGCGAGACGACCTCGGAGTAGTGCGCGACCTCCATCGACGGAAGTTCCGTCCCAGGGTCTCGGACGTGAACATGGACGATTGCCGCGCCCTCTTCGGCTGCTGCGAGGCAATCACTCGCAATCTCGGCCGGGGTGATTGGCAGATTCGGATTCATTGTGCGGCTGGTGAAGTTCCCCAGCACGGCACATGTCAGTATGCGTTTATTCAAGCTCTGTCCTCCTGAGTTCCAGTCTCATGTTTCATTCCCAGAGAACGTCAGTCACTGAAAACCGCTCCCATGTTCATCAAGTGGACGGCAGTGATCAACCGTTACAGCGATGACGCCGGGAGCCCATTGGCCCTGAATGAGGTCATGCCCATCCGCTCGTTGAGCAGGTGAACGGGTCCAAACGATGTGCGGCCTGCTTGCTCAGAACATCGCAAGGTCGAAATTTCGGGCGGCCAAGTCGCTGTAGGTCGGAACCGTCTCTTGCGCCAAAAGCTTGCGCGCCTTCATGTGAACCTTGGGGTTGTTGATTGTCTCGACGGCGGACAGTCGATCTGCGGAAAACCGCAGGACGGTGTCCTCTCCAATCGTGACACTGGTGGCGCCGGGCACAGCCAGCCCCGCGATCTGGAGCTTCCAGTCAGCCTGATCGGACCAGAACCAGGGAACAGCGGCATAAGGTGCCTGGTGGCCGTTCACGATGGTCCTGGCAATGGCGCGCGCATGGTCTGTCGCCGCCTGAACGCTTTCCAGGCGCACCATGATGCCACTGCGTGAATCGGAAAAGGCGCAGCAGTCGCCGAGGGCGTAGATATGCGGATCGGCCGTGCGCAGGAAGGGATCAACCACAACACCATTGTCCACGGTGAGCCCAGCCGCCTCTGCCAGCTCTGTATTCGGGCGCACGCCGGCGGCGAGCAGGACAAGATCTGCCACGATCTCCATCCCGTTGGCCAGTACCACGCCGATCTCTGTAACCTCGATCACGCCATTGCCGAGGTGAAGACGGGTGCCGAGAGCCTCGTGCTTGGCCCGGAAACGCGCGGACATCTCGGGCGAGACGACCCGTGACATCAGGCGCGGCGCCGCTTCCGCAATGTGAACCTCATGCCCGAAGCTTCGTGCAACCGCGGCGAACTCCAGCCCTATGAACCCACCGCCGATCACGGCAACGCGGCGGGGTCTAGTAAGGCTGCCCCGAAGCCGTTGGGCATCCGCCAGTGTCCGCAACCCGAGCGCGCGGCTAATGCCCGCTATCGGCGGGATCAGGTTGCGCGTTCCGGTCGCCAGAATAAGTGTGTCGAAGGCAAGGGTTTCGTCACCCATGCGGACCCTCTTCGCCGCCCGGTCGACCGCGTCGACCTTGATGCCGGTCCGCAGGTCGATCGCTTTCCTGTCGAAGAAACCCGCAGGTCGCAGCACCAGCTTTTCGGCCTGCCCGGTCTTGAGGTAATCCTTCGACAGCGGGGGGCGCTGGTAGGGCAGCCCGTCCTCGGCGCCGATCAGCGTGACCGGCCCTGCATGGCCTTCCTGCCGCAGTGACATCGCCGCCTGCAGGCCGCCCTGTCCCGCCCCGACGATGACCACATGCCCGTCGCTCAAACCTGCACCTCCGGCAGGCGGACGACGAGGCCATCGAGGTCGTCGCTCAGCGTGATCTGGCAGGACAGACGCGAGGTCGGCTTGACCTCGGTCACCGCGCTTTCAAGCATGTCTTCCTCGCCCTCGGATCGCGGTCCCGTCTTGCCGAACCATGCGTCATCGACATAGCAGTGGCACGTCGCGCACATCATCCCGCCGCCGCATTCCGCGACGATGCCATCGACGCCCTGGGCCACGGCGAGGCTCATCACGCTGTCTCCGTGGTCGCCTTCGGCAGTGGTTTCGGTTCCGTCATGCTCGATGAATGTCACTTTGATCATTCTCGGGTCCTCATAACTCAGGAAGCGGAGGCCTGTGCGGGCGTCTATCGCCCGTCCGTTCAGGCCTGATCGCGGATCAGATTGGACAGGGTACCGATGCCGGAAATCTCGACCTCGATCCGGTCTCCATCCTTCATGAACAGCTTGGGCTCGCGGAAGAGGCCCACGCCGCTCGGCGTGCCGGTCGCAATCACGTCACCCGGCAGCAACTCGGTCACGATTGAAAGGTAGGCGATCAGCTCGGGGATGTTGAAGGCCAGGTCGCTGATCGGCGTCGATTGCATGACCTCACCATTCAGCCGCGTTTCCATAGTCTGTGCCGCCGGAGCCGTCAGCTCGTCCGCCGTGACCAGCCAGGGCCCCATCGCACCGCTATCGACAAAGTTCTTGCCGGCCCAGAATTGGGAGGTGTGGCGTTGGTAGTCGCGGATGGATCCGTCGTTGAAACAGCTATAGCCCGCCACGTGTTTCATTGCGTCGGCCTCGGCGATGTCGCGCCCGGGCGTCCCGATGATCACCGCTAGCTCGCCCTCGAAATCGAACCAGTCGGAGGCCTTCGGCCGGATCATCGGCTGCCCGTGCCCCGTCACCGAGGATGGGTAGCGCGTGAAGATCGACGGCTTCGCGGGCTTGTCGCGGCCGGTCTCCTGGATGTGGGTCATGTAGTTGAGACCGATGCAAATGATCTTGTCCGGGTTCGGCAAGGGCGAGATCAGCATGACGTCGTCCTCGGCCAGCTCGCCCCCCTGCCCCGCAGTCGCGGCAAGCTCGTCCAGCGAGCCGGCGGCAAGCACCGCGCGCAGGTCGGGGTATGTCCCCCGAAACGCCGCGCCGACATCCTTTAACCGACCGTTCTCCGCCACGCCGTAAGAGGCCGTGCCGTCCGAAGTGATGTAAGAGGCAATGCGCATATCCTGACTCCTGGCTGAATGTTTGATGTGTTTCCTATCGTAGAACGCGCCCGCAGGCTTTTGCCGCGCCGCGCCTGTCCACGACGTGGACAGGCCACTACCCGTGAACGTCGAGCAATATCTTTCCGACATGTGCGCCCTTCTCCATCTCGCGATGCGCAGCCGCCGCTTCGGAGAGAGGAAAACGGGATGCTATGGCAGGGCGGACGCGATCCCCAAGAAGAGGCCAGACATCCCGGCGCAGCATCTCAGCCACCGCTGCCTTGCGCGCGGCTTCAAGGGGCCGCAGCAGCGATCCGGTGATACGGATGCGCTTGGCCATGAGCGGTTTTAGCGGCACGTTCAGATGCGCGCCGCCCCCGGCGGACAAGTGCGCAATCTGTCCGTCCGGCGCCATCATCTCTAAATCCGCCGAGATATGGGCCCCTGCGGAGACATCCATCAGTGCGCTGATCCCCTGCCCGCCGGTCGCCTCGAGCACCTGGGCTGCGAGGGCCGAGTCAGCATAGCCAAACGCCGCGAAGGCGCCGAAGCGCCTGGATGCCTCGATCTTTGACGCAGTGCCGCTTGTCGCCACGACTCGATGACCGAGCGCTGACATCGCCTGTAGGGCGATATGTCCGACGCCGCTGGTGCCGCCGTGGAGCAGGGCGAATTCGTCGGGTTGCAGGTTCATGAGGGAAAAGAAGTTCCACCAGGTGGTGAAGAGCGCCTCGGGCAGCGCGGCCGCCTCGCACAGCGTCAGCCCCTCGGGCACCGGCATTGTCACCGCAGCATCCGCGACCGCATATTCGGCATAGCCGCCGCCCTGAAGCAGCGCCATCACCCGGTCACCTCGGTTGAACGCGATCACATCCGGCCCGCACCCAACCACCTCGCCCGCCGCTTCGAGCCCCGGCACGGGGCTGCCGTCATGGTGTATCCCGGCCGTGCGTTGGATGCAGTCGTGTCGGTTGATCCCGGCCGCCGCCACGCGGATCAGAACCTGCCCCGGCCCCGGCCGCGGCAAGATCACCTGCGCAGGCTGAAGGACCTCGGGCCCGCCCGCGGCAGAAATGACGATCGCGGTTTGGTCGCGGGGGATGGTTTGGTCATCGTTCATGGCTACACGCGGCCCACGGCCGCGCCTCCGAATGATCGGCCGGTCAAGGCCGGCGGTTACTCCCGGTTCACGACGCTGTCGAGCCAGGCACAGTTCGGCACCGGGTCCGCCGCGCGCATGCCGCGCCGTGCGGCGTCCATTCGCATCTCGCGCATCCGCTCGCGGCCCGGGTCGCCTTCGGGCAGGTGCACGCGCTCATGCCCCCAGTAGCTCGGTCCGTCCGTGGTCTCGTGCGGCTCCCAAGTCTCAGGCTCGATGACCCGCGCGCCCCAGCCATATTCCACGAAGAAGCCAGAGGGGCTGTGCGCGTAGAAGCTGGTCATGTGATCGTTGGAATGCCGCCCCAGTGTGTAGGCCACGCGTCCGTCTTCGGCCTGTGCGATGTCATAGCCCTGTCCGACATCATCAAGCGATTGCAGTTCGACCATGAAATGATGCAGTCCCTTCCGGCCGGAGCCTACCATGGCAAAGCTGTGGTGCCGCCCGTTCAAGTGGAAGAAATAGAGCGGAAAGGGCGTCAGCCCGTAATCGGTCACGTTGAAGCCCAGCAAGTCGCGGTAGAAGGGAAGCAGCGCCTGCGCGTCCTCGACATGCAACACAGCGTGCCCCATGCCCAACGTCCCGGTTTTGAAGCCCGAGATCGGGCGGCCCGGCACGAAGGGATCGCTCGCCACCTGCGGCTTACAGAAAACCTCTATATGATTGCCGTCCGGGTCCTTGAAGGAAATCAGCCGGCCCACCAGCCGCTGGTCGGCCAGAGCCGCCGCTTCAAGTTTCACGGCAACGCCCGCATCTTCCAACCGCCCCGCGAGACGGTCGAGTTCTTCTGCGCTGTCGACCTCCCAGCCGAGAAAGTCGAGCCCTTCGTCCCCATCGCCCGTAACCAGCAAGCGTTGCTTGCGATCATCCATGCGAAAGGTGCGCGAACTGCCGCCGCGGTCGACCTCCTGCATGCCGAGAAGGCCGGTGGCGAAGCCGCTCCAATCCTCCGTCCTGGCAGAGCGGACGCCGATGTAGCCGAGCGATGAAAGTGCCATCTGGTATCTCCAGTCGGACATGCGGGCATACAGCCGCAGTAATTGCCCCCAGGCTACGCCATTACACGCCCGGACGCTCCGCCGATGTCCAGACTGTCCGATGTATGGACAAATATGTGGCTACATACTTGCCAGACAGCCTAGGTGAATCTACCAAATCGAACCACTTAGAACGGGAGGAGTTGCTATATCGGGGTTTGGATCAGTCAGAGCGCTTGAGCGTGGCCTGCAGGTGCTACAGGCCGTAAACCAGCGCAACGGCCTCAAGGCAGCCGAGATCGCGGTCGATACCAGCATTCCCCGGCCGACGGTCTATCGCCTGCTGGAAACGCTCGAGGGGCTGGGCTTTGTCAGCCGCGATCATTCGTCGGAAAAGTGGCGACCTACACTGCAGGCCAAGTCGCTCAGCTCCGGGTTCCGTGACAAGGACTGGGTGACCCAGAGCGCGGTGCCCGAAATGGTCCGGCTGGGCCGGGAGATCCTCTGGCCGCTCGATCTTGTCACCTTCAACGACCACCAAATGGAGATCCGCGAGTCGACCCACAACATAAGTCCCTATTCCATCGATCATGGGATGGTCGGGTTGAAACTGCCCGTGCTCGACACATCGGGCGGGCGTACCTACCTGGCCTTTTCCCCCGACAAAGAGCGCGAACGGACGCTTGCGGGGCTGGAGGCCCAGCTTGGCCTGAAGAGACCGATCGTCCTTCAGGACGGCCCGCTGGACTACATTCTGGCGCAGGCGCGAGATCTTGGAGTGGGATATCGGAAAGAGGGGTTCCGGTCGGCAACCAAGAGCATGTCGGCCCCGATTTTGAGCGGGGACCGCGTGGTGGCCTGCCTGACCATCATATGGACCGCAAGTGCCCTTTCCTTCGACAATGCGATCGAACTCTACCGGTCCAGGCTTCTGAAAACGACGCAACGGATTTCCCGCGCCCTCGCGGAGCACACCTGCCAGTAGGTTAGCCTCCGACAGCAAGCCATTGTCGTGCATTCGACAGCAGGCGGCCCATCTCCGGCGAGCCGTCGCAAATGATGTCCGGATGCAGCTGTCGGCCCGAGATCAGCAATCGGTACCCGAGGTAGCGATACGGTTCAGGCACCCCCGAGAAATCCGTTTCGGACATGGTCCGCACGAAGTCCTCCGAGGGGACGGCGGGGTCGAGTCGGTCCTTTTCGTAGATCGCTGTACGGGCGGAGATTTTCCAGCCGTCAGCGGTGCGGACCAAACGATCGAGGAAACGGGCGTAAGAGGTGTAATCTACGTCGGTGTTGTCTAAGCGGAAACGCCCGAGGATCTGAATATTAGTCTCAGCCAGTGCCCTGTCGCCCTGCAGATTAACGCTCGGAAGGCCGATCAGGTGCTTGATCCGAGGCGACCGCGGTTGGTGCACCTTGCGCGAGGCACCGACGAAATCAGAAAAGGCACCGGTGAACCAAGTAACGTTGATCGTTCCGTCCGGGGTGAAGGTCCGCGCAAGATCGCCCCAGCGGCCCTGGTCGCGGCAATGACCCCATGCCTGGATCAATTGCGTGATTGCGACGATGTCGCCAAAGCCGTCTGCCATGCCGCGCCCTTCAAAGCCATGCGGCGCGAAGAGACTCTCGCGCCGCGCGTTCCTTTCAGTTTGAGGCAGCGGCTTTTTCAAGCTCGGCCTTGAACGTATCGTAGAGCACCTGCCCGTTCTCGGTCTGCGTGATCCAATCGTCGGCCGCTACGGACATCGCCTCCTGCCATTGAGAGGTCAGGGCCTCGTCCGGCTCGATGATTGCAATCTCGTTCTCGGCCAGGATGCGATCCTTCGCCTCAATCAGGTATTCGTCGAAGGATCGGCCGAAGCGGTCAGAGAAGGCGGCGCCGGAATGCTCGTCAATGGCCGTCTTCGCCATGTCCGACAGGCTCTCGTACTTCGTCTTGTTCATGACGATCAGCATAGGCGTCGCACCGAGCGGCAGCTCTAGGAAGTGGTCAATGACCCCGCCGGCGCTGAATGTCTCGAGCGCACCCCACTGCGTGAAAGTTCCGGAGATCAGCCCTCGGCTGAGGCTTTCTGCCAGGGTCGGCCCCGTGATGCCCCCGACCGGCACTGCGTCGAGCGACTTGATCGCCGAAAGCATCGTGGGACCAGGCGCGCGGATGTTCTGGCCCTGCAGATCACGGGGCGCGCGCATCTCGACGGCGCTGGCGAGTCCGTTGGGCGGCGAGGCCATGACCCCGATCAACTTGAAGTTCTCGTAATCGCCTTTCAACAGACCGGATTCGAAAAGTGCCCACATGGCGTTCGACCCGACCGTAGAATTCTCTACGAGAAAAGGTAGCTCGGCCACCGTGCCCTCGTTGAATCGACCAGGGGTGTAGCCGGGGATCACCCAGGCAATGTCGGCCACGCCGTCTTCGACCAGCTTCAGTTGCTGCGCCGGATTTCGGCCGAGCGTACCGCCCGGAAACATCTGGACATCCAGCTCGCCTTCGGAGGCAGCGGTCACATCCTCGGCCCATACCGTGAGGATGTTCTTGGTGATGTGCGCAACCGGCGGCTCGAAGCTCGAGAACCGGAGCACTTCCGGGCTGGCCGAGGTGGCCAGGCCACCCGCCAGTGCCGCTGCTATGGCGATGTTGAAGAATTTCATGTCTTCCTCCCTGTTCCTTGTGCATTTCAGCTTGTCCGCAGCCCGACAGCCTATCGACGGTCGAGTGGAAATTGTCCGCCTGGCGAACAGTTTTCATCCGATAATGGCGGGCAACCAAAGGGTGAGCGGCGGGAACAGTACGAGCACTATCAGCCTCGCGAGGTCTGCCAGCAGGAAAGGCACGATCCCGCGGTAGATCGTGGTGATGCGGATGTCCCGATACATCGAGTTCAGCAGCATCACGTTGATTCCGATCGGCGGGGTGATCATTCCGATGCCGATCACCACGACGTTGACGATGCCCCACCAGACCAGGTCATAGCCGAAGCCCTGGATCACCGGGATCACGAAGGGCAGCGTAATGACCATGGCGGCGACCTCGTCGAAGAAGGCGCCAAGACATATGTATAGCAGCAGGATGCCGAGGATTACCGCAAGCGGCGAGACCGAACTGTCCGAAATCGCCGAGACTATGAAGTGCGCGCCCCCAGTGACGGAAATGAAGTAAGAAAAGATCGTCGCGCCGAAAACCATCAGGTAGATCATCGCAGTCGAACCGCTCGCCTCGGCCATCACCCGCAGAAAGGTCGACCTGTCCAGCCGCTTGCGCAGAAGCGCAAAGAAAAAGGCAATGACGACGCCTATCGCCGCCGCCTCGTTCACGGTGAAGATGCCGGAATAGATCCCGCCCAACACCACCACGGCCAGCAGGATCACGCCCCAGGCCCGGCCTATAGCCGCCAGCCTGTCGCGAAGCGGCAGTTTTTCAGATTTCGGGGCAGCGTCCGGATCGCGCCAAACCGTGACTTGCACCGCGACGGTATAAAATACCACGGCCAGAATCGCCGGAATGATCGCGGCGCTGAAGAGCTCCAGCACTGATTGCTCGGTCAGCACCGCATATAGGATCATCATCGCCGAGGGTGGCACGATGATACCCAGCGTCCCCCCTGCCGCGATGGCGCCCGAGGCGAGGCCTGGGCGGTACTTGTGCGCCAGCATCTCCGGCATGGCGACCCGACCGAAGGTCGCGGTTGTCGCAACTCCCGATCCGCAGATTGCGCCGAAACCCGCGCTGGCAACAACGGTTGTGGTAGCAAGACCGCCCCGCCTGTGCCCAAAGAGCGCGCCCGCCATGTCGTAGACGTCCGTGGCCAAGCCTCCCGCCGCGGCGAGGCTGCCCATAAGCATGAAGAGTGGGATGACGGCGAGGTCAAGTGAGCTCATCGCCGAGGCGGGTTCGCTGGCCATGAGCGACAACGCCGGCCCCCAGCCCACGACCTGCGCGAAACCGACGACACCGACGAGGGCCATGGAGATGCCGATTGGCACGTGCAACACAATCAGCAGCATCATGGCGCAGCAGCCCAGCAAGGCGAGGATGAGAGGATCCATGTCTATGTCCCTGAGTCTCTTGAGCCAGTCACGCGGCGGACGGCGTGTCGTTATGCGACGGTGACTCGTCGCTCCGGCGGAACAGGGCGGCGGCGTCGATGGCAAAAACCATTGCCTGCACGAAGGCGGCCAGCCACATCATCACGGCGGCCACGCTCCACCACGGCCAAACCGGCCAGCCAAGCACCCATGTCCGGTCGCCGTTGGCCTTGAGAGAGGCTGCGTAGGGCACGAACTGCCACGCGATCAACAGGATGAAGAAGAGGGTCAGGGCGCTCGACAGAGTTTCGAGAAGTTTGTGCACCAAGCGTCCGCCAAGCGCTCCGAAAACCTCCACCCGGATGTTCTGCTTCATCGCGAGGTTGGCGGGGATGCAGGCGGCAATCACCACCGCCATCACGACGGAACTCACATCGTTTACCCCCTGCAGCGGCGCCTTGAAGAGCCAGCGCAGAAGCACGTCGAGCGTGGTCATCAGTGCCAGTACAAGAAGCCCGGTGAAGCCTACCAGCGCCAGCCCCAAAGATCGCGTCCAAATCATGTTCATGCTTTCTCCTCCCCGTCTTTCTCCTTTGGCGCGGCCTCCCCGCCGCGCAAGCTCTGGCCGATCGGCATGGACCCCGCCGACGCTCAGGTCGGCAGGCCATCGACCTTCCGCACAGCTCCCGCCGCTTTCAGGCGAGCGGCATAGGTTTCGAGCGCCGTCTCGACATCACCGGGGGCGAAGGCGGCGGCGCAGTAGCGGTCAGGCCGGACCAGCAGCAACTGGTCGCGGTGCGTGCGGAACGGCCGGGCAATGACCGGGTCGGCCGGCGCCAGCGCGGCCCCCCTGCCCGCCGTGTCCAGGTGAACCCGTGCCAACGGCAGGCCCATGAAACTGTCGTGCCTGACGGCCTTCAAAGCCGCCGCGCCCGCCTCGTCCTGCGCAATCAGTGCGAAGCCCGGTCCAAGCGTGTCGTCCAGTCGCCCGTCGGAGGCGAGCAACGGCTGCGGGATCATCTCGCCTACCAGCGAGGCGACGAATTCCGGCGCTTCCAGCCCGAGGAACAACCCCGCCCCATAGCGCGGCTTGGGCTTGAACCGCATGTGAATCAAGTAGTCCCGGACGTTCGGAAACGGCTCCAGCGCCTGCAGAAGCAGATCGCGGAACATCACTTGGTCGCGCCCGGCGGGCATCACGATGCTGCCCATGGCGACGGCCAGCTGGATCATGTCCCAGGCAGGCTTGCGGCGCTCCGTCTCGTAGCTGTCCATCACGTCCGCAGCACCGCCTCCGACAATGCAGGCCAGCTTCCAAGCCACATTGTGCGCGTCGCGGAGTCCGGCGTTCATGCCCTGCCCGGCAAAGGGCGGCGTCAGGTGCGCGGCATCGCCCATTAGCAGGATTCGCCCTTCGCGGAACCGCTCCGCCATGCGGGCATGAAAGGTGTAGACCGTCCGCCGCAGGATATCCGTCGGCCGCCACGGTCTCAGCGGCGCCAAAAGCTTTTCGAGGAACGCGTCCTCCAGTACCTTCTCGCGTGTTTCGCCGGGCAACAGCATGAATTCGTAGCGCCGACCGCCATTCGGCGCGGGCACGCTGACCGTGGGGCGGACATCGCTACAGAAGAACTTGGAGAAAAGCGTATCGTCGGTATCGTTCAACGTGTCGACGACAATCCAATCCTCCTCGTAGGTGTTGCCTGACATCGGGATGGCCAGCCTCTCGCGGATCGGGCTGCGCCCCCCGTCGCATGCCAACACCCATTGCGTGCGGATGCGGTGCACCTTCCCGTCGAACTCGACCGCCTCGACTATCGCGTAATCTTCTGCCTGCTCGATTGCTGTCACCTCCGCGCCGAAGCGCAGCGTTTCGGGGGCCTGCTCGTCCAGCCGCTCGCGCAACGCGGCCTCCAGTTCAGGCTGAAAGATGAACATCCGCTTGGCGAAACCGAAATTGCGGGGCCCCTGCCCCGTCGCAGCAAAGCACTGGCCGGCATCGTCGTAGTAGCGCGAGCCATTCCCCTCCACCGGATCCCTGAGGTAGCTTCGGTCCAGCCCGAAGACTTGCAGGGTCCGCGCCCCCTCGTCGTCGATTACGATGGCCCGTGGTAGGTTCATCGGTCCAGCATCCCGTTCCAGCAACAGGCATCTAACGCCGTAGGCCGCCAGCAGGTTCGCTGCTGTCAGGCCTGTCGGACCTGCGCCCACGATCACCACCGGAACCTCGCTCGGGAATTGGGACATCGCTTTGCCTTTCGTCTTATTCGGAGGTCTTGCCCCCCCTTTTTCGGCTCCTCCGGATGCGCGTGTCCATCGACGCCCCAGAGATGTTCACTGGGCGGACAGGGCAGAGGGACGGTGTAGGCTGGGCTTGGCGGCCGTAAATGCGGGCCGGGCGCGTAGCCGTGTCAGGCAGGCGGCAAGGTTCGGCGGCAGGGCAAAACCCTCTTCCTCTGCCCATATGAGTATGTAGAGCAGCCCCGCGTCCGCGGCCGAAAAATGCCCAAGCAGGTAATCCTTCTCGCCCAGATATTTGGACAACAGGGACAGGCCGTTGTCGACTTCCGCGCGTCCATGCGCCTTGATCGCAGCCTGGGCTTCAGGATCGGCATGGAACTTGCCTGGCATCTTCACAAAGGTGAACCCGCGCATGTGGACCGAGCCGACAATGAAATCCAGGGCCTCGATCATCCGGGCCTTTCCCAGCGGATCGGATGGCTGAAGCCCGGCCTTGGGATAGGCGTCCGCCAGCCAAGTGGCGATGGCCTGGAACTCGGTCAATACGGCACCGCCCGGAATACGCAGCGCCGGAACCTTGCCCTTGGGATTCAGCGCAAGATAGCTCTCCTGACGCTGGTCGCCCCGGCGCAGATCTACAATCGTGTAGTGGAATTTCGCTCCAACCTCGTGCAGCAGGTAGAGGATTCCGTTGGAACAACTCCCTGGAGAATGAAAGAACGTCAGCATGGGCCGTGCCCCCCTGTTTGAGCGGTCCCCGACATGCCCGTCGCTGCGGCGACCTCAAGCGGAAATGAACCGCATCGGCAATTCCCGATATCCACGCAGGACGTTGTTGATCTCGAACACTGGTTCGCCGGTTTCGATCCGGGCCACGTGGTCGATCATGGCCTCAAGGATGGAGCGCATCTCCAGCCGGGCCAATTGCATCCCCATGCATTGATGCACGCCATGCCCGAAACCGACATGATCGGTCACGACGCGGTGCACGTCGAACTTTTCGGGGGTGTCCCAACGTCTCTCGTCACGGTTGGCCGACGCAAAAAGAACGATGACCCGATCGCCCTTCGGAATGACCGTGCCATCGACGTCGTAATCCTCAACCACATAGCGGGTGAAGCCGCGGATGGGGGCCTCGATCCGCACTGCCTCGTTGATCGCGTTGGCGATCAGTCGGGGCTTGGCGCGCAGCGCGTCCCATTGATCGGGATTCTGGCCCAGATGATACATCAGATGGCCGGTGGCGAAGATCGTGGTATCAAGGCTGGGCGCGATATAATCGCGGGTGAACTGCGGAACGAGGTCTGGGTCAATCAGTCCAGCGTCTGCCGCGTCGTAAAGCCCGGCCACCCAACTGCCGGGTTTTACCGCCGCCCGCGTCGCCCCGTTGTTGCAGAACTCGCGCAGCTCAAGGATCGTCGGAAAGGCCGCGTCGCGCCTTTCGTTGGCCCCGCCAAGTGCGTCGAACGATGCGGCAGCCCAGCGGAGCATGTTCTGCCGTCCCGACTCCGGTAGACCCAGCAGTTCCGAGACGACCGTGAGCGGCAGGATCTGCGCAAGGTCGCGCATGCCGTCGAAGCCGTCTCGCTCGACGAGCCCGGCGACCATCTCCTGCGCCGTAGTCACGATGCGTTCCTTCACCGCGGCCAGACCGCGTGGCATCACGGGGGCCGCGATGACCTTGCGCAGTTCACCGTGTGTCGGCTCGTCGGTGGCAAGGATATTGTTGTTCGCGATCTCGTTGACCTTGCCGTTGGCGGCGACGCCTCGACCGGAAATCAGCACATCATTCGCCGCCAGGGCCGCGCGGACATCGGCGTGGCGTCCGATTGCCCAGAGATTGTGGCGAGGCAACCAGACAGCAGGCCCTCTCTCACGAATTTCCCGGTAGTGGTCGTAAGGGTTCAGGATCGCGTCATCCGAATAGAGATCGACATCGTATTCGGCGTGTGAGTGCTTTTTGTTGTCTAGCATGGCATCTCCTCTTGGATAAATCATGGAGAAATGATGCTAAGCCTGAAAAGACACGATCCATGCATGTCCACTTGGCGGACAATTCTTATCGCCAATGACGCGAGTTTTCCGTACTGTCGCTCGGGGTAGTGTCCGAGTAGCTGGTTTAATTTCGCTGCCGCCAGCTTTAATCCCGGGTAGCCATTGAGGTGTGATCTGATCCCCAAAAACTGGACCGTTTGATGCTGGAGTTTTCCGCTATGGTTTCCCCGCTGGAAGAGGAGCGGAATCACATGAAAGTATCGAAGTTTTCGGACGTGCAGAAGGCGCTCATCATCAAGCAGGGCGAGGAAGGCACGCCGGTTGCCGAGATCTGTCGGAAAGCCGGGATCAGCCAGGCGACCTAGATGTTTGATCCCACGGTTTGATGGTGCGATCCTTTCTCAGGCTTGGAAGGAAGCATTATGGGACAAGTTCGTCACGGGAGCGCCACGACCACGCACGCCGTCAGAGCTGCAATACAGCGATTCACTGCCCGGCAGGGTTATGCGCAGCATGATCCCGAGAGGGGCAAGCTTCGCTCGCGCAACTGAGCAAGGAGCTGGGCATCAACTCCAAAACCGTCGCAAAGTGGCGCAAGCGTGCGACGGTCGAGGACTTGAAGACCGGGCCTAAGGAGCCTCGTTCGACCGTTCTCACCGAAGCGGAAGGAGGCAATGATCGTCGCATTCCGGCGGCACACACTACTGCCGCTGGATGATTGCCTCTATGCTCTTCAGCCGTCTATCCCCCACCTGACACGGTCGGCACTGCATCGGTGTCTTCAGCGGCATGGCATCTCGCGCTTGCCAGATGTCGAGGGTGACAAGCCAAAGCGGCGGCAGTTCAAGCGCTACCCTATCGGCTTTTTCCACATCGACATCGCAGAGGTACAAACCGCGGAGGGCAAGCTCTATCTTTTCGTTGCCATCGACCGGACCAGCAAGTTCGCGGTCACCTAACTGGTCGAGAAAGCCGATAGGCGGACGGCCTGGGAGTCCCTGGAACACCTGTTGGAGATGGTCCCTTACCGGATCCAGACGATCTTGACCGATAACGGGATCCAGTTCGCCGATCAGCCCCGGAACCGCAACACCGCATATTCAAGGCAGATGCGGTTCGACATGATCTGCGAGGCGAATGGGATCGAGCATCGGCTGACGAAGCCAAACCACCCATGGACCAACGGCCAGGTCGAGCGGATGAACCGCACGATCAAAGACGCGACCATCAAACGCTTCCACTACGACAGTCACGACCAGTTGCGCACCCACCTCGGCGACTTCATGGACGCATACAACTTCGCTCGCAGACTCAAGACGCTCAGCGGCCTCACGCCCTACGAATACATCTGCAAGATCTGGACTTCAGAGCCAGATCGTTTCATCCTAAATCCGATCCACCAGATGCCGGGACTGAACACCTAATCCCCACGTTCTTTCCACTCCCCAGTGACAAAAGCCGACCCGAATGTGAACTTTCATCATAACTCCTCCCGCAAGCTCCACAGAAGAATAAGTACCCAACGCTCCGTGCCCGCCAATTTGCCACTCCATTACGAGCCGATATAACCCGCTCCGCCCGTTACCAGAACTGTCGTCACGATTGCCCTCCGGCCCGGAACGCGGGCTTACTGCGCCGCCCTGTCCACATGCAAAAGGTCCTGAAGATATTCCATCAACCCGTCGCGCAGATCCTCGCGCGCA
>NZ_VINQ01000190.1 GCF_008369105.1 Aquicoccus porphyridii | reverse complement strand
GGTGATCCAGCGACAGGTGTTCTCCAGTTGGCGGACGTTGCCCGGCCAGCCGAGGTTCTTCAGGTACTCCTCGGTTTCCGCCTTCAGCAGCTTGGGTTCCACCGCCAGCTCCTGGGCGGCGCGGCTGAGGAAGTGCCGGGCCAGCGCCGGGATGTCCTCGCGGCGGTCGGCCAGCCGCGGGATGTGGATGCGGATCACGTTCAGGCGATGGAACAGGTCCTCGCGGAACTTGCCGTCGCGCACCAGGCTTTCCAGGTTCTGGTGGGTGGCGGCGATGATCCGCACGTCGACCTTCACCGGCGTGTGCCCGCCGACCCGGTAGAACTCGCCGTCGGCCAGGACGCGCAGCAGGCGGGTCTGGGTGTCGGCCGGCATGTCGCCGATCTCGTCGAGGAA
>NZ_VINQ01000189.1 GCF_008369105.1 Aquicoccus porphyridii | reverse complement strand
CAAGCGCATCCGCGAGCTGTCCTTCCTCAACTCCGGAGTCGGCATCCTGCTGCGCGACGAGCGTACCGGCAAGGAGGAGCTGTTCAAGTACGAAGGCGGTCTGAAGGCCTTCGTCGAGTACCTGAACACCAACAAGACCGCGGTGAACGAGGTATTCCACTTCAACGTCCAGCGTGAAGAGGACGGCGTGGGTGTGGAAGTCGCCTTGCAGTGGAACGACAGCTTCAACGAGAACCTGCTCTGCTTCACCAACAACATCCCGCAGCGTGACGGCGGCACCCACCTGGCCGGTTTCCGTTCGGCGCTGACGCGTAACCTGAACAACTACATCGAGGCCGAAGGCCTGGCGAAGAAGTTCAAGATCGCCACCACCGGCGACGATGCCCGCGAAGGCCTC
>NZ_VINQ01000188.1 GCF_008369105.1 Aquicoccus porphyridii | reverse complement strand
TTTCACTGTCGGCCCATCGCCACGCGTGCGACCGCTCTCGGCCGGGCGATCCGAGGCGCAGACGTCTGTGCGCGGCGCACGCGCAAAGGCACAGCGCCGCGGCCAAGGGGGCGACCTCTCGGCGTCAGGCCTGCCGGGCACGGACCCGGCGACATAGCCACTTTTCCAGTTCGGCGACGCAGAACAGGCCGAGCCCGGCCAGCTGCACCCGCGCCCACTCGCCCGGGGCCAGGCCGACCGAGCCGAACAGCGCCTGCAACGGCGGCGCGTAGGTATAGAGCAGTTGCAGCACCACGCAGGCGGCGATCGCCAGCAAGACCTGGCGGTTGCCGAACAGGCCCTCGCGGCTGAGCACCGAATCGTAGATATGCCGGCTGTTGAGCAGGTAGAACATCTC
>NZ_VINQ01000187.1 GCF_008369105.1 Aquicoccus porphyridii | reverse complement strand
GAACTGGCGGATGCTGTCCAGCAGCAGGTTCAGGGTTTCCGGATCACGAATCATGCTCACTCCAATAGGCCCCTAGGCCGGTTGCCATGATTCCGTCACCGGCCTCGGTCAGCGGGTGGCGGCCTCGATGTTGTGGACCATGTGCAGCAGGCGCGGGCCGATGTCGTCCTCCAGTTTCTCGCGCTTGAGATGGAAACTCGGCCCGCCGCAATTGAACGCCAGTAGCCCATGGCTCTCATGGTGCAAGGCCACGCCCACCGCGTTGACGTCGCGTTGCCACTCGCCGAGCGACAGGCAGAAGCCGTAGTCGGCATAGTCGCGGAAGGCCCGCTCCAGCCCCTTGCGCACTTCCGGCCAGTCTTCCGGGTGGCGCTTGCGAATGTGCCCGAGGATGAAT
>NZ_VINQ01000186.1 GCF_008369105.1 Aquicoccus porphyridii | reverse complement strand
CGCTTCCTCGCTGATGTATGGCACGTGCCAGGCGACGAAGGGCTCCAGCACCTGCATGCCGACATAGGCCAGGGTGCCGCGCAGGATCGGCCGCAGCATGTCCTCCAGCGGTCCGTGGATGGCACCCTCGCCGAACATGTGCTGGCGCCCGCCCAGGGTCAGGCTGACCAGCGCCTTCTTGCCGGCCAGGCCACCCTGGTCGTAGAAGCGCTTGCCGCCATAGCAGACCCCGGACACCAGTACCCGGTCGAACCACCCCTTGAGGATCGCCGGCACCGAGAACCAGTAGATCGGAAAGTTGAGGATCAGCAGGTCGGCCCACAGCAGCTTGTCCAGCTCGGCCTGGATGTCGGCGGCCAGGCTCTGGCGCTTGACGCCCTCGCGCTGCTCCAGGGCGTA
>NZ_VINQ01000185.1 GCF_008369105.1 Aquicoccus porphyridii | reverse complement strand
CCAGATCGCGCCGCTGGCCGGATTCTTCTTCAGCGGCGGGGTGCCGCTGGACGCTTCGCTGTTCGAACACAAGAAGCTCGATCCGACCCAGGTCCGCCAGGTCCTGCAACTGGTGCTGTGGAAACTCGAATCCCTGCGCCAGTGGGAGAAGGAACGCATCACCGGCTGCATCCAGGCTGTCGCCGAACACCTCCAGCTCAAGCTGCGCGACGTGATGCCGCTGATGTTCCCGGCCATCACCGGGCATGCCAGCTCGGTTTCGGTGCTGGACGCCATGGAGATCCTTGGCGCCGACCTGTCGCGTTATCGCTTGCGCCAGGCCCTGGAGCTGCTGGGCGGGGCGTCGAAAAAGGAAACCAAGGAGTGGGAGAAGATCCGCGACGCCATTCCCGGCTGACC
>NZ_VINQ01000184.1 GCF_008369105.1 Aquicoccus porphyridii | reverse complement strand
CTGCAGCCCGGCGACGATCCCATCCAGCGGCACGCCCAGTGCATGGGCGGCAGCGGCGGCAGCCAGGGCATTGGCGACATTGTGCCGCCCCAGCAGGTTGAGCTGGACCTGCGCTTCACCCGCTACGCCCTGCAGCCTGAAGCCCATGCAGCCGCGCGCATCGCGCTGCAGATCGGCGGCGCGGAAATCGGCCTGGGGCCGGTCGAGGGAGAAAGTCAGCAACGGACGGCCGCTGGCACGGGCCTTCCAGGTGTCGAAGGCCTTGTCGTCCAGGTTCAGTACGGCGGTGCCGTCGGCGGCCAGCCCTTCCAGTATCTCGCCCTTCGCCTCGACGATCTTCTCCGGTCCGCCGAACTCGCCGACATGGGCGGTTCCGGCATTGGTGATGATCGCCACGTGCG
>NZ_VINQ01000183.1 GCF_008369105.1 Aquicoccus porphyridii | reverse complement strand
GCCGAGCAGAGCGTCGAATAAGACGGCGCGAGGCGGAAGAAAAGAAGGCGGATGGCGTTTGCGTCATCCGCCTTTTTTGTGCCCGGCTGGACCCACGCATTGGCTTCGCCCTACGCGGAGCCGCTTTCGTAGGGCGAATATCGCGGCGCGATATCCGCCAGGGGGCAGGACGCCGAACCCGCCTCAAGGTGAAGTGATCGATATGTCCGGTTGGCGGATGACGCCTTCGGCATTACTTGCCCACGCAGAAGGCGCTTTCGTAGGGGGGACATCACCACGCGATATCCGCCAGGCGGAGCATGGTGTCGCTCCCTACGATGCTGGCAACGGCGGGCCGCTCAGGATGCGATGCTGTCAGCGCCCGGCTGTGCTCGACGGGCGCTTCCGGCTTGGTTCGCGCG
>NZ_VINQ01000182.1 GCF_008369105.1 Aquicoccus porphyridii | reverse complement strand
ACGTCTCTCGGATTCAGGCTCATAAATTCACTCTCGCTCTAGTCGTTCCGCGATTAACCGAAGAATTTCTGACCGTTCTTGGCCATTTCACGCAGCTTCGCGGTCGGGTGGTACAGCGCGCCCAGCTCGGCGTACTTGTCGGCCAGGGCCACGAACTCGGCGACACCGATCGAATCGAGGTAGCGCAGAGCACCACCACGGAAGGGCGGGAAGCCGATGCCGTAGATCAGGCCCATATCGGCCTCGGCAGCGGTCTCGACGATGCCGTCTTCCAGGCAACGCACGGTTTCCAGGCACAGCGGGATCATCATGAAGTTGACGATGTCCTCGTCGGTCACTTCGCGCTGCTCGACCACGATCGGCTTGAGCACTTCGTAGGCCTGCGGATCGGTGACCTTCTTC
>NZ_VINQ01000181.1 GCF_008369105.1 Aquicoccus porphyridii | reverse complement strand
CGATCCATTTCGCAGGCTTCGGCATCCGTGCCGCTCCGTTACTTCTTGATTTTTTCCGGGCGCTTCCAGTTTTCCAGGTTCTTCTGCCGGGCGCGGCCGAAGGCCAGGTTCTTCGCCGGAACCTCATGGGTGATGGTGGAGCCGGCCGCGGTCGTCGCGCCATCGCCAATCTTCAGCGGCGCCACCAGCGAGTTGTTCGAGCCGATGAACACATCGTCGCCCAGCTCGGTGCGGAACTTGTTCGCGCCATCGCAGTTGCAGGTGATGGTGCCGGCGCCGATGTTGCAGTTGGCGCCCAGCTCGGCATCGCCCAGGTAGCTCAGGTGGCCGGCCTTGCTGCCCTCGCCCAGGCGGGCATTCTTCAGTTCGACGAAGTTGCCGACATGGGCCCGAGCGCCGAGC
>NZ_VINQ01000019.1 GCF_008369105.1 Aquicoccus porphyridii | reverse complement strand
TTCAAGAACCGCGCATAGCGCCAACCCGGACCCCCGCAGGCCCGCCGCCGCTGCGCTATGTGAGGGCTACGCAGCGCCGGGCCTGCTCAGCTCAAAGGGGTCAATTTTGAATGCCGATAGGGGGTCAGCTTTGGATGCCGATTGACAACCTAGAGCTGGTCTCTTCCTTTCGTACTCTTTCAAAGAACTCACCAATATCTTCGATAACGCGCTTTCGTCCAACAAAGTCATCGGGGCGTGATGGTCGATAATCGCTCCACTCTTCACCCGGGATTACCTCCACGACAGGTTGAGATTATTTGGCTGCCGATCTCTCGTTGGCCTCGTGATCCCACCATTTAAGCTCGGGAAACGGGAAATCTGTACTAGACAGATCGGGAGCATCATTTGGGTTTATTGTTTCGCCTGTTTCGGCGTTCCACGCCTGCAGGGCAATTGGCTGTCCTGAAGAGCTTTCGTGAACAGGGTACACCCACAGATATCGGTCTTCGAAAATGCAAAGGTATTTTGCATTTGGTACGCCTTGGGGTGCTACAAACGGTTCGACCAAAGCGTTGATCTTCAACAAATAACCAACAAGCGCACTGGGGGAGAAATGGCGAAAGGTTTCCTCTCCCTCTTTCTCGTTTAGCTTCTTCAAACGCCCTTCGGCTTCCTTTCCCAAGTTCGAGATGGAGAAAATCCAACCAACGTGTGCATCGTGCAGCGAGACGTCCGTGTGAAGCTTGTTCACAACTGACGACTGCAATGCCTCAGATTGAGTCTTGCATTCGACAATGGCTATGTCACCAGATAGATCGTTGCTGCACAACAAATCGATTTCACTGCCCACATCTCGCACGCGCTCTGTGACGGTGAAGCTCTGATTTTTCAGGAACTGACCAACAATCCTTTCAAATAGACGGCCTTTATCGTTCCTGTAACGCTCATTCGCCTTGTTGAGCGGTATCAATATCCGGTACTTTGTTTCTCTAAGTGGCATATGCTATCGCAGTATCTGGTAGGCAACGCTCGCTGCTCTTTCTCCATCACTCTATGATTGCATTCCAGAAAAGAACAGCCTGCAACTGGCATTTGGGTCACTTGACCTCAATGCAGAGAGCTGGTCGCTCAGAAGGGGCTAACTACTGCACCCAATCGGCACCCATCAATCCTTTCGGCCACAATGCTATCGCGTCAAATCCACTTAAGTTATTGTTATTAAATGATTTAAATGGTGCCCGGGGGCGGAATCGAACCACCGACACGAGGATTTTCAATCCACTGCTCTACCCCTGAGCTACCCGGGCACGGGTTTGGGCGGGTTGGCCGCCGCTGGGCCTGTGCGTTCTAGACGCGGGAGGCGGTGGTGACAAGAGGGTTTTGCGTTTTTTCAATGTGGTTTGCGGGTCTCCGGTGCGAGGGCTTTTTCGAGTGCGTCGAGCACCTCTTCGGCGTCGTCGGGATCGTTCGAGGGGACTGCGTAGCCTCCACCCAACCAGTGCGCCAGATCGATGTCGGCGCAGCGTTTCGAGCAGAAAGGGCGATAGCGCGGGTTGGTCTTGGCAGAGCAGATCGGGCAGGTCATGGCAAAAGGGGCAGGGTCGGGATACGGGCGCGTTTGCGTTGCAGTTCATAATGGCCGAGCGGGGTCCAGCCGGCAAGGACGGTGTCGATTCCGTCGGCGCGCAGGGTGGCGCGCAGGGTGGTCTCGAAACTGCGGCGGTCTTTCTTGGGCATCGGGGCGAGGTCGATGGTGATCTGGCCGCCGAGGCCGCGCAGGCGCAGCTGGCGCGGCAGTTCGCGCGCGGTGGCGAGGTTGGCCTTGAGACCGGCGGCGAGCGAGGTGTCGGTGCCGGTGTTCACATCCACCGCGACCAGCGCGCGGGTGGGTTCGACAAAGAGCGAGGCGCCGCCGGGAAGCGGGGCGAAGGGCGACTTGAGGGCGTCGAGCGCGTCGAGAACGCCGTGGGAGGCAAAGCTACCCGGGTCGGTCACGATATCGGCGGGATCGGACCAGTCGCGCCAGGCGAGCGCGTGGGGCGTGTCGCCTTCGACCAGGGTTTCGGGGCCCGTGCCGGTATCGCCCGTCACCTGTGAAGCGAGGGTGGCCATGGCGCGGATATCCTCGGCGATGGCGTCATCCTCGGCATCCACGCAGGATGAGCGCAGGATCAGGCCCACGTCACCGGCCTCTTCCATCGCTTCGCGGGCGATGACCATGAGCATGTCGCGGCGGTCGTCGTCGCGGATGCGGCGCGAGATATTAAGGCCGGGCGCGTCGGGTGTGACGATGGCGTAACGGCTTTTGAACAGAATCCGATCGGTCACCGGAATCGCCTTTTCCGGGTCCGCATAACCGGTGATCTGCACCAGTTTTTCCTGCCCGGGAGAAATTCCGCGCGTTTGGCGCAGGAACGCATCTCCGTCGGGCGTGGAAAAGAACATACCCCCCTGACCCTTAACGGGTCTTAACGCCACCGCGCGATAGATCGTGCCGGGGCGCGGTGCGTCGGAGTCGATCAGAAGGTCGTCGAGACGCCCGTCGACCATGAGGGCCGCGGCCTCGCGGTCGCCAAGGTGGTCGAGGATGATCTGGCGCCCTTTCATGACGCTTGCCACAGTGGGTAGCCCGCCGCCTGCAAGAGCCCCGAGGTTTCGGCGAGCGGCAGGCCCACGACGGCGGTGAACGAGCCCTGAATCCAGGGGATCAACGCGCCGGCGGGGCCTTGTATGCCGTATCCGCCGGCCTTGCCCCGCCAATCATCGGTGGCGAGATAGCCGTTGAGTTCCTCGTTGGAGAGGTGTTTCATCTTGACCGTGGTCACGACATCGCGCTCCCAGATTTGCGAACCGCGTTTCACGGCGACGGCGGTGATGACCTTGTGACGGCGGCCCGACATGGCCATGAGAAATTCGGCCGCCTCGCCCGCATTTTCGGGCTTGCCCATGATCCGCCGACCCAGTGCCACGGTGGTGTCGGCGCAAAGCACGATGTCGCCTTCTGCGGCCTCGACCGCGGCCACCTTTTCGCGCGCCATGCGGACACAATAGGGGCGGGGAAGCTCTGATTTCATTGGCGTTTCGTCGATCTCGGGCGGGCGGACCGCATCGGCCACGACCCCGATGGTCGCCAACAGCTCGCGCCTGCGGGGGCTGCCCGATCCGAGGACAAGCTTCATGAAAACAGCAGCTTACTTGAAACGGTAATTGATCCGACCCTTGGTCAGATCATAGGGGGTCATCTCGACCTGCACCTTGTCGCCAGCAAGAACACGGATGCGGTTCTTGCGCATCTTGCCTGCCGTGTGCGCGATGATCGTATGGCCGTTTTCCAGCTCGACCAGAAATGTCGCGTTCGGCAGGAGTTCCTTCACGACACCGGGAAATTCGAGCAGTTCTTCCTTGGCCATGGTCTCTCCTTCATTGCACATCCCGCCAGAGCGCGGGCGTCGCTTAAATGATCCTGTTTGCGCCTTTTTTCAAGGGCTTTTGTCAGGTCAGGCGGGAATATTCGACCTGTGTCACGCGCGGGGGCTGTTCTTCCCAATGGGTGAGGTTGAGCACATGGCCGTCGGCGCGGACCGCGCGGATGGCGTCGAGATCGACCTCGGCGATGGTCCAGCCGGGCGTATCGAGAGTGCCGCAGGCGATCACGCCGGTGGGCGGGAAGCCCTTGTCAGGCGGGCCAAAAATGCCGCCGGCGCCGGTGTTTTCCTCGACCGCGAAGAGGCGCGGTTCGGTGCCGATGAGCGAGGACATGGCGGTGACGCATTGCAGTTCGAGGGCGCGGGCCATGGCGCCGATGCGCACGCGCCAGTAGCCTTCGAGGGCTTCGGTGCAGGAGGGGATGAGGATCAGTTCGGCACCGGAATCGGCCAATGCCTTGGCCAGAAGGGGAAATTCGCAGTCATAGCAGATCAGCACGCCGATCCTGCCGAGCGTGGTGTCGAACACCCGGAGCGGGCCGCCGCCGGAGACGTTCCAGTCGTCGCGCTCGAACCGGGTCATGATCTGCTTGTCCTGCCAGCCGATGGCGCCCGAAGGGGTGAAAAGCCCGGCGCGGTTGACCGTCAGGTTGCCGTCACGGACCGGGGCGGAGGGCGAGAGGATATGCACGGAATGCGCGGAAGAAAGGCGTGAAAACAACGTGTTGGCCTGATCCAGCCAATCACCCACGGCCGCGATCGAGCCCTGCACCGAACCTGCGGCCTGCTCCCCTGAGAGCCCAGCCAGTTCCATCGCGCCGTATTCGGGAAAGACCAGGAGATCGGCACCCCGAGCGGCCGCATCGGCGACCCATTCGGTGATCTTGGTTTCGTAGTCGGCCCAGGTCTCAACCCAGGAGAGCGGATAGGCGGCGGTGGCGATCTTCATGGTTTATCAACCTCGGGTTAACGGTGCCGAAACGGCGAAAAGCGGGGGGGTGACTCCCGGCTGTCGCCCGGCTGACATCCGGCTGCCGGGCGATGAGCCCCGGCGCACCGCCCCAAGGGGTTAACGCGGCGCGCGCTACCGGTGCAAGAGCGATCGTTCAAGGGGGGCTGACGTCGCGCGACCGGCACTTGCGCGCGGGCGCAAAGACACTCACAATACCCGGGAACGAGTGCCCGAAGGAGCGGGCACCGGGGAGGAGTATAATATGACATTTGCCACGCTTCAGGACAGTATCGACAAGACCAAGGAAATGCCGTGGGAGGCGCGCGAGCTGCCCAAGACGGTCTATGAGATGCTCAAGACCACGGCCGACAAGTTCGGGCAGCGCCCGGCGATTTCCTATCAGCTCTTGTCGGGGCCGGACGATCCGGCCGAAACGCTGACCTGGGCAGAGTTTCACGACAAGGTCTGTCAGGCGGCGAACCTGTTCCGCTCGCTCAAGGTCGAGAAGGACGACGTGATCGCACTGGTCATGCCCAACACGACCGAGACGGCGATTGCCATGATCGGGGCGATGGTCGCGGGCATCGCCAATCCGATCAACCCGCTTCTGGAGCCCGAGCAGATCGGCGCGATCCTGCGCGAGACCGGGGCAAAGGTGGTGGTCACGCTGCATGCCTTTCCCAAGACCGACATCGCGCAGAAGACCGCCGAGGCTGTGCGCCATGCGCCGAATGTGAACACGATCCTGACGGTCGACCTCAACCGTTACCTGAGCGGGGTGAAGAGGTTCATCGTGCCGCTGATCCGGCCCAAAGTGCAGAAGACCCACCACGCCGATGTTCTGCGGTTCAATGCCGAGATCGCGAAACAGCCCAAGACCCTGAGTTTCGAGGATGTGAAGGAAGACCGGGTCGCGGCCTATTTCCACACCGGCGGCACGACCGGCATGCCCAAGGTGGCGCAGCACAAGAATTCCGGCATCATCTACCAGGGCTGGATCGGGCATGAGCTGCTTTATTCCGAGGAAGACAGCGTGATGTGCCCGCTGCCCCTGTTCCACGTCTTTGCCTGCCACGTGATCCTGATCGCGATGATCAAGTCGGGCGCGCATGTGGTGTTCCCGACGCCCGCGGGCTATCGCGGGGAAGGGGTGTTCGACAATTTCTGGAAGCTGTGCGAGCGCTGGAAGACGACCTTCATCATCACCGTGCCGACCGCCGTTTCGGCGCTGATGCAGCGGCCGGTCGATGCCGATCTCTCGACGGTGAAGAACGCCTTTTCCGGCTCGGCACCGATGCCGCAGGAACTGTTCAACCGGTTCACCAGCGCCACGGGGATCAACATCATCGAAGGTTACGGGCTGACCGAGGCGACGGTTCTTGTCTCGTGCAACCCGATCGACGGGGAGAAGAAGATCGGCTCGGTTGGCATTCCCTTCCCCTATACCGATGTGCGGATCATGCATGCGGGCGAGAACGGCGCGGCCAAGGAATGCGCCACCGACGAGGTGGGTGAGATCTGTGTCTTCAATCCGGGTGTCCTGCAGGGCAACACCTATACCGAGGAGGCCAAGAACAAGGACCTTTATCACGAGATTGACGGCAACCGGTATCTGCGCACCGGTGACCTGGGCCGGATCGACGCGGATGGCTATATCTGGATCACCGGGCGGGCCAAGGACCTGATCATCCGGGGCGGTCACAATATCGACCCCGCCGATATCGAGGATGCGCTCCTGTCGCACAGGGATGTGGCCTTTGCCGGGGCGATCGGCCAGCCCGACGCCCATGCCGGCGAGGTGCCCTGCGCCTATGTCGAGCTGGTGAGCAGCGGCACGGTGACGGCGGATGAGTTGATGGAACACGCCAAGGTGCATATCCACGAGCGCGCGGCCTATCCCAAGCATGTCGAGATACTCGACGAATTACCCAAGACCGCCGTGGGCAAGGTGTTCAAGCCCGACCTGCGCAAGCTGGCGATCACCCGCGTCTATAACGGGGCGCTGGAGGATGCGGGTGTCGCCGCGCGGGTGGTGAGCGTGGTCGACGACAAGAAGCGCGGTCTGGTCGCGCAGGTCGAGGCCAATGGCAGCGGCGAAGAGGGCGTGACCAAGGTGCTGGGCGCCTTTACACGGCCATGGGAATGGGCCGAGTGAGCCGCTAAGGAAGGAGACGCAACATGGAAATGAGCGACAGCCGCGTGATCGCGGCCCCGCGCGAGGAGGTCTGGGCCGCGCTTCTGTCGGCCGATGTTCTGGGCGAATGCGTGCCGGGTTGCCAGGAGATGGTGGGCAGCCCCGAAGACGGGTTCGAGGCCACGGTGGTGCAGAAGGTCGGACCGGTGAAGGCCACCTTCAAGGGGGCGGTGACGCTCACCGACATGGTGGAACGCGAGAGCCTGACGCTTTCGGGCGAGGGCAAGGGCGGGGCGGCCGGTTTCGCCAAGGGCGGCGCCAAGGTGCGGCTGGAAGATGGCGAAGACCCCGGCACCACGGTTCTGCATTACGATGTCGAGGCCAAGGTGGGCGGCAAGCTCGCGCAACTGGGCAGCCGGATCATCGACGGGTTCGCCCGCAAGATGGCGGACCAGTTCTTTGACCGGTTTGCCGACGCGGTCGAGGGCCCCGATGACGCGGATGAGGCCGAAGCGGCGCAGGCCGAGCACGAGGGCAAGAAAAAGGGCTGGTTTCAGCGTTTGCGCAAGGGGTGAGACCCCGGGCGCGGTGGCGGGTGTGGACGCTCCGCGGGGAGTATTTGGGGCAAGATGAAGAGCCGGGCGTTCCTCGTCCTTCATCTTGCTGAAAATACTCCGGGGGGAGGGTGACAAGATCCTGAAGGGATCTGGCACCTGGGGGGCAGCGCCCCCATTTTTCCAGAAGATCGAGGAGGCAAGATGGCGCGTGCGAAGAATATCCTGTTCATCATGTTTGACCAGCTGCGCTGGGATTACCTGAGCTGTTACGGGCATCCGCATCTGGAAACCCCCCATATTGACGCGCTGGCCGAGAAGGGCGTGCGATTTACCCGCGCCTATATCCAGTCGCCGATCTGTGGCAGCAGCCGGATGAGCACCTATACCGGGCGCTATGCCTCGTCGCACGGGGCGACGAATAACGGTATTCCGCTCAAGGTCGGCGAGGAGACGATGGGCGATCACCTGCGCCGGGCGGGGATGGGGTGTTACCTCGTCGGCAAGACCCATATGCGCGCCGATGTCGAGGGGATGAAGCGGCTGGGGCTGGCGCCCGACACGATCATCGGGGCGCGGGTGAGCGAATGCGGGTTCGATGTCTATGAGCGCGATGACGGGATGCTGCCCGAGGGGCCGGACGGGAGTTACGATCCGGACGGGGCGAAGACCTATAACGAATGGCTGCGCGCCAAGGGATACGAGAGCGACAACCCGTGGCACGATTTTGCCAATTCGGGGCTCGATGAGGATGGCAACGTGCTCTCGGGCTGGTTTCTCAAGCACTCGCCGATGGCCGCCAATATCGACGAGGAAGACAGCGAGACGCCTTACCTCACCGGGCGGGGCATGGAGTTCATGGCGGGGGCGCAAGCGCCGTGGTGTTGTCACCTCAGCTATATCAAGCCGCACTGGCCCTATATCGTGCCCGAGCCCTATGCCGGCATGTATGGCCCCGAACATGTGCTGCCGGTGAACCGGTCCGAGGCCGAGCGGCAGGGCGCGCATCCGGTGATGAAGGGCTTCATGGACACCAAGGTCGGGCAGGCGTTTTCGCGCGACGAGGTGCGCGAGGCGGTGATCCCGGCCTATATGGGGCTGATCAAGCAGGCCGATGACCAGATGGGGCGGCTGTTCGCGTGGATGGAAGAGACCGGGCGGATGCAGGACACGATGATCGTTCTGACCTCGGATCACGGGGATTTCCTTGGCGATCACTGGATGGGGGAAAAGACATTTTTCCACGATGCGAGCACGCGCATTCCGCTGATCGTCTATGATCCGAGCCCCGAGGCCGATGCGACGCGCGGCACGGTTTGCGATGCGTTGGTGGAATCGATCGACCTTGCCCCCACCTTCGTCGATGTGGCGGGGGCCAAGGTACCCGATCACGTGCTGGAGGGCGAGAGCCTGATGCCCATTCTGCACGGCGAGACGCAGGAGACGCGGCGGCAATACGTGGTCTGCGAATACGACTATTCCGGGGCACCGGTGGCGGCGCTTCTGAACGCGGACATCGACGATGCACAGCTTTTCATGGTGGCGGACAAGCGCTGGAAGCTCATCCATGCCGAGGGCGGGCACCGGCCGATCCTGTTCGACCTGGCGAACGATCCCGACGAGTTGAGCGACCTTGGTGAGAGTCCCGACCATGCGGAGGTGATCGAGACGATGTATGCGCGGCTTTTCGAATGGGCGCGACGGCCGGCGCAGCGCACGACCGTTTCGCGCGAGACATTGATCGAGATGCGCACCAAGAGCCGGGGCAAGGGGATCGTTCTGGGCGTTTACGACGAGGGCGAGATTTCCGGGGAGTTGACGGTGAAATATCGCGGCCGAACGGCGCGGCCCTGGCAGGAGATCAAGGGCGGATGAGCGAGTTCGATGGGCTTGAGGTCGGGTTCGACATTCCGGCATTGCCGGGGATGGGCGAGGGCGAGATTGCCACGCCCTGCCTCGTCCTCGATCTCGATGCGCTGGAGCGTAATATCGCCAAGCTGGGCGATTACGTGCGCGGGCATGGAATGCACCTCAGGGTGCATGGCAAGATGCACAAATCGGTGGATGTGGCGCGCTTGCAGATGGAGATCGGCGGGGCGCGCGGGGTCTGTTGCCAGAAGGTGAGCGAGGCCGAGGTCTTTGCCCGGGGGGGTATTCCCGACATCCTGGTGTCGAACGAGGTGCGCGATGCGCAGATGATCGCGCGGCTGGCGGCGCTGCCCAAGTTGGGGAGCAGCGTGTCGGTCTGCGTCGATGATCTGGCGAATGTCACGGAGTTGTCGGAAGCGGCGGCGCGCGCGGGCACGGAACTGGGCGTGCTGGTCGAGGTCGATTGCGGCGGCGGGCGCTGCGGGGTGGTGAGCCCCGGTGCGGCGGTCGAGATCGCACAGGCGGTGCTGGCCGCGCCGGGGCTGCGCTTCGAGGGGGTGCAGGCCTATCACGGCTCGGCCCAGCATGTGGAGGAGTGGGCGGCGCGGCGCGGCGCGCTGGAGGCGGCGATTGCCATTGCGCGAAGCGTGGTCGAGGCGCTGGCGGCGGCGGGGATCGACTGCCCCGTGGTGACCGGGGGCGGCACCGGGTCTTACCCGTTCGAGACGGGATCGGGGCTTTATACCGAGCTGCAATGCGGTTCTTACGCGTTCATGGATGCCGATTACGGGCGTATTCGCGGGGCCAATGGCGCGCGGCTCGATGCGGGCGAATGGGAGAACGCGCTTTTCGTGCTGGCGTCGGTGATGAGCCATGTGAAGCCGGGGCAGGCGGTGGTCGATGCCGGGCTGAAGGCGATGACGTTCGAGAGCGGGTTGCCGCGCGTCTTTGGCCGGGAGGATGTGGCCTATGTCGGGCCGTCGGACGAACACGGGGTGGTGGATGACCCGGAGGGTGCGTTGAGCGTCGGTGATCGGCTGCGGCTGGTGCCGGGGCATTGCGACCCGACCTGCAACCTGCATGACTGGTATGTCGGGCTGCGCGGTGGCGTGGTGGAATGCGTCTGGCCGGTCTCGGCGCGCGGGAAGCTGTGGTAGAGGAACGATTTTTCGGCGAAAAATCGGGGTCTTATCCGTGAGCTTTGGCAAGATCGGTGAGGATCGGGCAATCGGGGCGGTCGTCACCGTGGCATTTCTTGACCAGGTGCGAGAGCGTATCGTGCATCGCCTGTAGCTCGGCGATCTTTTCCTCGATCTTTGCAAGGTTCTGGCGGGCGATGCGTTTCACGTCGGCGCTGGCGCGGCTGTGGTCTTCGTAGAGGGCCATGAGGGTGCGGCAATCCTCGATGGAAAAACCCAAGGAGCGGGCGCGGCCAAGAAAGGACAGTTTGTGCAGGTCGCTGTCGCGGAAGCGGCGATAGCCGTTTTGCGAGCGCAGGGGTTTGACCAGTCCGATATCCTCGTAATAGCGGATGGTCTTGGCGGGCAGGCCGGCGCGGTGGGCGACATCTCCGATATTCATGTGGTTTGTCCTTCTTTCAAAAGCGGGCGGGCGCGGCGCAGGCGCAGCGCGTTGGTGAGCACGAAAACCGAGCTGAGCGCCATGGCGCCCGCGGCGAGCATCGGTGAAAGCTGCCAACCCAGCGCCGGATAAAACAGCCCGGCGGCGACGGGGATGAGCGCAGTGTTGTAGGCAAAGGCCCAGAAGAGGTTCTGCCGGATGTTGCGCATGGTGCGCCGCGAGATGTCGAGCGCGTTCACGACGCCGCGCAGATCGCCCGACATGAGCACCACGTCGGCGGATTCGATGGCGACATCGGTGCCGGTGCCGATGGCGATGCCGATATCGGCCGCGGCCAGCGCGGGCGCGTCGTTGATGCCGTCGCCGACAAAGGCGAGCCGTGCGCCGTTTGCACGCAGGTTTTCCAGCGCCTTGACCTTGCCGCGCGGCAGCACCTCGGCCTCGACATGGTCGATCCCGGCTTCGGCCGCGATGGCGCGGGCGGTGGCCGTGTTGTCGCCGGTGATCATCGCGGTCTTGAGGCCCATGTCATGCAGGGTGGCGATGGTCTGTCGGGTGGTGGGTTTGAGCGGGTCGGAAACGGCGATCAGCGCCGCGATCTCGCCGTCGATGGCAGCGTAGAGCGGGGTTTTTCCCGCATTGGCAAACTCGCGTGCCTGATCGGTGAGCGGGGCGATGTCGATCTTCTGGCGGGTCATCATGCGGTCGGCGCCGATCATGATCTCGTGGCCGTTGACGGTGGCACGCACGCCGAACCCGGCCTGTGCGCGAAAGCCGGTGGCGGTGGGGAGCGCGCCGGTTTCCGTGCGGGCGGTTTCGGCGATGGCACGGGCGATGGGGTGTTCGGATTGATCCTCGACCGCGCCGATGAGCGGCAGGAGCGTGGCACGGGTCCAGTCGCCCGCCGGGATCAGGTTGGTCAGTTCGGGGTGGCCGCGGGTCAATGTGCCGGTCTTGTCGAAGGCGATCACCTCGACCCCTTGCAGCGCCTGAAGCGCGTCGCCCTTGCGAAAGAGCACGCCCATTTCGGCGGCGCGCCCGGTGCCGACCATGATCGAGGTGGGTGTGGCCAGCCCCATGGCGCAGGGGCAGGCGATGATCAGCACGGCCACACCCGCAACGAGTGCGTGGCTGAGTGCCGGTTCCGGGCCGAAGATGAGCCAGACAAGGGTGGTGAGCGCCGCCGCCGCCATCACCACGGGCACGAACCACAGGGTGATGCGATCCACGAGGCCCTGAATGGGAAGCTTCGCGCCCTGTGCCTCTTCGACCATGCGCACGATCTGCGACAGGGTGGTGTCGGCGCCCACGGCGGTGGTGGTGAAGCGCAGCGCGCCGGAGCCGTTGACAGTGCCGCCGGTGACGGGATCGCCGGGGGCCTTGGTGACGGGCACGGGTTCGCCGGTGATCATGCTTTCATCGACATGGCTTTCGCCGGTCTCGATCTGCCCGTCGGCGGGGATACGCTCGCCGGGGCGGACGAGCACGAGGTCACCGGTAACGAGGGCGGAGGCGTCGATTTCCGCTTCGGTGCCGTCGCGCAACACCCGGGCATGGCGCGGCGAGAGGTTCATCAGCGCGCGGATCGCGGCGCCGGTGCGGCCCTTGGCGCGGGCTTCGAGAAAGCGGCCCAGAAGGATGAGGGTGACGATCACCGCCGCCGCCTCGAAATAGACCGCGCGGCTGGCGGCGGGCAGGAGGGCGGGCGCGAACGTGGCCACGGTGGAGAAGCCCCACGCGGCGAGCGTGCCCACGGCGACGAGGCTGTTCATATCGGGCGCGCCGCGCAGGAGGGCGGGCAGGCCCTTGGCAAAGAAGCGTCGTCCGGGCAGGGCGAGGACCAGCGTGGTCAGCACGAATTGCGCCACCCAGGAGACCTGCATGCCGATATTGGCCATGATCCAGTGATGAAAGGGCGGGATCAGGTGGCCACCCATCTCGACGATGAACACCGGCAGGGTGAGCAGGGCGGCGAGGGTCAGTTCGCGCCGAAGCTGGGCCGCCTCGGCCTCTTTGCGGGTGCCGATGCCCACGGCCTCGCCACCGTCGCGGAGCGTGGCGGTATAGCCGGTGGTGGCGACGGCGCGGATGATCTCGGCCGGGGTGGTCACGCCTTCGAGGTAGCGCAGGGTGGCGGTTTCGCTGGCGAGGTTGACATTCACGTCGGTCACGCCGGGAAGCGCGGCCAGCGCGCCATCGACGCGGCCCACGCAGGAGGCGCAGGACATGCCCTCGATATCGAGCGTGACGCTGGCGCGGCGGGCGGGATAGCCCGCGGAATCGAGCGCGGCGGCGATGCGGGCTGGATCGGCGGGGGCGGTGTAGTGCAGTGCCGCGCTTTCGCTGGCGAGGTTGACCGAGACATCGGCCACGCCTTCGACCCCGCGCAGGGCCTTTTCCGCACGTCCGACGCAGGCGGCGCAGGACATGCCGTCGATGGAGAGACGCAGATCGTTGAGAGCAGTCATCGGGGGCCTTTCTGATTTGTTCTCAGCCTAGATAAGGATTCCATTAACTGGAAGGTCAAGAGGGGTGCGACGTTAAAATCGCTTGACCCTCTGGCGCGGGAGCGAGCGAGAAGGAAACCGGAGAAAATGTGGAGATTCGCCATGATGACATTCAGTGTACCAAAGATGAGTTGCGGCCATTGCACGGCCTCGATCGAGGGCAAGATTCTCGACGTGGACGAGGGCGCGGATGTGCAATGCGATCTCGCCGAGCGCAGGGTCGTGGTGGAGAGCGTTCTGGATGCGGCGGCGATCATGGCCGCGATCGAGGCGGCGGGATTCGAGGCCAGCCCGGTCTGATTGGCGTTCAGCCCGTAACCATTGCACGCAGCCGGTCAAGATGCGCGGGCATGTCGCGGGCGGGGACGGCGGCCTCGCGCACCAGATCGTCGAAATGCGCGGTGATCGCCTGCACCCGTTCGGTATCGCGAAAAGCAAGGTAGTTGCGCCCGAGATAGAGCACGGCGAGCAGCGGGCCGAATACCGTCACCGGCGCGGAAAAGATGCGCCGCGCGTCGAACATGTAGATGCGCAGGCGCGGATAGAGCTGGGCGTGGATCGCCTCGATCCGGTCAAGCTGTTCGAGGCGCGGTGCGGGGGCGAGGCCGGTATAATAGCCGGTGCCGGAGGCGAAGCTGTCCAATTCGTAAAGTGGCAGGGCGATCTCGTAATCCGATTGCGAGGCGCGCATCCAGGCCAGGCGATCCTCGGAGGCGCCGATCGCCTGCTGCGCGGTGCGCCCGAGATGGGGGGCATATTCCCATTCCAGCACCGCGCGGGTCTTGAGCATGTCGGGCAGGGCGGCGGGAACGTGGCGAATCTTGTAGCCCGCGGCCTCTTGATGCCAGTTGAAGATCTGTTCATCGACCAGCGCGCGGGGTGCCTCGGTCAGGGTGAGCGTGGTGGCGAGCAGGTCGGTCGCGGTCTCGGGCCGGTCCGAGAGCGACAGAAGCCAGTCGCAGGACACGCCGAGTGCCGAGGCACATTCGCCCACCACCTGCGCATTGGGCAGCCGCGCGCCTTCGCCCTTCAAGAGTTGTGAAATGGTCGAGCGGTCGACGCCCGTGCTACGGGCGAGCGCGCTTTGGGTGACGCCGCGGTTTTGCATGGCCTGGGAAAGGCGGTTGCGGAATTGCGCCGCACGGAGGCGTTTGTCGATTTTATGTCGCATATTGTGATAACTATCACCATTCGTGCGTTTTGTTAACCATATTCGGAATACGCAAACCCGCCACCGCCCTGTAACGCATATGTGACAGCAAAAAATCAGGAGGCGGAATGGAGAGCAGTCGGCGGACCATGCTCAAGGCGATCTTGTGGAACCTGTTGGGGTTGACGGTGATGGGCCTTGTCGGATTGGCCCTGACCGGATCGGCGGCCATCGGCGGGGCCATGGCGGTGATCAACACCGCGATCGGGTTCGTGATGTACGTCATCTATGAGCGTATCTGGGCGCATATCGGCTGGGGGCGCTATCATGGGTAGGATGCCGGCAGTAGAATGGCCGACGCTGGCCCTTGTGGTGCTGACCTACGCGGTCTGGGCGCTGGGCACGAGTGTGGTGGCGGGGCTGTTCCTGCCCTTGGGGATGGTGATGGTGACGCTTGCGGCGGCGCTGCATTCTTCGCTGTGTCACGAGGTGCTGCACGGGCATCCGACGCGGCACCGTCGACTCAATGAATTGCTGGTCTTTCCGCAACTTGCGCTTTTCGTGCCGTACGGCCGGTTTCGCGACACGCATATCGAGCATCACCGCGACGAGCGGCTCACCGACCCTTATGACGATCCCGAGACCAACTACCTCGATCCCGAGACCTGGGCACGGTTGCCGGGCTGGGCGCGGGCCGCGCTGCGGTTCAACAACACGCTGGCCGGCCGGCTCGTGATCGGGCCGCTGGTGGGGCAGGTGGCGTTCATGGCGGCGGATTGGCGCGCGATCCGGGCGGGGCGGCCCGGGGTTCTGGCGGCGTGGCTCGTTCATGTTCCGGCGGTGGCGATGGTGGCCTGGTGGATGGTGGCCTTTGGGCAGATGCCGGTCTGGGCCTGGCTTCTTTCGACCTATGCGGCGCTGTCGATTCTCAAGATCCGCACCTTTCTTGAGCATCGCGCGCATGAGACCGTGCCGGGGCGCACGGTGATCATCGAGGATCGCGGGCCGCTGGCCTTTCTCTTCCTCAACAACAACCTGCATGTGGTGCATCACAGCCGACCGGGCGTGCCGTGGTATCGGCTCTGGGCGCTCTACCAGGCCGAGCGCGAGGCGTTTCGCGCGGCCAATGATCACTACCATTACCAATCTTATGGCGAGGTCTTCCGGCGTTATTTCCTGCGCACGAAAGACCCGGTGCCACATCCGCTCTGGAAACGCCCCTGATTTGAGGGCATGAGAGGGCATGAGTTGGATTGCCCTTTCCATTGCCGCCGCCGCGTTCCAGACGCTGCGCTTCATGCTTCAGAAACATCTGAGCATGGGGGCGCTGTCGGCGGGGGGCGCGACGCTGTCGCGGTTTCTCTATTCCCTGCCTTTCGTGGTGGTGCTGGCGTTGGTCTATGCCGCGATGCAGGGTGGCTGGCCGGGGGTGGGGCCGTGGTTCTGGGCCTATGCGCTGACCGGGGGGCTGACCCAGATATTGGCGACATGGTGCGTCGTGGCGCTTTTCGCGCATCGCAATTTCGCCGTCGGGATCACCTTCAAGAAAACCGAAGTGGTGCAGACCGCGATTGTCGGGCTGGTTCTTCTGGGCGATCTTGTGTCGGCGCTTGGCATGGGGGCGATCGTGCTGGGGCTCGTCGGGGTGCTGATCCTGTCGAGGGGGGCCGAAGTCGGGGGCGGCGTGTTCAACCGGGCCGCCGGGCTGGGCATCCTGTCGGGGGCATTTTTCGCCGTGTCGGCGGTGACCTATCGGGGTGCCACGCTCGCGGTCGCAAGCGACGATCCGTTCCTGCGGGCGGTGATCGCGCTGGCGGTGGTGACAGTGGCGCAGACCATCGCCCTTTCGGCCTGGCTGGCGTGGCGGGAAAAGGGGCAATTGGCAAAGGTGATCGCGGCGCGGCGCACGGCGGTGTGGATGGGGTTGACCGGGATGGCGGGGTCACTGTGCTGGTTTACCGCCTTTACCTTGCAGAACGCGGCCTATGTCTTTGCCGTGGGGCAGATCGAGGTGATTTTCTCGATCTTCGCCGCGGTGATGTTCTTTGGCGAGACGATCACCCGGCGTGAATATGCCGGAATCGGGTTCCTGACGGCGAGCATCCTGGTGCTGGTGCTGTTCGGATAGGGCGATGCCGCGCCGGTCAGTCGTGGCGGATCACCTTGCCGGAAAGCGGACCCTTGCCCTTGAGGCGCAGAAACAGGCTCTCTTCGGTGCCGTTGTGGAAGAAGGGCACGTTCTCCGGCGGCGAGAGATCGCGGGCGCGGGCCGCGACCTCGGCCAGTACGACCTCGGTGATGAAGGGAAGGTCGAAACCGCGCACCCTGTCGAGCGGAATCCATTGCAGGTGCGAAAGCTCGTCCTGCGCGCCGTCGAAATTGTCGAGGTCATTGGCAATCTCGTCGGCATCGACGAGGAAGAACCGCGCGTCGAAGCGGCGCGGCCGACCCGGTGGCGTGATCGCGCGAAACACGAATTGCAGCGGATGGGCATCGGGCACGTAACCGGCGGCGGCGAAATCGGCCCAATCGGCGGGCGGCTCGACGCTCCATTCGCCCTTCTGGCCGAGGACGAGGCCGGTTTCCTCCCACAACTCGCGGATCGCGGCGGTGGCGAGCGCGTGGGTGCAATCGTCCTCGCAATTCTCAAGCAGGCGGTCGCGGCAGACCTGTGGCATGCGCCGGGCCAGTGGCACGCCCGCGTCGGCAGGATCGACCGCCCCGCCGGGAAAGACGAACTTGTTGGGCATGAAGGCCGCGCGCGCGCCGCGCTGGCCCATCAGCACCCTCGGTTCCGCCATCCGGTCGCGCAGCACGATCACCGTGGCTGCGTTGCGAACCGCGGTCTTGTCCGCCTTTTGCGGTGTCGTGTAATCGCTCATCTGGCCTCGCTTCGCTTGGGGGCGGGCTCAGTTTCGGTGCGCGCGATCCTCGTCCGCGAGGTCGTCATCGCCAAAACCATGCATCCGCCGGGCCCACTGAAACCCGACGACCGCGCCTTTCAATCTTGGCAGAAGGTATAGCGAGAGCGCGACGCAGCCAATAGCGAAGATGGTGAAAAGCACCAAAGGTTCGGGCCGCCAGCGCACGAAGACGATATGCAGGAGCGGTGCCATGATATGGCCGACGATCAGGATGGTGAGATAGGCCGGGCCGTCATCGGCGCGTTGGGGGGTGAGATCCTCGTGGCAGACCGGGCAGGTGTCGCGCACCTTGAGATAGCCCTTGAGCAGCGGACCCGAGCCGCAATTGGGGCAGCGCCGCCGCCAGCCCTTGAGCAGGGCCGGTTTCAGTAATCGTTCCTGCGGGGGCAGCCCGATGTCGGGTGCCATGGCGTGATCTTGCATTCCTGTTCCTCGCGTTCGCAACAAGAGAGTGGGGGCAATGTGGGGAAATGTGAAGGCTGTGCGCTGTCATTGCGTCGCCATGTCGCAAAGTTTCGCCGGGACGGGATGAAAAATCCGGACGGGTCGCGACGGAAAGGGCGGCGTGCTGCGTGAAACCTTGTGAAGCCGGGACAGAGGCCCGGTGGATGATTGACACGTAGCGCGAGAAACCAAGGAGACACGCGATATGAAACGGACCTATTTGATCACTGGCCTGACCCTTTTGAGCCTGGCGGCCGGCAGCGGTGTGGCGCTGGCCCATGGCATGAAGGGCGAGCGTGGCGGCATGGGCGGCATGGGTGGCGGCATGCCGATGATGCAGTTCGAGGATGCCGATGCGGATGGCGACGGCAAGGTCACGCGCGAGGAAGCGGCGGCCCATGCCCGGGCGAAGTTCGATGCGGCGGATACCGATGGCAATGGCCGGTTGAGCGATACCGAGATCAAGGCGGCGGTCGAGAAGCGCGCCGAAGAGGCCCGCCAGCGCCGGTTCGAGCGTATGGCGACGCGGATGATCGAGCGGATGGACAGCGACGGTGACGGCGAGGTCTCGTTCGACGAGATGCCCGGCCAGCGGTCCATGCAGGACCGGATGTTCGACCGGCTGGACAGCGACGGCGATGGCGCGGTTTCCGACGCCGAGATGCGCGCGGCGCGGGACAAGATGCAGGAGCGGCGCGGTGAGCGCGGCATGCAGCGCGATGATGGCAAATCCTATGGGGGTCATGGCAAGATGCATGGCCACGGCGACCGCCAGCGCAACTGATCGGGGCATTGGATCGGCCCCGGGGCGGTTGACGCCCCTCCCGGGGCCGCTTGTGGCGGAGCGGGGAAGCGGGTACGCCGAGCGGGCGATGAGCATGGCATTGGATGACAGCAGCGACCTGCCCGACGAGGCGCTCTTGACCCTGTTCGCCAATGGCGACCGGCAGGCGGCGCGTGCCTTGACGCTGCGGTTTACGCCGGTTGTCATGGCCCATGCCTATCGGTTGCTGGGCGACAGGGCCGAGGCCGAGGACGTGACGCAGGAGGCGATGTTGCGGCTGTGGCGGATCGCACCCGACTGGCGAGCGGGCGAGGCGCGGGTGAACACATGGCTTTATCGCGTGGTGGCCAATCTGGTGACCGACCGGCTCAGGCGCAGGCGGCATGTCGGGCCACCGCTTGACGCGGTGGACGAGCCGGTGGACGCTGCGGCGGGACCGGCCGAGCGATTGCAGGACAAGGCCCGGGCCGGGGCGTTGCAGGCGGCGCTGAACGGGTTGCCCGAGCGCCAGCGTCAGGCGGTGGTGCTGCGGCATATCGAGGGGCTGGCCAACCCCGAGATCGCCGCGATCATGGAGACCGGCACCGAGGCGGTCGAGAGCCTGATCGCACGGGGCAAGAGGGCGCTGGGCGCGGCACTGGCCGCGCGGCGCGATGCATTGGGGTATGGCGATGACTGAGACGGATCGCGACACGGAAGAGAGGCTGGAGGCGCTGTTTGCGCAGGCGCGCTCGGCACCCGAAGAGCCGGATGCGGCGCTGATGGCGCGGGTTCTGGGCGATGCGTTCGCCGAGCAGGCGGCGATTGCCGTGCCCGGCGACCGCATGACGCGCGTGCGCCGGGGTTGGGGCCTGTGGGCCGCGCTGGGCGGATGGCCCGCGATGGGCGGGCTGGCCACGGCGGCGGTTGCCGGGCTCTGGATCGGGTTCAGCCCCACGCTGGGCGTGGGCGATGCCCTCGGCACGGTTGTGGGCGGCAGGACGGATGACGTGATTTCGCTCGTGGATGTCAGCGGCGGTTTCGGCTTTGATCTTTACGAGATGGCCCTGGCGGGTGAGGAGGATGCGGGATGAACACGACGCCGAACGGACAGGCCCCCCGACCGGGGCGCAAATTGCGGATCGTGTTGTTCGCCTCCTTGGCGCTCAACCTGTTGGTCGTGGGGTTGATGGTGGGGGTCATGGCCGCACACGGGTTCGGCAAGGATTCTCGCCCGCCCCGGATGGATCAGGTGGGCGGGCCGATGGCGCGGGCGCTGAGCGACGAGGACCGGCGCGCGCTGGGCCGCGCGATGCACGAGGCCTATCGCGACCGGCGCCCCGACCGGGCCACGATCCGGGCCGAGTTCGAGCAGTTGATCGCCGCGCTGGAGCGCACGCCCTATGAGCCCGAGGTGGTGCGGGCGAGCGTCGAGCGGCAGATGCAGGCCGTGGCCGAGGGCGTGCGGTTGGGGCGTGAACTGTTGCTTGAGCGGCTGGAAAGCATGAGCGATGCCGAGCGCGCTGCCTATGCCAAACGGTTGCGCGAGGCGCTGGAGCGCAAGCGCAAACCCGGGCACGACAAGAGCGGACGGCGCTGGCATTCTGAACGCTGACGGCATTCCGGGGCGACTGTGAGATTTGCGTCCTGTCAGGCGGCTGGACGCCGTTTGCAGAACGTGACGCGGTTGCGGCCATGTGCCTTGGCGCCGTAGAGCGCGCGGTCGGCGCGCGCGAGCATTGCGGCAGGGCTGACCGGGTCGCCTTGCGGCTTCGCGGGGTCGCGCGGCGCGGGATCGGAAGCCAGGGCGACGCCGATACTGACGGTGATGCGGACCGGGCGTGGCTGCCCGGGGATACGAAACAGCGTGCCCGCGATCAGCCGGCACAGCTTTTGTGCCGCCATATGCGCGATCTCCGGCCCGGTGTCGGGCATGGCGATCAGGAATTCCTCGCCGCCAAGCCGCGCGGCAAGCGCGTCCTGCCCCATGGCTTCGCGCAGGATATGGCCGATGCGCGACAGGATCGCATCGCCCGCGGCATGACCGAACGTATCGTTTACCATTTTGAAATGGTCGATATCGACGACCATGACGGCGCAATCCCTGCCGATCCTGGCGGCCTCTTCGACCATCCGGGCAAGCCGGGGCATGGCATAGCGCCGGTTGTGAAGCCCGGTCAGCGGGTCGATCACGGCCGCGCGCAGCCCTGCGCGCATCGAGCGGCGCAGCGTTTCGATCCGGCGTTTGCGCAGGATCTGTCGGCGCAGGCGCAGCGCCATCTCGCGGCTGAGCGCGCCGTTGCCCAGCACTTCGGCCGCACCCCGGTCGAGGGCTTCGGCGGCCAGCCGCGCGCGCGGGGCCACAAGCGCCACGATCACCCCGGCGTCGCGGGTCGCAGGATGGGCGGTCAGTTCGGTCAGCAGCCGGAGCCCGGTCTCGGGTGCCTCGGCGGGCAGGACCATGCCGATCGCATCGGGCACGTCGGTGCGCCCGATATGGCGCATCGCGTCGGCAATGCCGACGGTGGTCAGCCGATCGGGCATGGACCGGGCCAGAAGGGATTTCCATTTCAGCGCGGTATCGGCGGTGTCGGCCACCAGCAGCACCCTGCCGGGTGCGTCGAAACCGGCGGGCGTTTCCGCCAGGCCCAGCACCTGCCCTGCGCCATCGCGCAACTGCTTTTCCTCGTGGTTGTGGCGGTGGCGCAGCAGGCTGCGCAGGCGGGCGAGGAAAAGATCGTCGGAGAGCGGTTTGAGCAGGATGTCATCGGCCCCGGCTTCGAGCATGGCCAGCCGGGTTGCAGGGTCGTGATCGGCCGTCACCACGATCAGCGGGATGTCCTCCAGCAGCGGATCGGCCCGCAACGCGCGGGCCAGCCCGGCGGCATCCATGTCGGGCAGGTTGGCCGGGCACAGGATGAGATCGGGCGGCATCTGTCGCGCGAGGGTCAACCCCTCGGCCGCCGTGGCCGCCTGTGCCACCTGGTAGCAGGCCGCCGCGAGCCGCACCTTGAACGTGATGCGGTTGGTGGCGATGTCGTCGATGATGAGCACCTTGCCGGGCACGGGGGGCGCCTTTCGAACTTGACCCTTGTATCGCTCCGATCATTTGCCCAGAGTGGTTAAGAAATCCTTTCCGAGGCCATTAAAAATGTCGATGTCGCAGGATTCCGCCGAAACCATCGCGCTTCAGGCGTTGGCCTGGATCGCGGGGAGCGACGATCTGTTGCCGGTGTTTCTCGGCTCGACCGGGACCGCGGCCGACGAGCTGCGGGTGCGCGCGAAGGATGCCGATTTCCTTGCTTCGATCCTCGATTTCCTGTTGATGGACGATGCCTGGGTCGTCGGGTTCTGCGATACGGCGGGGCTTCGTTACGACAAGCCGATGCTGGCGCGGGCGGCGCTGCCCGGTGGCAAGGACGTCTATTGGACCTGAGCGCGGATAGGGGCGAGAGCGGTAAATGAGGACGGGGCAAGATGCGGCTTGAGGGGATCGTTTTCGACAAGGACGGCACGCTTTTCGATTTCGCCGCCACCTGGGATTCCTGGGCCATGGCCTTTCTCGACCGGGTGACCGGGGGGGATCGCGCATGGGCCATTGACCTTGGTGCGCGGGTCGGATTCGACTATGCCAATCAATGCTTTGCACCCGACAGCATCGTGATCGCGGGCACCCCTGACGAAGCGGCGGCCGCCCTTTTGCCGGGGCTGCCGGGGATGGCGCATGCCCGGCTCGTGGCGATCCTGAACGAGGAAGCCGAACGCGCGCCGCAGGCCGAGGCGGTGCCGCTGCGCGCCTGCCTCGGGGCGCTGCGCGCTGCCGGGCTGCGCCTTGGCGTGGCCACCAATGACGCCGAGGCCCCGGCGCGCGCGCATCTGGCGGCGGCGGGGGTGGTGGACATGTTCGACTTTATCGCGGGCTGTGACAGCGGCCATGGCGGCAAGCCCGCGCCGGGGCAGCTTCTGGCGTTTCTCGATCACACCGGACTCGCCCCGGAACGGGTGGCGATGGTGGGCGACAGCACCCATGACCTGATTGCCGGGAAAGCGGCGGGGATGCGCCGGATCGGGGTGCTGACCGGCATGGCGGGGCATGGCGATCTCGAGGCGCTGGCCGAGGTGGTTTTGCCCGATATCGGGCATATCCCGGGGCTGATCGGGCTGCATGCGCGCAACGTCCCGGCGGGTTAACACGCGCTGAAACCGGGATTTGCGCAACGGCACGGCCCGGCTGTCGTCCGGCTGCTGCCCGTGCACCGCCGCAGCGCGGCATTCGTTAAGGGAAAATTGATCAATGCACCGCGCGCCCTGTCACGGGCGGCTGCTCTTTCTTGGGAAAAATACTCGAATTCACCCCGCGTGATGTCATTCCGACGTTTCGTCAGGCGCGGGTCGATGCCGGTCGGACCGGGCCGAGCGAAGCGAGGCCCCCGCCGCGACGCGCATCGCGCGGCGCAAGGTCTGCGCCGGTCACGTCGGGCCACCTGTTCTGAATCCGACAGAACCCGTCGCAGATGAGCAGGCGGACGCGAAGCGCAAGGAGTTTGATCGGGGCGAAGCGATCAGGGAGGCAAGCCATGGCGAGAGCGGCAACGAAACGGCGCGGCGGCGGGCGCGCGGGCAATGCGGCGCGGCGCGGCGGGGCGGTGATCGAGCAGATGCCCTGGCGGCTTCCGGTCAATGCCGACCGCCCGACCGAACCTTTGAGCGAAGAGGGGGTCGCGGCCATTCATGACGGCGCGATGCGCATTCTCGAAGAGGTGGGGATCGAGATCCTCAACGAAGAGGCGCTGGAAATCTTCCGTGCCGAGGGAGCGACGATCGACGGCACCAACACCCGCGTGGGGCGCGAGTTCATCATGGAGATGATCGGCAAGGCGCCCGAAAGCTGGACCATGACGCCGCGCAACCCCGCGCATGAGCTGGTCATGGGGCGGGGTCACATCCTGTTCGGCAATGTCTCGTCGCCGCCGAGCTATTGGACGATGGAGACCGGGCGCAAGATGACCGGCACGCGGGCGATGTGTGCCGACCTGATCAAGCTCAGCCAGTATTTCAACTGTATCCATTTCTGCGGCGGCTACCCGGTCGAGCCGCAGGATATCCATGCCGGTATCCGGCATCTCGACGTGCTTTATGACAAGCTCACGCTGACCGACAAGGTGGTGCATACCTATAGCCTTGGAAAGGAGCGGGTCGAGGACGCGATCGAGATGGTGCGCATCGCGGGCGGGCACAGCCACGAGGAGTTCGAGGCCAGCCCGAAATTCTATACCAACATCAACTCGACCTCGCCCTTGAAACACGATCAGCCGATGCTCGATGGCTGGATGCGGATGGCGCGGGCGGGGCAGGGGCTGGTCGTGACGCCCTTTACGCTCGCGGGTGCGATGGCGCCGGTGACGATGGCGGGCGCGGTGGCGCTGAGCCTTGCCGAGAGCCTGATCGCGGTGGCGCTGGCGCAGGTGATCCGGCCCGGGGCGCCCTGTGCGATCGGCACCTTCACCTCGAACGTGGACATGAAGAGCGGCGCGCCGGCTTTTGGCACGCCGGAATACATGCGCGCGACGCAGATGACCGGCCAGATGGCGCGGTTCTACAAGCTGCCGATGCGCTCGTCGGGGGTGTGCGCCGCCAACGTGCCCGACGGTCAGGCGGTGTGGGAGACCGAGCACAGCCTGTGGGCCGCGATCCAGTCGGGTTCCAACATGGTCTATCACGCCGCCGGGTGGCTTGAGGGCGGGTTGATCGCATCGCCCGAGAAATTCGTGATGGATTGCGAGATCTTGCAGCAGTTGCAGCGCTACATGGAGCCCGCGATCTGGGCGACCACGCCCGGGGATCTGGCCTTTGACGCGGTGGCCGAGGTCGGCAAGCAGGGGCATTTCTTTGGCCTGCAACACACCCAGGACCGCTATACCACCGCCTTTTACCAGCCGTTCCTGAGCGATTGGCGCAATTACGAGGCATGGGACGTGGCCGGTGCGGTCTGGACGCCCGAGCGCGCGCATCACCTATACAAGCGCATCGTCGAGAGTTTCGAGCCACCGGCGATGGACGAGGGCATCCGCGAGGAGCTGGCCGATTTCGTGGCCCGGCGCAAGGCCGAGGGTGGCGCGCCGACGGATTTCTGAACCTGTGCCGCATCGCGGGCGCGGTGCCGGGATCGGGGGTCGGCTGGGGGCTCTGCCCCCACGGCGCAAAACGCTGCGCGTTTTGCCGCCTTCCCCCGAGGTATTTCAGGTCAGATGAAGACACGGGTGAAGATACGGGCGGGGCGTGATCCGTCCTGCGGCGGCGTGATCGTGGTCAAACCCCGCGCCGTGTCATAGAACCGCCTTGAACGGAGACAGTCGGGCATGGGCGACACGGGCGGGATTCTGACGGCATTGGGCGGTGTTGGCCTGTTCTTGCTGGGCATGACGATGCTCACCGAGGGGTTGCAGGGGCTGGCCGGTCAATCGCTCAGGCGGCTTTTGCGGCGGTTCACGCGCACGCCGTTGCGCGGGGTGGCGGCGGGCGCGGTGGTGACGGCGGCGCTGCAAAGTTCTTCGGCGGTGACGGTGATGGTGATCGGCTTCGTCGGGGCGGGGCTTTTGACCTTCGCGCAGGGTCTGGGCGTGGTGTTCGGCGCCAATATCGGCACGACCTTTACCGGGTGGCTGGTCGCGCTTCTGGGGTTCCGGGTGGATCTTGGCGCGCTGGCCCTGCCACTGGTATTCGCGGGCGGGTTGATCCGGCTGCTCGGCGGGGTGCGCGGTCGGCATGTCGGCGGGGCGCTGGCGGGGTTCGCGCTGTTGTTCCTGGGTCTCGGGCTGTTGCAGGCGGGGATGGCGGGGCTGAGCGAGGTGATCACGCCCGAGCGGTTCCCCGGTGACACCGCGCTGGGCCGGGCGCAGCTTGTCCTGATCGGGGCGGTGGTGACGGTGGTGACGCAATCCTCGTCGGCGGGGGTGGCGACGGCGCTGGTGGCGCTCGATGCCGGGGCGATCGGGTTCGGGCAGGCGGCGGTGATGGTGATCGGGATGAATATCGGCACCACATTTACCGCGCTTCTGGCGACGCTGGGCGGCACGGTGGCGGCGCGGCAGACGGGGCTGGCGCACCTGTTGTTCAACCTCTTGACCGGCGGTCTGGCCTTCGTGCTGTTGATCCCGTTCGCGCCCTTGGCCGAGACGTGGATCGCCGAGGGCGGGCGCGATGCGGCGCGGCTGTCACTGGTGATCTTTCACACCGTTTTCAATGTCGTGGGTGTGGGGGTGATCCTCATTGCGCTGGGCCCCTTCATGGCGCTGGTGCGGACCCTGCTGCGCGAGCGGCGCGAGGCGTTGACGGCGCGGCTCGATGCGCGGCTTCTGGTGCAGCCGGGGGCGGCGGTGGATGCGGCCGGGGCGACGGTGAGCGATATTGCGCGGCACATGCAGGGCCTGCTCATCGCGCGGCTGTCGCCGTCGGGACCGGCACAGGGCGACAATACGCGACTGCGGCAGGCGATGCGCGCGCTGGAGGAGACGCGCGGGTTCGTCGGGAAGATCGACAGTGCGGGGTTGAGCAGGCCGGTGCGTGCGCGCTATGCCGAGATCCTGCACATCCTCGATCATCTCACGCGGCTGGCCTATCGCATCGCGCAGGAGGAGCGCGTTGCAACGCTGCACCGGGCGCCACGGCTGGCACGGTTGGCGCGGATCACGCGGACCGGGCTGATCCGGGGGCTGTCGGGCGACGGGGCCGGGCAGGCGGAGTGGTTCGGTCGCTGGCAGGCGATCGTTCAGGCCCGCGAGCGGCGACTGCGCGATGCGCTTCTGGCGCAGGCGGGGCAGGGTGCGGACACCCCCGGTGCGGCGCTGGCGCAGATGGATGCGGCGCGCTGGTTGTATCGGGTCAATTACCATGTCTGGCGGATCTGGCTGCATCTCGACCGGATCGAGCAGTCGCGCGAGGGCCGCGAAGAGATCATGCCGTCGCCCGCGCGAGACGAGGCGCGCGCGGATGTGCGGGCCGATTGATGCGGATCGGGCGGATCTGGAGCGGTCGCCGGATTTCGGGGCTGTCCCGATGTGTGAATGGGGTTAAAGCGTTTCAGGTTTCAACGGAATCGAAACGCGCTGCCTCTCCCTTCGGTCGAACGCGCGTTTCGATCCGGATGTTTTCGTGTAAACCTGAAACGCTCTAATCTGGCGTGGAATCGAGGAGGCGGGACATGGCACAGGCAGGCGATGGCGCGATCACGCGCAACCGGGCGGAAATGGCCGCGATCGGCGCGGCGGCGGGGCTGGCGCTGTGGCTTTTCGTCGATGTCCTGCCCGATGCGCTGGACGATCGGCGGCTGTTGCTGGTGCTGGCCACGCTGATCCTGGGCGGGTTCGGCGTGGTGCTGGCACTGGGTGGGCCCGAGCGGATCGGGCGGGCCGCGCTGGGCGCGTTGAGCGTCGCGGTGCCCGCCGCAGGGCTGATCTGGCTGGCGTCGTTGCGCTATCCCGTGGCCCCTGACCTCATGCAATATGGTCACGGGGCGGTGGCGCTGGGCGCGATCCTGTTCCTTGCCACGCCTTTCGCCGCCGCCGGTTGCACCGAGCCGGGCGGCTGGCGGCGGTATCCACTGCTTTTTGACGCGGCGTGGATGATCGTGGTGCGCTTTATCGCGGCGATATTTTTCACCGGGGTGTTCTGGGCGGTGCTGATGCTGTCGGACCAGTTGCTGCAACTGGTGGGGATCACCATCATCGACGATTTCATCGACCTCGACCCGGTGCCCTATGTCCTGAGCGGGCTGTTGCTGGGGCTGGCGATCCAGGTGGTGCACGAGATGCGCGCCTATGTGTCGCCCTTTGTCATTCATCGGTTGTTGCGGCTGCTGTTGCCGGCCCTGTTGCCGGTGGTGGCGCTGTTTCTGGCGGCGATCCCGTTTCGGGGGCTGGGCGGTCTTTTCGGCGGGCTTTCCCCGGCGGCGACGCTGATGGGGGTGGCGCTGGCGGCGGTCACGCTGATTTCCACGGCGACCGATCGTGACGATGCCAGCGCGGCGCAAAGCGGGGTGGTGCGCGATGCCGGGCGGCTGATGGCGCTGATGCTGCCGGTCCTGGCGGGGCTGGCGGTCTATGCGGTGTGGCGGCGGGTCGATCAGTATGGCTGGACCCCGGATCGTTTGCTGGCCGGGTTGGCGGCGGTGTTCCTGCTGGCCTACGGGCTGGCCTATGCGGGGGCGGTGTTGCGCGGGGCGGGCTGGATGGTGCGCATCCGCACGGCCAACCGGTGGATGGCGATGGCCGTGGTGGCGGTTGCGGGGCTGTGGCTCACGCCGGTGATCGACGCGACACGGATCAGCGCGCAGAGCCAGTTGGCGCGGATCGAGAGCGGGGCGCACGAACCGCAGGAGATGGCGCTTTGGGAGTTGGCGCAACGGTGGGGCCACGCCGGGCAGGCGGCACTGGACAAGGTGGAGGCACGCGCCGAAACGGCGGGCGATGCCACCCTGGCGCGGGCCGTGGAACGTGCGAGGACGACGCGCTCGCGCTATGGGTTCGAGCAGGCCACAGGCGAGACCGGCACAGATGCGATGGCCGAAGCGGTGAGCGCGGTGCTTGTGCGCATGCCGGGCGCGCGGAGCGTTCCGGTCGAGGCGCTGGACCGGGTGCCGGGTTTTCTTCTGAGCGAGTGGGAGCGGGCCTGCGCCATGGTGCTGGGCGACGGGCGACCGGGATGCGTGGCCGTCACCGGGCCGTTTCGCCCGGGGGTCGAAGAGGAACACGGTTTTATCCTGTTGCATATGGGGGGGGATCGTTTGCAGGTGCAGGGCATCGTCTTGCGCGACGGTGCGCTGTCGCGGATGGGAGGGGCCCATGACATGAGCGGTCGCGTCGATCCGGGCACGCCATTGACCGGCAGCGCGGAGGCACTCATCGGTGCGGCGCTGGACGGGCGGTTCGAGGTCGTTCCGGCGGGGGTGAATGCGCTTCGGATCGGGGACGTGGAATTAATTCCCGACAATTGAGATCATTGAGCCTTTGTTAAGGCGGGCGGGGCAGACTTGGGGCCGATAACAAGTTGCCGGGTGCCGTATGCATGGGATGATCAACAGGGCGATCCAGGGATTCGTGACCGATACCTACGGGCCGGAGCGGTGGGCGCGGATGGCCTGTGCCGCCGGGTTGGGGTTCACCGATTTCGAAGCCATGCTGGTCTATGACGTGGCGCTTACGCCGCGCATCCTGAACGCGGTTTGCGGCGATCTTGAAAAACCCGGTGACGAGGTGCTGGAGGATATCGGCACCTACCTGGTCAGTCATCCCAACGCCGAGGCGGTGCGTCGCCTGTTGCGTTTTGGCGGGGTCGATTTCGTGGAATTCCTGCATTCGCTGGACGATCTGCCCGACCGGGCGCGGCTGGCGGTGCCGAATCTCGACCTGCCCGAACTCGAATTGCACGAACGCGCCCCGGATCGGTTCAGCCTGACCCTGCGCTGGTCCCTGGACGGGTTCGGGCATGTGATGATGGGGGCCTTGCGCACCCTTGCCGACGATTACGGCGCGCTTGTGCTGCTCGATCATCAGGACACTGAGGACGGGCGGGAGATGATCGACATCACCCTGATCGAGACGGGCTTTGCCGAGGGGCGCGATTTCGACCTGGGGGCGCGGGCGGGATGACGGGCGGCGCGGCACAGGGGTGCGCCGGGCCGGACATGGCCGCATGGCGGGGCATCCTTGACCGGTTGTGCCCGATGCATGTGCTGCTGGATGCGCGCGGGTATATCATCCATGCCGGTCCGACCTTGCGGAAACTGCGACCCGGTGCGCCGCTGGCGGGGGGGCGGTTTCTCGACCGGTTCGATCTGCGCCGCCCGCGGGCGGTGATGTCGATGGCCGATTTGATGGCCGCGTCCGGGGTCAAGCTGCACCTGCGGTTCCGCGATCCGCCCGCGACCGGGCTCAAGGGGGTTCTGATGCCGCTGCCGGGCGGGCAGGGTGCGATCGTGAACCTTTCGTTCGGGATCTCGATCCTTGACGCGGTGCGCGACTATCGCCTGACCAGTGGCGATTTCGCGGCCACCGACCTGGCGATCGAGATGCTTTACCTGGTCGAGGCGAAATCGGCGGCGATGGAGGCTTCGCGCCTGCTCAACCAGCGTCTTCAGGGGGCCAGGATCGCCGCCGAGGAACAGGCCTTTACCGACACGCTGACCGGGCTCAAGAACCGGCGGGCGATGGATCATGTGCTGGGCCGGGTGATCGCGACGCAGATGCCCTTTGCGGTGATGCATGTCGATCTGGATTTCTTCAAGGCGGTGAATGACCGGCTGGGCCACGCGGCGGGGGATCACGTGTTGCAGGAGGTCGCCCGGATCATGATCGACGCGACCCGCCGCGGCAAGGATACGGTGGCGCGGACCGGGGGCGACGAGTTCGTGATCCTGTTCGAGGGATTGACCGACCGCGCCGCGCTCGACCGCGTCGCGGGCAGGATCATCGGCGAGCTGGAAAAGCCGATCCGCTTTGACGGCCATGTCTGCCGGGTCTCGGCCAGTTGCGGCACCGCCCTGTCGAGCGACTATGAACGCCCCGTCGCCGCGCGGATCATGGCGGATGCGGATACCGCGCTTTATGCCTCGAAATGGCGGGGGCGGGCCTGTCACACCTTCTTCTCGCCCGACTTGCCCCTCCCGTCGCCGCCATCGCCGCAAGGGTGAGATATGGAACGCCGGGGACGTCCCGGAAATCCGGTCTGTGTCGGGGCTTGTGGCAAGGCTTGACCGGGTGGAGGCTCCATGCGATCTGTTTCTGGGAACATATCGCATGGAGATACGCGATGCCCCCCTTTCCGATGCGCCGTTTCCTTGGCGGTGTGTTTTTCCTGCTAGCCCTGGGGTTTGGGCCGCTCGCGGCGCGGGCCGAGACTGCGCTGGCCGCGGTGGCCGCGAATTTCGCGGAGACCGCCGAGGCGCTGGTGCCGCTGTTTCGCGAGGCCACGGGTCATGACCTGGTGTTGACCACCGGATCGACCGGCAAGCTTTATGCCCAGATCGGGGCGGGCGCGCCGTTTGACCTGCTCTTGTCGGCCGATGCGGCAACGCCCGCGCGGCTGCTGGACGAGGGCAAGGCCGTCGCGGGAAGCGATTTCACCTATGCGATCGGTCGTCTCACGTTATGGAGCGGCGATGCGGCGCGGATCGGCACCGACGGGCAGGCGGTGCTGCGCGATCCCGACCTGCGCTTTGTTGCCATCGCCAACCCCGATCTTGCGCCCTATGGCGTGGCGGCGCGCGAGGCGCTTGAGAGCATGGGGCTTTGGGCGGCGCTGCAACCAAAGATCGTAATGGGGCAGAATATCGGCCAGACCCATTCACTCGTGGCGACCGGCGCGGCCGAACTGGGGTTTGTGGCGCTCTCGGCCGTGAAAAGCCCGCGCGCGGTGACGGGTGGCAGCCGTTGGGACGTGCCGCAGGCGCTGTTCACGCCGATCCGGCAGGATGCCGTGCTGCTCAACCCCGGGGCGGGGAACGATGCGGCGCGCGCCTTTCTCGCCTTTCTGCGCAGCGATCAGGCGGCCCGGGTGATCGAGCGTTTCGGTTACGGCGCGGGGGGATAACATGGACTTTCCCGACCTTGGCCCGCTTTGGCTGACGATCCGGCTGGCGGCGGTCACGACGCTTTTCCTGCTTGTTGTCGGCACGCCTATCGCGTGGTGGCTGGCGCATACGCGGTCGCGGGTCAAACCGGTGGTGGAGGCGATCACCGCCTTGCCGCTGGTTCTGCCGCCGACGGTTCTGGGGTTTTACCTCTTGGTGTTTCTCAGCCCGGACGCCCTGCTGGGTGGGCTGTGGCTGGATGCGACGGGCAGCACGCTCACCTTTTCCTTTTCGGGGCTTATCCTTGCCTCGATGCTTTATTCGCTGCCCTTCATGGTGCAGCCCCTGCAGGGTGCGTTCGAGGTCGTGGGCCGCGCCCCTCTCGAAGCGGCGGCCAGCTTGCGGGCGTCACCGTTCGATGCCTTTCTCACGGTGGCCACGCCGATGGCGCTGCGCGGGTATCTTACCGCGACGGTGCTGACATTCGCGCATACGATTGGTGAATTCGGCGTGGTGCTGATGGTGGGGGGCAACATTCCGGGTCGCACCAAGGTGGTTTCGATCCAGATTTACGAGCAGGTCGAGACGATCAATTACGACGCGGCGCATATGCTTGCGGCGATCCTGCTGGTGTTTTCCTTTGCCGTGCTTCTGGCGGTTTACAGTTTCAACCGCCGCTTTCCGGTGCATGTGGGATAGATGATGGACCATCTGAACGTCGATATCCGGGTCCGTTATCCCGCGTTTGAACTCGATGTCGCGCATGATTTCGCGGGCGAGGGGATCACGGCGCTTTTCGGGCCCTCGGGCTGTGGCAAGTCCACGCTTTTGCGCTCCATCGCGGGGTTTGAACGCGCGGCGACGGGCCGGGTTGCCCTTGGCGGCGAGGTCTGGATGGAGGGGCGTCGCGGTCTTGCGCCGCATCGGCGCGGGGTGGGGTACGTGTTTCAGGACACGCGGCTTTTTCCGCATCTGACGGTGCGGGGCAATCTCGATTATGCACAGAAACGCGCGGGCCGGGCCGCTGTGCGCTATTCCTTTGACGATGTGGTGTCGGGTCTCGATCTTGCGCCCCTGTTCGATCGCCGCGCCGGGCAGCTTTCGGGTGGGGAGCGGCAGCGGGTGGCGATCGGGCGCGCGTTGCTGGCGCGACCGCGGCTCTTGCTGATGGACGAGCCGTTGGCGGCGCTCGACACGAGGCGCAAGGCCGGGATCATGCCCTATATCGCGCGGTTGCCGCAGGCGTTTGGCCTGCCGGTGATCTATGTGACCCATGCGATCGAGGAGGTGACCCAGCTTTGCGACCGGATCGTTGCCCTTGCGGCCGGGCGGATCGTGGCCACGGGGGGCGTGGCCGAAACGCTTGAGCGGCTCGACCTTGGCGAGATTCAGGGCCGGTTCGAGGCGGGGGTCGTGCTTGAAGGGCGCATTGCCGCGACCGATGCCGAGATGCACCTCACGCGGGTTGACCTGGGGGGCAGGACGCTCGAAGTGCCACAGATCCTGGGCGCGGATGGGGGCGTGGTGCGCCTGCGGGTGCGGGCGCGGGATGTTTCGCTTGCCCGGACCCGGCCCGAGGGGTTGAGCATTCGCAACATGCTGGAGGCAAGGGTGCTGGCGCTTGAACCCGAGGCGGGGTCGGCCTTTGCCGAGGTGCTGCTTGATATTGGCGGTCAGCACCTGCGCGCGCGCATTACCCGCGCCGCGGTGCAGGAGATGGGGCTTGCACAGGGGCAGCCGGTCGTTGCGCTGATCAAGTCGGTGGCCTTTGATCGGCAGGCCCTGCCGCGCCCGCTGCGTCGGGGGCGTGAGTTCGATCAAGCGCGATAGGCGACAGGTGTGGATTCATCGTCGGGCAGGTCCGAAGCCGTGCGGGAGGCAGAGAGAGACAGCCCGCCATCGGTTTCGAGAAAGCGGATGATCCGATCCAGACCTGTGCCGTCCCGCAACCGGGTCAGCACGTAGGGGCGCGCGCCACGCGCCTGGGCGGTGTCGGAGTCAAGCTGTGCCAGATCGACACCCACATGGGGCGCGAGGTCGGTCTTGTTGACCACGAGGAGGTCCGACCGGGTCAGGCCGGGGCCACGTTTGCGCGGGATGTCCTGACCGGCGGCGGTGTCGATGACGTAGATCGTGAGGTCGGCCAGTTCGGGGCTGAAGGTCGCGGCGAGGTTGTCGCCGCCGGATTCGATCAGGATGAGGTCGAGATCGGGGAACGCGGTGTTCAACTCGGCCACGGCAGCGAGGTTGATCGAGGCATCCTCGCGGATGGCGGTATGTGGGCAGCCGCCGGTTTCGACGCCACGAATGCGGTCGCCGGGCAACACCTGTGCGCGCATCAGGTGCTCCGCGTCTTCGCGGGTGTAGATGTCGTTGGTGATCACCGCCATCGAGCAGCGCGACGCCAGCGCCCGGGCCAGCCCTTCGGTCAGCGTGGTCTTGCCCGCGCCCACCGGGCCGCCGATGCCCACCCGGAGGGGACCGTTCATTGTTGTGCTGGTCATGTGCGAAATATCCTCACTTCTTGTGTTGCGTGGCGCAGCGCGGCGAGATCACCGGCCAGCGCGCAGGTGCCAAGCGTGTTGAGCGGTGCCGTGGCGGCATCGTTGGCGAGCGTGTGGATCAGGGGGGCGAGGTGGTGAAGGACGGCCTGCCCCTCGGTCTGGCCAAGTGGCACGTGACGGATCGCGATGGTGACGAGGTTTCCGGCAAAGCCTTGCAGATAAAGCGCGATCACATCTTTTGCGGGAAGGTCAAGGGCGCTTGCCGCTTCGCCAAGCGCGATCGGGAGCATGCGGGGCGGCAGGGGGCGGCCGGTGATCGCGGCGACGGTGCGGGCCAGCGCGCTGCCTTGTTCCAGCCCTTCCTGCAACCGCTCCGCGCAGGGTTGCAGCGCGCGGGCCAGATCGTCCAGCACCTCGCAATCGCCCGTCAGCGCGTGGGCCAGAAGCACCGCATCCTGCCAGCCCGCGCCAAAGCGCAGGATGTTCGTGAGCCATTGTTCAAGGCTGTTGGCGTCACGGACCGCGCCGGTTGCGATCTCGTGTTCCAGCCCGTGGGAATAGGCGAAGGCCCCGGTCGGAAAGGCGGGGGACAGCCATTGGACGAGCGTGAGATGCGCAGGGGTCAGCATCAGGCATGGGTGTGATGGGTGTGACCGTGATCGTGGCCATCGTGATCGTGGCCCCCATGATCGTGCCCCATTGTGCGCCCCTTGCCATAGGCGCCGCCTTCGGGGCGGAACGGGCCGGTGACGGGGGTGAGGGTGGCGCCGAGATGCGCCAGCATGGCCTCGATCACGTGATCATGCCGGATCGCCAGGTGATCGGTCCCGATCTGGCAGGGCGTGTGGCGGTTGCCGATATGCCAGGCGAGGCGGGGCAGGTCGCCGCGCACCTCGATCAGGTTCTCGGGTGCGGGTTCGACCCCCACGGCGCGGCCATCGTCGAGCGCGAAGCCCCAGTGATCGTCAAGGTTGGTGACTTCGGCCAGATCGACGAGAAAGGCCAGCCCGCCACGCCCGACCAGCCGTTTGCGCCGCATCAGCCGCGCGTCATAGTCGAGCACGACGGTATCGGCGATGGTGTCGGGGGCGTGGGTCAGCAGGTCACGGGCGATGGGCAGGTCGGTCATGAAGGCACCTCAGAACAGGAAATAACGTTGCGCCAGCGGCAGGTCGCTGGCCGGTTCGCAGGTCAGCAACTCGCCATTGGCGCGCACCTCGTAGGTTTCGGGGTCGACCGCGATCTCGGGGGTCAGGTCGTTGTGGATCATGTCGCGCTTGCCGACGGTGCGGGTTTGCGCCACGGCCGCCGTGTCCTTGGCCAATCCCAGCGTCGCGCCGATCCCGTCGGCCTGTGCCGCGGCACTCACGAACAGGACCGAGGAACGTTCGAGCGACCGCCCGAAGGCCGCGAACATGGGGCGCGAATGCACCGGTTGCGCGGGGATCGAGCCGTTGGGATCACCCATCTGTGCCAGCACGATGGAGCCGCCCATCAGCACCATCTCGGGCTTGGCGCCGAAAAAGGCCGGGTCCCAGAGCACCAGGTCGGCGCGTTTGCCGGGGCTTATGCTGCCGATATGGGTGCTCATGCCGTGGGCGATGGCGGGGTTGATGGTGTATTTGGCGATATAGCGTTTGACGCGGGTGTTGTCGTTGTCGCCGGTCTCTTCGCTCAGCCGCCCGCGCTGCTTGCGCATCTTGTCGGCGGTTTGCCATGTGCGGATGATGACCTCGCCGACGCGGCCCATGGCCTGGCTGTCCGACGAGATGACGGAAAACGCGCCCATGTCGTGCAGGATATCCTCGGCGGCGATGGTTTCGCGGCGGATGCGGCTTTCGGCGAAGGCGACATCTTCGGGGATCGCCTTGTCGAGGTGGTGACAGACCATCAGCATGTCGAGATGTTCCTCGATCGTGTTGACGGTATAGGGCATGGTCGGGTTGGTCGAAGAGGGCAGCACGTTCTGCGCGCCCACCACCTTCATGATGTCGGGGGCGTGGCCGCCGCCCGCGCCCTCGGTGTGATAGGCGTGGATGGTGCGGCCCTTGAAGGCGGCAAGCGTGTTCTCGACAAAGCCCGACTCATTGAGCGTGTCGGTGTGGATCATCACCTGCACGTCCATGTCGTCGGCGACCGAGAGGCAATTGTCGATGGCAGCCGGGGTGGTGCCCCAATCCTCGTGCAGCTTGAGCGCGCAGGCGCCGGCATGGACCTGTTCGATCAGGGCGCCGGGCAGGCTGGCGTTGCCCTTGCCTGCAAGGCCGAAATTCATCGGAAAGGCGTCGAGAGATTGCAGCATCCGTCCGATGTGAAACGCGCCCGGCGTGCAGGTGGTGGCCAGCGTGCCATGCGCCGGGCCTGTGCCGCCGCCCAGCATGGTGGTGATGCCGGAATGCAGCGCGTCGTCGATCTGTTGCGGGCAGATGAAATGGATATGCGCGTCAAAGCCCCCGGCGGTCAGGATCTTGCCCTCGCCCGCGATAATCTCGGTGCCCGGGCCGATGACGATATCGACACCGGATTGCGTGTCGGGGTTGCCCGCCTTGCCGATGGCCGCGATGCACCCGTCGCGCAGGCCGATATCGGCCTTGTAGATGCCGCTATGATCGACGATGAGCGCGTTGGTGATGACGGTGTCCATGGCCCCTTCGGCGCGGGTGGCCTGGGATTGGCCCATGCCGTCGCGGATCACCTTGCCGCCGCCGAATTTCACCTCTTCGCCATAGCTGGTCAGGTCGCGTTCGACCTCGATGACGAGATCGGTGTCGGCCAGTCGCAGGCGGTCGCCGGTGGTGGGGCCATACATGCCGGCATAGGCGGGGCGGGGGATTTGCGTGGGCATGGTCAGAGATCTCCCATCACTTGCCCGTTGAAGCCGAACACCCGCCGCGCACCACCGTATGGCACCAGCCGCACCTCGCGGGCCTGGCCCGGCTCGAAGCGCACGGCGGTGCCTGCGGGGATGTCGAGGCGTTGGCCACGGGCGGCGGCGCGGTCGAAGGTGAGGCCGCTATTGGCCTCGGCAAAGTGGTAATGGCTGCCCACCTGCACCGGGCGGTCGCCGGTGTTGGACACCTCGAGAACGGTGACGGGCACGCCCGCGTTCAGGGTGATGTCACCCTTGGCGGGGAAGAGTTCGCCGGGGATCATTTGCGGCCCCGACCGATGAAATAGCCGCCCGTCAGGGCCAGCAGGCCCACGACGATCAGCCACATCGCGTCGATCCCGTGCGGGTGCAGGTGGGGGCCTGCATGGGCCTGCGCGAGCGTGGGCAGGAACAGAACGGGGATCAGGTAGCGCATGGAAACGGTCCTTTCAGCGGATGGGGTCGTGGACGGTGACAAGCTTGGTCCCGTCGGGAAAGGTGGCCTCGACCTGCACGGAATGGATCATCTGCGGGATGCCTTCCATGCATTGGTCGGCGGTGATGACATGGGCGCCGGCCTCCATCAGGTCGGCGACGCTGCGCCCGTCGCGCGCACCCTCGACCACGAAATCGGTGATCAGCGCCACCGCCTCGGGGTGGTTGAGCCTGACGCCGCGCGCAAGGCGCCCGCGTGCCACCATCGCTGCGAGGGAGATCAGGAGCTTGTCCTTTTCGCGGGGGGTGAGGTTCATCGCGGGTCTCCTAGAATTGCCAGACGCGGGGCAGCGGGCCGGGGCGCAGGGCCCGCACGAGGCGCATGATCTGTCGTCTGAGCGGCCAGCCGTCGGCGGCCATCAGGCGGATCACCAGCTTGCCGTCAAAGCCCGACGCGCCGCCGGTCACGCCCGGCTCGGTCAGCTCGGCGCGGGCACGGGTCACCGCGTCCTCGGCGCCTTGCGCCACCAGCGCGAGCGTGGCGAAGGCGCGCGCGCCGTTGAGGATTGCAGGACCGGCGGTGAGGGCATCGGTGGACAGATGCAGCGGCTCGACCAGCACGGGCCTGCCTGCGCGGGTGATGCGGCGGGTGTCGCGGAGGGTGACGCGCGTCACCGTCTCGCCCATGGCGGCGCGTCCCAGGACCACCGATTCGAGCATGAGGCACGCGGCGTCCGCCGCGAGGTCGATGGTGGTGTCGCGCACAAGGTGGCTGCCCTCGAACAGGATCGTTTCCTGCGGCAGCCAGTCGAGATGCCCGCCCGTGCCGACCGTGTGATGCACCGTAACGCTGGCCGCGCCGGTGGTGCTGCGATAGGCGCGTTCGGCGGTTTGGGTGGTGCCGGTGGCGCGACAGCCCGGGGCAAGGTCGATGCGACACGAGAGCCGGTCGCCGCCGGTCAGCCCGCCCGAGGTGTTGAGCAGGACGATTTCCGGCCCTGATTCAGCGGGATGCAGGAATGCCTTGGCCGACCCCTTCTGATGCAGCCGGTCGAGCCGACCGCCGTTTGGCCCCGGCAAGAGCGTGACATGCGCGGCACCATTGCTGCGCTCATGCGTGAGGGGTGGGGCGGGGCAGGCGGTCATCGGGGATCTCTTGTCACTGTTGGCCCGAGGCTAGCGTCATTGCCCCGAAGCGCCAGACGCAGGCCGGTGCGGGGCGAATTGCGCCGCATGACCCGCAGGCTTTTGCCCAAACTTAAGGCAGAGCGCCTGTCAAATGGACACTTCGCGCAAGAGCCGTTCACGCTCGACCGTTGCCGCAGGTTCCGAAAGCCGCACCTCGCCCCGGTTCAGCACCACGAGGTCATCCGCAAGGTCATAGGCGAAATCGAAAAACTGCTCGACCAGCACGATGGCGATCTCGCCCTCGTCGCGCAAAAGCCCGATCACCTCGCCGATCTGCTTGATGATATTGGGCTGGATGCCCTCGGTCGGCTCGTCCAGCAAGAGCACGCGGGGGCGGGCGATCAGGGCGCGGGCGATCGCAAGCTGCTGTTGCTGCCCGCCGGAGAGATCGCCGCCGCGCCGGCCTTTCATCTTTGCGAGCACCGGGAACAGGTCATGGATGCGCTCGGGTATGAAATGTTCGGATCTCGGCAGGCAGGCAAAGCCGGTTTGCAGGTTCTCGGTCACCGTCAGAAGCGGGAATATCTCGCGCCCCTGCGGCACATAGGCGATGCCGCTTTGCGCGGCCTGTGCGGCGTTGAGATGATCCAGTTCGTTGCCGTCCAGCGTGATGCGCCCGCCCGAGTAGGGATGGCGCCCGGCGATGGCCTTGAGGAGGCTGGTCTTGCCCACGCCATTGGTGCCCATAACGGCGGTCACGGCACCGGGTCGCGCGGCAAGGTTGATGCCATGGAGAATTTGTGAAGCCCCGTAATGCAGGGTCAGGTTCTCGACGCTCAGCATGGGTCAACGCCCGAGGTAGACATCTATCACCTCCTTGTTCTGCGTGACATGGTCGAGGCTGCCTTCGGCCAGAACCGCGCCTTCGTGCAGCACGGTCACCTTGCAGCCGAGGCGGCGGATGAATTCCATGTCGTGTTCGATGACCATGACGGCGTGGGTCTTGGCCGCGCGTTTGAGGATGTCGGTGGTGTGTTCGCGCTCGGCGGGTGTCATCCCGGCGGCGGGTTCATCGACCAGGAGAAGGCGCGGGTCCTGGGCCAGCAGCATGCCGATTTCCAACCATTGTTTCTGTCCGTGGCTCAACGCGCCTGCGCGGCGGGGCAGGTGGTCGCGCAGGCCGATTTCCTCGGCCAGTTCGGCGATGCGCGCGGCGCCTTTGCGGGATCTCTTGTGGAACAGCACATCGAACGGTCCGCGCTTGTTCCTGAGCGCCATGGCGAGATTTTCGCGCACGGTTTGTTCTTCGAAGACCGTGGGTTTCTGGAATTTGCGGCCGATGCCCGCGCGGGCGATCGCGCTTTCGCTCATCCCGAGGAGCGAGACGGATTTCTCGCCCCAGATCACCCGGCCCTCGTCAGGCCTTGTCTTGCCGGTGACGATGTCCATGAAGGTGGTCTTGCCCGCGCCATTGGGGCCGATCACGGCGCGCAGCTCCGGTTCGCCGATCTGGATCGAGAGGTTGTTGATCGCGCGGAACCCGTCGAATGTGACGGAGACGCCGGAGACTTCGAGCAGGGTGGTCATGGTTTCCTCACCAGCATGTCAAAGAGCCCGCTGATCCCGCGCGGGAAAAACAAGGTGACGGCGACGAAGCCGAGGCCCAAAAGCACCAGCCACCAATCGGTCCAGTTGATCGTGTAGAAGCCGAGATTGACATCGGGCGCGCCGCCGCCGGTGAACCAGCTTGACGCAAGGCTGACCACGGCCGCGCCGATCACCGCGCCGTAAAGCCGCCCGCGCCCGCCGATGGCGACCCAGACGGCGAGGTAGATGGAGGCGATGGGCGCGATTTCCGCCGGGTTGATGATGCCCGCCTGCGGGTAGTAAAGCGCGCCCGCGAGGCCGGAGACGATGGCGGTGAGGGTGAAGACCAGAAGCTTGTAGCTTTCCACGTGATAGCCCAGGAAACGCACCCGGGCCTCGTTGTCGCGGATGGCGCGGATGACCGAGCCGAACTTGCCCGACACCAGCCACGCGAACAGGAGATAGCCCAGCCCGAGCGCGAGCGCGGAGGCCCAGAAGAACCATAGCGCGATGGTCGATTGCGGCAGGTGCAAGAGGCCGGGGATGTTCTGCAATCCCGAGAGCCCGTTGTTGCCGCGCAGGCCGGTGTCGTTCTGGAAAAGGTAAAGCGACAGGGCCAGCGTCATCGCCTGTGTCAGGATCGACAGGTAAACCCCGGTGACGCGGCTGCGAAACGCCAGCCAGCCGAAGACGAGTGCCAGCAGGCCCGGCACCAGCGCCACCATCACGAGTTGCAGTGGCAGGCTATGAGCGAAGGCCCAGAGAGCCGGCAGTTCGTTGCTGCCCACGACGCCGAAAATCTGTGTCGCGATGGCGTCGCGGGTCTCGGCCTGCGTGGGCGGGATGGGGGCGTTGGCAAGGGATTCGACCACGATCCCCTCGGTGCGCGCATACATCAGCCACATGCCGATGGCATAGCCGCCGATGCCGAAAAACGCGAAATGCCCAAGGCTCAGGATACCGCAATAGCCCCAGACCACGTCCATCGCCACGGCGATGAGGCACAGGCACAGCGTCATTCCGAGGATCTTGACCATCGAGGTCGAGAGCAGTGCGGGGCCGAACCCCTGGGACAGGACCGTGACCCCCAGCGTGAACAGGCCGAGACAGCCGAGGAACCACGAAACCGACGGGTTCTCGGCAAGGAACCCCTTGCGGGGGGTGATATCGGGACGAGTCATGCGTTAATCCCCTGCGGCGCGGCCCTTGAGGGCGACGATGCCCTTGGGCCGGAACTGGATGAACAGGATGACGAAGAGGACCATGTAGGTCTGTGCGGCGAGCGTGTTCGACGGGTTGAACCATTCGATCCCCTTTTGCAGGAAGCCGATGAGCGAGGCCCCCGCCAGCGTGCCCCAGACATTGCCGACGCCGCCGACCACCACGGTCATGAAGCTTTGCACGATGTAGTTGGCGCCCATTTCCGAGGTCACCTGCGCATAAAGCCCGATGGCCACCCCGGCGATACCGGCGATGCCCGATCCCAGCCCGAAGGTCAGCATGTTGATGCGGTCGGGGTTGATGCCCATCGAGGCGGCCATGCCGGGGTTCTGCGTCACGGCGCGCACCTCGAGCCCCAGCCGGGTGCGTTTCAGGATGTAGAGCAGCAGCGCCAGAAAGATCAGCGCCAGTACGAAGATCGCCACCCGGATGGTCGAGATGCCGACGATGTCGTTGAGTGTGATTGCGCCGCCCAGCCAGTCGGGCGCGGTGAGCGGACGGGCCTGTGTGCCAAAGATGTTCTTGGCCAGTTGTTGCAGGGCGATGGAAATGCCGAAGGTGGCCAGCAGGGTTTCCAGCGGGCGGGTGTAAAGGTGGCGGATCACCAGCCGCTCCATCGCGACGCCCGCGCCGAAGGTGACGGCAAAGGCCAGCGGAAGGGCAATCAGCAGGCTGAGGGTGTAGTCGGGGATGAAAAGCTGCACCACGTAGCCGGTATAGGCGCCCATCATGATGAACTCGCCATGTGCCATGTTGATGACGCCCATGACGCCAAAGGTGATGGCAAGGCCAATGGCGGCGAGGAAAAAGATCGACGCGAGCGACAATCCGTCAAGCACCAGATCGGCGGTCTGGTAGAGGCCGAGCGCGATCCTGGTGGTGTCGAGCGCAGCTTCGGCGGCTTGGGTGATGTCGGGATCGGGTTGCAGGTATTCCTGGTAAAAGACATGCGCGGCGACCGCGTTTGCCACCTCGTCCGGCGCGGCGCGGGGCGGGACGGTGCCCGCGGCCTCCAGTGCCTCGTAGGCGCGGGCGCGGACCTCGGTCGTGTTAAGCAGATGTAGCGGAACGCCCCCGACGGTGCCGCCGACGATATGCTGGGCCAGCACATCGCGCAGATCCTTGGCGGTCTGGGGTGGCGGGGCGAGGTTTTCGGCGACCAGCCGATCGTAGGCCGCGGCTTCGGTGATATCCGTGCCCAGCTCCAGAACCCGGGCGATGTTGATATCTTCGGGCAAGGTTTGCGCCACCCCGTCGCGTCGCGCCGCAAGCTGGTTGAGGACGCTGCGCGCCTCGATGCTGATGTCGCCCGACAGGGCGGAGATGGCGTCGAGCCGTGCGGCCTTGGTTTCGCCGAACTGGGCGGTGAGCAGGGCGAGCATTCGTTCCTTGCGCGTTCTGAGATCGGCGTCGGGTTCGGTTTCGATGCTCTGGGCAAGGGGGGCGATCTGGCTGGCGTCGGAGCTTCGTGCAATAGCCGTGAGCGCGGCCAGACGGCGGGCGGGGTCGGGCGCGTTCAACTCGTAAGGCACGAGGGCCGCGGCAACTTCGCGTCGCACACCGGCATTGGGGCGGATCTGGTCAACGTCGCGGCTACCCACCTCGGCCACCGTTTCGCCGCTGTCGATGTCGATCAGGCGCAGGGCGTCGGTCGTTTCCTCGGCGTAGAAGAAAAGCCCGTCGGTCGGGCGCTGATAGACCTCGCGCGCCTCCCATTTGCGCAGGAAGTCGGCGATGCCGGGATGATCCGTTGCCAACAGTTCGGCGATCACCGGGCCAATCGTCTGGCGCGAGGGTTTGGCCAGATCGGCGGCATGGCCTTGCAGGATCGGCTGCAAGCTATCCTGCGCCGTGGCCATCTCGGCACGTGCCAGGGACAGGCCGATGAAGGTCACAAGGATCAGCAGAGCACGGGCAAAGAGGGCGGTGAAACGCATGTTCAGTCCGGACCAATTCGATGAAAACATAATAAGGGTCTGCGCGGTGTGACCCGCGCAGACCGCGTGGTCTCAGTAATTCGAGGTCATCTGCACGCAGGTATCGGTCTCAGTGTTGAACATGCCGCAGCCCAGATCCTTCCAGTCGCTCTTGAGCGGGGCGCTTTCGGGCAGATGGTCGGTCCAGGCGTCGCCGGGAACCTCTGTGGTCTGGCTGATGATATCAAATTGACCGTCATCGCGGATCTCGCCGATCAGCACCGGCTTGGACAGGTGGTGGTTGGCGTTCATCACCGCCATGCCGCCGGTCAGGTTGGGAAATTCCTGTCCCCACATCGCCGCGCGCACCGCGTCCACATCGGTGGTGCCTGCCGCCTCAACCGCGTTCACCCACATGTTGAAGCCGATGTAATGCGCCTCCATCGGGTCGTTGGTCACGCGATTGGTATCGCCGATGAAATCATGCCATGCGGCGATGAAGGCTTCGTTTTCCGGCGTGTCGGCGGATTGGAAGTAATTCCACGCGGCCAGGTGACCCACCAGCGGCGCGGTATCGAGGCCCGAGAGTTCCTCTTCCCCGACGGAGAAGGCGACCACGGGAATATCCGCCGCATCGACGCCCTGTGCGGCCAGTTCCTTGTAAAAGCCCACATTGGCGTCGCCGTTGATGGTCGAGATCACGCCGACCTGCTTGCCCGAGGCGCCGAGCGCGACCACGTCCGACACGATGGTCGCCCAGTCGGAATGGCCGAAGGGGGTGTAGTTGACGAAGATGTCCTTGTCGGCGATGCCCTTGGATTTCAGGTAGGAATCCAGGATGTTGTTTGTGGTGCGGGGATAGACATAGTCGGTTCCCAGAAGTGCAAAGCTTTCGACGCCCAGTTCCTCGAGGAAATAATCCACCGCCGGGATCGCCTGCTGGTTGGGTGCGGCGCCGGTATAAAAGACGTTGCGCGACGATTCCTCGCCCTCGTACTGCACCGGGTAGAACATCAGGCCGTTCAGTTCCTCAAGCACTGGAAGGGCCGATTTCCGGCTGACACTGGTCCATGAGCCGAAGATCACGTCAACCTCGTTCACTGTCAGCAATTCGCGTGCCTTTTCGGCAAAGAGCGGCCAGTCCGAAGCCGGATCGACCACGACGGCCTCGATCTCGCAGCCAAGAACGCCGCCTTTCGTGTTCTGCTCGTCGACGAGCATCAGCATCACGTCCTTCAGCGTGGTTTCGGAAATGGCCATGCTGCCGGACAACGAGTGCAGCACGCCCACCTTGACCGGGCACTCCTGGGCGAATGCAGGTGCAGTAAACAGCGTTGTTGTCATGGCCAGACCGGCCAGCAGGGTTTTGCGTGTCATCGTTCTTTCATCTCCCGTGTCAGTGCTGCCACAGCGGCAACATGAGGCATTGCGCCGTTTCTCGCGGGGCTTTTGCCGCGGTGGTGCGGCCGGGCCCTTCTTTGCGATGTCGTTGTGATGGGCTTGGCGACCTTTCGACCGGTCGCGTCTCGCCCTTAACGACGAGCATCAGCAAACATCGCGGTCACGGGTGGGGCAAAGAAAGGACGGGCGGAATGCGGCCCTGAAACCGCGCACGCCGCGGTTTTAGACGTGTCCGGTCTGTTTCGCCTATTTTTTCTGCAGGTGCGAAATGATTTCTGCGCTGCCAAACCAGAGGGGTTCAGCACCGCCCGGCCACATCACGTGCCGGAACGGAACAGCGAGGCCTGTTGTGGACGATCCCATGCGCCTGTCCGGTTATCTGCGGATATAGGTTTCCCACAGCCAGATCAGGAGGAGCGCGCCGAGCACCGCGCCGATGAAGCCGGCGGCGAAGCTCATCATGCTGAGCAATATGCGCAGGATCAGCCCGCCGATCAGCGCCCCGCCGATGCCGATTGCCACCGTGGTGATGATGTCGGTTTCGAGCTTCATGATCCGGGTGGCGAGAAACCCCGCCGCCGCGCCGATGATGATGAGCCAGACGATGGCCATGGGCCGCTCCTTTCAGCGTTTGCGGAAATGGGTGGGCACGATGACGAGCGCGCCGATCGACGAGGCGATCGCGTTCACGCCCGGTGAGCCGAAGCCGATGCCGAACATCAGCCGGACGAAATAAAACAGGAAGGCGCCGCCGACGCAGATGATGATCGACGGGATGTAACCGTTATGGGTAAAGCCCGATTTCTCGGAGGCGTAGCCGATGATGCCTGCGATGACGACGGTGCCCATGATGGTGGGGAACATGTGAAAGTCCTTATTCGAGCCGCGCGCCGGGGCCGAGCGGGATGCCGCGCAGGAACGCATCTGCACTCTGCGCCGTGTGACCGGGTCTTTGCAAGCGCGTGATCTGCACCGCGCCCCGATCCCCGCCTGTGCCACAGGCCACGGTGAGGGCGGTATCGAGCAGGGCGCCGGGCGTGCCTTTGCCCAGGCCCATGCGGGACCCCAGCAGTTTGAGCCGCTCGCCATTCATCATGCACCATGCACCGGGAAAGGGGGAGAGGCCGCGAATCTGGCGGTCGATCTCGGGCGCGGGGCGGGTCCAGTCGATGCGGGCCTCGGACTTGTCGATCTTGGCGGCATAGGTGACGCCGGTTTCGGGTTGTGGTTGCGCGGGGAGTTGATCGAGCCGGTCGAGTGTTTCGATGATCATCCGTGCGCCCATGGCGGCGAGGCGGTCATGCAGGTCGGCGGTGGTGTCCTCGGGGCCGATGGGCGTGGCGCGGCGCAGGAGCACCGGGCCGGTGTCGAGGCCCTCCTCCATCTGCATGATGCAGATGCCGGTTTCGGAATCGCCGGCCATGATCGCGCGATGGATCGGCGCCGCCCCGCGCCAGCGTGGCAGGAGCGAGGCGTGAATGTTGAGACAGCCGTGTTTCGGCGCGTCGAGCACGGGTTTGGGCAGGATCAGCCCATAGGCCACGACCACGGCGATATCGGCGCCGAGACTGGCAAAGGCGGCCTGTTCCTCGGGGGATCTGAGCGAGGTCGGATGCCGGACCGGCAGGCCGAGTTCCGCGGCGCGGGCGTGGACCGGGGTGGGGCGGTCCTTCTTGCCGCGCCCGGCGGGGCGGGGGGGCTGGCAATAGACGGCGGCGATGTCGTGGCCCGCCTCGACCAGCGCGTCGAGCGCGGGGGTGGAGAAATCGGGGCTGCCCATGAAGATGATGCGCATGTCTGGCACCTTTTGCCTTGGTCGAGGGGGCGAGGGGCCAGCCCCTCGCGCTCCCCGAGGTATTTTCGGTCAGATGAAGGGATGGTGTGGGGTCATTTGATCTTTTGGGCGCGCTTGAGGAGCCGGTCGCGTTTGAGTTTGGAGAGGCGGTCGAAATACATCTTTCCGTCAAGATGGTCGACCTGGTGCTGCACCGAGGTGGACCAGAGGCCGACGAGATCGCGGGTTTCGGTTTTGCCCGCGTCGTTGAGAAAGCGAATCGTCACGCCGCGGGGGCGTTTGAGCCGGGCGGAGACGCCGGGCAGGTTGGGGCTGGCCTCTTCGTGTTCGCGCAGGATGGCCGAGGCCTCGATGATCTCGGGGTTGGCCATGCGGATCGTTTGGCCGCGCGCATCGCTGGCGTCGACCACGGCGAGGCGCAGCATCACGCCGATCTGGGGCGCGGCGAGGCCGACACCGGGCATGGCCTCCATCGTCTCGATCATGTCGTCCCAGATCGCGCGGATTTCGGCGGTGATGTCGGTAACGGGGTCTGCGGGGGTACGCAGGCGGCGGTCGGGCCAGGGGATGCAGGGGCGGACGCTCATGCGCGGGCCGCGAGCCAGGGTTTTTCGAGCGCGTCGCGCAGGGCGGGGTCGATCCGGTCGAAATGCAGCAGGCCGTTGAGGTGGTCGAACTCGTGCTGGATCACGCGGGCCTCGGCACCGTCGAAATCGCCCATGTGGATGTCGCCGGTCGCGTCGGTCCATTGCATGGTCACGGCCTTGTGCCGCTCGACCGGCACGGCGAGGCCGGGGATCGAAAGGCACATTTCCTCCATCACCACGGGGACGCGTTCGCAGGCGATGACCACCGGGTCGATCATGATCATCGGGGCCTTGTCACCCTCTTTCCATGTCGTGTCGAAGACGAAGAGCCGTTTCATCACGCCCACCTGTGGCGCGGCGAGGCCACGGCCCTTTGCGGCATACATCGTGTCGAACATGTCGGCGATGAGCGGGCGCAGATCCTCGTGGCCGACATGGTCGCAGCGTTGCGTGAGCCGCTTGTCGGGCCAGGTCAGGATCGGCAGGACGCTCACGCGCGGGCCTTTTCCCGCTTGAGCTTTTGCATCTTGCGGGTGATCATCTGGCGTTTCATCGCGCCGAGATAGTCGATGAAGAGCTTGCCGTCGAGGTGGTCGATCTCGTGCTGGACGCAGGTGGCCCAGAGGCCGGTGAAATCCTCGCTTTGCGGGTTGCCGTCGCGGTCGATCCACCTGACGCTGACTTCGGCGGGGCGGGTGACATCGGCATATTGTTCGGGGATCGAGAGGCAGCCCTCTTCGTAGGTGCTTTGCTCGTCCGAACGGGCGGTGATCTCGGGGTTGAACATGATGAGGGGACGGGGAGCGGCACCCTCTTCCTTGACGCAGTCCAGCACGATGAGGCGGTTGAGCACGCCCACCTGCGGCGCGGCAAGGCCAATGCCCGGCGCGTCATACATGGTTTCGAGCATGTCATCGGCCAGCGCGCGCAGATCGTCGGAGAGATCGGGCACGGGGGCGCAGGCCTTTTTCAGGCGTGGGTCGGGATGGATGAGGATGGGCCGTTTCATGGGGGTGATTTAGGCGATGCGGGGACAATCTGCAACGGTATCGGGTGCGGGCCGGACAGGGGTGAATGGGACCGCGTCATTGCCGGGGGTGTTCCGGATGTGTATTGGGAGGACAGTGTCCCATGGCGCCGTAATCACGTGGAATGAATTCCCTTAATTTTCTATAAATGTAGAACGGACTTCCATTTCATCTCGGAATATTGGAATATCGTGGTTCGGCGGAAAGGCGGTTGTCACCCGTCTCGCGATCAGATTAGCTTGCCACGCGGCGCGATCAAGGAGAACGTGATGAATTTCGATGAGGTCATCGACCGGCACGGCACCCATTCGGTGAAATGGGACATGATGGAAAAGATATACGGGGTGCCGGCGGATGACGGGATCGCGATGTGGGTGGCGGATATGGATTTCCGCCCGCCAGCCGCGATTCAGCGCGCGTTGCAGGGGATGCTGGATCACGGGATCTATGGCTATTACGGCGATGATGCACCCTATCGCGCGGCGATCGGGTGGTGGATGAAGAACCGCCATGGCTGGACGATCGAGCCGGAATGGATTTTCACCACCCATGGGCTCGTGAACGGGACGGCGATGTGCGTGGATACATGGACCGAGCCGGGCGACGGGGTGGTATTGTTCACACCGGTCTATCACGCCTTTGCCAAGGTCATCAAAGCCAACAACCGTCGGGTGGTGGAATGCCCGATGGTGATCCGCGATGGCCGTTACGAGATGGATTTCGACAATTATGACGCGATCCTCGACGGGTCGGAAAAGATGGTGATCCTGTGCAGCCCGCATAATCCGGGCGGGCGGGTCTGGTCGCGGGCCGAGCTGCAACAGGTAGCGGATTTTGCCAAACGGCACGACCTGATCCTTGTCTCGGACGAAATTCACCACGACCTGGTGATGCCGGGGCAGACGCATATCCCGATGGCGCTGATCGAGGGTGTGGCCGACCGGCTGGTGATGATGAGTGCCACGACCAAGACGTTCAACATCGCCGGAAGCCATTCGGGCAACGTGATCATCGCCGACGAAACCCTGCGTGCGCAGTTCGGGGCGCGGATGGCGGGGCTGGGCATGTCGCCCAATTCCTTCGGGCTTGTCATGGCCGAGGCGGCCTATAGCCCCGAGGGCGCGGAATGGGTGGATGCGCTTTGCGCCTATCTCGACGGGAACAGGCGCGTGTTCGACGAGGGTGTGAACGCGATTCCGGGGGTGCGGTCGATGAAGCTCGACTCGACCTACCTGGCCTGGGTGGATTTCGAAGGCACCGGGATGTGCCGGGACGAGTTTACCCGGCGTGTCGAGCAGGGCGCCCGGGTTGCCGCCAATCACGGGCCGACCTTCGGGTCAGGCGGCGAGAGCTTCCTGCGCTTCAACCTTGCCACGCCGCGATCCCTGGTGAGCGAGGCGGTGGAGCGGCTGCAGGCGGCGTTCGGCGATCTGCAATGAGTCCCGGCCGTCTCGGGGGCTGAATCCTTTCGACGAACCCGGCCAAGATTCCCTTGAGGATTCTTGCCGGGCGCGCGGGCCGTTTCGGCGATGCGGTTATCGCGCGTGTTCGATCAGGCCGGTGGGGGCCTCGTCATCGCGCGCGAAATCGAGCGGTGCGCGGTCGTGGGCCGTGGTGGTGCGTTTATACTCATATCGCATCTCAGCCCCCTCTTTCTCGGAGGCGATGACGAGGCATTGAGCCTTGTGGCGGGTGCCGTCGTAAAGATCGACCAGCCCGCGCATATGCGGTGCATCCTCGGCATCAAGGGCGAAACCGTCTTTCCAGAGGCGCAGCACGGGATAGGTGTCTTCACCCACCTTGACGCGCATGCGGGCGTTCTTGCGTGCCGCGAGCTTGCGGGCCTGTGCCAGCCCGGCGCGCAGCTCTTCGGTCAGGAAGTCGGTCATCGATGGGGCCCCCAGCGGTCGAATCCGTTTCAGCATAACTCTGCCCTGCAGGATCGAATAGTCAAGTTAAGGTCTTGTGAAACACCGCGTTCGATCTGCGCGATCGAGCCGGTCCGCTGGTTTGTAATGCCATGACCTTTGTGTTTATTCAGGTGCTGTGCGCAGATGCGCAGTGCTCTGCGCGCGCCGCGAGGCTTGGACAGATGCGATGCAGTGCATAGGTGACGCCAAAGGGCAAGGAGTGTGGCGATGGGCCAATTGGTTGACGGGACATGGCACAGCGGGTGGTATGACACGAAATCCTCGGGTGGCGCCTTTCGGCGCAGCGCTGCGGTGTTTCGCAACTGGATCACCCCGGACGGTGCCCCGGGGCCCAGCGGTTCGGGCGGCTATGTGGCCGAGAGTGGACGATATCACCTTTATGTTTCATATGCCTGCCCATGGGCGCATCGCACCCTGATCTTTCGCGCGCTCAAGGGGCTTGAGGATCATATTGGCGTTTCGGTGGTGCATCCCGACATGCTCGACGATGGGTGGAGTTTTGCCAGCGATTTCCCCGGTGCAACGGGGGACGGGCTGCATGATCTGGCCTTCCTGCGCGATCTTTACCTCAAGGCCGAGCCCGAGATGTCGGGACGGGTGACGGTGCCGGTGCTGTGGGACCGCCAGACCGGGACGATCGTCTCCAACGAAAGCGCCGAGATCATCCGTATGTTCAATTCGGCCTTTGACGCGATCACCGGCAATCGCGAGAATTTCTGGCCGTGGGACATGCGCGGGGATATCGAGGCGGTGAACGCGCGGATTTACGACACGCTCAACAACGGGGTCTACAAGGCGGGGTTTGCAACCACGCAGGCGGCCTACGACGCGGCGGTGGGGCCGCTTTTCGACACGCTCGACTGGCTTGAGCGGCACCTTGCGGACAATCGTTACCTGATGGGTGCGCGGATCACCGAGGCCGATTGGCGGCTGTTCACCACGCTGGTGCGGTTCGATGCGGTCTATCACGGGCATTTCAAGTGCAACCGGCGGCGAATCGTGGATTATCCCAACCTCTGGGCCTATACGCGCGAGCTTTATCAATGGCCGGGCGTGCGCGAGACAGTGCACATGGATCACATCACCCGCCATTATCATTACAGCCACGAGACGATCAATCCACACCGCATCGTGCCGATCGGACCAGTGATCGATTTCGAGGCGGCGCATGGGCGCGCAGCGATGCGGTTCTGACGCGGCGCGCTCAGACGGTGCGTTCACCGTAATGAGAGACCATCGCGACGAGGTCTTCGGGCGGGGTGTCGGACTGCACGAAGGCGCAGGCATTGGCGCAGTACCGAAAGATCGACCCGTCGGAAAAGAAGCTGGTATTGGTGACGAAGATCACCCGTGCGCCAGGGTGGCGGTAGCTTGCGAAATCGGCCACGGCAAGTGCGCTTTGATCGTCGAGCATGAGGTCGATCACCAGGATCTGGTAAGGTTTTTCCAGCATCAGCGCGGTCGCTTGGTTGATGCCATGGGCGATATCGGCGTCGATGCCGTGGCGCGTGAGGTGCCGCGCCCAGAGCCGCGCCAGCGCGCCCTTGCTTTCGACGATCAGCGCCCGCATGTGGCCCCCTTCGACTCGGCGTGATTGGATAGAGCACAATCGTTCAAAGCTGTTTCCGCCGCAAGCCCCGCATGCCCCCTCTGAGCGGGGCTTTACCGAGGGGGGCGAGCACAGTAGCGTCTGCGCCATGATCATTTCGCGGGGCCGGTCCTATATCTTCGTGCATATCCCCAAGACCGGGGGAACGGCGCTGGCGCTGGCGCTGGAGGGGCGGGCGATGCGGGATGACATCATGATCGGCGACACGCCCAAGGCTTTGAAACGGCGCCGGAAACTGGCCGGGGTGCAAAGCCGGGGGCGATTGTGGAAACACTCGACGCTGGCCGATATCGACGGGCTGATCGGGGTCGATGAGATCGCGGGCATGCTGTGTTTCACGTTGGTGCGCAATCCGTGGGACCGGATGGTGAGCTACTACCACTGGCTGCGCGACCAGAGCTTCGACCACCCGGCGGTGCGGCTTGCGCGATGCGAGGATTTCAGTGGCTTCCTCAATCACCCGCAGACGCAGGCGGCAGCGCGGGCGAATCCCTATGCGACCTATATGCGCGATGCGACCGGCACGGAGCGGGCGGGGCATTACATAAGGCTGGAGCATTTCGCGGCCGATGCCGTGCCGCTTTGGGAGCATCTGGGATTTCAACTCGATCTGCCCATGGCCAACCGGTCGGATCGGGCGCGCGATTACCGTGGCTATTATAGCGATGATGACCGGTGGCTCGTGGGGGCGCTTTGTGCCGAGGATGTCGCTCGGTTCGGCTACGCGTTTGACTGAGCCTTGTCGGTAACGGCTTGTTACCGGTCGGCGTCACTCTTCCTCAGCGGGCGGTTTCTTGGTATCGTTCGGTTTGAGGTTGTGCAGGACAGGCGCATAAGAATGAAGACAGGCAGTGATCCATCATGTCCCTTATGAAACGGCGTGTCTGCGCCTATCGGCACCTGGATGCCGGATGTTCGCGCTGTGGCGGAAGCGGATTGGTCGAAGGCACGCATCTGACCACCCAAGATGGGCCATGGCCGCTGGGTGCATTGGAGCAGGGTGCGAGACTGCCGGTTTTTCCCGGTGGCGAAAGGGTTCTGGAAGCGATCGCCCATGAACGAATTTGGCTCGACCCGATCGACTGTCCCAGTGTGGTGAAGCCAATCGAGGTGCCCGAGGGAGCCTTGGGCAATGCGCGGGCGGTGTTGTTGCAGGCCGATACACGTATCCTATTCCATGACGAAGCGATGATCGAGACGCTGGGGAATGCGTGGCTGACGCTGCGGGCGGGCGATCTCGAAGGGTTTCGTGGAATCGGGCAGGTTGAGCCACCACGGCAGGCGCGGCTTTACCGGCTGCAATTCGAGGATGTTGAGTTCGTTACGGTCGAGGATGCCTTTCAGGTTCTGGTGGTGCCGAGTTTCATCACGCTGGACAAGGCGGTTGGGTGGTCGGGGTTGCGCAGGTGGTTCGGATCGCAGGAGGTGGCGCATCTTGGTCCGGAGCAGGCAGATGCCTATCTGGCGGTGCTTGAAAACGATCTGGGCGGGGTAGGGGCCGCTTGGCCGCGCGAGCGCACCATGTTTCGGCCCGGACCCCGGTCAGGTGGGGAAATGCGACGGGAAACGTTGGCGTAGGCACTCCGGGGCGCCTGTCGTAATTCGGGCCCGAAAAGGAGAAAGGCGCGCCGGGGTGGCGCGCCTTTATTTTTGTCGCCGGGCTGTTTGCGCCTCAGGCCGCCTTGGCCTGATCCGGGGCGAAGCGGCCGTAGAAGGTCTCGTTCTTCTCGGCCATTTCGCGCAGGAGTGCGGGGGGCGTGAAGCGGTCGCCGAATTTCGCGGTCAGTTCCTCGCAGCGTTCGACGGCATAGGGAGTGCCGATGATGTCGAGCCACGAGAATGGTCCGCCCGACCACGGCGCGAAGCCCCAGGCGAGAACCGCGCCCACGTCGCCTTCGCGAATGTCTTCGAGAACACCTTCTTCGAGTGCGCGCACTGCCTCCAGAACCTGCGCGAACATCAGCCGGTCCTGCACCTCTTGCAAGGGGGGCTGTTCGTCGGCCAGCGGATACTTGTCGTGGATGCCTTTCCAATAGCCCTGCCGCTTGCCGGTCTCGTCATAATCGAAATACCCGGCCTTGGCCTTGCGCCCGAGGCGGCCCTGTTCTTCCATCCAGAACACGAGGTCATCGGCCTCGGAAGCGGGGTATTCATTGCCCATCGCCTCCTTGGTGGCGCGGGTGATCTTGGCGGCAAGGTCGATCGAGGTTTCATCGCCAAGCTGGATCGGCCCGACCGGGAAGCCCAATTGCCGTGCGGCGTGGTCGATCAGCGGCAGCGCCACGCCTTCGGTGACCATGCGCGTCGCCTCGTTGCCATAGGGGATGATGCAGCGGTTGCAGTAGAAGAACCGCGCATCGTTCACGACGATGGGCGTCTTGCGGATCTGGCGCACGTAATCGAGCGCCTTGGCCACGGCGCGCGGGCCGGTTTGCGCGCCCTTGATGATCTCGACCAGGAACATCTTTTCCACCGGCGAGAAGAAGTGGATGCCGATGAACTGCTCGGGGCGTTTGGAGGCCTTGGCGAGGTCGGTGATCGGCAGGGTCGAAGTGTTGGAGGCAAAGATGCAATCCTCGCCGATGACCGCTTCGACCTTTTGGGTCATGTCGGCCTTTACTTTCGGATCTTCGAACACCGCCTCGATGATCAGGTCGGCACCTTCGAGGGCCGAAAGATCCGCAGTGGCGGTGATCAGGTCGAGCGCCTTTTCCTTCTTCTCGGGCGTGGCCTTGCCGCGTTTGATCCCCTTGTCGAAGTAATCCGCAGAATAGGACTTGCCGCGCTCGGCGGTTTCGTCGTCGCGGTCGATCAGCACGACCTCGATTCCGGCCATGGCCGAGACGAGCGCGATGCCCGAGCCCATCATGCCGGCACCCAGAACGCCGATCTTCTTGACCGACTGGTCGGGCACGTCCTTGGGCCGTACCGCGCCTTTCTCAAGCGCTTCCTTGTTGACGAAGAGCGAGCGCATCATGGCAGCCGAGGAGGGGTTCATCAGGATGTTGGTGAACCAGCGCGCTTCGATCCTGAGCGCGGTGTCGAACGGCACCTGCGCGCCCTCGTAAACCGCCGACAAGAGCGCCTTGGCCGCCGGGAAGGCGCCCTGGGTCTTGCCATGGACCATGGCCGAGGCGCCGACGAAGGTCATGAAGCCCGCCGGGTGATAGGGGGTGCCGCCCGGCATCTTGTAGCCCTTGGCATCCCAGGGTTTCACGAGATCGGTTTCTTTCGCGTTCAACACCCATTCCTTGGCGGCTGCCAGCGGGTCGTCGGCCACTTCGTCGATGAGACCGGCCTTTTGTGCCTTGTCGGGTGCGACCATCTTGCCTTCGAGCAGGTAGGGCGAGGCGCCCATCGCACCCAGCTTGCGGGCCAGCCGCGTGGTGCCGCCCGCGCCGGGGAAGATGCCGACCATGATTTCGGGCAAGCCGATCTTGGCCTTCGGGTTGTTGGCGGCAAAGATGCGATGCGTGGCCAGCGGCAGTTCGAGCCCGATGCCCGCGGCGGTGCCCGGAAGAGCGGCGGCAATGGGTTTGCCGCCCTTCTTGGTCTTGAAGTCCATGCCCGCGAGCTCGATCTTGCGCAGAAGGCCGTGCATCTGCATCACGCCCTCGAAGAGACCCTTGGCGGGGTCATCGCCGGCATTGTCCTTCATGTCGGCCAGAACGGTGAGGTCCATGCCGCCGGCGAAATCGGACTTTGCGCTGGTGATGACCACGCCCTTGATATCGTCGTCAGCCAGGGCCCGGTCAATCGCCGCATCCAGATCCTTCAGCCCTTCGAGGGTCATGACATTCATGCTTCTCCCGGGCACGTCCCAGGTGATGAGGGCAATACCCTCGGGTTCCACGGAATAATGGAAGTCGGTCATTTCTGGTCTCCTTTCGTCGGCAGGTCGCGGGGTCCGGCCCATGTGCTGCCGTCGTGATAGGTAAAACGGGGCTCTCCGCCCTGCATGTGAATCATCATGTCGACATCGCCATAGGTTGCGACCTCGTCGGGGTGGCTTGTGCCGACCACGAGAAAGCTGGCCGGGGTGTCCGAGCGGTTGACGAAATGGTGCGCGTTGGCTTCTCCGGCCTTCCACGCGGCACAGTCGCCCGAACGCATCACGGTTTCACCGTCGTCCTCGACGAGAACCAGTTCGCCGGTGAGGACCATGGCAAACTCGTCTTCGCGCAGGTGCCAATGCCGCAAGGACGCGGGCGCCCCGGGTTCAAGGTGAACGATGTTCACCCCGAATTGTGTCAGGCCTGCCGCCTCGGCGAGGGGACGCCAGGACCGCCCGGCCATCTGGCTCGCATAGGGTTCGGGATAGATAGATGCCTGACGCCGTGGCACCTTGTTGAGGTCGATCTTGGGCATCAGACACGCTCGATGATGGTGGCCGCGCCCATGCCCGAGCCGATGCAGAGCGTGGCAAGGCCCACTTCCTTGTCGGCGCGTTCCAACTCGTCCAGAAGCGTGCCGAGGATGATTGCGCCGGTCGCGCCCAGCGGGTGGCCCATGGCGATCGAGCCGCCGTTGACATTGACCTTGGCATGATCGACGCCGAACGTCTGTTCAAAGAGCAGCACGACGCTGGCAAACGCCTCGTTCACTTCGAACAGGTCGATATCGCCGATCTCCATGCCGTTCTCGGCGAGGATCTTTTTCGTCACGGGCACCGGGCCGGTGAGCATGATGGTCGGGTCGGTGCCGATCTTGGCGGTGGCGCGGATGCGGGCGCGGGGTTTGAGGCCGTATTTCTCGCCGAATTCCTTGCTGCCGATCAGTACGGCGGCGGCGCCATCAACGATGCCCGAGGAGTTGCCGGCGTGGTGGATGTGGTTGATCCGCTCAAGCTCGGGGTATTTCAGAAGGGCGACGTTGTCGAAGCCGGGCATCTGTTCGCCGATCTGCTGGAAGCTGGGTTTGAGGGCGCCCAGCGTCTGCATGTCGGTGCCCGGGCGCATGTATTCGTCATGATCAAGGATCGGCAGGCCGTTCACGTCATGCACCGGCACGATGGAGCGGACAAAGCGCTTGTCGTCCCAGGCCGCCTTGGCGCGGTTCTGGCTTTCCACGGCCATTGCATCGGCGTCGTCGCGGCTGAAGCCGTATTTCGTGGCGATGATGTCGGCACCGATGCCTTGCGGCACGAAATACTGGTCGAACGCGATCTGTGGGTCGACCGCGATGGCGCCGCCGTCGCTGCCCATGGGCACGCGGGACATGCATTCGACGCCGCCCGCGATATAGCCGTCGCCCGCGCCGCCGCGCACCTGGTTGGCGGCGACGTTGACCGCTTCAAGCCCCGAGGCGCAGAACCGGTTGATCGAAAGGCCGGGGATGGATTCGTCGAGATCCGAGGCCAGAACGGCGGTGCGGGCCAGGCAGGCGCCCTGTTCGCCGACTTGCGTGACATTGCCCCAGACCACGTCCTCGACGGCGTGGCCTTCGAGATTGTTGCGATCCTTCATCGCGTTGAGCGCGATGGCCGAAAGCCGCGCGGCGGTCACCTCGTGCAGGCTGCCATCGGCGCGGCCCTTGCCGCGCGGCGTGCGCACGGTGTCGTAGATATAGGCGTCGGTCATTGTCGTCTCCTTTTCTCGGGTTCCGGTCACGCCCTGTCGGACGGGTTGCCGGGCATCAGGTCATAGGGGTGTTTCCAGCCGGGCGTCTGTTCGAGGTTCGACAGCCACCGGTCGATATTGGCCCAGTCCTTGCGGTCGAAACCGAAAGGTTCGGGATAGAAGAGATAGCCGCAGCACGAGAGATCGGCGTTGGTGAGATCGTCGCCCACGATCCAGTCGCGCCCCGCGAGATGGGTATCGAGCGTCTGGTAGGCCGCTTTGAGACGGCCCTGCGTGAAGGCGATCACGTCGGCGGGGCGCTTGTCCTCGGGCAGGAAGTTCATCAGGAAGCGGGTCATGCCGGCAGGCGAGCTGAGCTTGTGATTGTCCCACAACACCCAGCGCAGCACCTCGTACTTGTCCTCGACGCTGCCGCCGAATCTGCCGGTCTGGTCGGTGATCCATTGCTGGATCGCACCCGATTGGGTGAGGCGGAAATCGCCGTCTTCGAGCATTGGCGCCTCGCCCATCACGTTCTTGGCGCGGTAGTCGGGGCTGCGCGCGGCACCGCCGAAGAAATCGACGAAGACCGACTCCCATTCGAGGCCGGAGAGTTCGAGCGCGAGCGCGGCCTTGTAGGAATTGCCTGACTCGCCGAAGCAGTGGAGTTTGATGGTCATGGGTGGCTCCCTGTGGTTGGGGCGGAAGTGGGGGTTTTGCACCCCCACACCCCCGCAGAGTATTTCCGGCAAGATGAAGAGACTTTTTTACCGGGCGTTAAGGTTAATGCGTGATGACTCGGAGCGCGGTACAGGCTGGAGAGCCGATGGCCGCGCAAGGTGAAGCCCCGCGTTCCGGTGCCATGGCGCCCGAGGCAGCAGCGCACCGGAACCGGGGTGGGCGTGCCCCTTGCTTCATCTTGCACCAAATACTCCCGCCGGAGGCGACCAATGGCAGGGATATGCTCGGCGGCTGAAATCATCAGAGCGACCTCGCGATCAGTTCCTTCATGATTTCGTTGGTGCCGCCATAGATGCGTTGCACGCGGGCATCGGTCCACATTTCGGCGATGGCATATTCTTGCATGAAGCCGTAGCCGCCATGCAGTTGCAGGCAGTCGTCAAGCACTTCGCCTTGCGTATCGGTGGTCCAGTATTTCGCCATGGCCGCCTTTTCGACGCCGAGTTCGCCGCGCAGGTGCTCGGTGATGCATTCATCGACGAAGCTGCGGGCGATGGTCAGCTTGGTCTGGCACTCGGCCAGTTTGAAGCGGGTGTTCTGGAATTGCGTGAGCGGGCCGCCAAAGGCTTCGCGCGTCTTGGCATACTCGATGGTGCGTTCGACCGCGCCCTGCATGGCCCCCACGGCGCCACAGGCGATGATCAGCCGTTCCTGCGGCAGTTGCTGCATCATCTGGTAGAAGCCGCGACCCTCTTCCAGCCCGAGGATGTTTTCAGGCGGGATTTCCACGTTGTCGAAGAACAGCTCGGACGTGTCGGCGGCATGCATGCCGATCTTTTCGAGGTTGCGCCCACGGGTAAAGCCGGTCGCGCCGTCGGTTTCGACCACGACGAGCGAGACGCCCTTGGCGCCCTGGCTCGGGTCGGTCTTGGCGGCGACGATGATCAACTCGGCATGCTGGCCGTTGGAGATGAAGGTTTTCTGGCCGGAGAGGCGCCAGGAGTTGCCATCCTTGACGGCGCGGGTCTTGATCGCCTGCACGTCCGAGCCGGTCGAGGGTTCGGTCATCGCAAGCGCGCCGACCATTTCGCCCGAAACCATTTTCGGCAGCCAGCGTTGCTTCTGTTCCTCGGTGCCATAGGCGAGGATGTAATGCGCGACGATGCCGGAATGGATCGGGTTGCCCCATGAGGCGAGGTTGGCACGCGGATGTTCCATCATGATCACCGCCTCATGGCCGAAATCGCCGCCTGCGCCACCATATTCTTCGGGGATCGAAGGGCAGAGCAGGCCGAGCGCACCGGCTTCGTTCCAAGCGGAGCGGTCCATCTGGCCCTGTTTGCGCCAGCGTTCGAAATGGGGCGCCCATTCCTCGGTGATGAAGCGCGCCGTCATGTCGGCCAGCATCTTGTGTTCTTCGGTCATCCAGGATGACATGCGGTCCCCTCCCAAGGATACTATCGTTTACGCGCGTCCAGTTCGGAATTGAACAGCCGCAACCGCGCGGTCAGGTTCTCGTGATTGGTGACGCTGTCGAAATGTTCGAACAGGAAGCTGAGGGCCTCGCCCTCGTCGAGCCCGGCCTCGGCGGCGAACCGCTTGAGCCTGCGATAACCGTCCTCGGTCATGGCGACGGGGAAGCGGCGGGTCAGACGGAAGCGTTTGGGCATGTGTTTCCTCCGGGGTGGCGGGGCCGGGGCTGAACCCGGCCCGGCTCAGAACGCCTCGGCGTCGAGCGCCATCACAGGGTCGGCCCCGCTTTCGATTCGCGCAAGGTGCATTGCCGTGGCGGGCAGGCGGCGGGTCATGTAATAGCGCCCGGTGGCGAGCTTTGCCTCGTGGAACGCCGCGTCCGAGGGGTCATCCTCCAGCGCCTTGAGCGATGCGCGTGCCATCATGCCCCACATCAGGCCAAGGCAGACATGGCCGAAAAGATGCATGAAATCGCTCGACCCGGCCAACGCCGCGTTGGGGTTCTTCATGCCGTTTTGCATGAAATACATCCCCGCCGCCTGAAGATCCTTGGAGGCTTTCTTGAGCGGCTCGACGAAATCGGCCATGCCCTCTACATCCTTGTTCTCGGTGCAGAAATTCTTGACCATCTCGAAATAGGCCATGACATGCTTGCCGCCGTCCTGGGCCAGTTTGCGGCCCACGAGGTCGAGCGCCTGAACGCCGTTGGCACCTTCGTAGATCATGGCGATGCGGGCGTCGCGGGCGAATTGCGACATGCCCGATTCCTCGATATAGCCATGACCGCCAAAGACCTGCTGGGCCTGGATCGTCATGTCGAAACCTTCGTCGGTCAGGAAGCCCTTGATGACCGGCGTCATGAGCGAGATCAGGCCATCAGCGTCCTTGTCTTCGGCGCGGTGCGCCTTGTCGATCAGTGACGCGCCCCAGAGGATGAAGGCGCGTGCGCCTTCGACAAAGCTTTTCTGATCCATCAGCATGCGGCGCACATCGGGATGAACGATCAGCGGATCGGCCGGGCCGTCGGGGTTTTTCACGCCTGTCACATCGCGGCCCTGAAGCCGGTCCTTGGCGTAGGCGAGCGCGTTCTGATAGGCGACGTCGGCCTGGGCCAGCCCCTGCATGCCGACACCGATGCGGGCCTCGTTCATCATGGTGAACATGGCGCGCATGCCCTTGTGTTCCTCGCCCAGCAGGTAGCCGGTGGCGCCGTCGTAATCCATCACGCAGGTCGAGTTGCCATGGATGCCCATCTTTTCTTCGAGCTTGCCACAGGTGACGCCGTTACGGTCGCCCAGGCCACCGTCTTCCTTGACGAGGAACTTGGGCACGATGAAGAGCGAGACGCCCTTGATACCCTCGGGGCCGCCGGGGATCTTGGCCAGAACGAGATGGATGATGTTCTCGGCCATTTCATGCTCGCCCGAGGAGATGAAGATCTTCTGCCCGCTCAGCTTGTAACTGCCGTCATCCTGCGGTTCGGCCTTGGTGCGCATCAGGCCCAGATCGGTGCCGCAATGCGGCTCGGTCAGGTTCATCGTGCCGGTCCATTGGCAACTGACCATCTTGGGCAGGAAGGTGTCTTTCTGCTGGTCGCTGCCATGGGTGAGAATGGCAGAAGCCGCGCCATGGGTCAGGCCCTGATACATGGTGAAGGCCTGGTTGGCGGCGGAAAACATTTCGCCCACCGCCGTGCCCAGCACATAGGGCATGTTCTGGCCGCCATACTCCTCGGGCATGTCGAGGCCGGTCCAGCCGCCCTCGCGGACTTGATCGAACGCGTCCTGAAATCCGGTGGGCACGCGCACAACGCCGTTTTCCAGCGTGCAACCTTCGGCATCGCCCACGGCATTGAGCGGGGCGATCACCTCGGAGGTCAGTTTGCCGGCTTCTTCGAGCACGGCGGAGGTGAAATCGGGTTCAAGCTCGGCATAGCCGGGGACGTCGGATTGCGAGACGCGGAGCACGTCATGCAGCACGTATTGCAGGTCTTTCGTCGGTGCGGTGTAGCTGGGCATGGGTCTTGTCCTGTTGGCGTTGTGTTTGGGTCAGGCGAAAGGGGTCTTATTCGGCGGCTTTCTTCGTCTGTTTCATCGAGGCGATGATCTTGGCACCCCAGTCGAGCTGTTCCTTCAACTCGGTTATGGCCTCGTCGAGTTCGGCGCGCTGACGTTCCATGTCGGCCAGGCGGTCCTGCGCGATTTCATAGGTGCGTTGAATCTGGGTCTGTTGCTGGTCGCCGATGTTGTAGAGTTCGAGCAACTGGCGGATTTCCTCGAGCGAGAAACCGAACCGTTTGCCGCGCAGGATCAGTTTGAGCCGGGCGCGATCGCGTTTGGTGAACAGGCGTTTCTGACCCTCGCGGATCGGGAAAAGCAGTTCCTTGGATTCGTAAAAGCGCAGGGTGCGGGGCGTGACGTCATAGGCCGCGCACATCTGGCGAATGGACATCAGGTCGTCTGAATCAGTCATCAAACCGGCTCCGGCTGCGTGTCAGATGCCACGAGATTGAGGGTTTGGCCGAGTCGTTGCAAGTAAAGTTGACGTTAACGTAAGCGTAACGTCACGTCATTTCGACTTCTCCGTCTCGTCGGGGCGGAACTCGATCTCGATATTGGGACGGAAGGCTTCGCCGATATCGCCGCCCTCATCCTCGATCTCGATCAGTCTCACGGTGCTATCGCGCGATTGTTCCAGCGTCTCGATCGCGTCCTTGAGATCTTCGAGCTGCGCGCACAGCACTTCGAGCTGATTATTGGCGGATTTTACCCATGCCTTGCGGGCGTGATAGCCGTCTTTCTCGTAGATCAGCAGCCATTGGCGGATGCCTTCGAGCTGAAACCCCCATTTGCGGCCGCGGAGGATCAGGATCATCCGCTCGATCTCGCGTTTACCGTAGTAGCGGGCGCGGCCTTCGCGCTCAGGCTGGAGAAGCTCGATATACTCGTAATAGCGCAGGGTGCGGGGTGTCACGTCGAACCGCTCGCACATTTCCTTGAAGGACAGTCGGATCTCGGACATCGTGTTTCCCCTTTGGTCGGGATGGTATTGCGTCGCGCGGGCAAGGGCAACTGCCCGGACACCTGAATGGCAGGCCTCGACGCGATGCAGCATCCTGCAGCTTCCGCGCCGCAGTATTGAAATTTCCGCGCCCGTATCAAGGCCCTCCGGCGAAAAGACGCAAAGTCATTTCCCAGCTTGCGGCGCTATGGCATACCTGTTCAAACATGGCTGCAACTCCGAAATTGGGAGCGACGTGGGCGATGGACAAGACAAAGATCGCGAAACAGTTCATTCAGGCGATCCCGCATTCCAAGGCGCTTGGGATGGAGTTGACCCATATCGGCGACGGGGTGGCGGAGATCGTCATGCCCTATGACGCGCGTTTCGTGGGCGACCCGGAAACCGGTGTGATCCATGGCGGGGCGGTGTCGGCCCTGATGGACACCTGTTGCGGGGCGGCGGCGATGAGTCACCCGGCCTCGCCGGCGAGCACGGCGACGATCGACCTTCGGATCGACTATATGCGCCCCGCGACCGCCGGGCAGGCGATCAAGACGCGGGCCGAATGCTATCACATCACCCGTTCGGTCGCCTTTGTCCGCGCCGTGGCCATGGACGAGGACGAAAACCGACCCGTCGCCACGGCGACGGGTACATTCACGGTGGAGGCGAAGTGATGGCGCACAAGAAGCCCGAGCCGGTGCAGGTGATCAAGCAGCGTCGCGACGCGGCGCTGGCGGCGCTGGTGCATGGTGTGCCCTATATCAACTACATGGGCATCGAGTTCGAGCGACGGGGCGACGAATTGACCGCGATCATGCCGTTCGACGAAAAGCTGATCGGCAACCCGCTATTGCCTGCGCTGCATGGCGGCGCGACCTCGGGGTTTCTTGAGGTGACAGCGGTGATCGGGTTGAGCTGGGCGGTGCTGTGGGACGAGATCCAGAGCGGTGAGCAGGTGGTCGAGGAGATCGTCAGGGGGCATCTGCCACGCCTGCCCAAGACCATTGATTTCACGGTGGATTACCTGCGCTCGGGCTTGCCGCGCGACGCCTATGCGCGGGCCAAGGTCAATCGCTCGGGACGGCGCTATGCCAGCGTGCATGTCGAGGCGTGGCAGGACAACCGCAACCGCGCCTATGCCCAGGCGACAGGGCATTTCCTGATGCCGCCGCGCCATGGCTGAGGCTGTGCAGGTCGGCGAGACGATCACCCATGCCCGTGTCCTGAAGATCGCCATTCCGATCCTGCTGGCCAATGTCACCGTGCCGATCCTCGGTGCGGTGGACACGGCGGTGGTGGGCCAGATCCCCGCACCCGAGCCGATCGCGGCGGTGGGGGTGGGGGCGATCATCCTGTCGGCAATCTACTGGATCTTCGGGTTCCTGCGGATGGGGACCACCGGCCTCACCAGCCAGGCGGCGGGGGCGGGCAACCGCGCCGAGGTGGCGGCACTTCTGACCCGGTCGCTGATGATCGGGCTGGCGGGCGGCGTGGTGCTGATTGTCTTGCAAGGGCTTGTTTTCGCGGGCGCATTCCGGGTGGCCCCGGTCAGCGACACGGTCGAGGTGCTGGCGGGTGAATACATGCGCATCCGCGTCTGGTCGGCCCCGGCGGCGATCGCGATCTATGGCATCACCGGTTGGCTGATCGGGCAGGAACGCTCGCGCGGGATGCTTTGGCTCTTGCTGTGGATGAACGGGGTCAACGTGGTGCTGGACCTTTGGTTCGTGCTGGGGCTGGACATGGGCGTGGCAGGCGTGGCTTGGGCTACCTTTCTTGCCGAGTGGTCGGCGCTGGGGTTCGGGTTGTGGTTGTGCCGGGCCGCGTTCCGGGTGCCGGACTGGCGCAACTGGGCGCGGGTGTTCGACCGTGAAAAGCTGCGCAGGATGGCGGTGGTGAATACCGATATCCTGATCCGGTCGATGCTGCTGCAGGGAATTTTCGTGTCTTTCCTGCTGCTTGGGGGCAAGTTCGGCGATGTGGCGCTGGCCGCGAACCAGGTGCTTTTGCAATTCATCCATATCACCGGCTTCGCGATGGACGGGTTCGCCTTTGCCGCCGAGGCGCTGGTCGGGCAGGCCTTTGGTGCGGGGGCGGTGGCGCGGTTGCGGCGTGCGGCCATCATGACGAGCCTTTGGGGCGCGGTGGTGGCGGTGGTGATGGCGGTTGCGTTCTGGGGCGGCGGGCCGATGATCATCGACCTGATGGCGGTGGACGAGGACGTGCGCGTGGCGGCGCGGAGCTATCTGCCATGGGTGATCGCGGCGCCGGTGATGATCCTTGGCCTGGTGATGCTCGACGGGATTTTCATTGGGGCCACGCGAACCGCCGACATGCGCAACATGATGCTGGTCACCGCCGTGATCTATGGGCTGGCGGTCTGGGCGCTGATCGGGCCGTTGGGCAATCATGGGCTGTGGCTGGCGATGCATGTGTCCTTCGTGGTGCGCGGGGTGACGCTGGGGTTGCGATACAAGGCGCTGGAGCGGGCGGCGGCACTGGCCTGACCGGAAAGCCGCCGATGCCACGCACCGGGCTTGTGCCGAATCCCGCCTTGCGGCACATTTGTAAAAAACCGGGCAGAGGTGGGGCAAATGACTGTAACGAGACGTTTTTTCACGATTGGTGCGGCGGCGGGACTGGTCGCGGGATGCCGCGCGGGGCCGGGGCAGGTGATTGCAAGCACGACCCCGGTCGATCCAGGACTGCAACCGCAGCCCAACGCGGGCTATGACGCTTGGGTGGCGTCGTTCCGGGGGCGGGCCGAGGCGGCGGGGATTTCGCGTGCGACGCTCGATGCGGCGTTTCGGGGGGCGGGGTTCCTGCCCGGGGTGGTCGAGAGGGACCGCAACCAGACCGAGTTCACCCGCACCACCGAGGATTACCTTGCCATCGTTGCATCGGAGGACAAGGTGGCGCGGGGGCGGGCGGCGTTTGCGCAGAGGCGGGCGCTTCTGGGCGAGATCGAGACGCGCTTTGGCGTGCCCGCGCAGATCGTCGCGGCGATCTGGGGGGTGGAGAGCCAGTACGGCACACGGCGCGGGAATATCCCCGTGATTTCAGCGACTTCCACGCTGGCCTACGATGGGCGGCGGGGGTCGTTTTTTGAAAGCCAGTTGATGGCGGCGCTGCGTATTCTTGAACGGGGCGACACCACGCCTGCGCGCATGACCGGGAGCTGGGCGGGTGCGATGGGGCATACGCAATTCATTCCAACCACTTACCAGTCTTTCGCGGTGGATTTCCAGGGCGACGGGAAACGCGACATCTGGTCGGAAGATCCCACCGATGGGCTGGCTTCGGCGGCGGCTTACCTGGCGAAATCCGGTTGGAGGAGGGGCCGCAAATGGGGGTTGGAAGTCGTTGTTTCGCAAGGATTTAATCCGGCCCTCGCCGGACGCGGCAAGGGCCGGGCGGTGAGCGAATGGGCGGCGATGGGGGTGCGGCCTGCGGCGGGGGGGAGCCTGCCGGATCATGGCGCGGCGTCGGTCCTGTTGCCTGCGGGGCCGGGCGGGCCGGCCTTCATGATCTTCAGCAATTTCAATGTCTTGCTGCGTTACAACAACTCGGAAAACTATGGGCTGGGCGTGGGATACCTGTCGGACCGGCTGGCCGGGGGTGGGCCGCTCAGGGGGCGGTTCCCGCCGGATGACGATGGGCTAACTATCGACGATCGCAAGGAAATTCAGCGCCGCCTGACGGCGCGGGGCTATGACACGGGCGGTGTCGACGGGGTGCTGGGCAAGAAGAGCGAGGCGGCGATCCGCGAGTGGCAGGCGGCGCAGGGCGTGGCCGTCACGGGCCGCCCGTCGCGCGGGTTGCTGGCCCAGCTTGGCGGGTGAGCGCAAAAGGTTAACGCCACCGCACGGTGCGAAATCAGGGGGGTGACTTCCGCGCACCGTCCGGCTGCCACCCGGCTGCCGGGCAAAGCGGTTTCAGATGTAACCGAATTTGGTTAACGCACCGCGCGCCCGCACGCCCGGCCGGGCCGCGCAAGCGGGCGAAACGGTCGCACCCCGCCATGCCCGGGTCGGCGAAATTGTCAGGCTGGAGGCCGGGTGATATGTGACGGTTGAGAATGCCGTATCGGCATCGGTCCGTCGGGGGAATTGAGACATGGAATTTCGCGGATTTCATCTGATGGCTGCGCTCGGGTGCCTTGTCGGTGCCGCGCTGCCGGGACAGGGACAGGCGCAGGAGGATCTGGGCGCGGGGGTGAGTATCGAGCTCAATGCGCTTGACCCGGGCGAGGGGGCCTGCCGGATCAGTTTCGTGATCCAGAACGGCCATGCGCGCGACATTGACAGCGCAGTGTTCGAGGCGGTGCTGTTCGACGCGGATGGGCGTGTCGAGCGGCTCACCCTTTTTGATTTCGGCGCGTTGCCCGCGGCGCGGCCCCGGGTGCGGCAATTCGCGGTGCCGGGGCTCGACTGTGACGGGCTGGGCCGGGTGCTGATCAACGGGGCCGAGACCTGCGCGGGCGAAGGCCTCGCGCCGGGGGCCTGCATGGAGGGGCTTGAGTTGCGCAGCCGGACGGATGTGGAGTTGATCGGGTGATGGAGCAACTTTCCGAGGCGCTGGCGCGGATCGCCGATCTGGGCGGGCCGGTGGTTCTGCTGCTGGGCGCGTTGTCGGTGCTGGTTCTGGCGGTGGTGCTTTACAAGCTGTGGCAATTCGCGAGTGCCGGTGTCGGGCGGCACCGCGCGCTCAGCGATGCGGTGGCGGCGTGGGACCGGGGCGCGGCGGATGAGGCGCAGCGGCACCTTGGTCGCTCGACCAGTTACCTGCGCCCGGTGGTGGCGATGGCGATGGAGGGCGCGGCGGATGCGCGGCGGTTGGAGGCCGAGGCGGAGCTGCGCTTTGCGCGGCTGGAATCGGGGTTCCGGCTGCTCGATTCGGTGGCGCAACTGGCGCCGCTTCTGGGGCTGTTCGGCACGGTGCTGGGCATGATCTCGGCGTTTCAGGCGTTGCAGGCGGCGGGCGCGCAGGTCGATCCTTCGGTTCTGGCCGGGGGGATCTGGGTGGCGTTGCTGACCACGGCGGTGGGGCTGGCGGTGGCGATGCCGACGGCACTGATCCTGAGCTGGTTCGAGGCGCGGATGGACGGCGAGCGGGTGCTGGCGCAAAAGGCGCTGCATACGGTTCTGGCGCCTGCGGGTGCGTTGGGCGCGCCGGGCGCCACGGGCGATGCGTAGGGCGCGGCGGCGGCGCCGGATGTCGATGACATCGCTCATCGACGTGATCTTTCTCTTGCTGCTGTTCTTCATGCTGAGTTCGAGTTTTACCCGCTTTGCCGAGGTCGACCTGACCACGGCGGGGGGCGGCGGTGTGGCCATGGCAGAGGCGCGGCCGGTGTTCCTGCGGCTTGGCCCCGAGGGGGTCAGTGTGAACGGGGTCGAGGCCGGTTTGGATGGCGTTCCGGGCGCGTTGGGGGCGCTGTCCGGGGAGAGCGGCGAGATGCCGGTGATCGTGGCGATGCGCGGGGCGGTGACGGCGCAGCGGCTGACCGATCTTCTGGTCGTGCTGCGCGGGGTGCCGGGGTTGCGCGTGACGGTGCTGGAGGCGGGATGATTCGGGGCATGGGCAGCGCGGGGTTTCGCCGGTCGGGCGTTCGCAAGGGGCGCGAGCCGACCATCGCGCTGATCAATATCGTGTTTTTGATGCTGGTGTTCTTCCTCGTGGCGGGCACGCTGACGCGGCCGCTCGACCCCGAGTTGCGGCTGGTGAGCGTGGCCGACCTTGAAGGGGTCGCCCCGGCGGATGCGCTGGTGATCCGTGCCGATGGCGGGATGCGCTGGCGTGGCGAGGTGGTTGCGGATGTGGCGGATTTCGTGGCGGCGCAGCCCGAGGCGGGGCGGGTGCGGGTCGTGCCCGACCGCGCATTGCCCGCCGCCGATCTGGTGCGGATCGGGCGGGCGCTGCGCGCGGCGGGGGCGGGCCGGGTGGTGATCGTGACCGAGCGGGGGCTGTGATGATCGCGGGGTCGTATATCGCCAAGCTGGTCGCGCTGGGGTTGGCGGTCGCGGTGCATGGGGCGGTGCTTCTTGCGCTGGGGCCGGGTGGGCGCGAGGCGGTCGCGGTCGAGGGAGCCGAGGGGGCGGGCGAGGTGCGGCTGGGGCAGGGGTTTTCCGACATGGCGGCGGGGCGTCTTGAGGCGCAGGCGGCGGTGGACGCGGTGCAGGCGGAGGCGCCCGAGAAGGTCGAGGCGACGGCTGCCGAGGCTGTCGTGCCGGTTGAGCAGGCCGAGGTGGTGCGCGCCGAGGCGGTGCCCGACACCCCGGCCCG
>NZ_VINQ01000180.1 GCF_008369105.1 Aquicoccus porphyridii | reverse complement strand
CTTGCGTCGGTTCCAGATCTCGCCCTGCCAGTGCCCGTCGCGCTCCAGCTGGTTCCACATGGCGAGGTAGAAGCTGGAGTCGTGTTGTCCGGAGGAGAGCAGGCTGGGCGAGCGTCCCAGCGCCTCCTGCTCGCTGTAGCCGGTGATCTCGCTGAAGGCGCGGTTGACCGCGGTGATGCGTTGGCGGGTATCGGTGATCATCACGCCTTCGGCGGTGCTTTCGAAGACGGTGGCGGCCTGCTGCAGCTTCTCCTGCATGAGCTGGCGCTCGGTGATATCGCGGGCGATGGTCAGCACGCAGTCCTCGCCATCGATGCTGATCCGGTGGGCGGACATCTCGCACTGGCGGATGCCACCGTTGCGGTCCCGTACAGGGGCGGTGAAGCCCTGGGTCAGGGTGTGG
>NZ_VINQ01000179.1 GCF_008369105.1 Aquicoccus porphyridii | reverse complement strand
GGCGGCATCAAGGCCTCGGGCCTGGGCCGCGAAGGCTCCAAGTACGGGATCGAGGACTACCTCGAGATCAAGTACCTCTGCCTGGGCGGTATCTGAGTCCGGCGAGAAACGCATCCGGAGGGGCCGGACGGCAGGCAAGAGCTGCGCCGTCCGGTGTCGACGTTGCCGGTGGTGGCACCGGACGAACCGGGAGTCGCGGTCGCCGATCGCGAAGCGGCTCCGAGCCCTGGCGGGTCTGCAAGTCCCGAGGCAGTCGATCATCGCATGCTGCCTTGGGGAGCTTCCTTCCCGCCTTCATCCTTTGACCCGGCCGACCCGATGAGCGGCCACTGAGGAAGCCATGAGCAAGACCAACGAATCCCTGCTGAAGCGTCGCCAGGCCGCGGTACCCCGCGGCGTGGGC
>NZ_VINQ01000178.1 GCF_008369105.1 Aquicoccus porphyridii | reverse complement strand
TGTCGCGCCACGATAGAGCCAGCGTTGAGATCGAACTCCAAGGTGGTGTTCAGCGCCGACGGGGGCTCAGGGGTCGCCTCCTGTCCACGCACGGCGGCGATCACCCGGTTCACTTGGCTGAGCGCCAGCGCCGCCGTCGCTAACAACGTGGCCCGGTCGGCCACCCCGACGGTGTCCCGCAATTGGGCGGCGATGGCCGGCCACGCGGCGTCGCGGTCGCTGCGATGCAGGTCAGCGCAACCGAGACAGCTGGTCACGCCGGGGACCACCAGGGGCCCGACCATCCCGGTGCCGTCACGAACCCGAACGGGAAGATGCGGAGCTCTCTCGGGGTGCAGATCGCGCACCATGTGCGGATCGGCCACCAGATAGGCCGACACCACCACCAGATCCACGCCCGCGGG
>NZ_VINQ01000177.1 GCF_008369105.1 Aquicoccus porphyridii | reverse complement strand
CTGGTCGGGCAATGGAAGAAGGAGATCCTGGAATCGGCGGGCGCCCTGTTCGAGACGAAGCGCGGCCCGAAGCCAGCCGAGGACAAGAGCGGCGAAGAGCGGCTGTACGGAGAAATCGGGCGGCTGAAGATGGAGAATGACTGGCTTAAAAAAAAGTTGGGAGTGTGAGCCTGGATGCGCGGGTCGGCTGGGTCGACGGCGCCGACAAGCTGTCCTTGAGCCGTCAGTGCGAGCTGGCCGAGGTGCCGCGCGCGACGGTCTACCGCAGGCTCACTGCCAAAGTGCCGGAAGAGGCGTGCGCCGAGGATCTGCTGCTATGCCGCCTGATTGACGAGGAATACACGAGCAGACCGTTCTACGGCAGCCGGCGCATGGTGGTGTTCCTGCGGGGAGCAGGCCACGTT
>NZ_VINQ01000176.1 GCF_008369105.1 Aquicoccus porphyridii | reverse complement strand
ACAAGGCCGAAGGCGCCAGCGAACGGATGAGCTTCGGTCTCAACGGGCCGCTCACGGAAAACCTCAGCTACCGCGTCTACGGCAACATCGCCAAGACCGACTCGGACGACTGGGACATCAACGCCGGCCACGAATCCAACCGCACCGGCAAGCAGGCCGGCACCCTCCCCGCCGGTCGCGAAGGCGTGCGCAACAAGGACATCGACGGGCTGCTCAGCTGGCGCCTGACGCCCGAGCAGACCCTCGAGTTCGAGGCCGGCTTCAGCCGCCAGGGCAACATCTACACCGGCGACACGCAGAACACCAACAGCAACAACTACGTGAAGCAGATGCTCGGCCACGAGACCAACCGCATGTACCGCGAGACCTACTCGGTCACCCATCGCGGCGAATGGGACTTCGGCG
>NZ_VINQ01000175.1 GCF_008369105.1 Aquicoccus porphyridii | reverse complement strand
GCAGGAAGCCAACATGGACCTGGTGGCCGGTCGCCTCGACGCGGTGGTCGCCGATTCGGTGAACCTCGAAGATGGCTTCCTCAAGACCGATGCCGGCAAGGGCTACGCCTTCGTCGGTCCGCAACTGACCGATGCCAAGTACTTCGGCGAAGGCGTCGGCATCGCCGTGCGCAAGGGCGATAGCGAGCTGGCCGGCAAGTTCAACGCGGCCATCGACGCGCTGCGCGCCAACGGCAAGTACAAGCAGATCCAGGACAAGTACTTCAGCTTCGACGTCTACGGTTCGAACTGACGCTATCCGTCAGAGGTGGCACAAACGTCCGCGACGCCTCGCGCTGTTTGTGCCACTTTTTTATTGACTGGACGCCACTGCTTTAGCGCTGCATTAGCTGCATAGAGGTACCG
>NZ_VINQ01000174.1 GCF_008369105.1 Aquicoccus porphyridii | reverse complement strand
TCAAGACCAAGGGCGGCCTCGAAGTCGCCACCACCGACAAGGAATTCAGCTTCAAGCTGGGCGGTCGCCTGCAGGCCGACTATAGCCGTTTCGACGGTTTCTATACCAAGAATGGCAACACCGCCGATGCCGCCTACTTCCGCCGCGCCTTCATCGAACTCGGCGGCACCGCGTACAAGGACTGGAAATACCAGATCAACTTCGACCTGTCGCACAACACCGGCAGCTCCGACAACGGCTATTTCGACGAAGCTTCGGTCACCTACACCGGCTTCAACCCGGTCAACCTGAAGTTCGGTCGCTTCGACCCCGACTTCGGCCTGGAAAAGGCCACCAGCTCCAAGTGGGTGACCGCTCCCGAGCGTAACGCCGCCTACGAACTGGCCGACTGGATCAACACCCACC
>NZ_VINQ01000173.1 GCF_008369105.1 Aquicoccus porphyridii | reverse complement strand
CTCTTCAGCAACGCCGTGGCCGACATGATCTGCCCGCCCTGGCAGTAGCCGCACTGCGCCACGCCGATGTCCAGCCAGGCCTGCTGGACGACTTCGCCAACCTTGTCGGTGTGCAGGTGGTCGATGGTGGTGACCTTCCTGCCCTGCGCCAGGCTCACCGGCGTGATGCAGGAACGGGTGGCCTGGCCGTCGATATGGATGGTGCAGGAGCCGCACAGGCCCATGCCGCAGCCGAACTTGGTCCCGGTATAGCCGACGACGTCGCGGATAGCCCAGAGCAAGGGCATATCCTCGGTGACATCGAGCTGATGATCCTTGCCATTGAGGTTCAGGGTAATCATCGGTGCACGCCTTTTCTGGTTTCTGGTTATGGAGTCGCACGGCGACTGCGCCGCCCCCATGGGCG
>NZ_VINQ01000172.1 GCF_008369105.1 Aquicoccus porphyridii | reverse complement strand
ACCCGCTGGACGTAGATCACCACCGGCGCGCTGTCGATCAGGCTGCGCAGCCGCGCGTGGGCCGCCTGTGCCCGTTCCTCCTGGCGCCGGCCTTCGCTGATGTCGAGCAGCACGCCGGACAGCCCCAGGGCACTGCCGCGTCCCAGCGGCCGGCCCTCGATGCGCAGCCAGCGGCGCTCGCCGCGGCTATCCGGCTGACGCAGGCAAAGGTCCTGGGCCAGCGCCTGGCCGCTGCGCAGGCTGGCACGCAGGCGCAGGCCGAACTCGTCGGCATCCGCCGGTTGCAGCAGGCACTGCAGGTGTTCCAACGGCACCCGACGATACTCGCCGGTCAACCCCAGGCTGTCGTGCAAGGCCGGCGCCAGTTCGAAGAGTTCCTGCTCCGCCCAGTAACGCCACCAGCCGCC
>NZ_VINQ01000171.1 GCF_008369105.1 Aquicoccus porphyridii | reverse complement strand
GGTGCCGGACCCGGCCTCGCAGTTCCAGCCCGACGGCGTGCATGGCCACAGCCAGGTGCTGGACCATGGCGCCTACGCCTGGCGCGTCGACGAGTGGCGCGGGCGGCCCTGGCACGAAGCGGTGATCTACGAGCTGCACGTCGGCCTGTTCGGCTCCTACGCCGAGGTCGAGCGCTTCCTTCCGCGCCTGGTGGAACTGGGCGTGACCGCCGTGGAGCTGATGCCGCTGGGCGAGTTTCCCGGTCGCCGCAACTGGGGCTACGACGGCGTGCTGCCGTTCGCCCCGGCGTCGGCCTACGGCACGCCCGAGCAACTCAAGCATCTGATCGACAGCGCTCACGGCATGGGCCTGATGGTCTTCGTCGACGTGATCTACAACCACTTCGGCCCGGACGGCAACTACCTCG
>NZ_VINQ01000018.1 GCF_008369105.1 Aquicoccus porphyridii | reverse complement strand
CAAGAACCGCGCATAGCGCCAACCCGGACCCCCGCAGGCCCGCCGCCGCTGCGCTATGTGAGGGCTACGCAGCGCCGGGCCTGCTCAGCTCAAAGGGGTCAATTTTGAATGCCGATAGGGGGTCAGCTTTGGATGCCGATTGACAGCCTGGAACGCGGTGCCTGCGCCAGCTACGTGCCAGAAGCGACGGCGAGGCGTCATATCCCGCTCCAATTGATGGGCTCGACAAACAGACCAAACCAAACAGACCAGATGCCAAGCCCGACGAAGATCGCGCCCAATAGCCAACGACGCGGTCGCAGCCAATCGGCAAGCCGATCAAGGGGCCTGGCAAGGCTGGGAACAATAGAGAGTGGCAACAACGGGAGCGACAGCGCGAAGGCGAAGACCGCCATCATCACAAACCCGGTCATGGCCGACCCGCTTACAGTTGCGGCACCCATCAATCCAAACAGGATTGGGGCTGCGCAGGCCGGAATGTTAAGTCCGAACGCCAACCCCTGAACGAGCGGGTTGGATGCCGCCTTCCAGCGCTCCGGCGCGAATCCAATGCGGCGGCGCATCGATTTGTCCCACCCCGCGAAGATCGCAAGACCAAGGCCGAGGTAAATTGCACCAAAAATGAGCCACGCGCCAGTCTGTACACCGATAAGGCGTTGGCCCAGCACGACGATCATCCCGCCAAATCCCCCCATCACGACGAGCCTGGCCAGAAGAAAGGTCATCGCCGCGCCGAACCGCTGCCCCATCGGGCGAGACCTCTGGCCTCCCAGAAACAACATGTGAGCGCCGATCGTGCAGGGTTCGATGAAACCGAGCAGGCCAAGGCCAAATGCAAGCAACAGGGCCTGATAGGTGAGATCCATAAATGTCTTTCATTGTATGATAAGTTTGATGATGGGCCTTCCACCAACCATAAGGTCAAGCGCTGTTCTTGATGCCAAGCAGGCATTTGTATTTGACCGCGCGTTCAGTGGGTTCCGCCAACTTTCAAATCAGAGCAGCGAGCCCAAATCCGATCCGACGCTGGGATAGACGGCGGTCATCGACTTGAGCTGCTTTGCGGTCAGTCCCAACTTCATCGCCAAGCCGAAAAAGTTGATCAACTCACCATATTCCGGTCCGAATAGGTGTGCGCCGAGCAACTTGCCGTCCGACCTATCCACCAACACCTTTGCGGCGGCGGATTTTTCTCCAATTCGGTAGTTGGAATACCAGCCGCCCGTATCAGTGAACCGGACATCGACATCATAACCGGCCTCTTTGGCTTCAGCCTCCAACATGCCGACGCGGGCCAGTTCGGGTACCGTAAACACTGCGGTCGGGATGCCGGAATAATCCGGCAAGATCTTCTGATCCTTGAGCATGTTCGAGGCCGCGACCTTACCTTCGATCACGGCAACGGGCGTCAGCGGCATTCCCTTGGTATCGGCGGAATCTCCAGCTGCAAAGACGGCGGCGTTCGTCGTACTTTGCAGATGCGGAGCCACAACGATGCCCTTGTCGCCATACGCGACATCGGCGGCCTCAAGGTTCAGATCGGCAAGAGCGGCGATGCGACCCGCGCCATGCACGACCAGATCGGTCTCAATGGTCGTTGTGTTGTCGCCTGTCTTCACTTCAACGGCAAAACCCGCACCGGAGGTTGTGATCGAGACGATTTCGGTTTCTCGTTGCAGGTCCACACCAACAGCGGCACTGCGCGCGATCAGCATCTCGACCAGATCAGGGTCAAAAGCGTTCAGCGGGCGGGCACCGCGATCTACGATGACAGGCTCGGCCCCAGCACGTGCGGCGATATGCGCAAACTCAAAAGATACGAAGCCGCCACCGACAAACAGGATACGCTTGGGCAAAGCCTCAAGATTGAGAAAATCCGTGCTGTCGATCATCAGATCGGCACCGGCGAAGGTGACAGGTCTCGGGATCGCTCCAGCGGCGATAAGGAAACGTTTCGATTGATAGGACTGCCCGTCAACTTCGAGCGCGTTGGCACCGGTGAACCGCGCGGCACCGTGCAACGTCTCGACGCCGTTTCCGGTCAGACCCTTTTCCATCTTGTCCGGCACCGGATCGGTAAAACCACGTTTGTGAGCCATCAGATCGGACCAGTTGATCTTTAGTCCGCTGGGATCGATCCCTTTGCCGTCCATCAACCGTGCGGCATCGACGATTTCAGCGCCACGCCGCAATATTTTCTTAGGATCGCAACCACGCAAGGCGCAGGTGCCGCCGTAGGGCAGCGCATCCACGATGGCCACGCGCCAGCCTGCCGCACCGCATTTGTTCGCCGCCGCAACCCCGGCCATGCCCGCCCCGATAACGATCAGGTCATACGTCTCACTCATATTTAGATCCTTCTTACGTGTCTTTATCCGGCGCAGCAGCTAAGTTTTGCCACGTCCATATCGAAAGTCTGCGCGGCCAATTTCAGGCCCTCGACCGTCGTCAGATAGGGAAAGATCGTTGCGCCCAAGTCTTTGGTCGTCATGCCGAACTTCAACGCCATGACCAGTGTCTGGATCGTGTCCGATCCTTCGGGTGCGATGATTTGGCCACCAAGCAGTTTGTCGGTTTTCTTATCCGCCACAAGCTTGATCAATCCACGTGTGTCGCGGGCGGCAAGAGCGCGCGGGACCTGATCGAGTGGCACGACCGAAGTCTTCACGTCGAACCCTGCGTCGCGAGCCTGTTGCTCGCTCAGCCCGACCCCGGCAATCTGTGGATCGGAGAACACGACCCAGGGCATGGCAGAATTGTCATAGCGCTGATCATCGCCCAGAACGGCGTTCTTCACAGCCAATTTTGCCCCGTAGGCTGCCATATAGACGAACTGGTCGCGGTCTGTCACGTCGCCCGCCGCATAGATGCCGGGCACCGACGTCTGCATGTCGTCGCCGATGACGATGGACCCGCGCGCGTCGGTTTTCACGCCGACCTCGTCCAAACCCATACTGTCGGTATTGGCACGCCGACCTGCGGTCGAAACAAGATGATCCGCCGTGACCTCGACAGGCTCGCCGCCCTGCATAACCCGCAAGGTCACGCCCGACGCGTCACGTCTGACGTTCTCATAACTCAGGCCGGTCAGCAGGGTGATCCCCTCGGCGGCAAAAGCGTCCGTCAAAGCCCCGGACACTTCCGGTTCGGCACCGGGAAGCAGGTGTGACCGTGTCACCAGCGTGACCTTCACGCCCATCCGGCTCATCATCTGCGCCAGTTCCGCCCCGATGTAGCCCGCCCCGATAAAAATCAGACTTTCCGGCAGGGTTTCAAGCTCCAGCAAGCTGGTGCTATCGAGTGCGCCGACCTCCTCGATTCCGTCAATCGTCGGCAGGACCGGATGACCACCGGTTGCAATGATCATTTTCATTGCGGTCAACGTGCGACCCCCGACGATGACGCCACCCTCGATCAGCCGCGCCGGACCAGTATCGATATAATCGACACCCGCGTATTCCGGCAGCAGGTCTGCGTATTTCTTCTGACGCAAGGTCGCGACCAGATCGTCTTTCGACTCGATCAGCGTGTGCCAGTCATCGAGTTGTGCGTGACCGGACAGGCCAGGAAACCGCTTGGCGGCATGTGCGCCATGGATCGCCTCAGCGGCGCGGATCATTGCCTTGGACGGCACACAGCCGACGTTCACGCAGGTGCCGCCGATGGTGCCATGCCCGACAAGTGCGACACGTTTTCCCGCGTCAGCAGCGGTGATTGAAGCGGAGAAACCCGCCGAGCCTGCGCCGATGACGATAAGGTCGTATCCGCCATTTCCATCATCATTCTTGTTGATATCTTTCATTTCAGCGCGCCTCGTGCAGATCAGAGTTTTTTCGTTTGGCAACGACCAGATAAATGATCGCACCAATGGCTATGAGCGGTGTCAGCATGCCAAGCATTCCGAAGAACATGCCAATCCCTGTGCAAGATCCCATCATCATTGTGTCGCTTCCTTGGATTTCATTTTATTGAGGTAGAAAGCGTAGACGCCGACAGCCACGAAAGCGCCGACCGTAATGCGCAGCGCGAAACGGAACTCGATCCAGATGATGAGGATCGACAGAGCAGCGGCAATCGCCGTCGCCCAGAGTTTCGGGTTCGGCCCCACGCGCCCGGCGCGCAGCCAGAGCGCTTGCGCCACGACGGCAAGGCAAAAGAACAAAAGTGGGAACAGCGCGTAGTCGAGCCAACCGGTCAAAGCCGACAGGCCGACACCGGCCACAACGACGACCAGGAGGGGTGTGAAGCAGCACAGGGCCGCAAAGAGTGCGCCACCCAGCCCCCATTTTAGCAAGCGGTCGGGGTTCTCAATGTTCTGGGTCAAGTAGCGCTCTTTCTTTCTGGAGAATGATTGGAAATCGAGGTGCGGCCATTGGCGGACCGCCGGAATTCACGAACGACAAGGAAGGCGAGCGCCACAACCAGTGCGACGGCTATCCAGCCAAGCCCCGACATCCACGCTGCGAGGCCGCCGAACGCCGCAGCAAGCAGAGCTGTGCCGCCACCGCAGCACACGATCACGACCGGAGTCGCAACTCCGAAACCCAGTAGCCCGCCCATAAGGTTGTCACGCATTGCAAATTTCCCCGTGGTTAGGACGCCGTGTCCGGCAGAGCCTGGGCGGGGTAGCCATTTGCCGCCACTGCATCGATGATGCTGTCCACGCTGGTCTCGGCATCATCGAAGGTGACACTGTAAACGCCCTGTCCATACTCGGGACCGTCAACGAAGTCGTCGATCTGGACCGATGGAACGCCGCGCATCGAACTGGCAACGATGAACGAACAGGAGGGGCAGGTCAGTTCGCCGACTGCAATCTCGACGGTGCGCTCTTCGGCAAAAGCCGCTGGGGCAAACGCAGCAATGGCCAGCGTTGACGATAACAGTACGTGTTTCATGATTTTGTTCCTTGTTTAGAATTTCAGAATGAAGGGCGTGATGTAGGGAAAGGCCATCGCTACCGCGACGATTGCGGCGGCGGCCCAAAGTGTCACCCGCATCACAGTCCGGTTGATTGGCCGGGCACAGGTGCCATCGGCGCAGGCGTCCGTATTCACCGGCTTGTATGCCTTGTAGAACCCGTATCCGAGAAACGCGGCACTTAGCGCGAAAGTGTACCATTTGTAGGCATAGAACGCCCCGAGCTGCGCGATGAAGACGCCAGTCACGCCGAAACTCACCAGCACAAGCGGCAGAATACAGCACGAGGTCATCGCCAACGCACCGAGAACGCCGAAGCCGGTCGCACCCCAGCCTTTCGCGGTGTCATCGCCAACCTGACGCACGTGGCCGGATTTATGGTCTGAAATACTTTGCTCCATCGAATCGCCCTTGTTCTGTTCTTTCCATCGTTCTACGGTCTGTAGTTGATACAGGCTCAAGGGATTTCTGCGGATAATGGATAACAGAAGCGTGAAAGCACTCCGGCGGGTCGATCTAGCACGGGCCACGGGCTGCAATCTCGAAACCATCCGCTACTACGAGACGGTCGGTATCATGCCCGACCCACCGCGCACCGCAAAAGGGTATCGAAGCTATGATGATATTCATGTCAAACGGTTGAAGTTCGTCATGCGGTCCCGCGATCTCGGTTTCTCCCTGGAAGAAATTCGCGGGCTGCTCGGGTTGGTCGATGACCGGTCTCAAACCTGCGCTCAGGTCCAGACCGTTGCTGAGACGCATCTTGAAGATGTGCAGGCGAAAATAGCCGATCTCACGCGGATCGAACGTGTCCTGTCGGAAACCGTCGCTCGATGTACAGGCGACGCCGCACCAGAATGTGCGGTGATTGACGCACTTCTCGAAGGTTAGTCCACCCTGAAAAAAGGGAACAACGGACCTTCGTGCATCGCGCAGCGAAAGCCCGGAAAGTCCGCATCTTACCAGTTCGTACACGATGCAGCGAACGGCAGGTGTACGGATAGGGAGGGACTTCTGAGAATTTCATCGTACCAGCCATATGACACACCAATGTCGCCTCTTTCACTCGGCTCAAGGGTGACGGGAGATAATATCGCAGAACGAGCCCCTTACTGGCAGCCTTAGCGGGGGATTCTGCCCCCTCCGGAATTCGACCCCACTTACCGATCAGGCGCCGCTTCAAGGGACGTCTCGAACCGCTTGTCCGCCGCCACTGCTTCTTTCAAGAGCGCGTCGAAATTGTCAGGTGGATTGCCATCTTCCAGCATCCCTTTGAACGTCGCATAGGCATCCGTCTTGCTGCCGTAGGCGCGCAGGGTCTTGTCGTCATTCACCCATGCCACCACGATGACCTTCGCATCGCTGTTGAAGCGGTAGAACAACCGATACTGCTGGAAGAATTTCGCCCGGAACCAGTGCTTGCGGTGGTCGCCGAGTGTGCCGCCTTGCCGGAAGGCTGCGGCACCCGGATCTGCCGGTATGGCCTCGGTCACCAGCTTGAAGATGGCGGCCAGCCGTTTCGTGGAATTTTTCTTGCGCCAGGTCTTGGGATCGCGTGCCTTACGCGCCTCGACCTCCAGGGTCAGCCCTTCGAGCTGGTCCAGAAAGAGCGGATGCGCATAAATCGACCATCCGTTTACGACAAGGGGCGCTTGGGCGGGCACGCTATCGCCGCTCATTCATCCTCGAGCGATAGCGGCGCATCGAGATCGACGTCAACGTCTCCGACCAGTGCTGCAAGACGGTCATGCAAAGCCCCATCGAACGCCCGAATGCGGTCCGGATGCGCCTTGATATCGGCCTCGACAAAATCGAGAAAGGCTCCGACCACGGGATCTTCCTCGTCGCTGCGCACGGGCTCGATATAGACCCTGCCACTCGGCTCGGTACAGTAGCGAATCTGGTCGCCCTTGCCTAGCTTGAGCTGCTTGCGCACACCCGCCGGCACGGTCGTCTGATACCGATCCGTGAGTTTCGAGACATCTTGTGCGAGCGCTGTCATGGCAGTCTCCTAAAAGAATGGGGATCTTTGCTACCTGCGATAGGTAATGCATTTGCATTGTCTTGTCAAGATTAGACGCAGGATCTGCTGTCGCCGGGCAGGTCGATGAGCTGTCCGGCGCAGCACCTATTCTCGCCCCGCTAGGAACTCCGCCAGCACCGGGCTTGCCGCGCCCTTCGCGGAGCTGAGCAGCTCCGAGCCCGCAAGCGAGGCTTTCGAGAGGCGCACGAGCCCACCGGTTTCCTCGATGCGGTAGCACCGGCGTTTTTGCCGCCCGCGCCTGTAGTGGGTCGCGGTGACGATCTGGCAGGTGCTGCCGTCGGTGAGCGTCACCGGTTTTGCGAGCTTGATCTTGTCACCTTCGTCGTAATCCGGGATCGACGCCCAGTCCCGGCAGCGCTGGCGCCAGTCCTGGGCATAGCTCTCTGGGTCCCTCAATTCCGAGAGCAGCGCCAGAAGGCTGAGCGGAGCGCGCGACTCGTTCGGGCCAGCGCTTTCCTCCATGTCCTTGTAGCCCCAGCAGCCCTCATCGTATCGGGTAAGGAATACGGCGGCGAAAGTGATCGACCCATCCGCATCGGTCACATAGGTCGTGTCCTCGACGTGGGTGCCGTCGAGATTGGTGACCCTTGCCGCCGCATACCAGGTGGAGGCGACCTTGCAGGCCTTGACCAGTTCAGTTTTGCGCGTGTCGCCATGAGAGGTGCAGAGCCGGGCGATTTCCGCTTTCTCATCCGCGTAGGTCTGGACGCGGCCGTCGGTGTAGAAGAGCCATCCCATCTCAGAGTCCTTTCTCTCATTGGGGAAATTGTTGTCGCCAATGTCCCGAGAGGGCCGCAGGCCCGGCAGGGTATTGGCGATGCTTGTTTGAGAAAGGGCGCGTTACGCCACCCTCCGATCATCAATCTCCATCAGCGCATCGAGAGGCACGCGGTAGGGCTGCATGGCGTCGAAATCCTCGCAATTGCCGCAGTTCTGCACGATCGCGAAGGTGTCGCAGGCATCCTTGAGGATGACCCGGAAGGTGCCGCCGAGGCCTGAGGGCACCTCGTAGGTCCCGCCGATGAGATAGTCCGAGGCCCGGCGCACGAAGACGCGGATGCTGTGGCCATCGGTGGCCAGCCGGATCGCCCCCCGCCCCCGGTCGATGAGCACCTGCACATCGTCGAGGATTTCGGTGTAGAATTGGCCGGTCAGATCGCGAAACGCCATGCGACGCTGCGCCATCCAGTCGGTATCCCGAAACGGGTTCATGCCGTCGGCGAAGGCAAAGGAGGGATCGGCCTGCTCGGTGGTGACGATACGGGTGGTCGTGCCATCGATGCCGTTTGAGCGCAGATGCACACCATTGCCGACGATGAGGATCAGGGCGGGCCTGTCCACGGGCCCGTTCCAGTTGGGCAGGAAGGTCTTGCAGGCACGCGCATGTGCGATTTGCGCTGCAACAGCGGACGCAGAGAACTTGAGAATAGCCATGGGGATGTCTTTCCGTTGGGTGTGGGAGGGTCGACCCGCGCGGGTGGCATGATCTACGCGCAGGTCGCGTGATGGCTCAGGCCGCTTGCGCGACCTCGCTCTCAGGCTCGGGGGTTTCCGCAGTGGGCTCCGCCTCGTCAAAGGCGACACCGGCGGTCTGCATCATAGGCGGGCACCAGGCGGCCACGGCAGCGCGCTGCGCGTCCGTGAGCGTCGCGAAGGGCTCGGCGAAGAGCTTGTCGCAGAAGGCGACGATCTCCTTCTTGCTCGACGAGGCCAGCGTCACAGCCTCCTGGGCGAGACCCAGATCCTCGCCGAGGATCTTCAGGAGCCAGGCCTTCTTGAAGCGGTTGAAGAGCGCCGCGTTCGGCGTCCAGTGGGCGCGGATGTCGGGCATGATCTCGATCTCGAAGTCATGCATCAGGCTGTCGCGCGATCGGTCCCGCGCGAAGCCGGACTGCGTGGTGCTGGCCGTGGCATAGGCCACGAGCTTCGCCTTCTCGCCGGCCTGAAGGGCCCGAAACGCCACGAACTGATCGGCGGGCGCGCGGGTGTCATCGAGCCAGGACAGATCAAGCGCATCATGCGCCGCCGCCACCTGCTCGAGCGAGGTCTCGTCAATCTCGTCCATCTTGGCATGGCTGCGGTATTCCTTGCGGGCCTCGACCTTGATCGCCTGCGTGACACTCATTCCGCTGGCCAGAACGTCGCTCACCAGCTTGAAGAGCGTGAGATCGAGCGTGGCCTCCAGATGCAGCGCCATTGCGGCGCCAAGGGCCATGGCCCGCTCGGTCTTGAGGTCCTCTGCCAGCGAGGCCGGGTAGGTGATTTCGCCGGCGTCCGGGGACTCCTCCCCGGTCGGGCCAGCCGAGGAGCCGCGCGCGCCCTCCTCTTTGACGGTGTCTTCCGGGCGGACGAGACCAACATGGAGCGTGATCTGCCCACCCTGCCACGACGCTATCACCCCAGACCGCGCGAGGTCCTCGGTGCTGTAAGCCTCCTGCAGGTCGCGCGCTTCCTCTTCCAAGGCGTCCACGCGCTCGTAAAGGGCATTGTAGGCACCGTCCTCAAGCCCCTCATCCTCCATCTCGAGCTGCAATTTCTCAAGCTCGGCGGTGATCTCATCGATGCGCTTCCGGGCAGCCTCATCCGGCTCGATCAGGCCGGGATAGACGCGGCCGTAGTCGGCCATGGTCGCGTAATCATAGCGGACCATCGCATCGGCCCAGGCAAAGCCCAGCTTTATGCGAGCCCCTTCGGCGGCGGCACCGAGCTTCTCGAGCAGGATGGTTTCGACCAGCGCCGCATCCTCAAGCACGGAATGCTCTTCCAGAAGGTCAGCCGCGACGGCACCGCCACGCGCCTCGTAGTCTTCGCGCACGAAAGCCCCGATATCATCGCTGACCTGCACGCCGCGGGATTTGAGGGCCTGACGGACGGTATAGGCCTGCAGATAGCCGCCGTCCTTCGTGAGCGCCTCGAAAACCTCGCGCTGCGCCTCCTGGCTCGGATGCTCGGCGAAGGCCTTCATCGTGTCGAGCGTGATCACCTTGCCCCGGGCCGCGGCGCGGATGTCGGGGTGGATAAGGCCATAGCGCAACCGGCCTTTCACGGCGGCCACCGTGGTGCCGAAGGTCTTTGCGATCGTCTCGGGCGTCTGGCCGTCGACCTCCATCATCCGCGCGAAAGCCTCGAACTCGTCGATGGCATTCATCGGCGCCTGGGTGATGTTCTCGGCGAGCGACAGCGCCGTGGTCGCATCGAAGTCCTCAGGGACAAGGCGGCAGTCGACCTTGGTTTTCGCGGTAAACCCCTTGGTGGCCTTGTCGGCGATCAGTTCCTTAAGCGCGGCATGGCGCCGGCCACCGGCGAGGACAGCATATTTGCCGTCAAGCTTCTGGACCAGGAGCGGCTGGAGCAGGCCCAGCACAGCGATGCTGGCCTTCAGATGCGCTATGTTCTCGGGATCATAAGTTTCCGGCGAGTTGCTGCGCACATTGGCGGGATGCGGGACCAGATCGCCGATGGCGACGGTGAGAGGGGCAAAGCTTGTGGTCATGGGATATCCTTCCAGGTGGGTGAGGTGTGGCCCGCGCCTTCACGCGCGTAACCAATCCCCGGCTTCAGGGATCACCACGACAAAAGGCCCACTTTCCCTTTGAGGGGTCAGTGGGCCTTGAGTTTTCAGATCGACACTTTGGGAAGCCCTCCTGCCCTACCAGTCGCGCGCCAGCATGATGGTCAGCACGCGCATGGTGGTGGCAGGATTGTCCGGGATCTCGGCCCCGTAGCGGAAATCCGAGTCTGCTTCATAGAGATCAATCTTCCAGAACACGGTCTCGCCCCGGATCTCGACCGCCCCGAAATCGTGCCATCCTTCGGGATCATTCTCAGGCTCGAATGTATCAAACGCACCGGTGGCCTTCACCGCCTCGGCCAGGAAGCCATCGCCGGCCTCCATGAGCGAGCGGGTGACATGCATGCGGCCTTGGATGGGCTGCGCGGGCGGCACTCCAAGGCACGCGAGCTTGCGAAACGCGTCATTTTGCGCCGCGATCACACTCGGATCCGGACGGTCTGGCTGGGGTTGAACGGTCATGGACAAGGGAATCTCCTTTGAGAAGTTGAAACACCCTTCTCAACGCGCGCTTTTTCTTTTCCGCTTGGCGGAGGAACCCGGTCCAAACCTGCCCGAACCAAACAGTTCCAATAGTCCGCTCTGCGGACGAAGCTGACTTTAACTCCGCGAAGATCAATGGCCGCATTTAATGGGGGCATATTTAGAGAAAGCACCTCGGGTGGGAACTGGGCCTCCGAGTCGAAAGTCACTTTCCCTTTTGGTCCATTTAAAGTCCCCCCTTCGGGGAACCATTTCAATCGGCAGGACTTCATCCCAACGACAGAACAGCCCAAGAATTTGAAAAAGGAGGGCGTCAAAATTTCTTGGCGCAATGAGCCCCACTGGCAGTGAAGGTTAGGACAGTAGTCGACAAACCGAGACCAGCGCGTCTTAATGATGCTGTAGGGAGAGCAAAATGACACCAAAGGCATCGCATGCTGATATTGTGATGGAGGCAACGCAGTCGACATCGGCTGCGGCAAAGTCGCGGGTTGCTGCGAGTTGGCACCGTTCTGTCATTAAGCATGGACTGGACCCTGATGAGCATCGGGCACCTGACCGAATAGAGCAAAAAAGTCTGCAATTCAGGATGGAGACGCTCGAAAAATTCATGACCGTCGCGAGCCCGCGTTTGGACGCGCTTTTCTCTCTGGTCGGGCAATCGGGTTGCGCGGTTTTCCTGACCGATACAGATGGCATCATCCTAGATCAACGTCTCTCTGATGCTGACGCTATGGCATTTGAAGGTTGGGGCCTCACAACCGGTGCCGACTGGAGTGAACAGAAAGAAGGCACGAACGGCATTGGGACCTGTCTGACCGAGCAACGTCATGTAATCATTCATCAAGACGAGCATTTCTATACGCGCAACACAGGCATGAGTTGCATCGACGCGCCGATCTACGGCAGCAACGGTCAACTTGTGGCGGCGCTTGATTTATCATCCGCGCGTGCAGATCAAACGGAGGCCTTCAATCGCCTGATCGCGGCCCAAGTGGCCCAAACCGCACGCGCGATTGAAGCCGCGAATTTCAGGGCCGCCTTTTCATCCGCGCGGATCATTGTGGCCGAGAGCGACGACGCCTCAACGCTACTTGCCATTGACGAAAGTGATTTGGTGATAGGGGCCACCCGCGAGGCCCGCCGTGTCTTTGGGCTGCAACGGACGGGTGATTTAGTCGCGCGCCCTGCAACAGACATACTGGGACGTGAAGATGGCCCTACAGGATTTGAGAAGGCCGAAAAGGCCGCTGTGATTCGTGCGTTGGCACGGGCCGGAAACAACGTATCGCAGGCCGCGCGCCAGCTTGGGATCGGTCGTGCGACGCTTTATCGGCGGATGAAGCGGCTTGGACTTGAAGATAGTTAGGGGAAACTGTCTCATTGGTGAGACACCTTTAATCCCGCGACACCTTCCTGCCACAAGACGTGGCGCACGACGCAAGTCACACTCTTTGTAATCCGGGAGGAGAAGCCGGATAACAATGGAGGATTTCAAATGAACGATATGACCCACACCGAGGCAGGCACATATGTGTCGCCGTTTAAGCTGCGCTACGACAACTATATCGGCGGCGCGTTTGTGCCACCCGTCAATGGCAAATACTTCGAAAACGTGACGCCCATTACCGGTGGCTTGATCAACGAATGCGCCCGCTCTGACGCGGCGGATATTGAGCTCGCACTTGATGCAGCCCACGCTGCCAAAGACGCTTGGGGCAAAACATCTGCCACGCATCGCGCGAATATTTTGCTTAAAATTGCGGACCGGATCGAAGAGAACCTAGAACTCTTGGCCACTGCCGAAACATGGGACAACGGCAAGCCGATCCGCGAAACGATGAACGCAGACGTGCCACTTTGCGCCGACCACTTCCGCTATTTTGCAGGTGTTTTGCGCGCGCAAGAAGGCAACATGAGCGAGATCGACAACGACACCGTCGCCTATCACTACCACGAGCCCTTGGGCGTTGTCGGCCAGATCATTCCTTGGAACTTTTCTTTGCTGATGGCGGCATGGAAACTGGCCCCTGCTTTGGCTGCGGGCAACTGCGTCGTAATGAAACCAGCCGAACAAACGCCTGCCGCGATCATGGTCTTTGCAGAACTAATCAACGATTTGTTGCCAGCCGGCACATTAAATATCGTCAACGGCTTTGGCGGAGAAGTCGGCGCAGCACTTGCCAGTTCCTCGCGCATTGCAAAAATCGCCTTCACTGGGTCCACCGTCACGGGACGCAAAATCATGGAAGCGGCGACCAAGAACCTGATCCCCGTCACGCTTGAACTGGGTGGCAAGTCGCCAAACATCTTCTTTTCTGACGTGATGGCAAAGGATGATGCGTTCTTGGACAAGGCCGTCGAAGGCTTCGTTCTGTTCGCCTTCAACCAAGGCGAAGTCTGCACCTGCCCTTCACGTGCGCTGATCCAAGAGGACATCTACGAAGAGTTCATCGCGCGCTGCATCAAACGCGTCGCTGCGATCAAGCACGGCGACCCTCGCGACCCCGAGACCATGGTCGGTGCACAAGTCAGCAAGGCCCAACACGACAAGATCATGGGCTATTTCACGATCGGTCGCGAAGAAGGCGCCGAAGTGCTGGCTGGTGGTGGTTCAGCGCGGTTCAACGGTGAATTGTCAGGCGGGAACTACATCCAACCGACGATCCTCAAGGGTCACAACAAGATGCGGGTTTTCCAAGAGGAAATTTTTGGGCCCGTCGTGTCGGTAACGACGTTCAAGGATGAAGCCGAAGCTTTGGAAATCGCGAACGACACGATGTATGGCCTCGGCGCTGGCGTTTGGTCGCGTGACATGAACACCTGCTACCGCTTTGGGCGTGCCATCGAGGCTGGCCGCGTGTGGGTGAACAACTATCACGCCTATCCAGCCCACGCAGCGTTTGGCGGCTATAAGCAATCGGGCATTGGCCGTGAAAACCACAAGATGATGCTGGACCACTACCAGCAAACCAAGAACTTGTTGGTGAGTTATAGCCCCAATAAGTTGGGCTTCTTCTAAATACTTCGAAAGGCGGCCTTTGCAAATACATGCAAAGGCCGCATCGCAGACCTCGTCAGTTCAAGCTTTGTAGCTATTCCATGAATTCCAATTGAAAACCTTGCTCTGGCAGCGTGTCAGTCATTCAAGGTATTTCTGTTAACCTAATTGACCGCTCTACCTACCGATCGAGAAACGCTCTCAGAATTTAGTCTATTGCTCCGCTTTGGGCTGGAATTTCGGGGCACGATTTCCTTGTTTCCCTTATTAAGATTTAAGCCGCTCCTCAGGTGTTCGGTTCATTCGGCACATTTCATAACCTTTAACCTAGGTTCACTCGAAGTCGGAAATTGCAACTGCTACTTTCAGTTTTCCGATTGCGGACATTCGCGGCAATGCAGAAAATCGGTAAAGAGGGCTCGAAGCTGCCATTTTCTGCGTTGCGGAAGAGCATAGGTCATGCTGCCTCAGCGCCCTCCCCTGCCCTGCACGCCTCCGATCTGGCGATCAGATAGTCGCAGGCCCGCTGCGCGTCCGCGGCGTGCCGGAAGATTGCGCCCTTGTCCGACCGAAGAACGCGCAACCAGTTGTGGAGGTAGGCGGCATTCATCTCGAGCGTATGCGCGGTAAAGCCCAGCGTCTGACCCAGGAACACCGAGGTCAATTCCGCGACGATCTCCTCGCGAGCATAGGACGTGTTGCCAAACTTCGAGAACCCGAAATCGCGGTTCAGCCGATGGGGGGCTTTTGTGGCATGGGCCAGCTCATGGGCCCAGACCCCGTAGAAATTGCGCGGGTCCTGAAACCGCGTGATGGACGGCATGTAGACCTTGTCCACGGGGGGCAAATAGTACGCCTCCGTGCCCGTGAAGACGGTTGTGATGTCGATGGCATCGAAAAACGCTTGCATGTGCGGGATGGGCTCGGACGGCGGATGCTCGGGCACGGGCTCCGGGTCAGGGTAGAAACTGTCGGGCAAGCCCTCGATCTGGCAGGCATTGAACACGCGGTAGGATTTCTGGAAGCGGAAGATGCGGGCTTCCTCGGAGTGATCATCCCCGCTGCTACGGTCGTCCTCGCCATCGGCGTCTTTCCGGCTTTGGCCGTAGTAGACAACGACAGAGGACTTCTCGCCTTTGCGCACCTTCGCGTCCAAGGCATTGGCCTGAGGCAGCGTCATCCAGAAGGGCGAGCTGTGGCCCGCCATCACGGTGCGCATCGTCAGCAGGAAGTTGTTGACCCCCTGGTAGGGCTCACCCCCCACGCGCAGGGGGCGAGAGCTGCCGCCTGCGGTCCAGGGCTTTCGCCAGGGCAGGACGCCGCGCTCAATGATACGGATGATTTCGTTTGTGATGACCTCTGAGGCATCGAATTTGGGCGTACGGGATCGGGCCATGGCTGGCCTCCTTTTCGAGTTTTGGTGAGAGGGAGTGGTGACTAGGTTGACCGACAGGGGCGCGGATCGTTGGCGATCCTGCCACCGAGGGCTTCGACCATGTCGATGTAGGTGGTCAGCGACACGGACTTGCCGGGACCCGAAGAGTCAGGGTCGACCGATCCGTCCCGCGTCACCCGCGGCAGGTTCGCGAAGGCGATGACATCGGTGACGAGTTGGATATCGATGAACGGCGTGCCACGTGCGACCGCAAGAGTGGCCAAGGGAAAGCGCTCGATCGGCGCGAAGGTCGACACGGTGGTCCAACCGAGATGGAGGAATGTCCCACCCTCCCCGCAGATCACATGCGCGTTTGGCAATGACGCCGCCTGCTTCAGATAGCCGAGATCACGCAGGACGGTCTGGCGTTCGAGCCGCTGTGCCAGCGCCCTCTGGCCAGTTCGGCGCAGCTCTCTATGCCGCCACCAGGAGGCGGCGGTTGCGCGGAGCACGCGCAAGACACCTGATTGCATAGGAATGCCCTTCATCCGGAACGGCAGACCGGAACCCGGCCCGGACCCATCTGAGGGACCCCAAAGGCCCTCATCCGTCAGTCACAAAACCCGAAGAACACTTTCTCTTTTTCCGGCCCCTTTGGGCACACAACAAAACCGAAAAGCCCGGCCCTTCTGCCGAAGCCATTGATTTCATGCAGCAATTCCAGATCGGCAGGCAAGATCGGCAACGCATATCGGCAAAACCTTGCTTGAAAGTACGAAATGTGTTTATTTTTCAAATACTTTGCAAACATGGAAGATCGGCAAAATGCTGGAAACACCCGCCAGGATCGAACCCTGCTTCTTCGAGGAGCATATTCCTACAGAACTGGCAGACCTTTCGGTCGACATCCAGAGGGAAGCCACCGGGCTGGGACAAGGGTTGCATCCTGACAGCGCAGCTGAGCTTGCCGATCTCGTCCGTGTGATGAACTGCTATTACTCCAACCTGATCGAAGGACACAACACGCGCCCCCGCGATATCGAAAGGGCGCTGGCTGGTGCCGAGCTTGAGGAAGAAACCCGTCCCCTCGCCCTTGAGGCCCGGGCGCACGTCATCGTTCAACGGGCCATCGACGAGATGCATCGCAAGGGCACCCTGCCCCGCCCCACATCCGTCGAATTCCTGACTTGGGTCCATAAGAGCTTCTACGACGAGATGCCGAATGAGTTTCGGGTCATCGAACATCCCGACGGCACACAAGAACCCATCGTTCCGGGACGCATGCGCCAGGATGACAATCGGGAAGTTGCGGTCGGACGCCACTTACCTCCCTCTTCGTCGCGTGTCGCGGCATTCATGGATCATTTTGACAAACGATTTCAGATTGCGGCGCGATCTTCGAGCGGAAGGATCATCGCGATCGCGCCTGCACATCACCGGCTGAACTACATCCACCCTTTCCCGGATGGCAACGGCCGTGTCAGCAGACTGATGTCTCATGCCATGGCCCTCACAGCAGGGATCGGTGGCCAGGGACTCTGGTCCGTTTCGCGTGGGCTGGCCCGCGGGCTGACGGATTGGGGTGAGTACAAACGGATGATGGATCTGGCCGACAGTCCTCGCCGCGGAGACCGCGATGGACGGGGGAACCTGTCAGAAGCGGCACTGAGGACGTTCAGTGAATGGTTCCTAAAGGTGACGCTCGACCAGATCACGTTCTCGGCAAAGCTGTTCGATCTCGGCGGACTGGACCAGCGCTATCGTCGTCTTGTTGCGGATACCATCGATGACAAACGCGCACCCGATTTGATTTCGGCCGTTCTTCGGCATGGAGCACTGGAACGTGGTGACGCGCAGATTGTGCTCAAGACGTCCGAGCGTACGGCACGCAATACGTTGAGCAAACTCACGGCCGCCGGATACCTGACCTCCGCATCTCCGAAGACTCCGGTGCGGTTGGCGTTTCCGTTAGATTATCGAGAGCGGCTCTTTCCAAACCTCTTTGGAGATGGTGACCTGCCGGTGGAGCGCTAGAATTACAACGAGAGAAAACTGATTGTATCCTGCAACGATTGGCGGCTGGAACCACTATGTCCGCTTGGTCTCCAATTTGTCCACCGCGGTGGACATCTTCTGTTCCGAGGTTAGCTGAACGATCGTACATCATCGCTTGGGCCGGTCTCGGGGTGACCTCTTTGTGGTGATCGGAGAGAAGGAGCTGTCATGAGCGTGGTTCCCGGTCAGACGTCCACCGCGGTGGACACTAGGCGAGACTCTTGTTCGTTTTGGACAGGCGCTTAATTAGAGAGACCGGATCAAATTGGGTTTGACGTTGGCCCAGAGTGATACTGTGAAAGTAGGCTCCAAAATCCCTGATGCGTTGTCCTAGCTGTAGCATGATGAAAATCGCGCATGATGCTTTCTGCGTTCCTACAGTCTTTTTTGCTTTCTCGAACGTTTCTGGGTGTATTCCCATCATTGGAGCAAGATTTCGAGCGTGAGCCTCGATGTCCATCCAATCTCGAAGCTTTTCTGTGGCAAATGCGGTCGCCTGGTCACAGACCGAAGTTAGTAATTCTGGTTTAAGTACTTCTTTGCCTACGTTGCTATCTAAATCTTTTTTTTCTTCGTCAGACTTAGATTGATGCCGGGCAGATTGTCCGTCATTGGCGGGCAGTTGCATTGTTTCTGGTGGATCATTCGGGGTGGATAAACTCTGGCATTCTGCGTCCGTGTCGGAGAGCAGTGCGCGGTATTCGGGGAGGCTTAGCTTCCTGCGTAGAGTTTTTCGTGCGTGGTTGATGAATGTGTTGTTGGGATCATGCTCTTCCAAATGGGCGAGCTTTGTGAGGATCTGTTTGCGGACAAATATCCGATCCCGCCGGTTATTCTCCATTTCTTGCGCGATGGTGATAAGCTCGCTCGCACGTTGGAGCAGGGGTGCAAGCGACAATCCATAACTGATGCACTCCCCGCCGGATGAGCGAACGCGGTAGCGCTTTCGGTTCGAGCTGTCATTGCGCTTGATGAATCCGAGTTCGACGAAGCGGTTGATGTGCCTGCGAAGTGTCCGTTCGTCGATGCCGCCAACTCGTTGGCAGATTGAATTGTTCGACGCAAAAACCGTTTCGCCGTGGCCAGGTTTCAAAAAGCTGAGCATTGCTTGAAGGGTCTGGATGTGGCCAGGGCGAAGCCCGAACACGCTGCGCGCGTCTCTCAGGGCCCGGAAGATGGTCCAGATATCGATTTCAGATGCGGGAGTTGAGCCGCATGATGCATCTGCACCAGCAGCCTCGATTGATAGTTTTGTAAATGCCATGATTTGATCACGATGACCGTTTGGCCCACAGCTTCCCTGTCTCCTCCCAAGATTTTATCTGGGAAAAGGCAATAAAAATCGGTTCACCGAATCGGTGACTCTTGACCGGTTTGCTGGAGGTTGCTACATCATGGGTGCAAATCGAATGATGAGGGCTCTCCAGGGGAAACTTTGGGGGGCTCTTTTCTTTCTGGTCTTCGCTTTTCTCCTTTGCTCGGGTTCCTCTATGTGGCTTGGGTTAAGACCCAGAGCCGCTCTCATTCCGCCAAGTATCGAAGAGTTGCAAAAGCGCGGCTTCTGCACGCTCCTCGAGCCACTGGCCGAATTCCGGGTTGTCCTTTTTGGCGATCTTGATGGCGATCGCTTTCTGATCGACTGTCAGCGTTCCGACAGTGTTGCCGCTCTCATTCTTGACGACGGACGTCACGCCGCGACTGGTCGGTTTTTTGTCTGCACGCGCCTTGTGCGAGCAAGCAGAATAGACCGCCTGAAATCTCTCGGGGCTTGGAGTGTCGTCGGGCAGGGCGGCGATCACCTCTTTGGCCGAATTCACCAAGTCTACCTTTCCCGATAGGGCCGCTAAATCACCCCACTGCCGTCTTCCGATGCCATGTGCCGGCCCGATAAGCTGAACAAGCCCATCAGGCAGTTGATCGATAACGACCCGGTGGTTGGACACGCCTTGCCGGGTTAACCCCAAAGCATCCTGAATGACGCCGGGTTTGTACCCAATTTCCTGCATCTCCCTGATAAACAAAGATTTTTCGATGAAAGACGGATCAAGTCGAAGGTTGTTCTCTTGACCCTGTGCGATAAGCGAGGCGTCGTCGTCCAATGTGCGAACGATTGCCTTGACCGTTCCTCCGATCTTGCGGATCGCTGCCAGTCTACGGCGGCCGTAGATGATGCGGTATCTGTCGGGTTGGCCCGATGGGCGGACCATGATCGGCACTTGTTGGCCATGCTTGCGAATGCTCTCGGCAAGCTCGTCGATACTCGTATCTTCCAGCACCAACCGATCGCGAAGGCCATCCATGTCAATCTGATCGGGTTCGATGTCCCGGATCGAATTGGCCGTGATTTCGCGCAAGGAGTCCCGCAAACCGCCAACAGAGCCGGGCAGCTTTGCAGTTTTTTGCAGGGTAGGGGAGGGAGCCGCGCTCTCTTTTTCGTCCTTCGGAGGTTGGTTGAAAATGTTTCTGGCCATCAGCGACGTCCCCATGCCATTTGGATCGTCTGCTCCAGTTCATCGGCAACGCCGTTCACGCTGGTCAGAGCGCGATCAATCGTTTTCCTGATGAACTGGCCGGGATCAACTTCATAGACGGTCTGCTGGGTCATTCCGGCGTCAGAGATTGCGGTAGACTTCAGCATGGGTTCAGTCATGACCTGGCCGGCGAGAATTGATCTCAGGTAGCCAGCCATTTGGGTCTGTGGCCCATCTGACGGCTCATATCTTGTGATCAGGAATTTGACGAAATCCCATGTCACACGGCGTCCAATCGCTTCTTCAACGGCCTTTACCGTTTCTGACGCAAGTTTCAGGAATTGGCTCATGGAAGCGATATCTAGCATGCCTGGCACGACCGTCACCAGGAGCCCTGTAGAGGCCGCCAATGCCGTGAGAGTCAGAAAGCCGAGTTGAGGAGGGCAGTCGATCAGTACGATGTCGTAATTTGCCTCTACCTCCTCGAGTGCCAAGGCGAGGCGCTCCGCAAAAATGGGCTGCATCCGACGGCCGAGCGCGTTTGCTGTCTCGGTTTCGTACTCCGAGAGCATCAAGCCGGCCGGAACCATGTCGAGCTTGTGAAAGTAGGTCTTTTGGATCACGTCAGAGAGCGGAACCTGATCCTCATATCTCAGAGCATCATAGATTGTTCCGCCTTCGGCGAACTCGAGTTCGGGCCGAAAGCCGAAAAATGTGGTCAAACTTGCTTGCGGATCGAGATCCAAGACCAAAACACGGTAGCCGCGCAAGGCGTACCGCTGTGCAAGATGTATCGTCGCTGTTGTTTTTGACGAACCACCTTTGAAATTGACGACAGATAGCACCTGAAGTCGGTCGCCATCGCGTCGACCTGGCCGATAAGATTCGGCATTCTTTCCCGTGCGCTCCAAGATATTGCGCAATTCGTCCACTTCTTGGGCTGTGTAGAACCGGTGCCCGCGGTTATCAGTATGCACTTCCGGGAAGCTACCGTCCTTGTGCCGGTTGCGCAGGTTAGACGTGCTTACGCGCAGGAGACCGGCGACTTCGGTCGAGCTGAAACGCCGCAAGGCTTTACGCTCTTCGGGTTCGAAGGCGATCTTCATCTGCCGATCCAAGGACTCGGCCAGATTGTCGGCAAACGTGCCGATGTCAGAAGAGCCTATGCCTTGCGCATATCCAACGTTACGATCATCCATATCCTGCCGCCCGCTCTTGGCCTCTGTTAAGGCTCTTGATCATTTTGACGACGCACAACGTGTCTGACGCAATTTGCCGTCAGAATGGGAATGCCACGATCCAGCGAGTCCGGCAAGAAGAATCTAGATGTAGTGCAAAAGTTATCCACAGCACCAATTTCAATCAAGCTGTCGGATCTTGGTTAAGATATTGAAATTGATAATGAAAAACTCGATCTAATGGAGTGCCTCTTCGAAAAAAGGGAACGTTACCCGCCGAGAAACAGACTAGGCATTATTGATTGATGGTACCGCTGAATCAGTACGAACCGAATGATTCTTCAATTTTTTTGGACGACAACAGGTTCCGTTGCGATGGCGCATCGGCGCATTTCCGTCGCCGCACCTGCTGGGCGATGGCTTTGCTTGTGGAGCGAGATGGATGTACACTGAACGTTGTTTTATCCATGCCTTGAGAGGACAAGATGCAAGTCGTTAAATGGGGGAGTTATCTAGCTGTCCGTTTGCCCGCCGAACTTGTGCTTGAACTCGGCTTGAAGGAAGGTGATGAGATCGACCTCGTCAAAGACGATGGTCCTGTGCGTGTTCGGCGTAAGCCTCGCGTGGATGAAATCCTCAAAGCACTGAAGCGGTTTCGGGGCAAGCTGCCCAAGGAGACGCGTATGTGTCGCGACGCGGTGCATGAACGCTGAGTTCGCAGATGCGAATGCCGTTTTCTACCTAATTGCAGACGATCCAAAGGCGGATCGGGCCGAGAAGATACAAGGGTAGGGGTCCCGGACCAGTGTCCAGGTGCTGAACGCAGGGGTAGTTAAGTGTCGGAAGAGTGCAGGGTTCAGCCGGGAGGACACCGCATCCTTTCTTCTGGCACGTCATGACATGGCTATTTTCCGAAAGACCAAGCCACTCGACGCTCTCGAGCTGCGATCTACACTTGCCTCAAGCATCTGGTCGGAACGCTGTCAGTTGGGCAATATCCAAGAGTGGCACAAATTGGGTTGCGCTAACCGCGGTTCGTGTGCCATTGACTTATACGTCAGCGAAGCATAAATGGTAACTTAGAATGACACGATTGCAGACGGTGGTGGAACTGCCTGAATTCCAAAGGCGCGCCAAAGCAATCATGTCGGAGCAAGAGCGCGAGGCTGCAATCAACTACATTGCCGGCAATCCTGATGATGGGGTTTCTCTCGGCGGTGGGCTTCGCAAGATTCGCATCCCAAGAGTTGGGGGCGGCAAGAGCGGCGGTTTCAGGACGTTGTATGTATTTGGCGGGAACCATATGCCGATCTTTTTGATCACGGTCTTTGCCAAGAACGAAAAGGCCAACCTGTCCAAGGCTGAACAAGCCGCGGCAGTCGAAATGAGCAAAGCGCTTGTCGCAAGGTATGGAGACGCAACATGACTGCATATGAATCGGTGTCGAAAGGCCTGGAAGAGGCCTTGGCATTCGCAGATGGAAACATGACGGCCGCCAAGGTCCATGAGGTACCCGTTGTCGATGTCGATGTGGCCGAAGTTCGCCAAAAAACTGGTCTCTCACAGGCTGAATTCGCCCGAAGCATAGGAGTAGCAAAGGGCACGCTCTTGAACTGGGAACATGGGCGTCGACACCCGACGGGCCCTGCTCAAGTCCTGCTGGCCTTGATCGCAAAGAAGCCTTCGGTCGTGCAGGATCTGCTGCGAGGCGCTTGATCTGTGGTGCAAGGTGATATCCCTTTGACGCTCCTTTCGAAGATACGGTCAATGAAGCCTGCAGATTGCTGAGCTCGCGAACGGGGTGAGCGATATCTCATTGGCTATGGGATAACGTTGCTCTCTAAACTACTCCAACAATCCTAGCTTTTCCGCACGTTCCAGCAGCATCCTCACGGAAGAAGGCTGCCAGCTGGTCCGTCCACGAGGCGTGCGCTCACGCATGGATTCCAGCCGCTCGCAGATCGCCTGCAGCGTTATGTCAGGATCGGCACCCTTGATCGCAGCTATAATCGCCGGCACGCGGTCGTCAGTATCCCGGCGTCTGGCGCGGGCCAGCACTTCAGCGGGCAGGAACCCGTCGCGGACATAGGCTTTCACAGCACGGAGTAGGCGGCTTTGGGTCCAGTGCCGGTCGTGGGGCAGGGGGCCATTGATAATCCGCAGCACGTCTTCCCAGGCCATATCTGGCCGCAGGCGGCGGACATGCGGCACCCAATCCTGCGCGGTTTCGTTGAGGCGCTCCATGTAGCCGTCCTGTCGTGCCAGCCGCACCTTGCGCAGCGCGGCGGGGTCTTTGGTGCGAAGCCCAGGATTGCCACCAACGCGCCCTTTGGCGCGCGCAGAGGCAAGCCCGGCCTTTGTGCGCTCGCGGATCAGAGCGCGTTCGAACTCGGCCGCGGCGCCCAGAACCTGCAGCGTGAACTTGCCCTGTGGTGAGGATGTGTCGATCGGGTCTTGGAGCGAGCGGAAGAAAGCCCCCTTGGCCTCCAGCCGTTCGATCACCTCCAACAAGTGCGACAGAGACCGCGCAAGCCGGTCGATCCGCACAACGACCAGCGTATCGCCGCTCTGGACGCGTTCGAGCAAACGCGCGAGTACAGGACGCGCGCGATTGCCGCCTGAGGCGTGCTCTTCAAAGATCTCGGCACAGCCCGCAGATTGCAACGCCTCAGACTGGGGCAGGGGGGTCTGATCCTCCGTGGAAACGCGGGCATAGCCTATCAGGGGCATGAAAACGGGGCCGATTGCAATTTCATATGCCGTTACTAAACGACCGTTTGTAAACGAAAGCAAGTAAGTGCTCGCTCGTCGTGCTCGTCCAAAAACCCTTGGTTTCCTTGCGCTGAGCGCGATCAGAGAGCCCTCGCCGACCATCGCCCGCGCGTGCTATCTAAGAAGCGTGGGTCCACTCTGACAAAACCCTTGGGTAAAATGCAAAAATCCAGTATTTTGCACATATGAAGCCTCAAGCGCCTGCCTTTCATGATGAATCGGACGCTCTCTTTCTCGATGCTGAGGGGGTGGAACAGTCGTCCGAGGACGATCTTTGGTTCTTGCCCGGTCCCATGGAAGAGGAGCCGGATTATCTGCCGCCCGGACCACGGGCCGAACCGCGCGAAACCGAAGTCCTTGATGAATGGCGGAAAGCAGAGGCGGGTCTCGCCGCGCGTCTTGCCAGTGTAGCTGGTCGCGTCGGCGCGCTGGACGACCGCCTGAAGCGCGGCCCCGAAGGATGGCGACACAGGCTTGCCCTGATCGAGGCAGCTGACCTCAGCTGGTTTGTGGGTGATCGTATCGTCCCGGATCGCCTTGCTCTTTGGATATCCATGCGCCTGTCAGGCGTTCAGGAGGACACCGCAGCACTCGCGCGTGTCGGATGGGCAGTTCGCCGTTTGAGCGGCGGGCCGGGGCCCGAGGTGGACCTTTCCGCCTTTCTCGACCGCCGCGACCCCGAGAACCTTGGTGATGATGCCGAACCTTTCATGAATCGTGCGAGCGGCTGGCTGGATCTGATGGCGCGAGCTGTCGATCTGCATCCGATCAGCCGCGCCTGCATGGGTTTCCACCTCTGGAACCTCGCTGGTCTTGGACAGCACGGAGACGGGATGGAGGCGGCAGTCACAGCCGCAAGGATTGCGGCCGGTGAGGGAAGGGGGGCAGTCTTTGCACCTCTGGCCATGGGCGGATCAGGGGGGCTGCGCGCTGGCGGCCCACCCGCTGACCGTCTGGCGCGTTGGCTCGATGGGATGATGACAGCATCCTTGAGCGCGATGCGGCACCTAGACGACATAGAGGCATGGGCTATGCGCGCAGACGCCGAAATGGCACCGCTCTCGGGCAAGACGCCACCTGCTCTCCGCGCCTTACTGACCGAGTGGCCACTCGTCTCTGCACCGATGACCGAAATCTTGACTGGCGCCAGCCGCGCCGCCGTCCAGCGCAACCTTGGCTGGTTGGAAGCGCGGGGTCTGATCCGTGAGGTGACCGGGCAGGGGCGCTATCGGATGTGGCGTGCAACGATATAGTAGAGAAGCCTTTTTGGATTTAGCCCTTTGCTGACCCAGTTGGCGCGTGAACGTCTAGCATTGAAATCGCTATTCAACCCTCTGCTTCTCGCGGTTAAGTGAAAATTTAACCCTTGAACCTCTAGTTGCTAGACGTTTTAGCGTGGAGCAAATCGATCTGACAGATCCGACACCGAAATAGAAACTGCGCGGAGCACGATACATGCTGACAAGACGACACTTCATCCAGACGACTACCGCATTGTTCTCGGCGTCTATCTCGAGTCCGCTCCTCGCTGACACCTGGCCCACTGAAGCGGAAAAGGCTGCTTGGGATGCACAGGTTACACCGCCGGGCTATAATCCAGCCACATCAAACCCGTGGGGCCTGCATCCGCGCTTTCTGCCGCAGCGGGTTGTAGCTAAAGATGGTCTTGTGGCCGGTGACATCCATGTCGATGCTGTTGCGCGCTATCTTTACCATATCGAGGAAGGCGGAACGGCGATGCGCTATGGCGTAGCGATTGCTCGTGGCAAACTTTATGAGCCGGGTGTCTACACGATCAAGCGCAAGGTCAGGTGGCCGCATTGGCAGCCAACACAGAACATGATTGACCGCGACCCGGAGCTCTACGCCGATATCGCTGACGGTATGGAACCCGGACCTGAGAACGCGCTCGGGTCACGGGCGCTTTATCTCTTTGTCGGGGACCGAGACACCTATCTGCGCATCCATGGTACACCACAGCCGCGAAGCATCGGCGGCCGAGCAAGTTCCGGTTGCGTCCGGATGGTCATGGCGCACATAAACGATCTGTATCCGAATGTGGAGATTGGCTCGATGGCGTTCCTATATTCGGCCGAGGACAGCGTGACTCCGCAGAGTTGACCCAAGCCGCGCCGTCAATCCGACGCTTGGACGCGTCAATCAGGATTGGCGCGCGACGCAGATGGGATTGCCGCCTGCCGATCGCAACGGGACCAAGGTCGTTTCCACAGGCCCACTATGCGCATACCAATAGCAATTATCTTCGGGACGTAGCCGTGCCGTGTTGAGATCCTGGTCGGGTGCAGCGAGGGCTGCGACAGATTCTGGAATATTCCCGACCCTGAATGGATCGTTGTCTTCCTTCGGAGGTACCGCACAGCCAGCCAGGGCCAATGTTGCAACCATGATCACCGCATATTTTTGAAGCATATCTATCTCACTTTTTGGCAGGTCAGCCGCGTCCACAGACTTGGCAACGCGTTTCAAGGTTCCGCAGATCGGTGTCCTTACTTGACCAAGTTTCTGTTTTAGCTCTTGAAGCTCTAGTTACTGTAGGGGCTATCTCAATGTGGAATGAACGAATCCCGAGGTCAATCCCATGTCTTCCAATGGCCACCGCCACGACCACAAGCACAGCTCTGACTGCAGTCACGATCATGTTGATGATCACAAACATGCGAGCGTAGCTCGCTACTCTCATGGAGATGGTGCTGCGTGCTGCGGTGCTGGAGCCAACACGGGACCGGCAGAATCCATCCCGTCGAATGGGCGAAGTTTTCAAGTTTCCGGTCTGGATTGTGCCGAAGAGGTGGCAATCCTGAATAGGGTGGTCGGTCCAAAAGTCGGCGGGACTGAGCATCTGGCGTTCGATGTCATCAATGGGCGGATGACAATTCTGGATACCGCAGTCGGGATTTCGGACAACGAGATTTCGCAACTGGTCGCGAGTACCGGCATGAGCGCAAAACCGTGGGACGCCGACAACGCAGCAGAGAATCAGGCCGCGCATCTGGCACGTCAAAAGCGGTTTACCGCGCTCAGCGGCGGCTTCTGGGTGGCAGGTTTTCTCTACCACATCGTCGAAACCGGCATGGGTGGTGCGCTCGGGCTATTCGCAGGGCACGGAGAAATGCCGATGCCACTCGCGGAAGCAGGGTTATTCGCGGTGGCAATTCTCTTCGGGGTCTGGCTGGTCGCGCCCAAGGCTTGGTCTTCCGCGCGACGGTTTTCCCCTGACATGAACTTGTTGATGGTGGTCGCAGTGGCGGGTGCCATCGGGCTGGGCGAATTCTTCGAGGCCGCGACGGTTGCGTTTTTCTTCTCACTTTCGCTTTACCTTGAGAGCTGGAGTGTGGGGCGGGCCCGCAACGCGGTATCGGCCTTGCTGGATCTGGCGCCGCCGACAGCTCGGGTGATCCGATCAGATGGCAGCGAAACCGATGTGCCTGCGGCAGAGGTCGCCGTGAACGATCGCTTCATTGTGCGCGGCGGCGACCGCATCCCCCTCGACGGTGAAGTGGTGGAGGGGGCGGGAGCCGTCGATCAGGCTCCCATTACCGGAGAAAGCGCGCTCGTGCCAAAGGAGCCGGGCGATGAGGTCTATGCCGGCACGATCAACGGCGAAGGCACACTGACGGTACGAGCGACCAAGGCAGCTTCCGACACAGTGTTGGCCAAGATCATCCGTCTGGTCGGTGATGCCCATGCCCGCCGCGCGCCGGTCGAGCAATGGGTGGCGAAATTCGCGCGCATTTATACACCCATCGTGATGGCGGTGGCGATCACCATCGCGGTGGTGCCGCCACTCTTGCTCGGCGGCGCCTGGGACTATTGGTTCTACAATGCGCTGGTCCTTCTTGTCATCGCATGTCCTTGCGCACTGGTCATTTCTACGCCGGTGTCCATTGTAGCAGCGCTGGCCGCTTCGGCGCGAGCAGGGGTGCTCATCAAGGGCGGCGCTTATGTCGAAGCGCCAGGGCGCACCACAGCGCTGGCGATGGACAAGACGGGAACGATCACCATGGGCGAGCCTGAGGTGGCGGCGGTTCACCCGCTGGGTGAAGCCTCCGCTCGCGAAATCATCACGCTGGCAGCCAGTCTGGAGGCGCGGTCCTCGCACCCGCTGGCACGCGCCATCCTCGCGCGCGCAGAAAGCGATGGTGTTTCCGTGTCTGCCGCAGAGGACACGCGGACCGTGCCTGGGCGCGGGCTCGAAGGACGCGCCGACCGGCGCGCGATCTGGCTCGGATCAGATCGGTTTGCCCAAGAGAAAGGTTTCAGCAATGCCATTCCGGCGGATCTTCGGGACCGGATCGAAGGGGCAGGCAGCACCCTGGTTGCCGTGGGTGACGAGACCGGCGTGACCGGCGTGCTGGAGCTTCGTGACCGCATTCGCCCCGATGCAAAGGGTATCGTTGCGCGTCTGCACGCGCAGGGTGTGAAGACAATCGTGATGTTGACGGGCGACAACGAACGCACCGCACGTGCGGTGGCGGCCGAGGTCGGCATTGACGAGGTGCGCGCCGAACTCTTGCCAGAAGACAAGGTGAAGGCCATCGAGGAACTGGTGGAATGCCACGATATGGTGGCGATGATCGGCGACGGCGTGAACGACGCGCCCGCAATGGCGCGCGCGCATTATGCCATTGCCATGGGGGCTGTCGGATCGGATGCGGCGATCGAAACGGCAGATATTGCACTGATGACCGACGATCTGGCTCGAGTGCCGTGGCTGATTACTCACTCTCGGCGGACAATGACGATTATCCACCAGAATATCGGTATATCGCTGGCAACAAAGGCGCTGTTCGTCGGGCTGACCGCGTTCGGGATGGCCTCGATGTGGGGCGCCATCGCTGCGGATGTAGGCGTTTCCCTGTTGGTGGTCGCCAATGCGCTGCGGCTTTTGAACGGCCATCGGATCAAGGACGGGCCTTCGGGCGGTGAACCGGTGGGCGAGCAGATGGCGAAGGGAGCACTGGCGCACGGTCATTGATCCGACGTCTTCGGTAGAGTAACCTCTGGCACCAACAGACCTCGCAAAAAGGGGCGTCGAGCAGTGACAAACACCAGATTTCCACGGCGCGCCTTTTTGATGGGCGGATTGGCCTCCTTCCTGTCAGGTTGTGCCAGCAAGTTCCGGTCTTACAACGGACCCGAAGTGACCCGGCTACGCATGTATAAGGCACAGCGGTTTCTGGTTCTGGACGGGGTGGATGACGTCTTGCGGACCTATCCCATCGGATTAGGCTTCGCGCCCGAAGGTCACAAGCAGTTCGAGGGGGACGGCCGTACGCCGGAGGGCTCCTACGTGATTGATCGGCGCAACCCGGAGAGCCTCTTTCACCTGTCGATTGGCATCTCATATCCCAACGCGGCAGACATCGCTTTTGCGCAGGCTCAAGGAAAGTCGCCCGGTGGCGACATTTTCATCCACGGAGGACCGCGCAAGGGGATCGACCCAATGAATGTCCGCGACTGGACGGCAGGCTGCATCGCCGTCACTGACCGCCAGATCGAGGAAATCTATGCCATGGTCAGGGACGGGACACCGATCGACATTTACGCCTAAGGATCAGGTGAAGCGGCGCCGCAGTGCGACGTTGATCGCCTCAATGGCCATGACCATGACGACGACCGCAATCGTGACGCTGGCGGCCTTATCATACTGGAAGGATCTCACGTAGGTCTGGATGTAGAAGCCGATCCCACCCGCGCCGACGATGCCGAGGATCAGCGACTCGCGCAGGTTCAGTTCGAACCGGAAAATCGTGTCGCGGGCAATGACTGGGGCCATCTGCGGCCAGATCGCATGCCTGAGCCGCACGAGCGGTCCGGCGCCGGCGCTTTCCAGTGCTGCGATCGGCGCGCGGGACACGCCGTCGATCGCCTCGGCATAGAACTTGGCGAGCATCCCCGTTGCATGAAAGGCGACCGCGATGATGCCGGGCAGCGGCCCGAGCCCGACAGCGCCCACCATAAGCATGGCCACGAGGATCAGCGGCACGGCCCGGATAAAGGCCAGCAGCGCGCGCACAGGGCCGAACACCATGCGCGAGACCATGGTCTCGGAGGCGAGGATGGCCAGAGGGATCGACAGGATCACAGCGCCGAGGGAACCGAGGATCGCTATTCTCAGCGTTTCCGCGCTGCCCTTCCTGATCTCGGCCATCACTGTCGGATCGGGCGGGAACATCCGCCCGAGAAAGTCAGCGATCCGCGGACCGGCCGAAACGAGACGCGACAACTCGACATCGGTCGTGGCGAAGGACCAGAGGATTGCGCCTGCGATCAGGGTGCTGGTCGCGAAGCCGCCGAACCTGCGGTGGCCCATCAGGACACCGCCCGGAGGCCGGAACCGGGCATCGGCTCTGCCTCCCGGTAGAGAGCCGCCGTCGCCTCGTCCTGCAACTCGGATGTCGGCACATCGAACACGATCCGCCCGTTCCGCATGCCGATGATGCGCTGCGCGAAACGCCGCGCCAGGTCGGGCTGGTGCGAGGAAAACAGCGCCGTTGCGCCGCGCGCTTGCGCCGCCCCGGTCAGCAGCGCCAAGACCTCCCCAGCGCGGGTGGGGTCGAGGTTGCTCACCGGCTCGTCGGCGAGGATCAGCCGTGGCTCCTGCGCGAGACACCGCGCAATGGCCACGCGCTGCCGCTGGCCGCCGCTGAGACTGTCGACCCGGCGTTCGGCGAGATCGGCAATGCCGCAATCAGTGAGGGCTGTGCGCGCAATGTCGAGATCATGTGGCCTTGGCGACCCCAGCAGGGCGCGCAGGGGCGCCATCCGGCCTAGGCGGCCGTTGAGCACGTTGCGCAGAACCGTGGAGCGTTCGACCAAGGCGAATTCCTGAAATACGAAACCGGTATCAGGTCGGCTTGCGCGCGGCGGCGGTTGGTCTGGATCGAGCGGCGCACCCAAGACTGAAACGCGCCCGCGCCAGCCGTGGAGCCTGCCATCGAGCAATGCCAGCAGCGTTGTTTTTCCTGCCCCGGACGGGCCGAGCAAAGCGACGCTTTCGCCGGTCGAAATCGTAAGCGAGACTCGCTCCAGCGCCGGAACACTCCCGCCCGGATGGGCAAAGTTCAGGTCGTCGATCCGGATGGCGGTGGTCATTCCAGGAGCCCATATCGCCGTGCCATGTCGCGCACGCCGTCATAGGCGGCAGGGTCGGCCCTGACATAGCCGTCCGGCCCGTAGAGATAGCGCAGCTTGTCGCGGTTCTCGGGCTCGTTGAGCCGCAGCATCGCGTTGGTGAAGCGGTCTTGCACCTCGGCATCCAACCCGGGTCGCGCGATCACGACATGGCTGGGGATTGGCGGGCTTTCCGCGATCCATGTCACCTGTGCTTGCTGCTGCGGCGTCAGGAGCAGGTCGGCATACTGGCTGGCACCCGCAGCGTCGACCAGACCTTCGGCCATCGCCTGCATGGCCTGCTGATAGCCGCCTGCGAAGAAGACGCGGCCGAAGAATGCCTCCGCCGCGCCTGGGCCGTCGATCAGCCGAGCCTCGACGAATTCGGCGAGCGGGTAGAGATAGCCCGATTCCGAGATCGGATCGGCGAATGCGATGTCGCGTCCGCGCAGGTCTGCAAGCGCGCCGATGCCACTGTCGCGACGCACGAAAATGCGTCCCGTATAACTCGGCGCGTCGCGGTAGACCTCGGAGAGAAGCGGCACCGCGCCGATCTCGGCCTCGGCCAGAACGAAGGGCAGGGCGCCCATGAAGGAGATGTCGGCGTCGCCGTTTCTCAGCGCCTCGACCGCCGCCGCATGGTCGATGGTGACGAACCCTTCGACGGGGACGCCGATCTCACTGGCCAGCCAGCCGCTGATGGCCTCTATGTCGCCCAGGAGCTTCTCGGGGTTCTCCTGCGGGATGAAAGCCAGCCGCAACGCAGTGTCCTGCGCGGCCAGCGGGGTTGCGAGCGATACTGCGCCCGCAGCGGCCAGCGCCAACATCGTTCTGCGGTTCATATGGATCGCCATCAGAATGCCCTCTCTTCGATTGCGTCGGCTTCGGACTTGAACGCGGTCCAGCTTGTTTCGGCAGCCACCCAGTCATCAGTACGAACGGCGTCACCAACCTCGGCCAGACGTTGGGCCAACGCGTAGACTTCAGGCCGCGCAGCCAGGTTCGACATTGTGCTGGCGTCCGCCGAAAGGTCCGCGGCCACGGTGTCGGTCAGCAGCAGGATATGTTTTGCATCCCGCTGCGGCAGCAGCGTATCAAGCGTCGAGGCGAAGGTCGTCAGTTCGGAGAATGCCAGCCGGAAGGCGGTGTTCTCGGCGTCGAATGCCTCATAGGGCTCGTCCGCTGCGCCCACGGTCTCCAGATAGGCCGTCAGGTCGGCCCGTTCCGCTCCGGTCAGGCCGAGCGACTTCGATTCGTCGAACCAGTCCACGACAGCGGCCAGGGTCGGCAGCGACCCGTCGTGGAAATAGGGCGCGGTGTAGACGGTGCCGAGCAGCGTGGGTGTATCCATCGCACCGGTGCGGGCGCCATCGTAGGCCAACGCAACCGAGCCGATATCATGGGCCTGCCGGTCCAGGAAGTTCGTGTCCGGGACGTGGCAGCTGGAGCAGGAACGGTCGCCGAGCGCCGCGAAGGGTGTATTGAAGATCGCTTCGCCGCGCTGCGCTGCCTCGGGAGCGGCTTCGGTCAGCTGACCATCCGGTGTCAGCATGGAGTTGGGCAGGAAGTCGAATTCGAGCATGTAGGCGAGCAGAGCATCCAGCATGAAGGGCGTCGGTTCATCGCCGCCGAACTCGTTGACGATGACGTTGCGGGTGAAATCGCGCAAGGAGGCGAAGCGGCCATCGCGGCCGTAGGGCCCGGTGAAGCGCAGGCCACGGAGGCTGGGGATGTCAATCGGATCATCACGCCGGTCATTGAAGATCGGGTTGAAGAAGGCGCCATCGACATCGATCGCGCCTGGTTGATGGCTCGCACCCGGAATGAAAAGCCTCTGGTTAACGTCCGATCGGTTGTGACAGGTCGAACAAGCGACCCCGAGACCCTGCGCCGGATTGCCAAAGATTTGCGCGCTGTCGAATAGCATGTCGCCATAGGCCACCAATGGCAGGTCGGTCTCGTCGATGCCCTGCTCCTCGAAATTGAGGACGAGGCGCGGCAGCGGATCCTGATCGAAGATGTCAGACCCCGGCGGCAGGCTAGGCGGCACCTCGATGGTGCGGCCACTCAGGACAACAGTTTCCGGCAGCGCGCTCAGCGTCCGGCGCGGCGCGAAATCGTCAACGAGGTAATTCTCGGCGAGATAGAGGGAGATGACTTCGCGCGCGGCTTCCATGGTTTTGCGACTCGCGGGTGTGGCACCAGCACCAAGAACACCGGCGGAACCTGTGCTGCTGTTGAGTTCCAGCCAGGCGAGGCCGATGCGTCTCGAAGCGTCGGGATCAGCAGCCGCGATACCGTCCGCGAACGAGCGATAGAGTTCTCGGGCTGTCCGCACGGCCTGCTGCGCACGTGCAGGGTCGTCGGCCATGACTGCTCGGTCCAGTTCCTCGTCGATCCGGCGCGCGATCAGCCGCGTCGCCTCGGCAAAGACCGCCTGGCGGTCTTCGCGAGTGATGGCGTCCAGAAGGGGGGCGGGTCCGATGTCGCTGTTGCCGTCCAGCCATGCCAATGCACCAACAGAGAATTCCGAACCCCGGTAGGGTTCGGCCCAGGCGGTCCCGACGTCATCCCAAGGCAGCGGTTCGAGATTTCCGAGGAAGAGAGTCAGCCGGTAGGCCGCCGCCTCGGGAAGCCATGGAGCCTCCTTGGCAGGCGTCGCAGCGACAGGTCCGGACAGGACGAGCGCACTTGCGAGTGCGACAATGAACGCTCCAAGGAATTTCTGAATCACCGCAGTCTCCGAATTCAAAAGTTAGACACGGCTAATTTATCTACCCTAAGCAAACAAGTTGTCAATCCTGCAGTTTCCCTGCAAAGTCCCAACTATGACAAAGCTGCAATCACAGGAACATGAACCGTTCGAAACTGTCGACAGGGCTCCCGAAGCACAGGCTGAGGGGTTCGCGACCGTGCGTCAGGCACATGAGAGCGAAATGGCGGAAGATTACGTTGAACTGATCGCCGAACTGATCGAGTCGCGCGGAGAGGCAAGGCCGGTGGAAATCGCCGAACGTTTTGGAGTGAAGCCGCCGACCGTGACCAAGAACATCTCGCGGCTCAAAGCTGCTGGCCTGGTGCGGCGGGAACCTTACCGCGCCATATTCCTCACGGATGCCGGTCGGGAGTTGGCCGAGGCCTGCCGCCGACGACACAGGATCGTCGTCGCGTTTCTCCTCAGCCTGGGAATCGACGAAGAGACTGCGGAACGCGATGCGGAAGGGATCGAGCATCACGTCAGCACGACCACGCTGGAGGCCTTCGAACACGCCCTCCTGCAATCTCAAAGCGGCAAGTAGCGCAGCATCAAGTTCTCGCGAAATTCAGAAAAGCAAGACTCAGGAGGCGGCGGCGTCAGCAGTCAAAGGCTGGTGGGTTGGCATTTGTTCTGATGGTCAACCTTAGTGCAGAAAATCGTTCGTGTCCTCTGAGCTTGGCCAGCCCGAGATAGTGTGCCCAAAATCTCTGACTGCGACGACGGTGCAGCGAGAATGTCGATCGCGGGAAAAGACGTGGATACAACCTTTGATTTGCTCCTCTGTTCAAAGCGCATAGACAATTGTCACCACCGTCGTCATGACGATGAAGAACATGACCAAGGCACCTATGGCGAGCGTCCGGCCCATGTCGCGGTTTGGCTCTGCTACTTTCAGACGCAATTCTTCGGCCGTTTCCGGAAACTCGAGCGCCGCGGAGTTTGACCCTCGCACCAACTCGTATCGTGAATTCCAGCGACGCACCTCGGCCGCGTTCCACCCGTTCATGACCAGAATGATCGCGGCGATCATCAGCATCGAGGACGGGACCCAGATCGTGTAGCCACCCATGGTTTCGTCGGACAGGGGATCGAGAAACCCGGTTCCCGCCGTTTGGTAGGAAGCATAGAGGCTCACCTCTTTGAGTGTCGTCAAGGAACCCAGAAAAATGTTTGAAACGATCACCGCGAAACCGGAGATCAGCCTTGCGCCGCGCCTCGCGCCCTCAGGGGGATCTCTCGGGTCGAAGAGCATGCCGAAATACCAGATCCCTGCCAGCACCATCGCAAAATGGGCGAACACCTCGATCGCCGCGATGCGCTGAGCAAGTCCGTAAAGCACTGGAATCTGCCAGATAAAGAGCGACGTGATGAGCGCGGCAGTGGCGGTTACCGGATGTGCCAAGAACCGAAATGCAAAAGATTTTCCAAGAGCGTCGAGGTATCGACGCCACCGTCTGTTCAAACCGGCTTGCAATAATCGCCACGGCTGAGAGACCGCGAAGAGTAGTGGTCCTGCAAGGCGGAGGAGAAGGTGCTCCACTTGGTGCACCGAAAAGAGGCTATGCCCCAACGAAGCCAGAGGCGCATTTGTGGCCGCGAGAATGCAGGTCAAGCCAGCGAGGAACAGGGCTTGCCGCCACATAGACACCGTCCCGCGAATGCGAGCGGATCGCACGAGGCCGCGCATGTAGACCCATGCGGCCAAGCTGACGGAAACAAGGGACACTGGCGAAATCGCATACCCAAACGGGTCGAAAAGGAGGAAGTAAGTGATCATCGGCTCCTGTCATTTTGTATTGTCGGCGTATCGACGGATACCGGTGAAAGTCGGGATGTTCCCACAGCGCCACCCCGGGCCAAGGACAGATCAGTGGACATCGTGAGATATTTGCCCTGCATCCACATGAGAAAAAGGTTTTCATAGAAACGTGAGAGCGGGTGGCCGGACTGACCGGCTGGCGCGATGAAATAGGATCCGGCTTCTTCCGAAAACGACATGACCGCCTGAAAATTGGTGCCCGCGCTGGTCGCGAACGGGCGGTCATTGTCAGAAGTGAACAGTGTTGCAATCAGTGTGTCGGGATCGCCGGAAGATGGGGCTTCGAGAGACAGCAGATCGCTGATGATCCCGCTCGATCGGATTGGTGCCCACCCCATATTCAAAGCGTGTGCTTCGCCCCAGGCCCAGGCGGACGGATCGGGTCCGTAGCGGTCGACAAGCCAGCCGATGGCATCATCCAGGGCCGCACGAACCTGATCCTGGCAGGTCTCGATGCGGGTAGACGGGCGGATGTCGCACCAGATTGCGCTCCCTCCGCGATCTGAAAGCACCGCAAATAGGACATCGGGATTTGGCCTGGCCCAGACCTTCGTCGCGGATGGAAATTCATCCTGAAGTATTCGCTTTTGCAACGCGCGCGCCCAGGCCCAGAACACGAGCGGCTCCGGTGAAAAGCGATCCATGTCGCCATTCCATTGGGCAAGTTGATCCAGAATATCGCCGCGAAGCTCATCTGCGCGGTTCTCTTCGAGAGCACCTGTGGAACCCACGAACCAAAGCTCTTTTGCCATTATAGGAAGAAGCGCCCGCGCGGCAGCGCTGACCGTGTCGCGCTGCACCGTAATCGCGCCCTCGACCGAGAATATCGGCTGCCGCTCATCAAGAGCAGCCAGACGGGCGTCTCGAAACGATAAAGGAGTTTCGACCTCCCTGTCAGGCCAGCGAGCAAGGGTTTCTCGGTCGATCGCAAGAATCTCCAATCCGGCTGGTGACAGGTTCATGCATGCGTCCATAGCATCGTTCACATCGGCGGACCGCGCCAGACGGTCAAGCATCATCAGAAAATTGCTGGCCTGCGCGGCCGTGGGATTCTCTGGCTCTTTAACGGCTTTCTGGGACACAGATCGGAACGCCCAAGCGACGCGTTCGCTGCGACCGACGACAATGAAGGGCACACCCGGCAATGTAGCCCCAATCGCGGCTCCGGTCGGGAGTTGAATATCCGCCAGGTACCATTCAGAAGGCAGCGATAAGGGGCCACGTATATCGGCGGCGAGAATTGGTGCTCCGGTAGCTGTTCTGTCTCCAGGCAACGCCCAAGCATCGAGGCTGACCTTGGGCGAGGTCACAAACAGCTCGGGCAAAAGAGGTCGATCCGACGGGATCGGTAGATCTGACAAGCCGGACAGGTCATTCTGCCGTCTCTCGGGTTGAAGATCGTTCAGAAACGCTTGGGCAAGTCTGAGACTATCGACGGGTCTCCAGGCTGCGATCATTCTCTCATCCGCGATCAACAGATCGGGTGAGCCTCTGCCGCGCCCGCCTTCGGACACCAGGCCAAGCCACGCGTTGACACCTGCGGCATATGCGTCGAGCGCTTGGGCTGTCGAAGGCTCAACTTCGATCGTCCGGTCAAGTGGCATCAAGGCTTGCGCTGCCCGCCTTGCCCTCAATAACTGGCCAAGCCTGTCCTGAGCGTGAACGAAACCAAGCGCGAAATAGGCGTCCGGAGCGGAGTCTGCAGAAATGTGCGGTATGGCCGCAGCATCTCGCAGAATATCGACTGGACCTTCGATACCCGCAACACTGAAATCCTCGTCATAGTCGGGGACGGAGGCGCGCAAAAGAAAGTAGACGACACCGGATACGGTCAGTCCTAATGCAAAAACCGCCAGGAGCAAGTACAGTAATATGTTGAATAGTCGTTTCAATTCGTTGCCGGTGCCAAAGTAATCTCAAGACGTGATGCGCAAGAGGATCACCGAGGCGAAAAAAGCGAGCAGGCCGAAAGCAATACCGAAGCTTGTCGCGTATTGAAGTATATCCAGGCGGTTCCCTTTCCGCCGTTGCGCCAGATAGCCACCCCAGAGCGCCCCTCCGACAAAGCCTGCGAGCACCAGCATCACGATTCCTCCGATTTTGATTTTTCTGAATTGAAACGTCGTCTGACCAATCCGACGGTAAAGGCTAGAGCCCAGACCGCACAGATGAGCGCCAGCGATGTCCAATCACCGAAACGTGCGTAAGGTGTGGGCGCAAGCGCTGTCGGCAGGCTGGCATCTATGACTCCAGTTTGTCCGGTCTCGAGGCGCGCGATGATCTCTCCCTTGGCGTCGATGATCGCGGAAATCCCGGTGTTGGCCGCCCGGACTACAGGAAGCCCTTCTTCGACCGCGCGCATGCGCGCGGAGGCGAGGTGCTGCTCGGGTCCGATGCTGGTCCCGAACCAGGCATCATTTGTGGCGTTGAAAATCCAGTCGGGGCGAAAAAGGTCATCGACTACCTGGCCCGGAAAAATGATTTCGTAACAGATCGCCACCGCGACCAGAGGCGCACCCGGGATCGCCAGCGTGCGTGGCCCTGGTCCTGGCGTGAAATCACCCAAACCTTCGGTCAGCCGCTCGATCGGCAGCCAGCCTCTCAGGGGCACATATTCCCCGAACGGAACAAGATGATGTTTTGCATATCCCGTCAGAATTTCGCCGCTGCCGTCATAGGCTTGAACCGTGTTGAAATATCGGGTTCCCCCATCGCCCTCTACGCGGTCAGGCACGCCTGTCAAAAGGATCCTGCCGTCTGGCAGAACCGTGGATAGCCGCCTACGCGCCAAGGCGTCCTCGTCCAGAAAACCGGGAAAGGCCGTTTCCGGCCACAGCAACAGGTCGAAGCGTCCAGGTTGCGCCGACAAGCCCAAATATTTCTCCAGCGTTCGCTCGCGGCTGCCCGGTGCCCACTTCTCGACTTGCGGCACATTGCCTTGGACGATGCGCAAAGCGCTGTCCGTCGGAGGCACATTCGTCCCTAAACGCAGCGCGCCGCCACCCCAGAGGCCCATCACCACAACGGCGAAGAGCACGAGAACAGGCACGCGTCTGTTTGGTGCCGCCACAATCAACACACCGGGCAACAGCCCTATAAAGACCGTGAGAAAGCTCAGCCCATAGCTTCCTACCCAGGCGGCGGGTTGGCGCAGAGCGGCGTGTTCGACAAGGGCATAAGCGGCAAGGTTCCAGGGAAACCCTGTCAGGACATGACCACGCAGCCATTCTGCGGCAACCCAGCAGGTTGCAAGCAGAAGACCTGCCGTAGTGTCGCCGACAGCACGGCGCTGCATGATGGTGGCAAATAACATCGCCGCAATCGCCGGGAAAATGGCCAGTCCGGCGGACAGTCCCGCGACTGCCGGGATCGCAAGGGCACCGAAACGTTCGGAATCGACGTAAAAGCTCTCGGCGATCCAGGAAACTCCAAACCCGAACTGGCCCATTCCGAAGACCCAGCCGATGAAGAAGGCAGGCGCTGTCGAAACCTGCCGGAGGACGAGAAAGAGTGCTGAGAAGGCGACTGGAACAACGATGAGCCATGAGAATGGTGGAAGGGTTAAAACCGTTAAACCGCCCGCTGCAAAGCTAATCCCTGATCGCAGGGGAATGTAACGGCCACGACCCGTCAGTGGTCGCAAGCCCGCCATCATGTGCCTGTTTTCAACTTGGCGCTCAACCAAGGGGCTATGAGCAGTAGGCCCACGCCACTGACCACGAAAACATCCGCCATGTTGAAGGCGGGCCAATGCGTGGATCCGACATAGAAATCGAGGAAGTCCGTCACACTCCGAAACCGGATGCGGTCGAGGACGTTGCCGAGCGCGCCACCGATAATCGCACCATAGGCGATAGCCTCAACCGGGTTGGCAGTGCGCACCAACATGACGGTCAACCAGCCGCAGACAGCGAGGGCCAACGCCGTAAGGCTCCACCATGGCGCGCCACCAAGTAATCCGAATGTCACGCCATCGTTGCGCAGGTAGATGAGATTGAAACCGGGAAAGACCGGAATTCCGGCGCTCAAATCTGCCGCATTGGCGACGACAATTGCTTTTGTCACCTGATCGACAAGAAAAGCAGTTCCAGCCGCAATGAAACCTTGGAAATGGGTCAGTTTCATCTCATCCTCCCAGCCATACATCGAGGAACAACATGATCACGAGGCCGGCTGCGAGACCGAGTGTCGCCCTGTTTTGATGGCCTGAACGGTGGGTTTCGGGAATGATTTCGTGGCTGATGACGTAGAGCATCGCCCCGGCGGCGAAGGCGAGCCCCCATGGCAACAGCGGCTGCGAGATGCTGATGATCCCAGCCCCAAGAAGCCCGCCTACCGGCTCGACAAGACCTGTCAGGGCGGCAATCCCCCACGCACGGCGCCTGGAATAACCCTCACCAAGCAATGAGACCGCTACGGCGAGACCCTCGGGAGCGTTTTGCAGCCCGATGCCAATCGCAAGCGGCAAGCCACCAGACAGACCGTCAGCCCCAAACCCGACACCAACGGCGAGTCCTTCGGGGAAATTGTGGATCGTGATCGCAATGATGAAGAGCCAGACGCGGCGCAGCGAAGCAGCGTCTGGGCCTTCCCGCCCCGTCTTGAAATGCTCATGCGGCAGCCATTCGTTCATCAGAGCGACCGCGCCCATGCCAAGCAGGATCGCAACACAAACGATGGCCGCCGGGAGAGCACCGTTGTCGAACTGTCCTTCGGCTGCATCGAGAGCCGGGATGATCAGCGAGAAAAACGAGGCCGCGAGCATGACACCCGCTGCGAAGCCAAGTAGCAGATCGCGTGTAGCCCGGGATGGGATGCGCCCGAAAAGAACGGGGATCGCCCCGACCGCGGTCAGCGATCCGGCGGCCAGGCTTCCAAGAAAGCCAAGGGTAATTGGGGAGAAGGGTTCCAAGCGCTGAGGTCTCGCCGATACGTCAGTCAGCGGCCGAATAACTGCTAAAGATCTCGGTCGATCCATCGCCGCGGATCAGGAAGACCTCATAAGCCTCACGATCGTCTTCCGGTCCCATGCCCGGCGATCCATAGGGCATTCCGGGCACCGCCAACCCCACTGCATCTGGACGCTCATCCAACAAACGCTGAATGTCTGATGCCGGTACATGTCCTTCGATCACGTAGCCGTCGACCAAAGCCGTATGGCAGGAGACCATGCGCTGAGGCACGCCATTGTCGAGTTTGAAGCGCACAAGAGATCCCCCGAACATGTCCTCGCCTGTCGGCGCGAATCCGCTTTCCTCGAGGTGCTTCATCCAGGACAGACAACAGCCGCAGCCGTTTGTCTTCCGGACATCAATCTGGATCGCATCGGCGACAGCTTGCGCCGCGGGGAACAAGGCCAGCGTGACTGCAAGGGCGAGAGCCAGTCGTTTCATGGATTAAAGCCTTTCGGTTGTTGTTTGCATAAATTCGCTGGTGAGCCTCTCGGCCAGTAGCGTGCGTGCCTCAGCCAATCGCTCAAGTGCAGCCGTGTCATCCGCATCCCGCTCGGCCGCCTCTGCCAGTCGGTCGTCTGAGAGAGGATCCGTCGGGCGACCATCGACAAGAACCTCATAATGCAGATTGGGGCCGGTCGCGGTGCCGGTCGCACCGACGCGACCGATCATGTCTCCGGCCATCACGCGCTGCCCTTGTTCGAGTGTGTCCGGCACCTCGCTGAGATGTGCGTATCGTGTCAGGGTGTCGGATCCATGCGCTATCTCCACCACCCGGCCATATCCACCGCGACGTCCGATGAAGCTCACGCGTCCGGGCGCCGTCGCTTTCACCGGCGTACCGCTTGCTGCAGCAAAGTCGACGCCGGTGTGCATGCGCACATTCCCATAGACTGGGTGTGTGCGACGGCCAAAGACGGAACTCAGCCGCGCTCCTTCCACCGGTTGGGCAAAGACACGCAGGACCTCTCCATCAACATAGATCGTCGCTTTGCCGCTGCCGTCATCCGGCCAGACGATCTCGTAGACCGTTTCACCAAGATTCAGTGCGGCAAAGGCAAGTTCGGGCTGACCGATCCTCTCGTTTCCGTCGCGCGCTTCGCGCCAAAGAAGAAGCATCGTCTCGCCACCGGAAAGTTCGCGTCGAAAATCCACTGTGCCGCCCAGCATCTGCGCCATGTCGACCGCAAAGCGAGCAGGGATGCCCGCCTTGTCCAATGCCGCGAAGACAGAGCTTTCGATCACTGCCTCGCCCGCGAACGTCACCATTTCAGGGTCTGGCTCCAACACGCGTGTGACAAGTTCCTGACCAAAGACCGTTTCGATCCGCACCCCATCGTCAACTGCCAGTTCCACGCGGCTCGGATTTCCGTCCACCTTTGAGATCACAGTGATCTCATGGCCCGGGCGCAATCGGCGCAGGTCATATTCTGCACCAAGCGCGAGCGCGATTTCGGCACGCGCAGGCGCAGCGATACCCGCGTTCGCCAGGACCGCATCCAGCGTCTCGCCCGACGCGATCTCACGCGACCAGGTTATCAAAGGCGGTTCAATCTCGGGCAAGGCGGTTTCTGCGAAGACGGATTGCAAGAGCGGCAGAGGTCGCATTGGGCTAGCATTGTCGGCGTGAAATGCAGCGGGCGGTGTCACATCGTAGTCGGCGATCTGAGGCATCGAGAGCGGATCGGGAGTCCAGAGGGTGGCTTCAGCAATCGCAGGAGGCACTGGCTCTTTGGAAAGAACGCCAGATATGGCGATGGCGGTCACCGAAAAAGCGCCTGCGACCACAGCGCTCGCCAAAACAATTCTAATATTCATGTTGCCCCCTCTACGTCTTCTGTCAGTGCACGCCGGATCTTCGGCACTGCGAATTCTCTTGGCTCGTGATAGTCAATCATGGTGACGAGTTCACCCTTGGCATCGAACAGGAATACGCTTGCCGTATGGTTCATTGTATAGTCGCCGCCTTCGGTCGGAACGCGCTCATACGAGGCACGAAATGCTTCTACAGCGCGGGAAATCTGGTCTTCCGGTCCCGTCCAGCCGCGAATGGCCGGATGAAAATAGCCGACATATTCGGCCATGGCCTCGGCCGTGTCCCGCTCTGGATCGACTGTGATGAAGACCACGTTCATCCGCGCGGCGTCGTCCCCGAGATCTTCAAGCCAACCTGAGATATCCGATAACGTCGTGGGGCAGACATCCGGGCAGTAGGTGAACCCGAAAAACACCATGGTCGGGCGTCCAATCAGGGCTTCTGGGCCCACTTCATTGCCTTCGTGATCGGTCAGTCGGAAATCCATCGCCGACAGGGGGAGAGGCCTTTGGCCGGCCGGTTTTGGTGCGCCGGGACCGTCTACCCGCCACCAGCCGACCCCGAGCATCAGAGCGACAGCGCCTACACCGGCTGCACCGTATTGGACCACATGCCGACGCTGCATCAGCTCTCCGGCCCGCGCGCGGCGATCCCCAGAATTGGGACCTCAACAGTCACTTCACCACCGTCCGAGAACGTCAGTGTCAGTGGGAAGGTCTCGCCTTCGATCATCGGGTTTTGCAGCTTCATGAGCATGGCGTGCAGTCCGCCCGGTTCCAATGCTACGCTTTGGCCCGGTTCAATCGTGATTTCGTCAGCAGGCGCCATAGAACTGACGCCGTCGGCGTTGGTTTTCGTCTCATGGATCTGGGGCATCACGGCCAGTGGTGTTGTAAGCCCGGTCAGCGTGACCGTGTCTTCACCGGTGTTGCGCACAGTCATATAGGCGGCACCAGGGCGGTTGACCCCGATTGAAGCACGGGACCACGCGTTTTCGACGACCACATCCTCCGAACCGGCAAATGCCGGAGTCGACATGCCCGAGAGCAGTAAGACAAGGGTCAAACCGTTGATGTAAGATAGTTTTGTCATGAAGAATTCTCCTGTATCTGGCCGAGCATCAACTTTGGCTGGCCGCAACTTCCGCCGCGACCAGTCGCCGCAGTTCTGCCTCACCAAACGGGTCCAATGGCTTGGCGTTGACGAAGAACGTGGGCGTTTGTCGAACGCCAACCGCTTCGACATCAGCGCGGTCCTGATTGAGCACGGCCACGACACCGGGGGCCAGCATCTGTGTCCGAGCAGCTTCGACATCCAGACCACCGCTTGCGGCAATCTCAAGGATCAAACCCGGTGCCGGAGTGCCATGGGACGCCCATCGCGGCTGCTCGCGCAGGACCGCTTCCAGCACGGGTTCGAACACATGCTGCATCCGCGCAGCTTCGAGAACACGGATCGCTTCCACCGAAGCGTCCCCGTGAAAGGCAGTGTATCGAATGACGACACGGACCGCATCACCGTGCTCAGTCATGATATCCTTGACCACGGGATAGAAGGCGCGGCAGGCCTCGCAAGCTGGATCGAAAAACTCGACAATCGTGACAGGTGCCGTTTCGGGGCCGAGGATCGGGGAATAGGGCCGGATCAGCACATCGTTCACTTCAGGCGCGACAGGGACTGCCTCTGCAATGGGTTGGGGGCGGGTGGCATACCAGGCCGCGCCGCCAAAACCTGCGGCACCAACAGCCAGAACGGATAGAACGAGACCGCGTCGATTCATGTTTGTTTTTCCTTCAGTGAAATGGCCGACAGCACCCCGATCATCGTGAAGGCGACAAGCGCCATCAGCGGAATCGGAATGCCGAAGACCACCTGGTTGTCGTCGGTACAAGAGGGGCCGGTCGCCTTGCAGGGCTGGATCGCCTCGGGGATCAGCCCGACATAGAGGCCGATGTGATACAACGCCACCGCCGCCCCCCCAAGCGCCAGCGCAACGCCATAGCGCCCCACGCGAGGATCTTGCCACCACAGCCCGAGCCCAAGAACGACAGCCAGGGGGAACATGAAGGCGCGCTGGAACCAGCAAAGGACGCAAGGCGTTTGACCAAGAACCTCGCCAATAAAGAGCACGGCAAGCGATGAGATAAGCGCAATGATCCAAGCAAGAACAAGGGCCGTTTCTCCGGAAAGTCGGGTCATGGCGATCAGATCCTCTCTCTCAGATCCGCAAGGATCTCTTCGGCGGGTGTGCCGTAGGGCCAGGAATCGGCGAAGCCCGCCTGCGGATCAAAAAGGAACAGGTGCGATGTGTGCCCCATTGTATAGCCATCCGGCGCGCTGGCCTCTTCGATCCGTTCGAAGTAGATCGGAAAGGTTTCAGCGGTCTCAGCGATCTGATCGGATGTTCCGGTCAGACCGATGATGCCTGCATCAAAGCGCGGCACAAAGTCGGCAAGAGCCATTGGCGTATCGCGTTCGGGATCAATCGAGATGAAGATCGGCTGCACTTTTGCGGCATCCTCGCCAAGTCCATCCATGACCGCCGCCACCTCTGCAAGCGTCGTCGGGCAGACATCTGGGCAATTGGCGAACCCGAAGAACACAAGCATCCAGCGACCCGCAAAGTCCTCTTCGGTGCGGATCATGCCCATATGGTCCGTCAGTTCGAACTGCGCAAGGAAAGGTGGTTCGGTCTCGGCTTGGGAAATATCGGCGCGGTAGTCCGCCCACAGTAACAGCCAGATGAAAACGAGCGCCGCGACGCCCGCCAATACCCATAGCACTTTTTGAAGACCTGAAAGCTTCACGCCGCTCCGCCCGAATTTGATTCTATATTTTAAGCGCGTTTACACCCTCTAGCTACTGTAGGTTCAAGCGTGATTCTTGCCCTGCGGCAGCACGTCACGCACCTGTGAAGCTAATGCTCTCTATTCAGCGCTTCAAAACCTGCCGTCACTCAATGTTTCGCTGCTTCGTCTGACCCTGCAGGTGGCCATCAAGGGAAGGCAACGGCAATTTCCGCTAAATCCGACGCCTGCGGAAACCGGGCCTGCAGATACAAAGCTGCTACGCAGATGCACTGCAAGCATGGGTCATTTTTTAAGGTATCAGTCTAAAATAACGCTTGAACCTACAGCGACTACAGGAACTACAAAGGACGCGAATCAACTGTCGGATCCTGCTCACGGCATGCACGCGCAAAGAACTTCATCCCATTCGGTTTTCCGCCCAACCCCAACTCGGTTGCGATTCACAGAAGCGAACACAGGCGGAAAGTGGAGAATGTCGCGATATGATCTCACTAGAATGGACGATGAACATGCTGAACTATCCCGATGCGGAAACCTTGTCCGGCTCGGATGCAGAAGCGCTACTCAGGAGGACGCAAAATGACACCTGAGATCGGACAATTCGCCCTTACCCTCGCGCTTGCCGTCGCGATTGTTCAAAGCATCTTGCCAATTGTCGGAGCAAGCACGGGACGCGTGCTTTGGATGGAAAGTGCAAAGACAACAGCGGTGCTTCAGGTGACGTTAGTTGCAATTGCGTTTGGCGCGCTCATGCGCTCCTTTGTTGTCAGTGATTTCACGGTTCGAAACGTGGTTGAAAATTCCCACTCTCTGAAGCCGATGATCTTCAAGGTTGCCGGCACTTGGGGCAGCCACGAAGGGTCTCTAGTTCTCTGGACCTTTATTCTCGTACTTTTCGGGGCTGGGGTCGCGCTGCTGGGCAGAAACATTCCGGTTGGTCTCAAAGCGCGAACTCTATCCGTTCAAGCCTGGATCAGCGTCGGTTTCCTGAGCTTCATGCTCTTTACATCCAATCCGTTCGAGCGGGTGTTTCCGCCGCCTCTGGATGGCACAGACCTTAATCCTCTGCTGCAGGACATCGGGTTGGCGATGCATCCCCCGCTCTTGTATTTTGGGTATGTCGGCTTCTCGATCGTCTTCTCCTTCGCGGTCGCGGCTCTGATAGAGGGTCGGGTGGATCCCGCATGGGCGCGTTGGGTGCGGCCTTGGACTCTGACGGCCTGGATCAGCCTCACTGCGGGGATCGCACTCGGCTCTTGGTGGGCCTATTACGAACTTGGCTGGGGCGGCTGGTGGTTTTGGGACCCGGTGGAAAACGCATCCTTCATGCCATGGCTGCTGGGTACGGCACTCCTGCACTCCGCTATCGTCACGGAAAAGCGGGACACGTTCAAAAGCTGGACCATTCTTTTGGCCATCCTGACCTTTTCACTGTCACTTCTGGGGACATTTATCGTCCGATCCGGCATTTTGACATCCGTTCACGCGTTCGCGGTCGACCCGGCGCGCGGCGTGTACATTCTCGGCCTTCTTGGCGTAACCATTGTCGGCTCACTGACACTTTACGCATGGCGCGCGCCTCAGCTTGGATCGGGTGGCGTATTTCGGCCGATTAGCCGCGAGGCGGGGCTTTTGCTCAACAACCTTCTGCTCGCGACCGCAACGGCGACCGTCCTTTTTGGAACACTCTATCCGTTGTTTGTGGAAGCGGTGACTGATGAAAAGATCTCTGTAGGACCACCGTATTTCAACGCGACGTTTATCCCTTTCATGCTGCCGCTAGTCATCATCATGGGAATTGGCCCATTCCTGTCTTGGAAACGGGCCGATCTTCCCGGTATCTGGCAGCGGCTGCGTTTGGTTTTTGGTATCGCGATTGGTGTTGCGGGGATCGTTTGGTACCTTCAGACAGACGGGCCCCTGCTTGCAGTGGTCTCAATAGGGATTGCAGCCTGGGTTTTTGTTGCAACGTTGCGCGAATGGGCGTTGCGCATCAAGCTCTTTGATTTACCCCTTTCACAGTCGCTGCGTCGCGCGCGGAACTTGCCGCGCGCTGCGCACGGTATGACGCTCGCGCATCTTGGCGTTGCAATGCTTGTGCTTGGGTTTGTAGGTTCCACAGCCTGGAAGGAAGAACGTGTTCTTTTCGCAGAACCGGGGACGACCGTGGAAATCGCCGGTTTTGAGGTAATATTCGACGGTGTCGAACGGTTGCGTGGTCCAAACTACATCGCACAACAAGGCCAGCTTCGCGTCTTGAAAGATGGACGGGAGATTACGCTTCTTCGTCCAGAGCGCAGAAACTATCCAGTTGCGGGGACGTCCACAACCGAATCTGCAATCCGATCAACGCTCAGAGGTGATCTCTACGTCACCATCAGTGAGCCTGCGACCGAAAAGGCGTCGGGCCAGTGGAATTTGCGCATTCTCTACGAACCACTGGTTAATTGGATATGGATCGGAGCGACGATGCTGGTGCTTGGCGGGTCCCTTTCGCTATCGGACCGCAGATTGCGGGTGGGTGCGCCGTCGCCAAAAAGCCGGTCGTCAGCGCTTCAACCGGCGGAATGATATGATGAAGAAAATCCTTCTCGCGATGCCAGCGCTGGTCGCAGTGGTCTTGGGTGGATTTTTGTTCTGGGGGCTCAACCCAGACCGAGATCCTAACGCAATTCCTTCCGCTTTGGTCTCCGAACCAGTTCCGGATTTTGAGCTTCCACCGGTAGAGAGCACGCAGACCCCCGGACTGTCGGCCGCAGCCCTTCGTAGCATTGGCGAGCCGGTTTTGGTCAATGTATTCGCTTCATGGTGCGTGCCCTGTCGTGCTGAGCATGCGGTGCTAACCAGGCTTGTTGAACAGGACGGTGTTCGGCTGATGGGGATTAACTACATGGACAAACCAGCAGATGCCGCAAACTGGCTGGAGGAGCTTGGCAACCCCTATGAGAGGATCGGATCAGACAGCGAGGGCCGGGTCGGTATCGAATGGGGTATTTCGGGGGTGCCTGAGACGTTTGTGATCGATGCGAACGGTATCGTAGTCTATCGCTACGTTGGTCCCATTGTGACGCCAGAGGCACAGGATGAAATTCGTGCTGCGTTGGCCGCAGCAGGTGGTCAATCATGAAGAGTTGGCTCTATTCACTGGTGCTGATGCTTGCCGCAACAACCGCGGCATGGGCTGTGGAGCCAGATGAGTTGCTGGATGATCCGGTGCTTGAGTCGCGCGCCCGGGAGCTCTCAAAGCAGCTACGCTGCGTTGTCTGCCAGAATCAGGATATCGATAGCTCAAATGCGGGTGTTGCCCGAACGATGCGCACCTTGCTGCGCGAACGTCTGATTGCAGGTGAAACAAATGACGAGATCATTGCGTTTTTCGTAGATCGATATGGTGACTTCGTCCTGTTCAGGCCGCGACTGAAACCCGCCACGTATCTGTTGTGGTTCGGACCAGCGGTTCTTTTTGCCGTTGGGATTGGCGTTGTCTTTGTCACAATCAGGTGCCGAAGCAGGGCCGTTCTTGATGGCACTGCTGATCCACTGAGCCCCGATGAAGAGCGTGAGTTCGAAGCCATTTTTCATGAAAATGAAGGACGGAGAGACCCATGATTTGGTTGGTGTTAGGCGCGATGGCATCCATCACTGTCCTTCTGTTCTTGTCCGGTCTCTATCGAACGGGTGAAGTCCTGAACAGAAAGGATGGAGCGTTGGTTATCCTCAAGGATCAGCTTTCCGAAATTGATACTGATCAAGAGCGGAATCTGATATCCGTTACCGAGGCCGACGCGGCCAGGGTTGAAATCAAACGCCGCATTCTGGCTGCCGGTCGGCTTGCGACACGTGAATCGTCGCGCGCAAGTGGGCGAAGCACCATCTTCGCGTCCGCCATTGCCACGCCATTGGTAGCCTTCGCTCTGTATTCTCAAATCGGCTCGCCACAGATCGAAAGCCAGCCTCTGGCGTCTCGCGCATCTGAAACCCAGGAAGCCGCAAACCTCTCAGAGTTGACCCAGAGACTAAAAACCCGGCTTGAAGCAGACGAGTCTGGTGGACCAAGTGATGGTTGGGTTCTGCTCGGTCAGACCTATATGCGTATGGCTCGTTACGATGATGCCGCCGATGCATTCGAACGCGTCACTGTCCGCGACAATGCAGATATCTCAACCCTATTGCTATATGCCGAGGCCTTGATCGCAGCCGAGAACGGGATCGTGACGCCGCAAGCGGAAAGCGTGATCGAACGCGCATCGGAGATGGACCCCGATGATCCAGGCCCAATTTTCTATAGAGCCCGGATCCTCGAACAGGACGGGGTTCCAGATGAAGCAAGGACGCTTTTGATCGAGCGCCTCAAGAGAGCGGATCGCGCCTATCCGTGGATGGAACTTTTCCTGTCTGTCGCCAACCGATTGGGGGAACAGGTTGGAGAGAGCCCTGTCACCCTAGCTGATTTCTTTCCGGACTCTCGGGACGCGCGTAGCCCCGGTGCGGCCGATATCGAGGCCGCTCAGGACATGTCGGTCGAGGAACGCAGCGCTTTCGTCCGCTCCATGGTTGACCGCTTGGCGGCGCGATTGTTGGATGACCAAGACAATCTTGAAGGATGGCTTCGGCTTGCGGAGGCGTACAGTGTATTGGGTGACTTTGATGCTGCCCAGAACGCCGCCGACAATGCGCGCACCTTGGCCGAAAGCCTTCCGGAAACCGACCCTATGCGTGCCGCCGCCACGGCCCGATTGGATCGGATCAACAAATAAATTGGGGCCGCGTGGTCTCAGATACATAACAGCTTTCCTTTCACCTGAAACTAAACCACTGTAGGTTCTGCCTCCCTTGAGCAATGCAACGGCACTATGTCATCGTTTTCGGACAGCGCTGAGATTGGCAGCCGACAGTGCTTCGAGAACGGCATCCGCAGATAGTAGTTCAGATAAAATGATACCTTCAGGAGCATCTGGACCGTAGACGATGTTGAGCGGAATTGCGTATCTGCCGTGCGCCTCGAGATAGGATTGGATTTTCGCGTCCGGTCGCGTCCAATCCGCGCGCATCGCAATCACGCCTTCCTCGCCAAGTGCTCCCAAAACTGGTTCACGATCCAGGACCAGGGTTTTGTTTGCTTTACAAGTGATGCACCAATCCGCAGTAACGTCCACGAAGACAGTTTTGCCCTGCGACACTTCACGCGCGATCCGGGACCGGTCGAACTCGACCCAGTAAGAAGTGATCGAGGCTGTTACATCATCGGAGCTTTTTGGCAGCAGTGCAGGGGCCGCCAACGTCATGCCCAAAACCGCAGTCATTCCCCACAGCAAACCGTTACGAGGCTGAACCTGATAGGCTCTCGCCGCCAGTACGATGAGCCCAAGACCCAGCAGCACCAGGCCTGTGAGAGTTGGCGACGTCACACCAATCAAGACCCAGCATAGCCATGCAACGGTTCCGGCAAGCAGCAATCCGAGAACGATCTTCACGCTTATCATCCAGGGTCCCGGTTTGGGCAGTCGAGACAGGAAACCAGGCCAAGCGGCAACCAGAATATATGGCAGTGCAAGCCCAATCCCCATCGCTGTGAAAACCGCAAGTATATCGCCTGTCGTGCCAGAAAGGGCGAAGGCAATGGCTGTCCCCAGCAACGGGGCTGAACAAGGCGTTGCAAGTATCGCAGCCAGAGCGCCGGTGGAGAAGTCTTCGGCATACCCCCGCCCAAAGCGGCCAGATAGCCTAACCATCCAGCTGCTGGGCAAAGAAATTTCAAAAACTCCAAACAAATTTGCCGCAAAGAGTCCGACAACGAGAATGAGTGCAATTAGGAAATATGCATTCTGAAACTGCACACCCCATCCAACGGCATATCCGAGCGTCTGCAGCGCTATGACCGCCAAGGCCAGCACCCACATAAAAGCAACAGTTCCCACAGCCGTAGCGAGAAATCCCGCGCGCAATTGTGAAAGGGAGCGATTCTTCATTCGGAGCGCCGACCCGAACTTAATCGATAGAACTGGCAAGACGCATGGCATTGCGTTCAGTATCAACCCTCCCAGGAAGGACAGCAAGAGAATCGGGAAAAACTGACCCCTATCTTGGCTGGTCTCGGATGCGTAAGGTGGCGCAGGTACAACGTCGGTAGTGTTCACATCATCGAATGTAACCGCGACACCCTCGTCTACGACCGTAATTCGAAGGGAGGTTTGTTCCTCGCTTAACGCGAGAATCGGGATACTTGCCCAGAGACCGGTGCGATCACTTGTAAGGCGGATGTCGGGTGCGCCGAATGCAGAGCCTGCACCAAACTCTGGAAAAAGATCGGGATTGTTCCAGCCAGAAGGCCGCGTCATTTGAACAACCAATGCCTGATCCTGCTTCAGCGATGCGCCCGAGACCGCTATTGCACTTTCTGGCCCTGCAACAGGTACGCGAGCGGCCCATGTCGCGATATCGGTCGCGGCTTTCGCATCGACGCCCGTTCCCAATGGCACAGGGAGTGTCAATTCAAACCTTTCCGGAATGCACACATTGGAGCAGATCAGCAGATCGACGAGTCCCTTCAGCTCGGCCGCTCTATCAGAGTTCGCAAGCCGCAACTGCAATGGAAATATTACTTGTTTGGCATAGCCGAAATTTTCAATTCCGAAGGCGCGGAAACGCGTGGGTGCGGGCCAAAGCATGTCGACGGATTCAAGGTTTGTGGACCCCTCCCAATCGATCTCTGGCGGCAGGCCAACCTCGCCTGGCGACCGCCAGTACGCTTTCCATCCTTCCTCCAGTTCAATCTTCAAACCCGCCGAAAGGAACTGCGATCCTGGGGCGATTCCTGCTTCCGCGACGATCAAACGTGCCGTCAGAACTTCGGAACGATACGCATTGGATTCCAAGGCGCGAACAGGGCTTGCCACAAAAACAAGAAAGAGTGCGAGACTGATAAGCAATCCCTGATACCCTGCCAAGGTTGTACGCATATTCTGACCTCTTTTTCTTCGCGCTCAGTCTCGGGAAGTTACAGCAACGTGCTAGTCCCGAACGCCTTTGTGACGGCGTCGACCCCTCAAACAGTGGGCAGAGCCAAGACTCCGACCAACTAGGCGACAGCGATGCTCGTCTGGGCTTCCTACAAAACAGTCGTTTTTCCGCGTCGAACGCAAGCTGGACCCGCTCTCCATGGTGTCGCGCTCTCAGGCTAGCGCCGTTTCAAGGTTAGTCCTTTTTTGTCTGTTCACGATACTTACGATAGTGCGCCCGTCGAGACCCGATGCTGGGCGACAAAATAGTCGCACCACAACAACGACCAGATGAAAACGAGCGCCGCCACACCCGCCAAAACCCGTAGTACTTTCTGAAGACCTGATAGCCGCACGCCGCTCCGCCCGAATTTGATTCTATATTTTAGGCGCGTTTACACCCTCTAGCTACTGTAGGTTCAAGACCTATTCTGGATGAAAGAGCGATGTTCACTGACCTGTGAGATGCCGAGCGGAACTTGTGCAAAAAAACGCTTAAAGCTACACGGGCTGTAGATAGTTTGGAGAGGTGATATGCTCACAATCGGCACTTTGGCAAAAAGGACCGGGACGAAGGTGCAGACGATCCGCTATTACGAGCAGATCGGACTCCTGCCCGAGCCCGGGCGATCGGCTGGCGGTCAGCGGCGCTATGGAGATAGTGAGCTTGACCGCTTGTCTTTCGTCCGGCATGCGCGGCAACTCGGGTTCTCGCTGGACGCAATCCGTGAGCTTCTTGATCTGAGCGATCATCCAGACAAGTCGTGCGCGGAGGCCGATGCCATCGCTCGCCGACAACTCAAGCAGGTTGAGCAACGTATGGCCCGACTTGAAGCCCTTCGGACAGAATTGCAGAGGATGGTGCACGAATGCAGCGGCGGGCACACGGCCGATTGCCGTGTGCTGGAGGTGTTGCGCGACCATTCCGAGTGCCTGACGGACCACGACGAGATCGGCGCCTGAGATGACCGCAGTGCTCGTCTATCCGCTCGCGGCCTTGGCTGAGATCGCCGGATGCTTTGCCATCTGGGCATGGTGGCGTCTTGGCGCGTCCCCACTTTGGCTTGTCCCCGGTGTGGCGGCGCTGGTGGCGTTCGGCTGGCTTCTGGCTCAGGTCGACACTGTGGCTGCGGGACGCGCCTTTGCCGCCTATGGTGGGATCTATATTGCCGCGTCCATTCTCTGGATGTGGCTCGCCGAAGGGCACCGGCCGGACAGGTGGGATCTGCTCGGCACCACTGTATGCTTGTTGGGTGCTGCCATCATCCTCGCGGCACCCCGCGGAGCGTAATAAAACGGCATTGCTCCTACAGTAGCTTTAGCTTTTACAACGGTGCGCGTTTCACAGGCTAAAGCAAGGCAGGAATTGAATGTTCGAAATTTCAGGTGTTGGAATCGTCGCGGCTTTTCTGGGTGGCACCATATCCTTTCTGTCGCCTTGTGTCCTGCCTCTTGCTCCTGGCTACGTGTCTTACATCGCGGGACAGCCCGCCGTGAAATCCGGGGCGGCGCGCAGCATTGCCGAACGGGCGCGCAGCGTGATCCTGAGTTTGTGGTTCGTGTTCGGGTTTTCGACAGTCTTCGTGGCGCTCGGGGTCGGGGCAAGTCTTTTGGGCGGGATGCTCTTGCGCTGGAAATACGAACTCGGGCTTGCGGGTGGCTTTTTGATCGTCTTGTTCGGACTTGTCATGATGGGCGCGATCAAGATCCCCGCCATGATGCGTGACACGAGGCCCGACGTAAAAGTTGACGGCGGCAGCGCCGTTGGAGCCTACCTTTTGGGTCTTGCCTTTGCCTTTGGCTGGACGCCCTGGATAGGCCCTGTGCTTGGGTCGATCCTGGCAGTAAGCGCGACATCTGGAGCGGACGGGATGGCCTTGCTGGCAATCTACTCGGCAGGACTTGGACTGCCGTTTCTGATCATAGCGCTCTTCACCAACGAGATTGCAGGCAGGCTAAAGCGGATCGGTGCGGCTGGTCGATGGCTCTATCGTATATCGGGCGGACTGATGGTGCTGATGGGTATCGGCGTGATGACAGGTCAAATCAGCCGCCTTGCCTTCTGGCTGCTCGAAACCTTCCCGGCCCTTGGCACGATCGGATAAAATCATGATCGAAAGTGACATTTGAGAAAAGGCTTGTCTCTCTAGTCACTGTAGAGATTAAGACTCCTCGTGAACGATTCGCGGAGAGACCCTGTGGCATCCACCGATTCCTATTTAACCGCGACAAGACTGCTGGATTTTGACTCGCCCTCAATCTCGAACCTGATACGAGATCGTGGCTGGCATGACCTTGCCCGTGTCGACCGGATTGGCGCGGTTTATGACTTTGTAAGAAACGAGATTGCGTTCGGCTACAACCGCGTCGACGACATTCCCGCCTCTGCGGTGCTGACCGACGGCTACGGGCAGTGCAACACGAAAGGGACGCTTCTCATGGCACTGCTGCGCAGCGTAGGCATCCGCTGCCGCCTGCACGGCTTCACCATCCACAAGGCCCTGCAGCGTGGCGTGGTGCCCGAACTGGTCTACCCCCTCGCACCGTCCGAAATTCTGCACTCGTGGGTCGAAGTCGAAACAGAAGAGGGCTGGATCAATCTCGAAGGCTTCATTCTGGACGCCCCCTTCCTGCAGTCGCTTCAGAAGGAATTCAGCGAAACAGAAAGCCTTTGCGGCTACGGGGCCGGAACGGATTGCCTGAGTGCGCCACCAGTCAGTTGGAGCGGCGGCAGCACTTATATTCAGAAAACCGGTATCGTTCGTGATTTTGGAACCTTTGATACGCCCGACGACTTTTACGTGAAATATAGACAGAACTTCGGATTTGCGCGTGATTTTCTCTATCGCCACGTCATCCGTCACTGGATGAATGCCCGGGTTCACCGCATCCGTCGTGGAATGTTGCCAAAGGTCCCTGGTCTCAGTCGACCGAACCACAGCCATGAGGAGAACAACCGTGCCGCATGATCATGGCCATACCCACATTGATCCTGAATCAGGTGATCGTAGGGTCTCCATCGCAATCTGGGCCAACGGGCTTCTGACCGTCGCGCAGATCGTTGGCGGCATCCTTTCCGGCAGCCTGGCGCTGATCGCAGATGCCCTACACAATTTTTCGGACATGGCGTCACTGGTGATCGCGTTCGTTGCGCGCAAAATCGCCAGACGACCCGCCGATGAACGCATGACCTTCGGTTATGGACGGATTGAAATTGTCGCGGCACTCATCAACTACACGACCCTGATTCTGATTGGTTTCTACCTGATCTATGAGGGTGGCATGCGGATGATCGACCCGCCCGAGGTCGCTGGTTGGACGGTGGTGATCCTGGGCGGTGTGGCACTGGTCGTCGACACGTTGACTGCGCTACTTACCTATTCGATGCAGAAAGGCAGTGTGAACATCCGAGCGCTTTTTCTGCACAACCTGTCGGACGCTTTGGCCTCTGTGGCAGTCATCATTGGAGGGTCCCTGATCATCCTCTACGACATGCGATGGGTCGATCCAGCAATCACCATCGGCATCGCCCTTTACATCCTCTATCTGGCTTTCACTGAGATTGGCGGTCCGATCAGAACTCTGATGCTCGGCAGCCCCCCCGACATCGACAATGCAGCCGTCGTTGAGGCGATGCGGAGCGTCGATGGTGTCGCGGACGTTCACCACGTGCATCTGTGGCAGATGGAGGAGGACAAGGCGGCGCTGGACTGCCACGTGGTGCTGACAGCGGGCGGCTGGGGTAAAATCGAAAAGATCAAGGCAGCGATCAAGGACCGGCTGAAGGAGGACTTCAACATCGCCCATTCCAGCCTGGAGTTCGAACACGAAGACCGTGCACACGAAAACGCCGACCTCTACGGTCACGGCAAGCCGGAAGAAGAGGAGAACCATGTTCACCGGGATCATGACAGGTCATGACGACGTGATCGGCGTCGCCTGCGAGTGCAAGCTCAGCGAAAGCGACCTGAAACGGATGCACGGACTGCTTCAAGAGCGCCTGCAGGAGACAAGCAAGCCTGGCCTGGTCCTCGAACTCACGAGGTTCGAAGCCGTCAAGGTTCCGTCTGCTCTTGAGCCGGTCCAGAACTGCTGAGAGCCCGAATGCGTCCTATCCGCCACACAGATTTAGGCAGAACAAATTTTAGGGCAATTCGAGACTCATATGACGATCCAGATGGCTCGGGCGCTTTGACATACCGTGGGACTGGCGCCGCGCGCAACATGGCGAATGATGAAGGGCGACGCTGTCAGCTCGCGATCTTGCTGACCGCCGCAACCATCATACGCATCACCAATATTGCAATAGTATATTTTCGTATGTATGCTGGGTAAAGATTGTCAAGGGTCCTTGCCATGCGTTTCGAATTCAAAAACCTCCCTCTGGCGGCCTTTTTAGCTCTCGCCTTGACCGGCCCAACAGTTCCGACACAAGCACGCGCCCAAACCTATCAGATCGATTGTGCCATCCTGCTGTGTTTGTCCGGTGGATGGCCGGCCTCGACGCCCTGCGCCCGCGCACGGGCCGAGTTCATCCGGCGCATAACTCCATGGCCGGTGGAGCCGCCGCTTCAGATTTGGCGCTGCCCGATGGGTGCGTCTTACGATGGACCTGCTAGATCGCGGCCCGCGGACCGGATCTTCGATGCCCTATATGGTGATTCAGGAACCCCTCCAAACTCTTCAACCCCGCTCTTCGATCAGGCAGCCAGGGCAGGCGGGATGCTTGGGCGCAATGGCTCCAACGCGGCTTGGGACAACCTCGTAAGGGCTGATTACGCCCTCCAGCTCGTAGAAGACCGCGCCGACATCGATATCAGCGGGCCGGAATTCAACTTCGTGCGTTCCATCCGCGTCTTTGACGTTCGTTATGCCCGCCAGCACGAATCCGGGCGAGATGGCGACTGCAACCGCAGCGCCGCCGTTGTCCTCGGCACCTACGGGATCCAGGGCGATTTTTCTTGGAGGGTGTCGTCACCCGCAGCGCTTCCTGATGCGCATGCCGGTCTCGAGCGATGGGGCGAGCACTGCCCGAGCATTTATCACAGATCCGTCTTCGTTGAGTGGCGTGACTATAGCGGGAATTACGGTTTTGAGCAGGTCAATTACTGACTATTGAGCCGCAGCGAAGTCGCGCAGGGCCTTGTACGAAATCAAACCTGCAACGCAGGCACACGCACACAATCGAGGGCCATAAAGGCCATATTCCACCATGTCAGTCGTCGCGTCAGGGCAGCTGCGTGAGAGACGCGAAGTCGATTTCAGCTTTATCGGCATCGCAGAGATCCGGGTAAATCTTTGAGACGCGCTGTGGGCCATGCATGTCCCACCGGATTGCCAGAGCACCTGTGTTCCATCGATAAACCCAGCCAACAATGGTTTCTTCATCGGCTGCAATCAAATTGGCGATGGCGACACCTTCGACCTTATCTTCATTCACTGTTAACTAATTTCCTGCAATTGGGCTTTTCCGACCGCAACTTCGACTTCCGAAGCGTTTGCTGCAGCGGCATGCCTGTTTTGGTTAAATTGGTTAGCTGTTCTTCCTCGCGTCACCGATACTCACACCGGGAAAAGTTAGCTCCCGTGTTCTTGATTAATGAAATTGCTCAAATCCGGTGGTCGGGCTCCGTGGCGGCTTCGACGATCGCCAAAACCTCGAAGGGGTCAAAGCCGATGGCGCGCGCAAGGACGACCAGCTCGACGACGTCGACCCGGCGCTGGCCGCTTTCAATGCGCGCCACGAGGGATTGATGGCACTTGAGCTTGATCGCCAAGTCCTCCTGACCGAGGCCCGCCTTGATGCGGGCGTCGACCAATGCTTGGCAGAGTGCCACCTGTCCCGTGCTTCTGATTGTCTTTGCCACGCGTCACATACCTTTTGTGACGTCGCTAGCGGATGAAATCTGTTATCTAAAAAGTAGATATATGAGGGTGTTATCGGCGTCTGGTTTCCATGGGCTGCAAGTCTGATGCTCCCGAGGTTGCCCATCAATCCCCTACCAATTGCAGGAACCGGCCATAGTCCTCGCTGACTTCGCGCGCTTCCTCGAAGGCGCGGGCGCGTTCGCTGTCGAGGCAACGGAAGTAGCTCTGGATATCCTGGATGTAGTCTTCGAAATCGCCACGGATGATGTCCGCATAGTCCCGCGCTGCCTGCGAATCGCTTGGCAGGAAAGGACGGGCCGGGGCGAGGCAGGATTCCGCCAAGACCGGCCCGGGAACGCAGATCAGAAGGACCATAGCTTGCAATGGGAGCAGGCACGTCAACCGTGGGTTTCTCAAACCTGTTATCTCCTTGATCGCAGACACTGGCCGTGACTAGTGTTTGCGTGACCAAACTACAGCTAAAGCACGATATTACATCTTGCGGTTGATAGTATACTATCGTAACTCTGGGCTTCAAGTGGGAATGCCTGGGGTCGCGCCATTGGAGAAAGCGTGAGCCGGGCCATGAACTGGGACATCGAAGCACCAAATGTGGTTACGGAAGCCAGGTTCCGCGAGCTCGTGGAAAGCGGCTATAGCGCAGAAATCCTGTGCCAGGAGTCGGCACATAAGAAAGGCCCCAGCTATTACGGGGTCTGGATCATGCGCGTTGTCTCTGATGACGGGGTGGAAAAGCTCCTGGTCACCGCCCGCACGCGGACGACCTACAACGATATCAAGATCCGCGAGTTCAAGACGATCTCCGGCGTGGTGTCTTTCTTCATTGGCCTTGGTTTTGCGCATGTCGACCTGCCGCTTGAGGCGGGGACAAGCCGTACGCACAAACTTGCGCCGCCAGACAAAGCCCCATCAGACAAGGGCGCTGGCAGCTAACCTCGTCTGTCTCTGGCTGGTCGCAGCACCTGCCTCAGCTCAAATGGTCCTGGTCATGGAGAGCGACGGCTCCCTGATCCCGTCACGCTCCCAAAGCAGCTTTGCTCGAAACTACAATGACGGCATTGGTCAGGGATCGGCGTCCGATGGTTTGGCCATTCTTGGCGAGACTGAAGCAGCTTCCGAACCTGACGCGCTGAGGTTTGCGGCACTCGCCCAGCCAGCACCCCTGCCCCGCGCAGACGTTCTCTTAGGCATCGAGGCAACGGCCCTGCGCTATGCCGGCCATCCGGGCCTGCGGCGCGCAGAGCTCTCCGTGAGGGATTGGCTGGCTCTCTACCGCGCCAATATCGAGGTTGAGAGCGCCTACCGGCAGGATGCGATCTCACATGCGGGCGCCATTGGCCTTGGTCAGCTGATGCCCGACACCGCGCGCGACCTCGGCGTTGACCCGCGTGACCCTCAACAGAACCTCGACGGCTCTGCCCGCTACCTCGCGATGATGCTGGAGCGCTTCGGCGATCCGCATCTGGCGCTGGCGGCCTACAACGCCGGTCCCGACGCCGTGCGCCAACACGGTGGCATTCCCCCTTACCGAGAAACCCAGAACCACGTGGCCCGCGTCATGGCTGTCGTAGCCCGATTGGAAGGATCAAATTCATGAAACAGATTTCAAACCTCTTTGTCGCCTCGCTGGCGCTATTCCTGCTCATTGCCGAACCGGCCCTTGCTCAAAGCATCGATCTCTCCCCGATCCAGAGCCTGTTGCAGGGTATCGTCGATGCGCTGACAGGTCCGCTCGGTGTTGTGATCGCGACGCTCGCGGTCCTCGGCGTTTTCTTGAGCTGGTTCTTCAACATCATCGACCTGCGCCAGGCGCTTTGGGTGCTTGTCGGGATCGCTGGTGTCGCCGCCGCCCCCACCATCGTTGCCGCGGTCTTTGCCGGTGGCTGAGCGCGCGCCTCTCTTCCTCGGCCTCGTGCGTCCGCCGAAGCTCCTGGGCCTGCCCATCATGTATGCGATGGTCTGGCTCTTCGGCTCGGTGCTTCTCTTCGTCTGGGTCCAGCATATTGCGATGCTGGCTGTCGCGGCTCTGCTCTATCCGGTGCTTTGGAAGGCCGCAGATTGGGACCCGCGCTTCATCGATGTGATGATGACGTCGCTGCAGGAGACACCGCCCACGCGCAACAGGTCCATCCATGGCGGGGACAGCTATGCCCCGTGATGAAGCCCCTGATGCTGCGCTCGATCCCCGCACGATGACGCCGGAATGGTATGCGCGCGAGACCCGCCTTGCGCATATGCTGCCCTATGTGAGCCTCGTCGATGGCCAGACCGTGCGCACCCGGGTTAATGAGCTCTTCCGCTGCATCCGGCTCGAGGGGATCAACAGCTACACGACGGACGATGCCTATCTCGACAAGGTGACGGCGCTTTTTGCCCGCATCGTCGCGCAACTTGGGCCGGAATTCAGCTATTACGTCCACAAGGTCTCCAAGGCCATCAAACCTGATCTCGACCCCATCCGCGAGGACAGCTTCGCAGGCGAGGTGGACCGGCGCTGGCGCGCGAAACTCGAGACCAGCGGGCTCCGCGACAAGACCCTGACGCTCACCGTCATTCACCGCCCGCCCCCGAAAAGCCTCCTGCCGTTCCTGAGCCGCAGCGCGCCGGACCGACTGAAGGAGGAGACCCGCAAACGCCTGCAGCGCCTCGGTGAGGCTGTGAACGTCTTCCTCTCGGGGCTGACCGAGCTCAGGCCGCGCCTGCTGTCAGCCGGATCGGGAGAGTTGGTGGGATTTTTGGGCGCGCTCAACACGGGCACCGAGCTGCCGCTCTACCCGGCCAACACCTACGGCTTTCTGTCCTTCAACGTCGCCAATACCCGCGTGACGTTTCACGGCGACCATTTCGAGCTTTCCGAGGGCGTCGTGGGCCACCGCTACGGCAAGAGTTTCACCATCGGGGAATACTCGGAAGGCACCTCCTGCACCATGTTCGACATGCTGAACCTGCCGGTCGACATGATCGTGACGCACTCCTTCACGCCGATCAATTCGAACCTCATGGCGGGCCGCATCAAGCGGCAAAAGCGCCAGATGCAGGCCAGCCAGGACGCAGCCCTCTCGCTCCTGGAAGCCCTCGACATCGCCGCCGATGATCTCGAGGCCAAGCGCCAAAGCTTCGGCGAGCATCACATGGTCGTGACGCTCTTTTGCGACACGCTCGAAGAACTGCAAACCCTCAGCGCCGAGATCGTGAACGCCGCCGCAACCGAAGGCGTGAAGATGATTGGCGAGCGGGTCGCGGCCAAGGCGCATTACCTCAGCCAGCACCCCGGCAACCAACCAAAGCGCGTCCGCGCCAGCGCCGTCACCAACCGCAACTTCGCGGATTTTGCGGCCTTCCACCGGACACAGCTCGGCAAACCTGCAGCACTTACCCCCTGGGGCCGGGTCGTCACATATTTGCCCACGCCGGAGCAGAGCGCCTACGGGTTTTCCTATCACGAGCAGGGATCGCCCGACAAAGAACCGACCAGCGGCCATACCCTGATCATGGGACGGCCCGGGTCGGGCAAATCGGTGCTGTCGGCCTTTCTGATGACGCAAGCCCGTCGCGCAGGGGCGCGGATCTTCGTCTTCGATTACCGTCTTGGTATGGAGATGGCGGTCCGCGCCAATGGCGGGCGCTACGCCTCCCTGAACGCCGGTCAGCCCACGGGCCTCAACCCACTCTGGACCGAGACTGACGCGCGGGGTACCGCATGGCTTTCGGATTGGCTCGCCACACTGCTCTACCGCGCCGACAAGCCCCTGACCCCGGCACAGACCAACCGCATCCAGGAAGTCGTGCGCCAGAATGCCCAGGCCACCAATCCGGCCCTGCGGAACTGGCGGGATTTCGCGTCGCTTTTTGTGTCCACCGATGATGGCGGCGATCTGCACCAGCGCCTGCTCGAATGGACCGAGGACGGCCGCTATGGCTGGATCTTCGGGCAGAGCCTTGAGGACACGTTCTCGCTCAAAGGCGATGTGGTGGGTTTCGATCTGACCGGCATTCTCGACAGCGAGGCCGACAAGGAACGGATGGCGGTCCTCTCCTATCTTTTCCGCCGGGTCGAGCGCGAGATCGAGGATCGCCGCCCGACCATCATCGTGATCGACGAGGCCTGGAAGGCCCTCGACAACGCGTATTTCGCCGAACGGCTGTCGAACTGGCTGGTGACCGCGCGCAAGCAGAACACCGTCGCGGTGATGATGACGCAATACGCAAGCCAGCTCGAGCGCACCCGGACCGGCAAGACCATCATCGAGGCGGTGCCGACGCAGATCCTGCTCCCCAATATCCGCGCGCAGCCTGCGGACTACTCCATGCTGAACCTCACGGAGAAGGAGCTCGACGTCCTTCTCAACACGGGCAGCAACAGCCGCCTCGCACTGATCCGCGACGATCAGGGCTCAATCGTCGTCGATGCCGATCTGAGCGCCCTTGGGCCCAATCTCACGATCCTTGGCGGCATGGAAAAGGGCGAAGCGCTTGTCGGCGCCGATTACCGCGACCGCCCCGACTTCTGGAGGCTTTCATGATCCGTATTCTTATCGCTTTGGCTGCGCTCGGCGCGCTGGCCTCCTGCACACAGTATCGGGAGCCGCAGGCCAATTGCTTTTCCTTTCTCGCCTCGACGGCAGCGACAGCCCAGGATTGCCACTTCGCACCGCTCGGTGCGCCGGAGGGCGACGTTGAAGTCTAGCCTGCCTCATATCCTGGCGTTTTGCCTGCTGCCCGGTCTCGCCTTGTCTCAAGGTGTGCCGACCAATGACAGTGGGCTGACCGCGCGTGACATCGTCGAGACTGGCGATCGCGAGGCAGACTTGGCTGTTCAGGCCGACAAGCTTGCCGTGCGCGAACTCATCGCCGAGATCGAACGGGAGCAGCTGGAAACCCTCCGACGCATCCTCGATGCCCAGACCAGCTTCGGCGGTCAGGGGCTGCCGGCCATGGTCTCAGGGCTGGAGAGCGGCAGCGGCGATCCCGACCGCTCCGTCGAGGCCGTCTATGGCACTGCCGAAATCGATCCCAACCCTGGCGGCGCGCAGATGTTCGGCGATGCGGCGGAAAGCATCGAGCAACTCATCATTCGCGTGGCCCAGGAGACCAGCGGGTTTGCGGGCGTGGGCCGCGCGGGCCTTTCTCCGGTCCAATGGCGGGCCCTGCTGCAGGCTCTCATCTGGCAGGAAAGCCGCTTCACCATTGGCGCACGCTCGCCGGTCGGCGCCTTTGGCCTCACTCAGATTATGCCCGGTACGGCCAGCGATCTCGGCATCAACCCGGAATACTACGACAGCCCCTACCTGCAGGTGCATGGCGGCGCGCGCTACCTCGCGACCCAGCTCAACACATTCGATGGCAACATCATCAACGCCCTCGCGGCCTATAACGCCGGACCCGGCCGGGTTTTCGAGTATGGCGGCGTCCCACCCTTCCGCGAGACCCAGCACTACGTCCAGGTTATCCCTGAACGCTACAATCTCTATCTGACCCGTATCGGCGGGATCGAAGCGCTTGGCACGATCGACCCCGCGCTTCTCGCCAATGCCAACCTCTCAATCACCGGGCACGGCGCGTCCTTCTATGGCAACAACTCGCCTGCGGCGATCAGGCAGGCCACCCTGCGCATTGCGGATATCGTCGAACGGATTTCTGAGACTGAAGACGTTCAGGAAAGCATCGCGCTCAACACCTATGCCCGCGCCGAACTGGTGCGCCTCGTGGCTGCCCGCGTCAGGCTGCAGGCCGCCCGCACCCGCGTGCTCTCCGCCGAAGAGCTGGCCCAGGCCAGCGCCCGCATGGCCGAAGGCGCGTTCATGGATTTTACGATCAGGGAGATTGAATGATGGGACATCTGCTCTTGAGGACAGCTTTGGCCACGACACTTGGGGTTGGTCTGCATCTTGGCGCCCTATCCCCTGCCCTCGCGCAAGGCGTGCCCGTCGTCGATACCCAGAACATCGCGCAAAATATCCAGCAGCTGCGGCAGATGATCGAAGACGAGATCCTGCAAAACGAGCAGCTCACGCAGCTCCGCGAACAGCTCGGCCTTCTCACGGACCAACTCGCGGAGCTGCAAAGAACCTATGAAGCGTTGACCCGCCTTGCCGAGCTTCCAGAAATCATCCGGACGGAAATGGAAGACGAGTTGAACGGTCTGCTCGACCAAGAATTTGGCGACATCCTCGCCACGATTGAGGCGATCAAGACTGGGGATTTCTCGGGCCTCTCGGGCTCCGGCGCAGGCGAAATCGAAACCCAGATGGACCGGGTGCTGGCCGATCTCGGCTTCGATGAAGACACGCTCTCGGAAATGGCCACCAGCGGCAATCCCGGGGCCAACCGTGTGGCCACGCAGGCAACAACCGGCGCGCTCGTCTCAGCCGCCGCCCAGAACAGCTATGAAGATGCCGGCCAATCGCTCGAGCGGGTCGACCGCCTTGTCGCGCTCATCGACGACATGGAAGAGCTCAAGCAAAGCGTCGATCTCAACACGCGCGTGACAGCTGAATTGGCCATCGCCCTCGTGGCGATGTGGCAGCTGGAAGCGATTCAAACCGTGGGCGATGGCACCGGCGGCGTGATCGATGCCGCCACCATCGCCGAAGAGCAGCGCTTCATGGATTTCACCTTGCCGGACCTGCGGGCCGAGTAATCGCGGGGGCATGAATGGTGGCGACTGAACAAGAAATCATCGAGGAAGAACTGGTCTACGGTGCCCTGCGCCGCGAACGGCTCTGGCAACGCCTTGGCCTGATGGGCCTTGTCTTCGGCATCATCGGTTGTCTGAGTGCCGCGGCTGTCTCGATCCTCGATGTCGACCCGCCCCCCGTCGTTGTCCCCTATGATCCCGCCACCGGCTTTGCACTCCCCGAAGCCTCGGTGGGCGCTTCCTCGGTGACTGCCAACCAGGCGATCATCGAGGCGGAGGTCTTCCGCTACGTGACCGACCGCGAGGTCTACAACCAGCTCGACAACGATCTGCGCATCCGCAGCGTCCTGCGCCGCTCGGACGGGGCCGCCGAGAGCGGGCTGCGCCAGATCTGGAACAGCGCAAATGAGAACTATCCACCGACCGTCTATGGCCCCAATGCCAGGCTCGACGTGGAAATCCTCAGCATCAACCGGATCGGAACCAACCGCGCCACCGTGCGCCTGCGCAAGCGTCTGACATCGTTGGGCGGCACCCAGACCGGGCTCTTCACCGCCACGCTTCTCTTCGAGTTCCGTCCCGAGACCCGCCGGTCCATCGATGAGGTCTGGACCAACCCCTTCGGCTTCACCGTGCTCGAATATTCCATCCGCTCCGACAGATTGGAGAACTGACCGTGCTTGTGTTCAGACTGCTTGTACTCGGGATTGCCCTGCTGCCCAGCCTTGCCTTTGCCGAAGCGATCCCGCGCGGTGGCCCAAATGACAATCGCGTGCGGCTGGCAACATATCAAGAAGGTCAGGTCTACCTCATCAGCGTCTCGCTCACCCATGTCACCACCATCGAGTTTGGCGAGGGTGAAAGCATCCGCTCGATCATCGCGGGCGACACGGAAGGGTTTGAGATCGATGGCGTGCCGGGCGGCCAGGCCTTCGCGATCAAGCCTGTCGCGCGCGGCGTCCATACCAATGTGACGGTCTACACCAACCGGCGCAGCTACTATTTCAACGTCCAGGAGGTTCGCAGCCCGACCTTCTACGTGGTGCAGTTCCGCTATCCGGACGAAGATGCGCGCCCTACACGGGCCATCGCGGCCCAAGCGCCGAACTACAATTACGGTGCCAGCGCGCGGACCGAGTTCACGCCAACCCGCATCTGGGATGATGGGACCTTCACGTATTTCGCGTTTCCGAGAAACGCACCTGTGCCAGCGATCTTCCGCTACGCGGGCGGCCGTGAACGCACGGTCAACACGCAAACCCCTGAAGACGGCGTGATCCGCGTCAGCGGCGTGAACCGCCAATGGATCCTGCGACTTGGCGAAGAGGTGGTCTGCATCGAGGCGATCCCGCCCGCGGAGGCCACCTCATGAGCGATACCGAGAACACCGAGCTGGAAAGGCGCCTCGCCGCCCTGGAGAAAGGCAGTGCCCGCGCCCCCACGGCGGCGCAGCGCCGGTCGCCCCTTCTCGCGCTGATCGTGATCCTCGTCATCGGCGCGGGTGGTGCCCTGCTTTATCTCCTCTCACAGCCCGACGAAGAGGAAGCCTTACCGACGGCCACCCCGGACGTCTTCCAAAACGAAGGGGACGGCTTTGGCGCTATCGAGACCTTGCCCCCGCCCGAGCCCGAGGTTGTGTTCGTCGGACCAGACCCCGTCGAGCCCAACGCGGAGCTTCTGGCGCAGATCACCGCCCTGCAGGCCCAGATCGAGGAGTTGCGCAACGCCCCTGAACCAGTTGTCGAGGAAGACACCGCCGCCGCAGAGGCAATTGACGCGCTGACTGCTCAGATCGCGGCGCTACAAGCCGCCTCGGAAGCAGCACAGCAACGATTTCAGGCCGAACTGACGGCGCGGGATCGAAGTCTTGAACAACTCCGCATGGATCTGGAATTGGCCCAACTCGAGGCCAGCCGACCGCAACCCGCCCCAGCGGGCCCCACGGAAGATGAGCTGCGCGCACGCGAGCAAGAGCGACTGCGCCGCGAGGAAGAAGCCCGGCGCATGGCCGAGCTGGAGCGCCGCGCCGCGGAGGAACGCGCCTTCCAGGAGCGGCGCATCGCCTCGCCCACCATCGCGTTTGGCGGCACGTCCGGAGCGAATGAAACGGCTCTGACCGAACGCACTTTTGGCGAGGTGACGGATTTCGTGCTGAACGGTGCGCTGCCCTCCACCGTGACGCAGGCCGAGGTGATCGCCAATCCTTCCAACACCATCATCCAGGGCACCATGATCCAGGCCGTCATGGAAACCGCCCTTGACAGCTCCCTGCCCGGCCAGACCCGTGCCGTGGTGTCCGAGGATGTCTACAGCGTCGATGGCGCGCGCCTCTTGATCCCCCGCGGATCCCGTCTCGTCGGGCGCTACCGCGCTGGCGTCGATATCGCGCAGCGCCGCGTCACGATCGCCTGGGACCGGATCATCCTGCCCGCGGGCCAGACCGTCCAGATCAGCTCATTCGGGGGCGATGAACTGGGACGTTCCGGTGTCACGGGTTTCGTGGACACGCGCTTTGCCGAGCGTTTCGGGTCTGCCGCCCTGATCTCGCTGATTTCCGCGGCACCCAGTGCCGCCGCCTCCGAGGTCCAGGATGAGACTGCCGCCGACGTTCTCGAAGACGTAGGCGATGATCTGGCAGATGCGACGGACAGCGTCATCGGCGATTACCTCTCTATCGGCCCCGTCATCTATGTCGACCAGGGCGCCCGCGTCACGGTCATGGTCGACCGCGATCTGGAGATATTCTGAGCCCATGTCGCTGAGCTATCTCGAAACCTCGCTCGACCGGATCGACGCCGCCGCCCGCGACGATGTCATCGAGATCTGCATCAACCCCGACGGGACCTGCTGGGGAGAATTCCAGGGCGATCACTTCATGCGCGCGCTGGATCAAAGGCTGACGGGCGTTCAGGTCAGGGACCTCGGCAACCAGATCGCCTCCTCTGCCAATACCACGATGAGCAAGGACCGCCCCATGGTCTCGGTATCGATCACCTACAAGGGTCGCCCGATCCGCGCACAGGTCATCACCCCGCCCGCCGTGCTCTCGGCCATGTCGATCAGCTTGCGGTTCTTCTCGAGCCTGCCGCTCGAGGGCATTGCGCTCGATTTTCTTTATGGCAAAGAACGCAAGCTCGAAGACCTGCGCGTCGAAAAAAAGCGCGCCTTGCGCGCAGTGGTGGCCGCGGGTTTGATCGATGATGCGCTCGCCTTCTGCGTCGAGAACAAACTCAACATGATCGTCTCGGGTGGCACCTCCACTGGCAAGACCGTCGCCGCGCGCAAGATCCTATCTCACGTGCCATCCGAGGAACGCATCGTGACCATCGAAGAAGCCGCCGAGCTGCTGCCGACCCAGCCAAATGCAGTGACCCTCATCGCCAATCGCGACGCGGAATTCCAGACCGCCGATGTGCTTCTCACCGCCACGCTGCGCATGCGCCCCGACCGGATCATCCTGGGCGAAGTGCGCGGCAAGGAGGCCATGACCTTTCTGGAAGCCATCAACACCGGCCACGGCGGGTCCATGACCACGCTGCATGCCGAAACCCCGCAATTGGCCGTGCAGCGGCTTGCGATCGCAGCACTGAAGACCGAGATCCCGATGACCTATGCCGACATGATCCAATACATCGAGAATTCGATCGATGTGATCATCCAGGCAGGCCGGCATGACGGCAAACGCGGCATCACGGAATTCTACCTCCCCGGCGCTAATGAGATTGGAACTTCCCTATGAAGACCTTTGAATACGTTATCCTGTCCTTTCCCATGACCCGCAAAAGCAGCCTTGCCGACATGCAAGCCAGCCTGAATGCCAAAGGTGCGGAAGGCTGGGAGGTGGTGTCGATCAGCTCCTCGGAATTCGCCAATGTGGGACACACGGTCTTCCTGAAGCGTGAGACCACAGCCGCTGGAGTCACGGCATGAGAGTGACGCGGTTTCGCCTCATCCTGGCTGCGCTCGCCCTCGGCCTCAGCCTGACGTTCACCCCCGCGTTCGCCGAGCGCGACCTAGTCCCTACCTTGGAGCGCCGCTTCGATGTCTGTCCGGACCGCCCCACTGAACTCAGCTGGATGCAAGAAATCCCCCTGCGCCAAGCCTATCAGCGCGTGCTGGTCCAAGACATCTACCGTGCCCAAAACCTTGAGCGCATCGTCGAGACTGGCAGCTGCGATTGCGAGATCCGGTTCCCGTCCTGGGACGATGCCGAGGCGATGTTTCGCGAGGTCCACGCGAGTGACGAACGATGGGAGATGCTGCAGGCCTCGGACGCCTACAACCGCCGCGCCAACGCCGCCCGCCCTGCCGCCAAGGCCATCTGCGAAGCCGCGGGCAATTGGTAAGGCTGATCCCCGATGAGCGTCGTCACCTATTTCGTTGAAACCTCCCAATCCTATCTCGATACCGCTGCCGAAACCCAGTTTGGTGCGGTTGCGGCAACAGTCGGCACGCTCCTGGTTTTGGGGACAACGCTGGTGGTGATTCTCGTCGGCATCAACATGATCTATCAATATCGGGCCATGGATGGGCACACGGCCTTCTGGCTCGCGGTCAAGATCGGGCTCATCGGGATATTCGCGACCAATTGGATGCAGTTCAACGCGTTCTCGTCTGCCATTCTCTATGGGATCGACAGTATCGCGGGCGCGCTGGTGGCCTCGGTCGGCGGCGGCAGTCCGGGACCCTCTGGAACTTTCGCCGAAGAATTCGACCGGCTGATCGCGGAGCTGGGCGACTATCTGAACGCTGCCGGGTCCGAGCTGAACTGGATGGCTGGCGCCATGCTCGACATCGTCGGTGTGCTTCTGCTCTCGATCCTCGGCGGACTGGCCGCCTTCATCCTCGTGGCCTCCCGATTGATGATCGCGCTTCTGATCGGGATCGCCCCGGTGATGATTTTCCTGACCCTCTTCGAGGTCACCAAGGATTATTTCGCGCGCTGGTTATCCGCGCTTATCTCATTTGCGATCTACCCTATCGTGGTCGCAGGGGTCTTCGCGACCATCACCGGGGTGGCCTCGGCTCTCATAGGCGAGTTGGGTGATCCGGAAGGGGCTTCCAACATCGGCGCGCTCATACCCTTCTTTATGATGGTGCTCATGGCCAAAGGGTTCATAATCGCAACACCCTTCATCGTCCGCGCGATTTCCGGCAACATCATGATGCCCGCCCTCTCCGGTGGCCTCGGCGGCGGCTACAGCTTTGCCCGCGCAGCGATGGGCAGCCAGCAAGCCTACAACCGCTATCTGATCGGCGGTGCGAGCGGCACAGAATACGCAGCCCTCAGGGCGCGGCAGTTCTTTGGCGTGCAGCAGATGCCTGCAAGGCAAGGCATGGGGCAGAAGGGTTCCGGAGGAAGCACAGGATCCGCAGACTCGGGATCAAAAATGCTGGCGCAGCTTGCGAGACTGGCACGACTTGGTCGACGGTGACAGACCAAAGCGACCATCCATTCGGCACCGAGGTCGCCGCGTTGCGACTCGTCGAAGCTGTCATTTGGTAGGTACGCTAGCTTGCAGCAAAATGTCTAGAAAACATCGTCAACAGCCCTGATCGTTGAAGCGGTTTTGCCAAAGAAAGCATCAACGTCGCTCAACCGAAATCTAGCGTCTTATTGTCCTCAGTGTAGTGGGGGCCAATTACGTAATCGTCCAACTCAAGCTCTGGATTCATCATTGAAGTCGTAAATATGACCTGGTTGGGTAATGGGGTTTCCGTCGTGAGCTTTACAATGAGCTCCTGAAAACGGTGGCTCCGTGATGGCGTCATACCCTTGTCTTCAATGTTGTCAAAAAGGGCGAACCTCGGGTGGAAGAAGTCTTTGTCCGCGCATGCCGCAAGGTGGAGACCAAGAATGGCTGCGTTCTTTAGGAAGACGTTGCTGCTTTCCGAGAAATTCGCCAAACCGTCCAGCAAGATCGCATCATCTTCAAAACTTAGGTCGACATGGTCTGCGACCTTAAACTCTTCCTGCGCGCCACTGTCATCCATGCGAAGAATGGCTGCAGCCTTGGAGGATACAAGGCGCAAAGCGCTGCTTCGACGCCTTGTTGCGGCTTTCTGCAACGCCGTTCTTTGATCTTTTGCGCGGGTAAGGTCTGCATTGAGGCGTTCCTTTTCTGCTGAAAGTTCGTCTAGCTCCGTCGCTCTCTGAATACTACGCCGTAGCTGTTCGAGCTCCTTATCAATCCGGCCAATCGCACTGTACCGTTCTGCCAAGAATGCTTCGCGGGGCGAATTGCTCATCTCGAACTTCAACGCGAATTCCGCTGTGAGCTGCTCATAATTTCCCTGCAACTTGCCATAGTGCCGTTTCGCGTCGCTGAAGCCTTGAAGCTCTTGTGCCAAAAGTTGGCGCGATTCTTTGATCTGAAGCTCAATATCAACACGGATGTAGTTGTAGCGGCTAGCTGACACCTCCTGGTCAATCTCTTGCCCGCACAAATGGCAGGTGTCGTCATCCACTTTACTCGAAAGGGTTTGTAGGCACGAAGGACAATGCGAGAATTCAATACTGCCAAGCACCTGCGCGGTTCGCTCCGCACTTTCAAGTATCAAGAGTGATTGGGTGAGATGATCAATAAACCTTTTCAACTCCATCTGTTCAAGCTTGCTGCTCTCCACCTTGCGCGATGTGGTAGCTAAGCTTTGGCGGAGTGCTTGAAGTTTTGCTATGGCCTGTTTTCTGTCTTTGAAGAAACTCGCATTCTGGTCGCTGCTCACCGCGTCATCAACGCCTTCAATTTCTGCGGTAAGCTTGCGTTTCTTATTCTCTAGCCCGTCAATTTCGCTCTCGATCGCCGAAACGGTAACGCCGATCTGATCGGGGAAGGAATTCAGCAATGCAGACCATTTGCTATCAACCGCAGCGAACTTACTCTCGAGTTCCCGAATTGAAAGCTCAACTTCAAACAGGCCAAAGCCTCGGATGCCACAGATGAGGTCTCCTACCGCCGTTCTGATCGTCGCCTTGTCGAAGCTCTCAAAGCGAAACAATCGGGGCGCGGGCGTTCGTTGATCAGAATACAACAAACGCATAAGTTGGTGGCTTGTGATGTTTGAAGCGCCATCGCTTTGCGCTTCCGGCAAAAGCATAGATCGGAACAGAACTTCCGTGAAGCTCAAGTTGCTTTGGCCGCGATAGATCGGGTACTTCTCCCAACCTTCGATACCGTGCTCACCGCCAGCTTCAATGTCTCCGAAGTACACCCAGACTGGAGGCCGCCCTTCGACCTTTTCGCGCCTTAATGACAGCTTTCCACGCGGTGTCGATATCTGAGCTTGAACTTCTTCGACACGTGCTGTCGCCGGCTTCCATTCCTTAAACTCACCTCCAAGGATAAAGAAAATGAAGTCAGCAATGGTGGATTTACCAACACTATTCTCTCCTCGGATAATATTGACCCCGGCGTGAAATTCTTGGTCGTAAACGGGTTTGCCGCGCGCCATTACGCGAAGCCTGTCCAACCTTAAAAAACTATGGTCAAAGTCAGTCATAGTAACGCAGCCCTGTTCTACTTCTTAGGTCCGAGTTTGACGCAAATTCATCTGTCGCCATTAGGCTGACCATGAAATCAAGAGCGATTGTTTCGGTTTCGCCTTGGTGAACATTTGACAAATCACTCGCAGTCCGTCGGCCAATATTTGTCAAGGCAACAGCGCCAACATCATAACTTTCCTTACTCAAGATTTCCTTTGCGACGAGAGAGACAAGCGCGCGTTTTTGTATGGGGGTCATCGAGTGAAAAAGCAAAGTCGCGGGGGGAAAAACAACAAACTCATCCTTCTTTTTAGGAAGGCCCAGCTCGCCATATCTATTGCGATACGTATTTGTCATCTTGATGTCGCCGATCAAAGCAGGTGTAGCCACAAAATAGTCTAATACAAATAACCGCTCGATTGAGAGCGCGTCACCTTGCCAGCCATCAAGAATTCTAAGGAACCTTCGTGCTGCTGAGGCAACATCCAATTGAGGATACCAAAGACGGGACTTCATCGTTCAGTATCCCAACGTATGTGGCACTGCTCTGTGAGGAAATAGATGGCGCTTTGGATGTTGGTAGCACCAAAAGTCGTAGCTCCGATCTTTTTGTTGGCGAGAGGTTCGATGACTTTTTCCTGAACCGCATTGTCGATTTCTTCTTCTGTCGCCCCTTTGCAGACCAATGGGAAGTAAACTTGCGCCTGAAAGCGCTGCTCAACTTCACTCAAAAGGAGATCGTAGTCAGAACGCGTGCCTGGCTGCAAACCAAGACTCATATACTTACGTGCAAAACTGTTCTGACGGCTGTTCGCATAGGTGTATCTGTTTTCGCGGTCCGCAGCGTTCATTTTTTCCCACAAATCTCTGCGGTCATAGTCTGCCTTTTCAGAATACCCTTCCGCAGCGATCTGGGTATCGTGATCGCTAAGTTCCGGTGTGTCCGCTGCTAACTTCTTGGCTTGTTCGATGTGTCTATTCACGCTGGTATAAATGGCGCTTTCCTTGGATTGAGGCTTGCAAATGTTGATGTGGTCAGCCTCAATGGGAATTGGATCGGTGCCGCTGATCCCGGGATTGGCGCAGTTCATGGGAACTACTTGAACGACACCAGAAAGTTTCTGTGACTCGTAATATGCAACGTTCTTTAGGTTTTCATTGCTTGCCACATATTTACCGTAGGTGTCTCGGATATACTCAAGCACAGTGGTCTCACCTGACAACGCAGTGATATGAGACGAAGACCAGCCAGGGAGTTCTTTCTTCACGACTTGCGGTAACGGGGGAGCTGAATGCGGTGTTGCCAAAAACATTACGCGCAACGTCCGAGCGGCAAGTGCGGCGGCTTGCTCGTCGCTTGAGCCATGGCAGTGGTTCAATAACAGTTTTGTTATGATCCCACCAAGGCTGTGCGTGACAAAGATTATGGGGCGTTTGCAAACGCCTTTTCCACATAGAATTTCTGTTGCCAGTTTGGCGAGCTCGAAGATATCGAGTTCTTTTTTGATCCATTTCTTAAATTTGCTGGCCGGATAACCGAACGTGCACACACGGACGTCAGGGTGATCTTCTGCCATCCAGTCTGGCCAGTAGCCCGCCTTCGATGTCCAGGTCTTTTTCGGGTCTCCGGTCAGCCCATGTACAAAAACCACATCGAGCAGTGCTTGTTCTGGGTTATGAACAATTGTGAACGAAACTTCTTCGGGCACTGGAACATCTATCTCGATTGTTTTCCTAACTCTCGCACAACATATAGTGGAGAGCTAGACCGTAAATTGCCCATTTCGAAGTTCGCCAGTTTGGCGCAAGGAGAGCGATCAGCCAGAAGATTCAAGAAAGGACTACAACAAATGTCTTCTTTTTGAAGCACGCCATGTATATAACGTGTCCGCAGCGACAGTCAGGAACCCGCCCTCCCTGACATACAGGCGATGCCCACCACGCTATCGAGCAACCAGCCTTTCACCACCGTCCTCTTGCAGCATCGCTTCCATGTCTTCTAAGCCATCGACAGCAGAGCGCATCTGCACCTCATCAACGACGCTCGCAGCCTCGGCATCCGCAGCCTGGCTCCCAAAATCCATCTCCATCTGGCGCTGTTCCTCGGCGATCACAGCTTGAACGACGGGCGCGGTTTTCTTTGAAACGCCGTCAGTTTGCCGTGACAGTTGACCACCAGAAGCCTGAGCTGAGTTTTCCACGACGGCGTCAGGTCCACTTGGTCCGTTCGCTGGCGGAGTCATCGGCATGGCGCGCACACTCAGCGGCAGGTTCCCCTGCGGCCCACCTCCCCCCGGCTTTGGAAACGGCAACTCGCCCGTCTGCGCCGCATGGATCGCCTTGAACAGCCGATCATCAAAATATTGGATCCGCTTTGCCCGGACCGGCATTTGCGCGTCGATGACCATGACGATTTCATCGAGCGGCAGGCGGCGCGCTTCATCTTCAGGCAACAACGAGCTCTCTTCAGTCCGCGTGGATTGGCTGCGCCCTTCAAATGGGTTTTTGCCGATGGACTGAGACCGAGTGACGACGGTTTTCGTGGTCTTGCCGACCGCCTTGCTCAGCTCCTCGACTGTCTTTTCATCCGAAGGCGTGAGGTAGAGCTTCACGCCCGCGTTGCCCTGCAGCGCGCGGCGGGTGTTCTCACCATAGATTTCATCGAGGGCGGGGATGGTTTGCGTGACCACGGCCAGGTGACCGCGATAGGTGCGTAGGGTCTCTATGCTCTCGACCACGATGGGCATTTTCCCGAGGCGGTTGAACTCGTCGAGCATGATCATCACTGGCCACGGCTCATCCGGCCCGGGGTCCTTTTCCTGCATGGCGGAGAGGAGATCGGAGAAGAAGAGCCGGATCAGCGGCGCGAGCGGCTTCACCATCAGAGGCTGGACCACGAGATAGACCGAAAAGGGTTTCTTGCGGATCGTCCGGAAATCAAAGTCCGACACGGCCGTCGCCTCATCGATGGCCGGGTTCTGCCATTGATCGAGCCCCGAGGTCATCAGGAGCGAGACGTATGAGGTCAGCGTATCGTTGTTGGTCGAAGCGAGCCGCGTGAAGATCAGCTTGGCCGCCCGGTTGTCGACTTCGTGGCCGCGCGCGAAATACTCCTTCTGCTTGTTCCCGCCCGAGGCCGCGATGCGGTAGATCTCGCCCAAGGTCGGGCACTTGCGCTGGAAGGCCAGCAGGCCTGCCGCCACGAAGAGATCGATCCCGCCTTTGAGGAGGCCCTGCACCCGGTCGTTGTCGCTTTGCAAAAAGAGCGTCGCCAGGAGCTGCAATTCCATCTGCTGGCGCGCGGGATCTTTCAGTTGATAGATGCGCAGGAGCGGGTTGTAGCGATGCGTGCGCTTGCCCTCCCAATCGGTGGGGGCAAAGCGATAGACCTTGTCGCCCTGGGCCGCGCGGTGACGGGCCGTGGCCTCGAAACATTCGCCCTTCACATCGAGCGTCACGGCGGAGCCTTGCCAAGTCAGCAGGTTCGGAATGACAAAGCCCGTGGTCTTGCCGCGGCCCGTGGGCGCCACGATCAGCGCATGGGGGAAGACCTTGGAGCAAATGTAATTGGCGCGGGAGCCGGGCGGCCCCAGCTTGCCGAGGATGAACCCGGTCCCGGGCGCCCCGAAGAACCCATTGGCCTTCATCTCGCGCGCGGTCTGCCAATGGGTCTGGCCAAACCGTGTCAGAGCGGACCCCGAGAGGGCGAGGCTCAGCATCAGGCCGGCGGCGGCGAAGCTGCCGATGATCAGGTGAATAAGTTGCGCGTCCTCCGGGCGGTGATCGAGGATCGCCAGATAGTTCTGCGCGATATAGGCAAAATCGATCTCGGCCCCGAAACCAAGGTCCTGGTAGGTCAGCACCGCCGACGCGATCGTATAGCCCATGGCCCCGGTCACCAGCGTCACCAGCAGGACGCCGGTCGCGATCCGCGCTTTTCCCATGGAGGCGCTCAATGGACCTGACCCCGCTCGGTCTCGCCATCCACATCTGTCGTGCGATGTTTTTCATATTCGGTGTCGGCAAGATCATCGACCACCTGGCGCAAGGCCTCCGTGTTGGCCGTCGCTGCATCCGATTGCAGGTAGACCTTGGCGACATAGAGCCGGTCGAGACGGTCCTCGAGAACCTTCTCCAGCGCATCGGCATCGCCGGATGTGAGCCTCTCAAGTTGAGGGTCATCCAGCACCCGCGCGATCTCGCCCCGGAAAGCGTCCCGCTCCGCCTCGGTTTCGAAGGGCGCGGACAACTCCCCCGCCCGCTCATGGTCCAGGACACGCGCAATATCGTCTGCGAGGCGGTCGGCACGGCCAGACTGCGGCGCAGTTTCACCGCGGGCTGCGAGGAGTGCGTCGCGCGTGCCAGACCCGAGCCCGTCGCGCATCTCGGTTTCGCGGCGGACCTGATTGATGGCCTCCGTATCCCGGATCTCGACGACGGCCGCATAGGTCGCGCCGAGCCCGCGGGCGAGGTGGGACGGCATGTCCGGATAGCGCGCTCGTAAGTCATCCGTGACAGCATCTGCAACGGGCGTGCGGACGTCGCGTCCCTCCATGATCCGATCGACCTCGCGGGTGATCTCGCTGGCGCGGGCCGCATCGGTAATGGTCTCCCTGTAGGGCTCAGACCGGTCAATCACATCGCCAGGGCGTGCGAGCAGATCCGGGTGTGCCTCGAGATATGCGCGCTGCTCCGTCTCGATCCGGCGCTCCGCCCTTGAGACAACCTCCCAGTCCCGATCCTCGATCTGCTGCGCGGTCAGGCCGTCTGCGCGCATCTCCTGACGGATTGTCCCTTCCATCGCCCGCACCGCGCCCTCATGATAATGGAACTGCTCGCTGACCGCTTCCGCTTCCATGACACCATCCCGGCGCAGCACGTTCTCGCGCTCCAACAGCGTGCCAAGTTCGACGTGCACATCGTTGAGAATGTCGCGCGCCTGCTCCAGATCGGCGCGGCGTTCGAGGTTCAGATCGCGCGCCTCAGCCACTTTGGAGAGATCATTGGCGATCCATTGATGCTCGAGCGCTGCATTGGAGGCGCCGGTTTCGATCCGGGCGACAACTTCCGATGTGCTGATCCCTGTGCCCCGTAGTGCGACGTCAATGCGCGATTTCAGATCGGGCTCTGCCAGTCGCTCGCGCTGGTTGGTGTCGATATTGGCCTCGGAATAGATCCCGCCCTCCGAGGGGGTCTCTGACAGCGTAGATGATCGCAAACCGAGAGGCTGCATATGCTGGACCTGCGTCTGGATCTCGATGAGGCGTTTTTCCAGCACGGGACGTTCCGCGTCAGACTTCTCGGCGATCATGCCCTGCACCCGCGCAAGCTTTTCCGCATAGAGGCTTCTCAGATCCTCGAAGCTTTGATCCTCGGCCATATACACATCTCCTGTTCGGTCCATCTGTCCGCCATGCGCCAGCACCTCGCCCGCGCGGAAGAGTGCCGCGGCGATGTCTTCCCGGGCCTCCCGGGAGGCCTCTGCGGCAAGCGAATGGTAGACGGTTCTGGTGTTGGCGATCTCCGCCAGCGTCCGGGTCAGGTCCTGCCCCACGCGTTCGCGCTCGCGGGGCGCGCGACCCTCTTCTTTCGCCGCATAAACCTCGCTGGTCCGGGATGGGTAATGTACAGCCCCGCGATCCACCCGGCGCGTGGCTTCCAGGCGCACGCCATACTTCTCGGCCTCCTCGACCATGGCGAGGCGGAAGTCGTCATAGTTGAAGCGGTGATTGCGCCCCAGAAAGAAGAACTCGCCTTCTTGCGAGCGGCGGTTCAGCACCAGATGCGCATGCGGGTGATCGCGGTCCTCATGCACCGCGATGATGTAGTCGAAATGCCCCTCATCAGTCTGGAAGAACCGCTCGGCCACATCCGTCGCAATGTCGCGCACATCCTCGCCGCGCGTGCCGATGGGGAAGGACATGAGCATGTGTGTGGTCTGGCCCAGCTTGGGCTTGAAGCCCGCATCCCAGCGCTTCGCAAAGCGCTCGGTCAGGTCCTTGATGTCGCCCGCCTCGAGCTTCGTCTTGCCATCCAGAAACCCGCTCGAGTCAATGATATGGGTGGACTTGGTCGTGAGGTAATCGAGCTGGTTTGCAAGCTGCGATTTGGTATGCGTACCCCCGCCCCGGATCGCCTTGAAGACCGCTGGCCGGTGGCCTGCTGCCGCGCGCGCAAGCTGGGTCTGCTTGGCCACGTGCAGCCCCTGCATTGAGCCCCGGACGCGGCTCCAGCCATCCCGAAAGACCTCGCCCGTGACGGCATGGACGGCATCATTCAGCCGCATGCGCAAACTCCCGCAGCGCGGCCGTGGCCTGCAGCTGCATCGCGTTGCGACGGCGGCGCAGAAGCAGATCGATCTCGTCAGCGGAATCCAGAATGAACCGCGCCAGCCCGCGCATTTGCGCAAGGCGCAATTCGGTGAACTCGGCACTCGTGCCCCCCACGGCCCCCTGCCCCCGCCGGTTGGCCTGCGTCATCTGCTTGGCAATCTGCGCGACCCCATTACCGACCTCGTGCAGCGAGGCGCGGTAGCGCGCCATCTCGGCCGCCATCTGCGCGTCCGGAACGAACACCCCGCCTGCCGCCTGAATGAGCCGCCGCAGCCCCTCGGCCCGGCTCTCGATCCCCGCCTTCGCCAACACCTCGTCAAGCGCCGCAAGCTCCGCAGCCGTGACCTTCACACTGACCGCTGAGACCGGAATTGCGACATCCGTCTGGCGCTCGGCATCGGCTTTGAGCGTGTACTGGATCGCCCGCACGGACACGCCAAACCGTTCCGCCAGCACTGAAGTGGAAACGCCTTCCGCGGCTTCGCGAACGATCTCCATGCGGTCCGCATCTGTGAGACGTTTTGAGCGCGACATGCGAAGAAAGACCCCCTATTTCCTGCCACCTTCCACCAAGGCTGCCCCTACCTTACGATAATATACCCCACTGTCAATTATATACTTACGTCGCATTCAGGCTCAGGCAGCCTTGGTGTCCGCTTCCCCCGCGGCCCGCAGGGACGCGGCTCTTCCGCCCTCACCACCGGGCGACCCACCTGTCCAATGGGTCCCCTTCCCCAGCACCGCCCGAGGGTCTGACCGAACACGCATGTGTTCGGACGGAACCGCGGGCGGGCGCAAACCCCACCGACAGGGCGGACAGGCAGGGTCAAGGCGGGCCAGATTTGGCTCCGCCAAATCTCTGCCGCAAAAACCGGGAGGCCCTCGCCGATAGGTTTTTGTGGATGGCCCCCTTGAGGCTGACTGGCCGGTCTGTCGCGGCCTGATCATTTCGGGGGGAGTGCGTCCGTTGAACGCGCAGCGGCCGACGGCTTCGTGAAGTCGCCTCGGGCGATCTGACCGCCGGACGCGGCATCCCTGGAACAGAGATCGGGCCGCCCCAAGATCGTCCTGGGGCAGCCCATCCTCGTCAGAGGATTCAGTCCTGGGGATCTTTCGCGCTCGGCGGGAACATCACCAGCTCCGAGACCGCGACCGGGAAGTCGAGCTTGAGGCTGAAGAACTCCGAGCCGTCCCCGTTGCGGGTGTTGCGGAACATGGCGCCCACGCGCTGAAAACGGGTGCGCTCCTGGCCATCGGTATCGGTGAACTTGACGGGGACGGTGGCGACGTAGTGGTTGGTCATTTGGGTCTCTCCTGGTTGCGATGGGGATCACCCGGCACGGGGGCAAGAGGCCCGATCGCAAGCGCAAATGCGGAGGGTCCGCGGCTAGCCGTGGAAGCCGTATTTGTGCTTGCCGAAGCGTGAGCTGAGGGCACGATTGGGCCGACCCCGTGCGATCCACATCTATGAGCAAAAAGGAGAGACCCGGATGACCCTTGCTATCACGCAGCCGCCACCATCCGCGTCCGCGTCCCACCGAGCCTGGCCGGGGTGCTGACGGAGCCCGCCCGCGTGGATGCGATGTTCCGAAACACGCCCCGAGGGACGTGCAGGTCTTCAGCCTCATGTGCGACGTCTCGACCCCTCGCGTCTTGCGCTGCTGACGATGTGCGTGATGGGCTCACCATCCCCATCCTGTACCGATGCGGATGGGCCGCACTCTGACGGACTGGGTAGAGGGATAACGGTGCTGGACGCCGCAGACTGCCGATCGCGCATGACCGATCGCACGCGCCATGAGACATGACGAAAGGGCCGCGCCAAGCGCGACCCGCTCTCTTCAATCCTGCGCGGTCTTCTTCGCCGGGTCCGCAACCCGCATGACCGTCAGACCTTTCGCTTCCGCCTTCTGCCCGAGGTTCAGCGCGACCCCGTTGCCGCCGAAGAGTACAACCCCCGTCGCCGCGAACTTGTCATCCAGCATTTCGTCGTTGCACTTGAACGGTGCCGCCCGCCCATGCGCGGACCAGCGCGGATCGAAGCGCGCCTGCGCGACCCCGCGTGCCCGGGCCCACCGAGCCGCAATCATCTCCGCCCCGTGCTTGCCACCCTTGTGGCAGAGGAAGATCTCCTGATTGCGGTTCTGTTTGATCCGTTCGCGAACCTTGTCGAGCGTGTTGAAGATCACATCGACATCTGTCCAGTCGGTTGCGCCTGAGACGATCAGGGGCACCCCCTCGACTTTCGATTTCTCGGCGGTTTCGCGGTCGTGCTGTTCCAGGAGCTGCCGCGCCTCGAACACCGCCCCGGTCTCCTGCGCCCGGACGCTTGCGCGCGACCCGGCTGCCGGGATGAAGGCGTGGCCCGTTTCGACCTCGTAGCATTCAGCCGCCGCCTCGCTCATTACCTCGATGGCGCCGACGATCTCGCGCAGCTGCACAAAGCGCGCCTGCGCCTCCTCAATCGCGGTCTCGGCGATCTCCGATCCGTCGTGGGATTTTGCCAGCGCGCCGATCTTGTCGGCGGTGCGGTCGACCTCCTTGCCAAGCGCCACCTTGCGCCGCTGCAGGATCGTGGCGAGCCCATGGGCCAGCGGTTCGATCTCTGCTTCGAGCCCGGTCCCGCGCAGCTGACCGAGCAATGCCTCGAAGCTTTCGCGGATGATGTGGTCGGTCAGGACGTGATCCTCCGGGATCGGCAGGTGCGCGTCCTTCTCGGTCAGTCCGAAAAGCTCGATGGTCTCGTAGGTGTTTGCATTGTCGTAAGCCATGTCTGGTCTCCAGTGTTCGGTTGCAAGGCCACCACGTGAGTGTGGTGGCATGGCCGAATGTCTGGTTCTCCGAATCTGCCCGGGTCAGGGACGGCGCAGCCGCCGGCTTGCCGGGCGCAAAAGTTTTCCGAGCCCAGCACCCGACACACGCGCGCGCTCACGCACGGGATCGCCCCTCGCCACAGGCCCCGCCCTCGCCGAAAAGTTTTGCGATCCTTGAGGCGGGCTGATTTGGGGGCCATCCGGAGGATATGCTTCCGCATTCATGTGTGTGTGTTTTGACGGTAGGTTTGCCCGACCCGAGCAGGCAAACGGCCTGACCGGACGCGGAAGACGGATGAAGCGGCGGGATCGTTTTGGCCTCAGGTCAAAACAGACCAGAGCGCAGTCCGGCGGAGCGGCCGGGGAGGGACGTGCTCGCGAGGCGGGCAAACCGGGGGCCTGGGTGCGACGCCGCGGTGAGGCCGCATGGCCGAATGCGCGACGGACCGAAGGGCCGTTCTCCCCTGCGACACGCGCAGCCGAGCTGGGGAGGCCGCAAGGCTCTGGCCAAGGTTGATGTGCGGGCGACGCCGCTGCCGACTATAGGTATTGCTTGTCCGGGCATTCGACTTAAAGGGCGGGCGGACGTTCGCTGCGGCAGCGAAAAAAGTGAAGCAGGTCAAGAAAACCGGACGTTTGCCGTAAGATTTCGAACTGACTTGATGCGCCCTCAGCCTTTCTCGACACCGTGGCATGCCAACCCGGCTTTATCCAAATCAAGCGTCAAATTCGGTAGCGCTCGTCGCAATACTCGGCTACGATTTTACGAAAAGCAGGTGGTTGCATGGCACGCGGAGAACTGATGAAAAAGCTGTTGTCGAGCTACGGGCGCGACGATGAATTCCGTGGTGTTGTCGAACAGATCATCTCCGAAGAGGAAAAAAAGAACAACCGAGTGCTAGCACGGTCACTGCGCAAGGCACTGGATGGACTGACGACACGCCCGCAAGCCAAGGGTCTTTCTCCTTTGGTGCCGTTCCCAGACGAGGCCGGAGAGTTCATCCAGCGGATCGAACCCGTTCATACGCCCGATGACATTATCCTGACTCACGACAACATTGAGCTCTTCACTGGGCTACTGGATGAATTCCGAAAGTCCGAAACGATCAAGCGCCACGGGCTTCCCGTGCGTTCCAAACTACTGTTCTGCGGGCCACCTGGAACGGGCAAGACATTGTGTGCTGAGGTTTTTGCCGGCCAGCTGGGATTGCCGTTTTTCTTTGTCAAACTGGACAGCCTCATCTCTTCATTTTTGGGCGAGACTGCCACCAATATTCGCAAGACCTTTGAGTTTGCACGCCGCCAGCCATGCGTACTTTTTTTCGATGAATTTGACGCGATTGCGCGGTCGCGGGAAGAAGGCAACGATCACAGTGAACTGAGACGCGTGGTCAACAGTCTTCTGATCTTCATCGATCAGATACAGCCAGGTGGTTTTCTGATTGCCGCCACTAACCTGGACGCTCACCTTGATCCCGCCATATGGCGACGCTTCGATGAAGTAGTATGGTTTGACCATCCCGACGAAGCAATGGTCCGCAGGTATCTCACCAATGCGCTGAAAAACACCGAAACGGAGTTCGAAGCAGAGGATTTCGTTCAGAGCCTAGCTGATTATTCCTATGCCGAGCTTGAAAAAATTTGCAACCAGGCCAAGAAAATTTCTCTTCTTGATCGCCGAAAAAGCATTTCAAAGAAAGACTTTCGTGATGCCATCCGTTACGCTGAACGCCGCAGGATGCGATTAAGGAAATTATCGAACAACCAGTGAGGCCACTGTTGGCACAATACGATCATCTGCAACTGGTCAGAGCGAAAGAGCCTTTTGCACGCCGAAAAGACGGCAGACCCGGTCCAGCGCCCAAGCCGGGAAAGGGTCACGGAGGGCAAATACGGCGCGAAGCCGATGATGCGGTCGCACGTCAACGCGCCATCCGCCCTCCCCAATTTGTCGATCCATCCCTGATTCTGAAAGTCCACATGCATGGACTGGCCATGGAGGGAGACTGGGAACAGCTTGGACTCACGTTGTTAAATACAGACGATGACAACAATATCGTCTTGTTTTCTTCAACAGATGAACTGAGCGATTTTCGCAATAGGCTGGATGCCTATGAGGGACCAACACCTGCAGGTCAGAAGAATCCGAGCTACTCCGGTTTTATCAACCGTATCGGTAGTATTAGCACACTGGAGCCGCGCGACCGTCTCGGGATCAGGATCAAGGAAGCCGGTTTTACGGAGGTTTCTGATCTTCAAGACGGCCAAGAGTACATACTCGATGTCGAACTTTGGGAGTTCGGGACGCAGGCTGCGCGTCGTCGAAAGGCAGAAGAAATCATCGCGTTCATTGAGGAGCAGGGTGGAGAGCTATACGACCACTATTCTGGGCCATCTATCACGATGATCCGGGTCAAGGCTTCAGGGCAGTCTATCAGACCGATTTTTTCTGTTCCTGAAGTAGCTTTTATTGACCTTCCACCGGAGCCGGACATCGAAGCCAATCAGATCGTCCAGTTCGCGCTAGATGATGTTCCGCCCGTTGCGCCTCTTGACCCTGATCTGCCAATCATTGCTGTGTTGGATACGGGCGTGAACGATCATCCATTCCTCGCGGATGCGATCGTCGCGCGCGAGGCCTTTCCCAGCGAGCTCGGTGAAGCAGATATTGCCGGACACGGGACGGCAGTGGCCGGTGTTGCCGCGCTTGGTGATTTAAGGTCGCAGCTCGACGGAACCTCTTTGCAACGTGTGGCGAGAATTATCTCGGCAAAGGTGGTAACGGACGAGCGGAAGTTTTTTGATCGTCGGACGCTGCCGAGCCAGATGAGACAAACGATCCAGAGCCTAAATGCAAGTCATGGATGCCGGATATTCGTGATCTCTCTCGGCGACACGAAGGCTAACTTTGAGCAAGGACGCGTTGGTCCTTGGGCAACGACGCTGGATGAGTTGGCACGTGAGTTGAACGTCCTGATCTTTGTGTCAGCGGGAAACCGGCCCCCTCGTGGCGGTACATCAGTTGAGCAAGGCGTGACCCAATATCCGGGCTATCTCCTTGAAGTCGCAAACCGTGTATGTGAACCTGCTGGAGGCGCGAACATCGTGACGGTTGGTGCATTGGCTCATGCAAACGGCATTGGCCCTCAGCATGAATTTGATGCGCATATTCAGCCCATCACCGAGCGAGATGAACCTGCACCTTTCACGCGCACTGGCCCAGGCGCCGGAGGCATGACCAAACCTGATTTCGTCGACTATGGCGGGACAATGGTTTTTGATGCCGTGGCGAGGCGTTTGCAGACGGCCCCTCATCTGGCGACGGCAGGCCTGATTACAACAAACCACGATTTCTTGCGTCAATTGCTTACAAGCAAAAGCGGCACGTCTTTCGCCGCACCGATGTTAGCGAACAGGGCTGCGCAGTTGGTCAGACGTTTCCCCGGGGCATCAGCCAATCTGATCAAAGCGCTTCTGGCGAATTCCGCGACTGTTCCAGAGGCTTCCACTCGACGACTGTTGGCTCTTGATGCGCGTGATCATTCAAGAGTCCATGGTATTGGCCTCGTCGACACCTTGCGTGCGGCCTACTCGGATGATCACCGCGTTGTTTACTTCGTGGAAGACAGTCTGGAACTGGACCATTTCGCAGTCTATCGGTTGCCAATACCGATTGAGTTTCAGACAGGAGGAAAACGCACTATTCGGGTTTCTCTGGCGTATGATCCTCCGGTGAAAAGAACCCGCGCAGAGTATATCGGCACGCGTATGAATTTTCGCCTTATTCGGGGCTGCCCGGTCGATCACGTCTTCGAGTATTTTCGCTCTCGGGTGGGAGAGGGAACGGATCCCCCAGAGATGGCGGGAAAATATGATTGTGATCTGGTGCCCAAGAAGAACGCTCGCGACAAAAACACAATCCAAAGCGCCTCGATATCGTTCTCAGCCGACACAACACAATATGGCGGTGAATATCATCTGGTAGTACGTTGCGTGGGTGGCTGGGCTATGGATCAGGAGATCCGTCAAAACTTCGCGCTGGTAGTCGAACTGGAGCACCATGCTCAAGTGCAGCTGTATGCAAGGCTACGGCCGAGATTGCGGACCTGAAGACCCCGACATTTTCTAGCAATTTTTGCGCGTCTATCGGTAATCTTCGGACTAACAAACGTCAGCTTCGAGCAAGCCGCGCTGCGGCGAACTTTGCGCTCATCGAACGGCCGGAATCGGCCGAGTGTACGGCTTCAGTCCAGATCGACGCTGCCGAGGCGCGGCGCATGGACATGCGTCCGGATTAGGAACGCAGCGCCCGCGCCCGCGATAGCGCCGAAGAGATGCGCCTCCCACGACACGCCGGGTTGGCCCGGAAGAACGCCCCAGAGAATAGTGTGAACAGGCGTGCAAAATTGACCCCGTAGCGGGGTAATCGGCGTCCAAAAGTGACCCCCCTGATATTTCTGTTTTGATGCTTCCTCAGATGCATGAGGGAGCGAGTTGGGGATGTTGGTTGTGGAGACGATTGCGAAGATCAGG
>NZ_VINQ01000170.1 GCF_008369105.1 Aquicoccus porphyridii | reverse complement strand
AGTCCAGCCGGTTGTGCAGGACGGTGGCGCCCTCTTGCAGGCGTTGCTGGTCCTCTCGGTCGAAACGGCTCAGCAGGATGCTTTCCGACAAGAGCCAGATACCGCCGAGACTGGCGGCCAGCAACGGCAGGAACAGCCAGAGCAGGCGTGTGCGTAGGGGCATGCGGTGAGGACGGGTAATGGGCGACAGCATGAGTCTAGCCGCAGGTTGAGAGCATAGGCTGACTCTATCGTGCGAATTGAAATTCGACATTTCAATGCATCGTCGTGGCTGGGTAACCTGCGCTGCATATTCTTCCGGGAGCCTGGCGTCGCCGGGCGAAACCCAACCTTCTAGGAGCCTCGCGATGAGCGTACTGGTCAACAAGCAAGCCCCCGATTTCACTGCCGCCGCGGTCCTCGGCGACG
>NZ_VINQ01000169.1 GCF_008369105.1 Aquicoccus porphyridii | reverse complement strand
CGCGGGCGCGCTGGCGCACCGCGGGGGAGGCCAGCGGGCGTTCGCCGGGCTGGCGCCGCTGCCGTGGCGCCTCGCTGTCGCGCAAGGCGCGCGGCGCTTCGGCGACGGCTTTCGGCGCCGCGACCGGGGCTTCCTTCGGTTTCTCCGGGGTGGCGGCGACGGGCGCGGCCGGCGTCGCCGCGGCCGGACTCTCGGCGAGGTTGCCGGCACCTTCCACCTCCAGGCGGATCAGTTCGCCGCCCACCGCCATCACCTGGCCCGGCTGGCCGCCGAGGGCGAGGATGCGTCCGGCCACCGGCGAGGGAATCTCCACCGTGGCCTTGTCGGTCATCACCTCGGCGAGGACCTGGTCTTCATTGACCGAGTCGCCGACCTGGACATGCCACTCCACCAGTTCGACCTCGGCGAT
>NZ_VINQ01000168.1 GCF_008369105.1 Aquicoccus porphyridii | reverse complement strand
GCATGTGTTAGGCCTGCCGCCAGCGTTCAATCTGAGCCATGATCAAACTCTTCAGTTCAATACTGCTTGGGTTTTGAGAAAACCCTAAACTTGGCTCAGCAATCGCATTCTCTTAAAAAGAGATAAAACTCTCGAATTCACGAGTGTTACTTGCGTTGCTGATAATCTTGCGATCACCAGTCTTACATCACAAGCACCCACACGAATTGCTTGATTCGACTTGTTAAAGAGCAGTTGGTCAAGGCTTTCGTCTCAACCGAGGCCGCGCATTCTACAGCAACCTCTCGTTCCGTCAAGCGTTATTTTCGAAAATTTTCTTTTCTACTCAACCGCTTGCGCCGACCTTCAAACCATCTTCCGATCAGCGGGAGGCGCATTCTACAGCGTTCAAATTCGCTGTCAAGCACCTC
>NZ_VINQ01000167.1 GCF_008369105.1 Aquicoccus porphyridii | reverse complement strand
CCTGGAACATCGGGTGGCCGGTGCCGACGCCAACCCCTACCTGCTACTGGCAGCGGTGCTGGCAGGCGTTCATCACGGGCTGACCAACAAGGTCGAGCCGGGCGCGCCGATCGAAGGCAACTCCAACGAGCAGATGGAGCCGAGCCTGCCGAACAACCTGCGCGACGCCCTGCGCGAACTGGACGACAGCGAGATCCTGGCGAAGTACATCGATCCGAAGTACATCGACATCTTCGTCGCCTGCAAGGAAAGCGAGCTGGAGGAGTTCGAGCACTCGATCTCCGACCTCGAGTACAACTGGTACCTGCATACCGTCTGAGGTAACGGTATCGGCGCGCCGGTCCTGGGCCGGCGCCGTACGCAGCGAAATCCGGGGCGGTTTCGCAGACACTCAACGCGGGGGCGTCTGT
>NZ_VINQ01000166.1 GCF_008369105.1 Aquicoccus porphyridii | reverse complement strand
CAGTTCGTCAGCCCCGGGGCCGGTTCGCTGGCCGTCCAGTTCGCCGCGCTCGGTACGGTCTTGGTTCTGGTTGGCCTGGCCTTCGACTGCGCCTACGCCCTGGTCGGTGGCCGCCTGGGCCGCTGGCTGGCGTCCCGGCCGCGGGCACAGCGCCTGCAGCAGTGGGGCTTCGGTGGGTTGTTGATAGGGTTCGGGGTAAGGCTGGCGCTGCTGCGCCAGCTCTGAAGGGCTGCGGGGCGGCGAGCGCCCCGTGGCGCTCAGCCGAGGAACTGCTCGGCGTGGTGACAGGCCACCTGGCGCTGGTCGAGCAGGCGCAGCTCGGGCACCTCGCTGCGGCAGCGCTCGGTGGCGTAGGGGCAGCGCTTGTGGAAGGCGCAACCCTCCGGCGGGTGCAGCGGGTTCGGCAGTTC
>NZ_VINQ01000165.1 GCF_008369105.1 Aquicoccus porphyridii | reverse complement strand
CGACGACTGCGTCTCTGATTTTCATACCCAATCCTTCTTTCTGTCCACCAGTTGCTCAAAGGTACGCAGCCTACTGAAAGAAGGCAATCAGCAGCAACTCGCCAATGCTGCCATTCGTCCATGCCGCAGCATTAGTCGAAGAGGGCTCGAAGCTGCCTTGCGGCAGTGCAGCGAACCCGGCGGGTTGCCCCGCCGGGCCCGAGGTGGAGACCCCGTTCCTCAGAACGGGATCTCGTCGTCGCGGTCGACCAGCTCGGGGTTTTCGTTCTCGGCCGACTTCGGGCGGCTCAGGAAGTCGACCTTCTCGGCGATGATCTCGCAGCCGTAGCGGTCGTTGCCCATGCTGTCGATCCACTTGCTGTAGTGGATGCGGCCGTGGACGAGGACCTTCATGCCCTTTTCGCAATGCTCG
>NZ_VINQ01000164.1 GCF_008369105.1 Aquicoccus porphyridii | reverse complement strand
TACGGCATGACCGAGACCGCGCCGGTGGTATCGGTCAACCCGTTCCAGAACATCCAGGTCGGCACCATCGGTATCCCGGTGCCCTCGACCCTGTGCAAGGTGATTGGCGACGACGGCCAGGAAGTGCCCCTGGGCGAGCGCGGCGAACTCTGCGTGAAGGGTCCGCAGGTGATGAAGGGCTACTGGCAGCGCCAGGAGGCCACCGACGAGATCCTCGACGCCGATGGTTGGCTGAAGACCGGCGATATCGCCATCATCCAGGAAGACGGCTACATGCGCATCGTCGACCGGAAGAAGGACATGATCCTGGTCTCCGGCTTCAATGTTTACCCGAACGAGCTGGAAGACGTGCTGGCGACCCTGCCGGGCGTCCTGCAGTGCGCCGCGATCGGCATCCCCGACGAGAAGTCCG
>NZ_VINQ01000163.1 GCF_008369105.1 Aquicoccus porphyridii | reverse complement strand
CAGGCAGTCCTGGATAAGGTGGCGTTGGTAGGCGTCGGTGGCCGCGCGCAACGAGTGACCGGTCGTTGGCGCGGCGGGCGCGGGCTCGACCACGCTGCGAGGTGGCGCGGGGGTTTCCGCGGGCAGGTCGAGATCCTGCCGATGCAGGGTGACGATCCGCGACCGCTCCGGATTGTGGCCGAGGGCCTTGAGCGAGGCGCGGCCGACCAGGTGCTCGAGTTCGCGCACGTTGCCCGGCCAGCGATAGTCGAGGAGCGCGGCCTGGGCCTCGTGGTCCAGGCGCAGGCTGCGCAGTCCCAGGCGCGGTCGTTTTTCCTCGAGGAAGTAGCCGGCCAGCAGGAGGATATCGCGGCCGCGCTCGCGCAGCGGCGGCACGCGCAAGGGATAGACGCTGAGGCGATGGTAGAGATCG
>NZ_VINQ01000162.1 GCF_008369105.1 Aquicoccus porphyridii | reverse complement strand
GGCGCGCAGCCAGTGCAGCAGGTCGATGGCCTCCTGGCTGTCGAACACCGAGTCGCGGTCGGACAGGTAGACGCTGGCCAGACGCCGCGCCGCCAACGCGCTACGGATCGCCTCGGCCTCGGCGCGACCGCGGACGAGGATGGCGATATCCGCCGGGCGCAACGCCCGCCAGCCGCCCTGCTCGTCGGCGAAGCCGGCGCGGCCCAGGTCGGCCAGGCTCAGCCAGCGGCGGATGGCGCTGGCGCTGCGCTCGGCCATTTCCTGGCGATACGCCGCGGAGCCGAGCACGCCGGCTTCGACATCAAGGTTCCAGAACGTCATCGCTGGCGCCTCGGCACCGTCGATCAACAAACGTTCGGCGCGCCCCTGGGCGTCCACCGCATGGAACGGCACCGGGTTTTCCAGCCCCTCGCGG
>NZ_VINQ01000161.1 GCF_008369105.1 Aquicoccus porphyridii | reverse complement strand
GTCGCCTTTGCCGTCGGCGGTGCGGCGTTGTGGCTGTGCTGGCCGGCGCTGGCGCTGGCGCTGGTGGCGCTGAACTACCTGCTGTTCGGCGCCGCCGGCTTCCAGAAGGGCAGCACTGGCCGCCTGAGCGCCGCCGCGCGCTGGCTGCTGGCGCCATATCTGCTTGCCGCGCGGATCAACGCCTGGCTCTGGACCCGTCGCCGGCCGCAGCCGGACGAGGTGCTGCCGGGCCTCTGGTTGGGGCGCCTGCCGTCGTCCGCGGAACTGGCCGACGGCCGCTTCCGCGCATTGCTCGACGCTACCGCCGAACTTTCCTGCGAGCCGCAGGGGCTGGCCTATCGCAGCCTGCCGTTGCTCGACCTGGTCGCGCCGGACGTCGAGGACTGCCGGCGCGCCGCGGTGCTGATCGACGAAC
>NZ_VINQ01000017.1 GCF_008369105.1 Aquicoccus porphyridii | reverse complement strand
CGCGCGGCCGTTGCGCGCATCGCCCCCGGCCCCGGCCACGCGCCACGCGCTGGGCGCGCGGCTTGAAACCGGGATGGCGGTGTTCAACACCATGTTGCCGCTGGTCGAGGGGCAGCGGCTGGGCCTTTTCGCCGGGTCGGGCGTGGGCAAGACGACGCTGCTCGCCCATCTCGCGCGGCATGTCGAGGCCGATGTGATCGTGATCGCGATGATCGGCGAACGCGGGCGCGAACTGCGTGAATTCGTCGATACCGTGCTTGGTCCCGAAGGGATGAAACGGGCGGTGGTGGTGGCCGCCACGTCGGATCAGTCGCCGCTGGCGCGGCGGCGCTGTGCCTGGACCGCGATGGCGGTGGCCGAGCATTTCCGCGATCAGGGCTGTAACGTGCTGTTCCTCGGGGATTCGATCACCCGTTTCGCCGAGGCGCATCGCGAGGTGGCGGTGGCCTCGGGCGAGTTGCCGTCGCTGCGCGGCTACCCGCCCTCGACCGCGCATGTGATCATGTCGCTATGCGAACGCGCGGGTCCGGGGGCGGGCCATTCCGGTGCGATCACGGCGGTGTTCACGGTGCTGGTGGCCGGATCGGACATGGACGAACCGATTGCCGATATCCTGCGCGGGGTGCTTGACGGGCATGTGGTGCTCGACCGGCAGATCGCCGAGCGCGGGCGCTATCCGGCGATCGACCTGTTGCGGTCGGTGTCGCGCAGCCTGCCCGGCGCGGCCAGCGACGAGGAGAACAAGGTGATCGCCGAGGCGCGGCACCTTCTGGGCGTCTATGCAAGGTCGGAGATGATGATTCGCGCCGGGCTTTATACCGAGGGCAGTGACCCCGAGACCGACCGCGCGATCCGGGTCTGGCCGCAGCTCGACGCCTTCCTTGCCGAGACCGAGCATCAGGATATTACAAACAGTTTCAATCGCTTGCGGCTGATGCTGCGGCGCGCGGCAAATGGCGGCGGCGTGGTGCGGCAGCCGGGCGCAGGCGGTGTGCAGGGTGCGGATGGGGGCGATCCGCGTCGCGGCGTCACGGCTGCCGGGCTGCCCGGGTTGCCGGGCGGGGCGTGATCCCGTCAGCCGCGCCCAATCGGCGCCGATTGCAACAGCGTCAGCGCGATACTGCCCGCGATGTTGGCCGGACCCGTATCAACCTGCGTGCGGACCAGGAAACGCTGCACCACCCGGTCAAGCATTTCGGGGGTGGCGATCTCGTCGATCTCGCCGGTGCCGAACTGGCGCGCGGCCTTGTCGCGGAAGATTTCAAGCTGCTTGTCGAGGTCGATCTGTCCAAAGCTTTCGGGCAGGCCCAGCGCGACCTCGAACAGTTTGCGCAGGGGGGCGTTGCCCATCACGCGAAACCATTTCGTGTCGTTCGTGCCGCTCTCGCTGGCGATGCGCGGCAATTCGCTCTGGGCGTTGAGGGCGAGGCGCATGTCCTCTTGCTGATCGCCCACTGCCACCTCGAAGGATTTCGACAGGTAGCGGTTGACGATCTCGTCCGCGAAATCCGAAAGCTTGGTGCGCGGCACCGCGAAATCGCCGAATCCGAAGGCGCGGGAGAAGGATTTGTAGCGGTCATCGGCCATCCGGTTGGCCAGCGCATCGGGCTTGATCGTCCCGTCGTCGAGCATCCGCTGAACGAAATAGCGGTTGTTGATATCGTCCTGAAGCCCGAACGCCCCCAGCGCGACCGACAGGAGCCGACGATCCGAGACCAGTTCGGCGGCGCTGTCGATCTGGCCGATCCGTTCCGCGAAATAGGCGGTGTCACGCTGGATCGCGGGGGCGTCGCGAAACGCCGCCTCCTGGGCCGGGCGGGTCTGCTGGAGAAACCGCCAACCGACCAGCCCGCCGGCGGGAATGACCGGCTGGAACGCCATCACTGCACCCGCGCGGCCAACAGCCGTTCCTCGCGCGGCAAGAGCGCGCGCAGGGCCTTGAGACATTGATAATACTGCGCGTCCAGCACGGCCTGGGTCGCCAGTGCCAATTGCCGTCGACTGTCATGATCGGTGAGCACCTGGCTCAACTCCTCGATCCGGCGCAAGAGCGGCATGCGCGCATCATCGGGCGTGGAATCACCGGTCAGGACAAGCTGCGCGGCATAGCAGACGCGGCGCACCGGCGTATTGGCCTCTTCCGGGTGGATCGCATCGCGCAGGCGCAGGATATTGGCATCGGGCGTCATGATCGACAGGCGCGACCGGCGATCCCCGTTCTCGATCACCGCGCCGTTGATCAGAACCCGTTCCTTCGGGCCAAGCTTGAGGACAAGGCCGCTCATTCCGCCACCCCCCCGGCGCGCAGGCCGCGCATCACCGCGGCGTTGATCTCGAGAAGCGGTGCAACGCTCGCCCCCTTGCTGAGCACCCGGCCGCTATAGTCGCGCGTGAACTCGGACAGGTAGAATATCCGCGCCCTGAGGTCGCGGGGCAGCGGGTTGTCCCGGTCGGCGACATCGGCGGCCAGCATGGTCCAGAGGCGGCGGTTGGCATGCACCGCCTCGGCCAGGGCCGGAAAGCCGGACCTGCCAAGGAGTGCCGCGGCGCGCAGGCGTTGCGTGACGCGGGCGACGACATCGTATTCGGTGCCGCGCGGTGTGCGGATCGGGGTGTTCTGTGTGGAATAGGCGGCACGCGCCATCATCTGGGACTGCAAGGCTCTGTCCTTTCCGTTGTCTGTTGCTGCAAGCGGGGCAGAAGAACCCGGGCGCCGGATCGTGGCGCCCGGGCCGGTTCAGATCAGCGGAACAGGGACAGCAGAGTCTGCGGCGACTGGTTGGCAATCGAAAGCGATTGCACACCCAGTTGTTGTTGCACCTGCAACGCCTGAAGCCGCGCCGAGGCCTCTTCCATGTCGGCATCCACCATCGCGCCAATCCCCGACTTGAGCGAATCGCTCAGGCTCGAGATGAAATCGGACTGGGTGGCAATCCGGCCCTCGACCGAACCAAAGGACGCGGCCGCAGAGATGGCCGTGTCGATGAGGGTCTCGATCGAGCCCAGCGCGGCCGCGGCCCCGACATCCGAGGACACGTTGATCGCCGACAGTGCGCCCAGCCCGCCGGCATTCACGTTGTTGAACTGACCGCTGATCGTGAGACCATCGGTGGTATCCTCGTTGGTGATGACAAGGCGGCCGGTGTTGGCGATGTTGTATTCAACCGACACGTTCGCGCCCGACGACTCGACCGCCGATTTCACACCGACGGCGATGACATCGGCGGTCGAGGTCGCGTCGATATCGGCCTGGGTGATGGTATAGCTCACCTCGGTGTCGCCGAGGCGCAAGGTCACCGAATCGCCCGCGGTATACCCCGGATCGTCGAATTCGATCGTGCCGCCATCATTGGTGCCGCCATTGGCATCGAGCGAGAAGCCGAACGTATCCTGCCCGTCGGCGGCGACGCCGTCGGTATTGGTCGCATCGAAACCGGCGATGGCGGTATAGCCGCCGGTCGACAGGTTCTGCCCCGTCACCGCGATCGACGACGACGAGACGTTGCCGGACGCATCGCGATCGAGCGAGGACAGGATATTGGCCGAGGCCGTGGAGCCGTCGACCAGGTTCAACCCGTTGAACTGCGCCGCGCTCACGACCGAGTCGATCTGGCTGCGCAACGCGGTGACATCGTCGTTGATTTTCCCGCGGTCGACATTGTCTTCCTGCGCCGCGACGATCTTGCCCTTCATCTGGGTCAGCAGGTCGGTGATCGTTTCGGCCGCGTTGCGGGCCACGGCAACGGTGGATTCGCCCAGCGCAAGGCTGTCCGAGATCGCCTTGAACCCGTTCACGTCGGATTCCATCACCTTGGAGATGGCCCAGACGGCCGAGTTGTCCTTGGCCGAGGCAACCGATTTGCCGGTCGAAATCTCGCCTTGCACGCTGGCGAGGTTCTTGTTGATGCCCTTGAGGGTTTGCAGCGCCACCATTGCGCTGTTGTTGGTCAGAATGCTGGACATGGTATCACGTTCCTTTGGTCGCTGGACGCTTTGCGCCCGTTTCACATCCCGCCGCTTTCGCAGGCGGAGCCAGGTCGTTCTGACACTTGCAACACCGCCGATCGCGATACTGCGCCACCCGTCTGGATGCGCGCCCAGATTGTCCGCATATGTCCTAACGGTTCCCTAAGCTGCGCCCGTGTTATTCCCGGCATTTTACAAGATTTTTCCCGTCCTCAGGCGTGTCAGGCCCGTTTCTCGATCACGTGGTCGATCGTCGCCTCGATCGTGGTGCGACGGCCGGATCGGTCATAGGTTTCGAGCGACCGGCGCATCCGGTGCAGCGCCCCGATACGCCCCGCGACGCCGCGAATCCCCGCAAGCGCGCTGTCGAGAAGCCCCTGATTACGCTCGAGCAGGCGCCGGATGCCGACAAGCATCTCTTCGCCCGGATCGTCGATCGCGTCGAGTTGGTCGATCAACGCCGCCTTGTCATCGAGCATCCCGATCAACCGCTCGAAATCACCCGCGAGAAGCGCCGTTCTCTCGTCTTCGAGAAGTGCCGCAAGCGCCTCGACCGCATCATGGGCGGGGCCGGTTTCACCTGTCATGTCTTGTCTCCTTCAATGTGTGGAAAAGCGTCTCGGCAAGGCCGATTCCGCCCTGTTTCACCATTTCCGCGGCCTGCGCCTCGCGCAGGAACGACGCGAACTGCGCCTCACCGGCGCCACCGCCGAAACTCTCGCGCGGCTCTCCCAAACCGGCGCTTTCAAGCATTTCGGCGAGGAACACGGTTTCGAGTTTCTGCGCCACCTCGAACAGCACGGCATCCCCTGTCGTGCGATGGTCCGGCACCGGTCGCGACCCCGAGTTTGCAGGGCTGGCGCGCGCGTGCAGCGCGGTGGAAAGGTCGGTCATGTGCATGGCTCCAATTGATCGGATTTTTTTCGTCATAGCCGATGGCCGGTAAAGAACCGGTAACCGCAATCTGGAATGCTTGGCCCGAACTGGAAGAATTCCGAGGGCCAGATGACGGAAATCACGACACACCCGGCGATGGCCGGGCGCATGGCGAACCGCCCGGTCGAGGCAGATCCGCAAAAGGGCGCGTCGGGCGTGCGGGCGGATGGGGATCTTTTTTCCGACATGGTGCATGCCCGCACGCCCCTGGCCCAGCCCCCCGCCGATGAGCCGGGCAAGGATCGCGAGGCGACGGAGCCGGATCAATTGCCCCCTCCCCATGGCGAAAACCCAGAGGAGACGCGCGACACCGCCCCGGAGACACGTCACGATATTCCCGCACAAACCGCCCCCGCGCGCCTGGCGTTGCCGCGCGCGAATATCGCCGGGGAGGCGTCGCGATCGCCCGGGCGATCCGCGATTCCGGGGCTTGCGCCGCGTCCTGTGGCATCTGCCCCGGCCGCATCTTCCCCTGTCGACAGGGTTCTGTCATCCCGCCAGCAGGAACTTCTCGTGACGGCATCACGGGCGGGAGGGGCGGACCACTCCGCCAATGTTCGGCGCACCGACGGGCCGGCCATTCCGGCGCCGACGGCCCCCGGGGTGACCGCCGAACACCGCGCGACACATTCATCCCCCGTGCCACACCATGACATCCCGCCGCCAGCACAGGTCGCCGCACGGATAGCGAGTCCGATCCGGTCTATCGCGGCATCCGGCATTGGCCTTTCACTGCATGACACCACCGATGAGCATGGCCCGACCCCGGGTGCAGACCTCAAGACGGCATACAGCATCGGGGCCCGTGCCGGGACCAGCCCGCTGTTGCCGCCACCGTCGCAGCGGTCACTGGCACCGGCATCGCGGCCCGCTCTCGCGCCCGCCGACGCCGCCAACTTCGGGGCGATCCGGCTTTCGGGTGGTCTCGACGGGCGCGAGCACGCCACCCGATCTGATCCGGGGGCAGAGCTTTCCGGTCTCGCCGGTTTCGAGGGCATCGCGCGCGAAACCCGCCCAACCGGGCCACTCATCGCGCGCTATGGGCCGGACCTGCCACAGCATGTCGCCCGCCAGATCGCCGAATTCGCCCCGGGCCCGCAACAGGCGACCGAGGTCAGGCTCAACCCCGAAGAGCTTGGCCGGGTGCGCATGACCATGGTTCAGTCCGAGGGGGCAATCTCGGTCACGATCACCGCCGAACGTGGCGAGACGCTTGACCTCATGCGGCGGCATATCGGCCTTCTGGCCGAAGAGTTCCGCCAGATCGGCTATGGCAGCATCCAGTTCGATTTCGGCCCCGACCGGCGCGGCCGGGACAGCGGGCAACCGCCGCCGGGCGACGACCCATCGCGCGGTGCCCCGGGCGACGATCCCGACCTGCCCGATCAGAGCGCGCCCCCTGCCCCGGCGCTCTCGGCCCGCATCGCAGACGGTTCGATCGACATCCGCCTTTAGAGAAAGCAACGCACCATGACAGACCCGACCACGCCCCTTTCCGCCGTCTCGGCCACCGCCACGCAGAATGCGCGGGCGCAATCCGGCCAGAACGATCCGCCCGGCAGTTCGGCCAAGAGCGTGATCGGCGCGGATTTCCAGACTTTCCTGGAAATGCTGACCACGCAAATGCAGAACCAGGACCCGCTCAACCCGATCGACAGTTCCGATTACGCGGTGCAACTGGCCACGTTCTCTTCGGTCGAACAGCAGGTGTTGACCAATGATCTGCTGTCCGGGCTGGTGGCCAATATCGCGGCCTCGGGCGTGACACAGCTTGCCACGCTGGTCGGGATGGAGGTGCGCAGCACGGCCCCGGCCCGGTTCGACGGTGCGCCCCTGACCCTGACACCCGAGATCGACCAGCGCGCCGATGCGGCATGGCTTGTCGTCTCGGACGAGAGCGGCGCCGAGGTTCAGCGTCAGCCGCTCGACCTTGCCGTCGGCCCGGTCGACTGGGCCGGTGTCGGCGCCGATGGCACCCCCTTGCCGCCGGGGCTTTACGGTTTCACGGTTGAGAATTTCGCGAACGGGGAACCCGCTTCCACAACCCCGGTCGAAACCTATTCCGAGGTGGTCGAGGCGCGGAATGTCGACGGCGCCATGCAGCTTGTCCTTGATGGCGGTGCGACGGTCGCGGCGGACGATGTTCTGGCCCTGCGCCGCGCGAACTGATCGCGCAAAACGGGAACCCCGATGAGTTCTGTCAACCCACATCAGGGCAGGGCGGGACGAATCAAGTGACGACGGCAGCCACGGGCGCAATCGAACGGCCCGCGGCACCAATCACACCACGCGGCCACAGCGATGCATTAATGCAACTCAACACGGGGTTCCGTGGCGCGAAAGCAGCCATGATTCGCCCAAGTACGGCCCAGATCGGGCTTGAAACGGCAAGATCACAAAAATCTGTTTTCAAGCTGAATAAGACTGTGCGATAGTTTGGGTGGTCACGTTGGCATTTGCCGACTCAACTAAGGTTTGGAGAAAGTTATGAAAAAGATTTCGACGATCGCAGCCGTTGCTGCCCTCGCCGCTGCTGCCGCCCTTCCGGTCGCCGCTGAGACCAAGACCCAGAACGATCCGTTCGTGTCGACCCAAGGTGGCGGGCTTGGCCTGGGCGCTGGCGGTGCCGGCATTGCAGCCGTTGCCGTTGTTGCAGTGGCCATCGCCGTCACCACGAGCAGCGACGGAACCTGAGACGGCCGCCAACAGGCGATCAGATCATATGCAAACGGCGGCCCATGGGCCGCCGTTTTCTTTTGGCGCGGCGTGTGCTGAACTTTGCCTATCACCACGTCGAACCGGCCATTCACCAAAAACCTGTTTTCAAGTTGATAGGATTATACTATAAATTGGGTAATACTGTCCGGTAATCTGTATGGACAGATTGGCAATCGCCGACTCGGCCAAGGTATGGAGAACGTTATGAAAAAGATTTCGATGATCGCAGCCGCTGCTGCTCTCGCCGCTGCTTCCGCGCTTCCGGTTGCCGCTGAGACCAAGACCCAGAACGATCCGTTCGTGTCGACCCAAGGTGGCGGGCTTGGCCTGGGCGCTGGCGGTGCAGGCATGGCAGCCGTTGCCGTTGTCACACTGGCCATGGCCGTTGCCACGAGCAGCGACGGAACCTGAGACGACCGCCGACAGGCGATCAGATCATACGCGAACGGCGGCCCATGGGCCGCCGTTTTCTTTTGGCGCGGTGCGTGATGAACTCATCCATCACCACGTCAGATCCGCGTTTCACTTGCGCAGGGCCTGGATGAAGATATGCCCGCCCTCGGGGTTCGCCCATTGGCGCGACTGCACCACGTCACCCTGCCTGTCGACCATGTAGGTGTTGACGAAACGGCGCGTGCCGGTGTCGCAGCTTTCGGTCATCTCGACCGTTTTCGCGTTGAACCGCACGCTTTTGACCATCGCCTCGCCGCCACGTGTCACGCGGCAATCGGCGCGCATCTCGACGGTATGGTTCTCTCCGTCGAGATAGCGGTGGACGCGCTGCGCCTGTCCCGCCTGGCGCGCGGTGACAAGTGCGGCGACCGCCCCGGTTTCGGAGGACATGATGTCATTGCCCAGACCCCGCGTCGCGGTGATCAGCCCGTCCTTCATGATGATCGTGCGACGGTCGGGCGCGGCCCAGGTGCCATAGGCGCCATTGGTCTCGATCCGGGTCAGGAGGGTCGTGGCATTGCGCGCCTCGACCATGGCAAGGCTCAGCGGCAGGTCGGTGCCGTTCAACGCCGCGTTGATCGCCGCGGCGAGTTCTTCGGCCGAGGCCCCGCCACTGTTGCCCTGGTCCGAGGAGTTGAACATTCCCGAAACCGCGGTCCTGAGAACCTCGACCTGACCCTGGCCCGACCGGTTGCCACAGGCGGCAAGGGCCAGGCAGGCAGCGAGTGCGAGGCCGACATGTGAACGCTTCATCTCCAGAATTTCCCCCATGTCTTGGCCATCTGCGGTTGGTGGCTGTCGCGCACCGCCTCGTAAAGCCGCCCGTCCACGTTGACGCGCGCGCCACCGTCGCGGGTCAGCGACTGAATCACGAGTTCGTTCTTGTTGCGCGTGGCCGACCCGATCGCCCAGCTCATCGGAATGGTGATGCGAATGCCCTTGTCGAACGATCCCTCGCCAAAGGCGGCGGCAGATACGTTGGTCTTGGTCACGTAGGCCCCCACGCGCCAGCCATTGTCGAATTCGCGGTCAAGCGCCACGGTCGCCCCCCAGTCGCCGGCAAGATAGCGCCCCATGTCGAGCTGCCCGTGAAAGCCGTTGCCGAAATCGTAATAGGCCGACAGGTGGCCGGTCGCGATATCGTAATTGCGCAGGCCAAAGCCCTGGTTGAAGTCGCGCTGCGCGACATAGTTGACCTCGGCCCCCAGCGCGAGGCGGCTGCCCACCGGTTTCCACAGGACTTCACCCGAGACACCGGCATACATCTGTTCGAGATAGCCAAAGGTCATGCGGCCATACCAATCCTCGCCCAGTCGCCCGTATTTTGCCACCGTCAGGTAATCGAGTCGCGGGTCGTTGCCCTCGGCGTAGAACCGCGCGTTCGAGCGCACCTTGGGGAGTGTTCCCGGCCCCACGCCCGACCGCCCCTTGGGCGGAGCGTCGAGATTGCCCGCCGCCTTGACCGACACCGCCCCCGACAGAACCCAGCCGGGCGCAACGTGGTAATCACCCGACAGGCGCAGCCCCGCATCCGCCTTGACCGGCGAGTCGGGGTCGAAAACACCCAGCTTGAGGAACGGGGCAAGGCTCCATTCCAGCCGCGGATAATTGCCCGGCGCGACATCCATGCCCGCCCACGCCGCGCCATCGCCGCTGAAGGTCACGCGATCGAGCATCGCCGCGGCCGGTGCGTTTTCCAGCGCCTCGACATCGCTACGCCGCATCGTCACCGCGCCGGTCGGCATGCCCTGATAGCTTTGCCCGATGGTGAACTGCTCGACTGAATCGGGCATCACCCGGCTCAGAACCCGCGCCGCGCGGCCCACGGCCTGTGGTTCGATGTCCCAGCGCGTGTTGCGCACGAGAACCCGCACGCGCCCCGGTTCGGCCTCGATCCCCTCAAGGATCAGCCCCTCTTTGGCGAGGCTTTGCGCAACCTCGTCACGCAGGGTGTCCCGGGCGCCGGGGGTGGCGTCCCAGCCCAGATCGCGGGCCGAGAATTGCGGTCGCACCGCCACCGGCAGCGGCGCCAGATCCGCACCGCCCGGAATCGGCGCGGTTTTCGGGTTGAGCGCGATGCTCATCCGCACCCCGACTTCCGAGCCATACATGTAATAGGCCCCGAGATTGATGCTGTCGCTGACCTGGTAGTCGAGCCCGAAATTCCACGGGCTCTTGCGTTGAAAGAGGTTGGACCCCGGGTCCTGCCCGGCGCCGCGCTCTTCCAGGTAGGCGTCGGTCGAATATTCCGCCTTGAAGCTCAGCCGGTCGGTCGCCTGGTAGCTCAGCCCGCCGAAGGCGGACATCGGCCCGCGGAACCATCGGTCGGTATTGGGAATGCCGCCAGACCCGATCAAGCCGGTCGGCCGGGTGCCGGTGCTGCCGAAGCTGTCGAAACTGCCCAGCCGCCCCCAACCGACCCCGCCGGTCACGCGCAGCCGCGATCCGAATTCCTTGGTCGCGACCACGTATTCGCCACCGTAAAGCCCCGTGCCCATGAAATCGCGCAGCCCGACCGCCACCGCCGGGTGATAGTCCCCCTCGGTCATAACCTGGTAGCGCAGATCGAAACTACGGTCGTAATAGGACGAATTGGGATAGGGGTTCGCGCCGCCCCGGCCCGGCCGGTATTCGCGCAGCGACGAATAGCGGAACGTCCCGGTCAGACGCGGCGTGACCTGAAAGGTCAGCATCGTCCTGGTCGTGTCACCGAAATGCGAAATCGTCGTGGACAGCTCCCCATCCTCGGCCATCTCGGCCGTGGGCATGTCAATGAGCCCACCGGGTGTGCCATACATGTTCTTCGATCTGGTGGTCAGGTTGTCACCATGCGCCGCCATCGGCACCATCGCCACCAACCCGACCAGAATCGCCGGTTTCGAAACCCGCATTGCCCCACCACTCCACATGATTTCGCCCAGTCTATGCGAAACTGCACCGCGAAAAAACAGCCCTTTTGACCATCGGCCATGTGCCCGCCCAACTGTCACAAATCTGCAAGCGGAAACATGCCTATGGCCCGGCGTCACTGGGACAGCGCCAACGCCACGCCCCCCGCGCCCAGCGCCACGCCACCGACAAGCCAAAGCGCAGGGCGCCAGAAGCGTCGCTGGGGTCGCGGCGGGGCCGGTGGCAGGCTTTGCCGGACAAGCGCGGCCTCGACCATGCCGGGCAGACGCGGCCCGAACCGTGCCAGAACCCGCGCGGTTTTCGCCATGTCCCGCGCCAGCGCCTTGGGGCCGATGGATTGCTGGATGTAATCCCCGACGATGGGCTTGGCCACGTCCCAGATATTGAGATTGGGCGACAGCGACCGCGCCACGCCCTCGACCACCACCATCGTGCGCTGCAACAGGATCAGTTCGGTGCGCGTCTCCATCCCGAAACGCTCTGTCACTTCAAAGAGATAGCTCAGCAGTCGCCCCATCGAGATCTGGCTCGCGTCCATGCCGAAAATCGGCTCGCCCACCACCCTGAGCGCGCGGGCAAAGGCGTCGACATCCTGATCGGCGGGCACGTATCCGGCCTCGAAATGGACCTCGGCCACGCGCTTGTAATCGCGCTGGATGAACCCGTAGAGGATCTCGGCATAGACCCGGCGGGTATATTCGTCGATATGGCCCATGATCCCGAAATCATAGGCGATGATATCGCCATTCGCCGCGACCTTGAGATTGCCCTGGTGCATGTCGGCGTGAAAGAACCCGTCGCGCAGCGCATGGCTGAGGAAGAGTTGTAGCACCCGCTCGCCCAGCGCGTGGCGATCATGGCCCGCCGCGTCCAGCGCCGCATTGTCGCCCAGCGCCACGCCCTCGGCCCAGCCCATGACCATGACGCGGCGACCCGACAGGTTCCACTTGACCTCCGGCAGGCGGAACCCATCGTCATCCTTGGTGTTGGCGGCGAATTCGCTGGCCGAAGCCGCTTCGAGCCGCAGGTCGAGCTCGCCCTGCACCACGCCCTCGAAATGCCTGATCACGTCGCGCGGACGCAACCGCCGCGAGGCGGGCGACAGGAACTCGATCACGTCGGCGGCAAGGTAAAACGCGTCGATATCGCGCTGGAACGCCCGCTCGATCCCGGGGCGCAGCACCTTGACCGCCACGTCCTCGCCGGTGGTCTTGAGCCGCGCGCGATGCACCTGCGCGATCGAGGCCGCCGCCACCGACTCGCTGAAACTGTCGAAAATCTCGCTCACCGGCAGGCCCAGCGCGTCATGCACGGACTCGCGTGCCTTGACCATGGAAAAGGGCGGCAACTTGTCCTGCAAGACCCGCAGGTGAACGGCCAGCTCGTCGCCCACCACGTCGGGCCGGGTGCTCAGGATCTGCCCGAACTTGATATAGGCCGGTCCCAGCGCGCTCAGCGCGCGGGTTGCGGGCGGCATCGAAGGGTCGCCCTTTTCGCCCAGCCACTGCACCGGCCAGACCAGCGCGCGCAACACCACCCGCATGAGTTTCGGCGCCTCGAACGCATCGAGAATCACGGTCATCGCCCCGGTCCGCTCCAGCGTCGCGCCGGTGCGGATCAGGCGGATGATATTATGCGGCCCCCTCATCCCGCGCGCCTCACAGTTTCCAGCCCGAATGCAGGCAGGCAATGCCCATCGACAGGTTGCGATATTTCGCCTGTTCGAAGCCGGCCGCCCTCACCATGTCGAGGAACGTCTGCTGATCGGGGAACTTGCGGATGGATTCGACGAGATACTGGTATGAATCGCGGTCATTCGCGATCATCTGGCCGATGCGCGGGATGATGTTGAAGGAATAGAGATCGTAAACCTTCTGCATCATGTCGTTGGGGATCTGGCTGAATTCCAGCACCATCAGCCGCCCACCCGGTTTCAGCACCCTGAACGCCTCGTTCAGGGCATCCTGCGGGCGGGTCACGTTGCGAATGCCGAAACTGATCGTGTAGACATCAAAGCTGTTATCGTCAAAAGGCAACGCCATCGCGTCGCCCACCACCCAGTCAAGATTGTGCGCAAGGTCCGCCGCCTCGGCCCGCTTGCGCCCCTCAACCAGCATCGGTTCGGTCAGATCAAGCACGGTGGCGTGGCCATGGCCCGCCCGCTTGAGAAACCGGAAAGAGATATCGCCGGTGCCGCCCGCAACATCCAGCAGACGTTGCCCGGGCCGCGGCGCGAGCCAATCCATCATCGCATCCTTCCAGATGCGGTGGATGCCAAAGCTCATCGCGTCGTTCATCACGTCGTATTTCGACGCGACCGAGCCGAAAACGCCGCGCACGCGCCCCGCCTTTTCCGTCTCGGGGATATCCTCAAATCCGAAATGCGTGGTCTTCTCGGTCATCCGGCTTGCCTTTGCGCTCTCCGCCCTCTCTTATACGGGGCGTTACGCGCGCACAATGCGCCCCTGTGACCGCGAGGCCCCATGCCCGAACTGCCCGAGGTTGAAACCGTCCGCCGTGGCCTTGCCCCGTCGATGGAGGGACAGGTGATCGCCCGCGCGCAGGTCAACCGCCCCGATCTGCGCTGGCCCTTTCCGCCCGATTTCGCCACGCGCCTGACCGGGCGGCGCGTCGCGCGGCTCCGCCGCCGGTCGAAATACATCCTCGCCGATCTCGAACCCGACGCGAACGGCGGCGAATCCCTGCTGATTCACCTCGGCATGTCGGGGCGGATGACCGTTTCGGGCGACCCGCTGGGACAATTTGTCCACACTCACCCGGCCCGCGAAAAACACGATCACGTCATCCTCGACATGGAGAATGGTGCCCGGATCACCTTCAACGATCCGCGCCGTTTCGGCGCGATGGACCTTCTGCCCACCGACCGGGCCGACGCCCATCCGCTGCTGGCCAGGCTCGGGCCCGAACCGCTCGGCAATGCGTTCAACGAGGATTACCTCGTCGCCGCGCTCAGGGGCAAGAACACCCCGGTCAAATCCGCCCTTCTCGATCAGCGCATCATCGCCGGACTGGGCAACATCTATGTCTGCGAGGCGCTTTACCGGGCCCATATCGCGCCCACGCGCCGTGCGGCGCGCATCTCGGCGGTGCGCGTCGCGACGCTGGTTCCGATCATCCGTGCCGTGCTGCAAGAGGCAATCGAAGCGGGCGGATCGTCGTTGCGCGATTTCCGGCAGGCCAGTGGTGAGCTGGGGTATTTCCAGCACCGGTTCGACGTCTATGACCGCGAAGGCCAGCCCTGCCGCACCCCCGGCTGCGCGGCCACGATTCGCCGCACCGTGCAATCGGGGCGCTCATCCTTCCACTGTCCGCAATGCCAAAGATAACTTGATCCACCCCGCCACAGTGGTAAGGAATCTCCCCTAGACCGAAACAAGCGAAAGCGACATGACCATGGCCTATGAGACGATCATCGTCGAAATAGAAGACCACGTCTGCCTCATCCGTCTGAACCGCCCCGATGCGCTCAACGCGCTGAACGACCAGCTTTTGAAAGAGCTGGCCCGGGCCATGACCGAGGCACAAGCCAACGACAAGGTGCGCTGCATCGTGCTGACCGGCAGTGACAAGGCTTTCGCAGCCGGGGCCGACATCAAGATGATGAGCGAGAAGAGCTTCACCGATGTCTTCACCTCGGATCTCTTCACCGATGAAACCGCCGCCGTGGCCCGGGTGCGCAAACCCGTCATCGCAGCCGTGGGCGGTTACGCGCTTGGCGGCGGTTGCGAGTTGGCGATGATGTGCGATTTCATCATCGCCGCCGACAATGCCAAGTTCGGCCAGCCCGAGATCAATCTCGGCGTCATGGCCGGGATCGGCGGCACCCAGCGCCTGACCCGCGCCATCGGCAAGGCCAAGGCGATGGACATGAACCTCACCGGCCGCTTCATGGACGCCGAAGAGGCCGAGCGCGCCGGGCTGGTTTCGCGCATCGTGCCTGCAAAGGAGTTGATGAAAGAGGCGATGGGCGCGGCCCAGAAGATCGCCGAGAAAAGCATGATCGCCACCATGGCGGTCAAGGAATCGGTCAACCGCTCGTTCGAGACCACGCTGCGCGAAGGACTCTTGTTCGAGCGCCGGGTGTTCCACTCGCTCTTTGCGACCGAGGACCAGAAGGAAGGCATGTCCGCCTTCATGGAAAAACGCGAGCCCCAGTTCCGCGACCGCTGACCGGGCGAGTCCTGAACGTAAACTACGGGCCCGGACGCAGATCGCGCCCGGGCCTGTTTCGCTGTGGCACCGGGCATCGACCACAACCCGGCCCCTGCCCAATCCCTGTGCGTCATCGCGTATTTCGGGAAGTCCGCCGTGTGGTAGCGTGGGGCGGACTTGAACCGCCGACCCCAGCATTATGAGTGCTGTGCTCTAACCGGCTGAGCTACCACGCCATCTCACACGAGCCGCTCAATTAGACTCGCTTCCGCGGCCTGTCAAACAGAATTGCGCCCCGATCCTTCATCTTGCCTCAAATACTCCCGCCGGAGGCTCCGAGGATGAGGCCGGATGGCCGAAGACGAGACATCATGCGCGCCGCAGGCGCACAACCCGATCACGCCCGGATCACCCGGCTTTCTGAATCTCCACCGAATGCGGATAGGGAATGGTGATTCCCTTGGCGTCAAAGGCTTCCTTGATCGCCTGCGTGAGGTGGAACTTGAGGTCCCAGTAATCCCCGGCCGCACACCACACCCGCAAGGTGATATCGACCGAGCTGTCGCCGAGGTTGGTGACGCGGACCCACGGCTCCGGCTCGCCATGCGCCCGCGCATCGGCCGCGACCTGTTCGAGGATCACCGCCTTGGCCGCCTCGGCATCGTCGCCATAGTCGATCCCGAACACCATATCGAGACGCCGCGTCGGGTGATGCGAGAAGTTGCGGATGATCGACCCCCAGGCCTGTCCGTTCGGCATGATGATCTGCACATTGTCGGGCGTGGTCAGTTCGGTGATGAAAAGGTTGATGTCCGTCACCGTCCCCGCCGTGCCGCCGATATCGACATATTGACCCAGCTTGTAGGGCCGGAAAAGGATGATCATGAACCCCGCCGCCAGATCGCTCAGCGTGCCCTGAAGCGCAAGGCCGATGGCCAGCGTCGCCGCACCGAGAACAGCCACCAGCGATGTCGCCTGGATGCCGAACAGCCCCAGAACCGCGATCAGCACCATCAACAGGATCACCCATTTGATGACATTGGCCACGAAAGTGCCCAGCGTGTCGTCGATCCGCGGATTGGCATTCACCTTGCGCCGGACCGTGCCCGACACCAGCCCGGCCACCATCCAGCCGATCACCAGAACGATCAGCGCCTTGAGCGCCGCAACCACGAGCGGGCCCCAGCTCCCCGCCATTCCCATCATTTGATCCATGTGTCTCGTCTCCTTATGTCCCTGCACAGCATCGCGCCATCCGGCCCCCGCATGGCCCCTTCGCACGCGAAGAAAACCGCGGGCCCCGAAATCAACGCACCCAGCATTGCATCGAACCCATGACGAATAAACATGAATTCGAGCCTGTTTTCACCGGAGTTTCCGGTTATTTTTCCCCGAACCCATCAGGAGAGACCCCATGAGCACGATCACCGATCACCCGATCAACACCCGCTGGCCCGCTGCCAATCCCGACATCCTGCAACTCTATTCCTTTGCCACCCCCAACGGGGTCAAGGTCTCGGCCATGCTCGAAGAGACCGGCCTGCCCTATGAATGGCACCGGGTCACGCTCTCGGACGCGGATGTCAAAAGCCCCGCGTTCCTCTCGCTCAACCCGAATGGCAAGATCCCCGCGATCATCGACCCGGACGGCCCGGGCGGCCAGCCGCTCGAATTGTTCGAATCCGGTGCGATCCTTGTCTACCTTGCCGAAAAGACAGGGAAATTCCTCTCGCCCGATCCCGCGCGGCGGTATCACACGCTGCAATGGGTGATGTTCCAGATGGGCGGCATCGGCCCGATGTTCGGACAGTTGGGATATTTCTTTGCCTTCGGCGGTGCCGAGATCGACGATCACCGCCCGGTGGACCGCTACCGCAAGGAAACCATGCGCCTGCTCGATGTTCTCGAAACCCGGCTGGCGGGGCGTGACTGGCTGATGGACGACTATTCCATCGCCGACATCTGCACCGCGCCATGGCTGCGCGCGCTCGATTTCTATGGCGCCAAGTCAGAAGTGGCATGGGACAGCCGCCCCAATGTCGTGGCATGGTTCGACCGTTTCATGGACCGCCCCGCGATCCAGCGCGCCATCGACATTCCCCCGCGCGACGCCTGAGAAAAGGCCGTGGCGCCCCCGACCCTGACACGAAGAATTGAGATGCCGGTGACCGCCCGGCCCTGCTACAAGCCTGCCATGATCCTTTCCCGCACCCTTCCCGCCGCTACCCTTGCCCTTGCCCTGCTCCTGCCTGCCGCGGCCCGGCCCGAGGTCCCGGAAATCCTCGCCGTCGAAGCCTTCCGCACCGGCATGGGCTGGCGCATCGACGTGACGCTCGAACATCCCGATGCCGGCTGGGATCACTTTGCCGACGCGTGGGAGGTGCTCGACGACGCGGGCAACCGGCTGGGCTTTCGCGAACTCATGCATCCGCATGTCGAGGAACAGCCCTTCACCCGCTCGCTCTATAACGTGATGCTGCCCGACGGCCTGCGCCGCATCCATGTCCGCGCCCGCTGTTCGCAGGACGGCTGGAACGACGAGACCTTCGCCATCGACCTCGAACCCTGACACCCGACGGGCCCGGCAAAGCCGGAGGCACGCCGCCGGATGACGGGCCGGAGTCCTTGGCTATTGCGTTCTCCGCAGCGCGGCATAGGCGATCGAGCCGCCCATCGTCACGAAAATTGCGCCGAACGTGCAAGAGATCGCCTTTTGAAACCGGGCGAAGAAGCGCATTGCAAGGCGGGTGGAAAAAAGCGTCGCGGTTATGGAATGCAAAACCACGGCAAGCAGTCCACAGATTGCAACCACCAGCGACAAGAACCAGGCAGTCGCGGTTGCTGGAATGAATGCTGCCATCACCGAGCCAAAGAAAAGCGCGGCTTTCGGATTGGTCATGCTGACAATCAGGCCGGTTCTGAAGGATCGTGTGAGGGCGAGATCGGACGCCCTGGCCATGCCTATGTCACCACTCTGGTTTTTGGCACTTCTGATGGATTTTATCCCGAGCCAGACAAGATATGCGGCACCGGCGAGCTTGAGCGCCACCACGGCCCTCGGCAACAGGTCGAACAGGATCGCGACACCCAGCACCGCGAAAACCGACCAGAGCAATGCGCCACATGCCAACCCGAGACCGGTCGCCAGACCATGCTGGCGACCGTGCGTCAAGGATGCGGCCATCACGGCGAACATATTCGGGCCCGGCGTTATCCACGCCAGGACGTTTACCAGAACTATCGTCCCAAGCGAGAAGACCAGCTCCATCCAGTATCTCCACATTTATGGAAATGCTAAGCTTACTCAACCTGTTTTGCCAAGGTCGGAGTCGCCCCGCACAGCCGCCGAACCCCGCCCGTTGATCTGGCCGTCATGCGACGGGACACAAGCGGCTCATCCCGGCGCCTGAACCTGCATCACCGCCTGCACCGCGCGGGTCCAGGCCGCGTATCGGGTGGCGCGGGTCGCATCGTCCATCCCCGGCGCGAATTGCCGCTCCAGCGCCCAGCCCCGGGCGAACTCCTCCATCGACGGATAAAGCCCGGCCCGCATCCCCGCCAGCCAGGCCGCGCCCAGCGCGGTGGTCTCGACGCCTTCGGGGCGGTCGACCGGCGCGCCGATGATGTCGCTCAGGAACTGCATGGCCCAGTCGCTGGCGCTCATGCCGCCATCCACCCGAAGGGTCGCCACATCGCCGCGGCCGCTTTCCGACATCCAGTCGGCCTGCATCGCCTCGAGCAGGTCCCGGGTCTGAAACCCCACGCTTTCCAGCGCGGCGCGGGCAAACTCCGCCGGGCCGGTGTTGCGCGTCAGTCCAAAGATCGCGCCCCGGCACTCGGGCTGCCAATAGGGCGCGCCCAACCCGGTAAAGGCGGGCACGAGGATCACGTTCTGCCCCGGATCGGCCTTTTCGGCCAGCGGTTGCGTCTCGCTCGCCGCGCGGATCATCCTGAGCCCGTCGCGCAGCCATTGCACCACCGCCCCGGCAATAAAGATCGACCCTTCCAGCGCATAGGTCGGCTTGCCCTCCAGTTGATAGGCTATGGTGGTCAAGAGCCGGTTCTGCGACTGCACCGGCACCTCCCCGGTGTTGAGAAGCGCGAAACACCCCGTGCCATAGGTCGATTTCATCATCCCCGGCGCGAAACAGGCCTGCCCCACCGTGGCCGCCTGCTGATCACCGGCCACGCCGAGGATCGGAATCTCACGACCGAACAGGTCGGCCCGTGTCAGCCCGAAATCATCGGCACAATCGCGCACCTCGGGCAGCATCTCCATGGGGACGTCCAGAAGCGTGCAGATCTCTTCGCTCCAGCGCCCCTCGCGGATGTCATACAGCAGCGTGCGCGCGGCGTTGGTGGCGTCGGTCGCATGCACCCGCCCGCCGGTCAGCTTCCAGATGAGGTAGGAATCCACCGTCCCGAACAAAAGCCGCCCGGCGCGGGCCTGCTCCTGCGCGCCCTCGACCGTATCCAGCAGCCAACGCAGCTTGGTCCCCGAGAAATAGGGGTCGAGCAACAGCCCCGTGCGCCCGGCGATCATCGCCTCGTGCCCCGCCTCTTTCAACTCGCGGCACATATCCGCGGTGCGGCGGTCCTGCCAGACGATGGCGTTATGAATGGGCGTGCCGGTCTCGCGATCCCAGACCAGCGTGGTTTCGCGCTGGTTGGTGATGCCGATGGCGGCGATATCGCCCGCACCGATGCCGGCCCGCTCGATCACCGCGCGACAGGTGCCCGCCACGGTAGCCCAGATATCCGCCGGATCATGCTCGACCCAGCCCGAAGCGGGGAAATGCTGGGCAAATTCCTCCTGCGCCACGGCGACGACCCGCATGTCCGCATCAAAGATGATCGCCCGACTCGACGTGGTGCCCTGATCAATCGCCAGAATATGGCTCATCGCTCGCCCTCCCCATCCTGCTCGCGCATCCACGCATCCAGCGTCGCGATCTCCTCAACGCTCATCCGCAGCCCCCGCTTGGACCGGCGCCAGACCACGTCTTCGGCCCGGCGTGCGAATTCATGGCGCATCAGCCAGCGCAGCTCGCGCGCGCTCAACCCGCCCCCGAAATCGCGGCCCAGATCGTCGCGCGCCCGCGCATCGCCCAGCATCTCCCACGCCTCGGTGCCATAGGCCCGCACCATGCGCCGCGCCTCGCCTTCTTCAAGAAAGGGATAATCCCGCATCAGCCGCGCGATCAAGTCCTCCACCCCGTCCACCGGGAAATCCCCGCCCGGCAGGGGCACGCCCGCCGTCCACGGCCCGGGCATGTCGGCAAAGACCGCGCCCAGCTTTTCCATCGCGCTTTCGGCCAGCCGCCGATAGGTGGTGATCTTGCCGCCGAACACGTTCAAGAGCGGCGCCCCCTCGCGGTTAAGCCGCAGCACGTAATCGCGCGTCGCCGCCGCCGCCGTCCCCGCGCCGTCATCGTAAAGCGGCCGCACGCCGGAATAGGTCCAGACGATATCCTCGCGCGTCACGGGTTGCGCGAAATACTCCGACGCAAAGGTGCAAAGATAGTCCTGTTCTTCCTCGGTGCATACGGGCGGCACATCCGCATCCGGATGGTCGGCATCGGTCGTGCCGATCAGGGTGAAATCACCCTCGTAGGGAATGGCAAAAATGATCCGCCCGTCGCGCCCCTGGAAGAAATAGCACTTGTCGTGATCATAGAGTTTGCGCGTGACGATATGGCTCCCCCGGACAAGCCGCACCCGCTCGGTGCTGTTCACACCGGCCACACCGCCGATCACGTCACCCACCCACGGCCCCGCCGCGTTGACCAGAACCCGCGCGCGCCGCGTCATCGCCTGCCCTGTCTCAGCATCGCGCAGCGTGATCTCCCACAGATCGCCCACGCGCCTTGCCTGTTCGACCCGCACCCGGGTCAACACCTCGGCCCCGCGCGCCACCGCATCGCGGGCATTGAGCACAACCAGACGCGAATCCTCGACCCAGCAATCGGAATATTCGAACGCCACCTCGATCCCGGGTTTGAGCGGTGCCCCCTCGAGCGCGGTGCGCAAATCAAGCCGCGTGGTGCCGGGCAATATCTCGCGCCCGCCCAGGTGATCGTAAAGGAAAAGCCCCAGCCGGATCATCCATTTCGGCCGCCGACCGCGCAGCCACGGCATGAACACCCCGAGCAGCCGCGAAACCGGCGTGCCGCCCTCGAACCGCATCTCGGGATGCCAGGGCAGGACGAAGCGCATCGGCCAGCTGATATGCGGCATCGCGCGCAACAGGGTCTCGCGTTCGCGCAACGCCTCGCGCACCAGCCGGATCTCGCCGTATTCGAGATACCGCAAGCCCCCGTGAAAAAGCTTGGTCGAGGCCGATGACGTGGCCTGTGCCAGATCGCCCTGCTCGGCCAGCACGACCGACAGCCCGCGCCCCACCGCGTCGCGCGCGATGCCACATCCATTGATGCCGCCGCCGATCACGAAAAGATCGGCCACCGCGGCACCGTTCCCGGTCTTGTCCGTCATGCGTCACATGCCCCGAAAGCCCCGCACGGGGGGCACAGGCGGCGGCAGACCCCGCCGCCCGCCGAAATCCTCATCACAACGCCGACAGCATCGCTTCACCGCCCGAAATCTCGCAGGTGCCCGGCGATTCTTCGAGGTTCAGCACCTTCACGACGCCATCCTCGACCAGCATCGCATAGCGTTTCGACCGACCGGCGAAACCCACCGGCGGCGCGTCGAAATCCATGCCGATCGACTTGGTAAAGGCGCCGGACGCATCGGCCAGCATGGTGATGCCGCCTTCTGCTGCGCCGCTCGCCTCGCCCCAGGCCTGAACCACCCACGGGTCATTGACGCTCACGCAGATCACCTCGTCCACGCCCTTCGCGCCCAGCTCGTCCTTGACGCGCAGGAAACTGGGCACATGCGCCGAATGGCAGGTCGGCGTGAACGCCCCCGGCACCGCGAAGATCACCACCTTGCGGCCCGCCACCTTGCTTTCAAGCTCGACCGGCTCGGGCCCCTCGGCCCCGACCCTCATCAACGTGCCGCCGGGCAGCGTCTCGCCCACTGAAATCGCCATCATACTCTCCTGTCTTGCGTTGCGTTTCCGTGAGCCGAAGTTATAGGCTCACCCGGCGGACGCAACGGGGAGAATGCGGATATGTCTCACATCGTGGTTATCGGCGCGGGTCAGGCGGGTGCATCGCTTGTCGCCAAGCTGCGCAACCTTGGCCATTCCGGCGCCGTCACCCTCATCGGCGCGGAAACCGCCCCGCCCTATCAACGCCCGCCGCTTTCCAAGGCGTATCTCCTGGGCGACATGGCGGTCGAACGGCTCTACCTGCGCCCCGAAAGCTTCTATGCCGAGAATGACATCACGCTTCGGCTCGACACCAATGTGCAAGGCATCGACCGTGACAACCGCACCGTGACCACCGGGGGCGAAACCGTGCCCTATGACATGCTGGCGCTTTGCACCGGATCGGTGCCGCGCCGCCTGCCCGACAGCATCGGGGGCGCGCTTGGCGGTGTGCACGTGGTGCGCACCCTTACGGACGTCGATGACATGGCCCCCGAGTTTGCCCCCGGCCGCCGCGTGCTGATCGTCGGTGGCGGTTATATCGGGCTCGAAGCCGCCGCCGTGGCGGCGAAAAAGGGGCTCGACGTCACCCTTGTGGAAATGGCCGACCGCATTCTGCAACGTGTCGCCTCGCCCGAAACCTCGGATTATTTTCGCGCGCTTCACACCGCGCATGGCGTGAAAATCCTCGAAGGCGTGGGTCTCGAAACCCTCACGGGCGAATCCCGCGTCACCGGCGCGCGGCTCTCCGACGGCACCGAGATCGCGGTCGATTTCGCCATCGTCGGTGTCGGCATCACCCCGGCCACCCAACTGGCCGAGGCGGCGGGGCTCGAGATCGAGAACGGCATCAGGACGGATGCCGAGGGTCGCACGTCCGACCCGCATATCTGGGCCGCGGGCGATTGCACGTCCTTTCCCTGGCGCGGCCAGCGCATCCGCCTCGAATCCGTCCCCAACGCCATCGACCAGGCCGAATGCGTGGCCCAGAACATGCTGGGCGCGGGCAAGGAATATGTCGCCAAACCGTGGTTCTGGTCCGATCAATACGACATCAAGCTGCAAATCGCCGGTCTCAACGCGGGCTATACCCGCGTGTTCACCCGCAAGGGCGACAAGGAAGGCAGCCAGTCGATCTGGTATTACAACGGCGACCGGCTCCTTGCCGTCGACGCGATGAACGACCCGCGCGCCTACATGATCGGCAAGCGCCTGATCGAAGGCGGCAAATCGCCCGATCCGATGACCGTGACCGACCCGGCGACCGACCTCAAGGCGCTGATGTGAGTCACCGGGCAAAGACCCCACCCGGCCTGCGCAGCAGACTGGGCAGCACGGGGTCAGCCCGATGCGCATAGTCGGCGGCACCTTCAAGGGCCGGGCGCTGGCCAGCGTCGGCAAGGGCGATCCCGGCGCACATCTGCGCCCCACCACCGACCGCACCCGCGAAAGCCTGTTCAACATCCTCGCCGGCGGGCGGTTCGGCGATCCGGTGACCGGCGCGCGGGTGCTCGACCTCTTTGCAGGGACCGGCGCGCTCGGGCTCGAAGCCCTCTCGCGCGGGGCGACGCATGTCACCTTCGTCGATGACGGGGTGAAATCCCGCGCCCTCATCCGCCGCAATATCGAGATCTGCAACGCCGGAGGAGCGACCAAGCTCTTTCGCCGCGACGCGCGCAAACTCGGCCCCTGCCCCGCTGCGCCGTTCACCCTCGTCTTCCTCGATCCGCCCTATGGCCGGGGCCTGGGCGAACAGGCCCTCGCCGCCGCGCAGCTCGGCGGCTGGATCGCCCCCGGCGCCCTCATCGTGTGGGAGGAAAGCGCGCCCATCACCCCGCCCGAGGGCACGACGCTTCTCGATGCCCGGCGCTATGGCGACACGGTGATCACGCTGCTTTCGGCCAAGTAACCCTCCCGACATCGTGAAAGCACGGACCCGCCGGGCCATGTTATCCTGTGATCAAGGACAACAGGCCACGCGGGCGCAGTCGGCGCATTTCCGGGGGCCGCTGCTCATCATGCGTGTCCCCATGCGCCGCCCTGGCCCCGTTCCGCCTGTCATGCCCGGAACAGGAAAGGAGGCATCACATGGTCCAGACAATCGGAAACCCCGCCTCGTGGGGCGCAAGACAGGTGCGCGGCGCGGGCCACGCGCTTGCCGAGATGACCCGCAGCCTTGGCAGCGATCCCGCGGCAGACCTGCCCGAGGTGAACCGCATCACCCTTGACGACATCCGCACGGCCCTGCGCCTTGGCGCGCGCGATGCCGCGCGGTTCCGCTCGGATGTGGCCGCGCTGCTGCTCATCTACCCCGTGCTCGGCCTCGCGCTGGCCTATGTCGCGTTTCAGCAATCGCTCATCCACCTGATCTTTCCGCTGGCCGCGGGCTTTGCCCTGATCGGCCCGGTCGCGGCAATCCTGTTTTACGAACTCAGCCGACAGAGCGAAACGGATCAACCGGTCACCTGGCCCGCCGCGCTCGGCCACCTGCGCCGCACCGCCATCGCGCCCGTCATCGTGCTCGGGCTCTATCTCTTCGCCATCTTCCTCGTCTGGATGGCCGCCGCCTATGGCATCTACCAGGCCACGCTCGGCCCGATCCAGCCCGAAACGCACCTCGCCTTTCTTCAGGCGGTGCTGACCACACCCGCAGGCTGGACCATGATCGTGATCGGTTTCGGCGTGGGCTTCGTCTTTGCCGCGCTGGTGCTGGTCACCGCGGCGTTCAGCTTCCCGATGCTGATCGACCGCGCGCCGGGCCTGCCGGTGGCCGTGGCCACCTCGCTGCGCGTGGCACGCCAGAACCCGCTCACCGTGGCGGCATGGGGTCTCACCGTGGCAATCCTGCTGGCGCTCGGATCGTTGCCCTTCTTCCTCGGGTTGATCCTTGTCCTGCCATGGCTCGGCCACGCCACGTGGCATCTCTATCGCCTCGCCGTGCCGCCGGCGGGCTGAGCCTCATTCGGAGCGCGCGCCGTCTTCCCTCCCGCGTGTCACCACGAGGTGCAGCATCGCCCACGCCGCCGCCGCCGCCCCGCCAAGGCCCAGCGCCGCCATGCCCCATCCCGCCAGGACCAGCCCCCCAAGCGCCGAGCCCAGCGCCGCGCCGACATAGATCGACGCCGCGTTGAGCGCCATCAGAACCGGCGCGCGCTCGGGCCCCATCCGCATCAGCCGCGCCTGCTGCGCCGCCATGAAGGACCAGCCAAAGGCGGGCCACAGGAAGAGGAACAGGTAAACCTGCCAGACCGGCAAGGGCAGAATTGAGAAGACCGGCATCAGGATCACCTGGCTTCCGCTCACAATCAACAGCGTGCGAAACGGCCCGATCGCATCGCTCATCCGTCCGCTCATCAGGTTGCCCGCCACCGCGCCCACCCCGTAGATCACCAGCGCCAGCGTCATCTCGTTGCGCCCGAACCCCATGGTCTCGGTCAGGATGGGCGAGAAGAAGGTATAGACGACATAGATCGCCCCGAGGAACGACGCGGTGAACAGGATCACCGCCATCTGCCGCATGTCGGTCAGCACCTGCCGCAGGTCGCGCAACGTGACGGGGCGGAATGACAGCCCCGCCGGAATCATCACCCAGACCGCCAAAGCCACCGGCAGCGCCAGCCCCGACACCACCCAGAACGCCGCCCGCCAGCCCAGCATGTAGGCCAGGAAACTGCCCACCGGCACGCCCACGACCTGCGCCATCGTGAGGCCAAAGAACACCGACGCCAGCGCCCGGCCCTGCCGCCCCGGCCCGCTCAGCCCGGCGGCCACCGCGGCGGCCACCGGCGTAACCACCCCGGCCCCCGCCGCCGCCAGAACCCGCGCGAGATTGAGAACGATGTCATTGGGCGCCAGCGCCGACAGCGCCGAGGCGAGCGCAAACGCCACCAGCCCCCCGGCAATGACCCGCCGCCGCCCGACACCCCCGGTCAGCGACACCAGAATCGGCGAAAGGACCGCATAACCCAGCGCATAGGATGTCATGATCCAGCCGCCCCGCGCGGCACTCACGCCGAGATCGGCCACCATCGGGCTCAGGATACCGATCACGAGGAATGCACCGATGCCGATGATGAAGTTCGCCGCCGACAGGAGCGGGATCACCAGCCCCGCCCCGGGTCTCTCATCTGCCGCAAGCATCGCGTTCCCTCCACCCGGGCGCGCATCGCCCCGCCCACGCAGTCTGGCGCAGGCCACCCGGATTGGCTATGGCGCGGGGCCGGATGTGACGGCACGTTTCTGCCAGGGGGCCAGCACTCGCCCCCCGTCGGAAACCTCAGCCCCAGGTCGGGTGGAACTTGCCCGCGGGCGACAGGGTGAAAACCTCGGCGCCCTGCGCCGTCACGCCCACCGAATGCTCGAACTGCGCCGAAAGCGACTTATCGCGCGTCACCGCGGTCCAGTCATCGGCGAGAACCTTTGTCTCGGGACGGCCCAGGTTGACCATCGGCTCGATGGTAAAGAACATGCCCTCTTCGAGCCGCGCCCCGCTGCCCGCGCGCCCGTAATGCAGCACGTTGGGCGGCGCGTGAAACACCCGGCCCAGGCCGTGACCACAGAAATCGCGCACCACGCTCATCCGGTGCCCCTCGACGAAGGTCTGGATCGCGTGGCCGATATCGCCGAACGTGTTGCCCGGCTTCACCGCCTCGATCCCCTTCATCAGCGCATCATGCGTGACCTGGATCAATCGCTCGGCCTTGCGGCTGAGCTTGCCGGCGACATACATCCGGCTCGTGTCCCCGAACCATCCATCGGCGATCACCGTCACGTCGACATTGAGGATATCGCCATCCTTGAGAACCTTGTCGCCCGGAATCCCGTGACAGACCACGTGGTTCACGCTGATGCACGACGCATGCTGATAGCCCTTGTAACCGATCGTGGCCGATTTCGCGCCCGCCGCCTTCACCCGCTCCTCGATGATGCGGTCGATCTCGCCCGTGGTCTGGCCGGGAAATACGTGCTCCGCCACCTCGTCCAGAATCCGCGCGGCCAGATCGCCCGCCTTGTGCATGCCTGCAAAATCCGCCTCGTCATGGATACGGATGCCATCGCGCGTCATGCGTCCCCGGTGATTTTCGTTCACAGCGCCAGCCTTCTTGCCGAAACTCAGGATCATGCCCCTCTTTAGGCCAGATCATTCCCAAGGGCCAGAGCATGCACCGCCCGGGGCGACGCGAAAACCGGCGCAAACGGTTTTGGCGATTGCATTTCCCGCGGAATTGCGTATGAAGCGCGCCAGACATGCGCGTGATGCCCGCCTTGGCAAGAATCACCCGGACGACGCCGGGGCCCGTTCGGGCGGTTTCACGCATTGAAATTGAACCGAACCGAAGAAAGGTCCCGATACATGGCCAATACGCCCCAGTCCAAGAAACGCGCCCGTCAGAACGAACGCCGCTTTGCCGTCAACAAGGCCCGCCGCTCGCGCATCCGCACCTTCCTGCGCCGCGTCGAGGAAGCGATCACCTCGGGCGACAAGGACGCGGCGCAAAACGCGCTTCGCGCGGCCCAGCCCGAACTGATGCGTGGCGTGACCAAAGGCGTCTATCACAAGAACACGGCCGCGCGTAAAATGTCGCGCCTCTCGGCCCGGATCAAAACCCTCGGCTAAGCGGCCGCAGCGGATTTCAATCCATTCAAGGGCGTGCCTCACGGCGCGCCCTTTTTTCTTGCACCCCTTATTTCATTGACTTCAAAGGACTTGAGAGATTCTTTTCACGAAAAGACAGAGTCAAGCGTGAAGTTTCGTTGCCCCCTCGCAGCGCATGTTGCTAATTTCTTCCTTGCGAGTCACATCGCACTTGGGGGACAAGCCACAGAGGGCCTTTCCAGCCCCGGCAAACGGGGCGGTTTGCGTCTGTATTTTAGCACGCTGCTGCTGCTGAATCTTGTCCAGTTCTGCGTCACGCCCAAGGCGTGATCGTGCCGGTGCGGGCAACCGGCCAGCCCCTCGGGTGTTGTGGTGCGCAATGGTGTTGGTCAACGACCGTGTTTTCGGCCTGCCGCATCGGCAAGGCCACGGAGAGGCTGTTGGCTGTGCAACCCGTGTTTCGTTCTGTGATCCGTCTGGCCGCGGATCATGTGGTTGGCGCTGCTTGAAGGGAAATAAACGTGGATCGGGGACAGATGACACAGGAACAATGGGGACAGGTTCAGCAAACACTCCTGCAGACGGTCGGACGCAACAATTTCAAGAACTGGATCGAACCGCTGCAATTCGACAACCTGTCCGATGGTGTCGCCACGTTTCACGTTCCCACCAGCTTTCTGGGCAATTACGTAAGCCAGAATTTCGGCGACGTGATCCGCTACCAGATGTCGGCCACCGGCGCCGATGTGCGACGTGTGCGGTTCGAAGTGGCCGATGGCCCCGCCAAGCCGTCGCCGAAACCCGCCGCGGAGCGCGCCGCCCCGGCCACGAACGGACAGGCCGGACCGGTCGTTCACAGCCCGGCCCGCACCGCACCGCGTGATGATCTGCTGCCCGCCGCACCGCTCGACCCGCGCTTTACCTTCGACAGCTTCGTCGTCGGCAAGCCGAACGAGCTGGCCCATGCTGCCGCGCGGCGCGTCGCCGAAGGCGGCGCCGTCACCTTCAACCCGCTGTTCCTTTATGGCGGGGTCGGACTGGGCAAGACCCACCTGATGCATGCCATCGCGCATGAATTGTCATCGCGCCGTCCCGATCTCAACGTCGTCTATCTCTCGGCCGAGCAGTTCATGTATCGCTTCGTGCAGGCGCTGCGCGACCGCAAGATGATGGATTTCAAGGAATTGTTCCGCTCGGTCGATGTGCTGATGGTGGATGACGTGCAATTCATCGCCGGCAAAGAATCGACGCAGGAAGAATTCTTCCACACTTTCAACGCGCTGGTCGACCAGAACCGGCAGATCATCATCTCCGCCGACCGCGCCCCGGGCGAGATCAAGGATCTCGAAGACCGGATCAAGAGCCGCCTGCAATGCGGCCTTGTCGTCGACCTGCATCCCACGGATTACGAATTGCGCCTCGGCATCCTGCAATCCAAGGTCGAGATCCAGCGCGCGCAATATCCCGATCTCGTGCTGGCCGACGGTGTGCTTGAATTCCTCGCCCACCGGATTTCCACCAACGTGCGCGTGCTCGAAGGGGCGCTGACCCGGCTCTTCGCCTTCGCCTCGCTGGTCGGGCGCGAGATCACCCATGAACTGACCCAGGATTGCCTCGCCGACGTGCTGCGCGCCTCGGAACGCAAGATCACCGTCGAAGAGATCCAGCGCAAGGTGAGCGAACATTACAACATCCGCCTTTCGGACATGATCGGGCCCAAGCGGCTGCGCAATTTCGCCCGCCCGCGACAGGTGGCAATGTATCTGTGCAAGCAACTGACCAGCCGCTCGCTGCCCGAGATCGGGCGCCATTTCGGCGGGCGCGATCACACCACGATCATGCATGGCGTGCGCCGGATCGAGGAATTGCGCGCCCAGGACGGCCAGATCGCCGAAGACCTCGAATTGCTGCGCCGCACGCTCGAAGCCTGACCCTCATCCTTGCGGCACGACCCCCGCCCCACATCCACCGCGCGGCCAAGCCCTTGACCTGCCGCGCATTAAACCCGAAAACACCCACAAGCCCCTTGCACAGACAGGGGAAACGGCTAGGGTTTCGCTCCCGGCCAGACGGATACGGAGTGAGGGTATGAAATTCAGCATCGAACGCGGCGCGCTCTTGAAAGCGGTGGCCCAGGCGCAATCGGTCGTCGAACGCCGCAACACGATCCCGATCCTGGCCAATGTCCTGATCGAGGCCGAGGGCTCGGATGTGCATTTCCGCGCCACCGATCTCGATATCGAGGTGGTCGACCGCGCCCCCGCGCAGGTCGAACGCGCCGGCGCCACCACGGTCTCGGCGGTGACGCTGCACGAGATCGTGCGGAAACTGCCCGATGGCGCGTTGGTCACACTCACCGATGACAGCGCCGCGGGCCGTCTCTCGGTCGCCGCGGGCCGGTCGCATTTCAACCTCGCCACGCTCCCGAAAGAGGATTTTCCGGTGATGGCGTCGTCGGAATACAGCTCGAATTTCTCGGCCCCCGCCCCGGTGCTGCGGCGGCTCTTCGACAAGTCGAAATTCGCCATTTCGACCGAGGAAACGCGCTATTACCTCAACGGTGTCTACATGCATGTCGCCGAATCCGAGGGCGGGCGCGTGCTGCGCTGCGTGGCCACCGACGGCCACCGCCTCGCCCGGATCGACGCCGACCTGCCCGACGGTGCAAGCGACATGCCCGGCGTGATCGTCCCGCGCAAGACCGTGGGCGAGATGCGCAAACTGCTCGACGATGACGACACGCAGATCGCCGTGTCGGTCAGCGAGACCAAGGTGCGCTTCGCCACGCCCGACATTACCCTCACGTCCAAGGTGATTGACGGCACCTTCCCCGATTACACCCGCGTCATCCCGCAGGGCAACACCCGGCGGCTCGAAGTCGACGCCAGCGAATTCGCCCATGCCGTGGACCGGGTCGCCACCGTCTCGTCCGAACGCTCGCGCGCGGTGAAACTCACCCTCGAAGAGGACAAGCTCACCCTCTCGGTCAACGCCCCCGACAGCGGCGCCGCCGAGGAAGAACTGGCCGTGGCCTATGGCGACGAGCGGTTGGAGATCGGTTTCAACGCCAAGTACCTGCTGGAAATCGCCAGCCAGGTGGACCGCGAAAACGCCGTTTTCATGTTCAATTCCTCCGGCGACCCGACCCTGATGCGCGAAGGCAACGACACTTCCGCCGTCTACGTCGTCATGCCCATGCGGGTCTGAGTGGCCCCGGAATTTCTCAGGAATTCCGGGCCGTTTTCTTTGAAAGAAAACGGATGCACCATATGACAACCCTCGCGCTCACCCATCTGGCCCTGTCGCATTTCCGCTCGCACAAGCGCGCGGTGATCGACGTCGATGCCCGCCCCGTGGCGATCTTTGGCCCCAACGGCGCGGGCAAGACCAACCTGATCGAGGCGATTTCTCTCTTCTCTCCCGGGCGCGGGTTGCGGCGTGCGGCGGCACAGGACATGGCCCGCCGCCCCGAAACGCTGGGCTGGAAACTCACCGGCCACCTGAACAGCCTTGGCCACATCCACGAAGTCGAAATCTGGTCCGAGGACGCACAGCCCCGGCAGGTCCGGATCGACGGCAAGACGGCCCCCCAGACCGCACTGGGCCGGATCGCCCGGGTGCTCTGGCTGATCCCCGCGATGGACCGGCTCTGGATCGAGGGGGCCGAGGGGCGGCGGCGATTTCTCGACCGCATCACGCTGTCGTTCTTTCCCGACCATGGCGAATTGAGCCTCGCCTATGAAAAGGCCATGCGCCAGCGCAACCAGCTCCTGAAGGACATGGTGCGCGATCCGCACTGGTATCTCGCGCTCGAACGCCAGATGGCACAGGCGGGCGCGGCGATCCATGCCAACCGGCTGGCCGCGCTCGATCACCTGGCCGTGGCGCAATCGGCCGCGGAAACCGCCTTTCCCACCGCGGACCTGGCGCTTTCGCAATCCGAGGGCGAAATGCCCGGCGAAGAGGCCGACCTCGCCCACGCGCTGGCCGACAGCCGCATGCGTGACCTCTCTGCCGGGCGCAGCCTTGTCGGCCCGCACCGCACCGACATGATCGGCACCTTCGCGGCCAAGGGCATCGCGGCCCGCGACTGTTCGACCGGCGAGCAGAAGGCGCTGCTCATCTCGCTCATCCTCGCCAATGCCCGCGCGCTGGCCCGCGATTTCGGCGCCCCGCCGATCCTTCTGCTCGACGAGGTCGCGGCCCATCTCGACGCCACCCGCCGTGCCGCGCTCTACGACGAGCTTTGCGCGCTGGGCGCACAGGCCTGGATGACCGGCACCGGCCCCGAGCTTTTCGCCGAACTGGGCAGCCGCGCCCAGCGGATCGAAGTGACCGAGGACAACGGCCTCAGCCATACCCACCATCAGACCGGATAATGCACATGACTGTCACACCCGAGGCACTTTTACTTTATGCGGGCGGCATGGCCGCGCTCTGGGTCATCCCCGGCCCGGTCTGGGTCGCGCTCATCGCCCGCGCGCTTTCGGGGGGCATGCGCGGCGCCTGGCCGCTGGCCATCGGTGTCGCGCTGGGCGATCTGATCTGGCCGCTCTGCGCGATCTTCGGCCTGGCCTGGGTGCTCTCGCTTTACGGCGATCTGTTGTCGCTGCTGCGCTGGGTGGCGGCGGGGGTGTTCCTTGTCATGGGCCTCATCCTGATCCGGCGCCCGGCCGAACGCCCCGAACGCGACAGCCGCCTGACGCGCCCGGGCCTCTGGGCCGGGTTCGCGGTCGGCGTCGCGGCAGTGATCGGCAACCCCAAGGCGATCCTGTTCTACATGGGCGTGCTGCCCGGCTTTTTCGATCTGAGCCGTGTCACCGGCCCGGATATCGCCGCCATCCTCGCGGTGTCGGCCATCGTGCCGATGCTGGGCAATCTCGGTCTCGCGCTGTTTCTCGACCGCGCGCGACGGCTCTTGCAAAGCCCGCGCGCCCTGCGGCGGCTCAACATCGCGTCGGGCAGTCTCCTGATCCTTGTCGGGCTGGTCATTCCCTTCACCTGACCCGCGATTCGACCGGCATTTGCACAGGCATTCGAACCGGCATTCGACTGGCGGAAAACATGCCTCTGCCCTTAACATTCCCCGCCGGAAATCGTATAAGATGACAGCAAAAACAGCCAAGGCGCGGACATGTCCGAAAACGAGCAGCAGATCCCAGAATACGGCGCGGATTCCATCAAGGTTCTCAAGGGCCTGGATGCGGTTCGCAAGCGCCCCGGCATGTATATCGGTGACACCGATGACGGCTCGGGGCTGCACCACATGGTGTACGAGGTGGTCGATAACGGCATCGACGAGGCGCTGGCCGGTCACGCCGATCACGTCGCCGTCACGATTCACGCCGATTCATCGGTTTCCGTGTCCGACAACGGGCGCGGCGTGCCCGTCGATATCCACACCGAAGAAGGGGTGAGCGCGGCCGAGGTCATCATGACCCAGCTTCACGCCGGCGGTAAATTCGACAGCAATTCCTACAAGGTCTCGGGCGGTCTGCACGGGGTCGGCGTGTCGGTGGTCAACGCGCTTTCCGACTGGCTCGACCTGCGCATCTGGCGCAACGGCAAGGAACATTACGCCCGCTTCGAACGCGGCGAAACGGTCGAGCATCTGCGCGTCATGGGCGATGCCAATGGCCGCAAGGGCACCGAGGTGCGCTTCCTCGCCTCGACCACCACCTTTTCCAACCTCGAATATTCCTTCGAGACGCTGGAAAAACGCCTGCGCGAACTGGCCTTCCTCAATTCCGGCGTGCGCATCATCCTGCGCGACGAACGCCCGGCCGAACCGCTTGAAACCGATCTTTTCTACGAAGGCGGGGTCAAGGAATTCGTCAAGTATATCGACCGCCACAAGACCCCGATGATCCCCGAACCGATCTATGTCAACGGCGAGCGTGACGAGATCGGCATCGAGGTCGCGATGTGGTGGAACGACAGCTATCACGAGACCGTCCTGCCCTTTACCAACAACATCCCCCAGCGCGACGGCGGCAGCCACATGGCGGGCTTCCGCGCCGCGCTGACCCGGACGATCGGCAAATACGCACAGGAAAGCGGAATCGCGAAGAAGGAAAAGGTCAGCTTCACCGGCGACGACGCCCGCGAAGGGCTGTCCTGCGTCCTTTCGGTCAAGGTGCCCGACCCGAAATTCAGTTCCCAGACCAAGGACAAGCTGGTCAGCTCCGAAGTTCGCCCCGCGGTCGAGAACCTGATGACCGAGAAACTCTCGGAATGGTTCGAGGAAAACCCCAACGAGGCCAAGATGATCGTTGGCAAGATCATCGAGGCGGCGCTCGCCCGCGAGGCGGCGCGCAAGGCGCGCGACCTGACCCGCCGCAAGACGGCGATGGATGTGAATTTCCTCGCCGGCAAGCTCAAGGATTGTTCCGAGAAAGACCCCGCCAAGACCGAGCTTTTCATCGTCGAGGGTGACTCGGCGGGCGGCTCGGCCCAGACCGGGCGCGACCGTGGCACGCAGGCGATCCTGCCGCTCAAGGGCAAGATCCTCAACGTCGAGCGCGCGCGCTTCGACCGGATGCTGTCGAGCCAGGAAATCGGCAACCTGGTGATGGCGCTCGGCACCGGCATCGGGCGCGACGAGTTCGACATCAAGAAGCTGCGCTATCACAAGATCATCATCATGACCGACGCCGATGTCGACGGCGCGCATATCCGCACGCTTCTGCTCACCTTCTTCTACCGGCAAATGCCCGAACTGATCGAGGGCGGCTATCTCTATATCGCCCAGCCGCCGCTCTACAAGGTCGGGCGCGGCAAGTCCGAGGTCTATATCAAGGACGAAAACGCGCTTGACGATTACCTGATCCAGCAGGGCGTCGAAACCGCACTCCTGCGGCTCGGATCGGGGGCCGAGGTCGCCGGGGCCGACCTCGTGCGTATCGTTGACGAGGCGCGGCAGTTGAAGCGCGTGCTCGAGGCGTTTCCCACCCACTACCCGCGCCACATCCTCGAACAGGCCGCCATCGCCGGGGCCTTCGTGCCCGGTGCGGTGGAATCCGACCTGCAAGGCGTGGCCAACCACGTGGCGGCACGGCTCGACCTCATCGCGCTGGAATACGAACGCGGCTGGCAGGGGCGCATCACCCAGGATCACGGCATCCGCCTCGCCCGCATCCTGCGCGGCGTCGAAGAGGTGCGCACCATCGACGGCCCGATCCTGCGCGGAGGCGAAGCCCGCCGCACCGGGAGCTTCACCGAAAGCCTGCAAGAGATCTATGACCAGCCCGCGACACTCGTCCGCAAGGACCGCGAGCAACTGATCCACGGCCCACTGACCCTGCTTTCCTCGATCCTCGACGAGGGCGAAAAGGGCTTCTCCCTGCAACGCTACAAGGGCTTGGGTGAAATGAACCCCGATCAGCTCTGGGAAACCACGCTCGACCCCGAGGAACGCACGCTCCTGCAGGTCAAGGTCGACGACATGGCCGAGGCCGACGACCTCTTTACCAAGCTCATGGGCGACGTGGTCGAACCAAGGCGCGAATTCATCCAGAAGAACGCGCTCTCGGTCGAGAACCTCGATTTCTAGGGCGCACGCTCAATAAAATTCACCCACCGGGGGGGCATGCGCCCACCCGGGTGGGCGCATGCCCGGACCGCAAACGGCCCGGGCAACCTGCATCGCGTTTGGCAAGATTCTGCCAGCGCGATGGTGGTTCTCTGGACATGCGGTGACCGCCGAAGGATTTTATCAAAATCTACGTGGCGCCCTGAATGCAAGCCAAACATATCGACAGAAAACGGTATTCTGGCCATGCGTCCGCGCCGGAGCCTGCCGATGCACCCGTGGGAGGGACGGGACGGCAAGAGGGAATTGTCGCATGAGCACAAAGGAAGCGCACAGTCGCAATGACCTGCTCGACGCGCTGCGGGCCGTGGCACTTGCCGGTGTCATCATCATGAACATGATTACGTTCTCGGGACTGGCCTATCTTACGCCGGAAATGCGCACCGAGTGGCTGGGAACCGCGGATCGCTTTGTCTGGGTGCTCATCCGCATCTTCGTCGATGACAAGGCACTGGCTGCATTCTCTTTCATGTTCGGTTTCAGCTTCAGCGTGATCCTGGGCAAGGCGATGTCGTCGCGCGATGCGACGGTGCGTTTCGTCCAGCGGCTGATGGTGCTGTTCATGATCGGGCTGTTCAACGCGCTGTTCCTTTTCTGGGCCGATATCCTGATGAGCTATGCAGTGCTCGGCCTGATCCTGCCATTCGCCGCGCGCCTGCCGACACGGGTGATTGCCGGGCTGGCACTGGCACTTGTGATTGCCGCCCCGGTGACGTTGGCATTGGGCGGCTACGAGATGCCCAACCCCGTCCCCCGCGGTCATACCGAAAGCCTCGATGCCTTCGCATCGCCAGAACTCACCGACACGGTAAAACAGAACTGGCGCATGATCTTTGCCGCGTCCGAAGCCGCGGACAGCACGCTTGTCTTGCGGTTCATGACGCTCATGGGGCTGTTCCTTCTGGGGCTTGCGGCCGGGAAAAGCGGTGTGATCATGGCCCTGGCCGGTCGTCGCGATCACCTGCTGCGGCTGGGGCTCATGTTGGCGCTGGTGGGGGCCACGATGAATATCGTCTTGCGCTATGTCGTGGAACCCGAAGGGTTCTGGGTCATGCTCAAACTGGAGGGCCCGATCATGGCGCTGGGCTATCTCATGCTGATCGGTGCGGCTCTGGCCGGGCCTTCGGTGGGCTGGCTGCGTCGATTGCTGGCACCTCTGGGTCGCATGACGCTGACCGGATACCTGATGACCGCGATCTCGGGACAGGCCCTGTTCTACGGCTGGGGCCTGGGGTTGATCGGGCAGTTGGGCACACTGGGGGTTCTGGCCATCGCCAGCGTGTTCTATGTGGCGCTGATCGTTTTTGCCCAGCTCTGGCTGCGTTTCTTCCCGTTCGGGCCTTGGGAATGGCTCTGGCGCCGCCTGACCAACCTCCTGCCCCAACCGCAAATCGGTCGCGGCATCGCACAGTGATACATCCCCACCACCGCCGACACGCCAAAGGCATGCCTTTGCCACGACGGGCGGGGCGGGCGAAAACTCTCCAATGCTGCCGCCATGAAAATCTATCCATTGTTAACCCGATACTCACCCCATTGACGCTCTAGGACAATTGACCTAACCTGATCGCAAATCACGACAGGATGTCCGCCTTGCCCACGGTTTCAACCCGCGAAAAGATCATCGAGAAAGCCGACACGCTTTTCTATGAAGGCGGGTTCGAGGCCACATCCTTTGCCGACATCGCCGCGGCGGTGGGCATCTCGCGCGGGAATTTCTATCACCATTTCAAGGCCAAGGATGAAATACTGGATGCCGTGATCGCGCGCCGGATGGACCGGACGCGCATGATGCTCGACACTTGGCAAGCCGAGGGCGCGCAGCCCCGCGACCGCATCCTGTCGTTCATCCATCTGCTGATCACCAACCGCACCAGGATCATGGCCTTTGGCTGCCCGGTCGGAACATTGTGTTCGGAGCTGGCCAAGCTGGAGCACGGCGCGCAACATCGCGCCGCGCAAATCATGGGCCTGTTCCGCGACTGGCTCACCGGGCAGTTTCGCGCGCTTGGCATGGATCAACAGGCCGAGGCACGGGCCATGCACCTTCTGACCTGGTCACAAGGGGTGGCGGTCATGTCCAGCGCCTTCCGCGATGAGACCTTCATTGAACGTGAAGTCGCCGCAATCACGCAATGGCTGGACGACATCATTGACGATCAGACACGGCACGAGGGGCGTATATGTTCATAACTTTCCTGAAATTTTCCGACAACCGGGCCGCAGCTCCGGACTTCATGGCGGCGCATAACGACTGGATCGCGCAAGGCTTTGCAGACGAGAAATTCCTCTGTGTCGGCTCGCTCGAACCCGCAGCGGGCGGTGCCATCCTCTCTCATGGTGAAAGCCGCGCCGCCCTTGATGCCCGTCTCGCCGCGGACCCGTTCGTGGTGCACGGAATCGTCACCGCCGAAACCCATGAAATCGACGCCAAGCGCGCCATCCCCGCGTTGGATTTCCTCAAGGCCCCGGCATGAGCACGACAATCCCCGGCCCTGACGGGCGCCCGCGTTGCCGTTGGTGCGCCGCCGCGCCCGAATTCTTCGATTACCATGATCGCGAATGGGGGTTCCCGGTTGTCGATGACATCCGCCTGTTCGAGAAACTGTGCCTCGAAAGCTTTCAATCGGGGCTGAGCTGGCGCACGATCCTGAACAAGCGCGAGAATTTCCGCGCCGCTTTCGCAGGGTTCGATTTTCGCAAGGTGGCACGGTTTACCGACACGGATGTGACACGGCTGCTGGCGGATGCCGGAATCGTGCGCCATCGCGGCAAGATCGAAGCCGTGATCAACAATGCCCGCTGCGCCTGTGATCTGGTCGAGACCGAAGGCTCGCTGGCCGCGTTCATCTGGCGGTTCGAACCACAAGACGAGGATGTCCCCCCGCAAAGCCGCTCCACGTCGCCCGCCTCGGTGGCGCTCTCGAAGGAGTTGCGCAAGCGCGGCTGGAAATTCGTCGGCCCCACCACCGTCTATGCGTTCATGCAGGCCATGGGGCTTGTCAACGACCATGCCGAAGGATGCATCATGCGTGACAAGGCCGCACAGGCGAGGGCCGACTTGCATCGCCCGTCCTGATCACGCGGAAGCGGCGGGCGGTCGGTTAACCTCCTGCGTTAACCCTTTGGCAGGATTTACCCGGCAGCCGGGCGGCAGCCGAATGTCAGCCGGATGTCACCCCCTCGAATTGGCGCCCTCGCGGCCCCGTTAACCGGCCCGGACGTCGCGTCATGACAAAAGAAACCCTTTTGTGCCCTTGCAGCCCCCGCCCCCGGCGCTACTCTGGGCGCAAGAGGACGCATGGATGCGACATTTTCCAAAGAAATCAAAGCGATGAGTGCCCGTCTGGCCTTCGCCCACCCCGGGTTCCGGCGCTATTTCATCGGCGCGGTGGCGGGCGTGAACGGCAACTGGATCTTCCGCGTGCTGCTGTCATGGCTGGCATGGGACGAAACCGGCTCCGCCAGTTTCGTCGGCCTCGTCGCCGCCGCCTCCCTCGCCCCCGTCGCGGTCACCTCGCCGTTCTTCGGCGCGCTGACCGATCGTGTTCCGATCCTCACCATTTATCGCATTGTGTCCGCGGGCCTGTTGGTCTGCCCCGCAGCACTTTTCGTGCTGATGTTCGCAGGCGGGCTTGCACCGCTGCCCATCCTGGGCATCGCGTTGCTGTTTGGCATGGTCATCTCGGCCTATCATCCGGTGCGCCAATCGCTTGGGCCGCGACTCGTTGATCCGCCTCTGATCGGGTCGGTCGTGGCGTTGGCCGCACTCAATTTCAATGTCGGCCGGATCATCAGCCCGGCCATCGGCGGCGCCATGATCGCAGGGCTCGGCACCCTGCCGACGGCAGTGATTTCAACCGCGCTTTTCCTGCCCAACCTCATTATCGCGCCCACGCTATCCCCCCGCAATGTCGAGGAAAACGGGCCTCGCAAAAGCTATCTTGCCGATCTGGGCGAAGGCTTGCGCGCGGGCTGGGCGCGTTGGCCGGTGCGCCGCGCGCTGATCCTCACCGTGGTGGCCCTCGGGCCGGTACGCGCGGTGGGCGAAATCCTCGCGCTCATCGCCGATGGACGGTTTGCGCAAGGCGCGCAGGGGCTGGGCCTGCTCACCTCGGCGGTGGGGGCCGGGGCGCTTCTGGCGGCGGTGTTTCAGGTGATCGCGGGCGCGCGTCTCCTGCGCCTGCCCGCCTTGCGCTTTGGCGTCATCGCGATGGGCTTCGCCGCCACGGCGGGCCTGACCCTTGCACCCGATTTCTGGGTCGCACTGGCCCTGGCGCCACTCACGGGCTTTGCCGGAACCTATGTCGGAGTCTCGCTCCAGATCGGCATCCAGGCCCGGCTCGAAGACCATCTGCGCGGCCGGATCATGTCGCTCTGGATGGTGGCGATCACGCTCTCGACCTCGGCGCTGGCCTTCCTGGTGTCCGCCCTGTCCGAGGTCTTCGGCCTCGCGGCCACCACGCTTGCCATGCTTGGTGTGGCCGCGCTGGCGGTGATATGGTTAGCCCTCAACCCACCGGGCGATTGAACCGGCCGATTCGGCGCGCACCACGGGTTAAGCCCTGCTTTACCCTCTTGCGCCATAATCCACGTCACGGCCTCGAAGCGCCGAAATATTCATTTCGTCGAGAGTTCGGCCAGAATTTCATCCGTGTGCTCTCCGCGCGCGGGTGCGGCTTGGGGCTGCCAGTCCGGCTGCCCGGCAAATCGCGGCGCAGGCGCGGCCTGCAACACACCCCCCGGCGCGGCCCATGCCCCGCGCGCGGCATTCATGTCATGCGCGGCCGCCTCGTCCGGGCTCAGCACCGGCGCGACACAGGCGTCGGTTCCCAGGAAGAGGTCGGCCCATTCGTCCCGGGTCTTGCTGGCGAAGATCGTTTTCAACCGCTCGGTGGCACGCGGCCAAAGCGCGCGATCGAACTGGTCCGCGAAATCCGGATCATCGCCAAGCCCAAGTAATTCAAGGCAAATCGCATAGAATTTCGGCTCGAGGCATTGCACCGACATCCAGCCGCCATCGCGCGTTTGGTAGCTGCGGCACCAATGCGGCCCGTCCAGTATCCCCTGCCCGCGCGCATCGGGCATACCGCCCCCCTGCCGCAAGGACATCAACAGGTTCATCATATGGGCCGAGCCGTCATAGATCGCCGCATCCACCACCGTGCCCCGCCCGGTCGCCCGCGCCTGCATGATCCCGGCCAGCATCCCCACCACGAGGTAAAGCGCCCCACCGCCGATATCGCCCACCAGCGTTGCGGGCGTCACCGGCGCATCCCCCGGCACCCCGGCATACCAAAGCGCGCCCGACATCGAGATATAGTTCAGATCATGCCCCGCCGCATGGCTCAGCGGGCCATCCTGCCCCCAACCGGTCATCCGCCCAAAGACCAGTGCGGGGTTGATCGCATGACAAGCCGCGGGTCCCATCCCGAGCTTTTCCATCACCCCCGGGCGAAACCCCTCGATCAGCCCATCGGCCCCGGCCACCAGCCGCCGAAACACGTCGAGATCATCCGCATCCTTGAGGTCGAGCGCGATCGAGCGTTTGCCCCGGTCCAGCACCGACCGCTCCGGCACGCCCGGTGTCGGGTTGCCGCCCTTGCGGTGCACCACCACGACATCGGCCCCCAGATCGGCCAGCGTCATCGCCGCGAACGGCCCGGGGCCAAGCCCCTCGACCTCGATGATCCTGATCCCGTCAAGCATGGGCACAGACCCCGGAAAGCGGTCAGAAGTTCAACGAAACATCACGATGAACCGCGTTACACGACGCCATGTATAGCGCCTGTTCACGGTTCAGCCGGTCCTGTGACCGGATACCCAGCGTGCCGCGTATCCCGTCGAGATAGGCCTGAAGCCCGGGTTCGAGCGTGGCCGCATCGGCCCGCCATGCCTTTTGCTCATCGAACTCGGCCAATGCCTCGTCATATTCTTCAAGCGCCTTCTCGCCGTCAAAGCGGTTGGGCCGCAACGCCCGCCGGGCCCTGCCGAGGGCGGATCGCACGTCGCTCGCCCCTTCCATGTCGCCGAACTTGTTCTCCAGCGCCTCGACCGTTTCCATCGCGGACGGGTCGCCTTCCCCGGCGTTTTCAATGACATCGCGCAGGTCGCGCAATTCGCCCTCAAGCGCATCGAACTCTGGATTGGCCTGAAGAATGCGCAGCACCTCGGCCGGGGTTTCCCACGCGCTATCGGCGTTGCGGCGATACAAGTTGCGAGCATCTTGTTCCGCATCGGTCAGTTCGGCAAAGACGTCATGCACCTCTTCCCAACGGTCAGGGATTTGCGTTCGCAGCACCTCGACCTCAGCCAACAACTGTTCACGTTCCGCTTCAAGACGCGCACGGCGTTCGGCCTGCGCCTCGTCGCGCATCCGCCCGGCTCTGACTCTGAGGTCCTCGGCCCTTTCGTTGCGCTTGCGGATATCCTTTTCGATTCCGCGCACCTGGGTCTGTAGCGGTCGATAATCGACCGCTGCCGCATTCACCGCCGCTTCGGCCTCGAATGCTTTCTCGATCTCCTCAAGCGCCACGGTGGCGCTTTCGAAACTGTCACTCAGGTCACTCTGCATCCGCCGGGGCAAAACCGACAGGTTCAACGCTTCCGCATTGGCGATCACCTGTGCGAGGTCGTTGCCCTTTGCCATCTTTTCAAAGGTGTATTCATCGATGCAATATTGCAGCTTGGGGTTCTTCGGTGGTGGCGCCGTATCCGACAGGAACGACACCCGGTTGGGCAGGTAATTCACCAGCGGCGGATAGGACCCGACGATACCCAGCGCGATCAACTGCAAAATGATGAAGGCGATGACGCCCTTGTACATCTGCACGGTCTTCACCGATTGCGGCGCCACGCCCCTGAGATAGAACAGTGCAAACCCGAAGGGCGGCGTGAGAAAGGAGGTCTGGATGTTCAGACCGACCATGACCCCCAGCCACACAGCAGTGATATTTGCGCCCGGATCGGCCAGCAGGATCGGCGCCACGATCGGCACCACGACAACCGCGATCTCGATGAAATCAAGGAAGAAGCCAAGGATGAAGATCACCAGCATCACGATGATGAACTGCATCCAGAACCCGCCCGGCAACCCGTTGAGAAACTCGCGGACAAGATCTTCACCGCCGAAGGCACGAAAGGCCGCGGTCAGCATCGCCGCACCCAGCAGAATGATGAAGACGAGGCTTGTCGTCTTGGCCGTCTCAAGCATCACGCCATGCATGGTGGCCTCGATCCTGAACACCCGCCAACCCGACCAGATCAGCGACATAAGCAGAACGGCCGCCGCAATAGCGCCGAGCGTGATACCCGTCGCATCCGCCGTGGTTTCTATCGCCTTGACGTTCATGTCGTAATTGTCGAGCAGAACCCCCAGGACCCCGAGCGACGCCAGCGCCATGATGGCCGGCGTGTAGAGATGCCTTGTCCCCTTGGCCGGCAGTCGATACCCCGCCATGACGAGCGCACCCGACGCCCCGATCGCCCCGGCCTGGTTCACCGTGGCAACCCCGGTGATGATCGACCCAAGAACCAGGAAAATGAGTGTCAGCGGCGGGATCAGCGTCAGCGCGACCTGACTCCAGAATTTCCGGTCAAAACCCTCTTCGCTGCGCACCGCCGGGGCTGATTTCGGGTTGATGATCGCCGAAACCAGAATATAGGCCATGTACAGCAGAACCAGGAGAATACCCGGCACGAACGCGCCCAGGAACATCTCACCTGCGCTGGTCGATCCCACGCCGAAGATCGACGGCATCGTCAATTCGCCGGTTGCCTCGTTGTAAAGGGTCTTGCGCAATGTGGCGGCCTGATCGGTTGCGCTGGCAAGCTGGTCGGCCAGGATGATCAGCACGATCGAGGGCGGAATGATCTGTCCCAGCGTGCCGCTGGCCGCAATTGTGCCGGTGGCAAGGCTGGGCGAATACTTGTTGCGCAGCATGGCGGGCAGACTGATCAGCCCCATCGCCACCACTGTTGCACCGACGATACCGGTCGTCGCTGCCAGAAGCGCGCCCACAAAGACCACCGAAATGCCCAAGCCTCCGGGCACCGGCCCGAACAGCTTGGCCATCGTAACCAGCAGGTCCTCGGCAATCTTCGAGCGTTGCAGCATAATGCCCATGAAAATGAACAAGGGAATCGCGATCAGCGTATCGCGCTCGACCTCCCAATATACCCCGCGCAAGTTCGTCACCCCTGCCGACAGCCATTGCTGTGGCCCGCCGGAATGGAAAAAGGCATCGGTCGATCCGGTAAAGAGATAACCCGCACCGGCCGCAGCCGTGATCGAGATGATCGCCGCACCGGGTAGGGCAAAGGCCACCGGATAGCCCGAGCCCAGCGCGAAGGCCATGAGAAAGACCAGAAGAGCGAGAAAATAGAGTTCCACGGTGTCTGCCTTCCGTTAATGCACGATCGGCGCAGCTTCGCGGCGCCCGGGTTCGTCCCGCCAGTCGGCGACGGACTCGAAGAAATAGCTGATGAATTGGATCAGCATGGTGATCGCAAAGATACCGAGGAACATCGCCATCTGGTATTTGACAAACATTCCGCTGGTTCCGGATTGCGACACCTCGAAATTCGAAAAAGGCGAGTTGATGATCGACGTCTTGCCGTTGAACCCGATATAAAGGATCACCCAGGCCGTCGAGCAACCCAGGAGTATCGTGCCCCAGGCGTTGAAAAAGCCCCGCTTGGTCTGGGCAAACCCGGCATAGAGAACGTCGACGCGCACATGGCCATCTTCGAACAGGGTATAGGCGCTCGCAAACAGGAACAACGCCGCATACCAATAGCGCACCAGATCGGCCATCAAGGCCTGCTCATAGGAAAACACAAAACGCGAAACCACGATCCCCAGCTCGGCCGTGACGATCATCAGGGTCAGCCATGTAAATCCCAGCGTCCGCGAAAACAGCGCGATCACGAACCCGGCGACGACCAGCGGAAAGTGCACATAGATTCCGACCCAGGTGGGCCTGGTAAAGTTGCGCGCGAACTCATCGCCGACGAATACGCCCAACAGGCTCTCGACGCGCATGAAAGACACCGCCACATCCACCACACCGACCAGGAAAACAGACCAGAACAGCGCCCGGACCAGATAGACATTGAAGCCATGCACCCGCAGCGCCTCCCAGCGCAGGGAAACGTCGCGCGTCGACAGGACATAGACCCAGCTCACAACGAAAAACACGGCATAGACCATGACATTGAGCCAGGCCCCGGCGCCGCCTCCGCCATTCCACAGCACCGCAACGCCGGGATAGTCGAACCACACCACCAGCAGGTTGTTGATGAGGAACGCCACCAGCGCCGCCAGCATCGACCAACCGAAAAGCCGCGCCACAAGCGCAGGCCGTCCAACCCGTGGAATCTCAGTTGCCTCGGCCTTGACCATTGATCCCCTCCCCTCGGGGCTCATGCCCCATATCTCGCGGCATGAGCTGCAAACATATTGAAAAAGAGTGGGGCCGGAGCCCCACTCTCATATCATGTCATTCAGGTCAGGATTAGCCCAGCCCCAGAACGCGGTTACGCTGGTTCACGAAGGTGATCTCGAACTGCGCCATCATGTTGCCGATTTCCCGAAGGTTCGCCTGGAATGCATCGTCGATCTTCTTGGCCAGCGCCGAATGGTCGCGCACCTCCTCGAACACTTCCGCCGACGCCTCGCCGAAGCCGTCCCAGACATCGTCGTTGAAGTTGCGCACCTGTACGCCTTGCTCGTCGATGAGTCGCTGCAGGTATTCGCCGTTCAGGGCCTGCGCTTCCTCATAGGAATTGGCGTGCTCTTCAAGGCAGGCCGCCTCGATCACGGCTTTTTCCCAATCGCTCAAACCGTCATACCACGCCCGGTTCATGCCAAAGCCCAGACCACCGCCCGGCTCATGCATCCCGCCGGTATAGTAGTACTGCGCGGCCTCATAGAACTTCATGAAGTAATCGTTATAGGGGCCGACCCACTCGGTTGCGTCAACGGCGCCCGAAACGAGGTTTTCATAGATCTGACCACCCGGGAGCGACACGGTGGAACCACCCATTTTCGAGATGACCTGGCCGCCAAGGCCCGGAATCCGCATCTTGAGGCCCCTGAAATCATCAGGGCTCTCGATTTCCTTGTTGAACCAGCCACCGGCCTGCGTGCCGGTCGCGCCACAGGGAATCGTCTTGAGGCCGAATTCACCGGCCAGCTCGTCCCAGAGCGCCTGACCGCCGCGATACTTGATCCACGCATTCCACTCGACCGTGGTCATGCCGAACGGCACCGAGGTGAAATAGGCAAAACCCGGGTGCTTGCCGACCCAGTAGTAATCCGCAGCGACATAGGCCTGGCTGTTGCCGCTGGCCACTTCGTCGAACACGTCGAACGCGCCCACGCGCTCGCCCGCCGCGAAATATTCCACGTTGAACGCACCATCCGACAGCTCGGCGATCCTCGCGGCCAGACGCTGGGCCGAGATGCCCAGTCCGGGGAAGTCACGCGGCCATGTCGACACGATGGTCAGTTGCTTGGCACCCTGCGCCAGGGCCGGTGTGGCCAGCGCGGTTGCTCCGGCACCAAGCGCGGCGCCCTTCAAAAACTTACGACGTTCCATAATTCTCCTCCGAGTTGTCGTTTTCTTTATTGTTCGCAGGGCTAGGTAAACCCGGCTGAATCTCCTGCGTCAATTACTAAGCAAGCGGATTACGAAAACAAACAGTTTTTTTGCCGTCCGGTAATGTTTTCTTACCAAGCCATGCACATGGGCTCATCACCTTCGACCAATTTCAGTGCTCGCTCGCCTCATAGATGCATTTTTCCTGAGCTTTCGCGCGGCACGTCGTCGATTCGGTTGTGCCTTGGCGCTTACCCGGCCCGGTCTCGGCCGGTCGGAACCGCGTCAGGCTCACCGCCAAATGCCCAATCCAATTGCGCGTTGGTTTCGATCGCGCAATTGCACAGGCTGCGCAAACGCTTGAGCGCGACAAAGCGATCTTCGCCGCTTTCCACCATCAACCGCAGCACCGCCATGCCCGAGCGCCCGCACCCACCCTTGCAATGCACGATCACGCGACCGCCCCCTTTCAGGGCGGCACGTACCGCCCGGCTGGCTTCAGGCCATACAGCTTCGACTTCAGGCGAGGGCGTGCCGTAATCACGCACCGGCAGATGGAACCAGCGGCTCGCCATGGCCTGAATATCGGTGCCCAGGTTCGGCGCCCCAGCTTCGGCCAGTTCCGCATCCGTCACCATGGTCAGAACGATCCCGGGCTGCCATTCCCGAAAAAGGCCAAGATCCCCGGCATAGTCACCGCCACGACCCGGCAGGGCCGACATGGCCAAGGTGCCACCGCCCACCGGAAGTGCATAGATCAGCATCCCCTTTTCGGCATCGGCCATCATGTCACAACCGCATCGCAAGACACATATCCGCAAGCCCGCCACTCGTCGCTACCTCGAGCGCGGCGTCAAAATCGATTTGCGTGTATTCTCCACACCACACAGGGCCAGGCCGCATGATCTCCCCCCAAGGCAAACCCGCTTGACCCAAGGATTGCACCGATCCGCACGGCTTTGCCAAGGAAACACGCGCATCGCATCGTCAATTCGGGCAAGTGTTGCGACAAAGACCTGCCTTCCTCGATCCATCGCACCACCACCGCACGGAAGACCGCCCCATTCCCCATGGACGCGCCGCCCTGCCCGGCCTAGGTTGGGGCCGACCGTAACCCATCACGCGAATCCCGGCACGCCCCATGAGCGAACATACAACCAAGGGCTATCAGGTTCTCGCCCGCAAGTACCGACCCGAGACCTTTGCCGACCTCGTCGGTCAGGATGCGATGGTACGCACGCTCAAGAACGCGTTCATGGCCGACCGCATCGCGCAGGCCTTCATCATGACGGGCATTCGCGGCACCGGCAAAACCACGACCGCACGAATCATCGCAAAGGGCATGAACTGCATCGGCCCCGATGGCACGGGCGGCCCAACGACCGATCCATGCGGGGTCTGCGAACACTGTACGGCGATCATGGAGGGGCGCCATGTCGATGTGATGGAAATGGACGCGGCCTCGCGCACCGGCGTCGGCGACATCCGCGAGATCATCGAGAGCGTCCACTACCGCGCGGCTTCGGCCCGCTACAAGATCTACATCATCGACGAAGTGCACATGCTCAGCACCTCCGCTTTCAACGCGCTGTTGAAAACGCTCGAAGAGCCGCCCGAGCACGTGAAATTCATCTTCGCCACCACCGAGATCCGCAAGGTGCCGGTCACGGTTCTGTCGCGCTGTCAACGCTTTGACCTGCGCCGCATCGAACCAGAAGACATGATCGCCATGCTGCGCCGGATCGCAACCGCCGAAGAAGCGCAGATCGCCGATGACGCGCTGGCCCTTATCACCCGCGCCGCCGAAGGATCGGCCCGCGATGCCACCTCCCTGCTCGATCAGGCGATCAGCCATGGCGCGGGCGAAACCACGGCAACTCAGGTCCGCGCCATGCTGGGGCTGGCCGACCGCGGTCGCGTGCTCGACCTCTTCGACATGATCATGAAAGGCGACGCCGCCGGTGCGCTGGCCGAGCTTGCGGCGGAATATGCCGAAGGGGCCGATCCGCTGGCGGTGCTGCGCGATCTGGCCGAGATCACCCATTGGGTCTCGGTGGTCAAGATCACCCCTGACGCGGCCGAAGACCCCACCATCTCGCCCGATGAGCGCAGCCGCGGTCAGGCCATGGCCGGGGCGTTGCCACTCAGGGTTCTGGCGCGAATGTGGCAGATGCTGCTCAAGGCACTGGACGAGGTGGCCCAGGCCCCCAACGCGATGATGGCGGCCGAAATGGCGATCATCCGGCTAACTCATGTGGCCGACCTGCCCACGCCCGAAGATCTCGTAAAGCGGCTCAACGATGAAACTCCGCCACCGCCACCACCCACGCGAGGGGCACCCCTGCCGCCGCAGGGGTCGGGCGGCGGCAACGGACAGGCAAATACGCCCCTGTCCTCAGGCCGCTCGACATCGGGCCGATCCGGCGGCCCCTCTGCCGCACTGGCACAGGATTCGGCACAGGCACTCGCACGCTATCCAACGTTCGACCATGTGCTTGAACTGATCCGCGCCAATCGCGATGGCAAGCTTTTGATGGATGTCGAGGCCGATCTGCGGCTGGTCAGCTATCAACCCGGACGCATCACCTTCCAGCCGACGCCCGACGCGCCATCGGACCTAGCCTCGCGTCTCGGGGCCGCCCTGCAACGCTGGACGGGAAACCGCTGGGCCGTCACTGTCACCTCGGAGAACGGCACCCCATCGATCGTCGAGACCCGCAACGCCGAAAGGGTATCGCGCGAAAGCGAAGCCCGCGACCACCCGCTCGTTCAGGCCGTGTTCGATGTCTTTCCGAACGCCAGGATCGTCGATATCAAGACCCGTCGGGACATCACCGCCGAAGCCCAGGCCGAAGCGCTGCCCGAGGTCGAAGAGGAATGGGACCCGTTCGAGGAAGAATGATCCTGACCGTCTTTAGCCATGTCGGTCAGAGAACCGGCCGCCTGTTTCACCTGCTGCTCGCCGGTCTCTTGCTTGCGTTGCCTGGCACTGTGCGAGCCGCCGGGGTCTGTGACACCGAACGCCCCGATTGGTCACCCACCGATGGCCCCATGACCGGACTGGACGAGTTGTTCCACATCGCCACCACCCTGCCCGGGCTGGGCATCATCGGGGCCTTCACGCTGGCGCTACTGGGTGGGCGACCGATCTACTTTGCCGTGGCCGCGCTGTTTTCCGGCATCGTCGCGCTGGGCCTCTGGTATGAGAGCCGGGTTGACCCCACCGGGCTGCATGCGGAGACCCGCAGCGTGGGTTGCGTCGGCGACTACGCACCCGCCATCTGGGTTTTGGCCGTGCTCTGCCTCATCGCCTTGGGTGCCCTGCTCTGGCTTAGGCTCCGCGCGCCCCCGTCCGATCCCGCATAAAGAAACCGCCCGAGGCCAAGCGGCTCCGGGCGGTCATTTCACATCCTGTCACCTGGGGCTCAATGCACCACGGCGTCATCCGGCTTGGGCCGGTTACTGGCCCCGACACGGTCCCCGATGATCAGCCCGTCAGGCCCGGCGCTGACCGGAACCGTCGCACCATCGCGGATATCGCCCGCAAGGATCGCCTCGGCCAGCGGGTCCTGAAGCGCGCGCTGGATCACCCGCTTCAGCGGGCGCGCACCATAGACCGGATCATAGCCTTCGTCGGCCAACCATGTCTTGGCCGCTGCGTCCAGATCGAGCCTGATCTTGCGCCCAACCAGACGTTTCATCAGGCGTTTGATCTGAATCTCGACGATCGCGCCCATGTCGCCCCGGCTCAGCCGGTCGAAAACGATCATGTCGTCAAGCCGGTTGAGAAACTCGGGCCGGAAATGCGCCCGCACCGCGTCCATCACGTCGCGCTGCGCCTGCGCCGCATCCGCGCCTTCGGGCAGTTGGCTCAGCGCCTGTGACCCAAGGTTCGACGTCAGCACGATCAGCGTCTGCTTGAAATCCACCGTGCGGCCATGACCGTCGGTCAGAACCCCGTCGTCCAGCACTTGCAACAGCACGTTGAAGACCTCGGGATGGGCCTTTTCGACTTCGTCGAACAGCACCACCTGATAGGGCCTGCGACGCACCGCCTCGGTCAGAACGCCGCCCTCGTCATAGCCGACATAACCCGGAGGCGCCCCGATCAGGCGGGCGACCGAATGTTTCTCCATGAATTCCGACATGTCGATACGTACCATCGCGCTGTCGTCGTCAAAGAGGAACTCGGCCACCGCCTTGGTCAGCTCGGTCTTACCTACGCCGGTCGGCCCCAGGAACAGGAACGAACCCAGCGGCCGGTTCTCGTCGTTGAGCCCCGCGCGCGCCCGACGCACCGCATTGGCCACGGCCTTGACCGCCGTATTCTGGCCGATCACCCGGGCGTGCAGGTTCTCTTCCATACCCAGCAGTTTCTCGCGCTCGCCTTCGAGCATCTTGCCCGCGGGAATACCCGTCCAGCGCTCGACGACACTCGCGATCTGTTCCGGGCGCACGGCCTCTTCGACCATCACGCCGTCATCCTCGGCCTTTTCGGCCTCTAGAAGCTGCTTTTCGAGCTGCGGAATGACGCCATAGCTGAGCTCACCGGCCTTCGCGAGGTTGCCCTCGCGCTTGGCGATGTCCAGTTCGGCCCGCGCCCGGTCAAGCTGTTCCTTGAGATCGCGCGCGCTGGCCAGCTTGTCACGCTCGGCCTGCCATCTGGCGGTCATCTCGGCAGATTGATCCTGCAAACCCGCCAGCTCTTTTTCGAGCGTTTCAAGCCGGTCTTTCGACGCCTGATCGTCCTCTTTCTTGAGCGCTTCCGCCTCGATCTGCATTTGCAGAATCTGCCGGTCAATCTGGTCAAGCTCTTCGGGCTTGCTGTCTACTTCCATGCGCAGGCGGCTCGACGCCTCATCGACAAGGTCGATCGCCTTGTCCGGCAGGAACCGGTCGGTGATGTAACGGTGCGAAAGCTCCGCCGCCGCGACAAGCGCGCTGTCAGCGATCCGCACGCCATGGTGCAGTTCGTATTTTTCCTTGATACCACGCAGGATCGAGATCGTGTCCTCGACCGTGGGTTCCTCGACGATCAGCGGCTGGAACCGACGGGCAAGCGCCGCGTCCTTCTCGACATACTTGCGGTATTCATCCAGCGTCGTTGCACCGATACAATGCAACTCACCGCGCGCCAGCGCCGGCTTGATCAGGTTGGCCGCATCCATTGCGCCATCCGTCTTGCCCGCACCGACCAGCGTATGCATCTCGTCGATGAACAGGATGATCTCGCCCGCCGCCGCGGTGATCTCGTTCAGCACCGCCTTGAGCCGCTCCTCGAATTCGCCGCGATATTTCGCGCCCGCAATCAGCGCGCCCATGTCGAGCGCCATGAGCTTCTTGTTGCGCAGCGATTCGGGCACGTCACCATTGATGATGCGCAGCGCCATGCCCTCGGCGATGGCGGTCTTACCCACGCCGGGCTCACCGATCAGGACCGGGTTGTTCTTGGTCCGGCGCGACAACACCTGCATCGTGCGGCGAATTTCCTCGTCGCGGCCGATGATCGGGTCGATCTTGCCCTCTCTCGCCGCTTCGGTCAGGTCGCGCGCGTATTTCTTGAGCGCGTCATAGCCCTCTTCGGCGCTGGCGGAATCCGCCGTGCGCCCCTTTCGGATGTCCTCGATCGCCGCGTTCAGGGCCTGCGCATTGACCGCACCGGCCTCGAGCGCCTCGCGCGCCTTCGATTTCACCATGTTGAGCGCCATCAGCATACGCTCGACCGCGACGAAACTGTCGCCAGCCTTTTGCGCCAGTTTCTCGGCCTCGCCGAGAACCTTGGCGAACTGGCCATCCATGTAGATCTGACCGGCATCGCCCGACACCTTGGGTAACTTGTCGACGGCCAGGTCAACCGCCTGGCGTACACGTTCGGGCGCGCCACCCGCACGTTTGATCAGATTGGCCGCCAGCCCCTGATCGTCGTCCATCAATGCCTTGAGAAGGTGCTCGGGAACGAGCCGCTGATGGTCTTCGCGCATCGCGATCGTCTGTGCCGATTGAATGAAACCGCGCGACCGTTCGGTGAACTTGTCCAAGTTCATGCTTTCTCTCCTTTTTCAAGCCTTCCCATTTCGCCCACCCTCGGGAGAGGCATGGGGCTTTCGGGAACCTCAAGGGATAAATGGGATGGGGCGTGCGGGGCTTCAAGGCGCAATGTGCGGATTGTCGCACAGATATACACCTTCCCGTGAATCCCCGAATGAAAGTCATGCTTGGCATCCAAGCTATCCACAGGATATATCAGCAACTCATCGTCGCCACCCCGGCCCTTTCCCGGCACCGCTGGTCACGTAAGCCCGGTTCAGATCCGGCCACTGGCCGAGAGCATGATGGCAAAAGGACGGGTAGCCTTCATCTCGTTGAGCATGATCACCGCACTCGCCGTCAGGGGTACCGCAAGGATCGCACCTGCCAGCCCCCAAAGCGTGCTCCAGAAAGCCAGCGCCAACAGAACCACGAACGGGCTCAGGTTGAACGCCCGGCCCATCATCCGCGGTTCGAGATATCCAGCCACGAAAACCTGCGCCGAGGTCAGGGTCACCAGAACCACGCTGGCCATCCAGATCGTGCCGAACTGCGCCAGGCTCAGCAAGACCGGAAAGATCACCCCGATCAGCGATCCGATATAGGGAATATAGTTGAGAAAGGCGATCAGAACGGCCCAGAACAGGGCGAACTCGATCCCCAGAACCAGCATGATGACAAAGGACATCCCGCCAAGAATGATGTTCACCACCGTCTTGACGAACAGATAGCCGCCGATCCGATCGTTGATCCGATCGAGTATCTCAAGCGCCTTCTGCCCCTGGATCTCGCCACCCATTGCAAGAACAAGCTTCTGCGCCATCACACCGCGTTCGGCCATGAAGAAGGCAGCGTAAAGAACCACCAGAAACAACGTCACCCCGAAGGACCGCAATGACAACAGCGCGGGGGTGATCCATGCGCGCATGTCGAGCTCGTCCAGCGTCACGCGTCGCAGATTGGCCCATGTCGGCTCGTCCTCGACGCCAAGAAGCCCCACGGCCCGCGTTGCCAGGGCATAGAGGTTCTCTTCGTAACGGATAAGCGCCGTCGCCACTTGCGCGAGGTTGTTGATCACCAGGACGAACAGCAACGAAACGCCAAGGGCAAAGGCGATCAGAACGATCGTCCGGCGCACCCAGCCCGGAAACTGCCCCAACATTGGCACACGTTCCATCGCGTTGGCGGCGGCAGACAGGATATAGACCGAAATCAACGCCGCAATCACCGGCAACAGCACGGGCTGTCCAACCCACAAAAGCCAGCCCAGCATGATCGCAAAGGCGGTCGCGTATGTTATGCTCCTGACTTGCAAGATCGTCGCTTCGGGCTTCCCCTTGTTATTTGCCAGCATAACCACATGCGATGCTGCACCCTTGTACATCAAACCTGCTCGAACCCGGTAATGCAATCCCGGTCGACCGGTTCGAGGCCACTTTCGCCTCATGCATGCCGCTACGCGGAAAAACCTGGCAGAGATTGGCGTTACCGGATGAACTATTTTGCATCACTTTTCGACACGTAAAAGCCGCCCAGGCCCATGTGCGATATTGAGCCACACGAAAATTTCCTGATCGAGCAGACCTGAGCGACAACGCCCAACCTAGGCGAGCTGGCTTGCCCCGATGACCCCCACGCCCTATGAAGCCATGAGCCGAACACGGAGTCCCCAATGCCCACCACCGCGACTGAACGCACCGCCGATGACCGCCTGATCGTCGCTCTCGACCTACCCAATGCACTCGAAGGGCTGCAACTGGCCGAAGCATTGGGTGACGTAGTTTCGTTCTACAAGATCGGATTGGGCATGCTCACCACTGGCGGGCTCGCACTCGCGGGCGAACTCAAGCAAGAACATGGCAAGCGTATCTTCCTCGACATGAAGCTTTTCGACATCGGCGCCACGGTCGAAAACGCGGTGCGCGGACTCGCACAATTTAATCTCGATTTTCTCACCGTGCATGGCGATCCGCACGTCGTGCGCGCGGCCTGCGAGGGGGCGGCGGGCAAAGATTTGAAAATCCTGGCCGTCACGATCCTCACCTCACTCGACCGGGCCGATCTTGATGCCGGGTTGATGAAATCCGGCGATATCCGCGATCTGGTAACCGAACGCGCGGCTCGCGCCTTCGAGGCTGGGGCCGACGGCGTGATCGCCTCGCCACAGGAGGCCGCACTCATCCGCGCCCTGCCACAGGCCCGGGATCGGCTTATCGTCACCCCCGGCGTGCGTCCGGCAGGCGCGGCGCTGGGCGATCAGAAACGCGTCGCCACCCCCGGCCAGGCAATCGCCGACGGCGCCGATCACATCGTCGTCGGCCGCCCAATCTGGCAGGCCCGATCGCCCGCCGAAGCCGCCCGCTCAGTGCTGAACGAACTGCCCTGACATGAACTGTGCCGGTCGGATACTGCGTTAAGCGTCATGTGGTAATGGCCGTGTTACGAAAACAACTCGACCCTGGCAAAACCGGAAAATTTCAAACTTCCGGACCATCTTGTTGAACAAGGCGGCATGGCGGACAATCACGATATGTAACCGCAATAGGCACATTGCTGCCTCGCTTGAGCTGATCCCGCAAGCATCAGCTTACGAAACAGTCCCCTGATCCATCCCGCACCCACACCATTTCAACCTGCCCCAGAGTGTTGATACCGGGATTCCCCACTTGCCACGACACCGCCCATTGCCCAACCTGTAGACGAGGAGGATCGCCTATGAAACCGAAAGAGATGTCTCGCCCGCAACTCGAACGCAAGGCAATCCAGCACGAAGAAGCCCTGCACAGGTTGCGCAAGGCCATCGGCCTGATCGGTTTTTGCCTGCCCTTCGCGCTTCTGCTTGGCGTTGTGGCGTTCGACGTACCAATGCAGCATTCGATCTCCAGGTTTTTCTTTACCGGGCTGCGCGACATCTTCGTGATCGCCATGGGTGGGGTCGGCGTCTTTCTCATCGCCTACCATGGGCACGACCCGGAAGCCGACGAGTGGCTGACCGATTGGCGCGTTTCGACCGTGGCAGGCGTCGCGGCTCTTGGCGTGGCCCTCATCCCCACGCTCTGCGACATCACCTGCTATGAGCCGCCCACACTCGCTGACCGGTTGATCGTATCGGAGGCTTGGCAGGGTGCCTTGCATTCCGGCGCGGCAGGGATTTTCCTATCGTCGCTCGCGGTGATGTGCATCTGCTTGTTCACCCGTACCGACGCGGTCGATCCACCACCTGACAAGCTACGCCGCAACCGGCTCTTTCGCGCCTGTGGCGCCGTGATCCTCACCATGGTCGCCGCACTTTTTCTATTTAAATTGGTTTTGCGGGACCTGGGGCTGTCATGGGACACGGCATGGCACTTCACCTTCTGGGCGGAATCCGTGGCCGTCTGGGCCTTTGGCACCGCATGGCTGGTCAAGGGCGAGGCATTGCGCAACGCCCCCACCCGCTTTTTCTATGGGAACTGAATTGCGAGCTTGCCTTTCGGGACAATTGGTTATATTTTTTTACCAATTGCTCGGAGATTGCCATGGACATGCCCGCACCCGATATCGACGTCATCGGCAAAAAGTCGCAACTCATCAGCCGCTTGCTGGAAACCTTGCCAAATGACGCGGTTATCCACGAAGAGGTCGAAACACGGGCCTATGAATGCGATGCGCTGACCGCGTATCGCTGTGCGCCGCTGGCGGTGGTATTGCCGTCGTCGACCCAAGAGGTGTCGGATATACTTCGGATCTGTCACGAGATGGGGGTTCCGGTCGTGCCGCGCGGGGCGGGCACGTCGCTGGCAGGTGGGGCGCTGCCCACGGCCGACAGCGTGATTCTGGGTGTGGCCCGGATGACCGAGGTTCTCGAGACCGATTATGACGACCGGTTCATCCGGGTCCAGACGGGCCGCACCAACCTGAGTGTGACCGGGGCGGTCGAGGAAGAGGATTTCTTTTACGCGCCCGATCCGTCATCGCAGCTCGCCTGTGCCATCGCGGGCAATATCGCGATGAATTCCGGCGGGGCACATTGCCTCAAATACGGCGTCACCACCAACAACCTTTTGGGCGTGACCATGGTGATGATGAATGGCGAGGTGATTGAGATCGGCGGCGCGCATCTGGATGCGGGCGGGTATGATCTCCTGGGACTGATTTGTGGCTCGGAAGGACAGTTAGGTGTGGTGACCGAGGCAACGCTGCGCATATTGCGCAAGCCCGAGGGCGCGCGACCCGTCCTAATGGGTTACGACAGCTCCGAAGTGGCGGGCGAGGTCGTGTCAGACATCATCAGGGCCGGTGTCCTGCCAGTGGCAATCGAGTTCATGGACCGGCCCTGCATCCGCGCCACCGAAGCCTTTGCCCATGCCGGCTACCCCGATTGCGAGGCGCTCCTGATCGTCGAGGTCGAGGGTAGCGACGCCGAGATCGACGAGCAGTTGGGCGTGATCCTCGCGATTGCCCGCAGACACAACCCGGTGGAACTGCGTGAGAGCCGCTCGCCCGAAGAGAGCGCGCGGATATGGCTCGGCCGCAAGTCGGCCTTTGGCGCGATGGGGCAGATCAACGATTACATGTGTCTCGACGGCACGATCCCGGTGAGCCAGTTGCCCCATGTGCTGCGCCGCATCGGGGAAATGTCCAAGGACTATGGACTGGACGTGGGCAATGTCTTTCACGCGGGCGACGGAAACATGCATCCGCTGATCCTGTTCGACGCCAACAAGCCCGGTGACCTGGAGCTGTGCGAGGCATTCGGTGCCGATATCCTGAGGCTTTGCGTCGAGGTGGGCGGCTGCCTGACCGGTGAGCACGGCGTCGGGATCGAAAAGCGCGACCTGATGTTCGATCAGTTCGCGCCCGATGATCTTGATATCCAGATGGCGGTGAAGGACGTGTTCGACCCGAAATGGCTGCTCAATCCGGCGAAGGTGTTTCCGCTGACAGCATCCGCCGGACGGCGGGCCGCGTGATCGCACCCCGGGGGACAGCCCCCCGGACCCCCCGAGGTATTTGAGGGTCAGATGAAGAATGGAACCGGTTTCCGAAAGTGAACTGAGCGAAATGATCGCGGGTGCGGATGGCCCGCTGCGAGTCGTCGGTGGCGGCACGCGGCCCGTGGGGCGGCCCGTGGAAGGTGCGACGCTTGCCTTGACGCGGCTGAGCGGGGTTGTCGATTACGAGCCCGGCGCGCTGACGCTCGTGGTGAAGGCGGGCACGCCGGTTGCAGAGGTCGAACGGGTTCTGGCCGCCGAGGGGCAGCGCCTACCCTTCGAGCCGATGGATCATCGCGGGCTCCTGGGCACCAAGGGCGCGCCCACAATCGGTGGCGTGGTGGCGGCGAATGTAAGCGGGCCAAGACGGATTCAGGCCGGGGCCTGTCGGGACCACCTTTTGGGGGTGCGGTTCGTCGATGGAACCGGGCGTATTCTCAAGAATGGCGGGCGGGTGATGAAGAACGTCACCGGCTATGACCTGGTCAAGCTGATGGCCGGGAGCCGCGGCACGCTGGGTGTTCTGAGCGAGGTCAGTTTCAAGGTTCTGCCCGAGCCGCCGGCGGCGGCGGTCCTGCATCTTGGCGGTTTGGACGAGACCCGCGCGGGCGAAGCGATGTGCGCGGCGATCCGATCGCCTTTCGAGGTGACGGGGGCGGCGCATCTGTCCGAGGAGACAAGCAGTGGCACATCGAAGACATTGATCCGGATCGAAGGGTTTGACGCCAGCGTGTCCTACCGGGCCGGGCGGCTGGCCGACCTGTTGGCCGATTTCGGCGAGGTGACGATCGAGCGGGACAAGGCCGAAATCGCGAGGGATTGGCGCGCGCTGCGGGACGTCGCGGCATTTCATGGTCGCGCAGGCGATGTATGGCGTTATTCGGTGCGACCGACACAAGGGGCGACGCTGGGCGCCTTGCTGCGGGCCATGGGTGCGCGGGCGCTACAATATGATTGGGGTGGCGGCCTTGTCTGGGCGCTGGTACCGGAGGGGGCGGACATGCGCCCCGACCGGTTGGATGGCCACGCGACGCTGATCCGGGCAGACGAGGAGACCCGGACGCGATTGCCGGTGTTTCAACCCGAGGTGCCACCAATCCAAAAGATTTCGCAAGCTTTGCGGGATAGGTTCGATCCGAGGGGCATTCTGAACCCCGGGTTGATGGGATGATGACCATGGCGCTGATTATGACCTATCTGGTTTCTTTCGCGGCTGGGCCGCTGATTTTTCTGGGCCTCGTGCGGGCACGCCCGTCGCGTGGGCGGGTGCTGATCGGAGCCGTCTCGGTCGTCGGCCTGATGGTGATGGCCTGGGTTCTGCGCGGTATGGCACAAGGGCCCGTGTTGGCACTGGCGTGGCTTGCTTGCCTATGGCTGGGCTGGGTGGTGATGATCGCCACCGCGGTGCAGGCGGCGCGGCTGCGCATGCAGTTGCCAAATATCAGGAAATGGAGCGCCGCAGCGGGCGCGGTGGCGACGGGAGCACCGTGGTTCGGTCTGTCACTGGCAATGGGGACGTGAAGGCGAATGCAAACGAATTTCACCGAAGAGCAGTTGCGCGATCCGGGCATTCAGCGCGCGAACGAGATCCTGCGGGCCTGTGTGCATTGCGGGTTCTGCACCGCGACCTGCCCGACTTACCAGGTTCTGGGTGATGAGTTGGACAGCCCGCGCGGGCGCATCTACCAGATCAAGGACATGCTTGAGAACGAACGCGTTCCAGATGCGAAGACGGTCAAGCATATCGACCGCTGCCTTTCCTGCCTGGCCTGCATGACCACCTGTCCCAGCGGCGTGCATTACATGCATCTGGTCGACCATGCGCGTGAATACATCGAGGCGAATTACAAACGGCCCTTGGGCGACCGCCTCTTGCGCTGGGTTCTGGCCCGCATCCTGCCCTATCCGGGGCGATTCCGGATTGCCCTGCTGGGAGCGAAGATCGGGCGGCCGTTCCGGCGGCTGATCCCCGATGCGCGATTGCGCGCAATGCTTGACATGGCGCCAAAGGACATCCCACCGGTGAGCCGCAATGACGACCCGCAGACCTTTGCGCCCGAGGGCGCGCGACGGATGCGGGTGGCGCTGATGACGGGCTGTGCGCAAAAGGCGCTCAACACCGATATCAACGATGCCACGATCCGCCTGTTGCGGCGGCTGGGTTGTGAAGTCGTGGTCGCCAAGGGTGCGGGGTGCTGCGGCGCGCTCACCCACCATATGGGCAAGAGCGGTGAAAGCCATGCCACGGCGGCAAGGAATATCCGTGCTTGGGTCGCCGAGATGGATGGCGAGGGTCTTGATGCGGTGGTAATCAATACGAGCGGGTGCGGCACCACGGTCAAGGATTATGGTCATATGTTTCGCAACGAAGCACTGGCACAGGAAGCCACGCGAGTGGCCGAAATCGCGATGGATGTGAGCGAGATTCTGGTCCGGCTGGATGTGCCGGAGAGGGAAGAAAAGGCATTGCGCGTCGCCTATCATGCGGCCTGTTCGCTGCAACATGGCCAGCAGATCAAAACGCACCCCAAGGACCTGTTGAAACGTGTTGGATTCGAGGTGGTGGAACCCGCCGACAGCCATTTGTGTTGCGGCTCGGCAGGCACATACAACCTGCTTCAGCCCGAGATATCCGGGCAGCTCAAAGCGCGTAAACTGCGCACGTTGGAAGCCAAGGCACCGGATGTCATCGCCGCCGGGAATATCGGCTGCATGATGCAGATCGGGTCAGGCACGGATGTGCCAGTGGTTCACACGGTCGAATTGCTCGATTGGGCGACAGGCGGCCCAAGACCACGGGCATTGGCCGACGATATGCCCAAATTTCGCCCCATATCCCGGCTAGTCGCAGGACAAGCCCCAACCTGATCCAACCGGAGTGCACATGTTTCGAATCCTGTCGCTTTCACTGGTTCTGAGCTTTCTTGCCACCATTGGGCAGGCACAGGATACGCGCCTTAAACGGCTGGACACGGGCGATGACAGCCGCGGCTGGGAAGCCGTGGGGCGGCTCGATATCGACGGCAGGGGATTTTGCACCGGGGCGCTGATCGCGCCCGACCTGGTGCTGACGGCGGCGCATTGCCTCTTTGACAAGCAGAGTGGCATGCGAGTGGACCATGCCAAGATCGAGTTTCTAGCCGGATGGCGCAATGGACGGGCCTCGGCCTATCGCTGGGTCCGTCGCGCGGTGATCCATCCCGATTACAGCTATGACGATGCGCTTGCCACTGCGCGAGTGCGCAACGATGTGGCGCTTCTTGAGCTGCACCATCCGATCCGGAACACGACGGTGATCCCGTTCGAGACCGATGCACGCCCGGTCAAGGGAGGTCGGATCGGCGTGGTCTCCTATGCCAAGGACCGCTCCGAGGCCCCGTCAATACAGGAAATGTGCCGGGTTCTGGCGCGGCAACAGGGGGTTCTGGTGATGTCCTGTGACATTGATTTCGGATCGAGCGGCGCCCCGGTATTCAGCTTTGACGGTGAAACGGCGCGGATCGTATCGGTGGTGTCGGCCAAGGCAGAGGTGGACGGCGCGCCCGTGTCGCTCGGCACCGCGCTTGCGGAACCACTGGCGCGTCTCAGGGCCGAGTTGGCCGCCGGGCGCGGGACGTTTGGCGAGGGCGAATCACCGCGGGTGCGGCGGATCATCGTGGGCGGCGCGCGAGGCGAAACCGGCGCGAAATTCGTCAAGCCATGAAGGCCAGGGCAGCGCTATGGCGCGGACGCGATGCGGTTTCAGCCCCGCTGGCGACTTGATCCGGTGATTGTTGAGCACTGCGTAGCGCGTGCGGTGGCTCAGTCCAGCCATCGCCGTCGCGCGGGTTGAGCCCCCACTCTTGACACGGGGAATCCGCATCACCATCTGAGCGGGGTCAGGGCGCCGTTCAGGGTCCGGACGTTCCAATGGTCTGTCCCGCAACGGGAAGATCGCAACATGACATGTTATCGCTCAAAGGAGGATGACCCATGCGCAACTTTGATCTTGCACCGCTTTACCGTGCAACCGTCGGCTTTGACCAGATCGCCGACATGCTGGACCGGGTGATGTCAAACGACATGACCGCCAACACCTATCCCCCCTACAACATTGAGAAGACCGCCGACGATGCCTATCGCATCTCGATCGCCGTGGCCGGTTTCGCCGAAAACGATCTGTCGGTCGAGGTCAGGGACGGCGCGCTGATCGTCTCGGCACGCAAGGCCGAAGAGGACGAGGACCGCGTCTATCTGCATCGCGGGATCGCCACCCGCGCTTTCGAGCGCCGCTTTCAACTGGCCGATCACGTCAAGGTGATGGGTGCGACCCATACCGACGGGATGCTGCATATCGACCTCGTTCGCGAGATCCCCGAGGCGTTGAAACCGCGCCGGATCGCCATCGCCAAAGGCGATGACGTGGTCGAGAAGGACGTGGTTGACGCGGAAACCGTAAACTGATCGGCACGTCTCGATCTGAATAACAGCAGCCCGGCCGGCCCACTGGCCGGGCTTTTCCTATCCTGCTTCGATCAGGACCGCCGCGCGATCAAGATCGGCGCATCCTCGGCGCCGCCGATAAGTAGCAGCGCGCCGCTGGCATCTATATCAAAGCGCCGCACCGCCCCCAGCGCATCGAGAACCCGACGCTCTTGTGTCATTTTCTCCTCGGCGCAGGCCATCATCGTCGCCACCATCCGGCCAAACCGCAGGCCCTCACCGGTCAACTCGAACCTGCCCGAGAAGCCGTTGCAGCCCGCGCGCCCCGAAACCCGCCCGTCGGCATCGAAGGCAATGGTAGTCTCGACATTATCGATCACCCCCTGTCCCCCGACATCCGCGATACGCCACGCGGCACCGGTCAAAAGATCGGTCGGATCGCCGCCACAGCCTTTCAGACTGCGATCGCCAAGCAAGAGCGTGGCGCTGTGCGGATATGGCATGCCGGTTGCACCGTCATGGCAAAGCGTTTCTTGCAGGGTCAGTCGCGCGTCGACCTGCGGCATGTCGAATGCATAGGTTCCGGGCGAGACCTGCGCATCCGGGCGTGGCTCTGTATGGGTCCGCGCGCCATAATCAGCGGTGAGTTCGACGATATCGGCCCCAATCAGCGCATGCCAGCCAGGTTCGTTTCCTTGAGCGCGGTAAACTGGCGGTTCTGCGGGCGCAACCTTGACGCAGCGGCCCATGTCCTGACCTTCGACCGTCAGCATCGCCTCGTCGCCCTTGGACCAGAATTCGGTGCCCGGATCGTCCACCGAGACATATCGCGCACCCGAGGCCGAAACCTCTTCCTGCATCTCGAAATCACGCCCGTCCACGCGAAGCATCGCGCGGTCATTCAGGATGCCAAAGGCCACGGGCAGGCCATGGCAATCATACTCGGCCGCAAAGGTCAGCGGGGTTATCGGCGCAAGCTGCAATTCGCCCAGATCGACCGGGGTTTCCCCGGCCGAGAAAGGAACGTCGCGAATGATCCAGCGTGGCGTACCGCCAATGCGGATGAACGCATCGACCTGCCCGGAAAGTCCGCCCGGCACGGTCAGGGAAAAGGGTAATGGCACCTGTTTCCCTTCGGTAGTGAACTGCGTTTCCCCCAGCACCGTGTCAAAGGCACCTCGCGCGGTGACCGAAATCTCTGCATCGGGCGGCAGTGCAATCCGCGCCAGGTAGCTCAGCGACCCGGTGATGTCGCGCGCGCCCTCCTGGGCGGCAAGCGGCAGGGCGAAAAACGCAGCGAGAAGGAACGATAACGTCCGGGCCATGGTGTGCCTCCGAAACAGGACTGGATGCCGTCAATCTAGGCCGTCTCAGGCCTGGACGCGAGAGGCGAAGCCGCGCCTGCGCACGGCTTCGCCTATTGCCTGTTCGAAACCGGGATCAGACCGACATGCAGATGTACTTCATTTCAAGAAACTCGTCGATGCCGTGGCTGGAGCCTTCGCGCCCGAGGCCCGATTGCTTGACCCCGCCGAAGGGTGCCACCTCGGTCGAAATGATGCCGGTATTGACGCCGATGATCCCGTATTCCAGCGCCTCGGCAACCTTGTAGACGCGGGAAAGATCCTTGGCATAGAAATAGGACGCGAGCCCAAAGATCGTGTCATTGGCCATCGCGATGACCTCGTCCTCGTCCTCGAATTTGAAAAGCGGGGCCATAGGGCCGAAGGTTTCATCGGTGGCGACCTGCATGTCCTGCGTGGCCCCGGTGATGATCGTCGGCTGGAAGAACGTGCCGCCAAGGTTGTGCTGACTTCCACCAAAGGTGATCTTGCCGCCCTTGGAGAGCGCGTCGTCGATATGTTCACGCACCTTATCGACCGCGCCCGCGTTGATCAGCGGGCCGAAGTTGGTGTCTTCTTCAAGCCCGTCGCCCACCTTCATCGTGGACAGCCTATCGGCCAGCTTCTCGGCGAAGGCATCGTAAACCCCGGCCTGGACATAGATGCGGTTGGCACAGACGCAGGTTTGACCGTTGTTGCGGAACTTGCACATGATCGCGCCTTCCACGGCCGCATCGAGGTCAGCATCGTCAAAAACGATGAACGGAGCGTTACCGCCCAGTTCCATCGAGCATTTCATCACCTGATCCGCGGCCTGACGCAGCAGGATGCGGCCCACCTCGGTCGAGCCGGTGAACGTGAGCTTGCGCACCGCCGGGTTGTCGCAGAATTCCTTGCCGATCTCGGAGGCCGATGACGAAGTGACGACCGAGAAAACGCCGTCGGGGATGCCGGCGCGCTTGGCCAACTCGCCCAGAACCAGTGCCGAAAGCGGCGTTTCCTTGGCGGGACGGGCGACCATCGAGCAACCCGCGGCCAGCGCCGGTCCGGCCTTGCGCGTGATCATCGCGTTGGGGAAGTTCCAGGGCGTGATCGAGGCAGCCACCCCGATCGGCTGTCGAATAACGGTGATGCGCTTGTCGCGCTGGTGACCCGGAATCGTCTCGCCATAGACGCGCTTGGCCTCTTCGGCGAAGAACTCAATGAACGAGGCACCATAGGCGATCTCGCCGCGGGCCTCGGCCAAGGGCTTGCCCATCTCGGCGGTCAGAATGGTCCCGAGATCGTCCTGATGTTCCATCATCAGGTCGAACCAGCGGCGCAGCACGGCGGCGCGTTCCTTGCCGGTCCATTTCGCCCAATCTTTCTGGGCCGCTTCCGCCTTGGCGATGGCATCGGCCACCTGCGCGCGCGAAAGATCGGCCACGTCGGCGATGACATCGCCGCGGGCGGGGTTGGTCACGGCAAAGGTGCCGTTGTCGCCATCAACGAATTCCCCGGCGACATAGGCGCGGGTGACAAGCAGCGTAGGATCGTTGAGCAGCGAGGCGAGATTGGTGACAGTATCGAGCATGAGTGTATCCTCCCCCTTCATGGGTCAGTTTTTAGAATGCGGAAAGTGTCTCGCCAAGGCAAAGCATTTGGGCCTAGGATTGTCTAGGGCCAGATCGGGAGGAATGACAGGTGGAACTGGACGATGCTTATGCCAATGCCGCGCATATTCCGGGGGCCGAGCGGTTTCCCGGCAAATGGGCCGAGGCGGCAGAGATGTGGCGGACGCAACAGGCGCATGAGGATCGCGTGCGGCTTGATCTTGCCTATGGAGCCCGCCCGCGCGAACGGTTCGACCTGTTCCTGCCCGGCGACACCCCGAAGGGGCTCATCGTGTTTGTGCATGGGGGATATTGGCTCAAGTTCGACAAGTCCTCGTGGTCGCACCTGGCCGCCGGGGCGGTGACGCGGGGATGGGCGGCGGCAATGCCGTCCTATGATCTTTGCCCGACCGTGCGGATCAGCCAGATCACGCGGCAGATCGCCCGCGCGGTGGGCGTGATGGCCGATATGGTGGCGGGACCGATGGTTCTGACCGGGCATTCAGCGGGCGGGCACCTGGTGGCACGGATGCTGGATCGCGGAATGTTGGCAAACGAGGTGGCAACGCGATTGCACCGGGTCGTTCCGATCTCTCCGGTGGCGGATCTACGCCCGCTTCTGCGCACCTCGATGAATGCGGAACTACGGCTCGACGCGGCAGAAGCCGCAGCCGAAAGCCCGGTTCTGATGGAAGACCGGCTTGACGTGCCGGTCACGGCCTGGGTCGGGGGCGATGAGCGGCCTGTTTTCCTTGATCAGGCCCGTTGGCTTTCGCACGCGTGGAATTGCGATTGCGTGGTGGCCGAGGGGCGGCATCATTTCGACGTGATCGAGCCACTGGAACTGGCCGACAGCGATCTGGTCGAACTGCTTGTGGGATAGGGCGGAGCGAGGGGTTCCACCCCTCGCGCTCCCCGGAGTATTTCGGGCAAGATGAAGGATCAAAGAGAAGACCAGCAGGGGAACATGTCGCCCTCTGCCGGGGTTGCGTGAAACACTGCGCGGGCGATGGCACGCGCCATGGCAATCGCAGCGGCGTGACCGAGATAAAGCGTGTCGGCCAAGGGGTTTTCCAGCGATCGTGCACCGGTAGCGGCCGCAAAGATCAGGTCACCATCCATCGGCGTATGCGACGGGAAAAGCGCGCGGGCAAAGCCGTCATGGGCGGCGGTGGCGACGCGGGTGCATTGCGCCTGCGTGAGTTGGGCATCGGTGGCAACGATCCCGATCGTGGTGTTGGCATGCGCCGCCAGCTTGGTCGGCGGGACATGCGGTTCGGGAAAGATGGCCGAGGGGCCGAGACCGCCGAACTCGTCGTCGATCTCGAACGGTGCGGCCCAGAAATGCGGGGTGTCGCCCACGGTCGCCGCGCCAAGGCTGTTCACGGCCACGAGCGCGCCCACCGTGTGGCCCGAAGGCAGCATGACCGAGGCCGAGCCGAGGCCGCCCTTGAGATTGGCCGTGGTCGCGCCGGCGCCGGCGCCGACACTGCCGAGATCAAATTTTTCCGACGTTCCGTCAAGGGCTTGCCCGCCAAGCACCTTGTAGGGGTTCTCGCCCCACGCCTTGTCACCGCCATTGATCAGGTCAAAGAGAATCGCGCCGGGCACGATTGGCACCCGCTGATCGCCCACGGCGAAACCGCGCCCCTGCGCACGCAACCCGTCGGCCACGCCCGAGGCCGCATCGAGCCCGAAGGCCGACCCGCCCGAAAGCACCAGCGCATCGACCTGTTCCACCGTCTTGTCAGGCGCGAGCAGATCGGTTTCGCGGGAGCCGGGGGCGCCGCCCATGACGTGGACGCCGCAGGTGAAGGGTTTGTTGGCGAGTAGGACGGTGCAGCCGGTCTTGATCCGCGTATCGGATGCATGGCCGACCAACAGGCCCTCGACGTCGGTGATCAAGTTTCTTGCACCGGGGCGGGCGGTCATGGGCTGTTCCTTTCCTTTGATTTCACAGGACTTTTTGACATCCTGCCAGATCGCGCGGGATCGGCAAGGGGAAATCCTGCACCGGTGCGCGCATCATGGCGAGGGCTGCGGGCGCCGCGCTAAGGAATTGGCCCGACGGCGCGAAAACGGGGGGTGACTTGCGCGCACCCCCCGGCTGCCATCCGGCTGCCGGGGGAGGCCGCCTTTGTCGTTAACCTTTCACGCAACGCGCGGCGAGACCAAGCCCGTGTTCAGGCCAGCGCGATGAGCCGGGCCGGGCCGCCGGTGCCGCCGCGATGCTTGGGCGCGCCAATGACCAGCGTCGCGCCCGCAGCGGGCAGCATGTCGAGATTGGCGACACATTCGATCCCGAACCGGCCCGTGGGCAGCCACGCGTAATGGGTGGCGAAATCGGGCGACGGCCCGTGATCGAGCGAAAGCGTATCGACCGCGATCGACATCGCGCCGGTTTCCTCGATCAGCATGGTCGCGGCCTCGACATGGAAGCCCGGGAAATGCATCGCCTCACCGTCGAAATTGCGGAACCCGTCGCCGTTCACCTTGGGCCCCCAGCCCGAATGCATCGCGACGCAGGCATTGGCCGGGATCTCGCCATGGGTGGCGATCCACGCGCTGATGTCATCGGGTGTCACCTGCGCGTCGGGATCATCCTCGGCGCGGGCGGCGATGTCGATGATGCAGAGCGGCGCGACCAGTTGCTCGATCGGGATCTCGTCAACCGAGGCCCCGTCGGCCGAGAAATGCAGCGGCGCATCGACATGGGTGCCGGTGTGTTCGTTGACGGTGAGTTGCTTCAGGTTGAAGCTATGTTCGGCGTAGTTGAACAACTGCTCTTCGGAATATTGCGGATCGCCGAAGAAGGTCGGAAAGTTGCGGTGCAACGTGTGGGTCATGTCGGTTGGCCCCGCCGCATGGCCCGCAGCCAGCGCGGGCGTGGCCGCTGTGCCGCCGATGGCGGCGGCGGCACCGGCCATGGCCGCCCCCCTGAACAGATCGCGCCGCGAGAGCATTTTCTTTTTCACGGCGTTCATGACGCAGATATCACACATGGTTTTCACTCCATTTGTCCCTGTTGAGGGGGTCAGCCTAGCACGGGAAGTGAGTCGCGCCAGAAAGCTTTGGCCGGGGCGAGGTCCGCGTTACCTTTCCCCTTCCCTTTGACCCTTGCTTTTGCGACAATTTGGGCAATTTCTGAAAGCGGGCGGATGTAAATTGCATTAACATGCACTATATGCTCACCAGGCGATTGACCGGAAGGGAGTAAATGATGGCGAATTTCGAGGAACAGGTTCTGGAATCGCAAAAGCAGGTGGCCGAAGCGCAGGCGAAAATGTCGGAACTCACTGGCCGGATCGACAGCGCCCGGCAGAAGATGAAGACCGGCGAGGATATCGCCATCGACATCGAGAATGCGACGCTGGACGAGGTGCATGCCCATACCGAGATGATGAACGCCAATATCGCGGAACTCATCATGGGGCTCGACGATGTGACGGCGGCATTTTCCAAGGATTTCGACGAGATGCGCTCGAAAACCGCGTGGGAGAGCTTTGTCGGCATCTTTTCGCGGGGCAAGTCGGAATCGATGCGCCAGGAGCGGATGCGCACGGCGAGCATCGACGACAAGTTGCAGGACCTGATCGCGAAATCCGACGTCATCACCCAGTTGTTGCAAGGTCAGCTTGACGAGTTGAACAGGCAGAAGGAACAGGTCGAGGCCAACCTCTCGGAAACGCTGGACGAGCGCGAGGTGACGGTGGGCGCGCTTGAATCCCTGCGCACCGAGATCAAGGCGATGGACCCCAAGATCATCGAGTTGGAAAACAAGATCGCGGTGGAACAAGACGCGGCGGCGCGCACGCGGCTGGAAACGGAACTGGCGCAGCTCAACGCGAAATACAACGAGATGGTGCAGGACGAGCAGGTGAAGCTCGCCAAGAGCCAGACGCTGGAACGCTATATCGAGAAGGGCAAGACCTGGATCGACAGCTTGCAGAACCAGGCGGCGACGCAGATGGTCCTGATCAACAAGTTGCAGACGGATACGAAACAGCGCGTGGTGCTTTACGATGCGCTGAGCAAATCGCTCAAGACCGCGCAGCAGCAGGACGTGGCGCACCGGATCAACGAGATCGGGGTCGAGACCGACAAGGAGGCGCAAACGTCGATGGCGGCGATCGGGGCGGCCACCAACCAGCGGATGGCCGACATGATGGAGGCGCATGAGGGCCACATGGTGTTCGCGCGCGAGGTTCTGGAGGCCAAGGCCAAGGCCGACGAGCGGTTCGCCCGGCGGTTCCAGAAGATCGTCGAGAAACACGACAAGAACCTTTACGGGGCGTGATGCGCGCGCTCGAGGTCAGAGCGGTGCCCGGTGTGCAACGCCGGATAGCACCTGCCTGCCCTCGGAACATCAAGACGACAGGGCAGGATGCCTTTCATGCCGGAAACTGACATCACCGACCGCCGCGACGCGATCACCGGGGACCGCGATCACGTGGGCCTGAAGGATACCTTTGCCAGCCGCCGCTATTTCGCCAAGTTCCGCACCATCACCACCCACCTCACGCGGGTGGCCGCACAGATGCGCGCCGAGGGCGATCTGAGCGATACCGAGGTGAAGATCCTGACCCGCTATGTCGCGGCGCTGGGCTATACCTTCCGGGCGCTGAGCATGAAGTACCTGATGGCGGGCCGGGACACGGGGCGGTTTTTCGGCGTGCTTGAGATGGACCGGGTCGAAAGCGGGTTCCCGGTGTTCAACGAGTTGCTGGTGATGGCCAATGACGCGGCGCAGGCGGCAAAGCATCTCGAAAACATGGCCGACACCGAGACGCTCAAGGACGAGATGCTGCGCAAGATCCTGGGCGAGCGCGAGATTCCCACCAAGCTGCAATTCGCGCTGTCGCAGCGGCTTTATTACGAGGAATTGCTGCGCGGCGACCTGTTTTGGGCGCGCAACGATCCACAGGCGATCTGGCTTGGCGATGCGGGCGAGCGGCGGCGGCGTTACCTGCTGCATTGGGCGGTCTATGACAGCATGGTCAACCTGCCCACGATCTATCTCATGGAGGTCGAGGATTCGGGGCGCACGGCCCTGCCCAAGGACGAGCGGCGCTGGCCCGAGGCGCAGGCGCACCTGATGGGACAGTCGGTGGGGGGGCTGAAGCTTCTGACCATCGCGCGGGGGTTCGACGAGGATTTCGACGACCTGCACCCCAAGCTGCTGCGCCGGTTCCACCTGGGGCCGATGTATAGCCACGCCTATACGCAACAGAGCGGGCCGCTGCGCGAGGTGCTGCGCGATGCGCACGCGCCGGAGGGGCAGGACTGGGCGCTGGCCTGGACGGTCGAGGAGCTCGAAAGCGAGCGGGTGAGCGAGGCGCGCGCGGGCTGGTTCTCGACGGTGGAGCGGGAGGTGTTCGCGCTCGACCCGTTTTCGGGGCGCGGGGTGGATACGGGGGCGACGCGCACCGAGCGCGCGATCATCCTGCCGCAACGGCCCTACCAGGTGTTGGAGGAGCGCCAGCCGCCGGGGTTCTCGGGGGTGCGCAAGTTCGTGGTCGGCGCCGGGGGGCGGGTGCTGAGTTATCGGTAGGACGGGTTTTCGGGCGAAGGTTCGGGGTGAGTATTTTTGGCAAGATGAAGCATGGGTTTGAATAAGAGATGAGCCGGACAAGCGATCAGATGGAGCTGCGGGAAGAGGATATCCGCAAGCATTACCCGGCGGCGGCGGCGCTGCTTCTGGGGTTCGATCACACGCCGCGGATCGGCAAGGGCAAGGACGCGCCCGAGGTCGAGCGCTCGGCGGGGATCGGCACGCGGCGGCGGTTTCGCACCACCACGCCGGGGTTGGTGACGCGCTCGACGGCGCGGCCCGAGGGGGTGCAGTTGATCGCGCGGATCGAGGCGGCGGATGGCGATGACCCGCTGGTGAGCCCGGCGCAGGCGAGCGTGATGAACGGGCTGCGGCGGGCGCTTGCGATCGCGCTGGCGCTGGCCGAGACCTATGGCGCGCAGGTCGGGCTGGCCGAGTTGAAGCGGGCGAACCTTGAAGGGGCGTTGCCGCCGGATCGCAAGACCGAGTTTGCCGAGCTTCTGAGCGCCGAGGCGCTGATCACGCTGCATGTCTTTGCCAACGCCACCGCGTTTCTGCTCTCCCCGCATCTGGGCGAGGTCAGTGTCGAGGTGGGCGAGGTCGAGGAGGTGTTGACCGACAATGGCCAACTGGCGCTGCATGGCGCGTTGTGGGAGCTGGACCAGGACATTTCCGCCTTCGCGGGCGACGATGCGCGGCTGGTGGCGACGGTTTGTGCCTTTGCCGAGCAGGTGATGGAAAAAGTCGCCCTGCGCGCCCAGAACGCGGCGCGGCTGGAGCCGTTCACCGGCGCGGCGTGGAAGGTCGAGGCCGACGATTTCCAGATCCGCGGCTTCACACCGGCGCGGGCGGCCAAGGGCTCGGTCCTGACCATGACCTTCAAGAAGCCGCATGAGGTGGTGGGCAACCATATCGCCAAGTACCAGGCGCTGCGGCTTTCGAAGATGCTGATGGCCTATGATTTCGAGCGTCACCTGAACCCCTTTGCCGAACTGGGCGGGTTCATCTTTACCTTCATGGGCGACGGCGCGCCGGGGACGGGCAAGACCACGCTCATCCAGATGATGGCGGGGCTGCTCAAGGGATATTGCGACAACGCGGGATACCCGTTCCGCTATCAGAATTTCGGCATCGACAATATCGACAGCTACCAGGGCAAGTCGGGGCAGAATGCCAAGGCGTTCGTGCAGGGCGTGCTCGACCCGAACGTGATCGGGTTCGGCACGATCGACGATATCGACCAGATCGCGGGCAAGCGCGGCGACCGGCAATCAAGCGCGGGCCAGCAGGAGGTGACGGCCGTGTTCATGGAGGCCTTTGCCGGGGCCAATACGGTGGTGCGGGGCAATTGCACCTTCGGCATGTTCTCGAACTTTCCCGAGAACGTGGACGATGCGCTACGCCAGCGGGCGGGGGCGCGGTTCCTTGTCGACGGGCCGCAGACGCGCGAGGATTACATCGACATCCTGCACCTGCTGATGGGGCGCAAGCATGACATTCCGCTGGGCGATCATGAGCTTTATGCCGCGCAGGAGATCCGGCGCGCGGTGGCACGGTCGTTTGAATCGCATAACCGGCCGCATGAAGAGGGGCTGATCGGGGTCTATGAGCGGGTCGAGGCCGAGATCGGGCGGCTCGACACGATTGCCAAGCTCGGCACCTATCTCAAGGCCATCCAGGAAGCGGACCCGCGTTTCACCGGCCGCGCGATCAAGAACATCACCGATGCCGTGAAGGTGCGGGCGATGGATTTCGAACTGCCCGACGAATGGATGGAAGAGCCGGACCTGTTCCTCTTCAAGGATTACGAGACCAAGGCGGGCATGATCGAGGAGTTGCGCCAGCCGATCACGGTCGAGATGGTGGTGCAGGAGATCAACCGCTACGCGGATTCGGAATTCCGCTATGCCGACAAGTCCGACGAGGTGGCGATTGCCAACATGGTGCGCGACATGCAGCGGACCGAGGCGGCGAAGAGAAGGTATCTGGAGGGGAAGAATGGGTAGGCCCCTGTTGACCCAATGGCGCGTAGGGCAGCGCCCGGCCCGGCGGGGTGGGCGTGAAGCGCCCGCCCCGTGGGGGGCGGGACGGGCGCTGCCCGGCGGTGCCGCCGGGCGGGAAGTCTGTAAATGAAACGCCTGATCGAAAAGGGATTGATGTTCGGCGGGCTGATCGAGGTGGCGAGCCCGGCGCTCGTCGAGCGGTATAACCGGGCGCTGGAGCATCTGACCGGCAAGCGCACGGCGCTTGACGATTTCCACATCGACATTTCGGGCTACAGCCCCGAGGTGGGCGATGAATTGGGCGATCATCTCTACCTCAACCATGCGGGGGTGAACCGGCAGTTCATCCTGCTGACCACCGAGCAGAAGCGCGCGCCCTTGCTCAACGCGAAATTCTCGACCTCGCGCGGCATCCTGCGGCAGTTCATCGAGACCAACGAGGCGCAGCTTTTCGCGCTGACCGCGCGCGATGCGGTGGCGGGCGAGCTGGTCAATTCGGTCTTTGCGATGGAGAGCCCGGCGCGGCTTTTCGATATTCAACGGGTGGTGGTTGAGGCCGACACGACCAAGGGCACGGTGCGGCAGGCCGAGAAGCTGGCCGAGTTGGTGAACCGGTTCAAACGCGAGGAAGATGCGTGGTTCGACGACGTGCTGATCGCCGAGATGATCGGGCTGGCGCAGGAGACCGGCGACGTGACGCGCAACCCGGTGCGGCTCGAACAGATGGAGTTTCAGCAGGAGAATTTCTGGACCGCCCATTTCGGCGGGGTCTACCTGTTTCGGGGGGTGAAGCATCAGGCGCTGATCTCGATGGGCGAGCGGATCGACCCGGGGACGATCCCGATCGAGGTGTCGCTTGCCGCGCAGGACCGATCACAGATCGCGCGGTTCCTGCAAGCCAACGACCTGGTGGAGCCGATCGTGAAGGCGCGCGGCGTCGATGCGGCGGCGATCCTGCGTCAGAAGATGGATTTCATCGTGGTCGACGCGGCGCAAGAGGCCGGGGTGGACCTGCGTGGGGCGACGCGGGCCGATATCCGCGCGCTGGCGCGCAAGAATACACGGCGGCTGCCGCAGGAATATCACACGCTGAACGCGCTGGTGAACTGGGCCGAGAACCGGGGCCGGTGGCCCGAGATCGACAGCGACAACCCGGCCTATTTCTATACCCTGCGGGCGAGCGATCATGCCGACCGCGATCTCGTCAACCAGTTGCTGGCCGATCTGGCGCCCAAGGACGTGCGGCAGCTTTTCATCTGCCACAAGGAGCTGTTCTATCGGCTCTACGCGGGGTGGAGCGAGACCAAGAAAAGCTATGTCGCCGATTTCCTGGAACGCGAATACCTGGTGGACAAGGCGGGCGCACGGCATGCACTTTTCGGGCATGACGCGCCGCTTGACGATGATCGCGCGGTGCCGCAGGAGGATTTGATCGCGCGGGTCGGCCCGTGGGGTGCGGTGGGCGCGGCGAAACCCGCGAAGAGGAGCGGACCATGGGGGGGTTGATCCGGCTGGTGATCTTCGGCTTTCTCGCGCTCAGCGTGATCTATGTCGTGGTGTCGATCTATTCACGCTCGGTGCGGCGCGAGAAGCTTGAGCAAAGCTGGGATGCCGATCATCCTGATGGCGGTGACGAAAGCGCGCGCAATGCCTATATCGAGGACGGCATGCGTGCCTATGAAACCGGGCTCAGGCGCAAGCTGATCCTGCTGGTTTACATCGTGCCGACGGTTGCGGCCGCCGTGCTGATTTACATGATCAATTGAGCAAAGGAGACAGCGCCCATGTTGACCTATTTGAAATGGACGTTCCGCATCGTGCTGTGGTCGACGCTTTTCGCGCTAGCGCATTACACCCTGCCCCAGCATGACGTGGTGCGGGTGGTGAACACCTATCAGGAGCGGCAGGACCTGGGCGACTGGACGCGGATTTTCTGGGCGCATCCGGACGATCAGGCGGCAAACCTCGCCAACCGGGACGTGCAGTTCATCCAGACGGTGCGCAGGAAGACGTGGCTGCTCGGGTTCTACCAAACCGGTGGCGAAGAGACGATGGTCTATCGCAACGAGGATACCGGCTGGTCCTGGCCGTTCTATTTCAAGTTCGACACTGCCAATCTGCAAACCGAGGCCGATGACCTGCGTTCGGAAAAGGAAAATCCGGAATGGGCGGTGATGACCCATTACGGCTGGCGCAACGAATTGTGGTCGACCTTTCCCAACGCGGTAGCGATCCGGCCGGTGGACGCGCCGGATGTGACGGTGATCCCGTGGTTCAACATCTTCTTCTTCGTCTTCGTGGTCGTGGCTTGGGCGTTCGCCCGGGCGGCGTGGCGGCAATTTCGCCAGCGCATGGTGGACCCGGCGGTGCAGGATGCCGAGGAAAGCTGGGACGAGATGAGCAGCCGGGTGAACGAAAAGCGCGGGCGCATCCGGCGCTGGCTGGATACGTGGCGGGACAAGAAGTGATACGCGCCTTCGCGCGCGAGCTCCGGCGGGCGGGAACGGTGGCAGGCTAACGACGATCCGGTTTCTCACCGAGACCCGATAGGGCCAGATTGCCATGCGCTTCGGTCCAGTCTAGCCTGCGCCCCCATGGCGATTTCGGTGGACACTTTCTTTCTCGACCCGGTGGCACAGGGCACGTTGCAGTCACAGATCCAGCGGATCGTGGCCGAGGGTATCCTGTCGGGGCGGTTCCGGCGGGGTGAGAAACTGCCCTCGTCGCGCCGGTTGGCCGAACATCTGGGCGTGGCGCGCATCACCGTCACCGCCGCCTATACCGAGCTTGTCGCCAATGATTACCTCGCCGCGCGCGGGCGGTCGGGCTATTTCGTCTCGGACACCGCGCCCGAACCGCCCGATTTCCCGCCCCAGCCGCCGCAACAGGACAATATCGACTGGTCGCGCGCGCTGGGGCAGCGGTTCTCGGGAGGGGTGACGCCGGTCAAGCCGCAGGACTGGTCCTCCTATCGCTATCCTTTCGTCTATGGCCAGACCGATCCGACGCTTTTCGACCATGCAAGCTGGCGGCAATGCGCGTTGCAAGCGCTGGGGCAAAAGGATTTCGCGGCGCTCACCTCGGATTACTACGATCAGGACGACCCGCAGCTTGTCGATTTCATCGCCCGCCACACCCTGCCGCGCCGGGGCATCATTGCAGGGCCGGACGAGATCCTTGTCACCATGGGGGCGCAGAACGCGCTTTGGCTCGCCGCGCAGGTGCTGTTGACCCAACGCAGGCAGGCGGCGATCGAAGACCCGTGCTATCCGGCGTTGCGCGATATCCTGACCCAAAGCCGCTGTCGGGTCACGCCGGTGCCGGTCGATGCGGACGGGTTGCCGCCCGACGCGATCCCCGAACGCACCGACGTGATATTCACCACGCCGAGCCATCAATGCCCGACCAATGCGACCATGCCGCTGGACCGGCGGCAGGCGCTCCTGACCCGGGCGCGCGAGATGGAGGCGCTCATCGTCGAGGATGATTACGAATTCGAGATGTCGTTTCTTGCGCGACCTTCGCCCGCGCTCAAATCGCTCGACCGGGATGGGCGGGTGATCTATGTCGGCTCGTTCTCGAAATCGCTCTTTCCGGGGCTTCGCCTCGGCTATCTCGTGGGCGCGGCACCGTTCATTCGCGAGGCCCGCGCGCTGCGTGCCAGCGTTTTTCGCCATGTGCCCGGCCATATCCAGCGCACGGCGGCCTATTTCCTCAGCCTCGGTCATTACGACAGCCTGATCCGCCGCATGAGCGACACGCTCAGACGGCGTCACGAGGTGATGAGCGACGCAATTGCGCGCCATGGGTTGCAGGTCTCGGGGCGCGGCGTCTTTGGCGGCTCGTCCTTCTGGATGCGCGCGCCTGACGGGGTCGATAGCGGGGCGCTGGCCGCGCGGCTGAAACCCGAGGACGTGCTGATCGAGCCGGGCCAGCCGTTCTTTGCCGATCCTGCGCGGGGGCGGAATCATTACCGGCTGGCCTATTCTTCGATCCCGTCAAACCGGATCGACGCGGGCCTCGCCCGGATTGCCGCCGTGATCGAGGCCAATGATTGGACCTAGAGGGGTGAGCCAACTGGCCCTAACATGCCCGGGCATGCATCCGTATTTTCGCCGCAACCATAACCGTGACAACCGTGACCGACTCGGCCCGGGATTCCGCTCAGAGGACAACACCAGATGAAAATGACCACCGAAGAAGCCTTTGTCAAAGTGCTCCAGCGCCATGGGATCGAACATGCTTTCGGCATCATCGGTTCGGCCTTCATGCCGATTTCCGATATTTTCCCGCGCGCCGGCATCACGTTCTGGGACTGCGCGCATGAGGGTTCGGGCGGGATGATGGCCGATGGCTATACCCGCGCCTCGGGCAAGATGAGCATGATGATCGCCCAGAACGGCCCCGGCATCACCAATTTCGTCACCGCCGTGAAAACCGCCTATTGGAACCACACGCCGCTTTTGCTGGTGACACCGCAGGCCGCCAACAAGACCATCGGCCAGGGCGGCTTCCAGGAGGTCGAGCAGATGAAACTGTTCGAGGACATGGTCGCCTACCAGGAAGAGGTGCGCGACCCTGCCCGCGTGGCCGAAGTGCTCAACCGCGTGATCCTCAACGCGCGCCGCGCCTCGGCGCCTGCGCAGATCAACATGCCACGCGATTTCTGGACACGCGTGATCGACATCGAGCTGCCCGAGATCGTCGAGTTCGAACGCCCCCGGGGCGGGGCACAGGCGCTTTCGGAGGCGGCGAAACTGCTGTCCGAGGCAAAGTTCCCGGTGATCCTCAACGGCGCGGGCGTGGTGCTCGGCGGGGCGATCCCGGCCTCGATGCGGCTTGCCGAGCGGCTCGATGCGCCGGTCTGTGTGGGGTATCAGCACAATGACGCCTTCCCCGGCTCGCACCCGCTTTTCGCCGGGCCGCTCGGCTATAACGGCTCCAAGGCGGCGATGGACCTGATCGCGCAGGCCGACGTGGTGCTGGCGCTTGGCACGCGGCTCAACCCGTTCTCGACCCTGCCGGGCTATGGCATCGACTATTGGCCCAAGGACGCGAAGATCATCCAGGTCGACATCAACCCCGACCGGATCGGCCTGACCAAGAAGGTCAGCGTCGGCATTGTGGGCGATGCCAGGCTGGTGGCGGAACAGATCCTCGACGGGCTTTCGGATACTGCCGGAGATGCCGGCCGCGACGCGCGCAAGGCGCTGATCGCGCAAAGCAAATCGACATGGGCACAGCAACTTTCGGGCATGGATCACGAAGAGGATGATCCCGGCACCACATGGAACGAACGCGCCCGCGCCGACAAGCCCGACTGGATGAGCCCGCGCATGGCGTGGCGCGCGATCCAGGCCGCGCTGCCGAAAGAGGCGATCATCTCGAGCGATATCGGCAACAACTGTGCCATCGGCAACGCCTATCCAAGTTTTGAGGAGGGGCGCAAATACCTTGCGCCGGGCCTTTTCGGTCCCTGTGGCTATGGCCTGCCCGCCATCGTGGGCGCCAAGATCGGCTGCCCGGATGTGCCGGTGGTGGGTTTTGCCGGTGACGGGGCGTTCGGCATCGCGGTGACGGAGCTCACCGCGATCGGGCGCAAGGAATGGCCCGCGATCACCCAGATCGTGTTCCGCAACTATCAATGGGGCGCGGAAAAGCGCAACTCGACGCTGTGGTATGACGACAATTTCGTCGGCACCGAGCTTGATCAGCAGGTGTCCTACGCGGGCATCGCCAAGGCCTGCGGGCTGCAAGGCGTGGTGGCGCGCCGCATGGATGAGCTGACCGATGCGCTCGACCGGGCGATCAAGGACCAGATGGCGGGCAAGACCACCCTGATCGAGGTGCTGCTCAACCAGGAACTGGGCGAGCCGTTCCGCCGCGACGCGATGACCAAGCCCAACGTGGTGGCCGGGATCGACCCGGCGGACATGCGCCCGCAACAGGTCTGAGCGATGCGCCTGCGCGAACCGCGCCCGTTTTCCACCCCGGAGAGCGGGCGTCAGCCCATCGCCGCCGTGACCACCGCCGAGGCCACGATGTCCTCGACCCGCGCGCCCCGGCTCAGGTCGCAGACCGGGCGCCGGAAACCTTGCAGGAACGGCCCCAGCGCCTGCGCGCCTGCCAGTTCCTGGCAGAGTTTGTACGCGATGTTGCCCGCGTCGAGATCGGGGAAAATCAGCACGTTGGCGGGCTCCGCCCCGGTGATGCCCTTTTTCGCCGCGATCAGCGGATTCAACGCCGCATCGGCCTGCACCGGCCCCGGGAAACCGGCCCGTTCCGCCGCCTCCGCGACCCGATCGACGCTTGCCCCCGCGCCGCTCGTGCCGGTCGAGAAGGATAGCATCGCCACCCGCGCCACGCCGAAAAGCGCCTCGGCCGAGCGCGCCGAGGCAAGCGCGATATCGGCCAGTTGCGCAGCATCGGGCGCCACGTTCACCGCGCAATCGGCGAACACCATCTCGCGCCCGTCAGGGAACAGCATCACGAAGAACGACGACGGCACCGTGATCCCCTCGTCCGGTCCGATCGCCATCGCCGCCGCCTCGATCACCCGCCGCGTGGGTGAATCGGCGCCTGCGACCATGCCATCGGCCTCGCCCGCCGCCACCATCGCCGCCGCGCGATACAAGGGCTTGGCCAGAAGCCGCCGCGCCATCGCCTCCTTCATGCCCCGCGCCGCGACGAGTGCGGCCACTTGCGCCTCTGACACATCCGCCAACCCGACCGGCACGCACAGCCCTTCGGCCCCGAGCCGCGCCGCCGCTTCGGCCACCCGCGGCTCGTCCAGCTCGGGAAAAACCAGCCGCGCCTCGCGTCCGCGCGCGTGCTCATACATCCGGTCGATGAATTCCATGCCTGCCCCCTCGTTTCCCGAAAGGAGACCACAATGACAGATACCGTCAAGATCAATCGCGGCCTCAAGGGGGTCTATTTCGAACGCTCCGGGGTGAGCCATATCGACGGCGCGAAAGGCGAGCTCACCTATCGCGGCTATTCGATCCACGACCTTGCCACGCAATCGACGTTCGAGGAGGTCGCCTATCTCCTGATCCACGGCGAATTGCCCGACGCGCAGCAGCTTGCCGATTTCGACGCAAGGCTCAAATCCGCCCGCCACCTGCCGCCCGCGATCCTCGACATCATCTCCGCCTGCCAAGACGGCCACCCGATGGACGTGCTGCGCACCGCCGTGTCGGCGCTGGCGGCGCTGGAACCCGCCAGTCGAGAGACCGGCGAGGAGGCTTTCATCGAGAACGGTATCCGCCTCACCTCACAGGTGCCGATGATCGTCGCCGCGCATGAGGCGATCCGCAATGGCCGCGCCCCCACGGCCGCCGATCCGGACCTCGGCCATGCCGCCAACTGGCTCTGGATGCTCAAGGACGAAAAGCCCAGCACCGATGCCGCGCGGCTGGCGGATGTCGATTTCATCCTGCACGCCGAGCATGGCTCCAACGCCTCCTCCTTTGCCGCCCGCGTCACCGTGGGCACCGAGGCCAACCTGCACGGCGCCATCGTCACCGCACTCGCCACCCTCGCGGGCCCGGCCCATGGTGGCGCCGCCGAGGACGTGATGAAGATGGTCCACGAGATCGGCAAACCCGAGAATGCCGCCGCCTATGTCAAGCAAAAGCGCGCCAATCGCGAGGCGGTGACAGGGTTCGGCCACCGTGTCTATCGCGCCGAAGACCCGCGCGCGCGCCACATGCGCGACGGCGTGCGCAAGCTGGGCGAGGAAATGGGCGCGCCGGAATGGTATGAGATCCTGCAAGCCGTGGTCGAGGCAATGCAGCCCTATGCCCGCCACGGGCTCAACGTGAATGTCGATTTCTATTCCGGCGTGATCTACCAGTTGCATGGCATCCCGATGGATCTCTACGTGCCGATCTTCGCCATCGGGCGCATGCCCGGCTGGGTGATCCAGTGCATCGAGCAACAGCGCAAGAACATCCTGATCCGCCCCCTCACGCTCTATGACGGGCCGGACACCCGTGCCTATGTGCCGATAGAGCAACGATAACGGCACCCTGCCCCGACACGCGCATCCCTGTCTCTTTCTTGGGAAAAATACTCACTTTCCCGACACCGCCACGCGGCCCGACATCTGGGCCGGGGCACATACCGGGGTCATSCCGCCCGGGCCMCCSGGGCCGAGCGARGCGRGSCCCCGCCGCGACGCGGGCGAAGCCGCGGCGCAAACCCTCGTTCAGCGCAGCGAGCGCCCCTTGCGGATCGCGTCCGGGCCGAACCGGGCGCGAATGGCGTCGCTGGCACGTTCCGCCCCGCTCCGCCGGGCCGCGCCCGGATCGAGCAGGTCTGGGGCGCGGTCGGCCTCCGCCTCCGTGATCAGGTCGGAAATCCCCACCCCGATCAACCGGTAAGGCCCCTGGTCGCCAGCAGCATCAAACAGCGCCCGCGCGGTGCGATAGATCGTGTCGGCCATCTGCGTGCCGTCGCGCAGGCTCACCCGGCGGGTGAGTGACGTGTGATCGGCCCGCTTGAGCTTGAGCGTCACCACCCGCCCCGCGAGTTCGCGCGCCTTGGCCCGGTCCGACACGTTCTCGGCCAGCCGCCAGATATGGCCATCGAGCAGGTCGGGATCGGACGTGTCCTCGAAAAACGTGGTCTCGTTCGAGATCGACTTGACCGGCGCATTGGCCGAAACGCGGCGCCGGTCCTCGCCGCGGGCGAGGTGATAGAGCCGATCCCCCATCGCGCCGAACCGGGCATGCAGGTCGGTCTTGTCCCATCTGAGCAGGTCGGAAAACCGGTGGATGCCCGCATTGTCCAACTGCGCCTGCATCGCCTGCCCCACGCCCCAGATCATCCGCACCGGCTTGTCCTGCAGAAAACCGGCGGTTTCCGCCTCGCCGATCACGGAAAACCCGTTCGGCTTGTCGAGATCCGAGGCGATCTTGGCGAGGAACTTGTTATGCGAAAGGCCGATCGAGCCGGTCACGCCCAGCTCGTCCTTCATCCGCCTGACCAGCCGCGCCAGCATCACCGCGGGGGGCTGTCCGTGCAGCCGCGCGGTGCCGGTCAGATCGAGAAACGCCTCGTCGAGCGACAGCGGCTCGATCGCGGGGGTCAGCTCTTCCATCATCGCGCGGATCTCGCGCGAGACCTCGGCGTAAAGCTTCATCCGGGGTGGCAGCACCACCGCATCGGGGCAGAGCTTCAGCGCCTGGAACATCGGCATGGCCGATTTCACGCCCCGGATGCGGGCGATATAGCAGGCGGTCGAGACCACGCCGCGCCGCCCGCCGCCGATGATCACGGGTTTGGCGGCAAGGTCGGGATTGTCGCGTTTCTCGACCGAGGCATAAAACGCATCGCAATCCATATGCGCGATGGAGAGCGTGAACAGCTCGGGATGTTCTCTCACACGCGGGCTGTGACAGGCCGGACAACGCGGGCCTGTGTCAAAACTCTGGAGGCAGGAACGGCAAAGCGCGGGCATGGGTCACAGGATACGCCCCTTCGCCGCGCCACGCCAGAGCCCTGCGCGCATCGCGAAAATACGCCTTTCGCTGCGGTTTGGCTTTCCGTTCCGGCACAAAACTCCATTATCGGGGCAGGTTTTCGTTGTTTGGAAAGGATGGTTCTCATGACCCCCGATCAGATTCTGGCCGAAGCCACGGGGAGCGGCCTTGTCTGGCTGCTCCTTGCCGGATTCATCATCCTTTGCATCCTTCTGGGGGTGCGAATCGTGCCGCAATCGGAAAAGCACGTGGTCGAACGGTTCGGGCGGTTGCGTGCGGTTCTGGGGCCGGGGATCAACATCATCGTGCCGTTTCTCGACCGGGTGCGGCACAAGATTTCGATCCTCGAGCGGCAATTGCCCGATGCGATGCAGGATGCGATCACCTCGGACAACGTGCTGGTTCAGGTCGAGACCAGCGTGTTCTATCGCATCATCGAGCCGGAAAAGACGGTCTACCGCATTCGCGATGTGGATGGCGCGATTGCCACCACGGTGGCGGGGATCGTGCGCGCCGCGATCGGTCGGATGGAACTCGACGAGGTGCAGTCGAACCGCTCGGAACTGATCTCCGAGATCAAGTCGAATGTCGAAGACGCCGTCGACAATTGGGGGATCGAGGTGACGCGGGCCGAGATCCTCGATGTCAATCTCGACGAGGCGACGCGGCAGGCGATGCTGCAACAGCTCAACGCCGAACGCGCCCGGCGCGCGGTGGTGATGGAGGCCGAGGGCCAGCGCCGCGCGGTCGAGCTTCAGGCCGATGCCGAGCTTTACGCCGCCGAACAGGCCGCCAAGGCGCGGCGCGTCACCGCCGATGCCGAAGCCTATGCCACGAGCGTCGTGGCCACGGCGATCCAGGACAACGGCATGGAGGCGGCACAGTATAACGTCGCGCTCAAACAGGTCGAGGCGCTGGCCAAGGTGGCCGACGGCACGGGCAACCAGACCGTCATCCTGCCCGCCAACGCGGTCGATGCCTTTGCCGATGCCTTCCGGATGCTCAAGGGGGGCAAGTGATGGGCTGGGATGTCTGGTGGGTCTGGATGGCCGGGGCGATCGTTCTGGCCATTCTCGAGGTTCTGGCGCCCGGTTACGTGTTCCTCGGATTTGCCGTGGGCGCGGCGGTGATCGGGTTCCTGCTGCTCCTCGGTGGTGGTGTGGCCGCATGGCTCGGCGGGTCGCTTGCAATGACCGTGCTGATGTTCGCGATCTTCTCGCTCGTGGCGTGGCTGGTGATGCGCAAGGTGGTCGGCGTGCGCAAGGGCCAGACCCGCATCTGGGACAAGGACATCAACGAGGACTGACGGCCCCATTGCGCGCCTTTATGCCTTTCACAACAATGCGTTCCGGCTTGCGGCGGCGCGGCGGTCAGCCTCTGCATGGCAAGGTGGCAAGCGGGTCTTGTCGCCCTTGGAAACCTCCGTTTCCCTGTTTCCGCACCATCAACGATCTGCGGCAAATCCCTGATATTATCGCATCCATGCCCGCATTCTGCCCTATTCTGTGGTCATACCGGGGCTGACCAGGAAGATACCGAGGGATCGAGCATGGACCGTCTGACCGAAATGGAAGCCTTTGCGACAGTCGTGGATCAGGGCGGTTTCACCGATGCCGCCAAGAAGATGGGAATCTCGAAATCCGCCGTCTCGAAACATGTCTCCTCGCTCGAGGCGCGGCTGGGTGCGCGGCTGCTGAACCGGACCACGCGCCGGGTGAGCCCGACCGAGATCGGGCTGGCCTATTACGATCGCGCGCGGCGCGTTCTCAACGATGCGGGGGAGGCGGATGCGCTTGTCTCCTCGATGCAGTCGGACCCCTCGGGCCTGTTGCGGATCTCGGTGGCGACCGATTTCGGGGTCAATCACCTGAGCCCGATTCTGGGCGATTTCCTGGCCGATTTTCCCGACATCACGGTTAACATGGTGTTGAACAACCGTTACGTCGAACTGATCTCGGAAGGGTTCGACATGGCGATTCGCATTGGCGAACTCGAAGATTCGACCCTGCGCGCCCGCAAACTCACGGAAACCAACAAGCGGATGATCGCCAGCCCCGAGTATTTCAAACGCTATGGCCGGCCCGAGCGGATCGACGATCTGAATGAACACAAGCTTTTGCATTATTCCAACCAGTCGGCCGGAAACGTGTGGAAGATCACCGCGCCCTCGGGCGAAAAACGCCAGGTTCGCACCGCCGGGTGGCTGAGCGTGAATGACGGGCAAAGCCTTCTGAACGCTGCGGTTTCCGGCCTTGGCATCGCCTACCTGCCGAGTTTTCTTTATGCCGACGCGATGAAAAAGGGCCTGGTCGAGGACGTGATCCCCGATCTTCCGGTCGAGACGCAGGGCATCTACGCGGTCTATCCGCCGGGCCGGTTTACCCAGCCCAAGGTGCGCGCCTTCATCGATTTCCTGGTCTACACGTTCACCGACAAGGGGCCGACCAACTGGTGAGCCCCCGGTATTCCTTGCCAATGTCCTGCCACGGCGCGCGGTGGGGTTAACGCCCGTGACCACCCCTGGAACCGGGGGGTGATGTCCGGCTGCCGCCCGGCTGCCCGGCGTGCACCGCCGCAGCGCGGCATCTGTTAACCGGAAATTCATTAATCCACCGTGCGCCGGGCAGCGACGCCCCCGCACCGCCCCCTCTCTTTCTTGGGAAAAATACTCATCAGGGCCGAGCGAAGCGAGGCCCGCCGCGACGCGGCGCAGCCGCGGCGCAATCCCTCGTCGCGGACAGGCCCGTCGGGATCGTCGGGATCATTCGGTGTTGAGCAGCACCGCCTCGACCCGGCGGTTCATCTCTCGGCCCTCCGGCGCCAGGTTGGAGGCAAGCGGCGCGAGATAACCCATGCCTTCGGCCGCCATCTGCGATCGCGGCACCCCGAAATCCGTGGCGAGCCGTTCGAGCACCGACGTCGCGCGGCGCTTGGACAGCGCGATATTGCCGTCGAGCCCGCCGACCGCATCGGTATGGCCGACAAGCGCGACCCGGCGGGCGGGATCGGCCAGAAGATAGTCGGCCAGCGCCGCGAGCGAGGCGAAATCGCCGGACCCGAGCGTGGACGACCCGGTTTCGAAGGTCAGATCCGAGAGAACCGCGTGGCCGTCGCGTTCGAGCGCGGCAACGAGGGGCAGCGGCGTGCCGGGCCGTGCCGGGTCCGCGGTCTGTGCCGGGTCAGCCGGGCCAAGGGCGGGCCGGTCGCCTTCCGCGCTTCGAGGTGCCGCCCGGTCCGGGGGCACGATCTGGACCACCTGCACGAAACCCGCGGTCGCGGTGCGGCTGGTCAACAGCGCGACATGGCTCTGGCGTCCGTCGCTGTCGGTGCGCCGGGCGGCGAGATAGCGGAAATCGAACAGGTCCACATGCATGTCCGGGGCGGGCATCACTTCGAGCGCGAAGCGGAAATCGAAGCCGCCACAGGCCGCCGCCGCGCATTCATAGAGGGTTTCATAGCCCGCATTGACCAGTTGCGCGCGCAGCGGCGCCAGAAGCTGGAGCGTGGTCAGCCCCTGCGCATTTATCCGCCAGGCCCGGCGCGCCACCTGCCCCTCGGCGGTGATCGTGGGGACCTGGCCGTCGACGACAGGGCCGGTGGCAAGGACATGGCTATCCTGGCCGCTGAGCCGCTCGGCGGTGAGCCGCGCATTCGACGGCAGGACAAGATCGACGGCCCGGGCGGGGCCGCCCGCAAGGACGAGGCCCAGACCCAGTGTCAGGATCCGGGCAAGGGCCCGGCCCGGTTCAGCGCGATTGCGCGTGGTATTCGTCATTCGGCCGCATGTCGGTGGCCGAGGCCACGCGGTTGGTCATGTTGTAAAAGCCCGCGACATTGGCGATGTCCCAGATGTCGCGGTCGGTGAATCCGACCTCGCGCAGCCGGGCGCGGTGTTTCTCTTCGATCTTGTGGCTTGCCACGGTCATCATCTCGGCAAAGTCGAGCATGGCATATTGGCGATCGTCGAGATCGGCCGCGCGCCAGTTCATCACCATCATCTCGCCCAGCATCGGGTTGCCCGACAATTCCCGCACCGCCTGCCCGTGCGCGGTGAGGCAATAGAAGCACTTGTTGATCGACGAGACCGCGACCGCGATCATTTCGCGTTCAAGCTTGGTCAATCCCGAGTCGCCCAGCATCAGGTCGTTGTAAAGCGCGGTGAAGGCGTTGAGCTTGTCGATGTCGAAGGCATAGGATTTCAACACGTTGGGCACGAGGCCCAGCTTGTCCTGGCAGATATCGAAATATTTCTGCGTCTTTTCGGGCAGCGGATCGACCATCGGCAGGTCGAGGGCGGTGGGTTGGTCCTTGCTCATGTTCAGCCTTTCCGTTTGCGATAGTGATACTGTCCCACAAGGGTCATTCCAAGGGAAGCATAGAGCGCATTTGCCGCCACGTTCGCCTGGGTGCAGACGGCCGAGATATGCGTGGCGCCCTGGTCCGCGGCCCAGAATGCGGCGCGGCGCATCATCCATTTTCCAAGCCCCTGTCCGCGCTGGTGGGCGAGGAGTTCAAGCGCGTGGACCATGGCGATCCGATCATGGATCGCGATGAAGCACACGCCGCCCGGATGGTCGTTCCAGCGCGCGATGATCGAGGTCTTGGGGCCCTGGGCGCGGTGCATCACGGCGACCCGCCCCGGCCCGATCCCGCCCTTTTCCCAGATGTCGTGCATGATCGCCAAGGGCTCCCAGACCGGGATGGCGGTCACCGGTGGCAGGGGTTCGGCGGTCAGGGTCTCGATCGGCGTGACATGGAGGTTGACCGGATCGACCACGTCATAGCCGCGCGCGGCAAGTTGGGCGTCAAGCGGCTCTTGCCCCGCGCGGATCATGAAAAGGCAGGGCTGGCCCAGGCTGCGCATGGTCTCTTCGGCCTCGGTCAACTCGTCCTCGGTGACCGGGCGTTTGACGGTCGTGGCGCTGACCCGCTGGCCCCCGCCCTGCCCTTCGCGGAAGGTGAAGGCGGGGGTCTCGGTATAGCGCGCGGCGGGCCAGGTGCCGTCGATCACGCCGTAAAGCGTCTGAACATCAGGAAGCATCATCGGGGAACAACCTTGAAAGCGCCTGAATCGCCGCATCGAGCCGCGCGCCGTCATGACCGCGGATCACGATATGCGCGCCGAACGCCCCGGAATGCGAATAGGGGTAGGAGCCGAACGAGAGATCGGGGAAGTCCTCGGACAGCGTGCGCAGGGGGCCGGCGATGTCGCCCTCGCCACGCTCTATGCGCAGGCTCTGGCTCAGAAGCGGCGCACCGCCGGTGAGCGTGGGCAGGACGGAGGCGACCATCGCCTCGAAGATCTGTGGCACACCGGCCATGACATGGGTGTTCTCGATGGTGAACCCCGGCGCCGCCGAGATCGGGTTGTCGATGAGCGTCGCCCCGTCGGGGATGCGGGCCATGCGCAGGCGCGCCTCGTTCAGCTCGGTGCCGGTGCGGTCGTAATGGGCCTGAAGGACGGCGCGGGCGTCGTCGCGGATGTCGATGGCGCGGCCAAAGGCCGCGGCGACGCAATCGGCGGTGATGTCGTCATGGGTGGGGCCTATGCCGCCCGAGGTGAAGAGATGGTCGAACCCGGCGCTGAGCGCCCTGACCGCCGCGGTGATGGCGGGGGCATCGTCGGAGACCATGCGCACTTCCTTGAGGTCGATGCCGTGCTTGGTCAGCGCCCCCGCAAGGTGATGCATGTTGGCGTCACGGGTGCGCCCCGAGAGGATTTCATCCCCGATGACAAGCATGGCGGCGGTGGGGTTGGGCATGGGGCCTCCTTCGCGTGGCGCACTTGAACGATGCGTGGGGTCGGTATAGGCCCAAGCCCATGCGCTTTCAAACCCCTCTTGAACCGGCCCGGCTGATCCGGCGCTATAAACGGTTTCTGGCCGACATACGGCTGGAGGACGGGCGCGAGGTTGTGGCGCATTGTGCCAATCCGGGCTCCATGATGGGGCTGGCCGGGGAAGGCATGAAAATCTGGGTGGAACCCAATGACGATCCGAGGAAGAAACTCGGATACGGCTGGCGGCTTGTCGATCATGAAAACGGCCATTTCACCGGGGTCGATACCTCGGTGCCGAACCGGGCGCTGAAATCGGCGCTGATCGCGGGCGAGGTGCCGGGGCTCAGGGCGCCGATGGTGCGGCCGGAAGTGAAATATGGCGAGAAAAGCCGCGTCGATTTCCTGCTTTCGGGGGCGGGGCCGGATGTTTACGTCGAGGTGAAATCCGTGACGCTGTGCCGCGAGGCGGGGCTGGCCGAGTTTCCCGATGCGCGCACCGCGCGGGGGCTGCGGCATCTCGAAGAACTGTCGAAAGTGGCGCAGGCAGGGGCGCGGGCGGTGATGCTCTACCTCGTGCAGCGCACCGACTGCGCGCGCGTTGGCATCGCGGGCGATATCGACCCCGACTATGCCGCCGGGCTGGAGCGGGCACGGGCGGCGGGGGTCGAGGTGATGGTGTTCGATTGCCGGATCTCACCGCAAGAGATCACGCTGGGCCGGGCGTTGCCGTTTCGGGGTTAGGTCTCATCTTGCACCTTTCACCGCGTGCCGTCGCCGTTCATGGGCTTTACACCCGGGCGCGCGCCGGTGTTTGATGGTTCATTACAGGCAACGAACCCTTTGAGAGGTCAATCGTGAAATCCGCATTGCTGATGTTCTTCGGCGCAGTGATTTTCGCCATCACTTTTGCCGCGTGGTGGTATCTCAATGCGCTGGCCTGCGGGATGAACACGACCGGATGCCGGGGCGTCACACTCGCCTGGGGTGATTGGGAGGCCCTTCAATTCTTCGTCCCGACCTTCATCATCGGCGCGGCGATGTTCCTGTTTGGTTTATGGAAGATCGTGAGAAGGAACCGGCGCTGATTGGCAACAGGCGCTAGGCCCCGTCATCACGGTGCCCGGGGCGGCGTTCGGCCTCGTCGATGAGGTGGCGGACCCAGCGGGCGGCGGCCCATGTGGCCGGGATGCCAAGCGGGATGGCGACGATCACCGCGACCAGCGGCGGCATGGCGGGCACGCCCAGCGCCTGAAGCATCAGGAACAAGAGAAAGAGGTTGATCGCCACTGCCGCGGCGGTGAACGGATAGAGCCAGGCGCAGAGCCTGAGAAATCCCTTGCGGCTGTGCAGGTTCATGCCGCCCGCCTTGCGCGCGCCGCGCGGGCAAGGCTTGCCGCGATGAGCGCGCCGACATCGTGATGGTCGACAAAGGGCGGCAGGACCGGCCCGTCGAAACGCGCCTCGGCCAATGCCTCGGGAATGTCCTCCGTGACATGGCCGGCAGGCAGGGCAAAGAACGGCAGGCAGATCGCCTGGCCCAGATCGCGCGCGGTCTCGGCAAGAAAAGGCGCTTCCTCGACGAACCCGACGCGGACGCGGGCCATGCCCGCCATCTTTGCGATGGCCGGGGCCGCGCGCAGGGCGCTGTCGCGGCTGGCGCGGTTCGAACGGCTGCCATGGGCGGCGAGGAACAGGGTCGTATCCCCCGCCGCCCATGCCTGTTCGGCCAGCGTCTTGCGCAGGGTGCCGGCCGCCAGATCGGGCAGTCCGGGTTCAAGCCCGAACGGTGCCATTTGCCACCCGGGCCGGTTGCCCGTGCGGCGGCGCAGGAAGGTTTCGGTGAACCATCCGCGCGCCATGAAGAAGGGATAGACGAGGGGCGCGCCCTGCCCCTCTGCGGCACTGTCCAGCGCCGCCTCGAACCGGCCCTCGCTGGCGAGCGTCACGCCCACGACATCCGCGCCGGGCAGGTGCCGGGCGACCGACGCCGCCAGCGCCCGCATCGCGCGGTCCTGCGGGTCGGGGTTCGAGGGGCTTCCGTGCGCCACGATCACGGCGCGCAAAGGGACGGGGCGGGCCCGGTCGCTCATGCCGCGTCCTCCTGCCGGGTCAGGCGCGCGCCGGTCTGTTTGAAACAGCGCAGCGAGAACATGACCTGATGCGGGGTGCCGCGCAGGCTCGGGAGGGCGCGCACGCCGTCAAGGATGCCCTGCGCCTCGGACCGGCTGCGGGCGTGGATCATGCAGAAAAGGCCATAGGGCCAGAGCCCCATCGCGGTGCGGCGCTGATAACACAGGGTGACGCCCGGATGCCGGGCGAGTGCGAAGCCCGCCGCCTCGATCAGGCTGTCGGGCAGATCAAAGGCCACCATCGCGTTCGAGGACCAGCCCAGCGGGCGGTGCCGCACGATCACGCCCAGGCGGGTGAGGATGCCCGCGCGCAAGAGCGTGGCAATCCGGATCATGACCTGTGTCTCACGCAGGTCGAGGTCACGGCCCAGCGCAGCAAAGGGCGCGCGGTCGAGCGCCAGACCCTGTGACAGCGCATGCAGTAACGGGCGGTCGCCCTCGGTCAGCGCGGACAGGTCAGGCGCATGCGCGCGACCCATGGAATGGCGCCCCCCGTCAAGGCAGAAGCCGAGGTCGATGTTGAAGGCCCGCACCAGCGGCAGATCAAGCAGTCCGAGCCCGCTGCGCCGCCTGATCCGGTCGAGCGTCGTCGCAAGGTCGATCCGGTTGGCGGCGGTGGCGACGAACCACAGGTTCCAGCGGTTCTCGCGGTGATAGGCATGATTGACGCCGGGTTCCGCGCTCACGATCGCTGCCACCTCGTCCAGCCGCGTTTCGGGCACCGCGAGTGCCGCCAGCGTCGAGACCCCGGCGGTATTGGGGCGCACCGTGGCACCGACGCGGGCGATCTTGCCCTCGCCCTGCAGGCGGCGCAGGCGGTCGAGCACGTCGTCTTCGGCAAGGCCCAGATCGGCGGCGATGGCGGCAAAGGGCGCGGGCACCAGCGGGAAATCGCGCTGATACTCTTGCAAGAGCCGCGCATCGGTCGGGTCGATCCGGGGTGTCATGGCTCAGAGTCCCGTTCTGTGGGCGCGGGCGGTGAAGAAGATGCCCGAGGGGCTTTGCGCCGGGATCTCGGCTTTCACCGCGCGGCGGTGGGTGTCGTAGACGATGATCTTGTTGTCATCGCGCGACGACACCCAGACCTCGTGCCCACGGGGGCTGAACTCCATGTGGAGCACCGCCGCGCCGGGTTTAAGGGTTGCGACCACCGCGTGGGTGCGGCTGTCGATCACCTGAAGCGTGTCGTTATGCGGCAAGGCGAAATTGACCCAGGCATAGGGGCTGGCCGGTTGCGAGAGCACGAAGATCGGCTGGCCATGGGTCTTGGTGCGGGCGGTCTCGGCCAGCGTGTCGCGGTTGACCCAGAGCACCGCGTGCCGGCCCACGGCGGGCAGGGCGAATTGCCCCTCGGTAAAGGCCCAGCCCTGAAGGTGGGGCATCTTGTAGACCGGCATGTCCTCGCCCTCCTTGCCGTAATCCGACAGGAAGCGGACGGGTTCCGGCGCATCCTCCCACATGTCGAAAAGCGTAAGGCCCTGTTCACCGAAGAGCCCCACCACGAAATGCCGCCCGTCACCCGACAGCACCGCGTCATAGGGGTTGGCCCCGGTCGCGCCCAGCCGGGTGACAACCGGCTCGGGCCCCGAAAGGTCGGCCATGTAGGCATCGCCGCTTTCCCACCCAGCCCAGGCAAAGCGCCGCCCGGGCAGTTCGACGAGGCCCACGGTTTTCGATTGCGCCGGGATGTCGGCCACCATGTCGAGCGTGTCGGCGTCGAACACCCGAATGCCACCGGGTTCGTAATTCGACACCGCGACCAGCGCGCCGTCGTCCGAGATCGCCCCGCCGATGGAGTTGCCGCCCTGGATGATGCGTTTGGCGATGCGGCGTTCCAAGAGGTCGATCTTGGTCAGCCCGCCATCGCGGCCGAACACATAGGCAAAACGCTCATCGGGCGAGAAGTTGACCGAGGCGTGGGACAGATCGCCCAGCCCCTCGATCCGGTCGATGGCCTCGTGCTGCATCCGGTCGATGATGAGGACCGACCCGGTGGCGCGTTCGATCACCACGCCCAGCGCGCCGGTGGGCATCGCCGGTTCGGCGATGGATTTGCCTGCCGCGAACAGCAGGACAAAGGACATGAGGACGAGAAAGCGGGACATGGCTACTCCTTGTCTCGGGCGTCGGGGTCGATCAGGTAACGGGCGATCCACAGCGCCTGTTCCTCGGTCAGAAGCGCGCGCCATGGCGGCATCGCGGTGTCGGGGATACCGTCGAGAATGATATGGGCCAGCGTTTCGGGCCCGTCGTGATGGGCCAGCGCCTCGGGGGTGAGCGGGCTGCCCAGCCCGCCCTTGAAACGCAGCCCGTGACACGAGCCGCAATCCTGGATGACCAGGTGCTCGAGCCATGCCGCCTCGGCCCCGGTCGGGCCAGAATCGGTGGCATGTGCGCCCGTGGCGAGAACGAGCGCGGCAAGCAGGGCGCGCGGATCAGGCATAGTTTTGCGCCCTCAGCACCGCCGCGTCGGGCAGCGCGCCATAGAGCGAGACGACCCGCCCGATGATGAAGAGAACCGGGGCTTCGGGCCGATGCATGGCGACATCGGCGGCGATCCCGCCAAGGGTCGAGACGATGCGCGCCTCGCGCGGGGTGGTGGCCGAGGCGACGCTGAGCACCGGGGTCGTCGCGGGCAGGCCGTGGCGCATCAGTTCGAACGCGATTTCGGCGATGTTCATCGCGCTCATGTAACACACCAACGTGGTGTCGGCGCAGGCGAGGCTTGGCCAGTCGAGATCGAGCCGCGCATCGGCCGCGCGGTGCCCGGTGACATAGCGCACGCCGGTGGCCAGCCCGCGATGGGTGAGCGGCACGCCGGTCGAGGATGACGCCCCCTGCGCCGAGGTGATGCCGGGGATGTAATCGCAGTCGATGCCCGCTTTGCGCAGCACCGCCGCCTCTTCGCTGCCCCGCCCGAAGATCAGCGGATCACCGCCCTTGAGCCGCACCACCATCAGCTCGTCGCTGGCCAGCGCGACCAAGAGCGCGTTGATGTCGTCCTGTGGCAGCTTGTGGCATTTGGGGGATTTGCCGACGTCGATCCGCCGCGTGGTGTCGGGGATCAGCGCCATGATCTCGGGGCTGACGAGGCGGTCGAACACCACCACATCGGCAGTCTGGATCGCCCTGAGCGCCTTGACGGTCAGAAGTTCGGGGTCGCCCGGTCCGGCCCCCACAAGCAACACACGGCCCTGGCTGAGATCTTTCATCGCTGTCTCCCGATGTGATGTTGGTTTATCGTCGCCGATCGGGCCGGGGCCGACCTTGACTTTCGTTAAGCGCGGGGGCGGTGGATCAGTCGGAAGCCGGGTCAGCACCTTCGATCCCTTCGGCCAGCGCGCGCGCGACCAGGAAGGCGATGACGTTGTCGCGATCCTCGGTGCGGCGGCGGAACCCGCCGAAATTCATCTCGGTTTCGGGAATCATGTCCTGCGGCCTAGTCAGCCACGCCCTCAGGCTCTCGACCGTCCAGACCCCGCCCCATGCGCGAAACGGTTCGGAATAGGCCCAATCCGCGACGCTGGCCGAGGGGCGACCCAAGATACCGTTGAGCCATGGCGCTTTGTAGTTGGTGCGGTCGAGCCCGTGGCATTGCGAGCAGCGCCGCATGAAGATCGCGGCGCCCTTGTCGATGTCCTCTTGGGTGAAGAGCGTGCCGTCGATCACCACGCCGTCACCTTGCAGGTGCGGTTGGGCCTCGTCGGCCGCGCCGCCACCGGCCAGCGCCGCGACGGGCAGAAGGCAGGCGAAAATGATCTTGCGCATGGCGGGTCTCCTTTCGATCCCGGTCGGGGCGAGCGATGGCAAATGGCCCGGCCCCCTTGCGAGGGGCCGGACCGGGGGCAGGCAGGCGGGCAGGGAAAACCCCGCCTGCCCTGAGGGAGCTCAGGGTTGCGTCGCGTTCAACTCGACCGACGCATCGTCAAGCGCGAGCCGCAGATCGAGCGAGACATGGTGAAACCGCGCGGCGCTGTGATCGTCATGCAGCGCGAAGCCCACGGTATAGACCTTGCCCGGTTCGATCGCGATCTCGCCGGGGCCGGTCGCCGCCAGCGGGCGGGCGATGACCATGGTCCATGTGTCGCCATCAAGCGTGGCCTGCGCCTCGACCGGGTGGCCCGCATTCTCGTGACGGCTTTCGAGCAGGTAACCGCGTTGCGGCGCGCCCGTGGCGTCGACGCGGGTGAGGTCCATGAAGGTGCCGTTTTCGAGGAAAGCGGCAAGGTCGTCTTCGCTTTGCAGCATGTCCCAGCCACCCATCGGGCGGTTGCGGCCGCGCAGCTCGATCTTGGTGCGGCTTTCGGGGATGTATTTCTGCACGTAGCCATGACCGCCGAGACGCTCGTCGAGATCGCCGGTGCTTTCGGGCGTGTTGGGCATGGTGCGGCTGTCGATATGGCAACTGGCCCAGCACCCGGCCTGTTCCCCGTGCTCGACGCCATCGCCCATCACCATCATCGCCAGTTTGACCTTGTTGTCGGGGTCCATCTTGCCGCCCTCGATGAACGGCACGGGCACATGCGGCGTGTCTTTCCATGTCATGCGCAGATACAGCATCTCACCGTCATGGGCGGCCTGCACGTCAAGCTCGACCGCGCCGCGCTTGCCGGAGATCGGCGTGGTTTCGGCGGTTTCGCCGCTCACGATCCTGGCGCCCATGGCGGGTGTTTCCTTGGAATGGCAGACCGAGCAATTGTCGCCGCCCTTGGTAAAGGCGCGCGCGCCGCCATGGGTCTTGCCGTTGAGCACCCATTCCCACGACGCCTGGCCGGGATAGAACAGCCCGACCTTGACCACCGGAATGGCCGACCAGTCGATCGCGCGACCCGGCCCGTCACCGGCGGCGGCCTCCGATGTGCCCTCGGCCTCGGCCATGGCGCGTTGCACCGCGGACGCGATGCGCGCCTCGACGGCCTCTTCGGCGGCCTTCGCGGCGGCGGCGGCGCGTTCGGCCTCCTCGGCCTCGATCTTCTGGATATAGGCCAGCCCGTCGGTAAAACTCGTCGGCACTTCCTTGATATGGGCGGGGTTCGGCGCTTCCAGTGCCTCAAGCTCGTCCTCGGGCAAGAGGTTGCGCACGTCCTTGTGGGCGATGCCCTTGTGACAGTCGATGCAGGTCTGGCCGGTTTCCATCGCGGTCAGGTGCTGCTGACGCGCGCGCGGCGCCTGGAACCGCGGGTTCATGCTTTCGAGCGTGTGACAGTTGCGGCACTCGCGCGAGTCGGTCTGTTTCATCGTTTCCCAGACGTTGCGCGCCATGGTGAGGCGATGCGCCTCGAACTTCTCGGGCGTGTTGATCTTGCCCGTGGCCCAGCCCAAGAGCTCTTTCGATGCCTTGACCTTGCGCACCATCTTGTGAATCCACGGGTCGGGCACGTGGCAATCCGAACAGGTGGCCTGCACGCCCGAGCGGTTCTCGTGGTGGATGGTGTGTTCGTATTCGAGGAACACGTTGTCGCGCATCTCGTGGCACGAGATGCAGAATTCCTTGGTGTTGGTGGCTTCCATGGCGGTGTTGAACCCGCCCCAGAAGACGATGCCGACGATGAAGGCCACGGCTGCGCCGCCGATCGGCACGCCGAACCAGATCCAGCGGCGCCACATGCGACCGGGCTTCTTTTGGGTTTCGTCTGTCATGTGAATAACGCTCTGTCCAGTTTACGGGCGGTTCCGCACCGGGGGTGCGGCCACCGGGCGGGCGGATGAAACGGAGGGCGATCTGTCACCGCCCCCCGATGCACGGCTTGGCCTCAGGTCTTGTGGTTCGACCGGTTGTAGACGTTGAACTTGCCGGTGGGCGCAAACAGGCCCTTGATCCGGTATTTCTCTTCCAGCGTCTGGGCGTCGAAGACCACGATTTCACCGTTGTCGGTCTTCGAATCCTTCCGGTTCCAGACCGAGGCCCAGACTTCCGAACCATCCTGGTTGAACTCGAAATGAACGGCCACGTAGCCCTCGGTTTCGGTCAACTGGATCGTCTTGACGATCTCGCCAGTCTCTTTCGAGATGACCTGCACCGATTGCTGGATTTCCGGCTCCGGATGCAGCGTCTGATCGGCCCAGACATAATCGCTGTTCGGGTGGGTCCGGATGAAGAGCCCGGGTCCGTCGGTTTCGACCTCGTAGCAGATCTTCCAGGCGTCGTCGGCACGGTTCACCGGGTCGTTGCCCCAAACGGTCACGTAACCGGTGCCAAGGTGCGTGGTGCCGCCTACCGGGCCGCAATTCGGGTCGATCCAGTTGGCGCCGGGGCCGGGATGCGGCAGGGCCTTGGTGTCGATCGTCGCTTCGAGCTTGCGGGTCTTGGTGTCGACCACGACCATCTGGTTCGAGGCGTTCGCCGCGATCTGGAAATACCGGCCGGTCGGGTCGAAGAACCCGTCATGCAGGAACTTGGAATTGTCGATCTTGTCGATCCGCAGGTTGTCGATATCGCTGTAATCGACCTGCCAGATCTGGCCCAGCTCCTTGATCGCGACCACCCATGTCGGTTCGTGCGGGGTGGTATAGATCGCGGCAACGCGGCTTTCCTCGACATATTCGCCGTCGACGTTCATGCCACGGGTCGAGACGACCTTTCTCGGCTCCATCGTTTCGGCATCGACGATCGCGAAATGCGGCGGCCAGTAGCCCCCGCCGATGACGTATTTGCCATCGCCCGACACCGCCACGTCGCGGGCGTCATAGGCGATCTTGACCTCGGCGACGAGCATGTTCTCGGGTTTTTGCCACAGGTCGATCTTGGTCATCTTGCCGTCGCGGCCCATGGTGTACCAGAAGCGGCCGGGATTCTCGGGCTCGTTGATGCTGTGATGCTCGGACGCCTTGAGAACGTGCACGGCATATCCGGTCGGAATATGCACCAGCACTTCCTTGGTGTCGCCGTCGATCACCGCCACCTTGCCCACGTCACGTTCGATGACGACAAAGAAATTTTCCCAGTTGCGGCCATGCAGCGGCTCGGTCGGGTAATCCTCGGGCTCGATATAGACCTTGCGGGTCTCTTTCATCTGGGCGAGCGACATTTCCGGCGGTTTCGGCGGGTCGATCTGGATATAGGTGGCCAGGTCGGTGATCTGCTCGGGCGTCAGGATGCCGTCGAAATTGTTCATCCCGCCTTCGGTGCCCCAGGTGATGATCCGCTCGAGGCGGTCCTGGCCGAGTTTGAGCGTGCCAGTCACCGTTTCTGTACCGTCGTCGTTCTTGACCTTGACCTCGGGCAGCAGGTGCTTGCCGGTTGCGCCCTTGCGCAACACGCCATGGCAGCCCGCGCATTGCTCGAAATAGGTTTGCTTGGCACCTTCAAAGGCGTCTTCGGACATGGTCGGCAGTTCCTGCCCGAAGACCGGCTGAGCGACCGACGACAGAAGCAGCGAAAAGCCAAAGCCCAGGCCAATGCCCGTGGTCCTTGCTTTCTTCGCATTTGGGGTTGTCATGTCATATTCTCCGTTGCGCTGGTGAGGCACGAAAACGTGAACATGACATTGCCGCCACGCGCCTTGACTTTCGTTAAGACCGACAGGCGGGGGGTGCGCATAGGGGTGTCACCGACACGCGAGGGAAAGGCAGGACCAGATGGGATGGATCGAATTCGCACTCGCCATGGTGCTTTTCATGGCGTCGCACCGCATTCCCGCCGCGCTGGGAGTGAAAGAGGGGTTGGTGCGGGTGCTGGGGGCGCGCGGCTATACCGCGCTCTTCAGCCTCGCCTCGCTGGCACTCCTGGCCTGGGTGATCGTGGCCGCCGGGCGCGCGCCGTTCGTGCCGCTGTGGGATCAGACGCTGGCGGCGCGCTGGGCGGTGAACCTCGCCATGCCGCTTGCGGTGGCGCTGGCCGTTTTCGCGATTGGCGCGCCCAACCCCTTTGCCTTCGAGGGGCGCAAGGGCGATTTCGACCCCGACCGCCCCGGCATTGCCGGACTCACCCGGCAACCGCTGCTCTGGGCGCTGTTGTTGTGGTCATGCGCGCATCTCGGGGCCAATGGCGATCTCGCCCATGCGATCCTGTTCGGCACCTTCGCCGGGTTCTCGGCGCTGGGCATGTGGATCGTCGAGGCGCGGCGACGGCGCGAGATGGGGGCCGACGGGTTTGACCGCGCCGCGCGCCACACCGGGCTTGTGCCCTTTGCCGCGCTGATCTCGGGGCGTTGGCGCCCGGCGTCGGGGCCTTCGGTGGCCCGCCTTGCGCTGGCGATCGGGACATGGGCGCTGCTGTGGTATCTGCACCTGCCCGTGATCGGCGTTTCGCCCCTGCCGTGAGCAGGTGGGGCCGGGTCTCAGCGGTTCCAGGCGTTCGCGGGATCTTCCTCGACATAGGTTCGCAGCCGCCCGACATCCGCGATCCGGGCCTTGTTCTGCTGGATCGTCACGCCCTCGGGCTTGAGCTTGGCAAAGGCACGGCTCAGGCTTTCGGGCTTCATCCCCAGCCGCCCGGCGATCAGCACCTTGTCATACGGCAGCGTCACCTCGCAGGCCCCGTCGTCGCATGGCGCCAGTTCGCACAGGAATTCCGCCACCCGCTGCGCCCCGGTGCGCGCCTTCATCGCCTCGAGCTGCGACACCAGGCTGTGCAGATGCGCGAAGGTCGAGGACAGCATCGCGATTGCCGTCTCGGGCGAATTGCGCACCCCGCGCAGATAGCTGTCGGCCTCGACGCGAATCAGCGTGCAGGGCGTCACCGCCTCGGCCGAAACCGGGTAGACATCCTTGCGAAAGGCCACCGCCTCGCCAAAGCTGCGCCCGCGGGTAAAGACCCCGACGATCGCCTCGGCGCCGTTGGCCGCGATGCGGTAGAGTTTGACCCAGCCGTCGAGCACGATATAGATCGCGTTCGCGGTTTCACCCTGGAGGAAGATCGTCTGCCCGCGGTCGAACCGCGTCACATGCGCTTCGGACAGGATTCGGTCGACCTCGCCCTCCGGCACGCTTGTCAGCAAAAGCGTCTGGCAGGCGATCTGCCTGTGTTCCGGTTTCATGTCCCGCCCCTGCGTCTGGCCCTGCTCCATACTGGTTACGCGACCCGGCCCGGGCAAGGCAAGCCTTTGCCACCCGGCTCGCGCCCCGCCAATACCGGCCGCTCAAAGCGATTCGCACCTCGGCTCGAAAGGCAGTCAACGCTTTCGCCGTGATGCAAAGCCGCGCGCCAATCCCGCCAACAGCCATTGCTGTGCATCGAGACAGGCATGATGACACTTGTCGGCGCCAATGACGGGTGCCGCAGCCGCATCAAGCCGACCGGGGTTTTCAAGCCCATGAAAAGGCATCATATTTCGAGAATGTACAAACCCCCTGCCCTGCCGATCCGAACCGATCGCTTCCATCTTCGCGATTATTCACCCGCCGATGAACCGGAGTTCATACGCTATCAAACCGATCCCGGGTTCGCGATCCACCACACCGCGGACGAACGTGGCGCGCAGCATGCGCGCGCCGTGTTCCGGAAATTCATCGACTGGCAGGCAGAGACCCCGCGCACGCATTACCAGTTGGCCGTATGCCATGCGGCCGAGGATGACCGCCTGATCGGGAGCTGTGGCATAAGGATGGAAACTCCCGGGGCCGAGACGGCGGATTTCGGGATAGAACTTGCGCGCCGCTACTGGGGAAGACATCGGTTTGCAATCGAGATTTCGGAAGCGATCATAGACTGGGCGTTCACCTGTTTTCCGCTGAAGGCCCTCACGGCCGACACCGCGCCCGGCAATGTCGTCGCTGCCCGCCTCGCCGAAAGCGCCGGCTTCACACCCGTCGGGGTCAGCGAAAAGCGGTTCTGGCGGCTGGACAAGGCGGATTGGGCGCCCGGCGCGCGGGCGCGCTCCCAAGGAGACGCATAGGCCGGGCCGCCCCGGACAATGCCTTGAGATCGAGGCCCGTTTGAACCCGCCATGCCGTCATTCGCGGGATGGAAAGGCCGCAAAGGCAAAACCCCTGACCCCAAAGGCAAAACTGTCTGGTGCTTTCCGGTGGAATGAAAATTGTCACAACGTTCTGCCTTTAAGACAACGAAATTCCATTTCAAACAGGATGATAAATCCCACACAGCGCAGAATCTGGCTTTTTGTCAGAATGGCTTGCCTTGCACCTGGCGCGTCTCGCGCGCCAGTGTCACTGAAGCGGCCATTAGGACGGCGCGCAGAGAATGCCTGAAAAGAGCCCTCTTCGACTAATGCTGCGGCATGGACGAATGGCAGCATTGGCGAGTTGCTGCTGATTGCCTTCTTTCAGTAGGCTGCGTACCTTTGAGCAACTGGTGGACAGAAAGAAGGATTGGGTATGAAAATCAGAGACGCAGTCGTCG
>NZ_VINQ01000160.1 GCF_008369105.1 Aquicoccus porphyridii | reverse complement strand
AGGCCGTCGGCGAGGGCGGCCTTTTCCTGCTGCAGGTGCTGGATCTTCTCTTCCACCGTGCCGCGGGCGATCAGCCGGTAGACGAACACCGGCTTGTCCTGGCCGATGCGGTAGGCGCGGTCGCTGGCCTGGTTCTCCACCGCCGGGTTCCACCAGGGATCGTAGTGGATCACGGTGTCCGCCGCGGTCAGGTTGAGGCCGACCCCGCCTGCCTTCAAGCTGATCAGGAACACCGGCACCTTGCCGCTCTGGAAGCGCTGTACCGGGGCGCGGCGGTCGCGGGTCTCGCCGGTCAGCAGGACGTAGTCGACGCCGCGCTGGCGCAGGGCGTCCTCGATCAGCGCGAGCATCGAGGTGAACTGCGAGAACAGCAGGACCCGGCGACCCTCGGCGATCAGTTCGTCGAGCATGTCGA
>NZ_VINQ01000159.1 GCF_008369105.1 Aquicoccus porphyridii | reverse complement strand
CCCACAGGCATGGAGCTTCCGCCCACATACGGCAAGTCCTGTAGGGCGAATAACGCCAGGGGCGTTATCCGCCGCTGTCCCGGAGAACCGGCGGATAACCGCAAGCGGTTATTCGCCCTACGGAACCAGGATCCGCCACGTAGAGGTTTGTCATGCTTGCCCTCCAGACGATGGGGGAGCTAACTCGCCCCGGCAGGAGGTCGAATCGTCGCGCAGCGGGTCGAGCGACAGTGATGCCGCGAAGGCGTCTCGCTCCAGGGGGAACCGTCGCGACGGGTTGCCCGCAAGCTACACCCAGCCCCTCCCCCAATAGTCCCCGCGACCAATCGTCAGCCCCTCATCCCACCGTCCCGCGACACCAACGAATCCACCTTAAACCCACGCCCAGCAAGGCCTATAGCGCTAATCACAGACGC
>NZ_VINQ01000158.1 GCF_008369105.1 Aquicoccus porphyridii | reverse complement strand
CAAGGAGCAGAACCTGCTGGAGGTCTGGGCCGATCATCGCAACAAGGAAGTGCGTTTCGGCTCGGACGCCGGGCTCAGCCTTGAACCCTTGAACCGCGGGCTGGGCCGTTTCCTGCTGGCCCAGGCGATCGCCTGGGCGCAACGACGCTGGGCCCACTACAAGGTGGAAGGCGGCGCACTGGCGCTGAAGGATGGCCTGACCGAAGACGCACGCCTGCGCCGCGACCATTTCATCCGCGCCCAGGGCTTCGACGTCAGCTATGAGGACCAGCGGTTGCTCAAGGCCCGCTACAGCGCCGGCCGGGTCAGTGAGCTGCACAGCGATTGGCACAAGGACAAGGTGCAGATCGTGCCGCTGCTGGACGCCGCGGCGATGCTGGAACAGGCCGAGCAGACCCTGCAGGCCCAGGATGCGG
>NZ_VINQ01000157.1 GCF_008369105.1 Aquicoccus porphyridii | reverse complement strand
TGGATCCGAAGGTCAACTAAGCGCCTTCGTTCGAACGGGAGCCCCGCTGGTCGGGGCTCTTGCACATCCGTCCCGGGGAAATCCGATGCGCCGCTGGCTCCTGACCCTGCCGTTCCTCCTGCTGGCCGGTTGCGCTGGCCTGCACACGCCGTCCCGCGACGTCGAGGAGGCCGCGTCGCCGAGCGTAGCGCGTGATCCCGCCGATCCGCAGGATTGCCTGGCGCGCAGCGACTGCACGACCAAGACTTCGCGCACCCTGCTGTTCGTCTTCGACTATGCAGAGGCCGGCGGCGAACTGGTGGTGCGCGACGGTCGCCGACTGGAAACCCCGCCGGCGCCGCAACGCTCCACCTGGCCGGCGTTGCGCATCCAACTGGCCGAGCCGGTCAACGGTCGCTTCGAGTTCGAGAGCCCCTG
>NZ_VINQ01000156.1 GCF_008369105.1 Aquicoccus porphyridii | reverse complement strand
GGCAGCCTGGATCGCATGGTCGGTGGCCAGGGCGTTGGCGTCGAGCGTGGCGGCCTCGGGGGCGATATCGCCTGTACTGACACAACCGGATATTGCGGAGAAAACGACGAGAAAACCGACGAAGGAGCCGACCAAGGTCAGTTCCTTCCTGAGAGCACGCGGCACGTTGTCTGATCCTGGAGGGGCGAAGCACGGAATTTGAACGGTACGGGCGCCGTTCAACCCGCTCGAGCGTTCGTGCGCTCGGGGGCCGATGAATTTTAAGAGGCTGGCGGCTGCTGATAAGCTGGCTCAAGTGCGATTGTTTATTGCGTAATGTGAAATAATCCGCCCTCGCAACAATCTGACACACTTCTGCGCGTGCCTAGGAGGCCCCGTCGATGGACACCCTGCAAAACATGCGAGCCTTCGTCTGCG
>NZ_VINQ01000155.1 GCF_008369105.1 Aquicoccus porphyridii | reverse complement strand
GGCCTGGCGGCTGACCACCAGGTTTAGCCGGCCCGGCAGCGGCCGACCCAGCGAGTCCCAGGTCTTGCGCCCCATGATCACCGGCTTGCCGAGGGTCATCGCCTTGAAATGCTTGAGGTCGGCCGGCAGGCGCCAGGGCAGGCGGTTGTCGATGCCGATCGCGCGGTTCTCGCCAAGGGCGGCGATCATCGCCAGCGGTCGTGCCATGGGGTTACCTCATCGTGGAAGGACAAAGGCGCGAGGATAAACACTCGCGCCGGCGGACTCCAGGCCAACTGTGCGGGCCGGCCTACAAGGGATTGGCATACGGCGGCACCTGCATGAAGAAGGTGCCATCCTCGTTGACCTGGGTGGTGCCGGTCGCCAGCACCTTGCGGTAGTCCTGCAGGTTGAAGGTCAGCACCTGGTCCGGGGTCT
>NZ_VINQ01000154.1 GCF_008369105.1 Aquicoccus porphyridii | reverse complement strand
TCGGAAAGCAACACGTTCAGCAGGCCGATCCTGTCCTTGCAGGGCACGCCGGTGCGCAGATGGGTAAAGGCCTCGGTGAAGCCAATCTCATCGTCCACCTCCAACAGAAGATCGGTGACCCTGACTTCCGGCAGGCGGCGATAGAGATCGAGAACCAGCGCATCGGCTTCCTCGGGAACCGCGGCGGTCAGCCGGTCGATTTTCAAGGTGCCGTCCTCGATAGAGCCACCGGGGATTGCCCCGGCCTTTGCCGAACGCGCCAGGCGATGCGCGGCGTCAGCCATTCTGGCTTTGCGGTCGGCCAGCCAGGTTTCCGGCTCGAACGGCATGGCCAGCCTCGGGGTGACGCGGGCAATCTCTACCGGGACCAGCGCTTCCTTCAGATCGCCATACCTGCGCGAATGCGCCAGCCAGATGT
>NZ_VINQ01000153.1 GCF_008369105.1 Aquicoccus porphyridii | reverse complement strand
GCTGCTGGAAGGGGTCTTTGACGCTCATGGACGTTCCGCCTTCGCAGCGACGCCATCCAGTTCTTCCAGCAACCCGACCAGCTCTTTTTGATCGACTTCGCGGGTGACGGCCCGACGCAGGAGGGCGGCGAGGGCGCGGGCCTTTTCCGGGTCTTTCAGCGCGTTGACGCCGCGATTTTCCTTGTTCCAAGCCATGGCCAGGACAACATTCTATACGTGTTGGAAGCGGAGCGACCGACCGTTCAGGCAATTGCCCAGGCCTTAGCACGCGCCGCAGCTCCTTCAGCGCGGCCAGCCTGTCCGGGACGGAATGCAGGTTTTTGAGTAAAATCGCGCTTAAAGTGAGTAAAATTTACACAACATATTTACATTTAAACACATCTGTGTTATACTGATAGTATTGAGGTGTCCCCCCTCAA
>NZ_VINQ01000152.1 GCF_008369105.1 Aquicoccus porphyridii | reverse complement strand
GGGCGCCTTGAGGCGGTCGGCGAGGGCCACCAGCAGGTCGTGGGCGCCCTGGCAGCCGGAGCCGGCGTAGATGCCGATCTTCTTGCCGTGGGCCAGCAGGCGGGCGACGTCCTGCAGTTCGGCGTCGCTGGGGCGCAGCACCGGTTGCGGGAAATGCACCGAGAACGGCAGGTCGTCCTTCACCGTGGCCTGGCTGATGTCGGCCGGCAGGATCACCACCGCCACGCCGCGCCGGTTGAGCGCCGCCTGGCAGGCCAGGGCCACCACCCGGCGCGCCTGTTCCGGGCTGTGCACCTGCTCGCAGAACACCGAGCAGCTGGCGTAGACCGCCTTGAAGTCGACCTCCTGGGGAAACTCCATGCCCAGTTGCGGGGTAACGATCTGGCTGGCGATCAGCACCATCGGCGCGCGGTTGCGCTG
>NZ_VINQ01000151.1 GCF_008369105.1 Aquicoccus porphyridii | reverse complement strand
GGACGCCGCGCTGTTCACCATCTTCTCGCTGAACGGCGAGCGCTGCACCGCCGGCAGTCGCATCTTCGTCCAGGAAAGCGTCTACCCGCAGTTCGTCGCCGAGTTCGCCGCGCGCGCCAGGCGCCTGATCGTCGGCGATCCGCAGGACCCGAAGACCCAGGTCGGCTCGATGATCACCCAGGCCCACTACGACAAGGTCACCGGCTACATCCGCATCGGCCTCGAGGAAGGCGCCACCCTGGTGGCCGGCGGCCTGGAGCGTCCGGCCGGCCTGCCGGCGCACCTGAGCAAGGGGCAGTTCATCCAGCCCACGGTGTTCGCCGACGTGGACAACCGCATGCGCATCGCCCAGGAGGAGATCTTCGGCCCGGTGGTCTGCCTGATCCCGTTCAAGGACGAAGCCGAGGCGCTGCGCCTGGCCA
>NZ_VINQ01000016.1 GCF_008369105.1 Aquicoccus porphyridii | reverse complement strand
ACGATAGTGGGGGTCGATTTGCCCGCCACATCCAATTTCGTTGGTGCAGACGAGATCCCGGACCTCCAGGCCAAAGCCAAACAGGACTACATGCTATCACGACAAATCCCCCGGACCCGTGGCTACATTCAACGCCTGGATGACCACGAGAACGAGTACGGGCCACTGGCGGAGGCTAGGACACCGGGAGACGACAGCGAAGGACAACGAATGGCAGCCTAGGGAACCTAAGGATAAGGGATCAGGGGGAGATAGAAGATCAAGGAAGTGTGAGGGGGGGGGAACCACCAACTAGGTATACAATACTCCCTCCTTCTCCTCCTTCTCCATTACTTATACCTATTCCCTTGGGGGGCACTCTTTGGGGCACTTCCGGCCCGGTTCTGGTGCCTGAAGCGTTATGACGTTGATTGGCGATGGTTGGCTGGGGTGGTAGGATTCGAACCTACGGTACACGGTACCAAAAACCGCTGCCTTACCACTTGGCTACACCCCAACGTGGCGTGGTAATTACGCAAGGATCGGCGTGCTTGCAAGAGCCGGGATCAATATTTTTCACCCGTCAACAGCCTAACTCCCGCCGGGGTGTGTCCGGGCTCGGGGGGCGGGAAGGATCAATCGCGGATCTCGTCGGGATCTACCCCCCACAAGGTCGCCTTTCGGACCCAGCCCTTGTAGCCTCCTGCGGAGATGTGGCACCAATCGGCGTTGCATTCTCCGAGCCTTGCAATCACCCCTGTTTCAAAGCGCGCGCTGATCGGGGCGTCCGGGTCGGGGGTGATAAAGACATCGAGCATGTCCTGCTCGACGATGACGGTGCGGACACCGGACAGGAGCGAGTAGTGCACCCAGCCGCCAGCGCCGTCGCGGTCGCGTACGCGTCGCCAGTGGCCGTGTTCGGCGGTCACTTCCACCGGCATGCCCCTGCGCTGGAACACCCAGTCGATGCGGTGGGTCAGTGAGGGTCCACGCCTGACGTTCGTTTCGTCGGTCTTGGTCGACACGAAACGGGGAATCGGAAGATTGGTGACGCTGCCCCGTGTCTCGCCAGCCATGAGACTCGCCGAGGATAGGAAAAACACCAAAAGAGTGAGAATTGCCCTGCGCATGGGTCTGCCTGATATTCCTCGTGAAATCGCCAAGAGGTTCTTGTGCCTCGGCTGACTATCCGTCACTTTGCCAGTAACGCGCGCGCAAGGAAAGCGAAGGGAGGACCCATATGCCAACTGGACGTCTGAGTGTTGTCGTAACGCGACGTTTGCCCGAAGCGGTCGAGACGCGGATGAAGGAACTCTTTGATGTCCGGCTGCGCGAGGACGACACTCCGATGGCGCGGGCCGAGCTGACGGAAGCGGTGGAAAACGCCGATATCCTGGTGCCGACAATCACCGACGAGATCGACGCAAACCTGCTGGCGCGGGCGGGCAACCAATTGAAACTTATTGCGAATTACGGCTCCGGAATCGATCATATCGACGTGGCTTCGGCCCGGCAGCGGGGCATCCTTGTGTCCAATACGCCGGGGGTTTCGGCGGATGATACGGCGGACATGACGATGGCGTTGATGTTGGCGGTGAAGCGGCGGATTCCGGAAGGGTTGGAGCGGATGAAAGAGGGCGCGTGGACCGGCTGGGCGCCGACCGCGCTTTTGGGGCAACGGGTGCATGGCAAGCGGCTGGGCATTCTCGGGATGGGGCGGATCGGGCAGGCGGTGGCGCAGCGGGCGCGCGCCTTTGGCATGCAGATCCATTACCACAACCGCCGCCGGTTGCGCGAGGAGATCGAGGCGCAATACGAGGCCACGTACTGGGAGAGTCTCGACCAGATGGCGGCACGGATGGACGTGATCAGCATCAACTGTCCGCACACCCCCTCGACCTTCCACCTGATGAACGCCAGACGTTTGAAATTGCTCAAGAAAGATGCGGTTCTCATCAACACGTCGCGGGGCGAGGTGATCGACGAGAACGCGCTTGTCCGGCGGTTGGAGGCGGGCGACATCGGGGGGGCGGGGCTGGATGTTTTCGAGCATGGTCACGAGGTCAACCCGAAGCTGCGCAGCCTGCCGAACGTGGTGCTGAGCCCGCATATGGCGAGCGCCACGCAGGAGGGGCGGCTCGAGATGGGCGAGAAGGTGATCATCAATATCAAGACCTTCGATGACGGTCATCGCCCGCCCGATCTCGTGGTGCCGTCGATGCTCTGAGGCAAAAGGTTAACGCCGCCCGGGGCACGAAAATCGGGGGGTGACTCCCGGCTGTTGCCCGGCTGTTATGCGTACACCATCCGAAAGGGTATGATGTCCCGGGAAATTGCGTTAACGCAGCGTGCGATGGGCCACGCTTCGGGCCCGGGCTGCGGCCCGGCATGGGCGCGCATCCACATCACACGGACAGGTATTGACGGATTGCCAAAGTGATACTTTTTTGCGCAGTCTTGCAGCGGGGATGACAGAGATATGAGGAACGGCGCGATGACAAGGAGCGGGCAGGGCCGGGGCGGTCCCCTTTGGGTGACAGTTCTTGCAATGGCAGTCTGGGCCGGGGCGGCCGGTTTGCCGGCGCGGGCGCAGGAGGCGGCCGATGCCGTGGTGCCCGAAGCCGCGACCGAGACCGGGCAGCAGGCGATCAGCGGGATGAGTGCTGCGGCGCAGGAGGCCAAGGCCGCGGGCGTGCCGGTCACGGCGCAAGACTGGATGGTGGCGGTGGCCAACCCCTATGCCGCGGAGGCCGGCGCACGGGTTCTGGCGGCGGGCGGCACGGCGGCGGATGCGATGGTCGCGGTGCAGGCGGTTCTGGGGCTGGTCGAGCCGCAAAGCTCGGGGCTTGGCGGCGGTGCGTTCCTCTTGTGGCATGATGGCGAGAGCGGCGAGACCACCACGCTTGACGGGCGGGAAAAGGCGCCGCTGAGTGCCGGGCCGACGCTGTTTCTCGATCAGGACGGCCAGCCGCTCAAATTCTTCGACGCGGTGGTGGGTGGCCGGTCGGTGGGGGTGCCGGGCACGCCCGCGCTGATGCAGACGGCGCATGCGCGCTGGGGCCGGTCGGATTGGGCGGGGCTGTTTTCCGATGCGATACGGCTGGCCGAAGAAGGGTTCATCGTGTCGCCGCGCCTTGCCATGCTGGTGGCGGCGGATGCCGAGCGGCTGGGCCGTGATCCGGTGGCGCGGTCCTATTTCCTGCCTGACGGGCATCCGGTGGCCGAGGGGCAATTGCTGCGCAATCCGGAATATGCCGCGACGTTGCGGACCATCGCGGGGCAGGGCGCGCGGCAGGTCTATGTCGGCAGGATCGCCAAGGCCATCGTCGAAAAGGTGCAGGGTGCCGAGGGCAATCCCGGTCGTTTGAGTGAGCTCGACATGAGCCTTTACGATGTGATCGAGCGCGCGCCGGTCTGCGTGCCTTATCGCGGGCACGAGGTCTGTGGCATGGGGCCGCCGAGTTCCGGGGGGCTGACCGTGGGGCAGATCCTTGGGCTCTTGTCGGATTTCGACCTTGCGGAGATGGGGCCGGAGAGCGCCGAGGCGTGGAGATTGATCGGCGATGCCAGCCGTCTCGCCTTTGCCGACCGGGGCCGCTACATGGCCGACAGCGACTTTGTGCCGGTGCCGGTCAAGGGGCTGGTGGAGGCCGATTACATGGCACGCCGCGCCGCGCTCTTGCGTCGCGATACGGCGTTGAGCGAGGTCGAACCGGGAGAGCCGGAATTCGACCATGCGCTCAACTGGGCCGATGACGACGCGATTGAACTGCCCTCGACCTCGCATATCTCGATCGTCGATTCCTATGGCAATGCGTTGTCGATGACGACGACCATCGAGAACGCGTTCGGTTCGCGGCTGATGGTGGCGGGGTTTCTGCTCAACAACGAATTGACCGATTTCTCGTTTCGCAGCCACCGCGACGGGGTGCCCGTGGCCAACCGGGTCGAGCCAGGCAAGCGGCCGCGCTCATCCATGGCGCCGACCATCGTGTTGAAGGATGGCGAGCCGGCTCTGGTGGTGGGCAGCCCCGGGGGCAGCCGGATCATCGGCTATGTCGCCAAGACGATCGTCGCGCATATTGATTGGGGTATGGACGTGCAGCAGGCGGTGACCTTGCCGCATCTGGTCAACCGGTTCGGCACCTATGACGTTGAAGAAGGCAGCGCGGCGGCGGCGCTGGGCGAGCCATTGAAAGCGTTGGGGTTCAATGTCGAGACGCGGGCGCTTAACTCCGGGCTGCACGCGATTGCGCTGGGTGAGGATGGGCTGACCGGCGGGGCCGATCCGCGCCGTGAAGGGATCGCGATCGGGGAGTGATGCGCCCCGGCGCCAAGGATTCGGCCCGACGCCAGCCCAGTTCTGCCGCATTTTGCGGGCATGCCTGACGCCGACCCGCTTTGGAGGCAGCCCATGATCAACCCGTTTGCGGCCGGTTTTCTTGCCATTGCGGTGCTTGTCGGTGCCGGGGTGGATTATCATCAGCAATCGGTGAGGGCGGAGGTGCCGCTGGGCACTCTGGGTCTGGCGGATTATGCGCAGACCGTCACCGAGCGTTTTTCGCAGATGCGGGCCGGGAACCCGGAAGAGAGCACGGACAACGCGCCGGAGGTGGCGGTTGCGGAGGGGCCGGAGGAGGCGGGCGTGCCCGAATCCTCCGCCGTCGAACAGCCGGGCGAGGCCGATGGCGTGATGCGCAAGCTGGGCGGGCTTTTCAACGGCGATAGCGCCGGGACGGGTGGCACGGCAGGCCCGGCCGGGCAGGGCGAGGCGACGGTGGTGCAGCGCTCGGGCCAGGGACGCGCCGGTTTCGGGTCGGGCAAGTGCTCTTACGAAGGTGCGATCAAGCGCTGCACGGTCGGCAACTGATCCGTCGCGATATCGTGAAACATCGGCCCGCGCCCCGGTCTGATCAGGGGTGGGTCGTTTTTATGTGATCAGCGGTCGGATGAACGATGCGAGGACTGCGTGGTTTCGGCCATATGGGGGACGAATGCATTCCCCGGGGAGTCGAAGATCATGAAGACCCAAGTCAAAGCCCTTGTCGTCGGCGGCGGTGCCATCGGCACGTCGATTGCCTATCACCTTGCGCGCGCCGGGTGGTCCGATGTGATGTTGATCGAGCGGGACGAGTTGACCAGCGGCTCGACCTGGCATGCGGCCGGGCTCCTGCCGCTGTTCAACATGTCCTATGCGACGACCCATATCCACCAGTACTCGGTCGAGTTCTACAAGACGCTGGAAGAGGAAACCGGCCTCAACCCCGGGTTCTTCATCGTCGGCAACCTGCGCATGGCCCAGACGCAAGCGCGGATGGATGAATACATGCTCTATGCCGCGACCGCCGAGACCTGTGGCGTGCCCTATGAGTGGATGACCCCGGATGCGATCAAGGAACGCTGGCCATTGGTGCGCACCGAGGACCTGGAAGGCGCGATCTATCACCCGACGGATGGCTATATCAACCCGGCCGACCTGACCATGGCGATGGCCAAGGGGGCGCGGCAGCGCGGGGTCGCGATCGAGCGCAAGTGGCAGGCCGACGGGTTCGAGTGGAAAGGCGATCACTGGGACGTGACGCTGACCAAGATGATCGAGCGCGGCGGCAACCTCGTGCCCGGCGAAGAGCAGGTGGTGGTGAGCGCCGAGCATGTGGTGACGGCGAGCGGCAACCACGCGCAGCGCACCGCGAAGATGCTGGGCATCAAGATGCCGGCGATCCCGGTCGAGCACCAGTTCATCGTGACCGAACCCGATCCTGCGCTGGTCGCCTATCGCAAGGCGGGTGGCGCAGAGCACCCGGTGCTGCGTGATGCCGATGCGAAATGGTATGTCCGCGAAGAGCGGGGCGGCTGGATTCTGGGCCCCTATGAGCGCAACGCGCCCGCGCGGTTCGAATACGGCGTGCCCGACAGTTTCCGCGCCGATCTCTTCCCGCTCGACCTCGAACGGATCGAAGAGGAATACATGAGCATGATCCACCGGATTCCCAGTTCGGAAGAGGTGGGCCTCAAGGACGATTTCAACGGGCCGATCTGCTACACGCCCGACGGCAATCCGCTGGTCGGCCCGGCGCCGGGGCTGCGCAACATGTGGCTGGCCGAGGGGTTTTCCTTTGGCATCACGGCGGCGGGCGGCACCGGCCATTACCTTGCGCAACTGATGGTCGGGGGCGAGGCCGAGATCGACATGGCGAGCCTCGATCCCAAACGCTTTTCGCAAAGCTGGATGACCACCGAGTTCGCCGCGCGCAAGAACGAGGAGGCTTATGATCACGTCTATATCCTGCACCACCCGGATGAAGAGCGCCCTGCCGCGCGCCCGCTGCGCACCGCCCCGGCCTATGACCGGCAAAAGGCGCTGGGCGCGCAGTTCGGATGGGTGAATGGCTGGGAGCGGCCCAACTATTACGGGCCGCTCGATGCGCCCGAGAGTTTCGACCACGACGCGCGCAGTTTCCGCCGCGGCGGATGGTGGCAATACGCGGTCGAGGAGGCGAAGGCGATCCGCGAGGGTGTGGGCCTCATCGATGCCTCCGCCTTTACCAAGCACGTGGTCAAGGGGCCGGGGGCGACCGCGTTCCTTGACTGGTTCACCTGTAACAAGCTGCCCCGCGTGGGCCGGATCAACCTGACCTATGCGCTCACCGATCATGGTACGACGCGCACCGAATACACCATCGTGCGGATCAAGGAGCATGAGTATTACTGTGTGTCCTCAGGCGGTTGGACCGAGTATGACGGCGATTACCTGCGCAAGGCGGCGGCCGACAAGGCCGGGGAGTTCGGCTATATCGAGATCCAGGACGTGACCACGCAATGGGGCGTCTTTGCCATCGCGGGGCCAAAAACGCGGGATGTCCTCAAGGAGGTGATCCGCGATGCCGACCCCGACACGGCGCTGTCCAACAAGCGGTTCCCGTGGCTTTCGGCGCGCCCGATCGAGCTGGGCATGTGCCCGGTCAACGCGATCCGCGTGGCCTATACCGGCGAGCTGGGCTGGGAGTTGCATCACCCCATCGAGATGCAGAATTACCTGTGGGATCTGCTGTTGGCGGCGGGTGAGAAACACGGGCTGAAACTCGTTGGTGCGCGGGCGCAGAACTGGCTGCGCCAGGAGAAGAGCTATCGCGCGTTTGGCAACGAGCTGGGCCGCGATGCGACACCGCTTGAGGCCGACCTGCCGCGCTTTGTCGATCTCGACAAGGAGTTCCATGGCAAGGCGGCGATGGAGGCGACGGGGATACGCTCGAAATGCGTGACGCTCTTGATCGACGGGCCGGAGGATGCCGACCCCTGGGGCCGCGAGGCACTATACTTGCCTGATGCGCCCCTCCGGGGCGACGGAGGGACCCGCGTCGGTCGTCTCACCTCGGGGGGCTATTCGGTGGCCTTCGGCAAGAGCATCGGCATGGGTTACGTGAAGCCGGATCAGGCGAAGGTGGGGCAGAAGCTGTTGGTCAGGATGCAGGACAAGCTCTGGCCCGCCGAGGTGGTCGAGGACAGCCCCTATGATCCGACCAACGCCAATATCCGCGTGGATGGGTGAGGGCTGAGCCTTGAAGATGTTGCAAGGGCCGGGGGGGATGCTCTCGGCCCTTGGCGGTTGGGGGCTCTGGCTGTCACTGATTGACCTTGGCAATAATGCAGGTCTATCCTCTCGGCGTTTGAACTAGTGTTGGCTTGCGCGGACAAGACTGAAGGTAGGCAGAATGCGTTTCGTGGGTTTTGTCCTGATAACGATGCTTGGTAGTGTATTCTTTGGAGGGGTGAGTGCAGGCGCTGTTGTCGCTATTGCGGAAGGTGACTTTCGGGCAATCGTCATAGTTCCTGCTAACTTTTTGTTCGGAAGCATCTTTTTGATCCCGTTTTATTTTTTGGTTTGGTTTATCCCCTCCGCGTTCGCTTTTTACGGCGTTTCAAGATTGCTGAGAAATTCCTATCCTCCCGCAGTAAGGGTTCGTCTGGCCGGATTTGCGACAGCCGTCTTGGCCGCACTGTTCTTTGTTGAGGTGACCAACGGACAACAAGGAATCGCTGAGGCGGCTAGGTTTGTTGCGGTTGCGGCGGTGGCGATTGCACCGTTTACCGCATGGCGGGCATATAGAAGTGCGTTCTCAACGACCAACACATCTTTGATGAACTGATGATCACCTGATTCCGCATTACGGACACAGGATTAAAGTGCTGCAAAGATTGACTCGGATTATATTATCTGGCTCACACCTGCCTTCTCTCAAGCCACGCCTGCCACTGCGCCGCCGAGCCGTTGAACGCGTTGAGATCGGTGGCCCCCTCGCTCCCCGGGACAATGCCGGTGGCGGTGTATTGCCAGAAGCGCCAGCTCTGGCCGGGATAGACCTCGGTCACGTTCTTCGCGGTGGCGCGGAGCCAGAATTCCTCGTTGAGGCGGCCCATGTCGTTCTGTCGGTAGAACTCGGGCGTGGTATAGACGATCGGGCGCTGGCCATAGTGCCGTTCCAGCGCGGCGAGGAAAATCCTCGCCTGCCGCCGCACTTCGGCCCCGGGTGGGCGCTTGGTGCAGGTGGGCGAGAACGGGTTCCATTCCATGTCGAGGACCGGGGGCAGCATGCCGCGCGTCCGGGGCACGTTGCGGATGAACCAGCGCGCCTGCACCTCGGGCGGGGTGCAGAAATAATAGAAATGATAGGCCCCGCGCGCGACCCCTGCGCGCCCCGCGCCGCGCCAGTGGTCGGCAAACATCGGGTCGAGCAGGTCGCCGCCCTCGGTCGCCTTGATGAAGGCGAAATTGACGCCTGCCGCGCGCGCCTGTCGCCAATCGAGCGGCCCCTGGAATCGCGCCACGTCGATGCCGTGGACCGCGTAACGGTCGGGCGCGGGGGCCGCAAAGCTGACCGGGTCGCTGTCGCCGAGGCGCGGCGGGGTCAGGCGTGGGGCACGTATCGTGCCGGATGTGGCGGGCACCGGCCGGTCCGTGCCACAGCCAGCAAGCGCGAGCATCGGCAGGCCAAGCGCGAGGCTGCGGCGGGTGATCTGGGACATGGCGGGCTCCGATACGGACTCTCGGACCTACCAGAGCGCAACGGGCCGGGGTTTGGCAAGCCTGCTGTGCCACGGTCGCGCGATTGCGCGGAACCCGGCCTCCCTTTGCCTCGCATATCAGGCGGCGGCAAGCTCGTCATAGATCGCCAGCGCCTCGGCCGAGATCATGAGGCCCGGCCCGCCGGCCATCTGGATGCACATGGCCAGCACGTCGGCCACCTCGTCGCGGGTGGCACCGGCCTTGACCAGCGCCTCGACGTGAAAGGCGATGCAGGGCGTGCAATGGGTGGCGACGGCGATGCCCAGCGCGACGTATTCCTTTTCCTTGAAACTCAGCGCGCCGTTTTCCTTGACCGCCTGCGAGAGCCCGGCAAAGCCCCTGGTCGCCTCGGGGATGGCCTTGTTGAGTTCGCGCAGGTTGTTGCGGGTCTCGGTGATCGTGTCTTTCCAGGACATATTCTGCTCCTCGCATATCGATAGGTGGCAAAAAGCATGGCGTCGGGCGCGCGGCCTTGATCCGTATCAAGTGGCGGGTCTTCCGTGACGGAACGCGGCGCGGGTCATCCCGGTTTGCGCGCGGCCAGGAGCAGGTTGTTGGCGGGCATCTCGACCACATGCGCCATGTCGAGCCACGCGCCCTGAAGCCAGTCGATCACGTCCCAGTCATCCTTGTATCCGATCTCGGGGTCCTGGGTGGTGAGCGAGGCATGAAACCGCGCGTCGCCCTCTGACGTGGCCTCGCCATCGCGCAGGAAGGGGCCGTAGATCGCGAACATGCCGCCGGGGGCCAGCGCCTTTGCGGCCTCGGTGATCAGCACCCGCGCCTCGGGTTCTGAGACGAGGTGCAGGAGATTCACCACGACGATCAGATCCTGCCCGGCCTGCGCCGCCGCCCAGCCGGGCGTGGTGGCGTCAAGGTCGATGGCGGGGGCGAGGTTGGGCAAGCGCGCCTCGGCCATGTAGGCGTCGATACTGGCGCGGCGGGCGGGGTCGATCTCGGAGGGTTGCCACGCGAGCCCCGGCAGCGCCCGCGCCAGTGCGACGGCATGCTGCCCGGTGCCGCTTGCGAGTTCGAGCGCGCGGCCCGCCCCGGGGGCGATATCGGCCAGCACGGCGCAGATCGCATCGGCATTGCGCGCGGCCGAGGGCGCCGCGAGCTTGGCCCCTTCGGCGGCATTGGCGATGGCGGCGCTGTCGGGCAGGGTCAGGCGGCGGGGCATGGGCGCATCTGTCTCTTTCTTGGGAAAAATACTCAAAAATCCGATACTTGCCTCAGGCGAAACGCGCCGGGGAGAGCGCGGCGACAAGGTCGGCGTCGAGCGCGGGCGTGCGCCCGAGGATCAGGTCGGCCACCAACTGGCTCACCGCCGGAGCGGTCTGGAAGCCGTAACCGCCCTGACCGGCGGACCAGAAGAAGGCCGGGTGCTCCGGCGACTGGCCCAGCACCATCTTGCGATCGGGGGAAAAGGTGCGCAGCCCGGCCCAGTTGGCGGTGACGCGGGTGACGGGTTCGCTCACCATTTCCTCGTAACGCGCCAAGCCTTCGGCCAGCACCATGTCGTCGGCCCATGCGTCATGCGGGGTGCTCGGTTCCTCCTCGGAGGGCGAGACGATGAGCTGGCCCGCGTCGGGCTTGGCATACCAGCGCTCGTCCGTGCCAAAGAACATCGGCCAGTCCGAAACGTCATGCCCGCCCGGCGCCGGGATGCGCGCCATAGAGCGGCGGCAGGGGGTGAAGCCGATGGGCGAGAGCCCGGCCATCTCGGCCACCTGGCCCGCCCATGGCCCGGCGGCGTTGAGCAGGAGCGGCGCGGAATGGGTCTCGCCGGTTTCGGTCGTGACCTGCCATGTCTCGCCGTGGCGGGTGATGGCGGCGATGCGCGATTTGAGGTGGATCGCGCCGCCATTGGTCCTGATCTCGCGGGCGCAGTCCTGGATCAGCAGGTCGGTGTCGATGTCATGCGCGCGGTCGGCATGGGCGGCAAAGGCGACCGTGTCGGGGTTGACGATGGGCACCAGCGCGCGGGCCTGATCGACGGTGATCTCGTCGAGATCCATCACCGCGCAATCCTTTTCGAACGCCGCGCGTTCATCGGCGCGGGCGAGGAAGAGCACACCGCGCGGGCGGCAATAGCGCATGTCGCCGCCGATGTAGAAATCGGAACTGGCAAGGCTGAGCTGCACGGTGGTGGGCGGGCCGTAATGCGGCTCGAAGAGCGCGGCCGAGCGGCCCGAGGCGTGAAAGGCCAGCGCCTCTTCGGCCTCGATCACGGTGACATTCATATGCGGGGCAAGCTGGGCACCGGCGGAAAGACCCGCGATGCCGCCACCGATGATAAGAATATCGCTCATGTTTCCTCGATCCGGTCGGTTGCGGGGGGCGGCGCGGGGGCGAGCGCCGAAAGCCGCGCATAAAGGGCATCATCCATCTCGAACGCGATGGCGGCGAGTGAGGGGGCAAGCTGATCGGGCGAGCGCGCCGACAGGATCGGCATGGGCGCGGCCGGGTGGCGCGCGACCCACGCGGCGGCGAGCGTGGCGGGATGCGCGCCGATCTCTTCGGCGATCTCGCGCAGCTCGCGCGCGGCGGTGTGCATGAATTCGGGGGCGTAGCGCGCGGCATAGCGCCGGTCTTCGGTCAGCCGCCCCTTGGCCGGTTTTTCGTCCGGGTCGGCGTATTTGCCGGTCAGAAGCCCACCGCCCAGCGGCGAATAGGGTGCGCAGGCGATGCCCTCGGCCGCGCACATCGGCAGGATCTCGACCTCGGCCTGGCGTTTGACGAGGTTATACATCGGCTGGACGATATCGACGCGGTGCCCCATCGTGCGCAGGATCGCATCGGCCTTCATGACCTGCCATGCGGCAAAGTTCGACAGGCCGACATAGCGGATCTTGCCCTCGTCCTTGAGCCGGGCCAGCATTTCGAGCTGATCTTCGAGCGGGGTTTGGGCATCGTGGCGGTGCAGATAGAGGATGTCGACCGTCTCGATCCCGAGCCGGGCCAGCGACACCTCGAAATCGCTGCGCAGTTTCGCGGGGGGCGTGCCGTCGGCATAGCCCACCTTGGTCGCGATCACGAGGCCCGCGCGCAGCGGTTTGACAAGCGGGGCGAGGATCTTTTCGGAATTTCCGTTGGTATAGATATGCGCGGTGTCGAAATGGTTGATCCCGGCAGCGATCGCGGCCCGGAACATGGCGGCCGAGGCGCGCTCATCCGCCGCGCCGCCGAACTGCATCGTGCCGAAGGCAAAGCGGGAGATCGGGGTTCCGTCGGATGAGGCGAGTGTTTTCATGCCCTCAACCTGCCACGAATGGCGGCGTTGAGAAAGGGGCCAAAGGGAAAGGGGCCGGTATGGGCCGGCCCCTTTCGATCGCTTCGTGTTGCCCGGTCGGGCGGGCTACTGGAACTTCTTGATCTCGCCCGATTTCAACCGGCCGAGATAGCTGTCGAGCTCGCGCTTGACGATCGGCATCAGGAAGTAGAGGCCGATGATGTTGACCACCGCCATGGCAAAGATTGCCGCGTCCGAGAAGTCGATCACCGGGCCAAGCTGTGCCGCCGCGCCGATCACCACGAAGATGCAGAAGATCACCTTGAACACCAGTTCCTTGGTGTCGCCCTCGCCGAAGAGGTAGGTCCAGGCCTTGAGGCCGTAATAGGACCAGGTGATCATCGTCGAGAAGGCGAAGAGCACCACCGCAAGTGCCAGCACGTAGGGGAACCAGCTGATCGCGCTTCCGAAGGCGGCCGAGGTCAGGCCCACGCCCGAGGTATCGCCGATGGTGCGCACGGAGGTGCCCGCCTCGTTGAGCAGGTAAAGCCCGGTTGCGGGGTCGGTCACCAGTTGCTGGGTGATGATGATCACCAGCGCGGTCATGGTGCAGACCACCACCGTGTCGATGAACGGTTCCAGGAGCGAGACGAACCCTTCGGTGATCGGCTCGTTGGTCCGGACCGCCGAGTGGGCGATTGCCGCCGAGCCGACGCCAGCCTCGTTCGAGAAGGCCGCCCGCTTGAAGCCCTGGATCAGCGCGCCGACCATGCCGCCCGCGACACCGAGCCCGGTGAAGGCGCCGGCAAAGATCTGGCCGAAGGCCCAGCCGATCAGGTGATAGTTCATCGCGATGATGATGAGCGCGGTGCCCACGTAGAGGACGCCCATGAACGGCACGACCTTTTCCGTGACCTTGGCGATCGACTTGATCCCGCCGATGATCACGGCGAAGACGAGACCGGCAAAGACAAAGCCGGTGATCCAGCCGGGATATTGCCCGACCACGCCGGTGATCTGCTGATGTGCCTGGTTGGCCTGGAACATGTTGCCGCCACCGAGCGCGCCGAGGATACAGAAGATCGAGAACAGCACGGCGAGCACCTTGCCCCCCGGCAGCCCGCGTTCGGCGAACCCCTTGGTCAGGTAATACATCGGCCCGCCGGAAACGCGCCCGTCGGCATATTCATTGCGGTATTTCACACCGAGCGTACATTCGGTGAATTTCGAGGCCATGCCCATCAGACCGGCAAGGATCATCCAGAACGTGGCCCCCGGCCCGCCGATGCCGATGGCAACCGCCACACCGGCGATATTGCCGAGCCCGACCGTGCCCGAAAGCGCCGTGGCCAGCGCCTGGAAGTGGCTGACCTCACCGGCATTCTTGGGATCGGAATAGTCGCCTTTGACCAGGGCGATGGAGTGGCGGATCACGCGGAACTGGATAAAGCCGAAATAGAGCGTGAAGACCGTCGCACCGATCACCAGCCAGCCCACGATCCATGGAAAGGACGTGCCGGGGAAGTTGGAGAAGATGAGATTGACGAACCAGCCGGTGGAGTCGGAAAAGATTTGGTTGACCGTCTCGTCGATGGATTGTGCCGCGGCTGGCGCGGCGAGACCGGTAAAGGCCAAGGCGCCGAAAGTGGCGCGGGTGAGCTTGGTTATCATGGTTTCTGTCCCTGTTGAGCTTGATTATGGCACGATGGTGCAGGGCACCGGTGCGATCTGGGTCAACGTGCCCGCGACCGAACCGAAGACCCGCTGTGCCAACCCGCCTTCGCCATGGCGACCGACGATGATCTGATCGGCCTTTTCGTCGCGTGCGATGGCGCAGATCGTGTCGGCGATCTGACCATAGCGCATCGCGCCGGTGGCTTTGACGCCGCTCTTTTCCAGATCTTTGAGGACCGGTGCGAGAATCGCGCTTTCGGCGCGTTCGAGCTCTTGCTGGCGACGTTTGTGACGCTCTTCCAGTTCTGTCGGCGACAGAAAGGAATAGGGCGACCATTCCAGAACATGCGCGACGATGATCTCGCCGCCCTGGGCCTTGGCCCGGGATACTGCGAAATCGAGCGCCCGGCGCGCCGTATCGCTGTCGTCGTAGCCGACGACGAAGATATTGCTCATCTTATCCTCCTTCGAGGGTTTCCTGGGGTTGCATGCGCCGTTTTGACGCAGGTTCAGACTAGACGGGTCGGCGAGAGAAAAAATCCTAAGCTTGCGCAATAGTCGAAAAATTTTGCAAGATAATCGAATATATGTCGGAAATTGGGAAAAATTTACGATGGATCGGATTGATAGGAAGATACTTTCCATATTGCAGCGTGACGGGCAAATCTCGATGGCACGGTTGTCCGAGCGTGTCGGGCTGTCGCTCTCGGCCTGTCACCGGCGGGTCAAGAACCTCGAAGGCGACGGCAAGATTTCGCACTACGCCGCACGGCTCAACCGGCGCGCGGTGGGGCTGGAGTTCCAGGTCTTCATCGAGATCAAGCTCGAATCCCAGCGCAAGGAAAACATCCGTGCGTTCGAGGCGGCGATCCGCGAGATGGACGAGGTTCTGGAATGTCACCTGATCTCGGGCGAGTTCGATTACCTGATCCGCGTCGCCGCCCGCTCGACCGAGGATTATGAAAAGCTCTATCGTGACCGGCTGTCGGAAATCCCCTCGGTCACCCAGATGAAGACGCTTCTGAGCCTGTCGACCGTGAAGGAATTCCAGGGGTTCCACCTCGGGGACTAGATGGTGAAGATGGGCGGCCTTGCGGGGCTTTCCGGGTATTTGACGGATTGGCGCAGGATCTTGGGCTTGTGATACGGTCCTGCCCTCTTCAGGCATCGACCGCGTTGTGGATTGTGGGTGCCGTAAGTTAGTAACTCGTCCAACCGTTTTGATGTCATGGCAGGAGGGCTGACAAAATGAGCGAACTGAACATCGAAGATTGTATCAATACGACATGCCCCTGGTCGGGGAAGCCTGTCTCGGCGGACTCGCTCACGGTTTACCACGGACATGTCGTAGGCTTCTGCAACAGCGGGTGCCGTGACAAGTTCGAGAAAGCAATAAGGCATTTCGAGGCTGTGATCCCTTCATCGTAAGGTGGCTATACTGCGTCCCCTGATGCTCCGGCGGCCAAAGTGCAAAGGCGCTGCGCTCACTTGGGATTGAGCTGGCCATTTCGCGGGGGGATGGACCTGTGCGGTTTCACAGCCCGGTCACCGCCAAGAAAAAGGCCCCGCGCGACGGCGGGGCCTTTTCCATATTCTTTGCAGAAAGATCGCTTACTGCGGGATTTCGCCGGTCAGGCCTTCGACATAGAAATTCATGCCCAGCAGCGTGCCGTCATCGGCCACTTCGCCTTCGGCGAGCCAGGGCGTGCCGTCCTGCTTGTTCAGCGGGCCGGTGAAGGGGTGGTATTCGCCGTTCGCGATCGTCTCTTTCAGCGCCAGCGCCTCGGCCTTCACATCTTCCGGAACCACGTCGGTGATCTCGCCGATGCCGACCATGCCGGGGCCGATGCCATCCCACGTGTCCTTGGTTTCCCAGGTGCCGTCCATCAGCGCCTGCACCCGGTCGATGTAGTAGGGCGCCCAGTTGTCGATGATCGAAGATACCCGCGGGCTGGGTTTGTATTCGGCCATGTCGGATGCCTGTCCGAAGCCGATCACGTTGCCCGCGTTCTGTGCGGCGGCGAGCGGTGCGGTCGAGTCGGTGTGTTGCAGGATCACGTCAGCGCCCTGTTCGATCAGCACCTTGGCCGCGTCGGCCTCTTTCGCCGGGTCGAACCATGTATAGGCCCAGATGATCTTGAACTCGACATCGGGGTTGACCTTCTTGGCGTGGATATAGGCCGAGTTGATGCCGCGGATGACCTCGGGGATCGGGAAGGAGGCGATATAGCCGATGATGTTCGATTGCGTCATGCTGCCGGCGATATGGCCCTGGATGGCGCGCCCTTCGTAGAAACGGGCGGAATAGACCGAGACGTTTTCAGCGGTCTTGTAGCCGGTGGCATGTTCGAATTTCACATCGGGGAACTTCTTGGCCACGTTGATGGTGGCGTCCATGTAGCCGAACGAGGTGGTGAAGATCAGGTCGGCGCCTTGCAGCGCCATCTGGGTGATCGCGCGTTCGGCGTCGGCGCCTTCGGGCACGCTTTCCTGGTAGACGGTTTCGACCTTGTCGCCGAAATGCTCGACCACGGCCTTGCGGGCCTGGTCGTGTTCATAGGTCCAGCCGCCGTCGCCGACGGGGCCGACATAGATAAAGCCGACCTTGGTCTTGTCCTGTGCCACCGCGGTGGTGGCAAGGCCAAGCGCCATGGCGGCACTGGCAAGGATATGCGTGAGTTTCATGATTGTGACTCCCTCTTGGTTCGAGTTGGCAGCATCCCCGGACCGATCAGCCCGAGGCGTGGAAGATACGGCCAAGAGACGCGGGTGCGCGGCTTTTGTCCGCTGACATGATGACCAGCACGAGGATGGTGATCAGATAGGGTGACATGGACAGATATTCGACCGGAATGGCAAGCCCTGCGGCCTGTAAATTGAGTTGCAGCACGGTGACTCCGCCGAAAAGCCAGGCACCGAGCAACACGCGGCCCGGTTTCCAGCTTGCAAAGACGACGAGTGCGAGCGCGATCCAGCCGGCGCCCGAGGTCATGCCCTCGGTCCATTGGGGCACGCGGATGAGGCTGATATAGGCGCCGCCCAGCCCGGCGCAGGCGCCGCCGAACATGATGGCGAGGATGCGGATGCGCACCACCTTGTAGCCGAGCGCATGGGCGGCGTCGTGGTTTTCGCCCACCGCGCGCAGGATCAGCCCGGCGCGGGAGTATTTCAGGAGCGCCCAGACCGCGGCCACCAGCCCGAGCCCGAAATAGACCATCAGGTCATGGGAAAAGAGAACGCGCCCCAGGAACGGGATGTCCGACAGGAGCGGGATCTTGAAGGCCGGGGTCTGGACCGGTTTGAGGCCCACGTAATCCTGTCCCAGAAGCGATGACAGCCCCAGCCCGAAAAGCGTGAGCGCAAGGCCCGAAGCCACCTGGTTGGCCAGCGCGACCTGGGTGAGTGCCCCGAAGAGCAGTGCCAGCCCGGCGCCCCCCGCCGCCGCCGCGACAAAGCCCATGAGCGGCGAGCCGGTTTCGATGGTGACGGCGAAACCGCAGATCGCGCCGGTGATCATCATCCCCTCGACCCCGAGGTTGAGAACCCCCGCACGTTCGACGACCAGCTCTCCGATCCCGGCGAGCAGGATCGGCGTGGCTGCCACCATGAGCGAGGCCAGCAGCAGGGCCGGTGTGATCGAGGACAGGTCCATCATGCGGCCTCGCGTCTGACAAAGCGGATGCGGTAATTGGTCAAGAGATCCACCGCCAGCAGGAAGAAGAGCAGCATCCCCTGGAAAAGCTGGATCGCGGCCGAGGGCAGGCCGAGATTGCCCTGCGCGATCTCGCCGCCGATATAGGTGAGCGCCATCAACAGGCCCGCCAGCAGGATGCCGACCGGGTGCAGCCGTCCGAGAAAGGCGACGATAATGGCGGTAAACCCGTAACCCACGTTGAAGTCGATGCTGACCTGGCCCGAGGGGCCCGAGACCTCGAACATGCCCGCAAGGCCCGCCATCAGGCCGGAAATGCCAAGGCAGAAAAGGATGATCCGGGTCGGGTTGACGCCGGAAAACCGCGCGGCGCGCGGCGCCTCTCCGGTGAGGCGGATGGAAAAGCCGAGCATGTGCCGGTTGAGCAGAACATAGGCGAAGATCACGGCCAGAAAGGCGGTGAGTACCCCCCAATGCATGCCCGATCCGGTGATGATCTCGTCATTGAAGGCAGAGGGGTAATCCTTGAGGTTGCGCGACCCGGGAAACCCGTGGCCTTCGGGGTTTTTCATGCGCCCCAGCGCCATCGCGGCCAGCAGGTTCTCGGCCACGTAGACCAGCATCAGCGAAACGAGGATTTCATTGGTGCCGAACTTTACCTTGAGAAGTGCCGGGACCATCGCCCAGAGCATCCCGCCCAACGCGCCCGCGAGGATCATCAGCGGGAAGATATACCACGCCTCGAGCGGGTAGAAGGCCAGCGCCACCGCCGCGCCGCACAGCGCGCCCACGATATATTGCCCCTCGGCGCCGATGTTCCAGATACCGGCGCGAAAGCCCAGCGAAAGCCCGATGGCGATGAGGATGAGCGGCCCGCCTTTGACCAGCAATTGCGGGCGATAATAGAAAGCAAACTCGCCAAAGAGCGGATCCCAGAAGATGGTGCGGATCGCCTCGACCGGGTTCTTGCCCAGCGCGGCAAAAAGCATTCCGCCCGCGATCATGGTGATGATGACAGCCAGGACCGGCGTGAGATAGGCGAACACCCGGCTGGGCTGGGGGCGCTTTTCAAGCCTCAGCATGAGCGATCCCCATCCCGTCATGCGCGCCGCCCATCATCAGCCCGATCTCCTCGATCGTGAGATCGCCGGTGCGGCGGGTGTCGGTCAGCCGCCCTTCGTTGAGCGCGGCGAAATGATCGGCCACCTCCATCAATTCGTCGAGATCCTGGGAAATCACCAGCACGGCGGTGCCGTTCCCGGCCAGATCGAGCAGCGCTTGGCGGATCGCGGCGGCGGCCGAGGCGTCGACGCCCCATGTCGGCTGGTTCACCACGAGAACCTCGGGGCGCTGAAGCACTTCGCGGCCGATGACGAATTTCTGGAGATTTCCACCCGAAAGCGAGCGCGCGGCGTTGTCGGGGCCGGGCGTGCGGACATCGAAGGTTTCGATGATCCTTTCGGCAAAGCTCCGCGCCTTGCCCCATTTGAGAAAACCATTGGCGGTCAGCCCCTCGCGCACCGCGCCAGTGAGCAGCGCGTTCTCGGTCAGGCTCATGTCGGGGGCGGCGGCATGGCCGAGCCGTTCCTCGGGCGCCGCCAGCAGGCCGCGGCGGCGGCGCGCAGTGGGGCCGAGATGGCCGATATCCTGCCCCTTGAGGCGGATCGCGTCGGGGGCGGCACGCATTTCGCCCGAAAGCGCGGCGAGAAGTTCGTCCTGACCGTTGCCCGCGACCCCGCCGATGCCCAGAACCTCGCCCATGTGCAGCCGCAGATGCACGTTCTTGAGCGCGGTGCCGAACCTCGTGGGCGCAGGCAGCGAGAGCCCCGAGACATCAAGCACCGCCGCGCCCGGCGTCGCGCCGGTGCCTTTCGGGGTCTGCAATTCGCTGCCGACCATCATTTCGGCCATCTGGCGCGCGGTTGTTTCGCGCGGGTCGCAGGTACCCACGTTCTTGCCCAGCCGCAGGATCGTCGCGGTGTCGCAGAGCGTGCGGATCTCTTCGAGCTTGTGACTGATATAGAGGATCGAGGTGCCTTCGCTGCGCAGCTTGTTGAGGGTTTCGAACAGGATTCCAACCTCTTGCGGGGTGAGAACGCTAGTCGGTTCGTCCATGATCAGGAGCTTGGGGTCCTGCAACAGGCAGCGGATGATCTCGACCCGCTGGCGTTCGCCGGCCGAGAGCCCCCCGACGGTGCGGTAAGGATCGAGCGGCAGGCCATAATCCTCGGACACGGTTCGGATGCGCGCGGCGAGGTCGCGCAGGGGGGGCGGGTTTTCCATCCCGAGAGCGATATTCTCGGACACGTCGAGCGCGTCGAACAGCGAAAAATGCTGGAACACCATGGCGACACCCGCGGCGCGGGCCGAGCGCGGCTCGGGCGGGGCGAAGGGCGCGCCGCGCATCTGCATCGTACCGCCATCGGGTTTGACGAGGCCATAGATCATCTTGACCAGGGTCGATTTGCCGGCCCCGTTCTCGCCCAGAAGCGCGTGAATCTCGCCCGTGCCGATATCAAGGGAGACAGTATCATTGGCCACGACGCCGGGATAGGCCTTGGTCAGACCCTTGATCGAAAGCAACGTCCCTGTCACGCGGTTTCCCCCTGGCGCGCCGCTGGAACGCGCGCTGGTTGCGTTTGTTTCATTCTTCGGGCCTGCGCCCCCCTGTTTGTGACAATAAGAAAACGGGTTTACCCGGATTCGCGCAAGCAGGGATTCGCCGTGGCGCCCATAAAGTCTTTCAATGATGTGTAGATAATCAAGGCGATATTTTCGATGTTGTGCGATAAACGCATACAATTCGACGGGATGCACGCGAAAGAGGCAGGCTTTCCCGGGAGTGGTAGCAGGGGCTGACATGATGATGGTGGTGACAGGTATCGTTGGCGGGCTGGCGGTGTTGGGTGCGTTGCACCTTTGGGCCGCGCGGCGATTTCGCGAGGAAGCGGCGGCGCTGGTCGGGAGGGTCGTGGCAGGGCCCGCGCCGGACGGGATACGCGACGATCTTCCCCAGGCCGTTGCCGCGCTGGGCCTGCGTGGCACCGGCGGGACCCCCCCTTTGGCGCCTGCGTTGCACTTGACGCAAGCGGCGGAAATGACACTGGCGCCGGGCAAGGGATGGCAACCGATCACGGCGCGACAGGTGATCGGCGTTGCGACCCCCGGCTTTGTCTGGGAGGCGTGGCAGATGCGCGGACCGCTGGTGAGCCTGCGGGTGATCGACAGTTACGTGGAGGGGCACGGCTTGCTGGCGGCGCGGCTGATGGGATCGGTGCCGGTGGCGCGCGTGCAGGGCGGCGAGATGGATCGGGGCGAGGCGATGCGTTACCTCGCCGAATTGCCATGGGCGCCGGATGCCATTCTGGCAAACCGTGCGGTTCTATGGCGGGTGCTGGAAGATGGGCGGATCGAAGCGCGGCTGGCCATGACGCCACGCGACGCGGTTGTGTGTTTCACGTTGGATGCCGGCGGGGACATCGTCGAGATGAATGCCCGCGACCGCCCGGCGACCGGGCCGGACGGGCGCAGCACCTTGCGCGACTGGCGCGGGCGGTTCCACGATTATGGCATGATTGGCGGTCGGCGTGTGCCCCTGCGCGGCGAGGTCGGCTATGTCGGAGGCGAGGGATTTGCCCCCTATTGGCGGGGGCGGATCACCGGGTTGGCGACAGATCCGGCCATGTGATGCGCCGGGCGTGCGGGTGCGGATGCCCGGCGTTTTTTTGACGGGTGACTGCCGGGTTGGTGCTTTCGCGTGCGCCGCGCTGCGGGTAGTCTCGGGGCATGAGCAGTGATCCCCGATTCATCCATCTTCGCGTGCATTCCGAATATTCGCTTCTGGAAGGGGCGGTGCGGCTCAAGTCGTTGCCCGGGCTGTGCGAGAAGATGCGCATGCCCGCGGTGGCGCTGACCGATACCAACAACATGTTCGCGGCGCTGGAATTTTCCGTGACGCTGAGCGGGGCGGGGGTGCAGCCGATCATCGGCTGTCAGGTCGACCTGGCCTATGTCGAACCTGCGCCGGGGGAAAAGCCGCGGATGCCCGCGCCGGTGGTTCTGCTGGCGCAGAACGAGGGCGGGTATGAAAACCTGATGAAGCTCAATTCCTGCCTCTACGTGGACAAGCATGGCGGGTTGGCGCAGGTCACGATGGACGAGCTTGGGCGCCATTCCGGCGGGCTGATCTGCCTGACCGGTGGGCCCGAGGGGCCGGTGGGGCGGCTTTTGCAGGGTGGGCAGCGACCGGCGGCGCGGGCGTTGATGGAGCGGCTCAAGGCGATGTTCGGCGACCGGCTTTATGTCGAGTTGCAGCGCCACCCGGGCGAAAACGGGCTTCCACAGGCCGAACGGCAGACCGAGCGCGGTTTCGTCGAGATGGCCTATGACATGGACCTGCCGCTGGTGGCGACGAATGACGTCTATTTCCCGCAAAGCGAGATGTACGAGGCGCATGATGCGCTGATCTGTATCGCGGATGGCGCCTATGTCGATCAGTCCGAGCCGCGCCGCCGCCTGACGCCGCAGCATTATTTCAAAAGCCCGCAGGAGATGGTGACGCTGTTTGCCGATCTGCCAGAGGCGATTGAAAACACGGTGGAAATTGCGCGACGTTGTGCCTTCATGGCGTATCGGCGCGATCCGATCCTGCCGCGTTTCGCCGAGGACGAGGTCGATGAGCTGCGCCGTCAGGCCAAGGAAGGGCTGGCTGCGCGGCTGGCCGTCATCCCCCACGCCGCGCCGGTCGAGGAGTATGAGAAACGGCTCGATTTCGAGCTTGGGATCATCGAGGGCATGGGGTTTCCCGGTTACTTCCTGATCGTGGCCGATTTCATCAAATGGGCCAAGGAGCAGGACATCCCGGTCGGGCCGGGGCGTGGGTCGGGGGCGGGGTCGCTTGTCGCCTATGCGTTGACCATTACCGACCTTGACCCGCTGCGCTATTCGCTTCTGTTCGAGCGGTTTCTGAATCCCGAACGGGTCAGCATGCCCGATTTCGACATCGACTTCTGCATGGACCGCCGCGAAGAGGTGATCCGCTATGTGCAGGAGACCTATGGCCGCGACAAGGTGGGGCAGATCATCACCTTTGGCGCGCTTCTGTCCAAGGCCGCCGTGCGTGACGTGGGCCGCGTGCTGCAGATGCCCTATGGCCAGGTCGACCGGTTGAGCAAGATGATCCCGGTCGAAGGGGTCAAGCCGGTGTCGATCGAGAAGGCGCTGGCGCAGGAAGACCGTCTGCGCGAGGCGGCGCGCGCCGAGGAAGTCGTGGACCGGCTGCTGAATTACGGGATGAAGCTCGAAGGGCTGCTTCGGAACGCCTCGACCCATGCCGCGGGGGTGGTGATCGGCGACCGACCGCTCGATGAGCTGGTGCCGCTTTACCAGGACCCGCGCTCGGACATGCCCGCGACGCAGTTCAACATGAAATGGGTCGAGCAGGCGGGGCTGGTGAAGTTCGACTTCCTCGGCCTCAAGACGCTGACCGTGATCCAGAACGCGGTGGATCTCATTCACGGTGAGGGGCGCAGCCTGCACGAGGCCGCCGATGGCAGCACCATCTACGAGCCCTTCCCGGGGGCCGAGAACGATATCGGGCAGATCCCGCTCGATGACGCGAAGACTTATGAGCTTTATGCGCGGGCGCGCACCGTGGCGGTGTTCCAGGTGGAAAGCTCGGGCATGATGGACGCGCTCAAGCGGATGAAGCCCACCTGTATCGAGGATATCGTGGCGCTCGTGGCGCTTTACCGGCCCGGCCCGATGGAGAACATCCCGAAATATTGCGAGGTCAAGAACGGGCTGAGCGAGCGCGATTTCCTGCATCCTTCGGTCGATCATATCCTCGACGAGACGCAGGGCATCATCGTCTACCAGGAACAGGTGATGCAGATCGCGCAGGAAATGGCGGGCTATTCCCTTGGCGGCGCCGACCTGCTGCGCCGGGCGATGGGCAAGAAGATCCAGGAGGCAATGGACGCCGAGCGGCCGAAATTCATCGCGGGCGCCAAGGAAAACGGCGTCGATGACGCCAAGGCGCTCGAGGTCTGGAACCTGCTCGACAAGTTCGCCAACTACGGTTTCAACAAGTCCCACGCGGCGGCCTATGCGGTGGTGAGTTACCAGACCGCCTGGCTCAAGGCCAATCACCCGGTGGAATTCATGGCCGGGGTGATGAATTGCGACATCCATCTCACCGACAAGCTGGGCGTTTACTTCGAAGAGGTGAAAAAGGGGCTGGGGCTTGACTGGCTGCCGCCCTGCGTGAACCGGTCCGAGGCGATGTTCACGGTCAAGAGGCAGGTGCTGCATTATGCGTTGGGCGCGCTCAAGAACGTGGGTGTCGAGGCGATGCGTCTCATCACCGATGCGCGGCGCGTGGACGGCCAGGACAAGCCCTTTGCCACGCTGTTCGATTTCGCGCGGCGGGTCGATCTCAAGCGGGTGGGCAAGCGGTCGCTGGAGATGCTGGCCCGGGCCGGGGCGTTCGACGAGCTCGATCGCAACCGCCGCCGTGTGTTCGATTCGCTTGAGCCGCTGATGGGTTATTCGGCGGCGGTGCATGAACAGAAAACTTCGGAACAGGTGTCGCTTTTTGGCGATGCGGGCGACGATCTGCCCGAGCCGCGGCTCTCGCCGGTGGGGGACTGGCTACCCGCCGAGCGTCTGGGCGAGGAGTTCCGCGCGGTGGGTTTCTATCTCTCGGGTCATCCGCTTGACGATTATGCTGCCGTGCTCAAACGCAAGGGGGTGATGAGCCTCGACGAGGTCAGCGCCAAGGCCGAGGCCGGGCCGCATCTGGCAAAGCTGGCCGGTGTGATCGCCGGGCGGCAGGAACGCAAGTCGGCGCGCGGCAACCGCTTTGCCTTTGTTCAGCTTTCGGATGTGAGCGGTGCCTACGAGGTGACGCTGTTTTCGGAAACGCTTGAGAAATCGCGGGATTTCCTTGAGGCGGGCGAAAAGGTCGTGATCACCGCCGAGGCGACGATGGAGGCCGATCAACTCAAGCTGCTGGGCCGTTCGGTGGCGCCGATCGACGCGGTGGTGGCCGATGCGGGGGCGGTGGGCCTGCGGATTTTTGTCGAGGACCAGTCCGCGATCCGCGCGGTGGCCGATGTTCTGGCCGATGCGCGGGACAAGATCCGCAATGCCGGGCGCGGACCGATCCGGTTCTGCCTGATGAACCCCGGGCTGCCCGGCGAGGTCGAGGTCGATGCGGGCCGCGAGTTTCCGGTCAACCCGCAGATCAAGGGCGCGATCCGCAGCCTTCCGGGGGTCGTGGAGGTGCAGGAGGTCTGAGGCGGGTGACGGATGCCGGTGGCGGGCGCGCCCCGGGATCAACCGGCCTTTTGCGACCGAGCAAAGCGCGCCGGGTCCCACGCTTCGAGAACGCGGGAATTGTCGTCGCTGTCATATTCATGCAGCACCCGTTCGCGCACACCCGGAATCTTGCGGAATTGATCGGCCAGCTTGACCGGGAACATGGTCTGCCGGAGGCCGTCGAGCCCGGGCAACTGCCGCAGGATCGCGCTCGTGGAAACGGTGCAATAGGCGTTCGGCACGGCGCCATACCCCTGCGCGAGCGCGAGGGCCCGTTCGGCCACCTCGGGCGTGACATCCAGTTCCTGGATGATCACGTGCCATGTCTTGCGGGCATGATAGCGCGTGTAGACATCCGCCACCGCCGGGGTGATGCCGTAAAGCAGGTCGTTGCGTTCGGGGATCGTCTCGTGATGGAACGTGCCCGACGGGTCCCAGATGACCCGCTGCGAGGCGTTGATCATCAGCGAGGTATGCCCGCCCGCCCCGGTGTCGTTGCTGATCATCGTGAACAGGGTCAGGCGCGGCGGACCCGGATGGCGGTATTGCGCGGCCTGCACGGCCTCATCGGGCGCCCAGACCGGGTCAGCGGCGCAGCCCGCCAGAACAAGAAGCCCGATCAGGGCCGCAAGAACCTTGCGCATACCAGAAAGTTCCCCACGTGGAGATCAGAATCAGAACCCGAAATCAGGCGTTCACCATGGCGATGAAAATCAGCAGAAACATGATCACGACGACTGACCAGGTCATGAATTTCACGAACCCTGCAAAGGTCTTTTCCTGAACCTTGATGTCCATTTCACCGTGCTTGTGTTCACTCATTTTTGCGCTCCGATACTGATGTTGCGGATGTGAATAGAGGATTTGCGCGAGCCTGTCACCCTTGCTTGTCATCGGATTGCGCGGTTTCGTTCTCCTTGTCGAGATCCTGGGCCAGGCGAAACCCGATACGGCGTGGCGCGTCCCGATCGACCTGCCGGGGCAGGGCGCGCAGCATCACGCTCAACTGGCTGACATGCTGGACCAATTGCGTGCGCGCGCCGGCCGCGTCCGAGCCGTAGAAGGTCACGATATCGGGGTCGAAAAACCCCATCCCCTCGATCCGGATCACCCCGGTATTGTCCCCGGCAAAGCCCATCGCGACCTCGTGTTCGTTGTCGAGCTGTTCCTCGAAATTCTGGATATAGAGGATCAGCCGCTCATAGGCCCATTCGGCGGGGCTTTTCTGCTTGAGCGGCTTTTGCCTGACCGTTTCAGGCACATCGTTGCATGCTTTGGTTTCGGGATCGGCATGCACTTCGTGGCGGCGCGGTATCGCACTGTCCTCATGGGCTTCAGCCGATGTCCTGATCTCGTCCTGCATTGTCGTTCCTCCCTTGCTGCCAGAGCCACGCCCCGTCGGCGCGGCGGGTGCGCGTCACGCGCCCCTCCTTGAGCAGATGATTGAGGTGCGCGACCGTTTCGACAAGGGCCATACCATAGATTCCATCGTCGATCCTGCGCTTGAAGAGCGGCGCAAAGCAATCCGAGGCCACTCGGGGCCGATCGAGATGCGCCTCGAGCCGCGCCAGCGCTCCATGGTGATTGTCGAGCAACTGGCGCAGCCGTAGCGGCAGGCCGGTAAAGGGCAGCTTGTGCCCCGACAGGACCAGTTGATCGGGACGCGCATATCGGGCCAGCCGCTCACAGGCTTCCATCCACTCGCCCAGCGGTTCGGCCTCGGGTTCGGTGGGATAGACACCGATATTGGGGCTGATCGAGCTGATGATCTGGTCGCCCGCGATCACGAGGTTGTCGTCGCGGCTCCAGAGCGTGATGTGTTCCGGCGCGTGGCCGTTGCCCATATGCACGTCCCAGTCGCGCCCGCCGATGCGGATCACCTCGCCCTCCTGCACCCGCGTATAGCCCACCGGAAGGTCATGGCAGATATCGGAGAAATTGAACGGCCGCTCGCTCATCCGCTTGTCAAGATGCGCCGCATCCATGCCCGCGCCGCGCCAGAACGCCTCGGCCTGTGTCGTCGGGCGCTCTTCGACGTCGAGGATCAGCATCCGCGCCATCAGGTAGGCCGTGCGCGATGTCCAGAGCTCTGCCCCCCGCGCGACGAACCAGCCCGCCATGCCGACGTGATCGGGGTGGTGATGGGTCAGCAGGACCCGGCCCACCGGCTTGCCCGCGAGCGGGCCGTCAAGAAGGCGCTCCCACACGGCCTCGGTGCGGCCCGTCTTCATGCCGGTGTCGATGATGGTCCAGTGATCGCCCTCGTCCAGCGCGTAGATATTGACATGATCGAGCGCCATCGGCAGCGGCAGGCGCAGCCACAGAACGCCGGGCGCCACCTCGATGGCCTCACCCTCCTCCGGCGGGGCCTCCCACGGATAGGTCATATGCCCGGCGCCGCCATCCATCACGCCACCCCCAGATCGTCGTCGGTGAGCGCGTAAAGATCGCCCGCGCCCTGCGTCGCATGGGCCAGTTGCGCGGCGTATTCGGGCAGGAGCCGCTGGATATAGAACCGCGCCAGCCGTGTGCGCGGGCCGTCGCCGTCTTCGGCGCAGGCGGCGCGCAGGTGGTAATGCGCGCCCAGCACCCGTGCCCAGCCCATCAGGAACGGCACCGCCCCGGCAAAGCGTTCGTTGACATCGCCCTGCGACACCATCCAGTCCGTGGTCTCGCGCAGCGCCTCGACCGCGTCCCAGACGGCACCGGCCATGCGCGGCTGTTTCGGGCGCGCGGCCTCGGCCTGTTCGGCGATCTCCTCGATCAACGCACAGGCGGCCTCGCCCCCGTCCATCAGCTTGCGGCCGGCAAGGTCCATCGCCTGGATGCCGTTTGTACCCTCGTAGATCGAGGTCACCCGCACATCGCGGCAGAACTGTGCCGCACCGGTTTCCTCGATGAAGCCCATGCCGCCATGCACCTGCACACCCGTCTCGGCCACGCGAATGCCGGTTTCCGAGCCGAATGCCTTGGCGATCGGCGTGAGGAACGCCCCGCGCGCCTTCCATTCCTTGTCGCCGGTGGCATTGCCCATGTCGATCGCCACCGCGCAGGCCATCCCGATTGCCCGCGCGGCAAAGATATCGGCCTTCATCGTGGCCAGCATCCGGCGCACATCGGCGTGGTCGATGATCGCGCCGCTGCCACCCTCGATCGGCGTGCGGCCCTGCTTGCGGTCCATCGCATAGGCCAGCGCGTGCTGATAGGCGGCCTCGGCTACGCCGATCCCCTGCATGCCGACGCCAAGGCGGGCGTTGTTCATCATCGTGAACATCGCCGCCATGCCGCCATGTTCGGGGCCCACCATCCAGCCGGTCGCCCCATCATACTGCATCACGCAGGTCGGGCTGCCATGCACCCCGAGCTTGTGTTCGAGGCTGACCACCTTGAGGGCGTTGGCCTTGCCCGGCTTGCCCGCGTCGTCGGGGATGTATTTGGGCACCAGAAAGAGGCTGATCCCCTTGGGCCCCGGCACCCCGTCGGGCAGCCGCGCCAGCACCAGGTGACAGACATTCTCCATGAAGTCGCCATCGCCCCAGGTGATGAAGATCTTCTGCCCGGTAATCGCATAGCTGCCGTCGCCATTGGCCTCGGCCCGGGTGCGCAGCGCGCCCACGTCCGACCCGGCCTGCGGCTCGGTCAGGTTCATCGTGCCGTTCCATTCGCCGCTGATCAGCTTGGGCAGGTAAAGCGCCTTGATCTCGTCGCTGGCGTGGTGCTCCAGCGCCTCGATCTGTCCCTGCGTCAGAAGCGGGTTGAGCTGAAGCGCCATGCAGGCGCCGCTCATCATCTCGTTGACGGCGCTCATCATCGCCATCGGCAGGCCCATCCCGCCATATTCGGGATCGGCCGAAATGCCCAGCCAGCCACCCTCGCGGATCGCGCCATAGCCCTCGGCAAAGCCGGGCGAGGTCCGCACCACGCCGTTTTCCAGGTAGGCGCCGTTCAGGTCGCCCTCGCGTTGCAGCGGGGCAAGCTTGTCCTCGCACATGCGCCCGGCCTCGCCCAGGATCGCGGTGACCATGTCGGGGCTGGCTTCGGAAAACCGCTCGGTTTCGGCCACTTGCGAGAACCCGACGACGTGGTCGAACATATAGGCATAATCGGCGATTGGCGCACGATAGGGCATCACTCAACTCCCTGACTGACGGCTTGGCTTCGGATGCGGGCGCTTGTATGCAGACCCTCAAGCCAGCGTAAAGCAAGACTTGCGCCTTCACATATCAAAACGCGGCGTCAATGCCATGACCGATCTCGCCACCCTTCGCCTTGATGCCGATGACCACGGGCTTGACCGCGCCGCCGCCATTCTGGGCAAGGGCGGGTTGGTCGCCTTTCCCACCGAAACGGTTTACGGGCTCGGGGCCGATGCGTGCAATGGCCGGGCGGTGGCGCGGATTTTCGCCGCCAAGGGGCGGCCGCGCTTCAACCCGCTGATCGTGCACCTGGCTGATGCAGATGCCGCCCGCGGGCTCGTCGCGTGGTCCGACATGGCCGAAACGCTCGCCTCCCGGTTCTGGCCCGGCCCGCTGACCCTCGTGCTGCCGCTCCTGCCCGACAGCCCGCTTTCGCCGCTCGTCACCGCCGAGTTGCCCAGCCTTGCGCTGCGCGTGCCCGCCCATCCGCTGGCCCGGGCGTTGCTGGCGCGGTTCGGTGGCCCGGTGGCCGCGCCCTCGGCTAATCCTTCGGGCCGGATCAGCCCGACCAGTGCCGCGCATGTCGCCGCCGGTCTCTCGGGCCGGATCGAGGCCATTCTTGACGGCGGCCCCTGTCCGGTGGGCCTCGAAAGCACCATCATCGGGTTGACCGACACCCCCCGCCTGCTGCGCCCCGGGGGCCTTGCCAGCGAAGAGATCGAGGCGGCGCTGGGCCGCCCACTGGCCCGCTCGGGGGGAGAGATCACCGCCCCGGGGCAGCTGGCGTCGCATTACGCGCCTGCCGCGCCGGTGCGGCTCAACGCGCATGAGAAACGCCCCGGCGAACGGCTTTTGGGTTTCGGCACCGTCCCGGGGGCCGATCTCAACCTCTCCCCCGCGGGCGATCCGACCGAGGCCGCGGCCAATCTCTTTGCCATGCTGCACCAGATCGACGACGGAACCGCCCCCATTGCCGTCTCGCCCATCCCCGAGACCGGTCTTGGCCGTGCGATCAACGACCGCCTGCGCCGCGCCGCCGCGCCGCGAGACTGAAACCGCTGCTCTTTCTTGGGAAAAATACTCGAATCGCGACGTTGGCCACCGGGCCTGCCCTCGCAATGGCGCGTCGCCTCTCCACCTGCTGAATGAAAGTGCGCGGGAAGCGCACAATCTGATCAACCCCGGCTGATCAACCCCGCTTCAGGCCCGGCCCGCCGCTGCCGAAAGGCTCAGCGGGTCCACCCCCAGCGTTTTCAGCGCGGCACTCCATTTCCGGGCATCCGCCGTGTCAAACACGAGGTCGGTCCCGGCTTCGGCGGTGAGCCAGCCATTGGCCAGGATCTCGCTTTCAAGTTGCGCTGGCCCCCAACCAGCATAGCCCAGCGCCATGATCGCCCGCGCAGGCCCGCGCCCGGCGGCCAGTTCTTCGAGAATGTCGAGCGTCGCGGTCATCGCGAAATCGTCACTGACCTGCAATGTCGAGATCGGCGAGGTGTAATCGCCCGAATGCAGCACGAAGCCCCGGCCATTTTCGACCGGCCCGCCGAAATGAACAAGCAGGTCGCGTGCGCATCCTTCATCGCCGATATCGAGCTGCTCGACCAGTGCGGCAAGCCGCAGGTCGTCGGTGGGCTTGTTCACGATCAACCCCATCGCCCCCTCGTGCGAATGGGCGCAGACAAACACCACGGATTTGTCGAATCGCGGGTCGCCCATCCCCGGCATCGCGATCAGAAGCTTACCGGTCAGGTCCATCTCGGGGGCATCAGCGCCCGGCATTCTATCTGCCATCGGGCTGGACTCCGCTTGCTTTGCTCATGCGCCATACATGCGCTTCCGCGCGCCCATGTTCAAGCGCGGGATTCGCGCCACATCCGCCGATTCTCGCCGGAAAGTGAGTTGTTCTTTACCGCGCCCCGGCGCATCACTGCGCCCATGATCAAACTGACCGCCCTGCTTTGTGCCCTCGTTCTCGCCGCGCTGCCGCTGCGCGCCAATCCTTATGCCGACATGGTCACCATGCGCCTCATCCCGGGCTGGCAGATGCCGGATGGCACGCTCATGGCGGGGCTTGAAATTCGGCTTGCGCCGGGTTGGAAAACCTATTGGCGCGCGCCCGGGGATGCCGGAATCCCGCCGGTGTTCGACTGGGCCGGATCGCGCAACCTCGCCTCGGTTGGCATCCGCTGGCCCCGCCCGGAGGTTTTCGACCAGAACGGCATGCGCAGCATCGGATACCAGGGTCATGTCATCCTGCCGCTGTCGATCACGCCCGCCCGCGCCGGGCAGCCGGTGCAATTGACCGGCCGGATCGACATCGGCATCTGTCAGGATGTCTGCATCCCTGTGGAACTCGATCTCGACCGGACGACGCTTGCGGCGCGCGCCGACGCGCGCCCGGTGCCCGCGATCGTGGCTGCGCTGGCCGATCAGCCGGTGCCGGGCGACAAGGCGGGCCTAACCCGTCACGACTGTGCCATCGCGCCCAGCGAGGACGGGCTGATCCTGACCGCGCGGTTTGCCCTGCCGCCCACCGGTCGCTCCGAGACTGCCGCGCTGGAAACCGCCGATCCGATGATCTGGGTCTCCGAGCCGCGTATGGAACGCGCGGGCGGAACGCTCGTTGCGACGTTCGAATTGATGAATGTCACGGGCCAGCCCTTCGCGCTCGATCGCTCCGGCCTGCGCTTCACGATCCTGGGCGAATCGCACGCCGTCGACATCCGTGGCTGCGGCGGATGACCTCTCACCCGGCGATGTAAAGCCCGCCATAAAGCGTGAGCGCGCCCAGTATGATCGCGGCCAGCACGTTCTTGGTGGCGAGCCCGACCCCCAGCGTCACGAACGCCGCCGCCATACGCGGCGCATCGAATTGCCCGCCCGTCGCCGCCGGCCAGAGCACCATCGGCGCGACCAGCGCCGGAATGACCGCCACAGCCGTATACCGAAGGTGGCGCAGGATCCAGGGTGGCAGCGGCCGGTTGCCGATCACCCCCAGGAACAGGAAACGCAGGCCGAAGCTGCCGATCCCCAGCCCGGCAATCACGATCCAGATCGTGGTCGAGTCCATCAGGGCCGCCCCCCCGGTTTCAGGCGTCGTTCCAGCATCACCTCGACTTGCGCGCCGGTCATCATGCCGCCCAGACCGCCGACCAGAAGCCCGAGGTTGAACGGCAGCCATGCAAAGCTGAGTGCGAGGACGACCGCGACAAAGGCCGCGGCGACATGCGCCAGCGTGCGCAGCATCGGCGCGATGATCGCCAGAAAGGTGATCGGCACGGCGAAATCCAGCGCGAATTCGGGCGGAATGGCCTCCCCGATCATCGCCCCGGCCAGCGAGGCGAGCATCCACAGCGGCAACACCGGCGCGCAACTGCCGAAAAAGAAGATCAGCTTGGTGCGCAGATCCCAATCCGGGTGGCGCTCATAGGCGGCGACCGAGCAGGCATAGCTTTGATCGACGGTCAGATAAGCCACTAAAGCCCGCGTCCAGAACGGTGCGGCCCCGAGATGCGGGGTCAGCGCGGCGGAATACATCGCCAGCCTCAGGTTGACCGCCAGCGCCGAGACCAGGACGATGAAGGTGGGTGCCTGCTCCTGCATCAGTTGCAGCGCCGTGAACTGCGCCGCCCCGGCCACGACCGTGGCGGAAAAGACGAATGTTTCCATAACGGTAAAGCCCGCCTCGGTGGCCACGACGCCAAACAGCATGGCAAAGGGCACAACAACGAGGATAAAGGGCGCGGCGCTGCGCACGCCCAACCAGAAGGCGGAATTATCGGTGGCAGGCAGCATGGCTTGGCCCTAGATTGACTGCCAACCGCCTAACCCTTCGGAGCCGGGGATGCAAACCGTCCGTCACCAGAGAGAACGCGCATGACCCGCCCGCCCCGTTCAATACCCGGTGTCATCCTGGCCGGTGGGTTGGCGACGCGGCTGGGCGGCGGTGACAAGACGCTTTTGCCGCTGGGTGAGGGCACGATTCTGGGACATGTGATCGCACGGCTGCGGCCACAGGTGGGGCGTATCGCGCTCAACGCCAATGGCGATCCGGCGCGGTTCGCCGCGTACCCCCTGCCGGTGATCGCCGACAGCGTGGCAGGGTTCCCCGGCCCGTTGGGGGGTATTCTGGCGGCGATGGACTGGGCCGCGGGGCAGGGGGCGCAATCGGTGGTCACCGTGGCGGGGGATACGCCGTTTTTGCCACCCGACCTGGTCGCGCGCCTCGCGGCGGGGTTGGGCAGGCCCGCCTGCCCGGTGATCGCGGCCACGGCGAATGGGTGGCATCCGACCTTCGGCCTGTGGCCGGTCGATTTGCGCGACGACCTGCGCGCGGCGCTGGCGGGTGGCGCGCGCAGGGTGAGGCTCTGGGCGAGGGATTATGGCGCGCGGCAGGCGATGTTCGATGGCGGGCCGCATGATCCGTTCTTCAACATCAACACGGCCGATGACCTTGCGTTGGCGCGGAAGATGTGTGGGCCGGGGGTTGACCGATGACGCAAGAAAGGATCGACATGAAAATTTCGAACGGGTTCGGCGATGCGGAACGCGCGCAGGTGGCCGCGCTTTACTGGCAGGCATTCGGCGCCAAGCTCGGGTCGGTGATGCGCCCGACAGGCACGGCGCATGCGTTTTTCCGGGATGTGCTCGACCCCGGCTTTGCGCTGGTGGCGCGTGATGCGCAGGGGCAATTGCTGGGGGTCGCGGGGTTCAAGACGGCCACGGGCGCGCTTGCCAACGGCGGCGCGCGCGATCTGGCTCGGCATTACGGGCTGTTGGGTGCGCTTTGGCGCGGCCCGCTTCTCATGCTCTTGGAACGCGGCGTCGAACCGGGCGTGTTGCAGATGGACGGGATATTCGTCGACAGCGCCGCGCGCGGGCGCGGGGTGGGCAGCGCATTGCTCGACGCGATCACGGAGCATGCCCGCGCCCTTGGCTGCGACCGGGTGCGGCTGGATGTCATCGACACCAACCCGCGCGCGCAGGCGCTTTACGAGCGCAAGGGATTTGTCGCTGCGGGCCGTCAGACCACGGGCCCGTTCCGCTGGCTTTTCGGGTTCCGCACGGCCACGCGGATGGAGCGGGCGGTGATCGCGCTCGATTGAGGGCGCGGGTTCAGTCGAACGTGCCCGCCACCCGACCGAGCAGCATGAAGGCCCGGGCGGTGCGGGTATTGGCCAGGTCCGAGATGTCTGCATCGTTGGCCGCGTCGGCGAAACCGGCGAACATCTGGTCGAACTTGCGCAGGAAATGATGCGCCGCATCGCGAAAGATCGGATCTTGCCGCATCCGCCCGGCGGCCAGCGCCAGCGACGAGCGGTCGCGCACCCCACCCAGCGCCGCCACCGCCCGGCCGCGTTCGCCGGCGGCGAACTTGCGCCAGATCTCGGGCCGCGCCATGTCGGGGCGCAGGTCGTCCATGTAGATCCCGTCCTGGCTGAGCAGGGTCAACACGTCCTGGCTGGCCTGGATCAACTCCTTGGCGTGCCGGTCCTTGAGCGCCTTGCGCAGCGCCGCGAAACCTTCGGTATCCTCGGCGGTTTCGGGAAAGTTCAGCGCGCGGATCAGGTCGGCACGCCCGAGCGGCGGCGTCATGTCCTCGACCCGCGTGCCCAGCGGCAGCGCCGCCTGATGATCCTGGGTCGGGTCGATTGCCGAGGCCGGAACGGGGGCCGGTTGCTCGCGCGAGGAATGAAATGTCGCCAGCGCGGTTTCGGTCTTTTTCTGCGCCGCCGCGATCTCGTCGAGCTTTTTTTGCACCGAGGCGTCGCTCATCCCGCCCCGGCCCTGCGCCTGGGCGACATAGGCCTGGCGGATCGCGTCGATCGCCGCCTGTAACCGATAACTTTCCTCGCGCATGACCTTTGACGCGCGCGCCGCCGTCGCCGCGACCCAGATCATCGCCACCGGCATGAACACGGCCAGCAGCGTCATGACAAAGCGCAGCCGGTCGGTGCCGGTCGCGGGACCGGCGATTTCGGGCGCGGGCGGCTCGAGCAGGAGAAAGAACGTGGCCGCCCCGATCAGCCACAGTGCCGAAAGGGCCAGTGCGATGATCTCGACCCCGGAGATGACCGGGCGCGACGGGCGGTCATAGATGCCAAGCGGCGTTGGGCGGCTGTCATTCGGGTCGGCCATGGTCGGGCCCTCTCAGGCGTGTTCAGGCATATGCGACGCTGAGCACTTCATAACTGCGGTCGCCACCCGGCGTGCGCACCTCGACGCTGTCGCCTTCTTCCTTGCCGATCAGGGCGCGGGCAATGGGCGACTTGATGTTGAGCTTGCCGGCTTCGATATTGGCCTCGTATTCGCCAACGATCTGATAGGTCTTTTCCTCGTCGGTATCCTCATCGACAAGCGTGACCGTCGCGCCGAACTTGATCGGGCCGGAGAGTTTCCGGGGGTCGATCACGTCGGCAAGGCTGATCACGCCTTCAAGCTCCTTGATGCGACCCTCGATGAAGCTCTGTTTTTCCTTGGCGGAATGATATTCGGCGTTTTCGCTCAAGTCACCGTGTTCGCGTGCCTCGGCGATGGCCCGGATGATGGCCGGGCGCTCCTCGGACTTGAGCTTTTTCAGTTCGGTTTGCAACGCGTCGAACCCAGCGCGCGTCATCGGGATTTTTTCCATGATCGTCATTCCAACAGTAAAATGGGGGCGGCGATTTTCTCGCCTACCCCGTTCGTTCCCATCACACTGCCTTTAAAGGCGCTTCGATTGCAATAGGTCACGGCGGTTCGGCGTGCAACGGGCCCGGCCGATGCGCCTGCGGGGTGGCAGGAATGCGCGGATGGGCGGGGCGACCGGCCAAGGCCCGATCCTGTGACCTGCGCGCGGCTTTGTCGGGCAGGTGACGCCCTGTCGCGATTGACGCGGCTTGGCCCCCCCGTGTATCCAGCGTTGAAGTGTCTATGCCACTCAAAAGAGGAGCCGTACATGGCCGAGGTCGAACGCGAAGCGATGGAATATGACGTGGTGATCGTGGGCGCGGGGCCGGCCGGCCTCTCCGCCGCGATCCGGCTCAAGCAACTTGACGCCGATCTGGATGTCGTTGTCCTTGAAAAGGGCTCGGAAGTGGGCGCGCATATCCTGTCGGGCGCGGTGCTTGACCCGTCCGGGCTCGACCGGCTGATCCCCGACTGGAAGGACAAGGGCGCGCCGCTCAACGTGCCCGTGAAGGAGGACAATTTCTATGTCCTCGGCGAGTCGGGCGAAGTTCGCATCCCCAATTTCGTGATGCCGCCGCTGATGAACAACCACGGCAATTACATCGTCTCGATGGGCAATGTCTGCCGCTGGATGGCCGAACAGGCCGAGGAGATGGGCGTCGAGATCTTTCCCGGCATGGCCTGTTCCGAACTGGTCTATAACGATGACGGATCGCTCAAGGGGGTTGTGGCCGGTGTGTTCGGGCTCGAACCCGATGGCAGCATCGGCGAAGGCACCGAGCCGGGCATGGAACTGCATGGCAAATACGTATTCCTGTCCGAGGGCGTGCGCGGCTCGCTCTCGAAAGAGGTGATCGCGAAATACGACCTTGCTGCCAATTGCGACGTGCCGAAATTCGGTCTCGGCATGAAGGAAATCTGGGAGGTGGACCCCGAGAAACACAACGAAGGCGAAGTGACCCACACGATGGGTTGGCCGCTGGGCTTTGGCAACGGGGGCGGAAGTTTCGTCTATCACCTTGACAACAATCAGGTTTACGTCGGCTATATCGTCGATCTGAACTACAAGAACCCGTATCTTTTCCCCTACATGGAATTCCAGCGGTTCAAGCATCACCCCAAGATTGCCGAGCTTCTGGAAGGCGGCAAGCGCGTGGCCTATGGCGCGCGGGCGGTGACCAAGGGCGGGTTCCAGTCGATCCCGCAGGTGGCGTTCCCGGGTGGTGCGCTGCTCGGCTGTTCGGCCGGGCTTGTGAACCTGCCGCGCATCAAGGGCAACCACAACGCCATGCATTCGGGCATCGAGGCCGCCGAGGCCGCGCATGACGCGATCAAGGCGGGCCGGGCGGGCGACACGCTCGACGCCTATGACACCGCGCTGCGCACCGGGCCGGTGGGCAAGGATCTCAAGATCGTGCGCAACGTGGCGCCGCTCAACGGCAAGCTCGGGCCGCTGGGCGGGCTGGCCATCGGCGGGTTCGACATGTGGTTCCAGACGATCTTTCGCTTCTCGCTGCTGGGCACGCTCAAGCATGGCAAGACCGATGCGGCGGCGACCGAAACGGCCGACAAGCACAAGCCGATCGACTATCCCAAACCCGATGGCAAGCTGAGCTTTGACCGGCTCACCAATGTCAGCTTCTCGATGACCAACCACGAGGAAAGCCAGCCCTGCCACCTGCACCTCAAGGATGACAAGGTGCCGGTCGAGGTCAATCTGGCGAAATACGCCGGGCCATCGGCGCGCTATTGCCCGGCAGGGGTGTATGAATTCGTGGAAAAGGACGGCAAGCCCGAATTCGTGATCAACTTCCAGAACTGCGTGCATTGCAAGACCTGCGACATCAAGGACCCCAGCCAGAACATCAACTGGGTCACACCGCAGGGCGGTGACGGGCCGAACTATCCCAACATGTGACCTCGATCACCGTCGAACGGGGTCCGCGCGGCCCCGTTTCGTCTGCTCGGGTCGACCCCACCGGAAATTTACCGCGGCTTTTGTCCCGGCGCGGGTGCGCCGCATTGCGTTTGCCACAAGGTCGGTTAGTCTGTTGCGGCAATTCCAGGGGCTAAAAGGGCAGGGCGATCAATGACCGTATCGAAATGGGCAGCCACGCTGGCGCTTGTCATGCAACTCGCCGCGGCACCGGCCGTGGCCGAGGGGTTGGCGGGGGCCTATCTTGCCGGACGCCAGGCGCGATACCTGGGCGATTTCGAGAATGCGGCGCGCTACTATACGCAGGCGCTGACGCGCGACCCGGGCAATCCGTCGCTGATGGAATCGGTCGTGCTGGCCAACCTGTCGCTGGGCCGGATCGACCGCGCCCTGCCGGTGGCGCGCGCGATGGAAGAACAGGAGTTGCGCAGCCAGCTTTCGCACATGGTGCTTCTGGCCGACGAGGCGCGGAACAACCGCTATGACGACATTCTCGCGCGGATCGCCGACGAGCGCGGGATTGGCCCGCTGGTTGACGGGTTGGTCGGCGGCTGGGCGCAATTGGGCAAGGGCGCGATGGCCGACGCGGTCGCCGCCTTTGACGAGGTCGCCGAGGATCGCGGCCAGCGCAGTTTCGCGCTTTATCACAAGGCGCTGGCGCTGGCGTTGGTGGGCGATCTGGAAAGCGCCGAAGACATCCTTGGCCAAAGCGGGCCCGGCTCGGCCATGCAGACCCGGCGCGGGGTGATGGCGCGGACGCAGGTGCTCAGCCAGCTTGACCGCAATGCCGATGCGATTGCCGTTCTCGACGAGGCCTTTGGTCAAAGCCTCGATCCCGAACTGTCGGCGATGCGTGACGCACTCGCGGCGGGCGAAACGCTGCCTTTCGATATCGTGTCCAGCCCGCGTGACGGCATGGCCGAAGTGCTTTATGCCGTGGCCGGTGCGCTGCTGGGCGAGGCCCGCGATGCCGATACGATCCTGTTCGTGCGCCTGTCCGAATATCTGCGGCCGGATCATGTCGATGCGATTCTCCTGACCGCCGAAATCCTCGAAAGCCTTGAGCAATATGAACTGGCCGCCGCCACCTACCGCAAGGTGTCGCGGGACCACAGCGCGTTTCACGCCGCCGAACTGGGCCGGGCCGACACGCTGCGCCGCGCGGGAAAATCCGACGCCGCGATCGAGGTGCTGACCCGGCTAACCGAAACCCACGGCGATTTGCCGGCGGTGCACAGCGCGCTGGGCGACCTGATGCGCACGCTCGACCGCTATGAAGAGGCGGCGGCGGCCTATGATCGCGCGCTGTCGGGATTTGAAGAAGAGGACGAGAACCAGTGGTTCCTGTATTACGCGCGCGGCATCTGTCACGAGCGCATCAGGGACTGGCCCGCGGCCGAGGCCGATTTCCGCAAGGCGCTGGATCTCAACCCGGGGCGGCCCGAGGTGCTCAACTATCTGGGTTATTCGCTGGTCGAACGGCGCGAGAATCTCGACGAGGCATTGGCCATGATCGAAGAGGCCGTCGCCGCGCGGCCCGATTCGGGCTATATCGTCGACAGTCTCGGCTGGGTGCTCTATCGCCTTGGCCGCTATGACGAGGCGGTGGGCCATATGGAGCGCGCGACCGAGTTGATGCCGGTCGATCCCATCGTGAATGACCACCTGGGCGATGTCTATTGGGCGGTGGGCCGCTATCGCGAGGCGGAATTCCAGTGGCGGCGCGCACTTTCTTTCGTCAATTACGGTGATGCCGCCGAAGATGCCAAGCCCGACCGCATCCGCCGCAAGCTCGAAGTCGGGCTGGACCGGGTGCTCGAGGAAGAAGGCTCGGACCCCCTGCGCGTGGCTAATGGCGACTGAGCGCGTCGCCGAGGCGTTCGCACCGGCCAAGATCAACCTTACGCTGCATGTGACCGGGCGGCGCGCGGATGGTTATCACCTGCTCGACAGCCTGGTGATGTTCGCCGATCTGGGTGATCGGCTCGGTGTTGCGCTGGCCGATACGCCCGCGCTCACGGTCACCGGGCCGATGGCGGCGGGCGTGCCGGTGGACGGGCGCAACCTCGCGCTCAGGGCGGCGGCGTATATTGGGGTAAACGCGGCGATCACGCTGGAAAAACATCTGCCCGCGGCGGCGGGCATCGGTGGCGGGTCGTCGGATGCGGCGGCGGTGTTGCGGGCGCTGGCCGGGTTGACCGGACAACCGTTGCCCGACGATACCGAGCGGCTGGGCGCGGATGTGCCGATCTGCCTTTACGGGCGCGCGGTGCGGATGCGCGGCGTGGGTGAGCGACTCAGCCCCTGTGACAATGCCCCGGCGCTGCCCGCGCTACTGGTCAATCCCGGTGTCGAACTGCCCACCGCGCGGGTCTTTGCCGGGCTTGAGTGCCACGACAACCCGCCGATGCCCGACGCCTTGCCGCGTTTTCACAGCCCGCGCGCGATGGCACGGTGGCTGATGACCATGCGCAACGATCTCGAAGCCCCGGCGCGGGCGCTGGCGCCGCGTGTCGGCACCGCGCTCGACGCGCTGCGCCACACGGCGGGGGCGCATATGGCGCGGATGTCCGGCTCGGGCGCGACGGTGTTCGCGCTCTACGACACGGGCGCCGAAGCCACCGCCGCCGCAGAGGTGATTCGCGCCGCCCATCCCGGCTGGTGGGTGCAACCGGTCACGCTCGGCTAGGGGCCTTGCAGGCGGATGGCGCGCACACCCCGCGGCAAAGTGGCCGGATCTTGCCGTATTCGGCCCCGCCCCTTGAAGCTGGGCCACGATTGGCTAACTTTGACTCATGCAATGGAAAGGGGCATCCCATGCCGAAACTTATCCGCATGTATATCGTCAACGTATTGATCGGCTTTGCCATCGCGGCGGCCTTCGTTGCCATGCTGCTTTATTTCAACATCGCCAACCTGTGGCACCTCGTGACCCATTCCGACATCGGCTGGCTTGCCGTGCTGATCCTGTGGATTTCCAACGGTGTCATCTTTGCCGGCGTCCAGTTCGGCATCGCGGTGATGCGGATGAAGGACGACGATGACGACGGCCCCGGTGGCGGCCTGCGCGAACGGGTTATGCCGCCCGCGCGCGAACCCGTGCTGGTGCGCGTGCCTGTGGGCAAGCCGCGCCGCAACTGACAAGGACGGATCGCCTGACCTGCGAAAACGCACCCCTCGGGGTGCGTTTTTCGTTTGGCGTCGGGAAAAGCGGCGGAACCACCCGGACCGTGGGGTTTTCTCATTCCCGAGGACCTGTTTGCACAGGTGGGCGCCAGGTAACGAGGCCAGGACCACGACAGAGCCAGCTCCCTCGGAAGTATTTAAGGCCACCGGAATGCAACCGTGTCACGAGAGGGGCAGAACCGCCTCCTCCTACCTAGGTGTGACAGGGGCGCTCGGCAAGGGGCAAATCCGATCGCCTGTCCAATCGACCCGGCGCATCCGGTCTTGCCCAATGTTCGTCTTTTGTTCATAATTTCCGCATGACCGGTCTTTCGCCCTCTGATCCGCTTTCCGCGGGACAGCTTCTGGCGCGCGGGGTGTGCCGCCACCTTTCGGGCCATGATTTCGCAACCGTCGAGGAATTCACGCCCGAGCGCGGCAAACGGGTCGATGTGATGGCGCTGGGCCCCCGGGGCGAGATCTGGGTGATCGAATGCAAATCAAGTCGCGTCGATTTCACCTCGGACCGGAAATGGGGCGGCTATCTGGAATGGTGCGACCGTTATTTCTGGGCGGTGGACGTGGATTTCCCGACCGAGCTTCTGCCCGACGATACCGGGCTGATTATTGCCGACGCCTACAATGCCGAACTGATCCGCATGGGCCCCGAAGAGAAACTGCCCCCCGCCCGGCGCAAGGCGCTGACGCTGCGATTTGCCCGGCAGGCCGCGCGGCGGTTGCAGGGCCTGCGCGATCCGCGGGTGTAAGGCGCGCGCCGCGCCTTACTTCCGCGCCCGGGCCGCCCGGGCCGCGGCCATGATCTCTTCGGCGATTTCCTCGGCCTCTTCGGGTTCGAAATCCATCGGGATCTCGGCGCTGCCCGCCTCGATGAACAGCCGCACCATGCCCTGATCGGTCGGGCCGATCTGAAGATTCGCCTCGATGTCGCGTTCGTCGTTGATGCCCATGGGGGTGCCCTCGTGATGGTTCGCTCTCGGATGAGACATGTCGAGCTAGCGATTTTGCCCTTGCGATGCAAGATGCCCGCGCGCAATCTCGTCTGCCATGGGCAAGATGATCCTGAGAAATCTGGAAATCGGCGATGCCGGCTGGCTGATCGAACAGCACGGGATGCTTTATGCGCGCGACGAAGGGTTTGACCGCACGTTCGAGGCGCTGGTGGCCGAGGTGCTGGCCGATTTCATCCGCCATCACGATCCCGCCTGCGAACGCGCCTTTATCGCCGAAGAGAACGGCACGCGGCTGGGCTCGATCTTCTGTGTGCGAAATGACGAGCAGACCGCCAGACTGCGGCTTTTTCTGCTCATGCCCGAGGCGCGGGGCAGGGGGCTGGGCCGTTACCTGCTCGACACCTGCATGGGCTGGGCGCGTGACCGGGGCTATCGGCGGATGCGGCTTTCGACCCATGAAAGCCACCGCGCGGCCTGCGCGCTCTATGCGCGGGCGGGCTGGCGTTGCGTTGCGTCGAAACCGGTGCGCTCCTTCGGTGTCGACCTGGTCGAGCAAGACTGGGAGATCGACCTTTAGGCGATACTCCGGGCTTGCCCCGGCACGGCGGCCCCGCCCACCCACCCGCCGCCGCACCGGGGCAAGCGGCCATCCCGCACCGGTCATGCGAGTTCAAAGGGTGGAAACATGAGTATTTTCACCAAGAAAGAGATGCGGCCCGGGCGCGTTGCGCTCAGGTGGTGTTTTTCCATGCAGTCCGCCAGCGGGGGTATCGTTTTCAGGGCATGGCGCAATTGCCGGGCGAGGGGAATCCGATTCTGCCCGACACGCCACAACCCTCTTGCATTCGCGCCCGCACAAAGCTAAATCGCCCCCCAGTGCCGCCTTAGCTCAGTTGGTTAGAGCGCTGGATTGTGGATCCAGAGGTCCCCTGTTCAAGCCAGGGAGGCGGTACCATCACTCCCCTGCCGTGATCTCGATGTCCTGAACCAGTGCACCGGTGACGGGGTTGTAGATCAGGATGCGGTCATCCTCGGTGACCACCGCATACCATGTCTCGGACTGGGTGAACGCCACCGCCTTGGTGCCTTCGGGCAGGGTGATCCGCTCGGGCAGGGGCGGAGGGCTGGCCTGGAGCCTGATGACAAGGAGCGTGATGATGACTAGAACACCCACGATCATCGTTGCGGTCAGAACCGTGACCAGAACGCGCAGGAATTTCAGCGTCCGCGTATCCACCACCTGGGGAGTGTCGTCCATTGGCTGAAACCCGTCTTTGCTTTGTCATCGCGGCCGATCCGCCCAACCGCCTTGATAAGGCGCTTTCGCGCGATGTGCCAGAGGCGGCGGCACTGTCGCGCTCGCGCCTGGCCCGGCTGCTGGCCGAGGGGGCGGTGCGGGTGAACGACGTGCTGGCCGAGAACCCCAAGGCCCGCGTGGCCGAGGGCGACCGGATCGAGATCACGCTGGAAGAGGCCAGCGAGAGCCATATCGGCCCCGAGGACATCCCCCTAAACGTGATCCACGAGGATGCCGACCTGATCGTGATCGACAAGCCCGCGGGGCTCGTGGTGCATCCCGCGCCGGGCACGCCGCAGGGCACCTTGGTCAATGCGCTTTTGCACCATTGCGGTGCGACGCTTTCGGGGGTGGGGGGGGTGGCCCGGCCCGGGATCGTGCACCGCATCGACAAGGACACGTCGGGCCTGCTGGTCGTGGCCAAGTCTGACCGTGCGCATCAGGGGCTGTCCGCGCAATTCGAGAAACACACCGTCATCCGGCATTACCTCGCCATCGCCCATGGCGTCCCCGATGCCAGCGACCCGCGCCTGCGCGGCATCCGTGGTGTGAGTTTCGAGCCCGGCAACATCATGAAGATCACCAGCGACCTGGCCCGTCACAAGCATGACCGCCAGCGTCAGGCGGTGCTGTTCGGCGGCGGCCGCCATGCCGTGACCCGCGCCCGGGTGCTGGAAAGCTTCGGCACGCCGCCCGCACTGTCGCTGGTCGAATGCTGGCTCGAAACCGGCCGCACCCACCAGATCCGGGTGCATATGGCCCATGCCGGTCATGGCCTTGTCGGCGATCCGGTCTATGGCGGGCGGCGCAAGCTGCCGCTGCGCGCCTTGCCCCCTGCCGGGCTGACGGCGGCGCGCGATTTCCCGCGCCAGGCGCTTCATGCCGCCACGCTTGGATTCGTGCACCCGGTGAGCGGCGAGAGCATGCAGTTCGCATCCCCGCTGCCCGCGGACATGGCCGGTCTCATCGCCGCCCTGCGCGGAACCGAGGGCGCGTCGAACGCGCTGGACGAAAAGTGATCCAGCCGGGCATGCCGGCAGTATCCATGTCAAGGTTATGCACATCGGCGTGAGAACACTGACACATGGGATGTAAAACCCACCCGAATATCCTAGTGTTTTGATAACACTTTGCGTCCTTTGGCCTTGAATCGTTCTAAACTGGCGCATATCTTAATGTTAAGTCGATAAACATCGGAAGGGACACCCTGAACCATGAGCAACTATGCAAACCTCCCGGTCCCGACACCCGAAGGCGGGCTGAACCGCTATTTGCAGGAAATCCGCAAGTTTCCGCTTTTGGAACCGGAAGAAGAATACATGCTGGCCAAGCGCTGGGTCGAGGATCAGGACACCGAGGCGGCACACAAGATGGTCACCTCGCACCTGCGCCTCGCGGCCAAGATCGCGATGGGCTATCGCGGCTATGGCCTGCCCCAGGCCGAGGTGATTTCCGAGGCCAATGTCGGCCTCATGCAGGCGGTGAAACGCTTTGACCCCGAACGGGGCTTTCGCCTTGCGACCTACGCGATGTGGTGGATTCGGGCCTCGATCCAGGAATATATCCTGCGGTCATGGAGCCTTGTGAAACTGGGCACCACCAGCGCCCAGAAAAAACTCTTCTTCAACCTGCGCAAGGCCAAGGCCCGCATTGGTGCGCTCGAAGACGGCGACATGCGCCCCGAGAATGTCAAGCGCATCGCGCATGATCTGGGCGTGACCGAAACCGAGGTGATCTCGATGAACCGGCGCCTCTCGGGGGGCGACGCCTCGCTCAACGCGACCGTGGGTCAAGAGGGCGAAGGCACGATGCAATGGCAGGACTGGCTCGAGGATGAATCCGCCGACCAGGCCTCGGATTACGAGGCGCGCGACGAGCTTGAGGCGCGGCGCGAATTGCTGGCGGTCGCGATGAAAGTACTCAATGACCGCGAACGCGACATCCTGACCCAGCGCCGCCTCAGCGACGAGACGATCACGCTCGAAGACCTGTCGAGCCAGTATGACGTGAGCCGCGAACGCATCCGCCAGATCGAGGTGCGCGCCTTCGAGAAACTGCAAGAGCGCATGCGCGAGCTTGCCGCCGAGCGGGGTATGGCGCCCGCGGCCTGACCCTTCCCCGGGGGTGTCGGCACATCGCCGTCTTGTGGTCAGGGCGCGCCCGCGCGCGTTGTGCTCTGACAGTAGTGGTGAAAGGACAAGCCGATGAAACCTGTCAAGACGCTCATTCTTTTGGCCAGCGAATCGCGCATGCGGCTTTGCGCCAATTCCGGCGTGGGCAAGGGCGTGGAGGAAATCGCCTCGCGCTCGATCGAGGAATTCAATGATATCGCGCACGCCTACGCCGATGCGCCTGGTCGCAACCGGGCCGCGCCCGGCATGGCGGGGCATGAATTCGAATGCCCCACCTCGGAACGTCGCCAGCAACGCGACGATTTCGCGGCGCATGTCCTTGACGAGACGCAACAGGCATTCGACGCAGGCGGGTATGACCGGTTGCTGATCGTGGCCCCGCCCGCGATGCTGGGTGCGTTGCGTGACGAGATGTCCGAGACGCTCAAATCCGTGCTTCTCGCCGATCTGGACAAGGATCTGACCAAACTGCCGCTGGCCGATCTTCCGGATCGCCTGGGTGACATCATCGTGGTCTGACAGGCGGCGTTCAGGCACGCATCTTGCGTCAAGGTTTGCACGTCAAAGTTTGCCGGTGGCCGGGGCCCGCGCTTGTGTTATACCGATGCGCAAACCAGACCTCGTCAACCGATGGAGCCACGTTTGGACGCCGACGACAAACTCTCCGGTCGCCTGCATGGCGAACAGTTCGAACCTGAACAACCGGACACCATGCTGCTGCGCATTCTCTACACGATCCTGATCGCGATGATGCTCAGTGTGAGCCATACCGTGCTTGGCGTCCTGACCGTGATCCAGATCGTGATCATGCTGGTCAACAAGGGCACCCCGAATCCCAGCCTTGCCGAATTCGGCACCGATCTCGGGGTCTGGATGGCCAAGGCCGCCCGCTACATGACGGGCGCCAACGTCAAACCCTGGCCCTGGACCGAGCTCGACTGACGCCGCACCGACCGCCCTGGCTTCATCTGACTGAAAATACCTCGGGGAGTGTGAGGGGCAGAGCCCCTCACGTTGATCGTATCGCGTCAGCGATTCGAAGCCGGCCCGGCGCCTAGAGGGCCCGCCAGCCGATATCGCGGCGGCAAAACCCCTGCGCCCAGTCGATCCGATCGACCATCGCATAGGCCCGCTCGCGCGCTTCGCGCAAACTGGCGCCGCGCGCGGTGACGTTCAGAACCCGCCCGCCATTCGCGATGAATTGCCCGCGTTCGCGCGCGGTGCCCGCGTGGAACACCATCCGGAACGAATCCGCAGGGCAATCCTCAAGCCCGCCGATCACGCTGCCCTTGTCATAGGCGCCGGGATAGCCCTTTGCCGCCATCACCACTGTCATCGCGTGATCGTCGGCCCAGTTGACCGCGCATTCCGAAAGCCGCCCCTCGGCCGCCGCATGCATCAGATCGAACGCCTGCGCGCCCAGCCGCATCATCAGCACCTGGCACTCGGGATCGCCAAAGCGCACGTTGTATTCCACCAGCCGCGGTTGCCCGTCCCTGATCATCAGCCCCACGTAAAGCACCCCCTGGTAGGGCGTGCCGCGCCGGGCCATCTCCTTCAGCGTCGGGTAAACGATCTCGTCCATCGTCTTCTGCGCCACCGCGTCCGTTAGCACCGGGGCGGGTGAATAGGCGCCCATGCCGCCGGTATTGGGGCCGGTGTCGCCTTCGCCGACCCGCTTGTGGTCCTGCGCCGTGCCGATGGGCAGCGCGTCCTCGCCATCGCACAGCACGAAGAACGACGCCTCCTCGCCCTCCATGAATTCCTCGATCACCACCTCGGCCCCGGCCTCTCCGAACGCGCCGCCGAACATGTCGTCAAGCGCCGCCAGCGCCTGATCCACCGTTTCGGCCACGACCACGCCCTTTCCCGCAGCCAGCCCGTCCGCCTTGATCACGATCGGCGCGCCCTGGTCTTCCACGTAGTCCCGCGCCGCCGCGTGATCGGTGAAATGGGCATAGCCCGCCGTCGGGGCACCCGCCGCGTCGCAGACCGCCTTGGTGAAACTTTTCGAACTTTCCAGCCGCGCCGCCGCCGCCGAGGGGCCAAACACCGGAATCCCCGCCGCGCGCAGCCGGTCGGCCACCCCCGCTTCCAGCGGCGCCTCGGGGCCGACGATCACGAAATCAATCGCGTTCTCTTCGGCGAATGTCGCGACCAGCCCGGGATTCATGATGTCGATGCTGGCGCATTCCGCGATCTGCGCGATCCCCGCATTGCCCGGCGCCACGATGAGCTTGTCGCATTTGGGATTCTGCATCACCGCCCAGGCGAGGCTGTGTTCCCGCCCGCCGCCGCCGAGAATGAGGATGTTCATGGGCTGCCCTTCCGCTTGGCCTTTGCTGGGCGGCGTTCTAGGATGTGCGCGCGCCATAGGCAAGCGAGGCCCCATGTCAGACCTGATCGACGACCCCGGCCCGGGCATGAACGAGCCCGAGTTCACCGTTTCGGAGTTCTCGAACGCGATCAAGCGCGTGATCGAGGGCGAGTTCGGCCATGTCCGCATCCGCGGCGAGGTGGGCCGCGTCTCGCGCCCGCGTTCGGGGCATGTCTATCTCGATCTCAAGGATGACCGCTCGGTGCTGTCGGGCGTGATCTGGAAGGGCGTGGCCACCCGCCTTTCGGTCCAGCCCGAGGAAGGCATGGAGATGGTGGCAACGGGGCGCATCACCACCTTCGGCGGGCAATCGCGCTACCAGATCGTGATCGAGGATCTGAAACCTGCCGGGCTCGGCGCGCTGATGGCGATGCTGGAAAAGCGCAAGGCGGCGCTCGCCGCCGAGGGGTTGTTCGCGCCCGAGCGCAAAAAGAAGCTGCCCTACCTGCCCGAGGTGATCGGAGTCGTCACCTCGCCTTCCGGCGCGGTGATCCGCGACATCCTGCACCGGTTGCGCGACCGCTTCCCGCGCAAGGTGCTGATCTGGCCCGTCGCCGTGCAAGGCGAGAAATGCGCGCCCGAGGTGGCTGCCGCGATTCGTGGCTTCAACGCGCTTGACCCCGGCGGGCGCATCCCGCGCCCCGACCTCATTATCGTCGCCCGCGGTGGCGGCAGCATCGAGGATCTCTGGGGCTTCAACGAGGAGATCGTCGCTCGCGCCGCCGCTGCCTCGGACATCCCGTTGATTTCGGCAGTGGGCCATGAAACCGACACCACGCTGATCGACTTCGTCTCCGACAAGCGCGCGCCGACCCCCACGGCGGCGGCCGAACTCGCCGTGCCGGTGCGGCTTGATCTCCTGTCATGGGTCGACGGGCAGGGCGCGCGCATGTCGCATGCGGCGGGGCAGGGCATCGCCGCGCGCGGCCAGCGCCTGCGTGATCTCGCCCGTGCGCTGCCCCGGCCCCAGACATTGACCGAAGGCGCGGCGCAACGGCTCGACCGCGCGGGCGAACGGCTTCCCGCCGCGCTCATCACCGGGGTTCAACGCCGCCAGGTGCGCCTCTCCGAGGTCTCGGGCGCGCTGCGTCCCGCCACGCTGCGCCGCCAGATCGCGCAGGAACGACGCCATCTCGACGGCATCGCGCCACGCCTGCCCGCCGGGTTGCTCCAGACCGTTCGCGCCCGGGCCGAGGCGCTGGGCCGCCGCACCGACCGGCTCAGCCCCGGCCCGATCCTGCGTGACATTGCGGCCAAGGGCGACCGGCTCACGGCAATCTCGCGCCGCCTTGCACAGGCGGGCGGGCCGCGCATCGAAGAGGCAAAGCGCCGCCTTGCCGCGCTCGACCGGCTGCGCGAAACGCTGGGCTACAAGGCCACGCTCGAACGCGGCTATGCCGTGGTGCGCGGCGAGGCGGGGGTGCTGACCACCAGATCCGCCGCCGAGACCGCCGGCGCGCTCGAAATCGAGTTCCAGGATGGCCGGTTGAAAATCGGCGGCGGCAGCGCGTCAAAGACCCGCAAACCCGCCAAACCGCCCGAACAGGGCAGCCTGTTCTAGGGTCTGGTGTGTTCAATTGATTTCGCTGCCCGGGCCACAAGCGGCCCGGGCGGAATCAGTTTGATCGCGCGCGAAATGCTTTGATGGTTCGATCTCGTGAAGAAACACGGACGCATTGCCTGCCTCAGACCCCCACTTCCGGCCCCTTGCACCGCAACGGTTGGCGAGTCTGCTGCATCTCGTAAAGCTCGGTCGCACCCGTCTCGCCCATGAACCGCGCGATCAGCCCGCGTGCGCCCGTCTCGAACACCCAGCAATGCGGCTCGGGCGCATCTTCGTAGGCGAAACAGATCATGCCATCCGCCTCGTACCAGTGCCCGTCCTTGCATTGCCCGTCCAGAAACGACCAGCGCACCCGGCGGTTGTCGAGATATTCTTCCGCCCCGTAGGGCTGTCCGCCCTCGCCATAGTAGAACGTCTTGCCTTGGGTCAGCGCGTCGAACGCCTCCGCGTCGAGCCTCTCACCGGCCCCGGCGATGCCGCCCCACAGCGCCACGATCAGGATGAAAACCCATCTCATGGCGCAGAGCCTAACCGCTTTGCCCGACCCGTGAAAGTGCACGCCGCATGACCCGGTGCCAGAGCGGCGGAAAAAGCGCGATCACTGCCATCACCGGCAGCGCATGCGGCAGCATCGGCATCGCGTCGCGCAACTGCAGCCCCGGATAGGGCCGGGTCGGGTGCAGATGGTGATCGGAATGGCGCGGCGCGTTGACCATCAACGCCGAGGAAAACCAGTGCGGCGTGTTCCAGCTATGACCGTCGCTCACCGGTTCGGGCCGACCATCCGCGCCGGTCTGACGTCGCAGCCCGTAATGCTGCACGTAATCGGCCAGAAGGATCTGAAGCTGCGCATAAAGCGCGAGGATCAGGAACACCACCAACCCCTGGGCCCCGAAAATCAGCGCCGAAGCCGCAACGAACCCCGCCGCACCGCCGACATACTGGACATAAGGATGCCCGATCCACGCCTTGCCCGCCCGCGTGCGGCGCGCGCTTTCGGCGCGCCACCCGGCCATGAACGATCCGGCCCAGGCGCGCGGGGCAAAGCGCCAGAACCCTTGCCCCCGCCGCGCCGAACTGGGGTCGGCATCGGTGCCGACATGGGTATGATGCACCAGCACATGTGCCGAGGCATGATGCCCGATGAGCATCGAGACATAAACCCAGCGCCCCAGCGCCCGGGGCAGCCATGCACCGCGATGGATCAACTCATGCGCGTTCGGGTGGCTGACCTGCCCCAGCCAGAGCGCCGCCGCGATCAGAGTCACCACCAGTGCGACCCAGCCGTGACCACCCCATGCCACCGCCGCCGGTATGGCCCCCAGCACCGCGAAATGCGCCAGGCCCAAGCCCGCCGACAACCCCTTGCCCGCGGGAAACTCGGCCCCCTCCGCTCGCTCCGGCAAGAGCCGCGGCACATAGCGGTCAAGCGCCGCGGTCAATACCGTCATGTAGATGAGCGCGACCCAACCCCAAATCCCGCCCAGACCCGCAGCCAGCAGGATGAGCCCCACCGGCATCAGCGTGGCGAGGGCAAAAAGGCTCATCTGCATCGGGGGGTCCTCTCCATCATGCACCGCGCATCCGGGGCGGGTGAGCTTGCATTCGTTCCGGTGCGACATGCGACAGCCAGAGGATAGAACCCCCCGCATGCGGGTGCAATCGCGCCCTTCACACGCCCGCCCGCCCGATCGTCGCACCGCGGGCGATCCCGTGGATAGCGCAGATCACTCGACCGGGGCGCCAGCCTCGGCTAACCTTCCGCGAAACCGCGCCGGAGCCGTGCCCATGACCACCCCGATCCTCATCGCTGCCCTGCTCGCCGCGCTCTACTGGCTGCGCTATTGCCGTGCCGGGCCGGGCTGGATGAAATCGGCGGTGAAGACCGGCTCGGTCCTCGGTCTCGCGCTCGCCGCGTGGCTCGCGGGCGGGCCGGTCCTGTTGCTGGCGGCGCTTCTGGCCTCTGCGCTCGGCGATTTCCTGCTCTCGCGCGAGGGCGAGGGCCCGTTCATCGCCGGGGTTGCCGCCTTTGCCCTGGGCCATGTCGCCTATGTGCTCTTGTTCCTCGATCATTCGGGCGGGCATCCGGGCGGGGCCCCCGATACGCTGTCGCTGCCCGTCGCCTATACGCTGGCGTCGGCACTGGTGCTGCTCTGCGGGGTAATGGGCTGGCTCTTGTGGCACCGCGCCGGGGCGCTGCGCCTGCCGGTGCTGCTCTATATGCCGGTGATCCTCGCCATGGGGCTGGCCGCGCTGACCGTGCCGCTCACCGGGGCGCTGGCGCTCGTGCTGGCGGGCGCGCTGCTCTTCGTGCTGTCCGATACCGTTCTGGCGCTCGAACGCTTTGTCCTGGCACGGGGTCATCCGATGCACCGCCTTGCCCCCTTCGCCGTGTGGCCGACCTATTGGGGCGCGCAACTGTCCCTCACGCTGGGCTTCACGCTGCCCTGAGCACCTGCCTGAGCGCGCGCCAAGGCGCTGCTTGGCCGCACGATTCTGCCCGGTGCGTGGCCCGTGCCGTCGCCTCAACCTCGCAATGGCGCCTTTTCCTTCCGGCCAAGGCGTATTAACTGGAGTGAAAAGCCGGAGTCTCTCAATGTCGTTCTTCCGAAAACTCAAGGATCGCCTGCTCAAATCCTCCTCCAAGCTGGAGGAAGGGCTGGATGCGATCGTCGAGGATGGCGGCGTCGAGGAAGAGATCGAGCTCGAAACCCCTGACGAGTCGCCGGACCCGGACACGCAACCTGCGCCCGAGACACCGCCCGAGCCCGACCCGGAACCCGACCCCGAACCACAACCCGAAAGCGACCCCGAACCGGCCCCCGAACCCGATCCCCTGCCCATCCCCGACCCCGCGCCCGAGACACCGCCCGCGCCGGAACCGCTCCCCGATGACGAACCTGCACCGCGGCCCGCCCCGCCCGAACAACCGCCGAGCGAAGAGCCGACGCCGCCCCCCGCGCGCCCCGAGTTCGAACCCGACCCGCTGCCCGACCCCACGCCCGAACCCGAGCCGATCCCCGCGCCGGACGACCCCGAAGAACCCGCCCCCGAGGAAGAGCCCCAACCCGGCGAGCGGCCCGACACGTCGCCACCGGAAATCCCCCCGGGCACCGACCCGCTCCCCGAACCCTCGCCCGAGGAGTTTCCCGGCGACAGCCCCGAGGAGTCGCCACGCCCCTCCGATCCCTCGCCCACGCCCGCGCCGCTCGAAATCCCCGAGGCCGGACCCGATGAACTGACCGGCTCGGTGACCTCCGAGCCGACCGAACGGCGCCCCGGGTTTCTCTCGCGGCTCCTGCGGCGCGAAACGAAAACCGTCACGAGGCGGGTGCTCGACGATGACATGCTCGAACAGATCGAAGAGCTGCTCATCGCCTCGGACATGGGCGTCGATACCGCCCTGCGCGTCACCGCCAACATGGCCGAGGGCCGGTTCGGCTCGCGCGTCTCGACGCAGGAGATCAAGCAATTGCTCGCCGCCGAGATCGCCCGCGTGATGGACGAGGTCGCCCGCCCGATGCCGCTTTATCCCGACACGCCGCAGGTCGTGCTGGTGGTCGGCGTGAACGGCTCGGGCAAGACCACCACCATCGGCAAGCTGGCGGCGCAGTTCAAGGCCGCGGGCAAAAGCGTGGTGATCGCCGCGGGCGACACGTTCCGCGCCGCCGCGGTCGAACAGCTGCAGGTCTGGGGCGAACGTGCCGGGGTGCCGGTGCTCACCGCGCCCGAAGGCTCCGACCCGGCGAGCCTCGCCTATGACGCGCTCACCAAGGCGCATGCCGAGGGCGCCGACCTCCTGATGATCGACACTGCCGGGCGGCTCCAGAACCGCAAGGACCTGATGGAGGAACTGGCCAAGATCGTCCGCGTCCTGCGCAAGGTCGACCCCACCGCGCCGCACAACACGCTTCTCGTGCTCGACGCCACCACCGGGCAGAACGCGCTCAACCAGGTCGAGGTGTTCCGCCAGATCGCCGATGTGAGCGGCCTCGTGATGACGAAGCTCGACGGCACCGCCAAGGGCGGCGTGCTGGTCGCGCTGGCGGATAAATTCGGCCTACCGATCCACGCCATCGGGGTAGGCGAACAGATCGACGATCTCGCCCCCTTCGATCCGCAGGATTTCGCTGCCGCTCTCACCGGTCTCGATCGCACGGCATGACCTCCGTGCCTGACCTCCTGATCCCCCCTTCATCGTGCAGGGGAAGACGCGGCGCGGGCCGCGCATGAGCGACTGGATCATCGCACTCGAAGGCACCGCGGCGGGCAAGCAACTCGCCACCTTCCTGGCATTGAGCGCGGCACTCCTGCACGCGATCTTTGGCGCGCTGCAAAAGGGGCGTTACGATCCGTGGCTCTCGCGCGGGGCAATCGACGGCGCTTATGGCCTCATGGCCGCACCCTTCGCCTTTTTCGTCGTGCCCTGGCCCGAGCCGCATATCTGGCCGATCTTCGCCGCCGCCTACGTGATCCACACCATCTACAAGCTCTTGCAGGCCCAGGCCTATTCCAAGGGCGCCTACACGGTCGTCTACCCGGTGGTGCGCGGCACCGGCCCGCTCTTTACCGTGATCGGTGCGTGGCTGCTCTTTGGCGAGGTGTTCAACCCGGTGCAATGGCTGGGCGTGGCGACGCTGGTCGCGGGGATCTACGGGCTTGCGCTCTACAACCTGCGCACCATCACGCTCGATCGTGACACCATGCCTCTGGCGCTGGGGCTGGCGGTGATGACCGGGCTTTTCGTGGCGCTCTACACCACGTGGGATGCTTACGGCATCCGCGCCACCGCCGACCCTTTCACCTTCCTTGCGTGGTTCTTCTTCATCGACGGGCTGACCTTTCCGGTGATTGCCGGGCTGCGCTATCGCGCGATGCTCTCGCCGCCGCCGCTCGCGCCGCTGCTGCGCATGGGGGTGATGGGCGGGCTCATCGCCTTTGCCAGCTTCGGCTCGATCATGCTGGCCACGCGGCTCGACAAGGTGGGGCAGGCGGCGGTGCTGCGCGAAACCTCGACCGTCTTTGCCGCGCTCATCGCCTGGCTCATGCTGGGCGAGCGCACCGGCCCGCGACGAATTGCCCTTATGGCCTTGATCGCCGCCGGGGCCGTGATAGTTGAGTTGGGCGGATAGGAGACCCAGACCCATGAGCGAACCGACCAAACCGACCCGGGAAATCAACCCGATGCTGAAAATGGCGCTCGAACTGGGCCCGGTTCTGGCCTTCTTCGTCGCCTATGTCTGGCTCAAGGATCGCGTCTTCACCATCGCGGGCACCGAATATTCGGGCTTCATCCTGGTGACGGCGGGTTTCGTGCCGCTGATGATCCTCTCGACCGCGATCCTGTGGAAACTCTCCGGCCATCTCAGCCGGATGCAGGTGTTCACCGTTGTGCTCGTGGTGATCTTCGGCGGACTCACCGTCTGGCTCAACGATCCGCGCTTCATCAAGATGAAGCCGACGATCCTCTATCTCGTCTTCGGTGGCATCCTCGGGTTCGGCCTCCTGCGCGGGAAATCGCTCCTGCGGGTGGTGATGGACGCGATGGTACCGCTCACCCACGACGGCTGGATCATCCTGACCCGCCGGCTGATGCTGTTCTTCTTCGGTCTCGCCATCGCCAACGAACTGGTCTGGCGCCTGATGTCCGAAGCCGCCTGGGTCAGTTTCAAGACCTTCGGCCTCACCGCCGCGATCTTTGTTTTCTTCATGACCCAGGGCCGCCTGTTCCGCGATCACGGCACCGGCGAGGGCGACGAGGATTCGCAAGCCTGACGCAGAGGAGCGGGGCGGATGATCGTCAGCACGGATAATGCAGAGCATTACAGGTGGGGCGCGGGCTGTGACGGATGGGTGCTCGCCGGTGGTCCCGATCTTCTGATCATTCAGGAACGGATGCCCCCGGGCACTGCGGAAACCCGGCATGTCCATGAAACCGCGCGACAGTTCTTTTTCGTCCTCTCCGGCGAATTGACCATGGAGCTTGCGGGCAGGATACACCGGCTCGCCCCGCAGCAGGGCATCGAAGTGCCCCCCGGCGAGCCTCACCAGGCCCGCAACGACAGTACCCACGAGGTGGTGTTCCTCGTCACCTCCACCCCCTCCAGCCGCGGTGATCGGATCGAAACCCCCGGCCCGTGAGTGTCGCCACGCGCGCCGCCTTCGCGCTCACTCCTTGCGCCCAAACAGAACCTTGTGGCTCTCCTTGTTCTCCTGCGGCGTCTGGCGCAGCTCGGCATGCAGCGCCCGGCCCGCCTTGACGCCCTCGCGCGCGCCCACCGTCTCCAGCCAGCGGGCGAAATGCGGCTTGTCCTCAAGCGTCTGCTGCTGCCCCTCCCAAAGCGACGCCCAGGGCCAGATCGCCATGTCGGCAATCGAATAGAAATCGCCCGCCACGTATTCGTTCTCCGCCAGCCGCGTATCGAGCACCTTGTAAAGCCGCGCCACCTCGCCGCGATAGCGATCCTGCGCATAAGGAAGCACCTGCGGCGGGTCCATCACGGGCGCGTATTTCAGGAAATGATGCGCCTGTCCGGCCATTGGCCCGACGCCGCCCATCTGCCACATCAGCCATTCCTCGACCGCGATCCGCTCGCGCTCGGATGATCCGTAGAACCGCCCCGTCTTGCGCGCGAGGTACATGAGGATCGCGCCGCTCTCGAACACCGAAACGGGCGCACCGTCCGGTCCCTCGGGATCGACGATCGCCGGCATCCGGTTGTTGGGCGAAATCGCAAGGAATTCCGGCGCGAACTGCTCGCCCTTGCCGATATTGATAAGCTTCACCTCGTAAGGCAGCCCCATCTCCTCCAGCGCGACAGAGGCTTTCCACCCGTTCGGAGTGGGCCAGAAATAGAATTCGATCGGTTTCGTCATGACGCGCCTCCTTTGCGGGCGTCATGATGGCGCATTTCGCCCCATTGGCAAGAGCGCGAGCAACGGTCGCCACGTCACCGGCGCAACCTCGGACGCGGCCCTCGGCGCGGCCACCCGCAGCTTGTCGAGCGCAATGGCCTCCGGCTGCCGCATCAGCGCCGCGTAAAGTGGCAGCGCACCCCGGCGCAGATAGGGCGACCAGTGACAAACGGCGGGCCGCTTCTCGCCCAGCGGATGACCCAGTGCCGCCAGCCGCGCCACCACCTCTGAGCGATCAAGCCGCAGCGTCACCTGCCCCGGCCCGTCGAGCGGCGCACGCCCCAGCACCCGGTCGCCCGGCCGCAAACGCCCCCGCCGCACCGGCCCGACCAGCCGTTCCAGCATCATGTCGAACCCGGCATTCTCGCGCCCGGTGACGGCGATCACCTCGGCCCCCGGCCCGGCACCGCGCGCCAGTGCCGCCTCGGCCGCGCCGCGAAACTCCGCCGGGTTGAGCAGGATCGCCCGCCTCACCGTGCCCGGCTCAAGCTGTGCCATCGCCCGCATCACCACCCGCGCGCCAAGGGAGTGGCCGATCGCGTGCACCTCCCGCCCCGGCGTGGCGGCGCGGATGATCCGCACCGCCCGCGCCAGTGCGCGCCCAGCAATCGCGGCGCGGCGATAGGCATCCCAGATCGTGCCGCGCGCCTCCCAGCCAAGGGCAAGGCCCAGCCCCTCATCCGCCATCCCGCTGCCGAAGCCCAAGCCCCGGGGCCAGCTTTTCGCCTTCCAGCTCGGGCCATCCTCCATCGACAGGATATGCTCATGCGGGCAATGCGCCCCATACCCGGGGCGAAAACTGAACCCGTGCACCATCACGATCACCGGCCCCGCGCTTTCCCGCGCGGCCCGGGCCAGCGCCGCATCCGCCGACCCCGCTTCACGATGCAGCACCAGCCCCGCATCGTCACAATTCACCCGGATCACAGGCATCCGACCTGCTCCTACAACATCTTGTGGGTGTGCTATGGCCCGCCCCCATGAAACCCGCGTGAAACATGGGTTACAAATCCATGACGTTGCCCCCCGGCCACGAATTGAATTGACGCCCGCCCGCCCTGCGATTAAACGCGACCTCGTGGCGATTTGTTACCGGATTGCGGGCCACGTTAAACATGCCGCTAAAGAGGTCATCGCAGGGCTACCCCCGTCGCATGACCGCGGCCGGGGGTTTTTTCTTGGGGCGCGCAGCCCCCGAAAGGAGCGAGTGATGAGCGAGAAATGGAACACCCGCACCGCGCTGGTGCATGGCGGCACCCGCCGGTCGCAATATGGCGAGGTGAGCGAGGCGATCTTCCTCACCCAGGGCTTCGTCTACGACAGCGCCGAAGCCGCCGAGGCCCGCTTTGTCGAAGCGGGCGCGGACGAATTCATCTATGCCCGCTACGGCAACCCCACCGTGGCGATGTTCGAAGAGCGGATCGCCCGGCTCGAAGGGGCCGAGGATGCCTTCGCCACCGCCTCCGGCATGGCCGCGGTCAATGCCGCGCTGATGTCCTGCCTGCGCGCGGGCGATCACGTCGTCGCCGCCCGCGCGCTCTTTGGTTCCTGCCTTTACATCCTCGAAGACCTGCTGCCCCGCTTCGGGGTCGAGGTGACCTTCGTCGACGGCACCGATCTCGACCAGTGGCGCGCCGCCATCCGCCCCGACACCACCGCGATCTTCTTTGAATCCACCGCCAATCCCACCTTGGAGGTGATCGACATCCGGGTGGTGGCCGACATCGCCCATGAACACGGCGCGCTGGTCATCGTCGACAATGTTTTCGCCACCCCGGTCTTTTCCCGCGCCATTTCGCTCGGCGCCGACGTGGTGGTCTATTCCGCGACCAAGCATATCGACGGGCAGGGCCGCGCGCTGGGCGGCGTGGTGCTGGGCACGCGCGATTTCATTCGCAAGACGGTCGAGCCCTACATGAAACACACCGGCGGCGCGATGTCGCCCTTCACCGCGTGGATCATGCTCAAGGGGCTGGAAACCATCGACCTGCGGGTGCGTGCGCAGGCCGCCAGCACCCTCAAGCTGGCCGAGGCGCTCGAAGGTCATCCAAAACTCGCCCGCGTGCTCTATCCGGGCCTGCCGACCCATCCGCAAAACGCGCTGGTCAAGGCCCAGACCGGGCAGGGCGGCACCGTGGTTTCGCTCGATCTCGCGGGCGGGCAGGGGGCGGCCTTCCGCTTCCTCAACGCGCTTGAAATCGCGGTGATCTCGAACAACCTCGGGGATGCGAAATCCATCGCCACCCACCCCGCGACGACGACCCATCAACGCCTCACCGAGGATCAGCGCGCGGCGCTTGGCATCACGCCGGGCCTCATCCGCTTCTCGGTGGGGCTTGAAGACCCCGACGATCTCATCGCCGACGTGATGGCCGCGCTCGACCGCGCCTAGACCCGGCGTTCCATCGTTCGTGAAAAGACCCCGAAACGCGCGCCCCCCGCGTCGTATTTCCCTGCGGCAGGGGCGCAAAAAACTGATCCGTGCCCGTGCCCTCACGTATACGTGGGCATAAGCATTGGCAATTTCGCCCTGTCGGCACTACATTGCGACTGGCAGCATCGGCCCTAAGGGGGGCAGGCACATGAACAAGATCACGCCCGACATCGACAAGGCGCCTTCGCGGGAAGAGGCCGAAACCGCGCTCGCCCGGCTGCGCCAATGGGCCGAGCAGGCGAGCCCCGAGGAACGCGCCGATCTCGACCCCGCGCTTGCCCGCCTGATTCCCGGCGCCGACTACCCCGAGTTTTCGCGCGATTATCCCGAAGGCTTCACCGTCACCCCCGCCTACAAGGCGACGCTGCCCGATCTCCAGAACGGCCCGGCCAGCCTCATTCGTGGCGCAAAACGGGTGATCCAGCATGTCGGCATCTCGAATTTCCGCCTGCCGATCCAGTATCACACCCGCGACAACGGCGACCTGACGCTGGAAACCTCCGTCACCGGCAGTGTCAGCCTCGAGGCCGAGAAGAAGGGCATCAACATGAGCCGCATCATGCGCAGCTTCTATGCCCATGCCGACAAGACCTTCAGCTTCGAGGTGATCGAGGCCGCGCTCGACGATTACAAATCCGACCTTGAAAGCTTCGATGCCCGAATCCAGATGCGCCTTTCCTTCCCGATGAAGGTGCAAAGCCTGCGCTCGGGCCTCGCCGGTTATCAATATTACGACATCGCGCTCGAACTCGTCGAACAGGGCGGGGCGCGGCGCAAGATCATCCATCTCGATTACGTCTATTCCTCGACCTGCCCCTGCTCGCTCGAACTTTCCGAACATGCCCGCTCCGCGCGCGGGCAACTCGCCACGCCGCATTCGCAACGCTCGGTGGCGCGGCTCTCGGTCGAGGTGCGGGATACGGCGAAATGCCTGTGGTTCGAGGATCTCATCGACCTCGCCCGCGCCGCGGTGCCGACCGAAACGCAGGTGATGGTCAAACGCGAGGATGAACAGGCCTTCGCCGAGTTGAACGCCGCCAACCCGATCTTCGTCGAGGACGCGGCCCGGCTTTTCGCCCAGCAACTCGAAGACGACCCGCGCATCGGCGATTTCCGCATAGTCGCCAGCCACCAGGAATCGCTGCATTCCCACGATGCCGTCTCGATCCTGACCGAGGGCGAATTGTTCGAAACCGCCAGCCTCGACCCGCGGCTCTTCACCACGCTGTTCCACGTCGGCTGAACGCACTGACCGGCGCCGATTCCCGCCCCGGCCGCGTGCAAAACGCATGCACCGGGCGGGCGGCAGGGTTGCGAATTTGTCAGTGGTGCTGACCCATTTATCCCTTATCTTGATCAGCAGGGAGGAAACCACAGTCTGACCAAATTCAGGAAAGGTTTCCAAAATGGCTGATATCACATCTCAAATCACGGTCATCGACACCGCCCGCGCACGCGTGGGCCGCTGGCTGGACACGCTCATGGGCAGGCTTGAAACCTATGCCCACATCCGTTCGCGTCGTGACCAGATTGTCGCGCTCGAAGCCCGCTCCGATGCCGAACTGGCAGAGATGGGCCTCAAACGCGAGGATATCGCGCATCACGTCTTCCGCGATCTCTACTACGTCTGAGGTTTTGCCGAGACGTTCCGACTCGGGCCGAACTGCGCCCGTAGGGCGCTCCGATCCCGCTTGACAGTGCGCGCGGAAACTCCCAACGCTCAGCGCATGATCGACCTGCGCCCCGTTGGATATATCATTGGCCTTCTCGTGGCCGTGCTCGGGCTCTTCATGGTGCCGCCGCTCCTCGTGGATCTGGCCGAGGGGCGCGGCCACTGGCCTGCCTTTGCCGAATCCGCGGTGCTCACGATCCTGTTCGGCACGCTCATGGCGCTTGCCTGTCGCAGCGGCATCCGCGACGGGCTGACCATCCAGCACAGTTTTATCCTGACAACGGGGGTCTGGGTCGTTCTGCCGCTGTTCGGGGTATTGCCCCTCATGCTGGGCGAGACCGATCTCAATTTCACCGACGCCTATTTCGAGGCCATGTCCGGCGTTACCACGACAGGTGCGACCGTGATTGTCGGGCTTGACGATCTGCCGGCGGGGCTACTGCTGTGGCGCGGCATCCTGCAATGGGTCGGCGGGCTCGGGATCGTGATCGTGGCGATGATCTTCCTGCCGGTGATGCGCGTCGGCGGCATGCAGTTCTTTCGCAGCGAAGGTTTCGATACGCTGGGCAAGGTGCTGCCGCGCACGATCGACATTTCGCGCGGGTTGTTCGAGGTCTATATCGGCCTCACCGTCGTCGCCATTCTGACCTACCTGGCGTTCGGCATGAACGCGCTTGACGCCACCGTCCATGCGCTCACCTCCATGTCGACGGGGGGGTTTTCCACGTCCGATCTCTCCTTTGCCAAATTCGCCGGGCCAGCCGAATATGCAGGCGTGGTGTTCATGATCGTGGCCAGTGTTCCCTTCGTGCGCCTGCTGCAACTGATGCGCGGCGATCCTGTCCCGATCTGGCGCGACGAACAGGTGCGCACCTATCTGCTCTGGATCGCCTATGCCGTTCTCGGGGTAAGCGCCTCGGTCTTCCTGATCGGCGGACAATACGATGCCGCCACCTTCCGCGAGATCGTGTTCAACGTCGTTTCCCTGTTCTCCGGGACCGGCTATGGCAGTGCGGACGTCACGCTCTGGGGCCCGCTTGCCTTCGTGGTGCTGTTCTCGGTCGGCGCGATCGGCGGCTGCACCGGTTCCACCGTCTGCTCGATCAAGGTATTCCGCTACAAGGTTCTTTTCTCGACCCTTGGCAATCAAGTCCGCCGCATCGGGTATCCGCACCGCGTCCTTCCGCTGCGCATGAGCGGGCGGGCCGTGCCCGATGATGTTGTCACGTCGATCAGCGTCATGTTCACGGTCTACGTCCTGTCACTGGGTCTCCTGTCCGTGGGGCTTGCCTTGACCGGACTCCCCTTTCTCGAGTCGGTTACAGGTGCCTGGACAGCGATCTTCAACATCGGCCCCGCGTTCGGGTCATTGATCGGCCCGACCGGTGCCATGGATGGTTTCCCCGACGCGGCCAAATGGCTCATGACCTTCGGCATGCTACTCGGCCGTCTCGAGATCATTTCGGTCATCGTGCTCGTCCTGCCCGGGTTCTGGAGAGCCTGAGAACCGCCCGCGCGGCTGGTTCCTCGTCACCTTCGGGCGTGGCTCGAATGGCGCGCGCGTTGCGTTAACGCCTGTCAGCCCCGATTTCGCTGCAACGCGGCGGTGTACGGGTAACAGCCGGGCAGCAGCCGGGGATCACCCCCCGATTTTTCGCTGAAAAAATCCTGTTAACCCCACCGTGCGCCAAACTGTGCGCTGACCTGCGCGGGGCTTACCAGCAATTGACCAGAACCGTCATCCCGGCGGCATGATCGGTCAGCGCCTCGGGCGTCATGGTTCTACTGATGGTGCCGGATTGTGCCGTGATTCCAAGGTCTTGCAGCATCGCACGAATGGTCGCCGCATCGGCGGCGAAATGCACGTCCTCGGGCAGTTTGCGCGCGCCCTCGGGCTGCGGCAAAAGCATCCCGAACACGGCCCCGCCCGCATCCATCACCGGGCCCCCCGCATCCCCCGGAAGCGCGTTCAACGCCAGCCTCTTGAGGCTGGATTCGCCGCGCAATCCCTTGATATCACTCAGCGTTCCAAAGGTCAGCGTGGGCGCGCCCAGCCGCCCCTCGTAAGAGAATCCCGACACCGCCACCTCCGATTGCAGCCGCGGATCGCCCTCGCGCAGCGCCGCCACCCGCGCCGGTGCCAGCGCCTCCGTGGCGCGCAGGACCGCAATCCCCTGTGCCGCGTCAAGGCCAAGGATTTCAGCATCATAGCGGTTGTCGAGCGTGATCTTCTCGCAGCCTTCCACCGCCTGCGCCGTGGTCACCACCGTGCCGCGCCCATCAATGAAAAAGCCCGAGCGCGACAAGGACGGCCGCCGGATATCCAGCCCTGAAACAAGGTCGATATTCTGCTCCGTGTCGATTCCTTCGGCGGGGCTCATCACACCGTCCAATCGATTGAAACTCTTGCGCATTTCATCCAGAAGCCGGGTCCGGCGCTCTTCATCGCCGCTGGGCCAGACGAGGGTGAACCCCTTGATCTCGCCGCCCTGCAACCGCGCTTCGGTATGGCTGACGATGTGGGCATCCCGCCCGGTCAGAACGAAATTGTCGCGGTCACGCTCGCGCGGCCCGGTTTCGGGCACGATTTCAAGCGTCTGCATGATGTCGTAAAGCCCGAACAGCGTGTTCTGATCGCCCGGTTGGGAAATCATCAACACTTTTGCGTCAAGCTCCCCGGTGGCGTCGAAATGCACGAATGGCGGTCTGTAGGCGGAAAAGTCCACCACGCCCGTCGGAATCGCCATTTCGATCCCCGCGGTGTCGTCCCGCACCAGCTCGAGGTTCAGACCGTCGAGAATGGCATTGTATTGCCGTTTCAACGCGGCCCGCTGCATGGTGGTCAGGATACCGGTCGGCTCATACCGGTTGTCGCGCTGCCACGCGGCCATCGCGCTGCGCGTGCCGCGCCCGAACGCGCCGTCGATCCCCGCTGTATAGACCCCAGCCCATTGCAGCATCGTCTGAAGCTCCATGCGCTCCTCGCGGGTCAGCGCCGCCTCGTTCCGGCGCGCCTCGGCGGGGGTTTCGTCGATGGGTTTCATCTCCGGCTCGGGCTCTGCCTCGACGGCTTGCGTTTCGATGCTTTCCCGTGGTTCGACCAGGTCGGGCAGGTCCAGCAAATTCGCGCCAACCGGCCAGAATTGTTGACGAAAACTCGCGGTGCGGGCGATGAAACTGTCACGCGGAATCTCACCTTCGGCGCGGTAAACCCGCAACACCCGCTCGGCGTCATCCTCGGTGTAGGGGCCGAGTACGATGCCGTACCAGCCGCTGCTGAGCGCAAACCCGTTCACATCCGGCAGGCGCGCGGCATAGGCGCGGATACGTTCCTGCGCCTGTGACAGGCTGGGCTGCGCTTCCACCTGAACCCACGCGGCGACAAATTGCTGCGCCGCAAGCGGTTGAGCCAGAAGAAAAAGGACGGTGAAAACTGCATGGAACTGTCTGATCATGGTGAAATTAACGCCTTTGCCCTGTCCGCTTTGGTCTTGTTTCCTAGGCGTGTTTTACCAAATCCCGCGCCCGGCGCATCCAAAATATGCGTGAGCCTGCAATTGACCCTTCCGCCCCCCCCGATTAAGCAGGGCGCGAACGCGACCCGAGGCGCGACAAAGGCGCATGAAAGAGGCATTTCAATGACGTCCCGACCGTCCAAACCCCGCAGTTTTCAAGAGATCATCCTGCGGCTTCAATCCTATTGGGCCGCGCAGGGCTGTGCCATGATGCAACCCTACGACATGGAGGTGGGCGCGGGCACCTTTCACCCCGCGACCACGCTGCGCAGCCTCGGCAACCGCCCCTGGGCCGCCGCCTATGTTCAGCCCTCGCGCCGCCCCACCGACGGGCGCTATGGCGAGAACCCCAACCGGCTCCAGCATTATTACCAGTACCAGGTGCTGATCAAACCGAGCCCCCCCGACCTGCAAGAGCTTTACCTCGGCAGCCTCGCGGCCATCGGCATCGACATGGAGCTGCACGACATCCGCTTTGTCGAGGACGATTGGGAATCCCCCACGCTCGGCGCCTGGGGCCTCGGGTGGGAGGTCTGGTGCGACGGCATGGAAGTCTCGCAATTCACGTATTTTCAACAGGTTGGCGGCCATGACTGCCACCCCGTCTCGGGCGAGCTGACCTACGGCCTCGAACGGCTGGCGATGTATGTGCTGGGCATCGACCACGTGATGGACATGCCCTTCAACGACCCCGACGCGCCGATCCCGCTTTCCTATGGCGACGTGTTCCGCCAGACCGAAGAGGAATATTCACGCTGGAATTTCGACGTCGCCAACACCGATGTGTTCCTGCGCCACTTTGAGGAGGCCGAGGCCGAATGCGAGGCGATCCTGTCGCAGGACCATCATGACCCCAAGACCGCCAAGCGCATCGTCATGGCCCACCCGGCCTATGACCAATGCATCAAGGCCAGCCACATCTTCAACCTGCTCGACGCGCGCGGGGTGATCTCGGTCACCGAGCGTCAGGCCTATATCGGCCGCGTCCGCGCGCTGGCCAAGCAATGCGCCGACGCCTTCGTTCTGACCGAGGCCGGGGGGTATGCCGGGTCATGAGCGGCAAGATCATCGCAGGGTTCATCGTCATCGTCTCGCTCATCGCGGGTGCGGCGATCTATTACCTCCAGGTTTACGCCTACTACGAAGAGGTCACGCCCATCGGCACCGGTGACGTGATGCTCACGACCATGACCACCGGCGCGCCCGAACCCATCGTCTATGACGAGTTCCGCGCCATCAACGCCGATAGCTCGCCAATCCGCTACCGCGCCTGTTTCACCACCACGCTTGGCCTCGATGCGCTGCGCACGAGTTATGAACGCTATGACGGGGCCGAACCGCGCGTCGCCCCGCACTGGTTCTCGTGCTTTGATGCCAAGGAAATCGGCCGCGCCCTCGAAACCGGCGCGGCGCATGCCTTCATGGGCACCTCCAACATCGAATACGGCATCGACCGCGTGGTCGCCGTGATGCCCGACGGGCGCGGCTTCGTCTGGCACCAGATCAACCATTGCGGCGAAGTGGTCTTCGACGGCCGCCCCGCCCCCGAAGACTGCCCTCCAAAAGAGCAAGGCAACTGACATGCCCAACCTCCTGATCGAACTTTTCTCCGAGGAAATCCCCGCGCGGATGCAGGCCCGCGCGGCGCAGGATCTGCAAAAGCGCATGACCGACGGCCTGGTCGAGGCGGGGCTGACCTATGGCGGGGCCAAGGCCTTTTCCACCCCGCGTCGCCTCACCCTCGCCATCGAGGATCTGCTCGCCGCAAGCCCCACCCTCCGCGAGGAACGCAAGGGCCCCCGCGTCGACGCGCCGGAAAAGGCGATTGAGGGCTTCCTGCGCGGCGCGGGTCTCACCCGCGATCAACTGGAACAGCGCGACACCCCCAAGGGCGCGATCTATTTCGCCAGTATCGAGAAACCGGGCCGCCCCGCCGCCGCCATCGTGGCCGAGGTGCTCGAAGACACAATCCGCAATTTCCCATGGCCCAAATCCATGCGCTGGGGCGCGGGCAGCCTGCGCTGGGTCCGGCCCCTGCATTCGATCCTGTGCATCCTCAGCACCGAGGAAGGCGCCGAGACCGTCCCGTTCGAGATCGACGGCATCACCGCCGGCAACACCACCCGCGGCCACCGCTTCATGGGCGCTGAACCCTTCGCCGTGACCGGCTTTGACGATTATGCCGCCAAGCTCAAACGCGCCCATGTGATCCTCGACGCGGGCGAGCGCGAGGGCCACATCCTGCAAGAGGCGCAGAACCGCGCCTTCGCCGCCGGGTTCGAACTGGTCGAGGATCGCGGCCTTCTGGCCGAAGTGGCGGGGCTCGTCGAATGGCCCGTGGTGCTGATGGGCGAGATCGGCGAGGATTTCCTCGCCCTGCCGCCCGAGGTGCTGCAAACCTCGATGAAGGAGCATCAGAAATTCTTCTCGGTGCGCAACCCCAAGACGGGGCGCATCGAACGCTTCATCACCGTCGCCAATATCGAAACGCCCGACCACGGCGCGACCATCCTCGCGGGCAATCAAAAGGTGCTCGCGGCACGGCTCAGCGATGCGAAATTCTTCTGGGAAAACGACCTGCGCACCATCCGTGAAAAGGGGCTCGAAGGCATGGCCGCCGGGCTCTCGGACGTGACGTTCCACAACAAGCTGGGGAGCCAGGCCGACCGTATTAAGCGCATCGAGGCACTGGCCCGAGAAATCGCCCCCATGGTCGGCGCCAAGCCCGACCTCGCCGCCGAGGCCGCGCGCGTCGCCAAGGCCGACCTGCAATCCGAAATGGTCGGTGAATTCCCCGAATTGCAAGGGCTTATGGGGCGGTATTACGCCGAGGCCGCAGGCCATGACGACGGTGTGCCGGAGGCTTGCGAAGAGCATTACAAACCGCTCGGGCCGGGCGACGCCGTGCCCACAAACCCCGTGAGCGTCGCCGTCGCACTGGCCGACAAGATCGACACGCTGACCGGGTTCTGGGCGATCGACGAGAAACCCACCGGCTCAAAAGACCCCTATGCGCTGCGCCGTGCGGCGCTGGGGGTGATCCGGTTGGTGTTGGGGAATGGAGTCAGGTTTGGGCTGGAAGCTATCATGAAGAGTGCTTTTGGTCCTCAACCTGCTGATTGGATTATCCAGTCAGCTAAATCCTCTCAAGCTCACACAAAGGCTGATGCTGCCCTTGGTATTGATGAAAGCGGTTTGGTTTTTGACGAGAAACAAGTGGTCATACTTGACCTCCTCGCCTTCCTCCATGATCGACTCAAGGTCCATCTGCGCGACGAGGGCATCCGCCATGACGTGATCGACGCCTGCCTTGTCATGGAGGGCAATGACGATCTCACCCTTCTGGTCAAACGTGCCGAGGCGCTGGCCGATTTCCTCAAGACCGACGATGGCGACAACCTGCTTCAGGGTTTCAAACGCGCCAACAACATCCTCACCCAGGCCGAGGAAAACGACGGCGTGGAATATTCCTTCGGCGCGGATGTGAAATTCGCCGACACACCAGAGGAAAAAACCCTCTTCACCGCGCTCGACACCGCCGAGCCCGAGATCGCCAGCGCCATGCAGGCTGAGGATTTCGCCGCCGCCATGGCCGCCATGGCCCGGCTGCGTGCGCCTACGGATGCGTTTTTCGAGGCGGTGCAGGTCAATGCCGGGAACGAGGTGCTGCGCCGCAACCGCCTCAACCTCCTGAGCCGCATCCGCACGCTCTGCCTCTCGGTCGCCGATCTCACCCGCATCCAGGGCTGAGGCGCGCCCGGCCCCGGGCTTCATCTTGCCCGAAATACTCCGGGGGTAGGCGACAAAACGCGACGCGTTTTGCGCCGCGGGGGCTGGCCCCCGTCGCCCTTGCGTTTGCGCGCCCGCCTCAGGCGTCGCTCAGCACATGGATCACCCGGTCGGCCAGCATGTCCTTCACCGCCGCGCCATAGGCTTTCATATGCGGCGCCACCGCATGGGCTTGCAGCGCCGCCATGCTCTCCCATTTCTCGATCACGCCGAACGTATCGGGGCCAAGCGGCGTCTGGAATGAACCGGCCTCGTCCATATCCACCACCGGGCGATATTCGATGCAGCCCGCCTCGGCCTCGACCGCCGGCACGTTGGCGCGGAACTTTTCCAGCACCGCGTCGCGCTGGCCCGGTTTCGTGGTGATGAGTGCAAAGACGTGGACCATGCTCATTCCTGTTTCCTTCCGTTCCCGATGATTGCTGTCGCCGACCATGGGCCGGGCGGGCACGGGGATCAAGCTTTTGCTTGCCTGCCCTTCATGTGCGCGTATTCTGCGCCCCAAAGCAAAGGACGCCGCGTTGCAGCAAGACGATCCCCATATCACCCTGATCACCCCCACCGCGCCGGTTGCGGCCAAGACCCATGGCGGGCGGGCGAAATGCCTGCAACGCCTGGTGCGGCTCGATCTGCCGGTGCCCCGGACGGTGGCGCTGTCCTTTGATGCCGTCCACCAGATCGCGGCGGGGCAGATGCCCGACATGGGCGATTTGCTCGCCCCCTTTGGTAACGCCGCTCTCCTGTGCGTGCGCCCCTCGTCGGAAGATCCCGATTGGGGCGGGCCGGGTGCGGTGCTCAATATCGGCATGAACGACGCGGTCCATGCCGATCTCGCCGACCGCCTGGGCAAGGAGGCGGCAGCGACGCTCTACCTGCGCTTCGTGCAATCCTATGCGATCCACGTCGCCCGGCTCGACCCCGACACGTTCGAAAGCATCACCCACACCGGCCCCGCGGGCCTCGCCGCGGCGCTCGACGCCTACGAGGACGAGGCCGAAGAGGAATTCCCGCAGGAACCGGCGGTGCAGCTCGCCGCCGTCCTGCGCTCGATGGCCCGCGCGTGGGAGGGCACCACCGCGCGGCTCCTGCGCCAGGCCAAGGGCGCGCCGGTCGATGCCGGGCTGGGCCTCGTGGTGCAGGAAATGGTCTTCGGGGTGGGGCAGGGCGAGTCTGGCTCCGGCGTGATCCAGCTTGTCAGCAGCGAAACCGGCCTGCCCCAGATCACTGGGCGCTACCTTTCGCAAAGCCAGGGCCGCGACGCGCTCCGGGGCGAGGCGTCGCTCTATCTCGAACGCGACCCGCGCGGCCCCTCGCTCGAGGAACTGGCACCACAGGCCTTTGCCGATCTCATCGAGTATACCAAGCTCATGCGCGTGAAACTGCGCGCCGAGATGCAGGCCGAGTTCACCATCGAGAACGGCAAGGTCTGGCTGCTCGACGGGGTGCGCGTGCCGCGTTCGACCCGCGCCGCCGTGCGCATCGCCGTGCAACTTGCGACGGACGGGATCATCCCGCCGCAAGAGGCGCTGATGCGCGTCGATCCACGCATGCTGAGCGAGCTTCTGCACCGGCAGGTCGACCCCAACGCGCCGCGCGACCGCCTCGCCCGCGGCATCGCCGCCAGCCCGGGCGCCGCGACCGGCAGGATCGTCTTTTCCGCCTCCGAGGCCCAGGCCAGCGCCTCGCGCGACGAACCCTGCATTCTCGTGCGCCGCGAAACCTCGCCCGAGGATATTCGCGGCATGCATGCCGCCGTTGCCGTGCTGACCGAACGTGGCGGCATGACGAGCCACGCCGCCGTGATCGGGCGCGGGCTGGGCCTGCCTTGCGTGGTGGGCGCGACAGAGCTGCGCTTTCACCTGCGCAAGAAGACGCTCACCGCGCCGGATGGGCGGGTGCTGCGCGCCGGCGACGTGATCACCGTCGACGGCACCTCGGGCGAGATCCTCGCCGGCGCCGCGCCGCTTCTGGAATCGGCGCAGGACGACACCTTCCAGACGCTCATGGGCTGGGCCGATGCCGAACGCGACATCGCCGTGCGCGCCAATGCCGACACCCCCGCCGATGCGCTCACCGCGCGCAATTTCAACGCCGAGGGCATCGGGCTGTGCCGGACCGAGCACATGTTCTTCGAGGCCGACCGCCTGATCGTCATGCGAGAGATGATCTTCGCCAACACCGCGCAGGACCGGCGTGCGGCGCTGGAGCGGCTCCTGCCGATGCAGCGCGCCGATTTTACCGAACTGTTTCGCATCATGCAGGGCCAGCCGGTCTGCATCCGCCTGCTCGACCCGCCCTTGCACGAATTCCTGCCGCATGATCGCGCCGGGCATCGCGAACTGGCCGATGCGCTCGACCTGCCGCTGTCGGACGTGACCCGCCGGGTCGAGGCGCTGGGCGAATACAACCCGATGCTGGGCATGCGCGGCGTGCGCCTCGGGATCACCGTGCCCGAGATCTACGACATGCAGGCCCGTGCCATCTTCGAAGCCACGATCGAGGCCAGCCGCGATGGCGCCCCGGTGGTGCCGGAAATCATGATCCCGCTGGTCAGCGCCAAGCGCGAGGTCGAACTGGTCAAGACCCATATCGACGCTGTCGCGGCGGCGGTGCGCAACGAGACCGGGCAGAAATTCGACTACCGCATCGGGGTCATGGTCGAAACCCCCCGCGCCGCGTTGCGCGCGGGCGATATCGCGCCGCATTGCGCCTTTTTGAGCTTCGGCACCAACGACCTGACCCAGATGACCTATGGCCTGTCGCGCGACGACGCGGGCCGGTTCATGTCGACCTATGTGCAACAGGGCGTGTTTCCCGAGGACCCGTTTCACACGCTCGATCAGGAGGGCGTGGGCGAGCTTCTGCGCCTCGCCGCCGAACGCGGGCGCGCGGCACATCCCGATCTGGTCCTGTCGATCTGCGGCGAACATGGCGGCAGCCCCGAATCAATCGACTTCTGCCGCGCGGCCGGTTTCGACTATGTTTCCTGCTCGCCGTTCCGGGTTCCCGTGGCACGGCTTGCGGCGGCACAGATCGCCGTGCGTGACAAGATCGGGTAGCAGGGCTGCCGGTGTCGGCAATATCCTGCGCAGGTCCATAACAGGTGGAACAGTTGCGCCACACTGCGCCAAATTGCCCGTGGCGGCTACGCTGGACCTTCGGGGAAAATTTGACTAAAAAACCGGCTGTTCTGAATCCAAGTTCACGTTCTTGGTGAATTCCGTCATCCGGGGATGTCCGTCATGTCTTTGCTGCCTGCCTTTCTCGTGGCGCTCGTCGCCGCCACGCCCACCTTTGCCGACACCACCGTCAAACAGCTTTTGAGCGAGGAAAAGCGCGCCCTCGCGTCGCTGTCGTCGGAGCAGGCCAAGGCCTTGCTCGATCCCGCGTCCGTCACGGCCCCCCTCTATTCCACCGATCGGCTCGCCGCACAGCCGCGCGCCAAAGGCGGACCGCAATGGCGCTGTCTGGCCGAGGCGCTTTATTTCGAAGCCCGCGGCGAAACCCTGAAAGGCCAGTTCGCGGTGGCCGAGGTGATCCTCAATCGGGTCGACAACCCCAACTACCCCGACACGATTTGCAGCGTGGTCGGTCAGGGCACGGGCCGCAAACATGCCTGCCAGTTTTCCTATAACTGCAATGGCAAGAAGAACGTGATCAACGAACCGGATGCCTTTGCCCGGGTCGGCAAGGTTGCCAAGCTCATGGTGGATGGCGCGCCGCGCGCGCTGACCAAGGGGGCGACCCATTTCCATACCAAGGCGGTCAATCCGCGCTGGGCGCGCACGTTTCCGCGCACCGCCACGATCGGGTTCCACCATTTCTATCGCCAGCCGACGCGCCTGTCGCAGAACTGACCTGTCAAATCACTGCCCTTGCGGGTAACATGGCGGGACGCAGCGCCCGGCTGATCGCGTCTGCATGCCGCAAATCGCGGCTTTCTTGCCGCGCCTCATCCTGATATGCGCGCCCGGCACGGCTAGACTGGCCTCCAGTATCCGAACCCCAATGCCGCCGCCCCGGAGGGCTCAGGCCATGAGCAACGAAATCCAACTCGCTTTCGCCCATCCCGATGCGCGCGCCCGCGCCACGGGCGGCGAGCAACCGCATGACCGGATCTCGTTGCGCGATCACGTTGTCGAGGTCGAGATCGGCGCTTTTCAGTCCGAGCGCGGCAAGACACAGCGCGTGCAGTTCAACATCGTGGTCGAGGTGCGCCCGCTCGACAGCCTGATCGACGATGATGTCGACCGCATCCTCAGCTATGACAAGGTGACCGAGGCGATTGCCACCGAGCTGGCGGCCGAACGTCTGAACCTGCTTGAAACGCTGGCCGAACGCATTGCCGAACGCATCCTGCTCGAACCGCAGGCCGAGCGTGTCTTTGTCCGTGTCGAGAAACTCGACCGCGGCCCCGGCGCGCTGGGCGTCGAGATCGTGCGCTCCAAGGGCGATCCGGCGCTGTTCACCGCCCCGCCCGAACCCGGTGACGGGCCGCATCCGCAGGTCGTGTTCCTGTCGAACGAGGCGATTGCCGCGCCGCATCTCGCGGCTTGGCTCGATCAACTCGAAGCGGGCGACAACCCGGTGCTCCTTTGCGTCGGGCCGTCCGATCTCGCCGTGCCGCGCACCGGCCACGCGATGACCCAACGGCGCATCGACCTTCTGGCCATCGAACAGAACGCATGGGTTCTGGCCGCGCGCGACCCGCGCTGCGTCGTGGTCGAAACCCGGACCGAACTCGACTGGGCCATGAAACAAGGCCAGATCAGCGTCTGGGCACCGTCCAAGATCGTGCTCGACGCGGTCGACGGTCCCTCGGCCAAGGGCGGCGACGCGGTGGCGCTGGCGCTCTGGTTCGCGCGCGCGATGCAGGCGGCTTCGTTCATGGCGATCGGCGAATCCCTGCCGGAAACGCCCGCCGACCTGCCCGGACGCAGCCTGCCGGTGACCGCAACACGTCTCTGAGCCTTGCCAAAAGCCGCGCATTCGCCCATTCAGACCGGCATGAGCGTCTATTTTCGCCCCCTCGTCCAGACCGGCCCGTCCCGGCCCGCCGATGCGTTGCCCCTCGCGGGCGGCCCCTGCTGGTTCACCCATGTCGAGGCGCTGCGCCGCGACGGCCCGCCCGACATCCGGCCCGCCACCGCGCTCGATGACGACACCCGCGCCCGCCTCACCGCGGCGCGCGCCCCGGTCTGCGGCCTGACCATGGATGCCCCCCGGATCATGGGCATCCTCAACGTCACCCCGGACAGCTTTTCCGACGGCGGCGCCTTCGACGGCTTCACCCAAGCGCTGCGCCACGCGCTCGCCATGGCCGAAGCAGGCGCCGACATGATCGACATCGGCGGCGAAAGCACGCGCCCCGGCGCCACACCCGTGCCACTGGCAAGCGAGATCGCCCGCACCGAACCGGTGATCCGCGCCATCGCCTCCGAGATCACCACCCCGATTTCGATCGACACCCGCAAGGAGCCGGTGGCCCGCGCCGCCCATGCCGCGGGTGCCGCGCTCGTCAACGACGTGGCCGGGCTCACCTTCGATCCCGCACTGGCGCCGTTCTGCGCCGCAGAGGGTCTGCCGGTCTGCATCATGCATGCGCAGGGCGACCCCGAAACCATGCAGGACGACCCGCGCTATGACGATGTGCTGCTCGATGTCCATGACTGGCTCTCGGCCCGGGTCGAGGCGCTCGAACAGGCGGGCATCCCGCGCGCGCGCATCGTCGTCGATCCGGGCATCGGCTTTGGCAAGACGCTCGCGCACAACCTGACCCTTCTGCACGGCATCTCGCTCTTTCACGGGCTGGGCTGCCCGGTCCTGCTGGGCGCCTCGCGCAAGGGGTTCATCGGCCGGCTCGGTCGCGCGCCCGACGCCGATGCACGCGCCCCCGGCTCGATCGCCGTGGCACTGGCCGCCGCCGCGCAGGGGGTTCAAATCCTGCGGGTTCATGATGTAAGCGAAACCGCACAGGCGCTCGCCCTCTGGCGCGCCGTCACACGAGGACGACCATGACACGCAAGTTTTTCGGAACCGACGGGGTGCGTGGCACCGCCAACACCTACCCGATGACCGCCGAAATGGCGCTCAGGATCGGCGCCGCCGTGGGCCGCTATTTCCGGCGGAACAAATCGGTCGCCCACCGCGTCGTGATCGGCAAGGACACGCGGCGCTCGGGCTACATGTTCGAGAACGCGCTGACCGCCGGGCTCACCTCGACCGGGATGAACGTGCTGCTGCTCGGCCCCGTGCCCACCCCCGCCGTGGGGCTGCTGACGCATTCGATGCGCGCCGATCTGGGCGTGATGATCTCGGCCTCTCACAACCCCGCCATCGACAACGGGATCAAGTTCTTCGGCCCCGACGGGTTCAAGCTCTCGGACGAGGCCGAAACCGAGATCGAGGCGTTGATCGAATCCGGGGTCGAGCCGGTGCAGGCCCGCAATATCGGCCGCGCCAAACGCATCGACGATGGCCGCTTCCGCTATGCCGAGCGCGTGAAATCCACCTTTCCTCCGGGCCAGCGCCTCGAGGGGATCAAGGTGGTCATTGATTGCGCCAACGGCGCCGCTCACCGCACCGCGCCCGAGGTGCTATGGGAACTCGGTGCCGACGTCATCCCCGTGGGCGTCGCCCCCAACGGGTTCAACATCAACCACGAATGCGGCTCGACCCAGCCACGCCTTGCGTCCGAAACCGTGGTCGCCCACGGCGCCGATCTCGGCATCTGCCTTGATGGCGATGCCGACCGCGCGATCCTGATCGACGAAACCGGCGCCCCCGCCGACGGCGATCAGATCATGGCGCTTCTCGCCGCCCGCTGGGCCGACGAGGGGCGGCTCAAGGGCGGCGCACTGGTCGCCACGGTGATGTCCAATCTCGGGCTTGAACGCTTCCTCGTGGATCGCGGGTTGCGGCTCGAACGCACCGCGGTCGGTGATCGCTACGTGGTCGAACGGATGCGCGCGGGCGGCTACAACCTTGGCGGCGAGCAATCGGGCCATATCGTGATGACCGACTATGCCACCACCGGTGACGGGCTGATGGCGGGGCTGCAATTCCTCGCCGAGATGGTGCGCACCGGGCATCGTGCTTCGGACCTGGTGCAGAGTTTCGAAAAGGTGCCGCAGCTCTTGAAGAATGTGCGGTTCAAGCCCGGTCAGGCGCCCCTGACCGAGGACAGCGTGCAACGGGCCATCGCCGATGCCAAGGTGCAGCTTGGCGACAAGGGGCGGCTCCTGATCCGCAAATCGGGAACCGAGCCGCTCATCCGGGTCATGGCCGAATGCGAGGACAACGCCCTGCTCAACGCCACCGTCGATCAGGTGGTCGCGGCGGTCGAGGCGACGTTCTAAAGCGTTTCGAGTCCGTTGAAACCTGAAAACGCGCTGGGGCTTGCCTGCGGCTGAGCGAGTCTCCCCGCCCGCCCCAAGGCGGGCGCATTCGCGCTCACTCGGGCCGGCGCATGCCCTCGCTTGGGCGTTTTCCGCCCTCGGCCATCCCGCGGCTTTACCAAAAGTTACATAGCGCACGGAGCCCGATGCGTATCACCCGGCAGCCGGAGGGCAGCCGGGCGGCAGCCGGATGTCACCCCCCGGCCCGGTCTTAACCGTTGCTTGCATGTTTACCCGGTTCAGGGCACCCGCGCATACCCGTATTCAATGAAAACAATGGCTTGCCCGTTGCGGGCGCACGCTCCCCACGCCCGGCGCATGGATTTTTCATCACCAAAGGGTTAATTCTTGCCCCCGAAACCCCGTTTTCCACATGAAAAGACCCCGGCCAGCAGGCCGGGGTCAGACGATGAAAGACCCGCGCGACTCGCGTGGTCAGGACGGGTTTGAAACCCGCCTCAGTTCTTCGATTTGTCGACCATCTTGCCGGCCGAGATCCACGGCATCATCCCGCGCAGTTTCTCGCCGACTTCCTCGATCTGGTGCGCGTCGTTGATCCGGCGCGTCCCCTTGAAGAAGGGCTGGCCAACGGTATTCTCGGTCATGAAATCACGCACGAACTTGCCGCTCTGGATGTCGGTCAGAACCTCTTTCATCCGGGCCTTGGTCTCGTCATAGGGCAGGATGCGCGGGCCGCTGACATACTCGCCATATTCGGCCGTGTTGCTGATCGAATAGTTCATGTTGGCGATGCCGCCCTCATAGATCAGGTCAACGATCAGCTTCACTTCGTGCAGGCACTCGAAATAGGCCATTTCCGGCGCATAGCCCGCCTCGACCAGCGTCTCGAAACCCATCCGGATCAGTTCGACCAACCCGCCGCACAGAACCGTCTGCTCACCGAAGAGGTCGGTTTCGCATTCCTCGCGGAAATTGGTCTCGATGATGCCCGAACGCCCGCCACCAATGGCCGAGCAATAGGACAGGCCGATTTCCAGCGCCTTGCCGGTGGCGTCGTTGTCGACCGCGACAAGGCAGGGCACACCGCCGCCCTTGACGTATTCGCCGCGCACCGTGTGGCCCGGGCCCTTGGGGGCCATCATGATCACGTCGACGCCGGGTTTCGGCTCGATCAGGCCGAAATGCACGTTGAGGCCGTGGGCAAAGGCAATCGCCGCGCCGTCGCGCAGGTTGTCATGCACGTATTTGCGGTAGGTCTCGGCCTGCAACTCGTCGGGCATGGTGAACATGATCAGGTCGCACCAGGCCGCCGCTTCCGCGATGCCCATGACCTTGAGTCCTTCACCCTCGGCCTTGGCGGCGCTGGCGCTGCCTTCGCGCAGCGCGACGACCACGTTCTTGGCCCCGCTGTCGCGCAGGTTGAGCGCATGGGCATGGCCCTGGCTGCCATAGCCGAGAATGGCGACCTTCTTGTCCTTGATCAGGTTGATATCGCAATCGCGATCATAATAGACGCGCATCGGTGCGTTCCTTTCAGTGCGTGTTGATCTTTCGCGGCGACCACTCTCCGGGTCTCCGCCACTGGTTGGCAATCATAAGGCGCCTCACGCGTGAGTCCTTGCCAAGATTGCTTCCAGCGGGCAAAAATCGAAAGATCAATTCGTGAATAAAGAGAAATCTGAAAAACCAATGCTAGACGACACCGACCGCCGCATCCTCCGCCACCTCCAGGCCACCCCCGACTCCCCCACCACCCACCTCGCCGAGATCTGTGGGTTGACGGCGTCGAACTGCTGGCGGCGCCTTGAGCGGATGGAGGAAAAGGGCATCATCCTTGGTCAGGAAATCGTCATCGACTGGCAGGCGCTGGGATATTCGGTCGAGGTCTCCTTGCGCATCACGCTTGACAAAACCCAACCGCGTGCCTTTGACGAGTTTCTTGCAGCAGCACGAACAGTTCTGGAAGTCCTTGAGATTCAAACGTTTCTTGGTCGAGTTGACACAAGGCTCTCGGTCATCGCCCGCGACATGCCGCATTATCAGCAGGTCTATCGCGACCGCATCCTGACCTTGCCGCATATCGCCGATATCGAGGCGTTGATGCATGTCGCTCGTATCAAGACCGATGAGGTGCTGCCGATATGATCGAGTTGGATGACACCGACCGCGCCATCCTGCGCCATCTCGCCACCGATGCCCGTCTCAGCGCGGGTGCCATCGGCAAACGAATCGGTCTTTCGCAACCGCAGACATGGCGCCGAATCAATCGATTGACCGAGATCGGCGTGATTCGCACACGCCGTCTCGTGCTCGACCGGGACAAGTTGGGGTTCGGCGTCACGGTATTTCTGGGCGTCAAGTTGGCCACCAAGGGGAGGGTGAGCCTTGAAGATTTCGAACGCGCCGTCTCGGCCATCCCCGAGGTGCAGACCGTTGAGCACGTGCTCGGGCTTTACGATTACCGGCTGCGCGTGGTTGCGCGGGATATCCCCGATTTCGAGCGCATCCTGCGCCGCCGCATCATGACGCTTCCCGGAGCGGGCGAGGTCGAGGCCAATGTGCTTTTGTCGGAAGAACGCCTTGAGGGGCCTATAGGATGACGACTCGCATATTGCCCGGATGCGGCGGAGGTCGAGACCGGAAAATGAACAAACCCCTACCTATCCGCGCGCACCCAGTCCCAGTTGCATCATCACCTTGCGCACCGGTGCCAGCGAATAGATCGCACCCAACCCCACCGCGCGCAGATCACGCAGGGGCTGGCTCTCGATCATCGAGGCGCGGTTCAGCAGGTCGACCCCCGCCACACGTGCCGCAACTTCGGTATGCCGGTGCTTGTGATAGGTCTCGAGCATCTGCCGATCCCCCAGTCGATCAGGGTTGGATTGCGCAGTATCTAGTAGAGTGCGCATATCACTCAACGACATGTTGAGCCCTTGCGCTCCGATGGGCGGGACAACATGGGCGGCTTCGGCCACAAGTGCCACGCGTTCGCCATGCATGCGGTCCGCGATCTGGCTGATGATCGGCCAGATCGTCCGCCGCGAAGCCAGCGTCAACGGGCCGAACAGCCCGCAAGACCGCTCATTCATCGCCGCTTCAAAATCGGGCACATCCAACCCGGCGAGCCGGGCCACTTCAGGCCCGCGTTCCATCCACACGATCGCGGAGGAGGGCAGTCCTTGATAATCGGGCAGCGGGACCAGCGTGAACGGCCCGCCCGAACGGTGGATTTCGGTTGAAACATTGTTGTGCGGGACCGGATGCGTTACCGCGAAAGCCAGCGCCTTTTGCCCGTAGCGCGTCGTTTTCACAGGTATTCCGCTGGCTCTGCGTACCGGCGAATTGCGCCCATCGGCAGCGATGACCAACTGGACATGAACCCGGCTGCCATCGCTCAACCCGACCCGCGCACCGGTTTCGCGTGTGAACAGCGAGGCAAAAGCGGTCCCCGGTCGAAATTCGGCATTCGGCAGTTCCAAAAGCCGCGCGACCATCTCGCGGCGCAAAAGCCAATTGGGCAGATTCCATCCGAACGGCAGGTCCGTGATATCGCCTGCGTTGAAATCTTTTGTCAGCCGGGGTTCGGGGCTGGGGCCGCCCGCGTCGACGATCCGCATGACCTGAAGCGGGGCTGCATGGGGCGCAAGCCTCGACCAGAGCCCCGCAAATTCTAGGAGATCACGGGAGGGCTGCAGAAATGCGGTGGTGCGCAGATCCGACCCTTCGGCATCGCGCTCGGTAACTGGCGCGGCGGGGTCGACGCAAAGAACGGAGAAGCCGGCGCTTCCGAAAACCGCCGCGGCAGTCAGCCCCGCGACACCGCCGCCGGAGACAAGAATGTCATAATCGAACTCTGGCATGCCAAGGCACCTCCTGCACCATGCCTAGCGGATCGGATGGAGCGTTTCCAAGTGGCATTCTGTCCTTTGCGTGTCACCCCCGGGCGACGATGATCAGGACGAGATAGATCAAAGGCACACTGGCCAACGCGGGGATGTAAAGACCGGGCACACCCCATTTGAAAATCGCAGCCCCCCAGGCCGCCAGAATGACGACAAGAGCGAGGAGTATCTTTTTGACCAGGGCCGTATCGTCACCGTTGTCATCAACCTCGGGGTTGTCTTGGGTGCCATTGCCAGTCATGCGCGCGTCTCCTTGGTTGAGTGTTGAGGGCTTCTAGCGATCAGGGATGTGAGCGCCATACGCGGATTGACGCAGCGTGACGTTGTGACCGCTTGAAACGCGTTGTTGTTTCAATCGACCAGGCGCGCGAGAAACCCGGCGAGATCATCCGTATGATGATGCACATGCACGGCCTCTTCTGCGGTCGGGGCCACGTGAACTGTTCGCATCCCAAGCGCATGCGGAACGGCAAGATTGCGTGGATCGTCCTCGAACATCGCAGCTTTGCACGGATCGAGCCCGTCGGTGGAGAACACATGCTCAAAAGCACGCCGATCGGGCTTCGGGTGAAACGCGGCTTCTTCGACGCCGTAGATCGCATCGAACGCGCCGTCGAGCCCCCGTGCGGCGATCACGCGTTCGGCATAGGGGGCGGTTCCGTTGGTGTAGACGATTTTGCGGCCGGGCAGGGCGTCGATTCTCTGACGCAGGTCGCGATCCGGCGAAAGGGTCTCGAGCGAGATTTCATGCACCTCTGTCAGATAAGGGGCCGGATCGGCACCATGTTCCTGCATCAACCCCGCAAGGGTGGTGCCGTATTCGCGCCAGTATTTCTTGCGCAGATGGTCGGCCCGGGGCCGGTCGATACCCAGTGCCTCCATCACATAATTTGTCATCCGCAACTCGATCTGATCGAACAGGCGCGCCTCGGGAGGGTAAAGTGTGTTGTCGAGATCGAAGACCCAGTGGGTGACATGCGAGAACAGGTTGCGTGGCATGCGCAAACGCTATTTGAAGCGTGAAAGGCATGCAAGTGACGTGAGGGTTGAAGCCTTGGGTTTTTGCGGCTCTACTTTGTGCAACCCACAGTTTGCGAAAGGAACAGGATGAAAGAGGCAAAGACCGCTCAGCGCGATGCCTATTCCCTGATACTGGAGGCGATCGACGTCGGTGAATTTCGTCCCGGTGACCGCCTGGTCGAAAGTGATCTTGCAGAGCGTTTTGGAGTATCGCGGACTCCTATCCGCGAGGCCTTGCAGCGGCTCGAAACCCAGCAACTGCTGACACGGGACGGGCGCAGCCTGATCATTGCGTCGCTCGACCACAACCAGATGGCCGAGCTTTACGTGGTGCGCGCCGAGCTGGAGGGGCTTGCAGCGCGTTTGGCAGCGAAACATGCAACGGAAGAGGAAACGCGCGTCCTGCGCGATATGGTCGAGGATGATCGGTACCTGGTGAATAATCCATCCGCGCTTGCCCGGGCAAACCGCAGGTTTCACCGTCAGCTTCACTTGGCCTCTCACAACCGGTTTCTCATGCAGCAACTGACGCTGGTTCATCAGTCGATGGCCTTGATGGAGACGACCTCGCTTGCGGTTGAAGGGCGCGGCGAGACGGCGTTGGCCGAGCATGATGCGATCGTGCGCGCGATCGAGGCCAGGAACGAAGGTGCCGCGCAGGCCGCGTTGAAGGATCACATTTCACGGGCTTTCATGACCCGACTCAAGCTGGATGCGAGTGCTTTCGAGAGCTGAGGCAGGCGCCATTTCGGGTGTTTTCAATGAATGCCCATGTTGTGTCTTGTCCCAGAAGAAGGGCCGGAAAACCAGCTCGTAGAGCGCCTTGTAGGCAGCGATTGCACCAAGCGGGAAGTAGAAATGCAGTGTCGGCACCCATGGAAGAAGGTGGCGGTGACGGGCTCCTGAAACGGCGGTTGCATTGATCAGGACGGTAAGGACCTCGATCATCAGGAACAGGACGCCAAGATTGACGAGGAAACTGCGTGGCAGGATCGGGTCAAGCGGGTGCGGCAGCCCCAGAAGGACTAGCCAGAACGACCACAGGAACGGCGCCAATACGAATTGTGACAGGGCCGTTACGAAATGCGCCTGAACCCCCCAGAATTTCAAATGTCCCATCTGCCGGTAGAATCTGATCGGGTTACGCATGTGGACGAGATAGGTGACCATGTATCCCTTGAGCCAGCGTGACCTTTGGCGCACCCATGGCCAAAGACGGCAATTGGCCTCTTCGCCTGTGGTGGTGTTGATCACTTCGGTTCGATAGCCATGCCGCGCAAGGCGAAAGCCGAGGTCGGCGTCTTCTGTTACGTTGTGCGCATCCCACCCGCCCAGTTCTTCGAGTATGTCACGCCGAAACCAAAGCGTGGTTCCCCCAAGCGGAATGGCGAGTCCGAGCCGTGACATTCCAGGCAGCATCAACCGGAACCAGGCCGCGTATTCGACGGTGAAACAGCGCGCAAGCCAGTTTTGACGGCTGTTGTAGTAGTCTAGGACGCCTTGAAGACAGACGACATCTTCGGGGGCGTGAAAGAACCGTTCGACAACGCGGTCGATCTGATCCGGGTCCGGTGAATCTTCTGCGTCCCAGATGCCGATAATTTCGCCATCGCAGAAATCGAGCGCATAGTTCATCGCTCTGGGTTTGGTCTTGGGCTGCCCTTCGGGAACTTCGACGACGCGCATCCAGGTGGGCAAGTCGCATTTCGCGATGGTTTCGTGCGTCAGGGTGTCGTTTTCCTCAAGCACGAGCACGATATCGAGGAGGGATTTCGGATAGGTTAATCGTCCGAGCCGACGCACCAAAGCCTGAGCGATCTCGGTCTCCTTGAAAAGTGGCACTAGCACCGAGACTTTGGGAAGCTGGACTTCTTCCGGGTTGATTGGCGGCGGTGCGGGGTCGGCGGGGCGGGACATGTACGCGACATAAGATGCGAGACGAAGCCCGGCTGCGACAAACAAGGTCAGGGCGGCCCAGCCGGCGAGCAGGGCGAAGACATGCGACGGAAAGGCGAAGGTCAGAGCCAGCAGCACAGCGAGGCCGCCGAGCGTCACGCCAAAGCGCAGCCATCCGGTCTGGCCCCAGCCACGACAGCTTTCATCGAGCGGCACGCGTGCCGACGCTTTTGCCGTCAGGGTTTCACGATGCAGACGGGCCAGCGTGATCTGTATTTCGGACGAGGTGGCCAGCACCATTTCGGCATGCGGCGCATCCTTTCCGAGGATCGTGAGCACATGGGCGAAATCCTCGAAGCGTGACGCGGCGATCCGAAGAGTGTTGCCCTTCATGCGCCATGGAAGGACGCTGTGGTTGAGACAGAGGCGAAGGTCGATCAGGTCAGCCAGATCGGGGTCGGGCGGTTCACTTTCGGGGTCGATGCGGGCCACACCGTGGAACCGGGCCAGCGCAGTGGCCATGGTGTCGGCGTCGATCAGGCCTTCGGAGATCAGGATGTGATCGAGCGAGGTGCCGAACCGTGCCTTGATGCTTCTTGCCGCCAGCAGGTCCCTGGCCGAGACGAGACCGGCCCTTTGCAGGAACCGCCCGAGGTCTTCGACATTATGGTCGGCTCCGGAAAATGACCGGGCGTGTTGCATGACAAGTCCCTTCCCATCGACGCTTTGCGGGCGTTCTGCAGAGGAAGGATTGCTTAATCAGGGTTAATTTTGTGTTAAAAAGCGTTGAAAATGCGGGGAATCTTGGCGTTTCGGAAACGCGAAATGGTTAACGCTTGTTTATCATGTGACCGGGAACTTGACGATATCCGGTGCATTTGGCGCGGTTCAGGCTCGTTTTTCCATTTCTCTGGCAAATCTCTCGAAGAGATAGAAGCTGTCTTGGGGGCCGGGGGAGGCTTCGGGGTGGTATTGAACCGAATAGACCGGGCGGTCGGACAGGCGGATGCCGCAATTGCTACCATCGAAAAGTGAAACATGGGTTTCCAGAACGCCCTCGGGGAGCGATTGGCTGTCGACGGCGAAACCGTGGTTCATCGAGGTGATCTCGACCTTGCCGGTTTCAAGATCCTTGACCGGGTGGTTGGCGCCGTGGTGGCCGTGGTTCATCTTGACCGTCTTGGCCCCGAGGGCCAGCGCGAGCATCTGGTGGCCAAGGCAGATGCCGAATAGGGGCATATCGCTTTGATCGAGGATCTCGCGGATCATTGGCACGGCATAGGCGCCGGTCGCGGCCGGATCGCCGGGACCGTTGGACAGGAACAGCCCGTCGGGCGCATGGGCCAGCACCTCGTCCGTGGTGGCGGTGGCGGGCAGGACGGTGACATCACATCCGACCGAGGCGAGGCAGCGCAGGATGTTGCGCTTGGCGCCGTAGTCGATGGCGACGACCTTGAACCGTGGTTCGGCCTGCCGCGTGTAGCCTTCGGGCCAGGCCCAGCGCATTTCATCCCAGCGATAGCTTTGCGCGCAGGTTACATCGCGGGCAAGATCGAGGCCGACGAGCCCGGGAAAACCGCGCGCCCGGGCCACAAGCGCCGCGATGTCGAAATTGCCCTGCGGATCATGGGCCAGCGCCACATGCGGTGCGCCCTGCTGGCGAATGGCGCGGGTGAGGCGGCGCGTATCGACGCCACCGATCGCGATCCGCCCGCGCGAGGCCAGCCAATGGGCAAGGTTTTCCGTGGCACGCCAGTTGCTTGGTTCGGTCGGGTCCCATTTGACGACCATGCCTTCGGCCACCGGATCGGCGGTTTCATCGTCGTCGGCATTGACGCCGACATTGCCGATATGGGGAAAGGTGAAGGTCACGACCTGCCCGGCATAGGACGGGTCGGTCATGATTTCCTGATAGCCGGTCATCGCGGTGTTGAAGCACAGCTCGGCCGTGGTTTCCCCGGTGGCGCCAAAGCCGTGGCCATAAAACAGGGTGCCGTCGGCGAGGGCGAGGCAGGCGGTCGGGCGGGGTTGGGTGTCAAGCGCCATGCGAGTCTCTCCGCGGGGTCAAGGGGGGCAAATTGGCGCGAAACTAGTGTCGGGGCGGGCGGTGGTCAAGGGGCGGTTTGGGGCCCTTGGCGGCCCTTGCACGGCGGTTGTCATGGTCGGTGTGAATGGTTATGGTCCCTCCCTTACGGCAACCATGGGGATGGCCAGAGAAATGGATATGCGAGAGCGGGTCAACGCCGCCCTTAAGCAGGCGATGAAGGACAAGGCGGTCGCTCGCCTTTCGACACTGCGCCTGATCAATGCCGCGATCAAGGACCGCGATATCGCGGTCCGGGGCGAGGGCAACGAGGCCGGTGTTGGTGATGCGGAAGTGCTTGCGATTCTTGGGAAAATGGTCAAGCAACGCCATGAGAGCGCGCGCGCTTACGAAGAGGGCGGGCGGCTTGACCTGGCCGAGCGGGAGCGCGCGGAGGTCGCGGTGATCGAGGAATTCCTGCCCCGGCAGCTCGACGAGGCGGAGGTCGCCAAGGCGATCGAAAAGGCAATCGCCGAAACCGAGGCCAACTCGATCCGTGACATGGGCAAGGTGATGGGAATCCTCAAGAAAAAATACACCGGGCAGATGGATTTCGGCACCGTCGGGCCGATGATCAAGAACCGGCTGAGCGCCTGAGCCCAAGGCCGATCTTAACCATTTCGAAAGCCGGGTTTAACGCCCGGCTTTCGGCGTTTCAGGGGGGGTGACATCCGGCTGCCCGCCGGCTGCTGCCCGGCTGCCGGGCAATGCCTTCCAAATGGTTAACCGGACTGCGTTAACGCGGCGTGCGCCGGCGTTGCGGGCGCGCGGTGCGGCGGCGGGCACCGTCACGGTGCGCTCAGGCACCGTTAACCGCCTGTTGATACCTCCCTTTCCTGCCCGGGTCGTCCTGCGTTCCGGAGCGTGAGTTTCGAGACAGATGGAACGTCCGGGCCACCGGCACGGATTGCGGAAAGGAAACGGGATGAACAAGGCGATTACCGATGGCGTGGTGCTGATGCCGCCGGCCTTTGCGGGTGGGCTTGACGTTTGGTCGAGCGGCGATGGCACGCCGGGATCGGACACCTATGACAACGCGCTCAACGCCGCCTTCGTGCCTGCGGATCAGGATTTCGGCGGCGCCTTGGAATTGCAGAAGGTCGAGAGCGTTCAGCGGCTGCGCTACATGGGCGAGACGCCGCTCTTGCCCGGCTGCTATCTGCGGGTGAGTGCGCGGGTCAAGGCGATCAGTGGCAACCTGCCGGGCATACGCATCGCCGCATGGGCAGGGGGCGCGGGGGGCGCGCATGTGCCGGGCCTGACCGAGACCGGGCCGGGCGTGACGTTGAGCCAGTATGGCGAGGTGGTCGAAGTCAGCGCGATCATCGGCGCGGGGTTGCGCACCGGGGTCGACATGGTCTGGGGCCCGGAGCCGCTTTATGGTCATTTCGGGCTCGACCTGACCGGATCGAACGGCGGCGTGGTGCGGATCGACGATATCGTGATCGAGGATGTCACCAGCGTTTTCCTGCGCGAGATGATGCCGTGGGTCGATGTGCGCGATTATGGCGCGCTGGGCGACGGTGTGACGGACGACCGCGACGCTTTCGAGGCGGCGGACGCGGCGGCGAACGGGCGCCGGGTGCTGGTCTCGAAGGGGGTGTATTTCCTCGGCCAGTCGGTCACCTTCGAGAGCCGGGTGCAGTTCGAGGGCACGGTGGTCATGCCCGACGCGGCGATCCTGTCGCTGACCAAGGATTTCGATCTGCCGAGTTATATCGACGCGTTCGGCAACGAGGAACTGGCCTTCAAGAAGGCGTTCCAGGCGCTGTTGAACAATTCCGATCACGAGGGGCTCGACATGGGGGGGCGGCGGATTACCGTGAGCGAACCCATCGACATGCAGGCGGCGGTGGCCAACCACACCACGTTCGCGCAGCGCCGCCATATCCGCAACGGGCAGCTGGATGCCGCGAGCGGCCCGGCCTGGGATACCGAGGTGGTGACCAGCCAGGCGAGCTATGCGGCGAGCAACGGCAAGGTGCTGACCGGGGTGGTCAACGTGGCCAACATCCCGGTGGGATCGCTGGTCGAGGGCAATGGCGTGGGTCGCGAGGTCTATGTGCGTGCCAAGAACGTGGCGGCACAGGAAGTCACGCTCAGCCAGGAGCTGTTCGATGCTGAAGGCACGCAGAACTTTACCTTCCGGCGGTTCAAGTACATCCTCGATTTCAGCGGCTTCGAGCACCTGTCGAAACTCTCGATCTCGGATGTGGAATTCCAGTGTTCGGGCGTGGCGAGTGGTATTCTTCTGGCGCCGACCGGGCTCATCTTTCAGCTGCGCGACTGTTTCGTGACCCGGGCGAAGGATCGCTGTATCTCGAGCCATGGCGAGGGCTGTCAGGGGATGCTGATCGACCGATGCCAGTTCATCTCGGACGAGGGGAGCATGCTCAGCCAGGACCGGGTGTCGATCGTGCTCAACACCAATGGCAACGACGTGAAACTGCGCAACAACCGGGCCGCGAAGTTCCGCCATTTCGCGATTCTGGGGGGCACGGGCACGATCGTGAGCGGCAACCATTTCTTTCAGGGTGACGGGGCGTCGAATGGCATCCGCACCGCCGGGATCGTCTTTGCCAGGACCAACACGCGCTCGGTTCTAGATGGCAATTACGTCGACAATTGCTTTGTCGAATGGACCAACGAGTATGACAATCATCCCGCGTTCGCCTCGGAGCTTTCGTTCAGCGCGCTGACGATTTCCGACAACTACTTCCTGTGCAGCCATGTCGCGCCGTGGTTCAGTTTCATCGTGGCCAAACCCCGCGGTGACGAGCATTTCATCAACGGGATGACGGTGAGCGGCAATCACTTTCGCACCATCGGCGGCAATATCGAGCGGGTCGAGCGGGTGGATACCAGCTTTGCCGATTTCAACTATGACCGGATGAAGAACATCACCTTCAATGCGAACATGTATAACCTGGTCGACATCTCGACCGAGAACCCGCGGGTGATCAAACATGTCCAGCCGACCGAGGCGCAGACATGGGTGATCGAGGGCGCGCCCGCGCTGCCGTTTGGCGGGTTCGCGCGCACGCTTGAATCGGTTCAGCCGATCGGCGCGTTGCGCAATAGCGCCAATGTTGCGCGCCATGAGCAGCCCTATGCCAACCTCAAGCAGGGGCCGAACAACGACCGGGTGGAGCTGGTTTTCGATCAGGCGGTGCGCGGTGAGGTGACGGTCAGGCTGAGAATGGATGAGGTGCTTTGAGTATTTGGGCCAAGAAAGAGCGGGGGGTGCGGGTTCAACCGGCCCTCCTGTCTCTTTCTTGGAAAAAATACTCATTGTGCCGGTGCGGGCAGGCGGGGTTCCGGCAGCGGGATCAAAAGGCCCGCCAGAAACCGAGCTTGAGCCCGGTGCGATGATCGCCCACGAGCCCCCTGGTCATGCCGAGTTCGAGATGGGTGCGCGCGCCGGTCCGGATCACCAGCGAGGGGGCAAGCCGGATGAAGGACGGATCGCCATGAGAAAGCCCGGTCTGAACCTGTAGAATGCTTTTCATGCGGGAGCCATGCGACATGCCGAGGGTGATGTCGGATTTGTAATCCGTGCGCCCCGAGGCGAGGCGGATCTCGGCGACGCTGTCGATGGCGAACCAGCCCGTCCCGCTGGCATGGCCAAAGCCGAACCCATAGGAGAACCCGGGGCGCAGCGTGACCTCGCCCGAGATCTGGCCGACCCCGATCTGGGCGGCAAAGCGGTGCCTGTCCGAGCGGATGGGCAGCGGGTGTTGCACGAAGGCGATCGTCTTGGTCGCGCCCGATATGCCGTGCCCGATGTCGAGGCCGAGGGTGAGGCGATCACCGAGGCCGTATTCGAGATAAGCGTTGGAATAGATCGAGTAGGGGCCTTCGGCACGGGCGGCGACGACACGGGTCGCCGCCGCGAGGAACACCTCGCCCTTGGTACGTGGCCATGCCCCGGCAAGGGCCGGCGACGCGGCGAGGCAAGCGACAAGCAGGCAGGCGAAAGCGCGGATCATGGGCCGTCTCCGGATTGGACGGTCACTATCGGGTAACCTTGGTAAACAGAGGGTTAACCAGAATCGGCTTTCGCTTTTCGCCCGCAGGCTGCTAGGCTCATCATGGAGCATCCGGAGCGAGGCCATGATGTGGCAAGCCAAAGGGAGGCAAACATGCCGAAGATCGCCAAGGACAACAGCTATCAAACCGTCATCACCACGTTCGAAATGACCCCGGGCACGGCGCAGGACCTGATGGATGCGCTAAATGATGCCTACGCGGCGTTCATTTCGAAGCAGCCGGGCTTTATCGCCGCGGGACTGCATATCAACGACGCGCAGACCCGGATCGCCAATTACTCGCAATGGGAACGGCGCGAGGATTTTCTGGCCATGCTGCGCACCGACGAGATGCGCGCGCGCAATCGCGCGATCAACGAACTGTGCAAGACCTTTGAGCCGGTGATGTATGACGTCGTGGAATGTTTCGACTGACATCGCCTGTGCCGCGCGGGGGAGGGGCATGATTTGAATCAAGGTGCCGCGCTCGCGGATGTCGCAGGGTGATGCGGGCCAAGTCAGGGAGGTTGTGCCATGTACATGAATATTCTGGTTCCGGTCTCGTTCGAGGCCGAACGCGATGCCGAGCAGGCCATCGAGGTGGCCGGGATACTGGCCGGGGAGGGTGCGCGGATCACGCTTTTGCATGTGGTCGAGCACGTCCCGAGCTATGCGATCTCGTATATGTCGCAAGAATTCATCGACGAGACGGGCCAGGCAATTCAGGCCGAGCTCGAGAAGATGGCCGAAGGGGTCGAGAATGCCAGCGCCGTCGTCATCGAGGGCCATTCCGGCCGCTCGATCCTTGACTGGGCCGAGAAGCATGAGGCGGATTGCATCGTTCTCGCGTCGCACCGGCCCGGTTTGCAGGATTATTTTCTGGGTTCGACCGCGGCGCAGGTGGTGCGCCACGCAGGCTGTTCGGTGCATGTGCTGCGCTGATCATCGCTGCACGGTACGAGATATGACAAGAAGGAGACCAAGCGATGTACAAGAATATTCTGGTGCCGATTGCGGCCGATCATGACCCCAATACCGGGACGGTGCTGAACGTGGCGCGGGCGCTGGCGGCGGACGGGGCCAAGATCACCACGCTGACCGTGGTCGAGCAGATGCCGGGCTATGTGCAGTCGCAGATGCCCGAGGGGCAGATGCAGAAGATGCAGGAAGAGGTCGAAGCGGCGCTCAAGGCCGAACTGGGTGGTGTCGCAGACGTGACGCCCGTGGTGGTCGCGGGCCATTCGGCACGCACGATCCTCGATTACGCCGGGGAAAAGGGGATCGACTGTATCGTCATGGCCTCGCACAGGCCCGAGTTTTCGGATTACTTTCTGGGGTCGACCGCAGCGCGCGTGGTGCGTCACGCGCAATGCTCGGTGCATGTGCTGCGCTGAGCCGGGTGCAGGCGAGGGTTGTGGGCCTGGTCGCGCGCCGGGGGCGGGAACGGCCGGGGCCGACATGGGTCATGCCGAAGAATGGCGACCCGCCGGGTGGCCGCGCCGGATCGCGGGGTTTCGGTAAAAAGGAAAGGTAAGAGGATGAAGAAATTTGCAATGATCGCGGCGTTTCTGGCCACGCCACTGGCGGCGCAGGAGCCGGTGAACATCACGCCGGACATGATGTCGGTCACGGTCGAAACCGCGCAGGGCCCGGTCGAGATCAGCCGGATTCAGGACAATGACAACCGGCTGACGGGCGATTTTTCCATGACCTCGCGGCCTTGTCCGAATTTCTGCATCCAGCCGATGGTGCCCGCGCCGGGCGTCACCCCGATTGGCGAACTGGAAATGCTGGGGTTTCTGAACGATCCCGACGTGGTGGTCATGGACGGCCGGGTGCGGCCCGATTTTCGCGGCGGCGCGATCCCCGGGGCGGTGAACGTGCCCTATACCGAAGCCGCCGATCGCCTGCATGAGCTGGGCTGCGAGCCTGATTTCGACGGGTTCATCTGTGATGGCCCGGATGTGAAATCGGTGGCGCTTTACTGCAACGGTCCATGGTGCGGCCAGTCGCCCACCGCCGCGCGGCGGATGATCGAGGCTGGATTCCCGGCCGAGAAGATTTACTACTATCGCGGGGGCATGCAGGTCTGGCGCGCGCTCGGGCTGACGGTGACGCAAGCGGAGTGACCCGGAGGCCCGATGTGGCGTGGTGGCGGATGGTGGAGCCGAGGGGAATCGAACCCCTGACCTCGTCATTGCGAACGACGCGCTCTCCCGACTGAGCTACGGCCCCGACACCGGGAGAAATGCTGTCGAGTCGGGGCTTTGACAAGGGCCAAAGTGCCGCAGTGAATATCCATAGAGGAGGAAAGAGACGTGAGCGAGAAAACCTGTCTGATCATCGGGGGTGGCCGTGGCATGGGGGCCGCGACCGCGCGCGAGATGCATGCCCGCGGGTATCGGCTTGCGCTGATGTCGCCATCGGAAAACTGCGAGACGCTGGCCGCGGAACTGGACGGTGTTGCGCATCGTGGCCGGGCCGAGGTGGCCGAGGACACGAGGGCGGTTTTCGACCTGACGATGGAAACCTATGGCCGGATCGACGCCTGCCTGATCCACGTGGGCGGCCCGCCCAAGGGCGATCTGCTTGAGATTGCCGAAGAGGAGTGGGACCGGGCGCATGAGATGGTCATGAAGCCGGTGATCCGGATGGCGAAACTGCTCACCCCGGTGATGGAGGCACAGGGCGGCGGGTCGATCGTGAACATCACCACCTTTTCGGCCTTCGAGCCGTCGCTGATCTTTCCCACGTCGAGCGTTTACCGCGTCGGCGTGTCGAGTTTTGCCAAGCTTTATTCCGATCGCTACGGCGCGGCGAATATCCGCATGAACTGCCTGTTGCCGGGCTTTACCGACAGCCTCGACCTGCCACAGAAATATGCCGACATGTCGGCGCTGGGCCGGTTGGCGCGGGCCGAGGAGCAGGCCAAGGCGGCGGCGTTCCTGCTCACTGACGATTCGAGCTATATCACCGGGCAGAGCCTGCGCGTGGATGGCGGCGTGACACGGGCCATGTAAGGCGCGATTGGAGCCGCTGTGCGGCTTGGCGGTGGTGGCGCAACGTGGTCTAATATTGCCATGCCACACCAGACTGGTAGAGAGCCCGTCTTGGATGAAGCCGTGACAGCCGCGAACAGGAAGGGATCAGGGGAACATGTCGGAAAGCAAGGACTATACCTATCAGTCGATTGCACGTTCGGTGCTGGATCAGGGCGTTGACACGATGTTCGGGCTGATGGGGGATGCGAACCTCTTCATGGTCGATCATTTCGTGCGCAACTGTGGCGGCACCTTCGTGCCCGTCGCATACGAGGGCAGTTCGGTGCTGATGGCGCTGGCCTATTCGCATGTGGCGGGACGCGTGGGCGTGGCGACGGTGACGCATGGGCCGGGTCTGACCAATTGCACGACCGCCCTGACCGAGGGCGCGCGCGGTCATGTGCCCATGGTTCTTCTGGCCGGGGATACGCCGGTGATGAACCCGCAGCACCTGCAGGGCATCGACCAGCGCGAGTTGGTCAAGGTGACGGGATGCGGGTTCGAGCAGATGCGTGCGCCCGAGACTGCATCCTATGACATCGGCCATGCGTTCTATCGCGCACGAGTCGAAAAGCGGCCCATCGTGCTCAACATGCCGGCCGATTTCATGTGGCAGGAAACCGTGCATGAAAAGAAGGTGTTCGAGGTTTTCGAGACACCCGCCTATGTGCCCGAGGGTGACGGTGTGGATCAGGCAATCGGCATGATCGCATCGGCGCGGCGGCCGATCATCCTTGCCGGGGCAGGGGCCGTGGGCGCGCGCGACAGCCTGATCCGGCTGGCCGACCGGTTGGAGGCGCCGCTGGCCACGACGTTGAAGGCCAAGGGGCTGTTCAACGATCATCCCTATAACATGGACATTTTCGGCACGCTCAGCACCCCGGCGGCCTATGAGGTGATCGACAAGGCCGATTGCGTGGTCGCCTTCGGCGCCAGCCTGCATGCCTTTACCACCGATCAGGGCAAGCTGATGAAGGGCAAGCGGGTGATCCAGATCAACGAGGACCCGGCCCAGATCAGCTTCAATTACCATCCCGACGCGGCGCTGGCCGCCGATGCGGGGCTGACCGCCGACAACATCGTTTACTGGCTTGACGAGGCCGAGATCGCCCCCAGCGGCTTTACCGGCGAGTTGGACATGAAAACGCTGACCGCGCATCCGCCCGGGCAGGCCGACAAGGCCAAGCCGGGCTATGTCAATTACATGTATGCGCTGGATCGTCTGGAAGAGGCGCTGCCCGATAACCGGGTTCTGACCACGGATGGCGGGCGGTTCATGACCGAGGTCTGGTGCCGCGTCTCGGCGCCCGATCCGAAGAGTTTCATCGCCACCACGAATTTCGGCTCGATCGGCATCGGCCTTCAGGAGGCGATCGGGGCCAGCGTTGCGGCACCCGATCGGCCCGTGGTGCTGTTCACCGGCGATGGCGGGTTCATGATGGGTGGGCTCAACGAGTTCAACACCGCCGTGCGATTGCAACAGGATCTGATCGTGGTGCTTTGCAACGATTCGGCCTATGGGGCCGAGCATATCCAGTTTCTCGACAAGCGCATGGACCCGGGGCTTGCGCAGTTCGACTGGCCGTCCTTTGCCGAGGTCGCAACCGCGCTGGGCGGGCAGGGGGTCTATGTGCAGTCGGCCGAGGATCTGGACGGCGCGATCAAGGCGATCGAAACGCGCGACCGGCCGCTGTTGATCGAGCTCAGGCTTGATCCGAACGATGTGCCGCGGATGCGGATCTGATCGCGATACTCCCGGGTCTGTGGCCCTAAGCCTTCTTCCTTGCCATGGTGATGGGGCTGGTCGGCGAGCGGGTGTGACAGTGCCCGTGTGCCGAGGGGCACCGGCAGGGGTCGAGCGGGTTTAACGGGCCGACATGAGTGTGCGAGGAAGTCGTGGGCCAGAGCGGGTCGAAACTCTCGGGTTCGGTCACGTTGAAGGTGAATTTTTGATGCAACTAAAAGGCGTTACCAACCGTTCCTGATGTGTCACATCAGGATTTTCAGCAACAGTTTGCGCGTGATCGTCATCCCGGTGGGTTGGCCGGACGAATCGCCTCTGTTACCGTCGAGGCAATAAAAAACGACAAGGCAGGTAATCAGGCAATGAAAACGGGCTTTCGCGGCACGTTTGTCATCTCCTGGTCGCAGACGGAAGTGGACGGCTTGGGTGCCGCGCCGGTTTATGCACTGAATGTCGGGGCGACATGGCTCTGGCGTGGGGAAGCGGTGCGCGTGGATGGCCCTGGTGAGCTTTTGCGGCTGGAACAGGCGGACGGGGAACAGAATATTCGCAAGCGCGCGGCACGGGTGGTGCATCGGCTTGTCGGGGCGGCGGTGCATGACAGGACGCGATTGGAAGATGTCGAGCCGGACCGGCCGCTTCTTGACAACAATTTCGTCGTGACGGATGGCAGCCGCAGCTATACCGTTACCTTGATCAACGTGGCACCGGGGCAACCGCCACTGTTGATGTTTTTCAACGACATGCCCCCATGTGACCGGGAATTTTGGGTCGTTTATCAAAGCTATGAGGGGCCGGTGCATGATCCGGCGGGGCCGGACGCGGGGGGCGTGATCTGTTTCACCCCCGGCACGCGGATCGAAACGCCCGAGGGGCCGCGGCGCGTCGAAGACCTGCGCGAGGGTGATCGGGTGCAGACCAAGGACAACGGCGCGCAGGACGTCCTGTGGATCGGGTCGCGCCGGATGACGGGTGCACGGCTTTTCGCGATGCCGCGCCTCAGGCCGGTGCGCATTCGGGCCGGGGCGTTGGGTGTCGGGCGCCCCGACGAGGAACTGATCGTGAGCCCCGAGCATCGCATGGTGGTCAAGGGGTCCGTGGCGCGGGCGCTCTTCAACACCGACGAGGTGCTGGTGCGCGCCAAGGACATGGTGAACGGGCGTGATGTCGTGACCGACAGCCAGTTGCGCGAGGTCACATATGTGCATCTGCTCTTGCCCGCGCATCAGGTGGTCTGGGCCAATGGCGTGGAAACCGAGAGCTTTCACCCCGCGAACACCGCCATCTCGACCCTTGGGGCGCGGGATCGCGAGCGGCTGTTGCGGAGGTTTCCGGCGTTTGAATACAGCCCGCGATCCTATGGCGACTATGCAAGGCGCAACCTGTCGGAGTCGGAAGCGGCGATCATGAGGCATGAGGCGGCATAAGCCGCGCCGTTCGGCCTGTCCTCGATGCCTGCCTTTCCGGTTGACACGCGCAGGCTCTGATCTATAAGCGCGGTTTCATTGGTGTTGGTGGCCCCCGCAAGGGGATGCCTGTCGGGTGCCGGGAAACCGGGTAAGACCAGAGGACAACGCCCTTCCATAGTGGCCCGCGGGGCCATGCATCAGAAGGAGACCAGCCGTGACCAAACGCACGACTGCCAAGTACAAGATCGACCGCCGGATGGGCGAAAACATCTGGGGCCGTCCGAAATCCCCCGTCAACCGCCGCGAATACGGCCCCGGCCAGCACGGCCAGCGCCGCAAGGGCAAGCTCAGCGATTTCGGCATCCAGCTGCGCGCCAAGCAAAAGCTCAAGGGGTATTATGGCGACCTGACGGAAAAACAGTTCCGCCGCATCTATGCCGAGGCCGAGCGGGTCAAGGGCGACACCGGTGAGCACCTCATCGGCCTGCTGGAACGCCGTCTTGATGCCGTGGTCTACCGCGCCAAGTTCGTGCCGACCGTGTTCGCCGCGCGCCAGTTCGTGAACCACGGCCATGTTCTGGTCAATGGCAAGCGGGTCAACATCCCCTCCTACCGTGTGTCCGAGGGTGACGTGATCGAAGTGCGCGAGAAATCCAAGCAGATGGCCGCCATCCTGGAAGCGACCCAACTGCCCGAACGTGACGTGCCCGATTACATCGACGCGGATCATTCCAAGCTGAGCGCGACCTTCGTGCGCACGCCGTCGCTGGGCGATGTGCCCTATCCGGTGATGATGGAACCGAACCTCGTCGTCGAATTCTACGCGAAGAACTAAGCCGCTTCGCAACAGGATCGAAAAGGGCCGCGACGGGATGCCGACGCGGCCCTTTTTTATGCCCGGCCCATGCCGTTGCGGCACGTTTCCGTCTGGATCGGACCGGACGGGGCCGTTATCAACACCCCAAGGAGACCGCGATGCACAAGATCGAACCCCAACCGGGCATCATGGAGATCGACCTTTATGTCGGCGGCAAGTCGCGCCTGGCCGGGCATGACGAGGTGCTCAAGCTGTCGTCGAACGAGAACCCGTTGGGATCACCCCCGGTGGCGGGCGAGGCGCTGGCCCGGGCGGCGGGCGATGTGCATCTTTACCCGCCGACCGATCACGCGGACCTGCGCGCGGCGATCGGCGCGGTGCATGGGCTCGACCCCGAGCGCATCATCTGTGGGGTCGGTTCGGACGAGGTGCTGCAATTCGTCACCCAGGCGTTCAGCGGCCCGGGGGACGAGATCATCCATACCGAACACGGATTTTCGATGTATCCGATCCTGGCCCACATGGCGGGGGCGACACCGGTATGCGTGCCCGAGGCGGGGCGCGTGGTGGATGTGGATGCGATCCTGCGCGCGGTCACCGGGCGGACGCGGCTGGTGCTGATCGCCAACCCGGGCAATCCGACCGGCACGATGGTGCCAGAAGGCGATCTGGAACGGCTGGCCGGGGGGCTGCCGGACCATGTGATCCTCGTGATCGACGGCGCCTATACCGAGTATGCCGAGGGGTATGATGGCGGTGCGGCACTCGCCTCGGAACGGCCCAATGTCTTGATGACACGCACCTTTTCCAAGATCTACGGGCTTGGTGGGCTGCGTGTCGGCTGGGGTTATGGACCGCGTTCCATGATCGACGTGATGACCCGTATCCGCCAGCCCTTCAACCTTTCGGTGCTGCAACTGGCGGCGGCGGAGGCGGCGGTGCGTGATCGCGACTGGGTCGCGCGTTGTGCTGCGCTGAACGCAAAACAGCGGGCGCGGCTGATCGGGGCATTGCGGGAGATGGGCATCGCTTGCGATGACAGCCATGCCAATTTCGTACTTGCCCGCTTTGCCGATGAGGCGCAGGCGACGGCGGCGGATGCGGCGTTGCAACGAGACGGGATCATCGTGCGGCGGGTCACGGGATACGGGTTCCCCGAGGGGCTTCGGATCACCGTGGGTGACGCGGTGCAGACCGGCCGCGTGATCGCGGCATTGGGGCGCTGGCGGGAGGGCGTGTGATGGCGGCGCCATATGAACGTATCGCCCTGATCGGCCTCGGTCTGATCGCTGGTTCGATGAGCCTCGCGCTGCGCCGTGCCGGTTACGAGGGCGAGATCACCGGCCATGCCAGAAGCGCCGAGACGCGCGAGATCGCCCGCGAGATCGGCCTTGTCGACCGGGTCTGCGACAGTGCCGCCGAGGCCGCCCGCGATGCCGATCTGGTCGTGCTTTGCGTGCCCGTGGGGGCGATGGGATCGGTCGCGCGCGAGATCGCCGCCGTGCTCAAACCCGGGGCCACGGTGTCGGACGTGGGGTCGGTCAAGGCGGCGGTGTTCGAAGCGGTGGCGCCGCATCTTCCTGAAAACGTTCACTTTGTTCCGGCGCACCCGATGGCGGGAACCGAGCATTCGGGGCCGCGTTCGGGCTTTGCCGAACTGTTCGACAACCGCTGGTGCCTGATCGTTCCGACCGAGGGCACGGAGGCGCAGGCGGTCGAGCGGGTGGCGGCGTTTTGGCGGATGCTGGGGGCCAATACCGAGGTGATGGAGGTCGAACACCACGACCTTCTCTGCGCCATCGTGAGCCATATCCCGCATCTCATTGCCTACACGATGGTGGGGGTCGCCGACGATTTCCGCCGGGTGAGCGAGCAGGAAGTGATCAAGTTCTCGGCCGCGGGGTTTCGCGATTTCACCCGGATCGCGGCCTCGGACCCGACCATGTGGCGTGATGTGTTTCTCAACAACAAGGAGGCGACGCTCGAGATCCTTGGCCGTTTCACCGAAGAGCTTTTCGCATTGCAACGCGCGATCCGTACGGGTGACGGGGAGCAATTGTTCGACTACTTCAGCCACACCCGCTCGATCCGGCGCGGGATCATCGAGGCGGGGCAGGACACGGATGCGCCCGATTTCGGCAGGGTCAAGCCGAAATGAAGCTCAAGGTGCTGATAACGCTTGCTTTATTGCCCCTTCCCTTCGGAGCTTGCGCGGCCCCGCCCGAGTCATCCCTGCGCCCGTCGGCGCGGGCCGAGACCGGTGCCCCGGCGCCCGGCGCGGAGCGGCAGGAGCGGCGCGGTCTCGGGCTTGGGCGTGTGTTGCGGCCCAAGCAGCGCGGTGAGGGGGTGCGGATCTTCGCGTCAAAGCGTCAGCGGGCGATTCGGCGCGGCATGGTTTGTGGCGATCCGTCGATTCAGGGCGAGACGGTGGGGCGTGTGCCGGGAAAGATTAACGGATGCGGGGTAAACGACGCGGTAAGGCTGCGCTCGGTGGCCGGTGTCACGCTGAGCCAACGGGCCGTGGTCGATTGCGGCACGGCCAAGGCGCTGAAAACATGGGTGGAAACCGGCATGAAACCCGCCCTCGGTCAGCGGGGCGGCGGGGCGAGCCAGATCAGGGTCGCGGCGCATTACGCCTGCCGGACGCGCAACAGCAAGACCGGGGCGAAAATCTCGGAACATGGCAAGGGACGGGCCATTGATGTGGCCGGTGTGAGGCTGAAAGATGGTAGCGAAATCAACGTGTTGAACCATTGGGGCCGGGGCTGGCGCGGGCGTGCGCTCAAGCAGATGCATGCGCGCGCCTGCGGCCCTTTCGGCACGGTTCTGGGCCCCGCCGCCGACCGGTATCACCGCGATCATTTTCATCTCGACACGGCGCGCTATCGCGCGGGGACATATTGCCGTTAAGGATATGTTGTGGCACCGCGCCGCGTGGTTAACGCGTTGCCATGCGCCGAGAACCGGGGGGTGATCCTCGGCTGCGCCGCGGCTGTTCTGCGTACACCGCCGCACCGCGGTATCGGTTAGGGAAAAATTGATCAATGCACCGCGCGGTGGCCCGCCCCCGGGAAAACTGTCCCGGTTGGAATTTCGAGTATTTCTGACCAAGAAAGAGCACAGGCGTGTATGTGTTCTTTCTTGGGAAAAATACTCATTGGCCGGGGCTTGCGGATGGCGCGGCGGCGAGGGTGCGTGAACGCGGGTGAACTCCGGGGGCGGGGGCCGAGCGTCGCGAGGCCCCCGCCCCTGAGCGACGCGCGTCAGCGCGGCGCCAATCCTTAGCGGAGCCGCAGCACCGGGGCGGGGCCGAGCGGGACCGGGCCGAGCGAGACCCGGTCGGCGGTGAAATCGAGCGGGATGTCGAGCGTTTCGGGATTGCCGGAAAGCTGCGCCACGAGAGCCAGCCCCTGTTCGAGCCGCGTGCCCCAAGTCGGGCCGATCCAGCCGAGGTCGCGGGCGAGGGTGAGGATATCGCGCCAGTTCTGTGCCTTGACGGTGAGCCGTCCGGTGGGTCGCCCGTTGCGGTCCACGTCGAGCGTTCCGGCGAGCTTGAGTTCGAGCTGGCCCCAGCGCGCTTCGGCCAGCCTGAGCCGGATGCGCCGTGGCTGGGGCCGGGCCTCCGAGAGAGCCGAGAGATCCCAAGCCGTGTCGAACTCCACCTCGAGATCGGCGCGCAGCGCGTCGAGCCGTCGCGGCAATGCGCCGCCGGTGCGCAGGCCGGCCCGGTCGGGCAGGGCGGGGGTGAGGCCGTCGGCATTGACCGCGAAGCGATAGCCGGAGGGCGCGCCGGGCAGGCGGGTCACGGCGGCCTGCATCCCGTCGAGCGTGGTGATCGCATCGTCATCGGTGGTGATCGCCATGGCTCCGGCGACGAGGTTCATCCGCTCAAGCGGCAGGGTGGGGGTCGCTTCGGTCACAAGGCTGGCGCGCATCTCCTTGCTGGCGATGTCGTAATGGGCCAGCGGGGTCGAAAGGCGCTGGGTCTCGGGCCAGGCGGCGATGATGTGGTTGGGCCGGTAGCTGAGCGCGAAGATCTGGAAGAACGGCGCCGACCATGCCAGCCCGGTTTCGGGATCGGCCAGCACGGGCCGCTCGAACGTGGCATCGACCCGGTTGGGAAAGCCGCGGATGGTGAGATCGGTGTATTCGGCCTGCCAGCCTTCGGCGCGGCGCGCCTCGAACCACGCTTCGAACCCGTTGCGGGTGCCGATCATGGCGGCATACCAGTAGGCCGACCAGCCCAACCCGGCGACGATGATGATGATCAAGAGCCGTTTCACGCGTCGCCCCCTTGTTGTCCGAGCCGCGACGTGGTGTTTACTGCCCCGCAAAAGAAAGGACCAGAGCATGTGGGTCTTCGGATACGGATCATTGATGTGGAAGCCGGGTTTTCCGCTGGCCGAGCGGCGCATGGCGCGGTTGATGGGGTATGCGCGCACGTTCTGCATGCGCTCGATCCATCATCGCGGCACGCCCGAGCGTCCGGGGTTGGTGCTGGCGCTCGATCAGACCGAAAAGGCATGGTGTGACGGGATCGCGCTTCGGGTCAGTCCAGGCCACGAGGACGAGACCCTTGCCTATCTGCGTGAGCGTGAACTGATCTCCGCCGCCTATCTGGAGCGGCGCTTGCCGGTCGTGCTGGAGGGCGGTGGCGAGGTCGAGGCGCTGTGTTACGTGGTCGATGCCGATCACGTGCAGTATTGCGGCGGGCTCGATCTGGAAGAGCAGGCGCGGATCATCGCGGGCGCCGAGGGGGGCATGGGGCCCAACGACGAATACCTGATCAACACGGTGACGCATCTCGACGAGATGGGCATTCACGACCCCGATCTGCAATGGCTGGTGCGGCGGGTGCGGAATTATCATCAGGTGCCGTGAAGAAAGGCGGGCAAGCCGCCCTGAAACATCAATATTCCTTGGCTTGGGCGCGGTGAGGCCCTATCATCGACGCTCAACGAAACAACGTGTCAGGAACCGTCCAGATGGACCAGCCGGACCGCGAGGCCGAACCGCAGTTCTCCCATCCCGTGCGCCAGATCGTGATGATGCTGGTCGTGCTGGCGCTTGCGGGGGTGGGGATCTTTTTCGCCCTGCCAAGGGTGATGCCGGTCTTTACCGCCAACCCCTATCTCAACGGGTTCATCTTTTTCGTTTTCATCATCGGTGTGCTGGCCTGCTTCTGGCAGGTGTTCCAGATGTCGCGCTCGGTGCGCTGGATCGAATCCTTTGCCGGGGGGCGGGGTGAGGCCGAGGGCGTGCATGCGCCGCAGCTTCTGGCGCCGTTGGCGACGCTGTTGCGCGGGCGGGGGCAGCGGATGCAGATCAGCTCGTCCTCGGCGCGCTCGATCCTCGATTCGGTGGCGCAGCGGATCGACGAAGAGCGCGAGATCACGCGCTATATCGTCAACATGCTCATTTTCCTTGGCCTTCTGGGCACGTTCTACGGGTTGGCGACGACCGTGCCGGCGGTGGTGGACACGATCCGCAGCCTTGCCCCGCAGGAGGGCGAAGAGGGCGTGGATGTGTTCAACCGTCTGATGGGCGGGCTTGAGACCCAGTTGGGCGGCATGGGAGTGGCCTTTGCCTCGTCGCTGCTGGGGCTGGCCGGGTCTCTGATCGTGGGATTGCTGGAGCTGTTCGCGGGGCATGGGCAGAACCGGTTCTACCGCGAGTTGGAGGAATGGTTGTCCTCGATCACCCGGCTGGGCTTTGCCAGTGGCGATCATGACGGTGATGGGGGCGGCGAACAGGCGGTTCTGGCCGGGCTCGTCGATCACATGGCCGAGCAGATGGACGAGTTGCAGCAGATGTTCGCCCAGTCCGACATGACCCGGGCGATGGTCGACGAAAAGCTGGGCACGCTGGCCGATGCGATCGAGCGGATGACCTATCGGATGAGCGACCAGAACCCGGTGCATACCGCGCTGATGCGGGTGGCCGAGGGGCAGGAGGCGATCCTTTACGAGATGCAGAACCGGCCGCCCCCGGAGGTTGGCGGGATCGACGCCGAGAGCCGGATGCGGCTGCGCTCGATCGATGTGCAGATGCTGCGCATTCTCGAGGAGATCAGCGCCGGGCGGCACGAGACCATGGCCGAGCTGCGCAATGACATCAATGCGCTGGTGCGGGTTCTGGAGCGGCGCGGCACGCGGCCGGTGCGGACGTTGAAGCTGGCGCCCGAGCATCAGCACGGCCCGGGTCAGGAACCGGGCGGAGAGGAGTAAGGCCATGGCGCTGTCGCGGCGCACAGGGCAACGGTTCCAGGCCTCGATCTGGCCCGGGTTCGTCGATGCGATGACCGGCCTTCTGCTGGTCCTGATGTTCGTGCTGACGATCTTCATGCTGGTGCAGTTCGTGCTGCGCGAGACGATCAGCGGGCAGGAGACCGAGCTTGATACGCTGTCGGCCGAGGTGGCGGCGCTGGCGCAGGCGCTCGGGGTCGAGCAGCGCCGTGCGGCGGGGCTTGAAAGCGAGTTGGCCAACACGATCGAGACGGCCGAGGCCGCGGCCGAGCGGCAGGCGTCGGTGATCGAGCGGCTCAGGGCCGAGCGCGCGGCGCTGGGTGCGGAGCTTGAGACGGCCGAGGGGCGGATCGCGACATTCGAGGAACAGGTGGCGGGGCTTCTGGCCGCGCAGGCCGAGAACCGCCAGACGATTGCCGGGCTGGAGGCGCGCGAGGCCGAGCTTGTGAGCGAGCGCGAGGCGCTTGACCTTGCGCTGGCGCAGGCGCGCGAGGAGATCGACGCCGGGGCGGAGGCCGCGCGGCTGGCGGCGGCGCGGCGCGAGGCGCTGGAGGCGCTGGTTGCGTCGCTGCGCAGTGAAAAGGATGATCTGGAAAGCGCGCAGGCGGGGCTTATGGCCGAACGGGCGGAGCTTGAAGAGCGGCTGAGCGAGGAAGAACAGGCGCGCTTGGCCGAGGCGGCGGCGGCGGAGATGTTGCGCGACCGGTTGGAGAATGCCGAAACGGAGCTTACGGCGATGACGCTGGCGCTGGAAGAACAGCGCAGGCGCGCCGAGGAGACGCTGACGCTTTTGGCGGCGGCGGAAGAGACGGGCGCGGATCTCGAGGCGCGTCTGGCGGCGGCGCTTCTGGAGGGCGAGCAAACGCAGGCGGCGCTTTCGGAAGTGGAAGAGGAAGCGTCGCAGCGGGCGCTGCGGATCGACGACCTTGAAATGGCGCTGGCGGCGGCGCTGCTGGCCGGGGAAGAACGGCAGGCGGCGCTTTCGGAGGCGGCGGAGGAGGAGGCGCAGCAGGCGGCGCGGATCGACTCGCTTGAGGCGGCACTGGCCGCGGCGCTGGCCGAGGGAGAGAGTGCGCGCGGGCGGGTCGACACGCTCGAGGCGCGTCTGGCCGCGCTGGAGACGGCGCTGGACGATACGCAGGCGCAGGCGGCGCAGTTGGAAACCCAGCTTGCCGCGCGCGAGGAAAGCTGGGCCGAGCGGCTGGCCAACGCCGAGGCGGCACTGGCCGAGGCGCAGGCCGAGGCCGATGAGCGGGGCGGTGCCGCGGCATCGTTGGCCGCGCAGGTTGCCACGCTCGAGGCGGCGTTGGCGCGCACCCGTGACACGGCACAAGGTCTGGAGGCGCAGCTTGAGGCCGAG
>NZ_VINQ01000150.1 GCF_008369105.1 Aquicoccus porphyridii | reverse complement strand
GGATGAGCGCCGGATTCCCCACGGAAGGAGCGTTCATGGATTGGGCAGGAGAAAGTCGCGTACGCGTTCGGCGGCATCGGCCGGGTCTTCCTGCATGAAGCAGTGGCCGCCGACCACCACGTGGGCGCTGACCTGGGGGTTGAGCGAGCACCAGCGCGCCACCGACTTGGCGACGAAAGGGTAGGTGCGGTCACCGTAGAGCACGCGGGTCGGCGTGGTGATCTTGCCCAGCGACGGCTACAGCCGCCTGGGGAAGGAGCTGAAGATCTCCGCTTCGCGGCTTGGCCGGCACTTCAGCTCGACTCCGCCGTCGCTCTCCTTCAGCGCATATTCCACGTAGGCCCACAGCGCCTCGTAGGTCCAGCCCTTGAAGATACCGCGGCCGCGCAAGCCGGCGTAGGCGGCTGCGCGATGGAGCCGTGG
>NZ_VINQ01000149.1 GCF_008369105.1 Aquicoccus porphyridii | reverse complement strand
CGGTTGCGCTCCAGCAGTGCGCCGAGCTTGTCCAGCAGGTTATCGCGGCTGCCCTTGACCAGGCTGGCGGCTTCCTTGAGCTGCTCCTCGGCACCGTTCAGGTAGGCCAGCGCCGCCGCGCCGGTGACCGCCTCGATACGGCGTACGCCGGCAGCCACGCCACCCTCGCTGGTGATCTTGAACAGGCCGATGTCGCCGGTGCGGGATACGTGGGTGCCACCGCACAGCTCGACGGAGAAATCGCCGCCCATGCTCAGTACGCGCACCTGGTCGCCGTACTTCTCGCCGAACAGCGCCATGGCGCCCTTGGCCTTGGCGGTGTCGATATCGGTTTCCTCGGTCTCGACCTCGGTGTTGCGACGGATTTCGGCGTTGACGATATCCTCCAGGGCCTTCAGTTGTTCCGCCTTGATCGCCTCGAAGTG
>NZ_VINQ01000148.1 GCF_008369105.1 Aquicoccus porphyridii | reverse complement strand
GGGCAGGCGAGCTACCTGGAAGGCCGTGGCCTGCCGGTGGGCCTGTTCGACGATGCGAGCTATGACGACCGGGTCATGGAGTTGCCCCCTTCCTTCAGCCTGTCGCTGTTTTCCGATGGCATCCTCGATGTGCTGCCAGGAGCTACGCTGAAGGAGAAAGAGGCTTTGCTACCGGAGCAGGTGGCAGCCGCCGGAGGTACCCTCGACGGGCTGCGCCAGGTCTTCGGGCTGGCCAACCTGGCGGAGATGCCGGATGATATCGCCTTGCTGGTGTTGAGCAGGAACCTTGCATGAGTACCGGTAAAATCCAGTTTGCCGAACAGAACGGCTCCTTCGTTCTGAAATTCGTCGGTGAGGTCCGCCTCACCCTGTGCTCGGCCCTGGATTCCACCATTGAAAAGATCTTCGCTGCGCTGAATTTCTCGGC
>NZ_VINQ01000147.1 GCF_008369105.1 Aquicoccus porphyridii | reverse complement strand
GTTGCGCGGCAGGCCATAGAAGTCCGGGCCGTGCAGGCTGGCGAAGCCTTCCAGCTTGTCCAGCGCATTGCGCTGTTCGAAGGCCTCGGCATACAACTCGATGGCGGCGTAGGCGCTGTAGCAGCCGGCGCAACCGCAGGCGGCTTCCTTGGCGTGGCGGGCGTGCGGCGCCGAGTCGGTGCCGAGGAAGAATTTCGGATTGCCGCTCACCGCGGCGTCCAGCAGGGCTTCCTGGTGGGTGTTGCGCTTGAGGATCGGCAGGCAATAGAAGTGCGGACGGATACCGCCGACCAGCATGTGGTTGCGGTTGTACAGCAGGTGATGGGCGGTAATGGTCGCGCCGACGTTGGCCGGGGCTTCCCGGACGAACTGGGCGGCGTCGCCGGTGGTGATGTGCTCGAAGACCACCTTCAGGGTCGGGAAGCGCTC
>NZ_VINQ01000146.1 GCF_008369105.1 Aquicoccus porphyridii | reverse complement strand
GTCCAGGCCCTCCAGGCGGCCTTCGACGACGATGATGCGCAGGGTCCCGGAGGCCAGGTCCTGGTGTGGCAGGTAGGCGCGGGTGGTGACGTAGCCGCGATCCAGGTAATGGTCGGTGACGGCCTTGAGCAGCGCATTGAGCTGGCCGACGCCCAGGCAGCGCCCCTGGTAGGGCGCCAGCAGTTGGCGACGCGCGCTTTCGCCGAGGTGCCCGGCGCCTTCCAGCTCGATGCGGCGGATCTCGAAGCAGCGCTCGTCGTCGCCGGAGGCATCCGCAGCGGCGGGCGCTCCCTTGCCGGGCAGTTGCTGGAGTTCCTCCAGGCGCTTGCGCTGTTCGTCCAGCAGGCGCTGCTGGCGGTCGCGGATCAGGTCGCGGTCGCCGGGGGAGGTGAAGGGGGCGGCGCTGGCCATGAGCGGCAGGCACAGGAA
>NZ_VINQ01000145.1 GCF_008369105.1 Aquicoccus porphyridii | reverse complement strand
CTTGATGCCCTTTTGCGCCACCGGATTGGCGGCAAGGCCCGGCTTGTTCTGGGTGAACAGAACCACGGTGCACGGCACGGTTTCGGGGTCAGGGAAGGCAAAGTCGCGGTCATCGGGCGCGCCACGGGTGATTTGCAGATAGATCATGCCCTCTTCGATCCCGTTCAGACGCACCAATTCGCGGTGCACTTCCAGCAGGTCGTCCTTGGTGATCGGGTTCTTCATGTCCAGCTCGTCCAGCGAGCGTTGCAGGCGCACCGCGTGGCCGTCAAAGTCGATCAGCTTGCCGTCCAGCACGCTGGTCACTTCGTAGACACCGTCGGCCATCAGAAAGCCGCGAACAAAGATCGACACTTTCGCTTCGGTCTCGGGCAGGTAGTCGCCGTTCACATAAACAGTACGCATGTGCATCATCCCCATAGTTTCGCA
>NZ_VINQ01000144.1 GCF_008369105.1 Aquicoccus porphyridii | reverse complement strand
GCCTACGTGGTGATGGGCATCAGCATCGAGGCCGGCGCCTACTACATCATGTTCGCCGCGCTCGGCGAGATGTTCTACCACTCGAACCTGCGCACCCCGCACGTCCTCGGCTACCTGTTCCAGCGCCCGGAGATGCACCGCATCCACCACCAGCGCGACCGCCACGAGTGCAACTACAGCGACTTCCCGATCTGGGACATGTTGTTCGGCACCTACGAGAACCCCCGCCGCATCGACGAGCCGCAGGGCTTCGCCGGCGACAAGGAGCAGCAGTTCGTCGACATGCTGCTGTTCCGCGACGTGCACAGCCTCCCCGGAAAAACCCAGCCCGCTCCCGTCCTGGTCAAGCCCGACGTCAGGTGAACGCCATGATTCCAGACATCGATTCCCGTCTCAGCCGGAACATATTGAAATCCATCTCGTATGGCCT
>NZ_VINQ01000143.1 GCF_008369105.1 Aquicoccus porphyridii | reverse complement strand
AAGAGTGTTCCGGAGATTCTCCAGGCGCTGCTCAAGGAGCACCGGGTGCTCGACTACGAACAGCGTATCTACCACGAGCACCTGCCACGCGAATACTGCGTGCAGGCCGGCGACAGCGATCACTACCTGCACGACCGGCTGGCCTTCGAGGAAGGCCTGGTCTACTACTTCCGCTTCGACGAACACCGCCACACCCTGGTCTGCAGCGACCGGCTCTACGTCCAGGAGCGTATCGCCGGCGGCCCGGTGCTGTTCAGCGCCCAGCCGGAGGGCGACAACCCGCAGCCGGTGCTTCATTCTTTCCGCTACAGCGAAAATGTTCGTACGGCTCGACAGACCCAGCGGGACTACAGCTTCAAGCGCCCGACCTACGACCAGGAGCATCATCTCGCTGGCGAGGCGCTCGAGCATCAGGACTCGTCCTACGAGC
>NZ_VINQ01000142.1 GCF_008369105.1 Aquicoccus porphyridii | reverse complement strand
CCATGGTCCACACGGGTCGAATGAGCTGTTGGTTATCGTCGAAGACGGTCAGCCCATCCACTTCGAAATTGCCCTTTGGTTCAATCACTTCCATGGAGTCAGAAGAGTCCTGCCAGACTCCGCATCGATTTATGTTTCCCGTGGCCACGCCGAAGTTCACATTTCTTATCGTGACATCCCTGATGAGTACCGGCGCGTTTCTGGCACTCCAGTTGCGGAAACGCATAGCGCTGCCAAAAGGCTCGTCGACAACGATGCCAACCAGTTGGATCAGACCCGACATAGTGTTTTTCGGAGAGACGCCCCCTCCATATATGAAACCCACTCCGCCATTCTTCGCCCCGTATTGAGTAGCCGAACCGTCTCGTCGGGACTGGAATCCGGAGACCCTGACGGAGACAGGGGAGTCCGTATTCGGGATGGTGAACTGGA
>NZ_VINQ01000141.1 GCF_008369105.1 Aquicoccus porphyridii | reverse complement strand
AACGGCTACATCATTCCGGGCCTGGGCGACGCCGGCGACAAGATCTTCGGTACCAAGCAGAAGGAAGCCTGAACATGGGCGATGCCTTCCAGGAGCCGCTCTGGCGCCAGGTGCTGTCAGGCGCGCAGATGCTGTTCGTCGCCTTCGGCGCGCTGGTGCTGATGCCGCTGATCACCGGTCTGGATCCCAACGTCGCGCTGTTCACCGCCGGCCTCGGGACCCTGCTGTTCCAATTGGTGACCGGGCGCCAGGTACCGGTGTTCCTCGCCTCCAGCTTCGCCTTCATCACCCCGATCATCCTCGCCAAGGGCCAGTTCGGCCTGGCCGCGACCATGGGCGGGGTGGTCGCCGCCGGCTTCGTCTACACCTTCATGGGCCTGGCGGTGAAGATCAAGGGCACCGGCTTCATCGATAAACTGCTGCCGCCGGTGG
>NZ_VINQ01000015.1 GCF_008369105.1 Aquicoccus porphyridii | reverse complement strand
AACTTGACCCCCAGCGAAAATACCGAAACACTCAAAACAGAAACATGATCGCAGGCAGATAATCAGCCGTGCCCGAACTGTCCGGGAATTACTGAAATGGCTGTCCGGGATTTAGCGAAATCGCTGTCCGGTAATTTTGAAATCCGCAGACGCCGACGCGGATGCAGATGCGGACGCGGACGCGGACGCCGATGCGGATGCCGACGCGGACGCCGATGCGGATGCCGACGCGGACGCGGATGCTGATGCGGATGCCGACGCGGATGCTGATGCAGATGCAGATGCGGACGCGGATGCTGACGCAGATGCTGATGCTGACGCAGATGCTGACGCTGACGCTGACGCAGATGCGGACGCGGATGCAGATGCTGACGCAGATGCAGATGCTGACGCAGATGCAGATGCTGACGCAGATGCTGATGCTGACGCAGATGCGGACGCCGACGCGGATGCAGATGCTGACGCCGACGCGGATGCTGATGCCGACGCGGATGCTGACGCCGACGCGGATGCAGATGCTGACGCCGATGCTGATGCTGATGCCGACGCAGATGCTGACGCTGACGCGGATGCGGATGCCGACGCAGATGCGGATGCCGACGCTGATGCCGACGCTGACGCGGATGCCGACGCAGATGCTGACGCGGATGCCGATGCTGACGCGGATGCAGATGCGGATGCTGATGCTGACGCAGATGCGGATGCCGACGCAGATGCTGACGCAGATGCTGACGCAGATGCTGACGCGGATGCAGATGCCGACGCCGATGCGGATGCTGACGCGGATGCAGATGCGGATGCGGACGCAGATGCGGATGCGGATGCCGACGCAGATGCGGATGCCGACGCTGATGCCGACGCTGACGCAGATGCTGACGCGGATGCCGATGCTGACGCGGATGCGGATGCCGACGCAGATGCGGATGCCGACGCAGATGCGGATGCGGATGCCGACGCTGATGCAGATGCTGATGCCGACGCCGATGCCGATGCGGATGCTGACGCTGACGCGGATGCTGACGCCGATGCGGATGCTGACGCCGATGCGGATGCTGACGCGGATGCGGATGCGGATGCAGATGCTGACGCCGACGCAGATGCTGATGCTGATGCTGACGCGGATATCGGCATCCTCGATCCGGTGCTCGGAGATGGCGGCCTATTGGGTGTTCTGACCGGGAATGATGGTGATCTGGGCGAAGTGACCGGAAGCGAGGGAACTCTTGGTGACCTGGCCGGGAATGATGGTCTCCTGGGTGAAGTGACCGGTAGCGACGGGCTTCTGGGTGATCTGACAGGTGGCCAGGGTCTTCTTGGCGACGGTACGACAGACGCGGGTCCCGAAGACGGGCTTCTTGACTTCGCTGTCGCCGACGAAGGCCTTCTTGGTGATGTGACTGGCAACGAGGGTTTGCTGGGTGAAGTGACCGGCTCCGAGGGACTGTTGGGCGATCTGATCGGCAATGACGGAGCACTGTCGCCTCTGACTGGCAACGAAGGTTTGCTGGGCGACCTGACCGGCGTTGGCGCGCTGGGTGACGGTTCAGGCGAAGGGACTGCGGATGGTCCGCTGTCTGATCTGCTTGAGCCGGTGACCGGCGAAGATGGCCTTCTTGACCCGGTGATCGGTGAGGACGGTCTTGTCGACGATATTCTCGGCGAGGACGGGGTTCTCGACCCGGTGATCGGCGAGGACGGCCTGGTTGAGGATCTTCTCGGCGAGGATGGTCTTGTCGGCGGCCTGCTCGGCGACGACGGCGATCTCCTCGATCCGGTTCTCGGCGAGGACGGTCTTGTCGGCGGCCTGCTCGGTGGCGACGGTGATCTCCTCGATCCGGTTCTCGGCGAGGACGGTCTTGTCGGCGGCCTGCTCGGTGGCGACGGTGATCTCCTCGATCCGGTTCTCGGTGAGGACGGTCTTGTCGGTGGCCTGCTCGGTGGCGACGGCGGTCTCCTCGATCCGGTGMTCGGTGAGGACGGCCTTGTCGGTGGCTTGCTCGGCGGCGACGGCGATCTTCTCGATCCGGTTCTCGGCGAGGACGGTCTTGTCGGCGGCCTGCTCGGCGGCGATGGCGGTGATCTTCTCGATCCGGTTCTCGGTGAGGATGGCCTTGTCGGTGGCTTGCTCGGCGGCGACGGCGGTCTCCTCGATCCGGTTCTCGGTGAGGATGGCATTGTCGGTGGCCTGCTCGGCGGCGACGGCGATCTCCTCGATCCGGTTCTCGGCGAGGATGGCCTTGTCGGTGGCTTGCTCGGCGGCGACGGCGGTCTCCTCGATCCGGTKMTCGGTGAGGATGGCATTGTCGGTGGCCTGCTCGGCGGCGACGGCGATCTCCTCGATCCGATTCTCGGCGAGGACGGCCTTGTCGGCGGCTTGCTCGGYGGCGACGGCGGYCTCCTCGATCCGGTTCTCGGTGAGGATGGCCTTGTCGGCGGCTTGCTCGGCGGCGATGGCGGCGATCTCCTCGATCCGGTTCTCGGTGAGGACGGCCTTGTCGGTGGCTTGCTCGGCGGCGACGGTGGCGATCTCCTCGATCCGGTGATCGGCGAGGACGGTCTTGTCGGCGGCTTGCTCGGTGGCGACGGCGGCGATCTCCTTGATCCGGTCCTCGGTGAGGACGGTCTTGTCGGTGGCTTGCTCGGCGGCGCAACGGGCGATGGCAACCTCGTTGGCGGCCTTCTCGGAGATGAGGGTCCGATTGGCGGATTGCTGGGTGGAGGCGACGACGACGGTCTACTTGGCGGTCTCTTCGGCTGAGGCGCTACATGAAAAATTGGCGGACCGGAGGGCAATGCCCTTCGGTCCGTTTACGTATTGGGCCGCGTTGTTCGGGCCCGTTCCGGTGCCTGGCTGGCGGTGGTCTTCAATTATTTTCGCGATTTCGCCACTTTTTGCCGGGGTAGTCACCCGGAATGATTGACAGGAAATACGAAAAGCTGGTTATACATACTAAAAGCTATAGTTACGCACCTTTAGGTTGTTTGTGTGTCAATAGATGAGATGCTTGGTGATGTAGCACGATGGCTTTGATGCTGAACCGCTCGGTGGTGCGGTCGGGAGTCCGATCGAGCGCAGGGCAAAAAATCTGTGATAGGGACCAGGGACCAAAGCTATGTCGACAAAAGTGCTGAAGGCTGAAAAGCCCACTGATTTTCAGGTCAACGTCAAACGTGCCGATGTGGATAATTTCTTCCGCAGCGGTGATAACCTTGTGGTTCGTTTGAAGAACGGTGATCAGCTTGTGATCGAAGATTTCTTCGTTGTTGGACCCGATGGAGAGATGAGCAAGCTCTCACTCACTGATGGTCCCTATACTTTCAAGAATGCAGATCTTGCCGGCGCCGAGGATGCAGCGGCTGGTGCTGGTGCAGGTATGGCGAACGCGTTTGGTATGGGTGAAGACGGTCTTGCGGCAGCAGCCTCTGTCGGGGGAGCTGGCTTGCTGGCTGCGCTTGCCAGTAGCAGCGATGATGACCCGACTGATCCGACTGATCCAACGGACCCCACTGATCCAACGGACCCCACTGATCCAACGGACCCAACTGATCCGACGGACCCGACTGATCCGACTGATCCGACGGACCCGACTGATCCAACGGACCCGACCGATCCGACGGACCCGACTGATCCAACGGACCCGACCGATCCGACGGACCCGACCGATCCGACGGACCCGACCGATCCGACGGACCCGACCGATCCGACGGACCCGACCGATCCGACGGACCCGACCGATCCAACGGACCCGACCGATCCGACGGAGAGCGGGAGCGTTCTGGGTGAGGCCGTCGATGGCCTTGGTGGAACCACTGGAACTCTTGGCGAGGGAATCGACCAGGCGATCTCGGAACTGGACGATCAGGACGTTGCCGCGGCGCTCAACACGTTGATCGACACGACGACCGAGGCGCTGACCGGTGAGGGCAATCTCATCGATGGTGCCGAAAGCGGTGTGGATGTGCTGGTCGAAAGCCTCGAGGACGGTATGCAAGGCTTCATGGATGGCCTCGACAATGGCACACCTATGGCAGGCGCCGGTGATCTGTTGGCTTCGCTGGTTGACGGGCTGCTTGCTCGCGACGCCGACTCGGGCGGTGGAGTGCTTGGTGATCTCGAGTCCGGCACCAGCCAGGCCGGTGCAACGCTGGCGGATGGGCTTGCGGACAGCCTTGCGGCGCTTGACACACTCGATGCCGAGACTGCGTTGCAAACCTTGCTGGGTTCCGTCGAAGAGGCGTTGTTGGCCGAGAATGCCCTGGTCGATGGCGCGCTTGACGATGCCATCGAACTGGTCGAGGCCGTGGCCGATGGTCTTGACGGTGCGGTGACCGATCTGACTGCGGGCGATGTTCTTGGGGGAGTGAATACGCTTACCCAGAGTGTCCTTGCAGGCCTGCATGGTGGTACCCAAGATGGCGGCGACGGTGCCGATGAAGGATTCCTCGGCGGCCTGCTTGAGGGCGTGATCGGCGATGACGGCCTGCTCAATGGTCTTCTCGGCGGTGAGGACGGACTCCTTGGTGACTTGCTGGGCGACAACGGCGGCTTGCTAGACGGTGTGCTCGGCGATGACGGCCTGCTCGGCAACCTTCTTGGAGATGGCGGCCTGCTCGGCGGCGACGGCGGTCTCCTCGATCCGGTTCTCGGTGAGGATGGTCTTGTCGGCGGCTTGCTCGGCGGCGACGGCGGTCTCCTTGATCCGGTTCTCGGMGAGGAYGGTCTTGTCGGTGGCCTGCTCGGCGGCGACGGCGGTCTCCTTGATCCGGTTCTCGGCGAGGATGGTCTTGTCGGTGGTCTGCTCGGCGGCGACGGCGGTCTCCTCGATCCGGTTCTCGGCGAGGATGGTCTTGTCGGTGGTCTGCTCGGCGGCGACGGTGRTCTCCTCGATCCGGTTCTCGGCGAGGATGGTCTTGTCGGTGGCCTGCTCGGCGGCGACGGTGGTCTCCTTGATCCGGTTCTCGGYGAGGACGGTCTTGTCGGCGGCCTGCTCGGCGGCGACGGTGGTCTCCTYGATCCGGTTCTCGGCGAGGACGGCCTTGTCGGCGGCCTGCTCGGCGGCGACGGTGRTCTCCTCGATCCGGTTCTCGGCGAGGACGGTCTTGTCGGTGGCCTGCTCGGCGGCGATGGCGGTGATCTCCTTGATCCGGTTCTCGGTGAGGATGGCCTTGTCGGCGGCTTGCTCGGCGGCGACGGCGGTCTCCTCGATCCGGTCCTCGGCGAGGACGGTCTTGTCGGCGGCCTGCTCGGTGGCGACGGCGGTCTCCTCGATCCGGTGATCGGTGAGGACGGTCTTGTCGGTGGCCTGCTCGGCGGAGGCGACGACGACGGCCTACTTGGCGGCCTCTCCGGCTGAGGCGCTAAATGAAAAATGACGGACCGAAGGGCAATGCTCTTCGGTCCGCTTATCTATTGGGCTGGCGGCTGGAATAGACTACGTTGAAAGACACAGCGTCAATTTCCGGAAGCGAATCGGTTGACTCATACTAGCGGGATAGTGGAAGAACGATCCCTACCACCTGCCATGATTCAGGTATCGTCAACTGTTTGCCGGGCTCATGTCTTCTGCGCTTAATGGTCTTGGGCTAATGCAATCGACGTGAACACGTGGGCATCTGGGATATGGAGGGAACAGTGGTCGAGATTTTTACTACGTCAGGCGACGAAACTCAGCGCGTGACTGGTTCGGAGCTCCGGTTGGAAAGTCCGGCCGATGTTTATTTCGGGGATGCTACACCCGGAATTGCCTATTATGAGAAATCGGGTGCAGACCTGAACGTAACGCTACTCGATGGCACAACCGTTCTGATAGAAGACTTTTTTGTTATTGGAGCCGAAGGGCGCTACAGCCGTCTCTTGCAGGGTCGAGACGGTTCTGAAGAAGTGACAGGGCTCATCGCGCCCGAGCCTCTCTTGGCTTCTGTGGGCGACACAATCAACCGGCCTGTTGACGCCACGCCATTGGAAGAACCCGCCCCGCGGAGTGAGCCCGCAGAACTACCCATGGAAGAAGGCGATGCTTTCGAAGTGACAGAAGTCGAGGACGGGGTTGTTCAGGTCAGTTGGGCGCCGTCAGAAGGTGGCCAGGCGGCTGATACGGGCTACGACGCGGCGCAAGGCGGTGGAATGGGCCAGTTCGTGCTGGCTGGGAGCAGTGTGGACAAGCTGGCATTTGGTGGATTCGCGGTCGCCTCGACTTCGCTTCTTCTCGGCGAATGGAGTGCCGGCGACGGGTCGGGCACGGTTGGTTCGACTTCAGGTTCAGGCGTCGCATCAGCCGCGGTTGAGGAGCCGGAGCCAGCGACTGACGAAGTAGTCGCCGAAACCGAAGAAGATGGAACGGAAGACGTTGCATCTGGTGTTTCAGGGGAAGCTGCCAGCGCTGACGGTTCGGCGCCTGTGATTGACGAGGACGCTCCTGCACCGGAGATTGCAAATACGGATGCAGAGAACGAAAACGACCCCGGTGCGGATGATTATGTCGGGAATCTCGTGAGCGGCATTCTCGGTTTTGATGACGACGACATGGGCGAGGGGGGGCTCTTCGCCGAGGTGATGGCGGAGTCGGCAACTGGTGTCGACGAGACGATTGAAAGCGGTGGCATGTTCGGCGACGATGAAGCGCCAGTTGAGACAGGGGAGGATATCTCGGGATACGCGGTGATGCCGGCGGAGGACGATAGCTCACTGTTGGATGCACCGACGGGCACCGGTGCGGACTATGTTTAACGGTTGAATTGTGTTCTTCGCGCTCGTTTCAGGGTATTGGCGCGATTGGTTTTATACGAGTGGTAGGATTGGATTGCTGATCTAGGGGCGGTTTGGGGGCCGCATCGGAAGGACATGCTGTATTAATTATTCGGAGAGTTGAAGGTGGTATTGCTGCTGGGTCCGGTTCACTGGAAGACACATGTGCCGGGGTTCCCGATCTTGGGCACCGGAGGTGCCGTATGAGCCAAGGCGCCAAGATGCGTAAGGGGAGAGTGGGAGCGCGGATGAGGAGGCTACCGATCTGGCCGATAGCGTTTCTGGCTGTGCTGTTGACCCTTCCGCTCGCATCCTCGGCGCAAACTTTGCGGGAGGCGGTGGTTTTGGGCAGTCAGCGCGACCCTACTATTGCGGCCTTGCGCGAGCAGGTGGCAGCCGAGACCTCAAACGTGGAGATTTCCCGCGATGCCCGGCGCCCCCAGTTGAATATTTCGGGTGATACCGGCGACAATGGTGGCGATCTCGGAATCAATCTGACGGTTACCCAATTACTTGCCGATTGGGGGTTATCGAAGAGCCAGATCGCGGAAGCGGAGGCCGAGCGGGTCAAAGTGGTCGCCATGCTGAAATCTGAAGTCGAAGATTTCACGCTCGCGATGTCGGAGGCTTATTTCGAGATCGTAATTGCAAAGGCCAAGATCGCTCGCACGCAGGAATACGTGAGGTTTACAAATCGCCAGGAGCGGTACTCGCGTGACCGGGTCCGGGCAGGACTTGCCAATAGCGCCGAAGTCGCACGGGCACGATTGGAGATTTCGCGTGCCGAAGAAGAGCTGTTTCAGCACCGGATGGATTACGATATCGCTTTGGCCGAGGTCGAATTTCTGTTGGGGCAGCCGCTGAAACAGGTATCGCCTCCTCCTGCGCTCGCCTTTCTGGACCGTTTGAAATCAAGCCGCGAAGTGATCACCGCTGTGGTGGGCGCCCCTGATTATGTTTCAGCATCTGCAGACGTGGCCATCGCGCGCGCGGGGGTTTCTGCGGCACGCGCCTCGCGCAAGCCACAGTTGAAACTCGAAGCCACGGTGCGGCAGGATTTGACCGGAGGGCGCGGGCGTTCGAGTGCGGTGGGGATTACCGCAGGAATGGACCTGACCTCGAGCGGTTTTCGCGGGCGCGCGGTGATCGCCGCGGAGCAGCGGATGAAGGCCGCGGATCAAAGGCTGCGCGCGGTGGAGAAGAACCTGCAGAACGAAGTGCGCACCTATCGGCAACGTCTGGAAGCACTGAGGGTTTCCAAGCGCTCGCTTCAAGCACAGGTCAGCGATGCAAGGGATGTTTTGCGAGCGTTCGAAGAACAGTTTCGAGCCGGGCAGCGTGAATTGCAGGATCTTCTGTCTACGGGGCGCGACCTTTATGAAGCGGAAATATCGGCCATTGATACCGCCGATGAATTGAACCGCATGGAGTACAAGGCGGCGCAATCGGTTGGTTTGTTGGGTGCGATGCTGTTGAGCACAAAAAGGGAAAAGTGAAGCGATGAGTGATATATCGGCCCTTTCTGATCGTCTGGTTACAGGATTGATCGCGCTCTGTCGGGCCTATGATTGCGACGTTGCTGCTTCCAAGTTGACATCTGGCCTGGCGCTTGAAGGCGGCCGTTTGCCTTTGCATGCGGTGCCGCAAGCATTGCGACGCGCCAATTTAGCCGGGCGGGTGATCGAAACGAAGCTTTCGGAAATTTCGGATTATGCGTTGCCGGTCCTTTTGCTGATGCGCGACGGGAGTTGCCTGGTGCTGGAGGAGGTTGAAGGAGAGCGGGCCGTTGTCGGCGTTCCAGACACGGAAGGTGGCCGCCGCGAGATCTCGCGAGAGGAACTGGAAGACGCCTATCTCGGACGGGCTATTCTGGCCAAGCCTCTGGATGTGGTGGCGGCACGTGTTGGCGGTTTTGCGAAGGAAAACGATCGTCACTGGATCACCGGGCCCGTGATGGATAACTGGCCAATTTATCGTGACGTGCTCCTCTCCTCGCTTGTGGCGAACATTCTGGCTATTACCACCGTCGTTTTCACCATGCAGGTCTATGATCGAGTGGTCCCCAGCCAAGCATTCGATACGCTATGGGTTTTGGCGAGCGGTGTGGGACTGGCTGTGGTGTTGGAATTCGTACTTCGTGCGATGCGCGCGCGACTGATCGATATTTCCGGGCGGGATCTGGATTTGCGGCTTTCCAAGCGGCTTTTCCATCACGTCGCTAACCTTCGGCTTTCTCATCAGCCACAATCCGTCGGGGTGCTTGCCAGTCAGGTGCGCGAGTTTTCCTCGGTGCGTGAATTCTTCACTTCGACCACGGCGGCACTTATTTGTGATCTGCCTTTCACACTGATTTTTCTCGGAGTCTTGTGGTTTATAGGCGGACCGGTGGCCTTGGTCGTGCTCGCCGGGGCGGTGGTAATCGTGTTGCCCGGGCTTTTTTTGCAGCGCCACCTTGCCAAGCTGGCGCGACAGAACACCCGTGAGGGGGCGGCGCTTAACGGGCTTCTGCTTGAAGCGATATCCAGCCTCGAAACGGTGAAGGCCGTGCGGGCAGAGACCCGGATGGAAAAGGCGTATGATCAGCTTACGGCCACGATGGCCGCTTCGGGTATCCGCGCGCGGCAGCTTACGGCGATGCTGGGGCAATGGGCCGCTTCGGTACAGCAGGTGACCTATATATTTGTAATCATTACCGGCGTTTACCTGATAGCCGCCGGAAATTTGACCGTGGGCAGCTTGATCGCTTGTTCCTTGCTTACCGGGCGCACGCTTACCCCAATCAGCCAGCTCAACCGGCTTTTGGCGAAATGGCAGAACGTGAAAAGCGCGATGGAAGGGCTCGATGAGGTGATGAGCATGCCCATTGAGCGCAGCGAGGACCGGCGATATGTGCGGGCCAATGACTTGAGCGGCTTTTTTGAACTCGAAGATGTGAAATACAGCCATGATGCCGAGCAGGGCGATGCGCTTTCGATTGGTATGCTGAAGATCAAAGCAGGAGAGCGGGTGGCGCTTCTGGGGAGTAACGGCGCAGGCAAGTCCACGATGCTGCGTATTCTTGCCGGTCTCGTTGATCCCCAATCCGGCTCGGTGAAGATTGACGGATTGGCGATGAGCCAGATCGACCCGATAGATCGGCGGCGTCAGATTGGTTATTTGCCTCAGAGCGTGGCGCTGTTTCAGGGTACGCTACGCGACAACCTGAGCCTCGATCAAGGGCTGCACACCGACGAAGAGATGATGGCGGCACTGGATGCTGTCGGGCTGGGACCACATGTGCGCAAGCATGTTCGGGGGCTGGACCTGAATATTCAGAGTTCCGGAAATGTTTCGGGCGGACAGAAACAGGCTATCGCGCTGGCACGGATTATTCTGCAAGATCCGCCTGTCGTGATCCTGGATGAGCCGACATCGGCCTTTGACCATACAACGGAGATTCACGTGGTGCGCTTTTTGTCGAAATGGCTGGAAGGGCGCACGACGATCATCTCAACTCACAAGAAGGAGTTGCTGGCTTTGACGCCGCGAGCGGTTGTGCTGAAGGAAGGCGGTATCGTGCATGACGATACCTTGGCCAATATTCTAGCCCTGACCCAGCGCAGTACGAGAGAAAAACCAATAAAGGCTGTGAAATGAGCAGCGCGACAGACAGACTTCTCGCGGATCTTGATGGTAAATTTCGCGCTCAGAGCCTCAAGGCGGCGCGACAAACAGTGTGGGTTTTATGTGTCGCTATGGTGATTGGACTGATCTGGGCCGCACTCGCCCAGATCAGCGAAATCACGCGAGGATCAGGCAAGGTCGTGCCGATGCAAAGGATGCAGGTGATCCAGAGCCTTGAAGGCGGTATTCTTGCGAAACTGCTGGTTAATGAAGGCGATATCGTCGAGGTCGGCGATGTGCTGGTACAACTGGACGGCACTCGGTTCCGCTCGGCCTATTTGGAGACGGAAGCCGAAATTTCTACGTTGACGGCTGAGATCGCGCGGCTGGAAGCGGAGGTTCAGGAGCGCGATGATATCGCTTTCACGGATGATGCCGACGGAGCAGCCCAACGCGACGAAGCCCGGCTTTTCCAGGCGCGTCGAAACAAGCTGGAGGAATCCGTGGCCGCGCTTGAGGCGGAACGCGCCATTCTCAAGCAGCAAATCGACGTGACGGCGCCGCTCGTTGACAGCGGCTCGGTAAGCAAAGTGGAACTGTACAGATTACAACAACAGTCCGCGGCGCTTGCCGGGAAAATTGCAGGTCTGACCAATTCTTATGTGCAAGACGCCTACAATGACCTTGTGAACAAGAAGGCTCGGCTCGTTTCGCTTCAGCAGGTGCTTTTGCAGCGCCGCGATCAGCTTGAGCGCACGAGCATCCGGGCTCGCGTCTCGGGGCGGGTGAACAATGTGGAAATAACGACGATTGGCGGCGTGGTTCAACCGGGCGAGACGATTATGGAGGTGACTCCACTAGACGACCAGTTGTTAATAGAAACCAAGGTACCGCCGCGAGACGTTGCTTTCGTAACCCCTGGAATGCCTGCCAGCGTAAAGATCACGGCCTATGATTTTGCGGTCTATGGAGATTTGAAGGGAACGGTGACGCAGATTAGTGAGAACACAGTGGAAGAGGCTGGACCTACTGGCCCCCAAGCGTTCTACCGGGTGATGGTGACGACCGAGAAGAACTATCTGGAGGCGGGAGGAGAGCGATACCCGATCCGACCGGGCATGGTTTCTCAGGTGGACATCGAAACCGGCAAACGCTCGGTTCTAAGCTATCTTTTAAGGCCGCTCCTACGGGCGCAGCTGCGTTAGCGGAATATGTGTATGAAGCGCGGAGGCATCGTTTTGAAGAGCGGCAAAAGAGGGAAAACAATAGGATGAGTTTTCTAGGCCCAGTGATCGGCATCGCATTCAGGCGAAGTTGGAGTCTGTTTGCACGACGGCTTCTGCTTGCCGTGGTGTCGTTGCCTTGCCTGGCCATTGTCTTGAGTTTTACCTTGATTGAGATGCCCGCTGCTCAAACGCTTCTTGAGGTGGACGATAAACAGATCGCTCTGAACGTTAACGAGGCGAAATTCCTTCGGCTGGACGAGCCCGCCAAAGCGGTCTTTTTGTCCAATCCCGGTGTGGCCGATATCGACCTTCAATCCGCAAAATATATCTATATTGTGGGAAAATCCGTTGGCGAGACCACATTGTTCGTACTCGGCGCCGATGATGAGCCGATGATGCGCACGACGATTGCGGTGGGCATAGATTCCCAGAGATTGAGCCGGGCGGTACGTCAGGCGGTGAGCGGTGGGACAGTATCGGTGTCTTCGCTGGATGGGGCGGTGTATTTGCATGGTAGCGTTCCCACCCCGGATGACGTGGTGACGGCCGAGGATGTATTGGCAGCGTTAGCCGGACCGAATGCCGTGATTGTCAACCGGCTGGAGCTGGAGCAGTCGGCGCAGGTCAACCTTCAGGTCAAGATTGCCGAGGTCGCGCGAACCATCAGCGATGATATCGGGTTTGGCATGAACGGCGGGAACAGCAGGGGAAGTTTCAGTTCCCCGGCCTCAACCATCTCCAATGGATTTGCGATTACCGTGACGCCCTCGGCGTTGGACATGAACTTTCTGCTGAATGCGTTGTCGCAGCGTGGATTGGTGAGCATCCTGTCCGAGCCGAACCTGACGGCGCGGTCCGGGGAGACGGCCAAGTTTCTCGCCGGTGGGCAGATTCCGTATCAAGTGAAATCCGCCAATGACGAGGTGACGATCGAATTGCAACCTTATGGCGTGGAACTTGAATTCACCCCGGTGGTACGTGAGAAGGGGCGCATAGAAATCCGCCTGGAGACCAAGGTGCGGGAGGTGGACGAATCGCAAACCACGTCCTCGGATATTGGCCCGGCACTCACGGAACGTAGTGCTTCTACCACTGTCGAAATCGGTTCAGGGCAGAGTTTTGCAATTGCCGGCATGTTCCAGAGCGGCACGCAACAAGCATTGGGCGGTTTCCCTGGTCTGGTAAATTTGCCCGTTCTCGGGGCGTTGTTCAGATCGTCGCGCTATGCGCGCGGCGAAACGGAACTTGTGATCACTGTTACACCCTATCTGGTGGAGCCGACAAACCCGCGTGATCTGAAAACGCCGGTGGACGATCTCAAGCCTGTGGGGGGCATTGAGCAATGGGGAACTGGTCGTTTCACGAAACCGCTGAAGCCGGGGCAGAATCGGGGTAAATCGCGGGTGCGCGGGACTGGTGGAGGATTTCGGCTGCAATGATCCGTTTTTTCGTATGGGCTACATTGTCCGTCTCTCTCGCCTTGACCGGCTGCACAGAGGCCGAAGCGCCGCGAGGCGCCGTTGACCGCCTAGAGCCACAGCTTGCCGAGGCGCACTACAACTATCGTTTCAACAATTGTTCAGGAACCATGGCGGAATCTGAACGCGCGAAGCTCTATAGGTTTTTGCGCGAATTGCACCTCACATCAGATGATGTTCTGGTGGTGACGCTGCCAAAGGGGCGCAATCCCACGCGAGACGTGCAGCGCATGCAGACGATGATGACGCTGTTGCGGCATGTGCCAGCGCAGAAACGTTACCTGGCGGCGCGGGATTTTCGAGACAAGTGCCGCTCGCAAAGCGTCGGGACGATCCGCGTTGTGCGCACGCTTTCGGTGCAGGCCGATTGCGACGGCGCGTCGGCCGGGCGGCCGGACGGTTGCAGTTCAGGGCACAATCTTGCGGCGATGATGGCCAATCCGTCCGATAGCTTCTTGCCGCCCCAGACTACAAACGCATGGACTACGGCAAGGCAGAGGCGCAATGAATAGATCGGAAGCGTGTAACGACTACGTGCGTGTCGGCCTGCGACGGGTACGGAAACTTTTGCGCGACGAGCGCGGTCTCGTGACGATCGAGTTCGTTATTCTCTTCCCTGTTTTTGTGTTCTTCCTCCTCTTTATCTTGGCCACCAGCCTTTATATTGGCACGGCGAGCGATTTGCAGCAGGCGGTTCAAACGCTCGCGCGGCAATCTGTGGGCATCATCGCCAAGGGCGATCCCGATGTGGATATATGTGCCGAGCTCAACACGACCATTCTTTCACAGGTGATTGAGCAGAGCCCGCTGCTTCGGCTGGATAATGTCAGCTTTCCGATGACCTGCGGGGGCCAACCAGCGGAGGACGGTAGCGTGAGCCTGGAGATGAGCTACAATCTGACTGGCAGTGCTTTGCAGTCCGTCAGCCAGACATTGGGTATGGATTTTGGCACCATTTCTCGTAGTGCGGTCGTTTTCGTGAACTGAGAAAAGCCATTGGCCCACGTGGTGGATCGTGACCTAGTTGACAAGCCGTACATCAGACCTGCTGCAGGTGTGATCGTTGAGAATGATATCGACACGAGCGATGTCGATTCCGAGCGCGTCGAGCAGGGCTTGAACAAGACCGTCGAGCAGAAGGCTGCTAGAAAGTAGGGTGGTCAGGTCATCGATCACTGCGGTGAGCTGGCTAATGACGTCGTCGAGCACCCGGACGACCACGTCCAGCAAGCAGCCAATCCCGAACAGAATGCGCATGCACCTTTCATAGCGTTCGTCTGAGGTTTCCTCGCGCTCCTCGTGCAGGTCGTTGCGCATGTTTTCGAGTGTCTGAGACAGAGCCGATGTCACGTCGGAGGTCGCGAGCTGACTACTAACAGCCACAGGTTGTCCTACTTGGTCGAGGCGGATTTCGACGGTTTGTGTGCTTGAGGCCAAATCGGTTGTCGTGTGTTCAGCCGCATCATCCCCGTCGATCGGTGCCAGCAACGAGAGTCCCAACCCGAGCGAGGCCGGGCCAGAAGTGACTTCGAATGTGGCGATGATGTCGTCGGGTTCACTGGCGGCGCAATTGAGTTCGGTCAGTGTTGCGGTCGCATTGGCGGCGGATAGGTCGAGCGAGAGATCGAGCAATCCAGCGAGCTGAGCCTCAACTGAAAGATCGACTTGGCTGATCTCGCCGGTCAGCGGTGTCTCATCGGAGACAGGACCGACGAATGTGACGGGCGCGCGAATAAGTCCGGTTTCAACGTGCACATCTGCCAGCGGTCCAAGGGGTAGCGCGATATCGGCCGAAAGCCGTTCGGAGGGGTCTGAGTTGGCAAGCCCGGCGGCCACCGTCAGCATGTCCGCAAGGCCGATTTCCAGGTCTGGCAGTGGATCGTCGACATTGAGATTGATGAGGGAAGGGGATATCTTGAGCAATCTTCCCAGAGACGTGTTTGAAGAAGCTGCGGCCGTATAAGCGGAGAGATCCGCCCCGGCTGCGAGTAGCAGGGCCTCGACAAGATCGGCCGTGGCGATAGAGGCGTTGAGGAGATCATCGAAGGTGACCACATCGCCGCTAATCCCGAGCGATACGAGATCAACCAATTCGTTGATCTCGACATTTGTCGTGGCGAGACCGGCATAGCCAATCGCTTCCAGATCGACCCCCAGTCCATTCTCGCCAACCAACGCGTCGGCGATTGGATCAAGAAGTGGAGATTCATCAGTGTCGACCGTAAGCAGCCGATTGCGCAAGGTGAAAGCAGCATGCGGTGGGCCACTCATGGCAACGGCCGAGCGGGTAATGAGGTTTGGCGAACTGGGCACGATGGCCGACCACAGGAAGGCATACCAAGGCATGGACACGCTGACCTTGACAGCGTTGACACCGGTTGGGGCTGTCGGATCAAAGCCGGTTTCCGGCGCATAGCTGCCAAAAATGACATCGTCTTCGTCGAGCAGGATTTCACCATATTGATCGTTTAGTGAAACCGTCTCCTGGGCGCGTGCGCGGGCTTGATCGAGGTCGCTCAACCGGGCAGCGGCGCTTTGTGCTGCAAGGTCGGCTTGACCCTGCAGGAAGAGCTTTTGCGCGTTGAGTTGGCTGATATCTACAGCGAGGCCGCCGATTAGAAGTACCGCTGGAATGAGGATGATGAAAAACACGGCCATTGCGCCGCTTTCCCCTTTCGCGAATCGTCGAAATCCTGCAGTAAAAAGAATGGGATGTTTGAATGTCCGTCTGGGGGCGGAGGCTGTGCTTGCGCGATTCAATCCGGGTGCTGTGGCGGGGACTTCCCTTAAGAAATCGCATGAGGATTTGGATGTCAGATGCAACGCTTGGCCTCCAGGGATAGTAAAAAAGGCTGTTTTCGAGCGATCTTACAGGATTGGGTCGGGCGAAAATGTGGCAAATGGGTTGGCGTATCTAACGTTTTTCCATTGTTATCGAGTTCAGCGTCAATTGAGAAGCAGAACCGGTCGTTGCCCCCGTTATTTTTAGCGCGCTGTTTCAGGCTTGGACATTGCCCCCAAGCCTCAGGCCCATTGTGCGCAGCGGTGGCAAGCGCTAGGCACCGTCGATAGACAAAATGCGCTTTCCGGTATTTTCCGTACGACGGACGCAGGACAAAAATGGAAAGGTCAGAGACATGGCATATTTGACGAAAATCGGAATTGCGGGAGCTCTGATCGTTGCGACCATCGCTGTAGCGCCTGGCGGGAGTGCAGCACGCAGTTATTCAGAGGTGCAACTACGGGGCAACGAATTCTTGAAGAGCGATGATATTCTCGCGGTCTGCGATATTTCGGAGGACGAAAACTTTACCTCTTCGACAAAAGCCGAGATCCGCCAATGCCTGATGTCGACCGGGCAATTTGGCGGGGTGAAATTCGTCCCTGAGGGGGACACGATGGTGATCGAGGTAGAGGAATTGAATAGCCGGCCCGGTCGTTTCGAGGTCGGGTTGCAGGTCGATAGCGAGGAAGGGCCGATAGGAACGGTCTATTTTGAGCGTTATAATCTTTTCCCCGGCACGTTTGGTGCGATTGAGCTTCGGTTCTCGGAGGAATTTTCGGAACTGACGACCAGCCTTTATCGCAAGGACGCCTTTGCCAATGGGTGGGATTTGGGGCTGGATACAAGCGTTACCGACGCTCGCTATGACGACCAGAGTTACGAGCATCGCCGTGCCTTCATCGAACCTTACGTGGCGCGCAAGTTCGCAGGGGGCGGGCGCGGCGAGATTGGCCTCGGCTATCGGAGTGATACGATCCGCAATGTTAGCGCGACGTCGAGTGCGCTGATCAAGGCTGACGCAGGCGCCCGGCGTGAAGCATATTTACGGTTGAGCTATCGACATACAGCGGAAAACTGGGAAGCCGAGGCAAAGCAATTCTTCTTCGGGCTGGGAACGGGCAACGTGATAAGCCAGACGCAGGTCTCGGCCGGGACGCGATTTGCAATCGACCCCGACAACCTTGTCCTTGCTTTGCGGATGGAAGGCGGGCACGTTTCATCACTGAAAGGTCCCCCGGCCAGGATTTCGGATCGTTTCTTTACCAGCGGAACCGCGCTTCGTGGCTTTGCTTCGCGAGGCATCGGCCCGCGCGACGGTGCGGATTTCCTGGGCGGCGAAAACTATCTGGTGGGCAGTGTCGAGCTCCAGAAGAGCATTGGGCAAGTTTTTGGCACCCCGGCGAGGATTGGCGGTTTTGTCGATGTGGGGTCCGCGTGGGGGCTGAGCAATACACTTGGAGGTGGCGTCAATGATGGTCTTGATTGGCGGGCGTCTGCCGGGCTCTCGATGACACTCGAGTTTGGGAATGTGCCGGTTTCATTCTACCTGGCCGAGCCAGTTCGCAAGCAGCCGGGTGATGAGATTCAAAATTTTGGGTTGTCGATTTCGGCACGTTTCTGAATGGCAAAACGGTCACAAGAAATACTCGGCTCAGGAGAGAAAACGATGCGAACCAAACTTAGGAAGCTCGGTGTGGCGATCGTGCTGAGTAGTAGCCTTCAGGCCTGCGGAACAATTTCGGGTGACGGGTCAGGGTTTTCGCTTTCGGGGAAGAACGAGGACGTCTCGGAGACCGAGGCCGTCGCTGATGCGGCCATTTCTGGTGGTTCCTATGTCGAGGCGGCGCGCCTTTATGAGAAGGCCGCCGGAGAGAACCCGAAATCGGCGTCGGCCTATCTCGGGCTTGGGCGCAGCTACCTGGCAATGGATCAGCTCGGACGGGCGGAATTCGCGTTGACGCGGGCGCGTATGCTGGACAAACGCAACCCCGAAATTCTCAATGAGCTTGGCACGCTGAAATTGCGGCGCCTGCGCCCGGCAGAGGCGATAGAATTCTATGACGAGGCATTGCGGTACGAACGAAATAATCTGTCGGCCCTCACAGGCAGGGCCGTGGCCCTTGATTTCCTATCACGGCACGCCGAGGCCCAGGAAAGCTATCGGGAGGGGTTGAAATACTACCCTTCGAATTTCGTGCTGATGAGCAACTACGGTTTGAGCCTCGCTCTTTCGGGGCAAGTGGGTGCGGGGATCAGCATGATGGAAGAATTGCTGCGTGACCCCGACAACGGGGACACGGTGCGCAGCAATCTGGCGATAGCCTACGCGCTGGACGGCAAGCGCCGAGAGGCGCGTGCCATGTTGACCGGCACGATGAGTGAAACGGAAGTCAGCGCGACGCTTGATCACTATGAGGATATGCGCAACCGTTTCAAGAGCGGCAAGCCAATCGGTTACATGGTTTTCAGCTAACTGAGCCACGCTCCGAACTTCGGGCACCGACACAAACTACGATGTGCAGATCTTCGATGGGGGCTGACGCATGCCTCATCATGCCCGGCTCGGGCAATTTGATGCTTGAGGGGCTGAGACCGTCCCGCCTTCCAGTGGCATTCAGCGTTTGCGAGCGTTCATCGCCTGCCTGAAAAGGCGCAAATAGCGCGGGGCAACTGCCGAAATATGAAAGCTGCGCCCGGTTTTACGCGCAGCCTTGGAATAACGGGCGCGCCGCTCGGGATCGTCCTTGAGCGCCTTGATCATTTCGATCCATTTATCGTCGTCATCGGGCAGAAGGCATCCGTTGACATCGTCGATAATCAGTTCGGAAGCATAGCCGCGGTCGGGTGCAATGACACAGCCACCTCGGGCCAGAATTTCCATCAGCCCCCAGTTGGCGACGCCAAAGCGCAAGGGATAAAGGAAAAGGTCGACTTCACCTATCAACGAGGCGAAGCGATCATAGGGGAGCTTACCCGGAAATTCGATTCTTTCAGCGCGCGGATAAAGCCTTAGAGCGTGGTCGCGGAAGTTTTTTACCTTTCCGCCATAATGATGGTTCACCCATTGCTGTTCGTAGCCATAGGTGGAGGCATCGGGATCGCCGATGGCGACAAAGCGCGCGTCCAGGCCTTCGCCGATGAGCCGATCAGCCAGACGCATGTAAATATCGATTCCCTTGGCATTTGAAAGGTCGCGGGCGGCGAAGCCAATGGTAAAAGGTTTATCCGGTGCATGCTCGGGTTGCGGCGGCGGGGTGATCTCGAAGCCTTCGAACTGCACTTCGATCTTGCCGTGCAATTCGGTTGGAAACATTGCCTTGGAATGGGCGCTGGGCACGATGGTGAGATCGCTTTTCAAAACCTGATGGAAGTGCAGCATTTCCGTGTTGCGGTCGCCTAATCGCTGGGCGAGATTCGGCGGGTAATCGGGGTCCCATCCATGAGCCTCGTAGCTGGGAAACTCGATATAACTCACAATGGCTGCGTCGATTTCATTGTAGAGGAAGTGCGGGGCGCCCCAGAGAGAATGCGTAACAATTACGTCAATCCGGGTTTTCTTGCGTAGTTCAAGCAGGGCGGCAAGCAAGCCACGGCTGATCCGTGCGGAACGTTCAACCTTGCTGGAATAATAATAGCTTTGTGGCCCTACGATTTTCCCATCGGGCTGAAATGGGATGAGGTTGGGCACTCGGTGGCTATTGGCTTGAGTGTAGCCCGGTGTCGTAAGAAAATACGATTCAGCGAGCTTCTCGCGGCGGAGATACTCACAAAGCAGACCGAGCTGGCCAGGGTAGACGGAGCCAGCAAAAACGATCACAGGACGAGACATGGCGTTTCCATTTTGGGGGAATCTGATCTGGCTTCCGTCTGATTACAACATGAATTCCACGAATATGCGTTTGTGACGACGCAGCACCGATTCTATCACCGCCCTGCCTTCATCGGTCAACCGGAGCTCGACGTTGTTCCGTGGGCTTCCTGCTGCACCTGACGGCGCAGCATGTCTCGGCCACAACCGATCTTCGGGGCGATTGCCTTGATTGCCACCGACCGGCTCTCGTGGTTGCTCTTGATCGTCAGGCACCATCCGTACCGTGTCTGGCCTGGCCGGGATCAGTCAGTCTTCTGTGGTTCAAACGGGTCGATGAGTGCCCGCTGGGCATCTGCCAGGACAAGTCGGGTCAAGGCTGCTCTCTTGTGTTTGCAAGCTTGGATCAGAATTCATTCCACATGGGAATCCTGAACGTCAACACGCCTTGGTGGTTCACAAAACAGCCAGGAATCGACGGGTTTCCGGTTGCCATGTCGCGTCAGAACAAAAGGATTGCGGGGTGCTCTTTAGTATGTATAATGAGCCTTGTGGGGCATTGCGGAAACCAAAGAGTGTAAGGATTTAGCCATGTCAATGCAACGCGGTATGTTTCCCGCCTCCGATCTGTCGGGCGTCAAGCCAGCCGCCAATGATGATCGCAGCGCCGCCCCTGCCGGTACGCTTCGGGTGAGCGACCTGATGCATCTCAGCACCGAGATGCGCCGCATGGACAATGCGGATCTATGCCCCAAAGGGCTTTCGGTTCTTCTCGCTGACTCCGATGCGGCAAGTGTATCCTATCGGGAGTGGGTTGCTCAGATGGGCGGGAACCTGATGGTGGTCTCGGAGGCGGAACCCCCGATGCAGTGGGTTCTGAAATATGCAGACAAGCTGGATTTCCTTCTGGTGGATTCGGATTACATCGGTGACGTTGAGGATACCGTTGATTTCTGTATCCAGCTTCGTCGCGCCAAGCCCGGCCTGAAGATTATCCTTATCTCAAGCGAGGTTAGGGATGACGACTTTACAACAGAACGCATGATGGCTTGCGATGCGACGCTTAAAGCGCCGTTTTCGGAAAGCCGACTACGGCAGGCCGTCGCCGCAGCGCAGCGGAATAACGATCAAGGCCATTATTCTCTGGGCTCCCGACTGGGACTGTCCGAATTTTCGGATGAGTGACCGTGATCGCGTGCAAGAAATTGCATTTGGATTCGGCTGGATGCGCAAAGGGAATTCACGGCTAGGTTCGTATCATCTGTGATGCCATGGCGCCCCCTCCCTTTTTTGCGATGTTCGGCACCCCGTCTTGGTCAACCTTCGGTGTTGGGCAAGAGAACCGATGATGAGGTCAAAACATGGAACTACTCGCCAAACTTATCCTGATGGTGGGTTCATTCAAAGATTTCGCAAAATCACGCTTCACTGATGAGGCTGGAGCCGTTACGGTGGAGTGGGTTGTGTTAACGTCAGCAGTAGTAGCGCTCGCAGCAGGCATTAGTGGTGTGCTAATCGGTGAGGGCGACAGTTCCGTGATTAATGTTTTGAAGGATCTATTGGCCAACGCGCTGGAACAAGGTGTGAATGCTGCTTCCGATTGATCAGCCCTGTTTGTGTGTTAACACCAAGAGGGTTTCATGCGTCGCAAAATCTGGCTTTTTCTAGCTATTGGATTGTTTTTGTCCGTCGCGTCGAGTGCAGGAATATATCTTTATCTAAGTTCACTTGAAAACAAGCTTCAGGCCGCACAAAAGCAGCTCGAGCGCATGGTCAGCGTCGCGCGCGTTCCCTTGCTCACTCGCGACATTGCGCGCGGCGAGCGTGTAACCGCTGCTGATTTCAAGTTGACCGACATCACGGCCGCCGCCGTTCCAGACAATATGCTCCAGGATCTTGAAGCCTCTTTCTCCGAGGCGGGTTCTGAACTTTTCGCGTTGGAAGACTTCAAGGCGGGTCAGTTCCTGCTGACATCCCAACTGGCAACGCAGGGTGAACAGACCAGCGCGGGATACATGCTGCCGCTTAACAAGCGCGCTCACGCGATCAGCCCGTCCAATCTGAACGAATACTCCGCGCAACTGTCGGCAGGAGACGTTCTCGATGTCTACTGGCGCGAACGGGAACGCTCCGGCAAGAACGTGACTAGACTACTTGCAACCGGATTGGAGATCGCTCGGCCGGCGCCAGTTGCGCCTGCAGCCGATGAAGCCTCCGGTTCGTCTCAGGCACCGTTGTCGGCAAGGGCATTCCCCAGCCAGGCGGCGTCCTCGTCTGGGTCGGAAGGTAAATCGGACAAGCTTGTCATTGTCGGTTCGGCTGAAGATGTGGCCAATCTCATGCAAGCGGAAAAACGCGGCGAGTTTCTCATCGTTCCGTCCAATCCCGGCGTATCCGCCGCCGATAGAATGCCTCCCGAGCCGGCGACGGATCAGAAACTGGCGGAAAAATCCGAAGCTGAACTGCCCGCAGATGATGAAGCGGCCAGCGACACCGCGCCCGCACTCGCCGAACGGGCATGGATGGCTGTCCTGGACAGGGCTTCTTCCAGCGCATCTGACACCTCCGCCTCTGCCGATTCAAACCCGACGACGGCTCCGGATGCGAATCTCGATGTTCCGGGGTTGTTCACGTTAAACAGCGCCCCCAAGCAATGTCAGCTCATCATCGTGCGATCCGCTGCGCGCTCCCTGATCGAGGTTCCGTGTCAATGACGCCAGCCGGAGGAGAACGCGCCGCCCCGGAGCATGCCGCCTCGGACAAGCCGACGCTTATCGAGGTTTGCACCATATCCAACAGCACGGAGACCATTCTCAACATCGCCGATTGTCTGGCACACCTGCCACCCCATCGCCGTACCGATCTGAACATGACCGAGGCGGTATCTTCTTTGCGCACCGCGGAAGGCGAGGACCGCCAATTCGACCTCGCGCTGATTGCCTTCGACGCCGAAGACGGCGTTGCATTCACCAACGCGCAGAATGTCATCACGCTTTGTGCCAAGCTGACCCGACAGCTCGTCCTGCTGGCGGACCAGAGCAATGTCAGCCAACTGAATATGCCAGCGAATGCGCAAATCCTCAGCCCGGATGCATGCAAGGCGCCACAAGACTTTCTCGCGCGGATCAGGCCGCAAGCGGAGGTAAATACACCTCCGACCCCTCGGGAAAACAGGCCCTCCGGTCCCCGCCGCAAAGGGTTGTGGAATCTGCTGCGCCGCAGGTCGAGCTCTCTCACGACAACGCCAACAAGCATTTTAAGCGACAAGCTGGCAAACAATGCGGCGACATTCGTGCTCCAGGGGCTTGCGGGGGGCGTCGGAACGACAACCTTGTCGGTAACGCTTGCCACCGAGCTGGCGCGGGCACGCCCTTCTGATGTCATATGTTTACTTGATTTCGACCTTCAATTTGGAAGTGCCGCCAGCTACCTCAATCTCGCGGAAAGCTTCCGCATTGACGATGCCTACCGCAACATCCGTGCCCTCGACGCCGAAAGCTTTAGAGACTGCCTGCTGTCGCTGAGGAAGAACCTTCTCGTGTTTTCCGCGCCACAGAATATCCACCCTTATGACGCGCTCACGAGTGAGTCCGTTCAGCATCTTCTCTCGCTCGCCAAACAGTTTGCCTCGGTGATTGTGATCGACGCACCGCATGCATTGACCGACTGGACAGGCGATCTCTACAGTTCAGCAGATGTGGTGGTCGGAATTCTGGAGCAGCAGGTTCGCTGCATTCATAACGCGAACAAACTGCGCGGCTTGCTAAACAGCGAAGGCATGGGCATGGCAAATTTTGATTTCGTGCTGAACCGGGCGCCGATACATCCCCCTCCAAATTGGCAAGAAACACTCGCAAGCCTTGAGACCGGACTGGGGAGTCGTATTTCCCATATCTTTCCTGATGGTGGGCCGGAGGTTTCCGAGGCTTGCGATCTTGGAATTCCTCTCCTATCGTTCCAATCCGGTAATCCTCTTCGCAAAGCCGTACAGGCGCTGATCACAAACGTAGCGGCCCCCTCCAAGGGAACACTAGGCCATGTTTCGTAAATATAGGGAAAGCCAACTGGATGCCGAAAATCTGTATTCCGCTCCGGTTGGAAACGATACTACCACAAATTCCCCCTTGCCTTCGGGCGAGACCGGAACGTTACCCTTTTCCCATGCCTTGCCTCGCCCCGGCGATGAGGACGAGATTCCGCCGGAACGTTCGGTAGAGAGAAACCGGCGCAGGGTTCTTGTAGAGATATTGAAGCAAACCCACCGGACGCTTCTTGAAACGCTCAACCTCTCCGCGCTCGAACGGGCTTCGGAGGCCGATATCCGCAAAGTTATCGGCGATATCGTGAAAGAGCTGGCCCCCAATCAGAGCATCGTTCTTTCACGCACCGATCGTGATCAAATCATAGACCAGCTATATTATGAAGTGACCGGTCTGGGACCGCTCGAGGTTCTGATCAAGGACGACAGCATCGCCGACATCCTGATCAACGGCCCGGAAAGCATCTATGTCGAACAGAACGGAATATTACAGAAGACGGATATTCAGTTTTCTGACGAATCCCATCTGCTCCGTATCCTGCAAAAAATCGTGTCCATGGTCGGTCGCCGCATTGATGAAATGAACCCGTATGTCGATGCCCGTCTCCCCGACGGTTCGCGGCTCAACGCGATGATCTGGCCTATCGCGGTCGATGGCACGATCGTTTCGATTCGCAAGTTCCGAAAGGACTCGCTCAGCATCGAACAACTGGTCGCATTTGGTGCCCTGTCCGAAAACATGGCTGCGTTCCTTCGGGCCGCGGTGTCCTGTCGGCTCAATATCATCATCTCGGGCGGTACTGGTTCGGGCAAGACGACGCTGCTGAATGCCCTCTCCGCCTTTATCAGCCCCCGAGAGAGGGTTCTGACAGTCGAAGATACCGCGGAACTCAATCTCCAGCAGGATCACGTCTGCAGAATGGAGAGCCGCCCGCCCAATATCGAGGGGCGCGGCGAGGTCACGCAACGCGACTGTCTGCGCAACGCGCTCAGGATGCGCCCCGACCGGATCATCGTCGGTGAAACCCGCGGTGATGAGGTGATCGACATGTTGCAAGCCATGAACACCGGGCATGACGGTTCGATGACAACGATCCACGCGAACTCAGCCCGAGATGCCGCAAGTCGGCTCGAGAACATGATTGCGCTTGCAGGGTTCGACATGCCGCTCGACGCGCTTCGCCGCCAGATCGCGAGCGCGGTCAATCTGGTCGTCCAGATCAGTCGTATGCAGGACGGATCGCGCCGGATAACCTCGCTCACCGAGATCACCGGCTGCGAGGGGGGTGTCCTTTCAATGCAAGAGCTCTTCACCTTCAAACATACCGGCACAGCCCCCGATGGTCGCGTCGAAGGGTATTTCGTCAACAGTGGCGTCCGCTCGCATTTCTCCGATCGGTTCGGTCGCTGGGGAGTTGATCTGCCGGAAGCGATCTATGAAAACGATAGAAGATGACACTCAATTGGATCTTACCTACCGCTTTTCTGCTAGGTGCCTTGCTGCTTCTCGCGGCTGCCACCTTGAGCGTTGTAGGGTTCGCCCGTCATCGACGTGAACGCCTTCTTGCCCGTTACGAGACGGGGGGCGACGCTTCGCCCGATGGCCCGGCGACACTGATTACGCCTGCCGATTCCATTGATGTCTCGCTGCGCCGCCCCGCCCCGCATGTCGAATGGCTTCAGTGGATTCGGCAGCGTGACCTGCGCCATCTGTATTCTTGGCTAATGCTTCTTGATCGCGGCGAAGCAACGCTGTTTGTCATCTGCTGGGCGACCCTCGCGATCCCTTCTGCGCTACTGCTTGGTTTGCCCAGCCCGATTGCAATCGCAGGCGCATTGATCGTTACTTCTATCGCCTGGATCACGGTCTACCGCTTTCGTCGCCAGAAACGGATAAATGCCATAGCCGATTCCGTTCCCGAGGCACTTGATATCCTCGTCCGTTCTCTGCGCGTCGGCGCTCCCTTCACGCGCGCGCTTCTTCTCGTGGGCGAATCCATGTCGGGTCCGATCGCCGAGGAATGTGCCACGACGGCCCGCGAAATCAGCTTCGGGCACGATCTGGTCATTGCGCTGCACGACCTGGCTGAACGGTGCAAGAATCAGGATCTCCACTTTCTTGCAACGGCGGTTGCGATCCAGCAAAGCAGCGGGGGAAATCTCGCCGAGATCCTGGAACGTCTTGCCGTGATATGTCGGGGGCGCCAGCAACTCAAACGCAAGGTCAACGCCCTCACCTCCGAGGCACGCTGGTCGGGCAAGGTTCTTTCCGCTTTCCCGATCGTCGCTGCGGGGGGGATCTTCCTCCTCAGCCCCGGCTATTTCGATGACATCGCACAGTCAGAGTATTTCATCCCGTTGCTCGTCACCGTCGGCGTGCTGCTCTTTGCAAATATCATTTTTATGCGCAGCATGTTGAAAATCGAGGACTGACGCCATGACCGCCCCCGATCTCAGTTCCCTGCTCTCCGTGCTGCTCGCCTGCGGTTTGATTTTCATGATTGCCGCGCTCTGGTTATTGAGCCGCCGATCTGGGCCCTCAACGGAAGCGCAACGGCCTCGCAACCTTCGCCGCGACAGAAATGTGCCACTGCGCCGGGGGGGGCTCATCTCCCTGCTTATGCGCTATTTGGAAGAACCCGACGAGAAGAGCCGCGAAAAATTGCGCAAGACTCTGTTTCAGGCCGGTTTTCCGGGGCCCAGTGCCCCCCACTACTTTGCCATCAGCAAGCTGGTTTGCGGATTGATCGCGATTCCGATCTCACTTGTCGTTTTCAATCTCATTTTACAGATCAGCTTTGCAGAAAACGCAATGTGGCTCATCGTCGGCTCCCTGACATTTCTCGTCGGTTACAGCCTGCCCGGTATATTTATTCAAAGCCGCGCAGATCGCTATGTTGCGAAAATTGCAAAAGGGTTGCCCGACGCGCTCGACCTCATGCTTGTGTCCGTTGAAGCCGGGCAATCACTCGATCTCAGCCTCGTTCGTGTGGCCAAATCCCTGCACCGAATACACCCTGAGCTTGCCGAGCGTTTTGCCACCACCGCCGAGGCACTGAAAGCGGGAGCCGACCGGGCCAGCGCCTTCGAGCGGCTTGCATACGAGACGGACAACATCGATCTCAAGTCATTCGCGCGCGTCGTGCTGCAATCTTCCACGATGGGAACGCCCGTGGCCGAAACCTTCCGCGTCTTTTCTGCCGATCAGCGCAGTCGACGCATCACCCGGATCGAAGAACAGGCCAATGTCCTGCCAACGAAACTGACGCTGGGAACGATGCTCTTCACCGTGCCCCCGTTTCTTCTTCTGATGCTTGCGCCGGCGCTTTATAGCATTTCCAAGAGCTTTTGAGCATGAATGAAGTCATGGCCTCCCCCGACATTCTTCGCTCTACGGGCAGTAGCCCTACGCGCGCCGGCTCAAACAGCAAGGCGAACGGCGCTCTCGTCATCGTCCTCTATGCGCTGGCGTCGGTCGCCGTTCTGGACCGGCTCTCAGTTCGCGCACCTGAGTCCTATATTCTGCCACTCTATCTTGTTTGCGCCTGCGCCGTTTTGATCGCCTTGGAAAGCGGGCGAGCACGGTTCAGTGCCAGGGGATTCTGGATGACGGTCGCACTGGCGCTTATCGCCGCTATCGCGCTACCGCTTCTGGCTTGGCCAAATATTTCCTTCACGACACGATCAGAAACCGGGGTTGTCATCCCGATTATCTGTGCGGTTGGCCTGGGGTCACTCTTGGCCCTGTGGTCCCATTTTTTTCGGCACAACTGGCTCGGTCTCGCCGCTAGCGGCACGCCCGCACTCTTGTTTCACGGCACCGTCCTGACCCTCGGGGCCGCTGCCTTGAACTTCCTCCCGTCCATCTCCGGACCCTATACGCTCACGCCGCTGTCCCTGATCAGCAATATGCTTGTCAGCATGAGCGCGGCCATATTGCTTATCCATCTCGCTCTTTCGATCGAAGCAGGGGGGCGCTGGTTGATGCATTTTTCGGTCGTATTGGCCGGAATTATCCTGCTTGCGGGCATCAACGGCCTTGCCGGACAGCCTCTCTTGCTACTCGTGCTCGCTGTGCTCGTGATCGCCACTTTGCCTTTTACCTCACGCTCTCCAGTGCTGGCCTCGCTGACCCTTGCGGCCTTCGCCGTCCTTTTGCCGCATATCCCGTTTGTGGTGACCAGCATCGGGGAACTTGCCAACCCAACCGGCACAGGCAATGCCCCGGTGCTGCTATCGGCAGTTGCCATCATTGGCATGGCGGCGCTTGCCCGACAGGCGGAAGATGCCCACCGACGGATCGTTGCGAGCGATAATATCGAAAAGCTCCGCACAGAGTTTGCGCGCCTTGGAGCCGGTCGCCTCCTGCGCGCCGACCTGAATGCCAAGCGCATGTACCTGATCACCTCGGAACGTGGATCAGAGAAAGGCTACAGCTTTGCGGATTTCTTCCGCGGAGCCAATTCCTCGGAAATGCTTGAACTTCTGAATGCCATTCGAGAGCCTGCACCTGCTGCTCCGGAAAAGGCCTTCGCCATCAAGCTCAATCCCACGCCACTCTCACCATATAGTCCCGAAACGCCCCCGGCCCCCCACCGAATCCATATTCTTGACAAGACACACAATTCGGCATGGCTCGGCCTGCTCGACATATCCGAACAAAGCGATCTGGAAGCGAAAGTCCGCCGCACAGAAACCGCACTTGGCGAGGCGCTCCTGCGCGAAGAACGACTGCTTTCTGTCGCTTCGCATGAATTGCGAACACCAATGTCCATTCTTTCGATGTTGGCCGAGGAACTGGATAGCGGAACCCCGTGGAACGAAATCGCACCAGGCTTCAAAGATGCCTGCAACCGAATTGATTCCGTGCTCGACGACTTGCGGGTCCACGATGGGCGGGAAGACGTCCAACTGCTGCAGACAGTCTACACTCTGCGAGAGATGGCACAGCATCTTCAAGAGGTTTACACCGGCCCGGCGCAGGCCAACGGCGTCGCGCTGTTGTTCTCGCTTTCTCAGCAAAGCGATACGCTGATTCAAAGCGACTACGGACGAATCTTCATCGCCTTGTCAAAGCTCATTCACAATGCCATCATCCATGCGCGCGCCAGCGAAATATCGGTCAGCGTTTTTCTCACCCGACAGACAGATGGCGCGGCGATTGCCACTTGGCAGGTCAGTGACAATGGCCGAGGTATTCCAGCCGAACGTCGCCAGACGATATTCCGGCCCTTTGATACAGATGGGACCGGACCGGGCAACACTCGGCCGGGCCTCGGGCTTTATACCGCACGTAACGCCGTGCAGGCGATGGGAGGAGAGCTGATCCTGCGTCGCCCCGACACTGACGAAATTGGCGCTGTGCCGCGTCGCTTGCCGCCCTTTTCGACAGCAAAGAGCGACGGTGCCTATGACGTGACAGCCCCCAATCCTGGAACAAGCTTTATTCTCAAGCATCCCGTTCGGCTCGCCAAGCACGCTGAATACACCACTTTGGAGCACCTGCCCATGACAGAAACCCAGGCGACCTATCCGGACAAGACCGTGCTTCTGATCGAAGACAATCAGATCGTGGGAGAGATCACGGTCGCGCGTCTCCGGCGTCTTTTTGGCACTACGATTTGGGCCGAACGCGGTGACGAGGCGCTACTTGCCTATGAAAACAGCCGCCCGGATCTTCTGCTGGTCGATCAACTCTTGCCGGGAATGCTGGGCTCCGAGGTGATAAAGCGGGTGCGCGAGACGAACAGGATCGTGCCGATCATTGGCATAACGGCATCCGCCATGGGATCGGAATGCGCCGAGCTTGAAGGGGCTGGTGCGAATTACGCTCTGGAAAAGCCGCTTTCGCTTCAACAGATGCAGAAGGTCGCGGCCGAGTTCTTTGGCCAAGCCACCACGTCAAGCGCGCCCGATAGCTGAGTACCCATGCCGGGCCGCTTGGTGGGCCCCCCGAACCCTGCAGATCAACTGACGCCGGGGGCGGCACCAGAACGTGACCGCTCCGCCACGGTTTTCGTCTTCTGACCAGTCAGGCGCGTAATCTTTCGTTAGGACTTACGTCAGCAAGCATGGTCGACTATACAATTGTAATAGGGGGCGTATCTTCAACGTACATTCGCTGTGTGTGACAAAGACGATGCGCAGTCAGAACTCGAAAAACGTTGTTCTCGATGGGTAAGACAATGGCAGAAACACAAGATCAACTCAGGGTATTGGTTGCCGACGATCATGCCATGGTGTTGGAAATGATAGAGCTTTTCCTCTCCAGCCAGCCTGGCATATCAGTGGAAACAGCCGATACTCTGGATGGTGCTCTCGAATTGGTAGAGCGCCTTGGAAGTTTTGACATCATTCTGCTCGATCTCAACATGCCGGGCATGAACGGCGTTGAAGGTCTACGCAGGGCAATTGCGGCGAATGACGGAAAACCCGTGGGAATTCTTACAAGCAATCCCTCTCCGCACAACGTGAGCCAAATTCTCGAAGCCGGGGCTTCCGGAATCGTCCTCAAGACGACTCACACACGCACCCTTGCCAATGCCCTCCGATTTATGGCCGCGGGTGAGCAATATGTCCCGCGTGAAATCACCATTGATCGTTCTGATCAGGTAAATTTGCCAGACAATCCATTGTCGAAGAAAGAGCTTCTGGTTCTATCACATCTGGCAGAAGGTCTATCTAACCGTGACATTGGCGCGAAAATCAATCTCGCGGAGCCTACGATAAAGATGCATGTTCGTTCGATCTGCACCAAGCTGGAAGTGAAAAACCGTACGCAAGCCGTTGTGAAAGCGAGAGACATGGGCCTGACGTGACTGGGGGGGCGAGTTCTTGGCCAAATGGGACATAGCTCCGCTCGCAATTCCCGCTCTGCCTTGCGCGCGAGCATCTGCCACGTTGCGTGAACAGGATCTCACACGCCGCACTTGCGCAGATATGGAAATTCCGGCGGTCAGCCCAACAATGCCATTTCCTTGAGGCGCGAAGACCAGATCAGGTTGTGGCGATGCTGTTTTTTCCATGCCTGGAAAACATAGAGGACAAGCACGGTGGCTGCGAAAGCTGCGACAATAGTCATGATGATTGATCCTATCTCAAAGTCTCTTTATTTATCTTTAGTATGTATACCTTAATCTTTTGGAATCCCGCAACGGAATTTCCCGCATTTCCCCGCCATCCACGGAAACTCTCCGTTTCTAAAAATGACATATTGTTCTCGGTCGGGCGCACTGAATCTTTCGGAAAGGCCAAGAATCTTGGTAATCTGTAGGGCACAGGCGCGGCTAGATGGCGTCTGATCCGTCTGACAAAAGCGCATCGGATGCGATACCGCGTTTCTCGGCGCTTGCGCGCACCGCTTGCTGAAGTGCTTCGCTGCGCTTGAGCAGGCGCCGAAAGCGTTTCTCGTCGAGCACCAGCAGCGTCGAGGGCGCAATTGCTCGCACTTCGGCCCGGCGTGCCTTGCGCATGAGGATGGCCAACTGCCCGAACATCTCTCCCCGGCCGAGCTTCCATGTTTGACCGGCAGATTCCAACTCGACCGCGCCCGATGCTATGAAGAACACGCTTTTGGGAATGCTGTCCTTGCGGATGACGACTTTGCCCGCGTTGACATAGCGGGTCTTGAGTGCGCGGCTCAGCCGTTTGCATGCCGCGTCATCGAGATCCTTGAACAGCGGAAACTGCCGGACAAGTTCGGCGCGTTGAACCGCGATATCGAGGTGAGGGCGCTTTTCCGCCGCGGCCCGTCGCATCCCGAGCTCCTGAATGAGGGCGGTATAGACTTCCGAGCCGATCAGCCCGTCCTCGCGCATGGCGAAGTATTCGCGTTCTTCCAGCCTCAGGGCGGTGCGCCGAATGAACCGACGTTGAAGCTTCTCGGCATAGCCCGGATACTGAAGGCGCAATCCTTCCAATGCCGTCTCCGTCGCCTCGATCCGCCGCGACAGCAACTCGTGCAGTAGGTCGGCCACCCGCCGCCCGTGGATGCGGCGAATGCGCCCGTCGATGAATGCCCCGAGATCACGCAGGATCAAGCGTTGCGATAGCAGCAGTTCGAACCGGTCGGCGGTCAGCCGCGCCAGTGGCATGGCGAGGCGCAGCCGCCGGTGCAGCACCACCGCCGCCTGAAAGGTTCTCCCATAGGCGACGCTGCGCCGCGCGGCCCGCATATAGCCGCTGCGACCGCCTGACCGCGCCCCTTCGATCAGCCGGTCGGCGTCGGAAAGAACCTGCTCTGCCATCCGCGCGGAAATCGTTCGTTCCCGCACCCGCGACAGGATGGTGTCGCGCTCGTGACCCGCCAGCGCGATCAGCCCGAGCGTGATCCGGTCGCGGTCAAGGATCTCGGCGCTGGCCTCGGCGGATTTCACCGCCGCGTCCAGCCGATCCCCGAACCGCTTGGCCTCGGAGCGCACGATCTCGCGCGTCAGTTCGTAATTCTCGGTCGTGCGGGCAACGTCTTCACGCACGGTCTGAAGCGCCACGGCGACGACCTGCCGCGACAGGGCCTGGTCGATCGGCGACAGGCGATCGAGCCCGAGCCACTCGATGATCGTCCTGAGCGTCGTGCCCTGCACGATCAGCGTGAAAAGGGTGAAACCGGTGGCAAGGATGCCGACCAGTCTTTTGACCTCGACCGGCACGCGAAAGCTCTCGGTCACCGCCAGCGCCAGCGCCAGCGTGACCGCGCCCCGAAGCCCGCCCCAGAGGATCGCGAACCGGTAGGGCCTCTCCACCGCCGGAGAGACGCGCAGCAGCGTGAGGAACGGCAAAAGCCCGAACAGGATCACCGCCCGCGCCGCCATGGCCGCAAGGATCACCACGCCGATCAGGATGAAATCCGAAAGGCGGACTTCCTCCAGAAGCCGCGGGATCAGGAGCGCGGCGAGGATGAAGATCAGCGCCCCGGCCCAATGCGCCAGCAGGCCCCAGACCTCGCGAAGGTTGGTCCATGCCTGCGGGGGCAGGTGCCCGGGCCCGGTCAGGTTCAAGGTAAGGCCTGCCGCCACCACGGCGATAACGCCAGAGGCACCGATGCTTTGTTCCGCGCCGATATAGACGAGATAGGGCAGCGCCACCGAGATCGAGATCTGCGCCAGTTCATGACGCGCAAAGAGCGCCATGACCCACACCGCGATGCGCGCGCTCAACCAGCCGATCAACACCCCGCCTGCGATCAGCAGCGGGAAGCGCGCGAGCGCGTCGCTCAGCGTCGGGTTCGGCGTGCCCAGCATCACGAACCCCATGAAAAGACCGAAAAGCGCAATCGCCGCGGCATCGTTCAGCAGGCTCTCACCCTCGATGATCCGCGCGAGCCGGCGCGGGGCCGAGATCGACCGGAAGATCGAGACAACGGCGGATGGATCGGTCGTGGACACGATTGCGCCGATCAGCAGGCAGGCCGCCAGCGGCAGCGTGCTCGCCCAGGACAGCGCGTAACCCACCGACACCGTGGCCACCACCACGGCCACCACCGCCAGGACCAGGATCGGCACCCAGTCGTCCAGCATCCGGCGCAGGTTCATGCCCAGCGTCGCCTGGAACAGCAGCGTGGGCAGGAAGACATAAAGGAACACGTTCGAGCGGATCGGCAGGCCGAGGATCGCTTCGGCCACGGGGTTGAGCGCGTCGGTCAGCTCGGTCCGCAGAAAGAAGATCGCCCCCGCCCCGATCAGGATGCCCAGCAGCGCGAGGATCACCGTATAAGGCAGGCGAATCCGCGCGGCCAAAGGTTCCGCGACCCCGATAACGAGGAAAAGCGATGCGATGACCGTGGTGATCAGAACGATATCCATGGAACCGGAATAGCCGGAAAACCAGGTGTCGGGAAACGGCATATCGGTGATTTTTGTGATTTGCGGCGCCCTTGGCGGTCCCCGGCCGCGCCCTGCCGGAGTTGTCAGCGTCATGAGGATGGGCAGGTCGCGATGGGCAGATCTGGCCGTGGCCCCCGGAACACGCATCGCTTGGATGGCGTGGAAAAGGGCGTGATTGCCTGAAATTTAGGCAATTATCAAAGCCCGGGCCGGGTGGAATGGCCCGACGGGGGACAAAACGCGATTTCGGAATGGACCTGTCCACATGGTCGGGCTCTAATCGGGCCATGAGCGGCACAGTGAATGAAACGGGGAATTTCGACGAAATGTGGGGCCGGGACGGGGCGTTGCGCGCGCCTTACGAGCGGTTTCAGAGCTGGTTCGACGGCGAAGACCCCAAGAACCTGCGCGCCAAGCAGCGCGAGGCCGAAGAGCTTTTTCGCCTCACCGGCATCACCTTCAACGTTTATGGCCGGGCCGAGGCCGAGGAACGCCTGATCCCCTTCGACATCATTCCCCGCATCATCTCGGGGCGCGAATGGCAGCGCCTGTCGCGCGGCATCGAGCAGCGTGTGCGCGCGATCAACGCCTTTCTGCACGACATCTACCACCGACAGGAGATCATCCGCGCCGGGCGCATCCCGCAAGAGATGATCGCCCGCAACGACGCCTTCCTGCCCCAGATGATCGGCGTCGCCCCGCCCGGTGGCATTTATACCCATATCGTCGGTATCGACCTCGTGCGCACCAACGATGACGATTTTTTCGTGCTCGAAGACAATGCCCGCACACCGTCGGGCGTGTCCTACATGCTGGAAAATCGCGAAACGATGCTCCAGATGTTTCCCGAACTGTTCAGCCGCAACCGCGTGCAGCCGGTGCAGAACTATCCGCGCATGTTGCGCCAGTCGCTGGCGGCCTGCGCACCTTCCGGCTCGGGCGGGCGGCCCTGCGTGGCGGTGCTGACGCCGGGGATCTACAATTCGGCCTATTTCGAACACGCTTTCCTGGCCGACCAGATGGGGGTGGAACTGGTCGAGGGGCATGACCTGCGCGTGGTCGACGGGCGCGTGGCGATGCGCACCACGCGCGGTTACAAACCCATCGACGTACTCTATCGCCGGGTGGATGACGATTTTCTCGACGCGCTGAATTTCAACCCGGACTCGGCGCTGGGCGTGCCGGGCATCATGGACGTCTACCGCGCTGGCGGGATCACCATCGCAAATGCGCCCGGCACCGGCATCGCCGATGACAAGGCGATCTACAGCTACATGCCCGAGATCGTGGAATTCTACACCGGCGAACGCCCGATCCTGAAGAACGTGCCGACATGGCGATGCAGTGAGCCCGAGGCACTGACCTATGTGCTCGACCATCTCGACGAACTGGTGGTCAAGGAGGTGCATGGCTCGGGCGGTTACGGCATGTTGATCGGGCCCGCCGCGAGCAAGAAGGAACTCGCCGCGTTTCGCCGCAAGCTGAGGGCGCGGCCCGGTCATTACATCGCCCAGCCCACGCTCAGCCTCTCGACCGTGCCGATCTTTACCAACAAGGGGCTGGCCCCGCGTCATGTCGATCTGCGCCCCTTCGTTCTGGTCAGTCCCGAAGGCATCAACATCACTCCCGGCGGGCTGACCCGCGTGGCGCTGAAAAAGGGCTCTCTCGTCGTCAATTCGAGCCAGGGCGGCGGCACCAAGGACACCTGGGTGCTGGAGGACTGACATGCTGGGCAAGACGGCGAACGGGCTTTTCTGGATGTATCGCTACCTCGAACGGGCCGAGAACATCTCGCGACTGGTCGAAACCGGCCAGCGCATCGCCCTGACCCGACTGGGCAGCAGCGACGAGGAATGGGAATCGGTGCTACAGACCGCCGGGGTGGCTGCGGGCTTTCACGCCGCCCATGACAGCCTGGCCAAGGACACGGCGATCGACTGGATGTTGCGCGCAAAGGAGAACCCGTCGTCGGTGCTCACCTCGATCATGGCGGCGCGACAGAACGCCCGGCTGGTGCGCACAGCACTCACCCACGAGGTCTGGGAGGCGACCAATGCCACCTACATGACCGCTTGCACGGCTTTGGCCCGCAAGGTCTCGGAACGCGATCTGCCACAGACCCTGCGCACGGTCCGCCAGCAGACCGCGCTGGTGCGCGGCGCGACCCATGGCACGATGCTGCGCAACGATATCTACGATTTCGCCCGCATCGGCACCTTTCTGGAACGCGCCGACAACACCGCGCGCATTCTCGATGTGAAATACTATGTCCTTCTGCCCTCGGTCATGGCGGTGGGCTCGTCCATCGACAACGTGCAATGGGAAACGATCCTGCGCTCGGTCTCGGCCCGGGGCGGCTTTCGCATGGAATATGGCGACAGCATCGACCCGCGCGACATCGCGCAGTTCCTGATCCTCGACAAGCGGATGCCGCGCAGCCTCGCCTTCTGCATCGGCAAGTTGCGCGACAACCTGGGCTACCTGGCCTCGAATTACGGCACGCGCCCGCAATCATGGGCGCTGGTCGATCATATCGAGCGCGGCTACCTCTCGTTCGATATCGACGCGGTGCTCGATTACGGGTTGCATGAATATATCCAGAAGGTGCTCTCGCTTCTTTCCGAACTGGGCGCACAGATCGAAATCGACTATCGGTTCTATGAGTAGGGTCATGATCCATTACCAGCACCTCCTCAGCGCGAGGATATGCACGAAATCGGCGGGTTTCGACGCGCCGCACTGGGTGGCCCCCTTTGCAAGCGGTGAGGGTCGCAGAGAGCGCGCATGTCCTCGTGCCCTTCGGGTTCGGCGGATTTCCCGCCTGACGGCGTTTCAATGGCTTGAAATAGAACCACTACTCCGGCGCCCATGCGCCTTGTCAGACAGGAAATCCGCCGAACTGAGGGGGTGCTGGTAATGGATCATGACCCTATGCCCATGCGCCTCTTCATCCGTCACACCACCCGCTACACGTTCGACACCCCCGCCAGCCACGGGCTGCAACAGTTGCGCAAGACACCGAAATCGACCCATCACCAACAGGTTCTCCACTGGCGCACCGATGTGCAGGGTGGGCGCAGGGAAGTGGCGTTCGAGGATCATCATAACAACGTCGTCGAGCTGATCAGCTTTGAGCGCGAGGCCGAGGGCATCGTGATCGTCAGCGAGGGCGAGGTCGAGGTCGGAGATAACCACGGTATCGTGGGCCGCCATATCGGCCCCGCGCCGCTCTGGCTCTATCGGCGGGCGACCGACCGCACCCGCGCCGGGGCGGGTTGTCGTGCGCTGATCCGCGAGGTGGCGGGCGAAACCGAACTCGACCGGCTGCACGCCCTGCGGGAGGTGATCGCCCGCGCCATCACCTTCGAGATCGGCGCCTCCCTCTCCGACTGGAGTGCCGAAGACGCGCTCGCCGCCGGACGCGGTGTCTGTCAGGATCACACCCATGTCTTTCTCGCCTGTGCCCGCGAGATGGGGTTCCCGGCGCGCTATGTCTCGGGCTACCTGATGCTCGATGACCGGGTGGAACAGGACGCCGCCCATGCCTGGGCCGAGGCCCATGTCGACGGGCTCGGATGGGTGGGGTTCGACGTCTCGAACGGCATTTCGCCCGATATGCGCTATGTGCGCGTCGCGACGGGGCTGGACTACGGCGAGGCCGCTCCTGTAACTGGTCTCACGATCGGCGGTGGCGGTGAACGCCTGTCGGTGCAGATCGAGGTTGCACAACAATAGGGGCAGGGCAGGGGCATGACCTACTGCGTGGGATTGATGCTTGAGCGCGGGCTGGTCTTCATGTCCGACACGCGCACCAATGCGGGCGTTGACAACATCTCGACCTTTCGCAAGATGCATTGCTGGGAGGTGCCGGGCGACCGGGTGATGGTGCTGATGTCGGCGGGCAACCTCGCCACCACGCAGGCGGTTGTCTCGATCCTCGATGAACGCACCAAGGCCACGCAAGAGCGCGACCCCTCGCTGCTCGCGCAACCCTCGATGTTTCAGGCCGCCAGCCTCGTGGCCGATGCGCTGCACGAGGTGATCGAGCGGCACGCCGATGCCGGACAACGCGCCGATGCCGCCTTCAACGCCACGCTCATCCTTGGCGGGCAGATCGCCGGCGGCCCGCCGCGCATGTTCCTGATCTACCCCGAGGGCAATTTCATCGAGGCCGGCGAGGACACGCCGTTCTTCCAGATCGGCGAGACGAAATACGGCCGCCCCATCCTCGTGCGCGCCTTTGACAAGGGGCTGTCCTTCGAGGCGGCGGTCAAGCTGCTGCTGGTCAGTTTCGACTCGACGGTCAAGGCCAACCTCTCGGTGGCCGCTCCCTTCGACCTCCAGATCGTCGAAACCGACGCGCTGGTGCTCGGGCGGTCGCGCCGCATCGCGCCGGACGACCCCTATTACACGGCGGTGTCGGAAAACTGGGGCAGGGCGCTCAAGAACGCGCTCGACCTGTTGCCCGATTACGAATTCTGAGCGGGCAGCGCGCAACAGGTGCCTCGCAATCGCCTCGCACCGGCTTGATTGCATCCCCCTGCGGGCGTAACAGGTCGGGTGCGGCAGGAATAACTGGAAAAACAAGCGGCGGTCGATGCGGGAAGACGAGATTTTACAGGCGGTGGTCCCGTTCTACGCCGAGATCGAGCGGCTGGGTTATTCGGTCCGCGCCAGCACCGACTTCGACGAGATCCAGCGTCTCGTGCCCCAGACGGGCCGCGAGAAACAGACCCCGATGATGTCGATCTCGCGCAACGATTTCACCGCCGACCGCGCATTCTGGCTGTTTCTCTTCAAGGGCGACGAGGTGGTCGGCGGCGTCGCGGCCAAGCACGACCGGCTGGGCGATGAAGGCTTTGGCTCCTACCTGCGCCGTACCTCGCGTGAACAATATGGCCGTGACCGCGACCCGATCGCCCAGATCGCCCGCCCGGTCGAGGATCTGTTGCAGGGCAATATCGTCTATATCGGAGAGCTCGAGTTTCGCAACGACCACCGGGGCAAGCTGGCCTTGCTTGAGGCGTTGATCAAGATATTGCAGGTGATCTGTGTCATGAAATGGCCAGGCTTCGACTGGATGTATGCCATCATTCCCGAAAATCACCTGCGTATTGCTTACCTTTACGGCTTTATCCTGACCATTCCTGAGGCTATCCAATGGGTCGACCCAGAGCCGGACGGGCGATTGAATTCCCATGTGGTTCTTGCGGTTGAAGGACGGCATCTGAACCATGTGTTGAAAGCCGCAAAGTCACGCGCGGATCGCGCACGCGTCAAATAAGCTTGGCAAAGACTAGCGTGAGTTTCTGCCCGTCAGGTGCTTCGACCGGCGCCATGACTCGGCGATATTTCTCTTTGATCTCGATTCCGTCCACAGTTGCGGAAAAGTCGATATCGGCGATCTGATACTGTTGCCGTCGTTGTACCTCAATGTGCGATGCAAGGGTGGCATCAATGATCCTGCGACTCAACTGGCCGATTCTATGCGCATAATCCTGCGTGTGTTCTATCCTGAAGTATTGCGCAGCAAGGCTTTGATGGCCAACTTTTGCGGGACGCATCAAATTGTCGTCACTTTGAACCGGATAAAACAGGTCCACCCGCTCGCGTATGGCATCGAAATCTTCCAGCCGTCCATCGTTGCGGTGCAGCCAGTTGAGCACATCGTCGACCATGATGTCGCCGCCCATGCGCAGCATTTCGTTCTGCACATCGCGCAGCGCCTGGGAATAGGCCGCCGCCGCGCGCCGGTGCAGTGTGGCGCTCGGCGCAGGCGCGATCACCCCGATCTCGGCCCGGTTCGAGCGGAACGCCTCGAGCGAGACTCCGGCGGCATGGCACAGCCGCTCGATGCTGGAAAACGGGATCTCGCGGCCATTGGTGATCTGGGAATGCAGCGTCGAGTATTTGAGCCCCGCTGCCGCGCAGGCCGGTTTGAGCCCGCCGAAATGGCGCTTGCAGAAATCCGCGGTGCGTTGGCCAAGGTCGCTCATGATGACATAGGGCATCCCCATGTGTGGATTTGTCAATCCCCAAATGTGGATTTTGACGAATCCAACCCATCCGGTGCTGCACCCCGCGTCATGGCTTGCCACGCCCCGGGCCCGGTGCTTTGGTTGCGCTGCAAGAGGGAGGACATGCCATGCCAAAGGTGCTTTACGAGAAAGACGGCCGGATTGCACGGATCACGCTCAACCGGCCCGAGGTGATGAACGCCATCGACGACGACCTGCCGACCGAGCTCGAGGCGGCAGTGACCCGCGCCGATGCCGACCCGGGCGTGCACGTGATCGTGCTGTCGGGCAAGGGCGATGCCTTCTGCGCGGGCTATGACCTTGCCTATTACGCCGAGAAGAACGGCGCCGACAACAACGTGACGCAAGAGATGCCTTGGGATCCGATCAAGGATTACCGCTTCATGTGGGGCAACACGCAGAAATTCATGTCGCTGTTTCGCTGTCTCAAGCCGGTGCTCTGCAAGGTGCATGGCTTTGCCGTGGCCGGCGGCTCCGACATCGCGCTCTGCTCGGACATCGTGATCATGGGCGAAGAGGCGCGTATCGGCTACATGCCCACCCGCGTCTGGGGCTGTCCGACCACCGCGATGTGGGTCTATCGGTTGGGGCCGGAAAAGGCCAAGCGGATGATGTTCACCGGTGACAAGATCACCGGCGTCGAGGCCGCCGAGATGGGCCTCGTGCTCAAGGCGGTGCCCGAAAGCGATCTTGATGACGCGGTCGAGGAACTGGCCGCGCGCATGGCGGGCGTTCCCACCAACCAGCTTGCCATGCACAAGATGGTGGTCAACCAGGCGATGGAAATGACCATCAACTCGACCCAACGCCTGGCCACCGTCTTTGACGGCATCACCCGCCACTCGCCCGAGGGTTTGAATTTCAAGGCCCGGTCCGAGGAAGCAGGCTGGAAACAGGCAGTGCGCGACCGTGATGAGGGCACATGGGACTGGACGGCGAACGAACCCCTGCCGAAACCCAACCGGTAGGGGTCAAAGCGGTTTGCGCGCCACGACAAAGCGCGAGGGCGGGCTCGCCGGGTGGTTGCCGGTCTCGATGATGTCGAACCCCGCTCCGGCGATTGCCTGTTCCAGCCCGGCAATGCTCATCCGGTGAAACCGGGGGGCCTTGCCCAGTGCCTGCATGACCGGCACGACCAGCCATAAAAGCGCGCGAAGCTTCAGGCTTATCCCCGACCCGGCCAGGCAGGGGGTCTTGGAGATGAAATAACCGCCGGGTTTCACCCGTTCGGCCATCCCGATCAACGCCGCTTCGGGATTGGGCAGCAGGTGCAACAGGTTGAACGCCAGAACGGCGTCGTATTCCCCGTCCGGCGGGGCCCCGGCATCCGTCTGCACGAATGTCACGTTGGTCGCACCCTGCGCCTCGGCCTTGTCGCGGGCGATGCGGATCATCTCGGCAGAAAGGTCGCTGGCCACGATATGACCCGTCGCATCGGCCAGTTTCAACGCGCTCGTGCCGGTGCCGCAGCCCAGCTCGAGCACCCGGCCATCGGGCGCAAGATGGGCGCGCGTGCGCTCAAGCGTATAGGCATAGGCGGCCTCGTCCTGCACCGGTCGCCTGGCATAGCGTTCCGCCGCCCGATCCCAGAAGGTCCGCTTGGTCATGTCTCGTCTCCACCTTATGCCATATTGCATGTGCTGACGTGCTAAACCACCCTTGCGCGGGTTGGAATTGCCTGAAAACGCAGGTCTGGTATACGGATATGCATGAATGAGCAGAGCCCCGAATTCGACTGGACGCAATTGCGCGCCTTTCTGGCCACCGCTGAACACGGTTCGCTGACGGCCGCCGCGCGGGCGCTCGGACTGACCCAGCCGACGCTGGGCCGCCAGGTCTCGGCACTGGAAACCAGCCTTGGCCTTGCGCTGTTCGAGCGGGTCGGGCGCGGTCTTGAACTGACGGCGGCAGGCCGCGAGATCCTGCCCCATGCGCGCGCCATGGCCGTGGCGGCGCAGCGCGTTTCCCTTGCCGCGGCAGGGCAGGCCCAAACGCTCGAGGGCAAGATCCGGATCACCGCGTCTGACCTGTTTTGTGCCCATGTCCTGCCGCCAATCCTGGCCCGGCTGCGCATTGCCGCCCCGCGCCTCGAAATCGAACTGGTCGCGGCCAACGACATTCGCGATATCCTCCGCCGGGAGGCCGATATCGCGATCCGCAACCTGCGCCCGACCGAGCCCGACCTGATCGCGCGCAAACTGCGCGAAGCGACGGCGCATTTCTATGCCGCGCAAAGCTATCTCGACCGACGCGGGCGGCCCGCGACCCTGGCCGATCTCGCGCGCCACGATGTCATTCATTTCGGTGACCCCGCCCGTTTCATCGACCATCTGCGCGCGCTGGGCATCACGCTCTCGCCGGAGAACCTGTGTCTCGGGTCGCAAAACGGCCTTGTCGCATGGGCCATGGCGCAGCAGGGTCTCGGTATCGCGGCCATGGCCGATGAGGTCGCGGCCCATACCCCCGAGATGGAGCGCCTGTTGCCCGAAATGCCCCCCATCACCTTTCCCGTATGGCTCGTCACCCATCGCGAATTGCACGGCGCCGCGCGGATACGGCTGGTCTTTGACCTGCTGGCCGAGGTGCTGGCGCGGCCTGCCTCGGGCAACAACGGTGATGGCAATGCATCGGGCTGAAGCAAGATTCCACCCGTGCAAAGCGATTTTTCCGGGTCCGGCAATCTGGTAACTTCCCGCGTTCGACCATAGGTTGGCCCGGCGAACGAAGGAGACCCCCATGCCTGCAATCGTCGAAACCCGGGGCCTGACCAAGGTCTACGGAGACGGAACCGAGGCGCTCAAGCCTTTGGATCTCGATATAGAAGAGGGCGAGATACTGGCCCTTCTCGGCCCCAATGGAGCCGGGAAAACAACCCTGATTTCAATGCTTTGCGGCCTCGTATCCCCATCGAGCGGGCAGGCGCGCGTGGGCGGGCACGACATCATCACCCGCTATCGCGATGCGCGCGCGCTCATCGGGCTGGTGCCACAGGAAATCGCGCTCGAACCGTTTCAAAAGGTCTGGGACGCGGTGCGTTTCACGCGCGGCCTGTTCGGGCAGGGCCGCGACGATGCTCATCTCGAAGATGTGCTGCGCAAGCTGTCGCTCTGGGACAAGCGGCGCTCGAAGGTCAACGAACTTTCGGGCGGCATGAAACGCCGCGTGCTGATTGCCAAGGCGCTGTCGCACAATCCGCGGGTTCTGTTCCTTGACGAACCCACCGCCGGGGTCGATGTCGATCTGCGCCGTGACATGTGGAACATGGTCGCGGATTTGCGCCGCGACGGCGTGACCATCATCCTGACCACCCATTACATCGAAGAGGCCGAGGCCATCGCCGACCGTGTCGGCGTGATCAACCACGGCGAATTGCTCCTGCTTGAGGATAAGCAGGCGCTGATGACCCGGCTGGGCCGCAAGACGCTCCGGATCGAGCTGCGCCGCCCGGTCGAGGCGGTGCCGGGCGGGCTCTCGGGCTATGATCTGGAACTGGCCGAGGACGGGCGCAGCCTGAGCTACCATTATGACACCCAGGGCGAGGGCACGGGCATCACGGCCCTGTTGCAGGATCTCTCGCGCGAGGGGCTGGCGCTGCGTGACATCCACACGCGCCAATCCAGCCTCGAAGAAATTTTCGTTGATCTGGTGAAAGGAGAGGATGCATGAACTGGCAAGCAGTCGGTGCCATCTACCGTTATGAAATGGCACGTTTCTTCCGCACCATCGCGCAAAGCTTCCTGTCGCCGGTGCTCTCGACCTCGCTTTATTTCGTGGTGTTCGGCACCGCCATCGGATCGCGCATCAACGAGGTCGAGGGCGTGAGTTACGGCGCCTTCATCGTGCCCGGGCTGATCATGCTGTCGGTGATGACACAGGCCACCACCAACGCCTCTTTCGGCATCTATTTCCCGAAATTCATCGGCACGGTTTACGAACTTCTCTCGGCGCCGGTGAATTTTTTCGAAATCGTGCTGGGCTATGTCGGCGCGGCGGCGACCAAGTCGCTGCTGATCGGGATGGTCATTCTGGCCACGGCGACGCTTTTCGTCGATCTGACGGTGCTGCACCCGGCGGCGATGGTGGCCTTCCTGCTGCTCACCTGCCTGAGTTTCGCGCTGTTCGGTTTCATCATCGGCATCTGGGCGCGCAATTTCGAGCAGTTGCAACTGATCCCGCTTCTGGTGGTCACGCCGCTGGTGTTCCTCGGTGGGGCCTTCTACTCGATCTCGATGTTGCCGCCGGGCTGGCAGACCGTGACCTATTTCAACCCGGTGGTTTACCTGATCTCGGGCTTCCGCTGGGCGTTTTTCGGCACGTCGGATGTGCCGGTCGCGCTCTCGCTTCTGGCGATTGCGGGGTTCCTGCTGCTGTGCCTTGCGGTGGTCTGGGCGATCTTTCGCACCGGCTACCGGATCAAGCCGTAACTGTCACGATTTGCCCGCAGGCGGGGGAAAATTCACACGATAACGGCATAAGGCGCCCCCGCGCCTTGTGCCGACCGCCCGCCGCCTCTACATGAGCCTTCATGAAGAGATTTATCCCTTTTGTAAAAGCACCCCCCCGGGTGGCTGTCCTGCGCCTTCAGGGCGCCATCGGCGTGGGGCGCATGCCGCTCAATGACGAGGCGCTGGCGCCGCTCATCGAGCGCGCCTTCAGCCGGGGCAAACCAAAGGCGGTGGCGCTCCTGATCAACTCGCCCGGCGGCTCGCCGGTGCAAAGCGCGCGGATCGCGTCGCGCATCCGGCGCCTGTCCGAGGAAAAGGACATCCCGGTTCACGCCTTTGTCGAGGATGTGGCCGCCTCGGGCGGTTATTGGCTGGCCTGTGCGGCGCGCGACATCTGGGCCGATCCGGCCTCGGTCGTGGGCTCGATCGGGGTGATTTCCGGCACCTTCGGCGCGCATGAATTCATCGCCCGCCACGGAATCGAACGGCGGGTCTATACCGCCGGCAAGTCGAAATCCCAGCTTGATCCCTTCCGCCCCGAGAACCCAGAGGATATCGCCCGGCTCAAGGTGATCCTCGACGACATGCACCAGATCTTCATCGACCATGTGAAAGCGTCACGCGGCGATCGCCTCGCCGACGATCCGCGGCTTTTCACCGGTGAATTCTGGCTTGCGGGCAAGGCGCTCGACCTGGGCCTGATCGACGGCACGGCGCATCTCGAACCCAAGCTGAAAGAGCTTTACGGCGACAAGGTCAAACTCATCCCCTATGGCCGCAAGCGCGGGTTGTTGCAGCGTTTCGGCGCGACGCTGGCCGGTGATGCCATGGCCGAGATCGAAGAGCGGGCGCAATTCTCCCGCTATGGCCTCTGATCCATGATCGCCAAGATTGTCCTCCTCTTCCTCGTCTTCATCGCGGTGCTTGGCATGTTCGGCAAACTGCGCGTGCCGGGCAAGAAACAGCTCGACGCGAAACGCTGTCCGAAATGCGGCCGGTTCCGCATCGGCAAGACCTGCAATTGTGAAAAGAAAGGATAGGCATGGATTGGGTCTTCGCCATGTTGGGCCTCGGTATCCTGCTTCTGGCGGGGGACAGCCTCGTGCGCGGGGCGGTCAACCTTGCGCTCCGGGTGGGGATTCCGGCGCTGATCGTGTCGCTGACCATCGTCGCCTTTGGCACCTCCGCGCCCGAGCTTCTGATCTCGATCCAGGCGATCCTGGCCAACGCGCCGGGCATCGCGCTCGGCAACGTGGTGGGCTCGAACACCGCTAATATCCTGCTGGTGCTAGGGGTTCCGGCGCTGATCGCCGTGATGCACACCTCCGAATGCGACAGCCGCAAGACCTATCTCATGATGATCGCCGCCTCGCTCCTCTTCATCGCGCTGGCTTTTCGCGGGGTGTTCGACTGGATCGCGGCGCTGGTGCTTCTGGCCGGGCTGGCGCTGATGCTGGGCGATTCCTTCCTGCATGCGCAACGCCACCGCCGTGACGCCGCCGCCGCCGCCGCCCTTCTGGACGAGGAAGAGGTCGAAGGCGCCGACCCCGACATGCCGTGGTGGAAGATCCTCGTCTTCCTCGCGCTGGGCCTTGTCGGGCTGCCGCTCGGGGCCGATCTGCTGATCGACGGGGCGAGCAGCATCGCGCGCCGCTATGGCGTCTCGGAATCGGTCATCGGTCTCACCCTCGTTGCCGTTGGCACCTCGCTGCCGGAACTGGCCACCACCGTCATGGCGGTGATCCGCCGTCAGGCCGACGTGGCGCTGGGCAACGTGATCGGCTCGAACATGTTCAACCTGCTGGCCATCATCGGGGTTGCCGCCCTGATCGGCCCGATCCCGGTCGATCCGCAATTCCTGCGCTTTGACCTCTGGGTGATGCTGGGCGCGTCGCTGCTGATCATCCCGTTCGTCTTTCTGGGCCGCGACATCACGCGGATCTGGGGCATCGGCCTCACCGCGCTTTACGCGGCCTATATCGCACTGGTGCTGACATGAGCGGTGCGGCACTCGTCACCGGCGGGGCCACGCGGCTCGGGGCGTCCATGGCGCTCTATCTTGCGCATCGTGGCTTTGACGTGGCGGTGCATTACCATTCCAACGCCGAGATGGCCCGGTCCGTCGCCGACGAGATCGCCGCGTCGGGCCACAAATCCGCATGTCTCAAGGCCGATCTGCTGCACGAGGCCCAGACCCGCAGCCTGGTCCACGAGGCGTCGCAGGCGCTGGGGCAGAAACTCACCCTGCTGGTCAACAACGCCTCGATCTTCGAACATGACACGATCCGCACCGGCACCCGTGAAAGCTGGGACCGGCATATCGAAACGAACCTGCGCGCGCCCTTCGTGCTGATCCAGCATTTCGCCGAACAGGCGCCGCGCGCCGAGACGGACAAGCGCGGCGAGCCGCGCGCCCGCGCCCTTGCCGTCAACATGATCGACCAGCGCGTGCGCAAGCTCACCCCCGAATTTGCCTCCTACACCATCGCCAAGATGGGGCTCTGGGCGCTCACCCGCACCGCCGCGCAAGGGCTCGCCCCCGATATCCGCGTCAATGCCATCGGTCCCGGCCCCACGCTCATCGGCGCACGTCAGAGCGAGCCGCATTTCGCCCGCCAACGCGCCAGCACGGTGCTGGAACGCGGCTCCAACCCCGAGGACATCACCGCCGCGCTGGGCTATTTCATCGACGCCCCGGCGGTCACCGGACAGCTTCTCTGCGTCGATGGCGGCCAGCACCTTGGATGGCAGACGCCGGATATTCTGGGCCCGGAATAGACCCGCCCCGCGCGCATCCGGTCAAAGTTTTGCACCGCGTACGAATGTGTTACGAATGCGTTACAAAAAGTTTAATGTTATCAATATTTTGCAATATGGTCAAAAAAATATTGTTGGATAACAACAGCTTGCATATCCGCCTATTTTTTAGGCAATCCAGCGAAGCAGGCCGAAAACAAGGAAAATTCCGCGCTGACCCAAAGATACCACCAGACTTATCCACAAGAATCGTGGACATGTTTTCTCTTGCCGAATGGGCAATAAGATTGCAGCCATCCCGAACGCACCCGAGGGAATCGAAGAGTCACCGCGATGAGCGACCATGAAGAAGACACCCCGCAACAAGAGGTTCCCGGCCACCGGGTGATCGCGGGCTATCTCAGAACGCTCGACGCGTCGCCGGGCGTTTACCGGATGCTCGATGCGCAAAACCGCGTGCTTTATGTCGGCAAGGCGCGCAACCTCAAGGCGCGCGTGTCAAGCTATGCGCGCCCCACGGGCCATTCGGCGCGCATCGCCCGGATGATCCGTGAAACCACCTCGATGATGTTCCTCACCACGCGCACCGAAACCGAGGCGCTGCTCCTCGAACAGAACCTCATCAAGCAGTTGAAACCGCTCTACAACGTGCTTTTGCGCGACGACAAGAGCTTTCCCAATATCCTCGTCACCGATCACCCCTTCCCGATGATCAAGAAACATCGCGGCGCGAAAAAGGAAAAGGGGCGCTATTACGGTCCCTTCGCCGGTGCCGGTGCGGTCAACCGCGCGCTGGCCCAGCTTCAGCGCGTGTTCCTGCTGCGCAACTGTTCGGACGCGATGTTCGAAAGCCGCACCCGCCCTTGCCTGCAATACCAGATCAAGCGCTGCACCGCGCCCTGCGTCGGCAAGATAAGCGAGGCGGATTATGCCCGATCGGTGCGCGATGCCGAACGCTATCTCTCGGGGCGCTCGACCGAGATCCAGGAAAATCTCGCCGCCGACATGCAGGCCGCATCGGACGCGATGGAGTTCGAGCGCGCCGCCGCCCTGCGCGACCGGATCAAGGCGCTCACACAGGTGCAGACGGCGCAGGGCATCAACCCGCGCAGCACCTCCGAGGCCGACGTGATCGCGCTCCATCTCGATGGCGGGCAGGCCTGTGTGCAGGTGTTCTTCATCCGCGCGGGGCAGAACTGGGGCAACCGCGATTTCTATCCGCGCGTGGGCTCGTCCGAGATCGAGGCCGCCGAGGTGCTCGAAGCGTTCATCGGCCAGTTTTACGACAACAAGGAACCGCCGAAACAACTCCTCCTGTCCCACCCGCTCGAAAATGCCGACCTGATGGCGCAGGCGCTGTCCGACAAGGCCGGGCGCAAGGTCGCAATCCTCGTGCCGCAACGGGGCGAAAAGGCCGAGCTGGTCGGCAACGCAGCCCGGAACGCCCGCGAAAGCCTGGCTCGCAAGATGGCCGAAACCGCGACTCAGGGCAGGCTGCTCAAGGGGTTGGCCGACGCCTTCGGCCTCGACGCGCCGCCCGCCCGGATCGAGGTTTATGACAACTCGCATATCCAAGGCGCCCACGCGGTCGGCGCGATGATCGTCGCCGGACCGGATGGGATGATGAAGAACCAGTATCGCAAGTTCAACATCCGTGGCGACGACCTCACCCCCGGTGACGATTTCGGCATGATGAAAGAGGTGCTGACCCGCCGTTTCAAACGCCTGATCAAGGATGACCCCGACCGTAGCGAAGGCCACTGGCCCGACCTTCTGTTGATCGACGGTGGCGCCGGGCAGGTTTCGGCGGTCAAGGAGATCATGGACGAGATGGGCGTTGCCGACATTCCGATGGTCGGCGTCGCCAAGGGCATCGACCGCGACGCGGGCAAGGAAGAGTTTCACCGCCCCGGCGCGCGGCCCTTCGCGCTCCGGCACAACGACCCGGTGCTCTATTTCATCCAGCGCCTGCGCGACGAGGCGCACCGCTTTGCCATCGGCGCCCACCGTGCCAAACGGTCCAAGGCGGTGGGCGCGACGCCGCTCGACGACGTGCCGGGCGTCGGCGCGACGCGCAAACGCGCGCTTCTGGCGCATTTCGGCAGCGCCAAGGCGGTGAGCCGTGCCGCCCTTGCCGATCTCAAGGCGGTCGAGGGGATTTCCGACAGCCTCGCCGAGAAGATTTATGATTTCTTCCACGACGCGGGCTGAGGCGGCGCGCGCCGCGTTAACCTCATGACTCGTTAAATTCGACCGGATTCCCCGGCAGCCGGATGGCAGCCGGGCGGCAGCCGGGAGTCACCCCCCCGATTTTTTGCCGCCTGCCTGCGTTAACCATGGTGCGCGGTGCCTTCCCTCGCGTTCGAATCCCGGCTAGAAACGGCGCGATGAGATGGACGATCCCCAATATCCTGACGCTTCTGCGTCTGATCGCTGCGCCGATGGTTCCAGTGATGTTTCTATATTTTACAAGGCCTTACGCCGATTGGGTCGCGCTCATGCTGTTCGTTTTCGCGGCCGTGACCGATTGGTTCGACGGCTATCTCGCCCGGGCATGGAAGCAGGAAACCAAGCTCGGCGCCATGCTCGACCCGATCGCCGACAAGGCCATGGTCCTGATCGCGCTCGCCACCATCATCGGGTATAGCGACGCCAGCTGGACACCACTTATTGTGTTGCCCGCGACCGTGATCATCTTTCGCGAGGTGTTCGTTTCAGGCCTGCGCGAATTCCTCGGCGACACCGCGGGAACGCTGGCCGTGACACCGATGGCCAAGTGGAAAACAACCGTGCAAATGATTGCAATTGCAGTGCTTTTTTCACAAGGTGTGTTCGAACATTATCTCGTCATGTCGTCCTGGGGGATGGATGACGCGATGATCGAAGGGATGATCTCCGGGGCGGCACAGGATACCCAAGGGCTGCGCTGGAAATACGAAGGCATGATCTGGGCCGGCAACCTGGGTGTGATCCTGTTGTGGTTCGCAGCCGTCCTGACGCTTCTTACCGGCTGGGATTATCTCAGGAAATCAACGCCCTTTCTGCGCGAGGATCACTGATGCAACTGCTTTATTTCGCATGGGTCCGCGAACGGATTGGCCTGCCACGAGAAACCATTGAAACCAAGGCCCGTACTGTCGCCGAACTCGTCGCCGAACTCAAAGCCCGCGAGGACCGATACGCGGCCGCCTTCGCCGATCTGTCGGCCCTACGCGTGGCACTCGATCAGGAACTGGCCGATTTCGACGCACCGCTGGATGGCGTGCGCGAAGTGGCATTTTTTCCCCCGATGACAGGGGGTTGAGATGGATATCCGGGTGCAATCCGACCCCTTTGATTTCGGCGCCGAGGCCGAGGCATTCGCCCAGCGTCAGGGCGGGATGGGGGCCGTCGTGACATTCACCGGAATCGTCCGCGATGCTGCGGGCAGCCTCGTTTCGATGGAGATCGAGCATTACCCCGGCATGACCGAAAAGGCGCTCGAAGAGCACGCGCACGAGGCATTAACCCGTTTTCAACTCGGGGACGTTCTGATTGTCCACAGATTCGGGGCGATGCGTCCCGGCGAAATGATCATGATGGTCGCCACCGCCGCACCGCATCGCGCAGACGCTTTTCAGGGGGCGGAATTCCTGATGGACTATCTCAAGTCCCGCGCGCCCTTCTGGAAGAAGGAAATCACGCGCTCTGGAACGGATTGGGTCGCGCCGCGGCACGAGGATGAGGATGCCCTTGGCCGTTGGTAGGTGACGCCGGGACAGGATTGCGTGCCGTGACCGGATCGGTAAGGACATGCGCATCATATGGGATGGATTGTGTTATGTCGGACATCTTGCAGGACTTCACCGAGGTATTGGCACCAAGGGTGCGGGGTGTTCTCAAGGGCACGGCGAAACTGATCCTCGAAGGCGAGGGATCGATCATGATGGATGCTGACGGCGCGCGGGTGGGTGACGGCGTGGCGGACGTGACACTAGAGGCCAAGGAAGCGGTGTTTCGCGCCATCATGGAGGGGTCGCAAAACCCGGTGATGGCCTATATGACCGGCAAGTTGAAGGTGGAGGGTAATCCACAGCGCGCGCTCAAGGTCAGTGCGATCCTGACGGGCGCGTGAGGGCCGAGCGGATCTTGCCAGCGGCGTAGCGGAGCAAAGCAATCAGGGCAAAGATGGTGATGTCATGAGGCTTTCCAATCGTATGGCCCGTTGGCTCTGGATCGAGGCGCAAGGGCTTTCACGAACACCGACGGGGCCGCTTGACCTGGCGGGCGTGATCCGCAATCTGGGCTTTGTTCAGCTTGACGCGATCCGGGTCGTGTCGCGGGCGCATCATCACATTCTGTGGTCGCGCAACCAGAATTATCGCGAACCGATGCTCGGTAACCTATTAGAATCGCGAGAAATATTCGAGCATTTCACACATGATGCCAGCCTTTTACCGATGGAATTCCTGCCGATGTGGCAACGCCAGTTTCGCCGCCGGGCCGCGCGGATTCGGAATGCATCGTGGTGGAAGGGGATGCCCGATGCGGCAGGGCGGGCCGAGATAAAGGCGAGGATCGAACGCGAGGGGCCGCTTTCAACACATGATTTCGACACTCGGATCAACGGCCCGAGGAAGATGTGGCAACGCCCGCCGCACAAGCTCGCCCTCGATTACATGTGGTATGCTGGCGAACTCGCCACCGCGCATAGGCGTAACTTTACCAAGTTCTATGATCTCGCCGAGCGGGTGTTCCCGCCCGAACGTCTGCAGGCCCAGATTGATGACGCGGAGCAGGTCGATTGGCTGTGCCGGGCCGCGCTGCGGCGCTGCGGTTTTGCAACCGCGGGTGAAATCCAGCGGTTCTGGGAGGCCATGGACAGCCGCGAGGTTAACGCCTGGATCGAGCGCAACAGGAAGAACCTGGTATCGCTTGAAATCGAAGGGGCCGATGGCACCGTGGCGCAAGCATGGGCCGAACCGGATATCGACACGCGGCTGGCCCGGCTGGCGAAACCCACGTCGCGTCTGCGCATTCTCAACCCGTTTGATCCCTTGATTCGGGACCGCGCCCGCTTGAAGCGGCTTTTCGGTTTTGACTACCGGGTTGAAATGTTCGTGCCTGCGGCCAAGCGGCAATGGGGGTATTATGTCTTCCCACTTCTCGAAGGTGACAGGTTCGTGGGGCGCGTCGAGGTCAGGGCCGATCGGAAGAAGAACCTGATTTCACTTGATAAAATGTGGGTTGAGCCGGGTGTTGTCTGGTCATCTGCCCGCGACGAAAGGCTTTCGGCGGAACTCTCGCGGCTTTCGCGGCTGACCGGCGCGACCGAGATCAGGCGCCCCTAGAGTCAAGCTGCGCACGCAGCGTTTCCGCCTCATGTCGCGCATCGCGAAGCCCGTCCATGGCCGCGGCAAGTTCGGCCTCGGTCTGCGCGATCTGATTGGTCAACTCGGCCTCTCGCTGCTGCAGATAGGTGATGGCCTGATCGCGCGTTTCCTCGGCTTCGTGCAATTCCTGTGACATCTTCTCCAGCTCTTCGATATCCGAGCGCGCCACCCGCGTGAAACGGTGAATGAGCCAATTGGCAAACCATCCCATGCAAAAGGCGACAAACAGGATGATTGCCGTTGCAATGATGAATTCAATTCTCGTCATCCGGGGTGTCCTCGTCTTGCGAAGCCGTGTCATCGGCTTCCGTCTCGGGATCGGCAGCGACGTCCTGTTCGATGCTTTCCAATGTGGTTTCCGTCTCTTCGATCGGTTCGGGAAGAACGACGCGGAACTCGATCCGGCGGTTGGCCTCGCGGCCTTCCTCGGTGCCGTTGTCCGCGATGGGCTGGGTCTCGCCATAGCCGACGGCGGTGAAGGTCGATGTAAGAACGCGCCGCTCGCGCAGACCGTTGAGAACCGATTGTGCCCGGGCCTGGCTGAGTTGCTGGTTCATCACTTCCCGCCCTTGACTGTCCGTGTGTCCTGCAATTTCGAGCCTTATGGGGCCACATTTCTTGAGGATGTCAGCGATATCGTCCAGCGTCTTGCGTGCGCCTGCGTCGATCGTGTCAGAACCGGGCTCAAAGCTGATCTTGCGCTCTGCCTGAACAGCCTCGATCTGTGCGCCGCATTCTTCGGGTGTAGGCACGCTTGCCACCGGATCGAGCTGTTCCTGGTAGGTGACATCTATGGTGAACCGCGACGCCTCGCCCAGCTTGTCCGACAACAGCCGGGAAATTCCCGCACTGGCGTCGGAGTTCCCGGTGTTGCCTCTGACCACGATCCGATCCGGGGACACGGTAACCGCACCGTTTGAAAGCTGTGCCAAAGCTTCGATTCCGGCCAGCACCCGCACTGCCCATCCTCTTGGAAGCGAGTCGTCGATGCGAGCGGAATTGTGGACCACGTCGGACCCGAAGCGTGCCCTTGCGAAACTGATGGCTGTCTGGCGCAGCAGTTCGTCACTGATACGCCCGCGCATGTGAACAAGGCCTTCGGGCGAAAGTGTCACCACGAATTCGGGTGGGCCTGAATCGCCGTTTTCAGCGGTTTGTGGCAGAACGGCGTGAACGGTGAACACCTCTGGCAAGGTGGTTTCGAGCTCACCGACCGTTTGATCGAAAAGCGACTGATCGGTGCCTTCGGCCGCCACGAGCGATATGTCCGCATCCGAGAAGGTGACAGAGCCTTTTCCGATCCTGTCCAGGGCGGCGATGGAGAGTGCGGCGGCGCGGGCCCAATTGGGGGACGGCACGCCAAGGCCTATAGTGCAGTTGGCCTTGCCTGCCATGCCGGCGGCCCGGGCGGCGGCAATGATCTGATCGCGCGCAGCCTCTGTATCGGCGGAACAACTGTCAAACCGGGCACTGTTTTCGTCAACTACGAAACGCAATGAAAACGGCGTGATGACAGGGCGGGGTGCCGAGATGTCGAGGACAAGTCCAAGGCCACGCGGCGCGGCACGGGCGAGGTCGGCCTCCAGTTTGCGTTTGGCATCGGGGCTGTCTGACATTGCCGTGATTTCAACCCGCTGGGCGTCGATCGAGACTTTTGATCTGGGCAGATCCTCCAGCGTTTCCAACCCGAACTGCAGGGCGGCATCCCATTCGGGAGGATGCGGATAATCTGCGGTTTCCAGCAGGTCGACCACGTTCCCATTCCCTGCAATGTCCTCCAGTTTTTCAAGGATGTCATCACGATCGGTCGTGGCCGGAATAAGCCCGATTAGCGAAATGCCCGCATCATTTCGCAATATCTCGATGGAAAATCGTGGTGGCGTAATGCCCTTGGTGGCTTGCACGTCCATGCGGTCGATCACCCGAGCGGCGTCAACCACACTTCCCGCGGAACTCACGGCAAGAAAACGCGATGCTTCGCTGGGTGCCGTACCGGTCAAAAAGACCCGAAGCCCGTCGGCATGGACCTCGGCCCATGTCAGGCCCTGGTCATCAAGCGAGCGCCGAACATCGATTTCAGAGTTTTCCTCGATCATGGTCACGGCAAAGCTGGCCGCGAACAGGCTGGCGATAGCCGCCGCAAGGAACGTACCAGCAATGATGAAGATTGAAGACAGGCGCATCTCGGACCGAAGTTTGGAAACCCTGACCGTTCTCTAGGCCCTGCTGCCCCGAGGTGCAATCAAAGGAATAGGGTGACGGCGAAAAACGGCAGAGGGATCAGCCCGGTATCGCGATTGGAGCGGAACAGCATGAGAAGCTTGTCGTTGTCATCAATATCAAGCATGCGAATTTGCCACACCATATGCCATCCCATGACGCAGGCCCCGGACAGCGCTATAAGGAGCGCCAGCGGGTTGCCTCGCTGGCCGATCATCGCCGCGATAATCGCCAGCCCCATGAGTGTAACCGTGCCGATCAGGAAGCGACGAAGCCAGATCGGTGTTTGCGTCCCGAACAGGCGTGCCGTTGATTTCACGCCGATCAGGGCATCATCTTCCTTGTCTTGATGTGCATAGATAGTGTCATAGAAAAGCGTCCATGAAATCCCCGCGAAATAGAGGATGATTGCCGGTGTCCCGAGAGTACCGGTATGCGCTGTCCACGCCAACAGTGTCCCCCAGTTGAAAGCGAGGCCGAGAAATATCTGTGGCCACCATGTGAAGCGTTTGGCGAAGGGGTAGATGGCGACCGGCAAAAGCGCCAGAATACCCAGAAGGATGGCGTTGACAGGGAAGGTCAAGAGAATAACGAAGGCCACGAGTGCCTGTGCCACCATCCAGGCCAACGCCATCTTCACTGAAACCTGCCCGGAAGGTATCGGGCGCGACCGGGTGCGCTCGACACTACCGTCGATGTCGCGGTCGGTTATGTCATTCCATGTGCAACCTGCCCCGCGCATAAGCCACGCCCCCAGCCCGCAGGCGAAAAATATCCACAGATCGAACCAGCGGGCCTGCCCGTCATGCAACATGGCGAGCAAGAGACCCCACCAGCACGGCAACAAAAGCAGCCATGTTCCGATCGGCCGATCAGCACGTGAAAGCCGGAAGTAGGGGCGGGTTGCGACGGGGGCGATCCGGTCAACCCAATTATCCTTTACGGCGTCTGCCACGGCATCGCCAACCTTGTGGTTGGGCTCTGGCGTATTCTCGGGTGCGGTCATATTGTCGGGTCCATGAAAACGGCAAAGATTAGATTGTATGTAGAGCACCCCTTGGGCCAAGGGCAAACCGTTCCTTTGGACCGGGCGCAGGCGCATTACCTTTTCGGCGTGATGCGCCTTGGCCATGGAGATGCAGTGTTGCTTTTCAACGGCCAGGATGGGGAATGGCGGTCTGAGGTGGTCGAGAAGGGTAAGCGTGGCGGCGTTTTGTCCTGTGTTGAACAGAGTGCACCGCAACGCGATCCGCCGGATTTGTGGCTGCTTTTTGCCCCGATCAAGAAGGCAAGAACCGATTTCATCGTCGAGAAAGCCGCCGAGATGGGTGCGGCGCGGATCTTGCCGGTGCAGACGGATTTTACCAATTCGGAACGTATTCGGCAGGACCGGTTGCAGACCCACGCGATCGAGGCGGCCGAGCAATGTGGTGGCACGTTCGTGCCCGAGGTCGCGCCGCTTGAACGTTTGGACAAGGTGTTGAACGACTGGCCGGAAGGTCGGCATCTGATGTTTTGCGACGAGACGTTGGCGGGAGGGGCATTTGTCCTTCCCGATAGATTTTCTGGGCAGTCATGGGCGATCCTGATTGGGCCGGAAGGCGGATTCTCCGAGGCCGAACGAAATCGGATCGCGGCGATGGACGGTGCCCATCCGGTCGCTTTGGGGCCGCGCATCCTGCGAGCCGATACTGCTGTGGTGGCGGCAATAACAGTATGGCAGGCACAATTGGGGGATTGGCTATGAACCTCGTGCGGCCCGAGGCGCGCGCGGCGATCTGGCGCTGGCGCGAGGTGTTGGTTGGCGCGCTTGTTACGGGGCTGGGCGCGAATTGGGCGTTTGGCGGTATCGGCATAATTCAGTGGATCGGCTGGCCCGTTCTTTTGCTCGGGTTTGCACTATTGATTACAGGCTTGCAACGGGCGCGGATCAGGCCGCGCAGCGGCGGAGTCGGGGTGGTCGAGCTTGACGAGGCACAGCTCACCTATTTCCTGCCCGAGGGGGGCATTGTCGTGCCGCTGTCATTGATTGCGCGAATCGAGATTGAGGCGTTGGGGGATGAAGAGCGTGGCGAAATCCTGTGGATATTCACCGATCGTGAAGGTCAGAAGGTACGAATTCCCGCTTCGGCGGCGGGGGCTGAACGACTCCTGGATGCGCTGGCGCAGTTTCCCGGCGCACATTACCAGAAAGTGATCGCAGCGTCGGCCGCACGAAAGCCGGAAAACTTCGTAATCTGGCAAGAACGGGTCGCGCGGCTGCATTGACACTTTCCTTCATTCGCAGCACTCCTTCGTTGATGTGCGAACAGATCGGAGAAAATTCCTATGTCCATTCCCCAATCCGGCGGCGGTCCGATCGAACGCCATGAACAACTTGCCGAGTATCTCGCTGAAGGTTGCAAACCCAAGCAGGACTGGCGAATTGGCACCGAGCATGAGAAGTTCGGGTATTGTAAGGATACACATTTACCCATTCCTTACCGTGGGGAGCGTTCGGTTCTGGCGGTGTTGGAAGGTTTGCGCGATCTGCGTGGGTGGGAAGCTCTGTATGAAGGCGAAAATATCGTTGGATTACAAAAGGATGGAGCGAATGTGAGTTTGGAGCCGGGGGGGCAGTTGGAGCTTTCGGGGGCGCCGCTGGAGACGATCCACCAGACTTGCGACGAGGTTAACCAACACTTAGCGGATGTTAAGGATATCGCCGACAAGGTGGGTGTCGGTTTCATCGGGCTTGGAGCGGCGCCCGAATGGGCGCATGAGCAGATGCCGATGATGCCCAAGGGGCGTTACAAGCTGATGACCGATTACATGGGCCGGGTCGGCACGCTGGGCACGGCGATGATGTATCGCACCTGCACGGTGCAGGTGAATCTCGATTTCTCCACCGAGGCCGACATGGTCCAGAAGATGCGCGTGGCGCTGGCGCTGCAACCGGTGGCCACGGCGCTTTTTGCCAACTCGCCGTTTTTCGAAGGCAAGGTGAATGGCTGGAAATCATGGCGCGCGCATATCTGGCAGAATCTCGACGCGGCGCGCACGGGCATGTTGCCCTTTGTCTTCGACGAAGGATTCGGGTTCGAGGCCTGGGTCGAATACGCGCTCGATGTGCCGATGTATTTCGTCTATCGCGACGGGAAGTACATCGACGCGCTGGGCCAGAGTTTCCGTGATTTTCTAAAGGGTAAGCTGCCCGCGCTGCCCGGTGAGACGCCCACTCTGAGCGACTGGGCCGACCATCTGACCACGATCTTTCCCGAGGCGCGGGTCAAGCAATTCATCGAGATGCGCGGCGCCGATGGCGGCCCGTGGCGCAGGCTGTGCGCGCTGCCCGCCTTCTGGGTCGGGCTGACCTATGACCAGACCGCGCTCGATGCGGCGTGGGACCTGGTCAAGGGCTGGGATGCCGAGACCCGCGAGGCGCTGCGCGTGGCGGCCGGCAAGGACGGGCTGCATGCGCAGGTGGGCGACATCAACATGCGCGATCTGGCACGGCAAACGCTTGAGATTTCTCGCGAGGGTCTGCGGGCCCGGGCCCGGCCCGGGGCGGGCGGCATGGTGCCCGATGAGCGCCATTTCCTGCACGCGCTGGAGGACAGCGTGACCGATGGGAAGGCCCCGGCCGACGAGCTTCTCGATCTCTATCATGTCGAGTGGAACGGCGATCTGAGCCGGATCTACGAGGGCTACGCCTACTGAATCCGTAAACGAAAGGTTAAGCGAAATTAACCTTTCTAAACGGATTTCGGCCCGGAATCGGCGTATGATTCCCGGCTGTTTTGCGTCTGACTCCCGGCTGCCGGAGGATTCATCTGCCGAAAACGGCCCAAAGGGTTAATTCGGCAGCGCGCGGTGGGTTTCTGTTGGGTTAGGGATTATATCGCGTTTGATTGGTTTCACGTCGCCTGGGCCGGTGTCGAATCGGCTTGGACGGACAACCAACGAGAAGGGGGGCTGAGCCGATCAAACGCGACATACCCTGACGCGCCATCCGCCTGCGGCCACGACTCAGTTCTGCCCGATCCGGGGTTCGGTCCCGGTGCGCAGCCGCGAAATGTTGGCGCGGTGCCGCCAGAAGATCAGAAGCGTCAGCGCGATCCCGAGGAAGAACGCGGTGCCATGGCCCAGCACCAGCATCCAGATGGTCGAACTGCCCGCCGCAACCAGCGCCGAAAGCGACGAGATGCGGGCGATCACGGCGGTGGCAAGCCATGTCAGGCAGGCGGCAATGCCAACGGGCCAAGCGAGCGCCAGCAGGATGCCAAGGAAGGTGGCCACGCCCTTGCCGCCGCGAAATTCGAGCCAGACGGGATAGCAATGGCCCAGAAAGGCGAAGAGCGCCGCGACCTGCGCCGCATCCTCGCCCGCGATGGCGCGCCCGGCGAGAACGGCGACCGCCCCCTTGCCGCCATCGAGAATCAACGTCAGCGCCGCCGCGCGCTTGTTACCTGTGCGCAGCACGTTCGTCGCGCCGATATTGCCCGAGCCGATCTTGCGCAGATCGCCCAGTTTCAGCGCGCGGGTCAGCAGCAGGCCGAAGGGCACGGACCCGAAAAGGTATCCGATCACCGCCCAGAGGGCGAGGGTGGTCAAACTGGTCTCGATCACGGGCATCAGCCGAACACTTTTTCTCCGCCGACAAAGGTTATCAGCACCTTACCTTGCATGCGCGCGCCGTCAAACGGTGTGTTCTTGGATTTCGACCGAAGTTTGAAACGGTCGAGCACGAAGGGCTTGTCGGGATCGAACAACACCAGATCGGCGGGCGTGCCGGGTGCCAGCCGCCCCGCGGGCAGGCCGAGCCGTTTCGCCGGGTTGAGCGCAAGGGCGCGGAAGAGTTGTGGCAGGCTGAGCTGGTCGGCGTGAAAGAGACGAAGGGCGGCGGGCAGCAAGGTTTCGAGCGCGACCGCGCCGCTCGCGGCCTCGTCGAAGGGCAGGCGCTTGCTTTCCTCGTCCTGCGGCGTGTGCATCGAGGAGATGATGTCGATCAGCCCCGAGCGCACGGCATCGACCGTGGCGAAGCGGTCATCCTCGGACCTGAGCGGCGGTTTGACCTTGAAGAAGGTGCGGTAGTCGGACACGTCCATTTCGTTCAGGGTGAGGTGATGGATCGAGGTGCCCGCGGTGATGTCGAGCCCGTTCCTTTTGGCCCGTTCGAGGGCGGGCAGGGCGCGGGCGGTGGTGATCTGGTCGGCGTGATAGCGCGCGCCGGTCATTTCCAGAACCGCGATGTCGCGATCGAGCGCCATGCGTTCGGCCATCGGGGTGACGCTGGCCAGCCCGCGCAGCGAGGCGAATTTTCCCGAGGTGGCCGAGGCCGCCGCCGAAAGGATCGGTTCCTGCACATGGGCGATGACCAGCGCGCCGAGGCTGCGCGCATAGGTGAGGGCGCGGGAAAAGACCTTGGTGTCGGAGATGACCCGGTCGCAATCGGTGAATCCCACGGCACCCGCGTCGAGCAGGAAGCCGATCTCGGTCATCTCGCGGCCCTCGCGGCCCTTGGTGAGCGCGGCCATGGGCAGGACATTGACCGGCGCCGCCTCGTTCGCGCGGCGGCGGACGAATTCGAGCACTTCGGGCGTGTCGATGGCCGGGAGCGTGTCGGGCCGCGTGACCATGGTGGTGACGCCGCCCGCCGCGGCGGCAAGCCCGGCGGAACGATAGCTTTCCTTGTGCCGTTCGCCGGGTTCGCAGACCTTGACGCCGATATCGACGATGCCGGGGGCGAGGCATTTGCCGTCGCAGTCGACGATGTGATCGGCGGCGGGTTCGCCCGCGCCGGACGGGCCGGTCGCGCCGATCGCGGTGCCGTCGATCAGCAGCCAGCCGGGCGTGTCGGTCTGGGCCTCGGGGTCGATCAGGCGGGCATTGGTCAGAAGGGTCTTCATCGGCGGTGCCTTTGATTATGCGTTGGTGTCACGGCCGTCCCCCGGCCGCGATCCGTTCGATCCGTGCCTTGGTTGCATGGGCGTCGGACTGGTACTTGATCAGGTGCTTGTCGCCCGTCACGGTCACGATCTGGACCGCCGACAGGAAGGTGTTGATATGCTTGATCTCGCGCAGGCCGACCATGCGCGTGCCGGGGCCGAGCAGGCGGCGATCGGTCAGATCCCAGCGCACGGCCAGCTCGTCCGAGGCGACATACCAGCCGCGCAGGGCGATGGCACCCAGCCCGCCGATGGCGCCGGTCCAGACATGCGGATTGCCCAGCGCCCAGAGGATCACCATGCCCGCAGCCATCGCGATGGCGGCCATGGAGGCATGATCGCGGACATAGGTCTGGCGGTCGGCGCGGAAGCTGAGCAGCACCTCTTCGCCATCGGCCAGCGGGGTCGAGGGGGTGTTGGCGTAGCGCAGGTCGGCGGAGGGGTCGGGCATGAGGGTTCTCAATTTGCCTGGGGTTGGTTCTGGGCCGCCTCGATGCGGCGGCGGATATCGCGCGGGCCCGGGACAAAGCGGATCGTGGTGGCGGTGCCGCCGGTCAGGCCGATGCGCAGGCTCCACCAGAACCACGGGCGCATCCACGCGATCCCCGAGAGCGGCACGGTGGCCTGTTCCCCGGGGGTGTCGGCACTCTCGTAGATCAGGCGGCGGTCGGTCAGATACCAGCAATCGCCGCGGCGCCGGACCCATGTGGCATAATCGTCGAAGACAAAGACATAGACCAGCGTCAGCACCGGCAGCGCCAGAAGCCATTGCCACCAGATCAGGAAGCCGAACCCGGAGAGCCCGAGCGCGGTCACGAACCCCAGGAGCAGGGCGCGCTGGGCAAAGAGCCAGAACCGCGGCCGCCACATGGCGAGCACGGTTTCGCCTGCGACCAGCGGGGTCTGGGGGCCGGGGTGGTGTGGTTCGAGGGTCATGTGAGCACCGCCAGCAGCGTCAACGCGACCAGTCCCAGCACCAGGAGCGCGAGGATCAGGCGGCGCTTGCGGCCCGGTCTTGCGGGCGTGGTCGCGCTGTCCCCGGTTGTCGCCGCGCCCGGGCGGGTGGCGGCGTCGGAGGGCAGGCGCTCGAAAATCACCGGCGGTCGGTCCTCATGAAGCGTGGCGACGAGGCGCAGGGGCGCGCGCGGCTTGATCGTCTGCGCCCTGCCACCGAAGGCGCGCGAGGTGACGATCAGCGCATGGCCCTTCATCCCGTCGAGCCGTTGCCGCAGGGGGGCGAGTTCCTCGGCCCCGATGCCGTGCCCTTCGGCGAGATACTCCGTCAGGCCGACTCCTTCGAGATCGGCAATGTCGAAAAACAGCAGGTGGTCTGGGTCGAGCCAATCCGCCCCGAGTGCCGCGCGCAGCGGCCATGTGCCGTTGCGCCGGTTGAAGTGGGCGGCCTCGTCCGGGGGCAGATCGACGGCGAAAAGGCGTACCACACCCTGTTCGCTGGACCTGATCTCGGTGCTGGTGGGGGTCACGCCATGACCTTTCTCTCCCGCGCGCGCGCTTCGCGCAGGTTGCGGGCGAGGATGTCCATCGCCGCCATGCGAACGGCGACCCCCATCTCGACCTGTTCCTGGATGACCGACCGGTTGATGTCGTCGGCGATTTCGCCGTCGATCTCGACGCCCCGATTCATCGGACCGGGATGCATCACGATCGCGTCTTCCTTGGCAAAGGCGAGCTTCTCGGTATCGAGGCCGAAACGGTGGAAATACTCGCGCTCGGACGGGATGAAGCCGCCATCCATGCGCTCGCGCTGAAGGCGCAGCATCATCACCACGTCGACATCCTTCAAGCCTTCGCGCATGTCTTCATAGACCTCGACCCCGAATTCGCCGATCCGCGCGGGCATGAGCGTGGGCGGGCCGACCAGCCGGACGCGGTTTTCCATCTTGCCCAGCAGCAGGATGTTCGAGCGCGCCACCCGGGAATGCGCGATATCACCGCAGATCGCGATGCTGAGCCGGTGCAGCCGCCCCTTGGCGCGCCGGATGGTCAGCGCATCCAGAAGCGCCTGCGTGGGATGCTCATGGCGCCCGTCGCCTGCGTTGAGCACCGCGCAGCGCACTTTCTGCGACAAGAGATCGACCGCGCCGGAATGCGGATGCCGCACGACCAGCAGGTCGGGATGCATGGCGTTGAGCGTAAGCGCCGTGTCGATCAGCGTCTCGCCCTTCTTGATCGAGCTGGCCTGCATGGCCATGTTCATCACATCCGCGCCCAACCTTTGACCGGCCAGCTCGAAACTGGCCTGCGTGCGGGTCGAGTTTTCAAAAAACATGTTGATCTGGGTCAGACCGGCAAGGGTTTCGGTGTGCTTGCGCGCCGACCGGTTGAGGTCGACATATTGATCGGACAGATCCAGCAGCGTGGTGATGTCGGCGGGCGCGAGCGGCTCGATGCCCAGAAGGTGACGGTGTGGAAAGCTCATGGCCTTACTCCCCTTGCAAGCGGGCCTCGCATGATCCGCCCGGTTATAGGAAGCGCACAGGTGGGTGTCCAGCCGATGCGGCAGATGATGCGTCGGGGTCTGCCCGCCTGTCTCTTTCTTGGTGAAAATACTCAATTCGACGGTGGCGGATTGCGCGATGCCCGAAAGTCATGCGCATAGGGGCCAACCCGGCCGGGCCGAGCGTCAGCGAGGCCCCGCCGCGACGCGCGAAGCGCGGCGCAATACCTCAGGCCGTGGCATGGCGAATGAGTGGTTCAGGCCGGCGCGGGGTTGCGCTAGGCTACCGCAATGGAATCGCACATGGGATATCACGCGGCGCGGGCGGCCCTCGAATGGCAGATCGAGCTCGGCGCGGACGAGGCGATCGGGGATGCCCCGGTGGTGCGGTATGGCCTGCCTGAAAAGGTGACGGGACCGGATGCGGCAAAACCGGAAAAACCGGCGTCACCCGCCCCGGTGCAAGCCACGCCATTGCCCGAGCCGGAGCGGGGCGACCCGGTGGCCGTTGCGCGCGAGGCGGCAGAGGCGGCGACCGACCTTGTCGCGTTGCGCGCCGCCATGGACGCCTATGAGCTTTGCGATCTCAAGCGTGGCGCGCGCCAGCTTGTGTTTGCCGACGGTCAGCCGGGCGCGCGGGTGATGATCATCGGCGAGGCGCCGGGGCGCGACGAGGATCGCGAAGGGCGGCCTTTCGTGGGTGCCGCCGGGCAGTTGCTCGACCGGATGCTGGCGGCAATCGGCATGGCGCGGGCGGGCGAGGGAGAGGCGGTCTATATCACCAACGTGATGCCGTGGCGCCCGCCGCAGAACCGCGATCCGAAACCCGAAGAGATCGCCATGATGCTGCCCTTTCTCGGGCGGCATGTGGAACTGGCCGCGCCTGATATCCTTGTCGTGATGGGCAACACGAGCTGTCAGGCGGTGCTGGGCCAACGCGGGATCACGCGGCTGCGCGGCACATGGTCCGAGGCATTTGGCCGTCCGGCGCTGCCTATGTTTCACCCCGCCTATCTGTTACGAAACCCGGGGGCCAAGCGCGAAGCCTGGGCCGATTTGTTGAGTTTGAGGGCGAGATTGGAGACCGGGTCATGAGAGTGCTGGGGTTTTCCGATGTGCATGCGAGTGCAAAGGCGATGCGCACCGTGGCCGAGGCGGCGGATGGCGCCGACCTGGTGATCGGGGCGGGGGATTTCTGTCATATGCGGCAGGGATTGCGCGATATCCTGTCGGTGCTGGACGGGATCGCGGCGCCCATGGTTCTGGTGCCCGGCAATGTCGAGAGCGCCGAGGAATTGCGCCGGGACGCGCCAAAGGGCGCGGTGGTGCTGCACGGGCAGGGGCATGTGATCGGCGGGCTGCGCCTTTTCGGGCTCGGGTATGCGGTGCCGCCGCCGCCCTTTGGCGACTGGTCCTGCAACCTGGGCGAAGACGAGGCCGAGGCGATGCTGGCTGCCTGCGAGGCCGCCGATATCCTGATCAGCCATTCGCCGCCCAAGGGCGTGGTTGACCGGACATCGACGGGGATTTCGGTCGGCTCCGTGGCGGTGCGCGGGGCCATAGAGCGGGTGCAGCCCCGGCTTGTCCTGTGTGGGCATGTGCACGAATGCTGGGGCGAGCGGGGCAAGATCGGGCAAAGCGAGGTGGTCAACCTCGGCCCGGTGGTCAACTGGTTCGAGTTCGAGGCGGGGATCTAGGCATGGGAAAGATCGACGAGAGCAAGGATTTCCTGCCGGTGCGGATCGCGGTTCTGACCGTGTCGGATACGCGCGACATGAGCGAAGACCGTTCGGGCGAGGTGTTGGTCGGGCGGATCGAGGCGGCGGGGCATGTACTGGCCGACCGGATGATCGTGCGCGACGAGCGCGACCAGATCGCCGATCAATTGCGCGAATGGATCGCGCGCGACGATGTGGACGCGATCATTACGACCGGCGGCACCGGGTTGACCGGGCGCGACGTCACGGTCGAGGCGCATCGCGATGTCTATGAAAAGGAGATCGAGGCCTTTGCCACGGTCTTTACCATGGTGAGCATGCAGAAGATCGGCACCAGCGCGGTGCAGAGCCGGGCGACAGGGGGCGTTGCGGGGGGCACCTATCTTTTTGCCCTGCCGGGAAGCCCGGGGGCCTGTCGCGACGCATGGGACGAGATCCTGCAATGGCAGTTCGACTATCGTCACAGCCCCTGCAATTTCGTCGAGATCATGCCGCGGCTGGACGAGCATCTGAGGCGGAAATGAGCGGCGGGTTTCGCGTTGTCGGCCCGCTGCCGGACCCCGTGGGGTGGCGCGGGGCGGCGGTTTTGGCGCGTGACCGGCAGGGCCGGGTGCTGATGCAGCTTCGCGACGATGCGGCGGGGATCGTGGCGCCCGGCAAATGGAGCCTGTTCGGGGGCGGTATCGAGCCGGGCGAGACGCCCGAGTTGGCGGCGCGGCGGGAGTTTCGCGAAGAAACCGGGATCGACATCACGGCCGACGCCTTGCATCCGCTGGTCATGTTCGCAAGCCAGGCCCGGATCGACGGGGTGGTGCATGTCTTCACGCTTGATCGGCGTGTCGAGACGGGGGATGTCACGCTGAGCGAAGGGGCGGGGTTCGGTTTTCTGACCCGGTCGCAGGTGGCGCAGTTCGATCTGATCGAGAATTTTCGCGGTATCCTTCTGGAACTGGAAGATTTTTGAGACGGCAAGCGACGGAAGCGGGGCAGTCGCACGTAAGACAATCGTGATGTGGCAACGGGCTTGGCAATTCACGGGGCCACGATAGACTTGACCGTCGGGACGTAACGGCGGATTTCGAAGGTATGAAACGATGCGATTTCTGCGCCAGAGCCTGACCGGGCTTTTTCTGTTCTCGCTGGCATTGGGCGTGCTTTTCTATGCCGGATACACCTTGCAACAGGCGGTCGAGGCGCGCATGGCGCGCGAGGCGCGGGTGCCGCAAAGTCGCGAGCGTGAGTTCGCGGTCCGGGTGATGCGCGCCGAAGCCGGGCGGGTTGCGCCGGTCCTGACCTCCTATGGCGAAGTGAAGAGCAGCCGGACTCTGGACATTCGCGCGGCGGTGGGTGGCCGGGTGATCGAATTGTCCGATGATTTCGTCGAGGGCGGCCATGTGCAGGAGGGTGCGCTTCTGGTGCGGATCGACCCGGCGGATGCGCAGGATGCGCGGGACCGCGCCGCGAGCGACCTAGAGGATGCGCGGGCCGAGGCGCGCGACGCCGCGCGCGGGCTCGATCTCGCCCGCGACGAGTTGGCGGCGGCGGAAGAGCAGGTGGTGCTGCGCGAACGCGCCCTGCAACGACAGATAGATCTGCGCCAGCGCGGTGTCGGCACGGATGCGGCGGTGGAAACCGCCGAACTCGCCGCGAGTGCCGCGCGCGCGGCGGTTCTCACGCGGCGGCAAGCGATCGCACAGGCGGAAGCGCGGGTGGACAACGCCGAAACGCGCAAGGCCCGGGCGCGGATCGCGCTGGGCGAGGCCGAACGCAGGCTGGCCGATATGGAAATCCACGCCGGGTTTACCGGCACGCTGAGCGGGGTGAACCTTGTCGAGGGTGGGTTGGTGTCGGCGAATACGCTTTTGGCGGAACTGGTCGACGAAACCGCGCTTGAGGTGGCGTTCCGGGTGTCGACCCGCGATTATGTCCGGCTTTTGGGAGATGAGGGTCGTTTGCGCCGGGCGCCGGTGCGGGCGATCCTCGACGTGTTCGGCATTGATGTGACCGCGCAGGGACAGCTTGTCCGCGATAGCGCGGCGGTGGGCGAAGGCCAGACCGGGCGGCTTTTGTTCGCGCGACTGGACGGGGCACGGGAGTTCAAGCCGGGTGATTTCGTCACGGTCGAGATCGTCGAGCCACCGCTCGACGGGGTGATCGTGTTGCCTTCGGGCGCGCTTGGATCGGCGGGCGATGTTCTGGCGCTGGATGACGAGGGGCGGCTTGAACGGGTCGAGGTCGAATTGTTGCGGCGGCAGGGGGATGAGATCGTGATCCGGGCCGAGGGCCTTGCCGGGCGCGAGGTCGTGACCCACCGGACGCCGCTTCTTGGGCCGGGGATCAAGGTGCGCCCGTTGCGCAGCGGTCCGGCCGAGGCTTTGAGCGAACCCGAGATGCTTGAACTGAGCGAGGAGCGGCGGGCGCGGCTTGTCGCTTTTGTCGAGGATAACGGGCGGATGCCGGAGGCGGTCAAGAGCCGCATTCTGGCAGAGCTTGCGCAACCGAAAGTCCCCGCCGAGACGGTCACGCGCATCGAAGCGCGCATGGGGGGCTGATCCATGGCGCTACGCGATCCGGGTGGCATTCTAAGCTATTTCGTGCGGCATGCGACCGCCGCGAACCTGTTGCTGGTGGTTCTGATCATTGCCGGTCTGGCGGCCGTGCCACGGATGCGGGCACAGTTCTTTCCCGATGTGATCATCGACAGCGTGAGCGTGAGCGTGGTCTGGGAGGGCGCAGGGGCCGAGGACGTGGACGCGGCGATTGTCCAGTTGCTGGAGCCCGCGCTTCTTGCGGTCGAGGGGGTGGAAAGCTCGACCGCATCCTCGCGTGAGGGGCGGGCGCAGATATCGCTGGATTTCGAGCCGGGCTATGACATGGCGCGCGCCGCCGACGATGTGCAGTCGGCGGTCGATCAACTGACCACCTTTCCCGAAGAGGCCGAAGACCCAAGGGTCACGCGCGGCGCATGGCGCGACCGGGTGACGGATGTGGTCATCACCGGGCCGGTCGCGAGCGAGCAACTGGGCCGCTTTGCAGACGAATTCGTGACCCGGCTGTTTGCCGCCGGGGTCACGCGCACCACGATCCGGGGCGTCGCCGCGCCGCGCACGATCATCGAGGTGCCCAGTGTCAGCCTCATTGCCCATGATATCAGTTTTGCCGAGATTGCGCAGGCCATTGCCGCCGAGGTCGATGCCGATCCGGCGGGCGATGTCGAAGGGGCCAACGCCCGGGTGCGCACCGGGGTGGAAAAGCGCGATGTCGACCAGTTGGCGCAGATCGTGCTGCGATCTTCGACGGACGGATCGAAACTGACCGTGGGGGATGTGGCGCGGTTGCGGGTCGAGGGGATCAGCCGCAACCGGAGCTACTTCGTGGGCGAGAACCCGGCGATCTCGGTTCGGGTGGACCGCTCGGCGCAGGGCGATGCGATTGCTATCCAGCGGCAGGTCGAGGAGGTCGCCGCAGAGATGGAGGCGACATTGCCCGCGGGTGTCGGGATCGACCTGATCCGGACTCGTGCCGAGGCGATCAGCGGGCGGCTCAACATATTGATCGATAACGGGGCCGTGGGGCTGGCGCTGGTCGTGGGGCTGTTGTTCCTGTTTCTCAATGCGCGCACCGCGTTTTGGGTGGCGGCGGGTATCCCGGTATCGATGTTGACCGCGATCGCGCTCATGTATGCGTTCGGTTTGACCATCAACATGATCTCGCTTTTCGCGCTGATCATCACGCTGGGCATCGTGGTGGACGATGCCATCGTGGTGGGCGAGCACGCGGATGCGCGTGTGAAACGCGGCGAGGGGCCGGTCGAGGCCGCCGAGAACGCGGCGCGGCGCATGGCGTTGCCGGTCTTTGCCGCGAGCCTGACCACGATCATCGCGTTTTTCGCCCTGACCGCGATTTCGGGTCGGTTCGGCGACATGATTGCCGATATTCCTTTCACGGTGATCGCGGTCCTGGCGGCGAGCCTGGCCGAGTGTTTCCTGATCCTGCCGCACCACATGGCCCATTCGCTGCATCGCGCGGGGATGCGCGATCACTGGTATGACCTGCCGTCGCGGGTGGTGAACCGGGGGTTCGTCTGGGTGCGCGAGACGCTGTTTCGCCCGTTCATCGCGGGTGTCGTCTGGATGCGGTATCCGGTGCTGGCCGGAACGATTTTGCTGCTGGCCATTCAGGTCGCGCAGGTCGTGCGGGGCGATGTGCAATGGCGGTTTTTCAACGCGCCCGAGCAGGGCAGCGTGACCGGCAACTGGGCGATGGTGCCGGGGGCGACGCGGGCCGACACGATCGAGCAGATGCGCCTGATGCAGGGCATGATCGAGGACCTGGCGCAGGAATACGAGACGCGCCATGGCCGCAACCCGATCGACTATGCCATCGCCGAGGTGGGGGGCAATTCCGGTCGCCCGCTGCCCGGGTCGGACGTGAAGGATGCCGATCTTCTGGGCGGGATCGCCATCGAATTGATCGACGCCGATTTGCGCCCCTATTCCAGTTTCGCCCTCGTGGCCGAATTGCAGGAGCGGGTGGAGCGCCATCCTATGACCGAAACGCTGAGTTTCCGCGGCTGGCGGTCGGGGCCGGGGGGCGAGGCGCTCGACGTGCAGTTCTATGGTGCGGATGCCGAGACGCTCAAGACGGCGGCGGAGGCGTTGAAAGAGGCGATGAACCGCTATCCCGAGGTCAGCGCGGTCGAGGACAACCTGGCCTATGACAAGGATGAGTTGATTCTTGAACTGACCCCGCAGGGGCAGGCGTTGGGCTTTACCATTGACGGGTTGGGTCGGGTGCTGCGCCACCGGCTGAACGGGCTTGAGGCGGCGACCTATCCCGACGGGCCGCGCAGCGCCGAGATCCGCATCGAACTGCCGCGTGGGGAATTGTCGGCGGATTTCCTTGAACGCAGCCAGATGCGCACGCCGCAGGGCCAGTACGTTCCACTGGTCGATATCGTCGAGGTGGAGACCCGGGCCGGGTTCTCGACCGTGCGGCGCGAGAACGGGCTGCGCACCGTGTCGGTGACGGGCGACATATCCGAGGACGATCCGGCCCGCGCCGAGGAAATCATGCGCGCGCTGGAAACCGAGATCCTGCCCGATATCGCGAGCCTGCACCAGGTCGAATGGCGCCTGTCGGGCCTGTCCGAACAGGAGGACGAATTCCTCAACGATGCGCTTTTGGGGCTGATCCTGAGCCTTGTGGGCATCTATGCCGTGCTGGCCTGGGCCTTTTCGAGCTGGACCCGGCCGGTGGTGGTGATGGCGATCATTCCCTTTGGCCTTGTCGGCACGATTTATGGCCATGCGGCCTGGGATGTGCCACTCAGCATGTTCACGGTGGTGGGCTTGCTGGGCATGACCGGGATCATCATCAACGACTCGATCGTTCTGGTGACCACGATCGACGATCATGCGCGCGAGCGTGGTCTGATCCCGTCGATCATCGACGGGGCGGCGGACCGGCTCAGGCCGGTTATGCTCACCACGTTGACCACGGTTCTGGGGCTGACCCCGCTGTTATACGAGCAATCGCAACAGGCGCAGTTTCTCAAGCCGACGGTGATCACGCTGGTTTACGGGCTGGGCTTTGGTGTGCTCCTGGTGCTGCTGGTGGTCCCGGCCCTGATGGCCGTGCAATCGGACCTGGGGCGGCAGTTCACCGCGTTGCGGCGCGGGGTGCGTGGCCATGGCGCGGGGCCGGTGCATTGGGCGGTGTTGCTGGGCGGGCTGGCGAGTCTGGGGTGGTTGGCGGCAACCATGGGGCATGTGGCGCTTGCGGGCGGTGTTTGGCCGCCGCTGGCCGGGCGTTTGCCCTTCGATGGCGCGCCGATGGTCAAGGCACTCGGTCTCTTCCTTGCCGGGGCGTTGGTGATCGCGGTGCTGGGCTTTGGATTGGCGGCGATATCGTGGCGTCTGACACGCCGATTCATGAGCCAGCGTTCGGCCCGGGGGTAGGCGCGTTTCTGCAGGTGCGAGGCACCCGGCTGGACCTTGAGCCGCAGGATCGCTAAAAGTGACCCGGTTCGCATGGCGCCTGCGTGAGCGGGCGGACTGGAACGGGGAGGAGCTTTGCGCAATTGCATCGGTCTTGTGGCAATCGTGGCCTTGGTGGGATGTTCGGACCCGCTGAGCGATGTGCCGCGCCTCTCCGATACGCAGCTCGATGGCCCCGAGCCGGTGGCCGAGGTCGCGGCCGCCCCGGATGAAACCGAGGAAGATGTGGGCTTTTTCCAGAGATTGCTGCGTCCGCGTGACGTTGGTGCGGTCGATGGCGACGATGATGAGCCCGTTGCGTCCGACGATGAAACGGACACGGTGGCATCGGAAGACGCGGCGTCAGCGGATGTGGCGTCGGACGATGCAGAAACCGCGCCGCGCGCGCAAAAGCAGGGCGGTTTTTGGGACCGGCTCTTTGGGCCCGAGAGGGCCGAGACCGTGACGTCGGAGCGCGGCGGCGATGCGGCCGGGCCTGCCGCGTCGGAATACCGGGGGCGCGGCGGGCAAGCGCGGCCAGGGCTTTTCAGCAATAACAAGGCGGCGCGCCGGACGGGCGCGGATGCGCGCGAGGTCGCCCCGGGCGAGGTGCTGCCCTTTGGGGATGTCGCGCGCGCCTGTCATGTCGGGCGGGGCGATCTGGGGCATGAGGTCGGGCAATATCCCGAGAAGCGACCGAAATACCGCCTTTATGACAGCAATCCGGGACACCCGGGATTGAACAGTTTCTATATCACCGGCTTCGCGGATGGTTGCCCGCGGCAGATCACGGCGGCGCTTGCGGTGTTCGGCGCGCCCTCGATGTACGAGGCGCTGCGCTATGGCTTGCCGGAAAGCGCGCGCACCGGAAGAGAGACCGACCGGGCCTATGAAAGGGTCAAATCGCGGGTTTGCGGGGTCAGCCGCAACAAACCCTGCGGCAACCGCATTGGCCGAATGGATCGCGGCACCGTGTTCGTCAGCGTGTACAACCGGTTCGAAGGTGCGGACGGGTGGATGAATATCCTGATCCATGACGGGGTGATTCAGGCCATGGCGCCGGGTGGCTGATCCGCTTCATCAGTAGTGCGGCGGCTTTTCCTGCCCGGTGAAGACGTGGCTGCCCTGATCCGCCTCGCGCTCGGCTTCGCGCTGCATCAGCATCTCGACCCGGCGCCTGAGCGTGGCGATGTCGTCGGCTTGCCGCGTGACGATCTCGGACAGGTCATCGACGCTGCGTTCGAGATGGGCGATTTTCTCTTCCAGTCGATCCATGGTTTCGGCAGGTAGCCCTGCCTGCGCGTTCGGTCAAGCGGATTGCTGCGCGATGCCGCCTTGCCCCGCATGGCCCCATCCGCTAGAGGCTTGGCCCGCGAGAGCAAGGCAAGGATGACATCCCCATGGCCAAGGAAAAGAAAGCCCCGCGCCCCAAGGCGGTGACGCCGAAAGGATTTCGCGACTATTTCGGGCAGGACGTGAGCGACCGCGCCGAGATGCTGCGCAAGATTGCCGGGGTCTATCATGCCTATGGGTTCGACGCGCTTGAGTCTTCGGCGGTGGAAACGGTCGAGGCGCTGGGCAAGTTCCTGCCGGATGTGGACCGGCCCAACGAGGGTGTGTTCGCATGGCAGGAAAGCGAAGAGGACGGCAAGGGTGACTGGCTGGCGCTGCGCTATGACCTCACTGCGCCGCTGGCCCGGGTCTATGCCCAGCACCGCAACGAGTTGCCCACGCCCTATCGACGCTATGCGATGGGGCCCGTCTGGCGCAACGAGAAGCCCGGGCCGGGGCGGTATCGCCAGTTCTATCAATGCGATGCGGATACCGTGGGCGCGGCCAGCGTGGCGGCGGATGCCGAGATTTGCGCGATGCTGGCGGATTGCCTTGAAGAGGTGGGCATTGCGCGCGGGGATTACCTGATCCGGGTGAACAACCGGAAGGTGCTCAATGGGGTGCTGGAATGCATGGGACTGGCCGAGGACGAGGAGCGCAGCGCCGCCGTGATGCGCACCATCGACAAGTTCGACAAGGTGGGTGAAGCGGGCGTGCGCGAGTTGCTGGGCAAGGGCCGACTGGATGCCTCGGGGGCCTATATCGACGGGGTGGGCCTGTCGGAGGCGCAGGCCGAGCCTGTGATTGCCTTCCTGACGTCGAAAGGGGCAGGCAATGGTGAAACGCTGGCCAACCTGCGCGCGGCGGTGGGCGAAAGCAAGGTGGGCGCCGAGGGTGTGGCCGAGTTGGAAGAGATCGCGGCGCTTCTGGAGGCCCAAGGCTATGGCCCCGACCGGATCGTGATCGACCCGTCGGTCGTGCGGGGTCTCGGCTATTACACCGGGCCGGTTTATGAGGCCGAGCTGACCTTTGAAATCCTCGACGAGAAGGGCCGCAAGCGGCAATTCGGGTCGGTCGCGGGCGGCGGGCGTTATGACGATCTGGTGAAGCGTTTCACCGGGCAGGCGGTTCCTGCAACGGGCGTGTCCGTCGGTGTCGATCGTCTGTTGGCGGCGTTGCGTGAGAAGGGGCGGATCGAGACCCGCGAAGTGGGGCCGGTGGTCGTGACGGTGATGGATCGTGACCGGATGGCCGATTACCAGGCGATGGTGGGCGAGTTGCGTCGTGCGGGCATCCGCGCCGAGGTTTACCTCGGCAATCCGAAGAATTTCGGCAACCAGCTCAAATACGCCGACAAGCGGCAGAGCCCGGTCGCGGTGATCGAGGGCGAGGACGAGAAGGCGCGCGGGGTCGTCCAGATCAAGGATTTGATCCTGGGTGCGCAGATCGCCGAGAGCGCCACGCTGGAGGAATGGAAGGAACGCCCGAGCCAGTTCGAGGTGCCGCGCGCCGATCTGGTGGCGAAGGTGCGCGAGATTCTCGACGGGCAGGGCGCGTGATGCGCGAGCGGGCCGGAATCCGGGCCGAGGCGGCGCGATTGAAGGCGCTTTTCGAGGTGGCGGGGGCGCGGTCGGTCGAGGCGCCGGTTCTGGTGCCTGCCGAGGCGCTTCTCGATCTCTATGGCGAGGATATTCGCGCGCGTGCCTATACCACGTCGGACACGCTGCGCGGCGAGCAGATGCTGCGCCCGGATTTCACCGTGCCGGTGGTGCAGATGCATATGGAGCACGGCGCGGAGCCTGCGCGCTATACCTATGCGGGCGAGGTGTTTCGCCGCCAGGAAGACGATGCCGGGCGCGCCAATGAGTATATCCAGGTGGGATATGAGGTGTTCGAGCGCGACAATCCGGCGGCGGCGGATGCCGAGGTGTTCGCGTTGATCCAGTCGGTTCTGAACGGGTTGCCGCTGCGCGCCGCGACGGGGGATATCGGGCTTTTGACGGCGGCGGTTTCGGGGTTGAGGACGACCGATCGGCGCAAGGCGGCGCTGATGCGTCATATCTGGCGGCCCCGGCGGTTCCGGGCGCTGATCGACCGGTATTCGGGTCGGGCCGGGATGCCGCCCACGCGCGCGGCGCTTTTGGCCGACCCGGACCCGATGGTGGGCGCGGCACCGGTGATCGGGCAGCGCAGTCCGGACGAGATCGAGGCGCGGATCGCGGCGCTGCGCGAGGATGCGGCGGCGGCGCCGATTTCCGAGGGCGAGGTGGCGCTGATGGATGCGCTCTTGTCGGTGCGCGAAACGGTGCCTTATGCGCTTGAGCAGTTGCGCGATCTGGCGGTGGACATGGCCGCGATCGCACCGGCGGTCGAGCGGCTCAAGGCGCGGGCGGGGGCGATGGCGGCGCGGGGTGTCGATGTCGAGCGGCTCGATTTCGAGGCGTCCTATGGACGGACGCAGATGGAATATTACGACGGGTTCGTCTTTGGATTCCACGCCGAGGGGCGCCCCGATCTGCCCCCCGTTGCCACGGGCGGGCGGTATGATGCGCTGACCCGGGTGCTGGGGCAGGGGAGCGAGATCCCGGCCGTGGGCGGCGTGGTGCGCCCGGGGCTGATGTTGACGCTGCGGGAGGGCCGGGAATGAGCGTGAAGCTTGGCGTGCCGTCCAAGGGGCGGCTGATGGAGAAGAGTTTCGACTGGTTCGGTGCGCGCGGGGTCAAGCTGGCGCGGTCGGGGTCGGACCGAGAATATGCCGGGGCGGTCGAGGGGATTGACGGCGTTGAGCTCGTGTTGTTGTCGGCAAGCGAGATCCCGCGCGAACTGGCCGCCGGACGCATCCATCTGGGCGTGACCGGCACGGACCTTGTTCGTGAAAAGCTGGGCGGATGGGAACGGCAGGTCGAGGAGCTGGCGCCGCTTGGGTTCGGTCAGGCTGACCTGGTAATCGCGGTGCCGGGGTTCTGGGTGGATGTCGATACGCTTGACGATCTCGATGCGGCGGCGGCGGCCTTTCGCGCGCGGCACGGGTTTCGCATGCGGATCGCCACTAAGTATCACCGGCTGGTGCGTGAGTTCCTGCGCGAGCAGGGGGTGGCGGATTATCAACTGGTCGACAGCCAGGGCGCGACCGAAGGCACGGTGAAGAACGAGACCGCCGAGGCAATCGCCGATATCACGTCGAGCGGCGACACGCTCAGGGCCAATCACCTCAAGATCCTGTCCGATGGGTTGATCCTGAAGAGCCAGGCGACGCTGTTTCGCTCGCGCGGCTCGAACTGTTCGCAAGAGGATCGGGTGGTTATGGCAGAGCTCATGGCCCGGCTCGAACTGGATTGAGAGACGGGGCTCGGGTTCAGTGTCCGATCCAAAAGGCGGCAGCAGAGGCAGCCCGGGCGGCTTCGCCGCTGTTCCGGGTGGGGGCGAATTCGATCAAGGACGATACTATAAACCAGCCACTCAGAGCACCCCGATTTCCGCGAGTTTCGCCGAAAGATCTGGCGGCAGATCGTCATCGCTGGCCCGACCTGGGGAGATGTCGGGGGGCGCGTCCTTGGGATCGAGATAGCGCCAGCCCTGGAATGGGCGCTTGATCGCGGGCGCGGTGCGGATCACGTCCGGGTCGAGCACGATGGCGCAGCGGCGGATGCCGTCCTGTCGCGTCACCTCGTCTAGTCGCAGGATGCGTTGGCGGGCCTGCACCACCCCCTTGATCACCCAGTAGATCGAACCGCCGTTCAGCACCTCGCTCTCGCGGCGCGGCCACATGCGGGTAACGTGGCGCGGCAACCCGTCGGTGGTCTGGGCCTCTTTCCGGGTCTGCCATGCGACCAGATCGTCAACCGCTTCGGTTCCGACGCTGAGCTTGATCAGGTGTATTTTGTTCGACAATTGTTCGCCTCCACCAGATATGGTAGATTAAGGGTCTTCCATTGATTCTGCCACAGGGGCTGACGAATTCCTTCCTGTCGGCTATGCCGCGATTGACCGCAATAGCATGTCGGCCTAATTTCGTCTCCCTGCACACCATCCGTCGAGGACAAGGCCCATGACCCGTTTCGCTGCCCCGATTGCCGAACAGATATGGGATATGAAATACCGTCTTAAATGGTCCGATGATACGCCCGTGGATATGAGTGTCGAGGACACGTGGCGGCGAATCGCGCGGGCGCTGGCCGAGGTCGAGACGGATCGGGACACGTGGGAAGAGCGGTTCTATCACGCGCTTGAGGATTTCAGGTTCCTGCCCGCCGGCCGGATCACCGCCGGGGCGGGCACCGCGCGCAGCGTGACCCTGTTCAACTGTTTCGTGATGGGCACGATCCCCGACAGCATGGGCGGGATATTCGACATGCTGAAAGAGGCTGCGCTGACCATGCAGCAGGGCGGGGGTATCGGCTATGATTTCAGCACCATCCGGCCCAAGGGGGCCGTGGTCAGTGGCGTGGCGGCGGATGCCAGCGGGCCGCTGAGCTTCATGGATGTCTGGGACGCGATGTGCCGCACGATCATGAGCGCCGGAAGCCGTCGCGGCGCGATGATGGCGACGATGCGCTGTGATCACCCGGATATCGAGGATTTCATTTCCGCGAAATCCGATCCCGCGCGGCTGCGCATGTTCAACATGTCCGTGCTGGTGACGGATGCGTTCATGGAGGCGGTCAAGGCTGGCGGCACATGGGATCTCGAATTCGACGGCAAGGTCTATCACACGGTCGACGCGCGCGATCTTTGGAACCGGATCATGCGCGCGACCTATGATTATGCCGAACCGGGCGTGATTTTCATCGACCGGATCAATGAGGCCAACAACCTTGGCTATTGCGAGACGATTGCGGCCACGAACCCTTGTGGCGAACAGCCCCTGCCGCCCTATGGAGCCTGTCTTCTGGGGTCGATCAACCTTGCCCGATTGGTGAAAGACCCGTTCGATGAGGGGGCCATGGTCGACGAGGACGAGCTGGCCGACCTGGTGAGTGTCGCGGTGCGAATGATGGACAACACGGTGGATGCGTCACGCTTTCCGCTTGATGCACAGGCGCGCGAGGCACAAGCCAAGCGGCGGATCGGGCTGGGAGTGACGGGGCTGGCCGATGCGCTCTTGATGGTGGGGGTGCGCTATGGCAGCGAACGAGCGGTCGAACTGACCGAGACCTGGCTCCACGCGGTTGCGCGGGCGGCCTATCTGGCTTCGGTCGATCTGGCGCGAGAAAAGGGTGCGTTCCCGCTGTTTGATGCGGAAAAGTTTCTCGCCTCGGGCACGATGCAGAAAATGGATGCGGATGTGCGCGCCGCGATCGCCGAACATGGCATCCGCAACGCACTTCTGACCTCGATCGCGCCCACCGGCACGATCAGCCTTTATGCCGGGAATGTCTCAAGCGGGATCGAGCCGGTCTTTGCCTATGCCTACAAGCGCAAGGTCTTGCAAAAGGACGGGTCGCGGACCGAGGAAGAGGTGGTGGATTACGCCGTTCAGATGTGGCGCGATCTCAAGGGTGATGCGCCGCTGCCCGAATATTTCGTTAACGCCCAGACACTTGCGCCGTCGGAGCATGTCAGGATGCAGGCGGCGGCGCAGAAATGGGTGGACAGCTCGATTTCCAAGACGATCAACGTGCCCGAGGATATCGGGTTCGATGCGTTCAAGGATGTCTACATGCAAGCCTATGAAACGGGCTGCAAGGGCTGTACCACCTACCGCCCGAACGAGATCACCGGCAGCGTGTTGAGCGTGAGCGAGCAAACCGAGGACGCGCCCGAGGCCGATCAGGGTGCCGATGTCATCTACATGGCCGAACCGCTTGACCGGCCAAGGGCACTGGAGGGGACGACCTACAAGCTCAAATGGCCCGACAGTGAGCACGCCATCTACCTGACGGTGAATGATATCGTGATCAATGGCAGCCGCCGACCGTTCGAGGTATTCATCAACTCAAAGAACATGGAGCATTTCGCATGGACCGTGGCGCTCACGCGGATGATTTCGGCGGTGTTCCGGCGTGGTGGTGACGTGTCTTTCGTGGTCGAGGAACTCAAGGCCGTGTTCGACCCGCGCGGCGGTGCGTGGATGGAAGGTAAATATATCCCGTCGATCCTCGCGGCCATCGGCGGCGTGATCGAACGGCACCTTATTTCCATCGGCTTCATCGCCGGTGAGGGGATGGGTCTCAAAGCCGATCCGCAAGCGCAGGTGGTCAATCTCGACGCGCCACCAAGAGGCGCGGCTTGCCCCAGTTGCGGCCAGTATGACATGCGCATGGTCGAGGGCTGCATGACCTGCATGAGCTGTGGCCATTCGAAATGCGGCTGAAGCGATCGGGGGATATGTGTTGCCTATAATGCCTTAAAAAAGATAAAAACTGACTGCCTGTCCTCCAGGTTTTGCTTGTTCTTGATCAGACCCGACGCAGAAGATAGCAATCCATGATCCAGCCGTGTCGCGCGCGTGCCTCGGTGCGGGTTTGGACAATTCCCTTCCTTACCTCATCAAGAGGCCCCTCAATCAGAATTTGTTTCTCTGACCCGAGGTAGGCTCCCCACCAGATATGAAGCTCAACTGGATCGAGTTCCTGAAACGAGCACAGCCCGTCCAACATCACGACAACCGACGTTTCATTCGCGGGCATGCCCAACGTGCGAAGCCGGCGACCCGTGGTAACATGCACCGATCCGTTCACCGTGTTCAATGGTATCTTGTGTGCGGCGGTCAGCGCCTGGATCGCGGTGATGCCGGGCACAACCCGCACCCTTGGTTCTGGCCGCAGCCGTGCCGCGATACGCAACGTGCTGTCGTAAAGAGACGGATCACCCCAGACCAGAAGCGCAACCGGGCCATCGATCTTGGCACCTGCAATGGTTGATTGCCAACGATGCGCGATTTCGTCATGCCAACGCTCGACCCGTTCCTGATAGGGCAGGGCCGGGTCGCGTTCCGGATAGTCGAAATGTAGAATACGTGCCTGCGATCCACATTCGGCGATGATCCGGTGCCGGATTTCCGCCAGATCGTCTTTGCCTGTGCCTTTGCGCGGCACGAGGATCAAGGCCGCAGCCCGCAGAGCGTTTACCCCTTCAAGCGTGATATGCGACGGGCTTCCGGTGCCGATACCGACCAGCCAGATTTCGCGGGGCGCTTGCGTCATGTTGTCGTCCGGGCGTGGAAAGGCCCGGGCCATGCTGACACGACCCGGGCCTTTATCGTTGTCGGATTCAAGCCGCGTTGTAGAGGCGATTGGCGAACAGGCCAGACCGTTCCATTCCACGCAGTGCCTTGGCACCGGCCAGTGCTGCAAGATCGGCAATTGGCTCGATCAGGATCACGAGCATGTAGGCTGCGCCAAAGGTCAATACAGACTGGAAGGTTTCGGCGCCGATACCCTGGCCGTAGAAAGCCCAGAAGGCGACCCAAGCCACGACACCCCCCTGATACATCGCGGAGAGCTTGAGTACGTCGCCGTACCTCAGGTCAACATAGGCGGTGCTTTGTGGTATGATCCGGCGTGCCACAGCAGTGACCGCGAAGAGCGGCAACAACAGCGTGGTCAGATTGACAAAGTACATAGGCAAGTCAGATGGGGCGAAGAACATACCCTGTATCAGAAGACCTGCCGCAAGACCCAATGCGGCCGGGGCCGCACCCATCAACAGAAACAAGGTGGTGCCGAGGATGAAGTGCACTTCGGATATACCCACCGCGAACTGCGGCAATACTTCAAAGAAAATGAAGGTGCCGACTGCAGCCAGAGCTGTGCGTGCGATGAAAGAAACGACATTATGGCCATGTAGATCTTCCATTGCCAGCTTGGCGGTATAGCCGGCCGCACCTGCGGCGGTGGTATACGCAAAGGCCATCTTGGCCCCATCGACGACACCCGGTTCGATATGCATTTTTAAGTTCCTCGTTCTTGTGGCTGCCCCTCCGGCAGCAAGATTTGCCGCATATGCGGCGCTTTTAAGGCTCTACGGCAGGTCTCCTGACTTGCGGGTCGGGGCGCTTCCGGCCTTCCCAGCCTTACAGGCCAGTGGCTTTCCGTCACGCTCGCCGCTTACAGTTGCGGGGGCAGTCCGGGATTTTCACCCGGTTCCCTATTTTGCCACATAGAGTGACACCGTAGATCTTCATTGTTGCAGTCCGGCCCGGCTCGCACAAGTACAAACACGACACTTATGTCCCTGCCAACGGCCCATAGAGGATGAGGGCGGGCTTGTCGGTGATGTCCCGGGATAATTCATCGGCCAATGATTTCATTGTATGTCGCGCAATATGCTGATCAGGCGTGCTGACTCCTTCGGCAAGAATGGCGGGTGTTGTCTCGGGCAGACCTGCTTTGACGAGCATGGTCAGCAGCTTGGGGAAAGTGCGCTTGCCCATGAACACGACCGTGGAGGCGGTTGGATCGGCGAGCGCTGCAAGGTTCATGTCCTTGGGCAACTGGCCAGTCACGTCATGCCCCGTGATGAACTGGACGCGTCGCGCCGTCAGCCGTCGGGTCAGCGGGATACCGGCGGCAGCGGCGGCGGCACAGGCCGAAGGGACGCCGGGGATGATCTCGTAGGGGATGTTGGCCGCCTTGAGCGCTTCGATCTCTTCTTCAAGGCGTCCGAAAATTCCACTGTCGCCGGATTTCAGTCGCACGACGCGTTGGTTCAGCTGCGCGTAATCAACGAGAAGGCGGCTGACATGGTTTTGCTTGGGCGACGTCCGCCCCGCGCGCTTGCCTACGCCCACCAGGTCGGCGCCGTTGCGCACATGGTTCAGGACTGGACCGGAGGAGAGATCATCGAACAAGACCGCGTCTGCGCGCTTGAGCCGGTCCACCGCCTTGAGCGTCAGGAGTTCGGGATCGCCCGGCCCGGAACTCACAAAGCTGACAAAGCCCGTCATGCGTTTTCCTCTTGTGTGATAAGATGAAAGAACGTGCCTGAGACGTGGCCCCGGTGCGAGCCCGTCTCAGCCACCAGATTGCCATCCGCGTCGCGCACCTCCGCCAGTGCTGGGTCAGGCTGATCCAGAATGGTGGAGTAGTGAAATTCGTGTCCGCGCAAGGCCGCGCCAGGGGCGAAGCCGGGTAGAGGCGCATGCAGCACGGCGCGGCGGTACCCAAGGTGGAATTTCCGGGTTTCGTAGCTGGTGACGAGACCCAGGAGTCCGGCCATCCGGTGTCGCGTGCCGGATTTGTCGATCAGTGCTTCGCCCATCGCCATGTAACCGCCGCATTCGCCATGAACGGGTCGCGTCTCGGCGTGGGTGCGCAGGCCCTTGCGGAAGGCTTCGGCGGCGGCAAGCTGCCCCGCGTAGAGCTCCGGGTATCCGCCGGGCAGCCAGACGAGATCAGCGCTCGGGTTCGGTGCTTCGTCGGAAAGTGGAGAAAAGGGCAGGATTTCGGCCCCTGCCGCCTGCCAACCTTCCAGAAGATGCGGATAGGTGAAGGAAAACGCCGCATCCCGCGCGATGGCGATGCGCTGTGCAGGCGGGTGGGGCAGGGCAGGTGGCCTGTCTGGCAGCGACACCCCTCGCGCCGCAGCGCGGATGGCCTGCAAATCCACGTGCTCGCGCAGGAAGCTGGCATAGTCCGCAATCGCCGCGGCCAGATCGGGGTGTTCAACCGCCTGGATCAGCCCCAGATGCCGTTCCGGCAGGGTCAGATCACCGCGCCTGGGCAACACGCCCAGCACCGGCAGGCCGGCCCGTTCCATGCCCAGACGGACCAGTCGCTCATGGCGGGGTGAGGCCACCCGGTTGAGGATTACGCCAGCGAAGGGCAGATCTGGCAGGTAGGTGCGGAAACCAAGGGCCGTGGCGGCGGCGGATTGCGCCTGCCCACCCACATCGAGCACCAGGACGACTGGCCAGCCCATGGCTTGTGCGGTCTCGGCGCTGCTGCCAAAACCTTGCTGGCCGCGTGTGGCAACACCGTCAAACAGGCCCATGGACCCTTCGGCAACGCAGAGGTCCGCCCCTTTCGCGCGAGCGGTGATGGCTTGCCAGAGGTTCGGGCCCATCGCCCAGCCATCAAGGTTGAAGCTGGGCCGTCCGCAGGCGGCGTGGTGAAAGGCGGGGTCGATATAATCCGGCCCGGATTTGAAGGGCTGAACAGTCAGACCATCCTCGGACAGCGCGCGCAATAGCCCCAGCATTACCGTTGTCTTGCCAGTGCCGGAGGACGGGGCGGATATGAGAAGACCGTTCATGCGAGATTACCCATTCTCGGGCTCCTCCGTGCAGTTGGCCCACGGGCTGTCTGCCCTCTGGGGGCGGTAGCGGCGATCATAGTCCACCGCATAGAGGCAGCTTTCGTCAAACCCTTCCCCGGACAGCGCGGGCCCCACGAGGATCAGCGCGGTCCGTTGGATGTTGTCCGTAAGCCTGCCCGCGATATCCGACAGCGTGCCACGCAGGATTGCTTCATCCGGCCAACTGGCGCGGTATACCACCGCAACCGGGCAGTCCGCGCCATAGGCGGGGGCCAGTTCCTCCACGACCTTGGCGATATTCTGAATGGACAGATGAATGGCCAGTGTCGCGCCCGTCGCAGCGAAATTGGCCAGCGTTTCGCCTTCCGGCATGGTTGAGGCCCGCCCGGAGGTGCGCGTCAGCACCACAGATTGCGCCAGTCCCGGCAAGGTCAACTCTGCGCCAAGCGCGGCGGCGGCGGCAGCAAAGGCGGGCACACCGGGTGTGACGGAGACGGGAATGCTCTCTGCACGCAGTCTGCGCATCTGCTCGCCCATGGCGGACCAGACGGACAGATCCCCGGAATGCAGCCGGGCCACATCCTGACCGGCCTCATGCGCGCGGCGGATTTCGGCAATGATCTGATCGAGGTCCAAGGGCGCGGTGTTCACAACGCGCGCGCCTTCGGGGCAATGCTCCAGAAGGACCTGTGGCACCAACGAGCCAGCATAGAGACAGACCTCGCAGCGCGCGATGATATCCCGACCTCGCAGGGTGATCAGGTCCGGTGCGCCGGGTCCGGCGCCGATGAAATGAACGGTCATCTGGGGGTTCCTTCGGCTAGGGCACAACTGGCTAGGCGGTCTTGTGCGTGAATGCGTGGTGTCAGCAGGCGAGACCCCGGCCCGGCCACTGCGAGCGCCGTGGCTTCCGCGACGGAGCCCGTGCCGCGCTCTGCCGCAACGCGCGAGGATTGTGTTGGCGTGGCCTGAGAGGCAAGCATCTCTTGTGAAATCGGATGTAGGGGCAGGCCCAGTTCCTGCGCCAGGGGGGCAAGCATTGCCGCTTTATCTTCGACTGTGGTCAGAGCCTGTGGAGCAGGTATCCGAGCGGCGGCGCAGGCTCGCTGCAACGCGTTGCGCAGGCTCTCTGTTGTCCCGCGCGTGGAAAATCCAAACCCCGCCACAATCATAGAACATGGGTCCATTGCGTGATGGGATAGGCAGCGCGCCAGCCGCGTTTGGGGCCAATGGGCGCGATATCGGAGATCTCGATTCGCATCAACTCGCCACCCAGACGGGCATGTGCCTGTGTCAGCAGGACTTCGGTTTCCAGTGTTACGGCATTGGCCACAAGCCGCGTGCCCGTGGCTAGACTTTCCAGATACGAGAGCAGATCCGGAGAGAGCCCGCCGCCCACGAACACAGCATCCGGCGTTGGCAGGCCGCGCAGCGCCCCGGGTGCAGTGCCATGCAGGACCTTCAAGCGGTCAACGCCGAGCTTGGAGGCATTGACACGGATGCGTTCGACACGGTCGGTGCGCGGCTCGATGGCGGTGGCTTGCAAGGACGGGTCTGATAGCAACCATTCGATCCCTATGGAGCCGGAACCACCGCCGATATCCCAAAGATGCTCGAAGGGGCGGGGCGCCAAGGCTGCAAGGGTCAGAGCACGCACCGGCCGTTTGGTGATCTGGCCGTCATGCTCGAACCAGTCATCGGCGCGACCAGACGTGAGAGGCAGGGCGTCGCCCTCGCCCGACACCTCAACGCCAACACAGACGGGATGGGCAAAGCCGTGATCCATGAGTGCTTCGGCCCTGGCCTCGGTTACCCGCTCGCGCGGACCGCCGATTGCCTCGAGTACCGTGCAGGGAGACGCGCCAAAGCCGCAGCTTTGCAGGTAACGACCAAGCGCTGCGACAGCATCCCCGTCTCGCAGCGTCGTAATGATCCGCCGCTTCGGCGCCAGATGCGGGCGGAGCCGCGTCAGTGGTGCAGCATGCAGACCAAGGCAAAGCGTGTGTTCCAGTGGCCAGCCCAGGCGCGCGGCGGCAAGGGAAAAGGTGGACCTACCCGGAAACGCGCACCATTCGCCGCGCGTCAAGCGTTTGGCCAGCGTTGTGCCCGCGCCGAACCAGAACGGGTCCCCCGAGGCCAGCACCACCGTCGGCTGCCCGCGCCGCGTCATCAGTTGTTCGATGCCGGCGGAAAACGGCACAGGCCAAACGATCTGTTCGGCCTTTGCATCGGAGAGCAACGAAAGGTGCCGCTCTGATCCCATGACGCAACTGGCTTGCTCCAGCGCGTTACGGCTTGCGCTGCACAACTCGTCCGGTCCATCTTCGCCCAGACCGATCACGGTCAGCCACGGAGTGTCAGACATGCGCCCAAACCTCCTCATTCTTGGCGGTACGACCGAGGGCCGAAGCCTGTGCCACGCGGTGGCCGGGGCAGGGCTCTCCGGCATCGTCTCGCTGGCAGGACGCGTGGAGCGGCCCGCGTCGCAGGCATTGCCCATGCGCATGGGCGGATTTGGCGGCGCAGAGGGGTTGGAACGCTATCTGCGGGATAACGGTATCACGCACGTGATTGACGCGACCCATCCCTTTGCCGTGCAGATGAGCTGCAATGCCATTGCTGCCTGCGAACGGATCGGCGTTCCACTCATCGCGCTGACGCGCGCGCCGTGGTCGGCGGAGCCCGGAGACCGCTGGACCCATGTCCCGGACATCGCGGGCGCGGTTGCCGCGCTGGATTGCTCTCCGAAACATGTCATGCTGGCCGTGGGGCGCATGCATTTGCACGACTTCACAGCCAATCCGCAGCACGCCTACCTGCTGAGACTGGTGGACCCACCCAAAGTGCCCTTGGGCTTTCCCGACGCACAGGTGATCGTGGACCGTGGTCCCTTTACGCTGGAGGGGGACCGCGCGCTTATGGTCGAGCATCGCATCGACCTGGTTGTCTCGAAGAACGCGGGCGGCACCGGCGCACAGGCCAAGATCCTTGCTGCGCGCGAGCTTGGCCTGCCGGTTCTGATGATCGACCGCCCCACCATTCCGGAGCGCGCGGAGGCGCATTCTGTCGCCAATGTGATGCGCTGGCTGGGTCATGTTTCCACCGATCTGGGAGTATAGACAATCGGCGTGCCGTTACGCTCGATGATCCGGGTGGTCGACGAGCCTACCAACACCATGGTGCGCATGTCGGCCATTTCGGGCGTGCAGTCCACGAGGGGCACCACGCGGATCTCTTCCTCTGGTGTCGATACCGCGCGGGCGAAGATGATGGGCCGGGCATTGCCACAAGTTTCTTGCAGGATCTGCAATGTCTTGGCGAAGCCCTCCGGCCGGGACCTGGACCGCGGATTATAGAAGGCCATTGCGAAATCCGCCTCCGCCGCCAGCCGTAGCCGTTTTTCGATGAGCGCCCATGGCTTGAGATTGTCACTGAGGTTGATGGCGCAGAAATCATGACCCAGTGGCGCACCCGCACGGGCAGCCGCAGCCAGCATGGCGGTAATGCCGGGCAGCACGCGAATGTCCAGATCGCGCCACGCCGCAGGCCCGGCCTCTACCGTCTCAAAGACCGCAGAGGCCATGGCAAAGACGCCCGGATCGCCGGAAGAGACGACAACCACCTGCCGCCCTTCGCTGGCCATCTCCAATGCATGGCGGGAGCGGTCAATCTCGATGCGGTTGTCGGACGGGTGCAGCGTCAACCCCGACCGCTCTGATACGCGGGCGACGTAAGGGATATAGCCCACCACATCCGTGGCCTGCGCCAATGCCGCGCCGACCTCAGGCGTCACGAGCGATTCCGCCCCCGGGCCAAGTCCAGCGATGACGAGCGAGCCTGTCACGGACGCCTCCCGTTGCCATGCACCACGATGATCGAGAAATAGGGTGTCACCTTTTGCCCTGCTTCCGAGAGTTTCTGCACGCTCTGGTTCGGCATGGCGGCATTTTCCACAAGCCAGGCGGCGTTAAACCGGCCCGCACGGTGGAGTGCGCGCCGGACCGTCTCGAGGTTGCGGCCGATTTTCATGATGACCAATGCATCCGCGCGGGTCATGTGCTCTACCAGCGTGTCTTCCGGCAATGTCCCCATGAGCACGCTGAGTACATCATCGCCCCATGTGACGGGTAAACCGGTCGCGGTCCAGGCGGCGCTCATACCGGTGGTGGCGGGTATGACCTGCACTGGACAATCGCCGTTCAGGCGGGTGTAGACATGCATGAATGATCCGTAGAAGAATGGATCGCCTTCGCTGACCACAACAACATCCTGCCCCTCCAGAGACAAGGCACGCAGCTTGGCCGAGCTGTCTTCGTAAAAGGCAGAGAGCGTCTGGTTATAAAGCGGATCGTCAAGCGGAATTTCCGTGGTCACCGGGTATTCCATGGCGATCTCTGTGACACCGTCCTGCAGCATCCCTTCAAGGATACGCCGAGCCTGACCCGCTCGCCCGGCCTTTCGGAAATAGGCAACATGGCTGGCAGACCGCAAGAGCCGGTCTGCTTTGACGGACATCAATTCGGGATCGCCGGGACCAAGGCCGACGCCCCAGATCGTGCCTTGTTTTTTGATGTCCGCGCTCATTCCTTGCGGCTCGCGATGGCATTGATAGCGGCTACGGTGATGGCGCTGCCGCCAAGGCGCCCTTCCACGATACAGCACGGTACCGGCTGAGCGGCCCAGAGCGCCTCCTTGCTCTCGTGCGCGCCGACAAAGCCCACTGGGCAGCCAATGATCGCCGCAGGGCGTGGACAATCAGGGGCTTCGAGCATGTTGAGCAGATGGAAAAGCGCGGTCGGGGCGTTGCCGATGGCCACCAGAGCGCCCTCGAGCTTTGGTCGCCAGAATTCGAGTGCAGCGGCGGAGCGCGTGTTGCCCATTTCGCGGGCGAGACCGTGGATGCCGTCTGTGTGAAGCGTGCAGATGACTTCGTTGTCCGCAGGCAGACGGGTACGTGTCACGCCTTCGGAAACCATTCGCGCGTCGCAGAAGATCGGAGCGCCCGACTCCAGCGCGGTGCGGGTCGTCTGCGCGAAGCCGGGCGAAAAGCGAATATGCTCTTCCAGTCCCACCATCCCGGCGGCATGGATCATGCGCACCGCGATCGGCTCTTCATCCGCGTCGAATCGGGCCAGGTTGGCCTCTGCACGAATCGTGGCAAAGCTCTCGGCGTAGATAAGCGCACCGTCCTTTTCGTATTCATAGGGCATTCAGGCGTATCCGGTCAGGTCGTTGAGGTCATTGGGGCGCAGTCCCGTGGCTTCGGGCTCGTCCCACGGGGCACCGTTCCGGACAAGATCAAAGCGCCCGTCTCGCCCCGTCAGGGTGATATCGGCTCGGCGGGGCAGGGCACAGCCCTTGGTACAGCCCGAGATATGCAACGAGCCCGGAACCTGCCCCGCCAGGCGCTCGGCCAGCGCGCGTGTCTCGACCGTCGCTCGGGGACAGAACGGCGCACCGGGGCAAGCATGGGTGGTCAGCAGCGCGCTGCCGGGGGTCGTGATAAAGCCGGGGGGGGCTTGCGGAAGCGCCCCGCGCAGCCAGAGCAGACGGTCCATCATAAGACGCAGATCTGCGACGCCGGGGGCCTGTATCAAGGTCTCCATCGCAGCTGCCGAGATGCTGCCGAACGGCACGCCGAGGATCAGGCCGTCGTCTGTCGGACCAGGTGCCAGCGGTTTTGCAGGTGCGCGCGGGGCAGTCACTTGCCATGCGTTGGGCAGGGACGTGCTGCGCAGGTGCCGCGCCATACGCCCGGCCTCTTGTCCGCCCGTTTCGATGAACCATGCCAACAGCTCGGTCAACGCCGCCATCACGTTGGTCTCGTCGATGCGTATGCCATTGGCCACACCATCGGCGCGCAGCAGCAAATGGCCTTCGGTGTCCAATTCAAAGCGGAAATCGGCCGCACCTCTGGTCAGCCGTGCCTCGGCGCCGGTGTCCAGCGCGTAACCCATCTTTTCCGGCAGCACCGGCAGTTTGGGCAAAGTCTCCAACAGCATGGTATGAAGCCTGTCCGTCAATCCGCCCTGTTGCCAGTCTGGCGCCATAAGGATGTTGCGACGCCCTTCCATAACTGGGTCGGTATCGAGCAGGTCCTGCCCTGCCAGTGCGCGCAGCAACGCGGGATGATCGGATTCCGCGACCCCCCTGATTTGTAGGTTGGCGCGGGTGGTCAGGTCGATCGTGCCATTGCCATAGCGCCGCGCCAGATCACACAGCGCTCGCGCCTGCGGAGGCGACAGCGTCGCGCGGAAGGGGCGCACCCGCACCACCAACCCGTCACCGGACATCATCGGGCGATGCGCCCCGGGGCACCAGCCTTGCACCATTGGCGATTGCGCGAGCTTGGCGGTCATGTCGCAAGGTTCCCTTGAAGCCTGGTCAGAATGGAATTACGCCGCGTCTGCCACAGCCCGGCCTCATGCAGTGCACGGAACTTGTCGAGCATGGCGGCATGGGCCTCCGGGTTAGCCTTTTGCAGGAAAGCCTCGGTCTCCGGGTCTCCTAGCGTGGCCTCATGATAGGTGTCAAAAAGATGCGAGCCGACTGCATTTGCAAGCTGAGCGAAGCTGGCCATGTGGTCGAGTGTTGCAGCAATCTCGGCAGCCCCCCGGAAGCCATGGGCGCGCATACCCGCAATCCAGCGCGGATTGGCGGCGCGGGCTCGTACTACGCGGGCGATCTCCTCTGGCAGCAGCCGCGCGCGCGGCTGCTCGGGGTTGGTGCTGTCGAGGTGGTAAAGCGTGGCCTGTCCGCCTGTGATGTCTTGCGCCGCTGCAAACCCTGCCTCATGCGCGGCGTAGTCGGAGGCCAGCAGCAGATCCGTCTCCGGCAGATCCTGTAAATGCACGAAGCTGTCGGTTTGAGCCACACGCGCGCGCAACCCTTGCATGTCATGGATGGTGCTATCGCCGTCCAGCGCCCAGGCCGATGCATCAAGCCAGGCCTGACCGGCCTGCACGCGCGTCTCTGGCGTGACGTTGTCCAGCACCGCACCCATGCCAAGGCCAAAGCTCCCCGGTGCAGGCCCGTAGACACGCGCGGTGGGGGTCTGGCCTGCATAGGGGTTCCAGTCGGGCGCCTCATCGCGGGCGGCCAGCGTACGGGTGGCTTGGGCAAAGAGGGCCGACAGCGTGGGGAACACGTCTCGAAACAGGCCGGAGACCCGCAGGGTCACGTCAATGCGCGGGCGGTCCAGTTCTGCAATTGGCAAGACCTGCAGCCCGGATACGCGTTCAGAGCCCTGGTCCCAGACAGGGCGGACGCCGAGCAGGTGAAGCGCCATGGCGAATTCCTCGCCTGCGGTGCGCATGGTGGCGGAGCCCCACAGATCCACGATCAGGCCGCGTGGCCAGTCGCCTTGTTCCTGCAAGTGCCGTCGCACCAGCTCTTCGGCGAGTTTGACGCCCTGCGTATAGGCCGCACGTGTGGGCACGGCGCGCGGGTCCGTGGTGAAGAGGTTGCGCCCGGTTGGCAGCACGTCCTGCCGTCCGCGATAGGGCGAACCGGAAGGCCCCGCCGCGATCCGCCGCCCGTCCAGTGCGGCCAGAAGCGAGCTCCGCTCCGCCGCAACAGAGGGGGTTATGTCAAACGCTCCGGCCTCTTGCGGCGCGCGACCCCATATATGCAGGCCCTCGCCGAACTGGCTTTCCTTGATGTCGCAGACGAACCGGTCGATCCGGGTGATCGCCTCGGCGGTGCAGGCGGCGTGATCGAGGCCGAGGTCATCTTCAACCCCAAGTGCCCGTGCCTCCAGACGGATGTCGGATTGCAGTCGGTCCCGGCGTTTCGGGTCTAGTCCGTCGGCATTGGAAAACTCATCGAGCAATGCCTCCAGTCTGACCAGCCTGTCAGGCGTATCGCTTTGACGCAGCGGCGGAGGCACATGGCCCAATGTCACCGCACCGATGCGCCGCTTGGCCTGCGCAGCCTCGCCGGGGTCATTAACGATGAACGGGTAGATCACCGGCAGCGCACCTGTCAGTACCTCGGGCCAGCAATCGCCGGAAAGAGCTACGGACTTGCCCGGCAGCCATTCCAGTGTGCCATGTGCGCCAATATGCACCAGCGCGTCCACCTCCTGCTGCAACCATAGGTAAAAGGCCACGTAGGCATGGCGCGGGATGCGCGACAGGTCGTGGTATTCGTCGCCTCGCAGCCTTGGCGTCCCGCGTTCGGGTTGCAGCGCGACGAGCGAGTTGCCCAACCGAATTGCAGCAAAGCGGAACGCGCCATCGCTGACGCAGTCATCGTCTTCAGGTGCGCCCCACGCGGTATGCAGATCCGCGCGCAGGGTTTCGGGAAGTTGGTCCAAATATGCGCGGTAATCCGCCAAAGGCAGGCTCACCTCGCGCGCCAGCAGCCGGGTTTCGAGATCGCTTGCTTCTGGCGGCACGTCATAGCCCGCCTGCGCCAGATCCGAGAGGATCGCGCGGGCCGAAGCGGGGGCGTCCAGCCCAACAGCGTGGCCCATGTTCCAGTCCTTGCCCGGATAGGTGGAGAGCATCAACGCGATACGCCGTTCTGCCGCAGGCTTTGCGGCCAGATCCACCCAGCCGCGCACACGGGCCACGACTGCTTCGATGCGCTCGGCATCCGCCGCATGGGCATAGCGGGCGAATTGCAGGTCCGGATCTGGGGTGCCTCCTTCCTTGAAAGAAACCACGCCTCCCATGATCCGCCCGTCAACCTCCGGCAGTACGACGTGCATCGCCAGATCCGCGGGGGACAGCCCGCGTTCCGCCTCGGCCCAGGCTTGCCGTGTGGAGGTGGCAAGGGCCACCTGGAATACCGGCACGCTGCCCGCATCCAGCGGTGACTGCCCCTCTGCGCCCTTACCGCTGAAAGCGGTGGCGTTCACGATGGCATGGGGCCCATAGGCTCGGATTTGTCGGGCCAGCCAACTGCTGGCATCGGCCGCTTTCAGCGACGGCACGAACAGGGCGCGAACGTGGTAGTTTTCGGCGCGAAACGCCGCGACCAGTTCGGCAATCGGTGCAAGGTCGGCCGCGACCAGATAAGAGCGGTAGAAGACGATCAGCACACGGGCTGCGCGCGCCATGGGCATATCGGAAAGTGGGCAGGTCACTCCATGTTCTGGTGTCCACGCGCCGACCGTGGGTAAAGCCTTGTTGCCCTGCACCGGCGCAGCATAGAGCCCGGTCGCCAGCGCCATCTGTGCCAGAGCTGCTTGTGCCGCCACCGCGCCACCTGTGTCACAGAGATGTGCGAGCCGCCGCAACGTGGAGATGGGCAGCGTGGAGACTGCATCCAGCCGCTTGTCGTCGCGTCCATCTGCAGGCAGTACCGCGACCGCCATGCCCTGGCGTTGTGCAAGCGCCAGCACCTGCTGCACACCGTATTCCCAGTAAGACACCCCACCGATCAGCCGGATCAGGATGCCCTTGGCCCCCACAAGCGTGTTTTCAATGTAGGTGTCGATGGAGAGCGGGTGGCGCAGCGCCGTAAGGTTGGCCAGCCGCAGACTCGGCAGCTTGCCTTGTGGCCCGCCGCCGCGCCGCCAGCCCTCGGCAAAGGCGCCAAGGTCACTGTCGGAAAAGGACAGCACCACCAGATCCGCCGGGTCCTGGCCCAGATCGGTTGGCGTGTCTGTCTCTTCCAGGCCGTGGCTTTCACGGAATACGACATGCATGGCGGCGGCCCTTCTTACTCGGCAGCCTGGGCAGCGGGGGCCAACACGGACCGGATGGCCTTTGTGTCGATGTCGTCGTGCTCCGCGATCACCACCAGACGACTGGCGCGCGGTTCGTCTGCTTGCCATGGGCGGTCATACTGATGGCGCACCCGCGCGCCAACGGCCTGCACCAAAAGGCGCATCGGTTTGCCGACGACGGAGGCATAGCCTTTCACGCGCAGGATATTGTGTTCTTTAGCAAGGGTTTCGATCGCTTTCACCAACTCGACCGGGTCGGAGATTTCAGGGATGTTCACGACGATGGATTCGAAATCGTCATGCTCGTGGTCATCGTGATCATCGTGATGCGAGGGGCGTGCGTCCATGTCATCTTCAGCGGCTGCCTCCAATCCTAGGATCACGCGTGGGTCCACCACGCCCTCGGATACTTCCACAACGGGTAGCGGGCGGGGAGCCTCGGCGGCGATGATCTCGCGTGCCTTGGCCACACCGTCGGAGCCTGCCAGGTCCGGCTTGGTGAGCAGAATGATATCGGCGCAGGAAATCTGATCCTCGAAAACCTCGGAAAGCGGGGTGTCGTGGTCGATGCTGTCATCGGCCAGACGTTGGGCGTCCACCGCCGCAACATTGGGAGCAAAGCGGCCTGCGGCCACGGCCTCTGCATCGGCCAGCGCGATCACGCCGTCAACCGTGATCCTGGAACGTATGTCCGGCCAATCGAACGCCTTCAGGAGCGGCTTGGGTAAAGCCAGACCAGAGGTCTCGATCAGGATGTGATCGGGCCGTGGATCAAGGGCCATAAGCGCTTCGATCGTCGGGATGAAATCATCTGCGACAGTGCAACAGATGCAGCCATTGGCCAGTTCCATGATGTTCTCTGCCGGGCAATCGGGGATGGCGCAACCCTTCAGGATCTCCCCGTCCACGCCCACATCTCCGAATTCGTTGACCACCACGGCTAGGCGCCTGCCGCCGGGGTTCTGCATCAGATGCGAGATCAGCGTGGTTTTGCCCGAGCCAAGGAATCCGGTGATTACGGTGACGGGCAGTTTTGCGAGATTGGTCATGTCAGGCCTCCTCAGGCAGAGCGACAGGTGGGATGCGGGCGATACAGTTGCGCTTGAAATGTTCCGGGCGCTGGCGCCATGGAATAACCCCATCGGCGCTGCTGTGGTATTGCGCTGCGCCGGTAAGGATCATCTCTGGATGGGACGCCTCGTCGACATGCCCGAAAACATACGTCCATTTCGCATCGCCACCCCGCAACGCGACGGTGCACCCGTGATCGCAGTTCTGCAGGCATTCGACGGCGGTGATGCGCACGCCTTCGGGACGGTCCAACCCGGTGAGGTCATCATAAAGCGCCTGCCCCGGCCGACGCGCATCAGAGGGAATTTCTTGCCCCCGTCTGCATTTGACACAGACGAGCAGTTCGGTTTGCGGTTGGCTCTTGGCCGTCGTTTCCATTTCCTCGGTCCCATGGTCATGGGACGCGGGTCAGATGGCGGAACAGACCCTATGTTGACAGGTCCAATCCCGTCACCGGAACACCCCGTCCGGTTTCGCGCGGTTCGTGCTGGCAGGTCTCCCGGCTTGCGGATTTCGGGCTTTTGCCCTGCGGTGGCTCATCCTTCCCGGCATTTGCCAGTGGCTCTGAGCAACCTTCTCCGGTCACGGTCGCGGGGGCGGCTGTACTTGACCGGGCATATCCCGGCTGCACATTCCCTTTTCACCTGTTTACACAGGCACCAACACTGCGCCAGATGGTCCGAATCCCAATCGCTTGTCAAGAACGAGGATGCCGAAATGAACAATGACGAAAACGTCCGCCATGCTGAGAAGATGCGCAAGATCAAAGCCGCGCGCAACAAGATGATGGAAACCAAGACCGAAGAAAAGGGCCTGATCATGGTGCATACCGGATCGGGCAAGGGCAAATCCTCGTCCGGTTTTGGCATGATCATGCGCTGTATCGCCCATGGCATGCCTGCCGCTGTCGTACAGTTCATCAAGGGCAACTGGGACACCGGCGAAAAGACCTTCCTGCGCGAACGGTTTGCTGACGAGTGCCGTTTTTTCGTCTCGGGCGAAGGCTTTACCTGGGAAACGCAGGATCGCGAGCGCGACATCGCCGCGGCGCAAAACGGGTGGCGCATTGCCAGGGAACAAATCCTCGATCCGCAGATTCAGTTCGTTCTGCTGGACGAAATCAATATCGCGCTGCGCTACGATTACCTCGACATCGACGAAGTGGTTGATTTCCTGCTGAACGAAAAACCCGCCATGACCCATGTCTGCCTGACCGGGCGCAACGCCAAGCCCGAGTTGGTCGAGGCCGCTGATCTCGTGACAGAGATGACGCTGGTCAAGCACCCATTCCGTGACGGCGTCAAAGCGCAGGCTGGCGTGGAGTTCTGATCTATGTCGCGCGCGCTGATGATCCAGGGCACCGGAAGCAATGTTGGCAAGTCCATGCTTGTCGCGGGGTTGTGCCGTGCAGTGCGCAGGCGTGGTTTATCCGTTGCGCCCTTCAAGCCGCAGAACATGTCTAACAACGCCGCTGTGGCGCAGGAAGGCCGCGAAATCGGGCGGGCCCAAGCGCTGCAGGCGCGGGCCTGTGGGCTGGCGCCGCACACTGATATGAACCCGGTGCTGCTCAAGCCCGAGACGGACACCGGCGCTCAGGTCATCGTTCAAGGCAAGCGGCTGACATCGACCCGCGCGCGCGACTATGCCCGGCTCAAGCTGCAGCTTATGGATGCGGTTCTGGAGAGTTTTACCCGTTTGAAAGCCGCTCATGATCTGGTGATCGTTGAAGGTGCAGGCAGCCCGGCGGAGATCAATCTTCGCCAAGATGACATCGCCAACATGGGCTTTGCCGAAGCCGCGGATGTGCCGGTGGTGCTCTGCGGCGACATCGAGCGGGGCGGCGTCATTGCCCAGATCGTGGGCACACAGGCAGTGCTATCAGCGGCCGACCGCGCGCGGATCAGCGGATTTGTTATCAACAAGTTTCGAGGCGATCCGAGCCTGTTTGATGACGGTTATGCGATGATCGAAGCGCAGACTGGCTGGCGAGGCTATGGCGTCGTGCCCTGGTTTCCTGATGCGTGGCACCTACCCGCCGAGGACGCGCTGGATTTCGTAGTGCCCGCTAGGGCCGAGGGTTTCCACATCGTCTGTCTGCGCCTTTCGCGTATCGCGAATTTCGACGATCTCGACCCACTCATGCAGGAACCGGGCTGCCGTGTGACGATGTTGGGGCCGGGCGAGGTAATTCCAGCGGATGCCGATCTGGTGGTCCTTCCCGGGTCGAAATCCACCTGCGGTGATCTGGATTTTCTGCGTGCGCAGGGCTGGGACGTCGATCTACTGGCGCACCATAGGCGCGGTGGACGCGTGTTGGGGATTTGCGGGGGGTACCAGATGCTTGGTCATTGCGTTGACGATCCTGAAGGCATTGAAGGGCCACCGCGCCGAACGCCGGGTCTGGGCCTGCTGAACGTCACCACAGTGATGGGTGGGGACAAGCACCTCACTCGCATAGAGGCTGTCCATGCGGCGACTAGACAGACGGTTTCGGGGTACGAGATTCATATTGGCCAGACAGATGGTCCAGACCGTTCGCGCCCCTTCGCGTATGTCGACGGGCGACCGGAAGGCGCTGTTTCGGTCGATGGGCGTGTCGCGGGCAGTTACCTGCACGGGCTGTTTTCCGAAGACAGGTTCCGCCGCGCATGGCTGTCGGGGTTGGGTGTAGCCGCGTCGGGCTTGTCCTATGATGCGTCGGTGGAGGCGACGCTCGACGCGCTTGCTGATCACCTCGAAGCGCATCTAGATGTGAATGGCCTTCTGAAACTGGCAGAGTGATCACTACCTGACCCTGCGACAGTCTCGAAACTTGGCGGGCGCGTGACGCGTGACCTGGCAAGGTTTCGACATAAGGTTTTGCCATGTTGCGCTCTTATCCCAAAACGGGAGTGGGCAAATCTTGGGGGTCTTCAGCTATAATGGTGGTTTCATTGTTAGGGAAACGACCATGGATGTACTTGTAATCGTCGAGACGACCTTTGAAAAACGGAACCACAGAAGCGCATCACCTCAACCGCTTGTCCCGTCTGTTTCGACAGGCCCAACCCGAGGAAATCGGTCTCCTGCTAGGCTCAGGACCCATTGATTTCAGACACGCTGCGTGATTCACGGCTCCGAAAACGGAGCGGTGTCATGTCTGATCTTTTCTGGTTGAGCGATGCGCAGATGGCGCGTTTGGAGCCCTATTCCCCGATGTCCCACGGCAAGCCAAAGGTCGATGACCGCAAGGTGCTGAGCGGGATTATCTTCATCAACCTCAATGGCTTACGTTGGTGAGATGCGCCTGCGGAATACGGCCCGCACAAGACGCTCTACGACCGCTGGAAGCGATGGAGCGATAAGGGCATCTTCGCGCAGATAATGGCAGGCCTTGCCGCGGAGCACGGTGAAGAGAAGACGGTGATGATCGACGCAACTTGTCTGAAAGCACAGCGAACAGCGACCCGCCTGGCCGCGAAAAAGGGGGGCGTGGACGCCTGATCGGGCGGACCAAAGGTGGCATGAACACCAAGTTACACGCAATCTGCGACAGCCAGGGCCGGCCCCTGAACCTGTTCATGACTGCTGGTCAGGTCAGCGATTACAGCGGCGCGCGGGTTCTGCTGCGCAGTTTGCTCGACGAGGACTGGCTGCTCGGGGACCGTGGCTATGACGCCGACTGGTTCCAAGACGCATTGAGAGACAAGGGGATACGCGCCTGCACCCCGGGCCGGAAACAGCGCAAGGCAACTGTCAAATACGACAAACGCCGCTACAACCGGCGCAACCGCATCGAGATCATGTTCGGCAGACTCAAGGATTGGCGACGAGTAGCGACACGCTATGATCGCTGTCCCAAGGTCTTCCTGTCCGCTATTGCTCTCGCGGCCATCGTCATCTACTGGCTTTGAAACTCAATGAGTCCTGACCCTAGCGGGGGAGCGTGCGGTCTGTTGAACCAGACCAATGCGATGGCTCTTATTGAGGCCTTCGATCTTGCCAACTACGATATCAAGATGGCGTCTTTGATACTCCGATCAGCACCGGATATGAGTGCCGTCCAGAATACTGATCAATGGAGGCGACGGCGCATTTTTCGTCAGCCTTGATCTCGGTTTGTTCGTCGTCAGCTATCATTTGCGCAACCTTACCTAGGCGATTACGTACCGTGGTGTTGAACTGCTGTGCACAAGGCAGAAGCGTTTCTAAAATCTGCACCGCCTCCTAAAGGGAATGGCCCGACTCACGCTCGGCCTCAGGACGCTGCTAGCCCGGCGTCGACCTATCCGGAATGAGCTTCGTGAACGGCGAAACCGGTCCCTGAGAAACGGTATCGGATTTTGCACCACAGGCACACCGACAATAGCGAGGCACATTGGTGCGAAACCGACTGCAAAGGGTGTCGAGGGTATGGGTTCGATAGTCGTGGACAGGGCGCGTCGCGGTGCAATCGGCACAGGTCCGGTTCGCATCAGATACCTCCTTGATCCGATTCAGCAAATACAAAACCCAAGGAATTGTCAGCCCCGGCGAAGGGATTGCGCCATGCAGTGAATGCCGCCGCCGGTCTTGGAGATTTCCGCCGTGTCGATGGCGGCCACCTCGAAGCCGCGTGCGCGCAGCGCTTCGACCAGGGTTTTCGACCGTTCCGGTGCGATCACCCGGCCGTTGCCGAGGCTCATCACGTTACAGCCAAGGTTCATGGTGTCGCGGAAGGGTACATCAATGATTTCATGCCCTTTGCCCTTCAGCCAATCGACGATCCAGGGGTCGGTGCAGTCGGTACAGACTGCAGTAAGCTTTTCGGCGATGGGGACAACCATCAGGTCGATGTGAACGTAGTATTCGTCTATGAAGGCCAGCTTCACCTCCCAGCCTTCGTCCTCGAACCAGCCCGCGACCTGACGTGCACCTGCCTCATTGGTGCGCGCTCCACCACAGCCGATCAGCACGCAGCCTTCCTCGATCACGTTGAAATCGCCGCCTTCGAAAGTGCCGGCGGTCACCATATCGTAGATCGGGATGCCGAGCCTTTCATAGGTACGGATGGCGGCGTAGTTTTCGCCCCGGCGCCACCACTGAGACATGGCCGTGATGATCGCGCCGTAGGGCGTCATCACCGAGGAATCACGTGCATAGACTTGCATCGGCAGTTCCGGCTCGGGCCGGTGCATGTGCACCGTGACGCCGAAATGTTCATAAGCCGAAACCATCTCTGCGTGCTGGCCCTGCGCCACCTGGATGTCGCAGGGATCTTCGCGTAGGTGCTTCCTCGACAGACTCGATGTCGCCAAGTGCTTGAGATGCGCGGGCGAGCCGAGTAGCACGTCGCTCAGCGGGTCGGTTTCGTTCGGCAGGCGCCAGTTCTGCATGGGCGCAGTGCCACCGCCCGTGATACGGGCCTGTATGGTGAAGTCGTTCGCGGTCTTGTCAAGCATGATCTTTTTTCTCCTCAGGTCACGCGCCGGGCATGGTCGATGGTATCCACCAGTTGCGCCCGCGCGGGGTTTCGATGTATTCCGGCCAGCGGAAATGAATTGGCGGCTCGTAATCGCAAAGCGGAGCCACCCAGCGATCGCCACCTACACCGCCGCCCGTGCGTTCTTCGAATTCGGCCCAGGCCGCGTCACGGGCGGCCTTGTCTTCCAGCAGGCGCAACGCCGACAGCGACAGAACCCTTGCGGCACTGCGCACCATCGGGTCGATTGTGGCCGGAATGCCGCCCAAGGCGTTCATCACCCAGTTGGGATAGGGCGCCCCGGCGGGGTTGAGCGCGGGGCGCGCAATGTAGAACCGGGCCAAGGGCGTGTGCCAACTCATGTCGGTATAATCGTCTGACGTGCTGTTGGCTTGGCGTGGAGGCAAATCGCGGCGCAGGATGGCTTCGGCTTCATGCGGATGGGTCAGGCGGCTCATTTCGTCGATGAAAGGGGCGGGCATGGGGTCGAGCCCGAGGTTCGACTGGATTTCTTGCGCGACCTGTACCGCCTCGTCGTCCCATTGCGGCGGTCCCGCCACCTGCATCGCGTTCCACACGATCATTGCCATCGCGTGATTGGCCAAGCCGGGGCGCGACTTGCAGACCCAGTGCCGCTCCCAGCGGCACCCGGTCATGGCGGCCACCGCTTCGGCGTTGCGGTCAAGCGCCGCCGTCACCTGTTCGGCCATCTCCACGTCGGGAGTACGCAGCATATACTGCAGTTCCGCAAGGCCCGCCGGTTGATTGTCCGCCGTCGCCTGACCTGCGGTCAGAACCGCCTCGGAGATCGACCAGCCGCCCTGATGAGGTAACATCGAATCGCGCAGCGCCTTCGACATCTGGAACATGGCGATCAGCGCCTCGGAGGCACCTGGCGCGCGGATCGCGGAGTGCGATTGTGGGATCGGGGCACCGTCGCCCATTCCCCAGGATTCGGGCGCGTCGCAGATGAAGCGATAGACCATCGAATGGGCGGCACCGCAATGAGTGTCCCATCGCACGGTATTGCACAGCGGCAGCATGTAAAACGGGTGGAATGACAGCATCGCCGCCAGACCGTCATAATAGCCTTTGGCAGCATGGATCGGCTTCGAGCCGCGCACCTTTTCGGCCGGTTCGCCGGTGAAGCGCAGACCTCCCTTTATGCCTTGTGCCTCCATCGCCGCCTTGGTGGCCAGAAGCCCCCCAAGCGCCCCGATGCCAAGTCCGGAATGGGGGTCCGTGTGCCCCCCGGCCTGAAATCCCAGCCCCTCGCGCGGGGCCCGCTGCGTGGCCGCTGCTTGGCAATTACCAGGAATGGCATCGTATTCGGCATACATGCCGATCACCGGGCCATCGCCATTCGACCATTCGGCACAGAAGGCGGTGGGCATGCCACCCGATCCTTCCTCGACCGTGAAGCCTTCTGCCCGCAGGCGGTTCACATACCATTCCGCCGAGCGATACTCGCGCCACGCCGTTTCGCCGAAATCAAATATCGTGGCACACCAGTCCGACAGCTCGGGCATGCGGGCGTCCACGGTGGCCAAGGCTTTGGTCTGTGCGTCGGACAAGGTCACGTGGGTCTCCTTCTTCGACGTCAGTTAGCCAGCGAAACGCGACGTGTCATAGTGAAACCTTTTTCCGCCATTGGCAAAATTCGCTCACCAAGCTGCTAGACCTCCTCCCGATCCCCTATAAGGTAAGGTCGCAGCAAAGGAGACTTACCCATGTCCCGCATTCCTTCGACTCAGGCCCTGCGCGCTCTCGAGTGTTTCGCGCGGCAGGGAACGGTGCGTGCGGCGGCGGAAGAGCTGAACCTGACGCGTAGCGCAGTTAGTCATCAGCTGCGCTTGCTGGAACGAGATCTGGGCTTTGTCCTGTTCAACCGTGTCGGCACCGGGATCGAGTTGACCGCGCAGGGGCGTCATTATGCGACGGATGTGCGTGCGGCGTTGTCAGCCATTTCAAGCTCGGCATCACGCAATGCCGGACGCGGGTTGTCGGGGCGGTTGACGGTCAGTTGCACCCCCGGCTTCGCCGCTTTCTGGCTTGCTCCGCGCATCAGTGCTTTCCGCGCCACCTGTCCGGATGTGGATATTCGCATCGTGACCCCCAGACGGCTGGAGGATGTGTCGAATCCGGAAGTCGATGTTTTTATAGCTTTTGGCAGCGGTGACATGGCAGGTGTCGAGGTTGAATTGTTGCGGGAGGTGGCCTTTGTACCACTGATGAGCCCCAGCCTTGCCAATCGGCTGGGCGGAATCCAATCGCCGGGCGACATCCTGCGCGCTGATTTGTTGCATCTGGGCAGTACCGAAGATTGGCAACGCTGGATGAGCGCAGCGGGCAGGCTCCCGAAGGAGGCAAACAGAGGGCCGGTGTTTGCCGACATGAACTTGGTCTATGCCGCCACGCTTGCGGGTCAGGGCGTGTCCATGGGCGACGAATTCATCTGCACCGCCGCGATGGAAAGCGGCCAGCTGATCCGGGTCACGGATATCGAGATCAAATCGCAGAACGCCTATTACTTAGCCATCCCGTCACAGAATAAAGATCTAGCTCCTGCTTCTGCCTTCCGCCGCTGGGTGCATGACGCGATCGTGGGGCGGGAGCGATAAGCTGTCCTTGACAAATTTTGTTTGCCGATTTCGGTAAAAGATTTCAATTGCACCTGCCCGGTAGCCGCCTCTACGCTTACTCTACAAAGAGGGAGGTCCGATGACGATCAATAGCCGTGCCGCCGAGATTGGCGTCGAAAACATCGGCAAGGACTTTGGCGGTTTCACTGCGCTTCACGATATCTCTCTGACCGTTGGGCGCGGCGAATTCCTGACGCTTCTTGGGCCTTCCGGCTCGGGTAAGACCACGTTTCTCATGTTGTTGGCAGGATTCGAGGATCCCAGTCGTGGGCGGATGACGCTCGACGGTGCCAACATGACTAATGTGCCTGCCGAAAAGCGCGGTTTTGGCATGGTCTTCCAGGGCTATGCGCTGTTTCCTCATATGACTGTCGAGCAGAACATCATATTTCCTCTCAAGGTGCAGAAATGGAGTGCATCGCGGATCAAGTCGCGGGTGGCCGAGATCATCGAGATGGTGGGTCTCGACGGACACCAGCGCAAGCGGCCCGATGCACTTTCGGGCGGCCAGCAACAGCGCGTGGCGCTGGCACGTGCCCTGGCCAGCGAACCGCCGGTGATGCTGCTGGACGAACCGTTTTCAGCGCTCGACAAGAACCTGCGAGGGCAGATGCAGGATGAAGTGCGGCGCCTGCACCGAGAGACTGGCACCACCTTTGTATTCGTCACCCATGATCAGTCCGAGGCGCTAGCCCTGTCGTCGCGTGTTGCGATTTTCGAGCAGGGCCGGCTACAGCAAATCGCTCCACCGCGCGAGGCGTACGAGCGGCCGGAAAACCGCTTCGTGGCCGAGTTTTTGGGCGATATCAACCTGTTGCCTCTCACCGACACGGTGCGCGACGGTGTCATGTTGCGCGGTCAGTTCGGTGGACGCGCCCTGCGTGCCATAGGTCGCGAGGACGGTCAGACTCTCGCTGTCCGGCCCGAATACATGACATTGACATTGACCCCGCCGGAAACCGGCAACGCGATCCGGGCAACAGTGTCCGATCTGACCTATCTGGGTGCGGAGACGCGCATTGATCTGCGAGGCCCCGACAACACAGCCCTCACGTTGAACCACACCACCGATCAGTTGCCGGAGGGTTTGGCCCCCGGCAGCGACATCTGGGCCACTTGGCCTGAACAGAAGGGGTTTCTTTTGTAGGGCCTCATCGACAAGGGAGACAAGGCAATGAATCACACTAAACATTTCGTGGAAGACCAGCTTGAAATACTGACCGAGAACGCGCGGAAAGGGAAAATTTCTCGCCGGACCTTCGCCCAACTCGGCGCCGCCCTGCTGGGCACCACGGTGCTTGCTCGCGGGACACCGGCGCTGGCCGATGACGGGCAGCTTGTCTTTGTAAGCTGGGGTGGCGATGCGGTCGACGCCTATGATGAAGCATACGGTCAACCTTTCGAGGCAGAGAACGGCATTCGGGTTCGCCAGGACGGCTCGGGCCCGACGGAAGGCGCGATCAAGGCGCAGTTCGAAAGTGGCAATCCCACCTGGGACATCGTAGACGCCGATGCGTTTTCGGCCGAAGCCTTGGGCAAGCAGGGCATGATCGAACCGATCGACTATGACGTGGTCGACAAGTCCAAGATGCGTGACGGCTTTGGCTGGGAATATTCGGCATCCAGCTACTTCTTTTCCTATATCATCGCCTATGACGCCACGAAGTTCGGGGACAACCCCCCGACGTCGATGGCCGATTTCTTCGATGTGGAAACCTTCCCGGGCAAGCGCGCCATGTACAAATGGGGCGCTGGCATGTGGGAGGCGCTGCTTATGGGCGACGGCGTGGCGCAAGAGGACCTGTATCCACTGGATATCGAACGCGCCCACAACAAACTGAAGGACTTCAAGATGCATGTGATCAGCTTCTGGGGTAATGGGGCGGAGAGCCAAACGCTGATGCTCGACGGCGAGGCCTCAATGGCGTTGATCTGGTCTACCCGCGCGCGGCTGTTGGAACAGGACACGGACGGTGAGGTGAATTTCATATGGCAGGACGGTATTCTGTCGCCCGGCGCGATGGCGGTGCTCAAGGGCAACCCCGGCGGCGCCGAGGCTGCTATGAAGTTCATTGCCTCTGCCCAGGAGCCCGAGCGGCAGAGAGTCATGTTCGACATGCTCTATCAGGGTCCGGCCAACCCCGAGACGGATGACCTGATCCCCGAGGATGAACGCCGCTATAACCCGGTGGCTGCCGGAAACTTTGAAAAGCAGGTACCGCTGGACGTCGCCTGGTACGAAGAGAACTACGGCGCGGCGCTCGATGCCTATCTGGGTATCGTCTCGTCGTAATACCCGCCGCTGCTTCGGCCCGTGGGCCGGAGCAATCTTACGCCGTTTCGAGGTTTACCAATGGCACGTCGTTTCCGCCCCATGATCCTTTTGGCGCCGCTGCTGGCGTTTCTGTCGCTAGCCTATGTGCTGCCCTTCGCCGGCGTCGTGGGGTGGAGCGTGACACTTCCCGAACCGGGACTGCAGAACTACAAGGCAGCGCTGGCTGACCCGCTGGTCCTCTCGGTTTTCTGGCGCACGCTGCGCATCTGCGTGATTGTCACGCTGATTTCGGTGGCAATGGCCTATTTCCTGGCATTGCTCTGGGTGCGCGGCTCGCCGCTGGTGCGCATGTTAACCGAATTATGCATCCTCATCCCCTTCTGGATTTCCGTATTGACCCGGGCCTTCGGCTGGCTGGCGCTGTTGTCAAATCGTGGCATCCTCAACAAATGGCTGGAAGCCGCCGGATTGTTGGACGATCCTCTGCGCCTTGTGCGCAACGAATTCGGGGTCACGGTCGGCATGATCCACTTCATGGTTCCCTTCGCGGTGTTTCCGCTCGCCTCGGCCATGCGCATGGTCGACGAACGTGTGCTGATGGCAGCGCGCGGCATGGGCGCGGGCCGCGCACGCGTGTTCTTGCAGGTCTTCGTGCCGATGACGGCGGCAGGCATTCTGGGTGCGATACTGCTTGTGTTTGTGTTTGCCATAGGCTTTTTCATCACGCCTGCGATCCTTGGTGGTGGTCGAAGCGTCATGGTGGCCGAGCTGATCTACCTGCGCATATTCCAGAGCCCGGACTGGGGGCTGGCCGCCGCGATCAGCGTCATACTGATGCTTGCCGTTTCGGCGCTTCTGTCCCTTCTGTTGAAACAGATCCGGCCCGGGGCTGAGAAATGATCAGTTCGCGCCCCCGCCGTCTGACCGTTATCCTGACCGTACTGATCGCGATCTTCATGCTGATGCCGCTGCTGGCGGTGGTGCCGGTGTCGTTTACGCCCAAGAGGTTTCTTTCGGTTCCTACGGGCGAACTGTCCCTGCGTCATTATCGCACGCTGATCGAAGATCGCGAATGGATCGAAGGCATCTGGCTGTCGCTGCGTATCGGAGTGCTGAGCGCCGCTTTCTCTACCGCGCTGGCCACGTTTTTCAGTCTTGGGATATGGATGTTCCGGCCCCGCTTCGCCGGGGTACTTATGGGGCTGGCGCTGTTGCCAATGGTGGCGCCGCCGGTTGTATCGGCGCTGACGCTGTATTTCTTTCTGATCACCCTGTCGAATTTCAACGGCATCGTGGCCTATGACACGATGTTCGGCGTGGCGCTGGCCCATTCCGTGATGATCGTGCCATTCGCCGTGGTGCTGGTGAGTGTCTCGCTCGCCCAGGTTGACCGGCGCATGGATCTGGCCGCGCGGGCTATGGGCGCAGGGCTGGGAACGCGGATATTCAAGGTGATCCTGCCCAACATTAAGTTCGGCGTGATCGCGGCGTTTCTGCTGACCTTCGTGCTGTCGTGGGAGGAGATCGCCGTCACGATCTTCATCACCTCCGTCGATGCCGTCACCCTGCCGCGGCTCATGTGGCAGGGGCTGCGCGATAACATCGACCCGGCCATAGCCGCCATTTCCGTGGTGTTGATCCTGATCGTCATCGTCGTCGTTGTGGGTAAAACGGTGGTACAGAAGCTTATGAAGAAACGCAGAGCTGCCCCACACGGCTAGACCTGCCCGCCCAGTCGCCACCGCGAAGAAGGGGGCCTCTCGCCCTTGCCCCCTCAGGGTTGCGTGGCTGCTTTTTCGGCTGCGGGCGTGGTGGCGCGGGACAGGTCCGCGCCCGATCCGCGCCGCTCCCAGCGGCCGAACAGCAGGGTGATGACTCCCGCCACCAGCAAATAGGCCACGGCGAGTAGCAAGAGCGGCTCGTAGACGATGAAGGTATCCGCCCGCACGCGCGAGGATACGGCATAGATCTCCACCACGGTAATCGTAGCAACCAGTGGCGTGGCCTTGAGTTGCAATATGTGAGAACGGCAGTGCAAAAGTGAGCCACGGAAGTGGCGTGATAATCCCGCTGCGGGCAGCGTAAAATGTTGCCACTTTGGCCCTTTCTGTTTGCAGGGAGGGCGGGAGATTTTAGTCGTGGATTTATATTTGAAAGTCCGCCTCGCGC
>NZ_VINQ01000140.1 GCF_008369105.1 Aquicoccus porphyridii | reverse complement strand
GGTACGCACTGATGAGCAAACAGATTCCCGTTCAAGACGTCACCCCGCCTGCCAAGGGCGACACCAATAACAACGATCTCTACGCCAAGCGCGAGAAGATCTACACCCGGGCCTTCACCGGTATCTTCCGCCGACTGCGCATGGTGGGCGGTGCGGCGCTCTTCCTCCTCTACTTCGGTACCGTCTGGCTCAACTGGAGCGGCCGCCAGGCCGTCTGGTGGGACCTGCCCGAGCGCAAGTTCTACATCTTCGGCGCCACCTTCTGGCCGCAGGACTTCATGCTGCTTTCCTGGCTGCTGATCGTCTGCGCCTTCGGCCTGTTCTTCATCACCGTGTTCGCCGGTCGCGTCTGGTGCGGCTATACCTGCCCGCAGAGCGTGTGGACCTGGATCTACATGTGGTGCGAGAAGGTCACCGAAGGCGACCGCAACCA
>NZ_VINQ01000139.1 GCF_008369105.1 Aquicoccus porphyridii | reverse complement strand
TCGACCACGATCGCGTTCTCCACGCTACCGCCGAGTGCCAGGTTCTGCGAACGCAGGTACTCGATATCGCGCATGAACCCGAAGGTACGGGCGCGGCTGACCTCCTTGACGAAGGAAGTACTGGAGAAATCGACCGAGGCCTGCTGGGTGCGACCACGGAAGACCGGATGATCGAAATCGATCTCGAAGCTGACCTTGAAGCCGTCGAACGGAACGAAGACGGCGCGCTTGTCGCCCTCTTCCACGCTGACTTCGCGCTTGATGCGGATGAACTTCTTGGCAGCTTCCTGCTCTTGCAATCCGGCGGACTGGATCAGGAATACGAACGGACCAGCGCTGCCATCCATGATCGGCACTTCCGAAGCGGACAGCTCGACGTAGGCGTTGTCGATACCCAGGCCGGCCATGGCCGAGAGCAGGTGCTCCACCGTAT
>NZ_VINQ01000138.1 GCF_008369105.1 Aquicoccus porphyridii | reverse complement strand
GCTTGGCGTTGCCCAGGTGCTCCAGGGTAGCGCCTTCCAGGCTCAGGCCGACTTCTTCGCTGATCACGGTACCGCCGGTGAGGATGGCGATGTCCTGCAGCATGGCCTTGCGGCGATCGCCGAAGCCCGGAGCCTTGACAGCCGCGACCTTGACGATGCCACGCATGTTGTTCACCACCAGGGTGGCCAGGGCTTCGCCCTCGACGTCCTCGGCGACGATCAGCAGCGGACGGCCGGCCTTGGCGACGGCTTCCAGCACCGGCAGCATTTCGCGGATGTTGGAGATCTTCTTGTCGACCAGCAGCAGCAGCGGGCTATCCAGCTCGGCAGCCATGGTGTCCGGCTTGTTCACGAAGTAGGGGGACAGGTAGCCGCGATCGAACTGCATGCCTTCGACGACGGACAGTTCGTTTTCCAGGCCCGAGCCTTCCTCG
>NZ_VINQ01000137.1 GCF_008369105.1 Aquicoccus porphyridii | reverse complement strand
CGCCGAAGACCAGCACGCCGATCACCACGCAGATCCAGAAGATGGTCATGTGCAGGTCGAAGACGGACCGGCTCACCTCGGTAGCGCCCGGGGCCATGTTGACCGTCCAGGCGGCATTCGCCTGGCTGATCGCCGAGAGCAAAAGGAAGCCCATCCAGACTCGTGGATGTCGCAGCATTCGGGTTCCCCTTATCGTTGTTTTTATCCCGCCGGCAGACGCCAACGGCCAAGGGGTGGACCGCCAAGACAACGAACTTTGACCGTCGCACCTCGGCACACAGCAAGGCAGGCCGGGTTCATCAGGTTCAGCATTCGAGTGGGAGTATAGACAGCGGCTGCGACATAACAACGCAGCGTAAAAATGTCGCTGGAAAGTGCCGATTCTTCTCTAAAAGCCGCGAGCGGCGTGGCTTTGCAGGCGAATGGTGGCCGCCT
>NZ_VINQ01000136.1 GCF_008369105.1 Aquicoccus porphyridii | reverse complement strand
GGGCCAGGATCTCCTCGAAAATGCGTCGGGTGGTGGGGTCGTCGTTACCGAGGTAGGTGATGATCTCGCGATAGCTGTCGATGGCGATGCGCTCGGCGATCAGGTTCTCGGTGACCATGTCCTTCAGGGTCTTGCCTTCGACGTATTCGGCATGGGAGCGCTCCTCCAGGCCGCGCGGATTGAAGTCCGGCTCGCCGCCCAGTTGCATGATGCGCTCGGCCAACTGGTCGGCATGCTGCATTTCCTGGTTGGCGTGCTCGAGGAACTCGGCGGCGGCGATGCTCGCCTTAAGGCCGGTGGCCATGAAGTAGTGGCGCTTGTAGCGCAGGAAGCAGACCAACTCGGTGGCGAGCGCTTCGTTGAGCAGGCGCAGGACGGTCTGGCGATCGGCCGAATAGCCTTCGGTGACCGCGCCTTCCTGGATGTTCTTGCGGG
>NZ_VINQ01000135.1 GCF_008369105.1 Aquicoccus porphyridii | reverse complement strand
GATGTTCAGCGGCATCGCGCGAATCTCGCGGGTGGCGTCGAAGGCCTGCTCGATGGTCTTGGCCCGCGACAGGTCGAAGAAGCCGTCCAGGGTCTTGTCGGCTTCCTGCTGGATGCTCCGGTAGGCCAGTCCGTAGCCGCTCTTCAGCGGCAGCGGCTGGAGGATGTTCTTGCGCTCGCCCAGGGCGCTGTTGAGCAGCGGGCCATGGCGGGTTTCGTGGATGACCTCGCGGATCGGCCGCTGGCCCTTGATGAAGAAGGTTTCCTGGCGTTCGCGGGTTGGCTGCCACTTGCCGTCGGCCAGGTAATAGAGCCGGTTGCCCTGGCGTCGCAACTGTTCCAGGTAGAGATCCTGGTTGTCGCCCAGGACCATGGTCATGCCCCAGGCCAGCTTGCCGTTGAAGCCCGCCACCACGCCCGGCAGACCGGCGATGGAA
>NZ_VINQ01000134.1 GCF_008369105.1 Aquicoccus porphyridii | reverse complement strand
GAAGCCGAACTTGGTGATGTAGCTGATCGCCCGCTCGATGCCCAGGCCCTGCAGGACGCGGATCGAGACCCTGTTGCGGGACTTGTACAGGGCTTCGCGCAGCGGGATCGGGCCGAGGAAGGTATTGGTGTCGTTCTTCGGTCGCCAGACCTTGTCCAGGTACTCGTCGACGAACACGATCGGCGCATCGTTGACCAGGCTGGCGGCGGTGAAGCCGTTGTCCAGGGCCGCGCTGTAGATGAACGGCTTGAAACTGGAGCCCGGCTGGCGCTTGGCCTGGATCGCGCGGTTGTAGTTGCTCTGCTCGAAGGAGAAGCCGCCGACCAGCGAGCGGATCGCCCCGTCCTTCGGGTCAAGGGAGATCAGCGCGCTCTGTGCGGCGGGAATCTGTACGAAGCGCAGGGTGCCGTCTTCCTGGCGCTGCACGCGGATCTGGTCG
>NZ_VINQ01000133.1 GCF_008369105.1 Aquicoccus porphyridii | reverse complement strand
TCGGCTACGACGCCGACCGGCTGCAACAGCCGCCGGCGTCCTGGGCCGACTTCTGGGACGTCCAGCGCTTCCCCGGCAAGCGCGGCCTGCGCAAGCGGGCGATCTACAACCTGGAGTTCGCCCTGCTCGCCGACGGCGTGCCACGCGAGCAGGTCTATCCGCTGCTGGCGACCCGCGCCGGTGCCGACCGTGCCTTCGCCAAGCTGGGCCAGCTCAAGCCCTACATCCAGTGGTGGGAGGCGGGAGCGCAGCCGGCGCAGTGGCTGGCCGCCGGCGACGTGGTGATGACGTCCACCTACACCGGGCGCATCGCCGACGCCCACCGCGCGGGGCGCAACCTGGCCCTGGTATGGCCGGGCAGCCTGTACGGCATGGACTACTGGGCGGTGGTCAAGGGTTCGAAGCGCGGCGCCGAGGCGCGTCGCTTCATCGCCTTCGCCAA
>NZ_VINQ01000132.1 GCF_008369105.1 Aquicoccus porphyridii | reverse complement strand
GTGTCTTCCGGAACGTTCAGGGTCACTTCGTCGAGATACAGTTCGTCGCTGGAAAGCGGCTTGTCGCCAACCTCCTCGACCTTGAACTCGAACGCCCCCTCACCGGGCACCAGGCGCAGCAGACGACGGCTGATCTGCACCGGCAGTTGCCCGCTCGGCGCCTGGGCGCTGCGGTAGCTGAGCGCAACCGGCAACGGCCGGGCCGGCGCCTCGTCCAGGTCGACCCAGCTCGGAATGCCGCGGCCGCGCCATTGCCAGTAGGTTTCGCCGCTGGCGCCGCGCTGCGCCTGCCAGTCCTTCGGCGGCTGCGGCAGCTTGCCCTGCGGCGCCTGGGCCAGGGCGCCCTGCAGCCAGGTCAGGGCCAGGGCGCGTTCCAGGGTCGATTGCGCCGGCGCCAGGCGTTGCAGCAGAGCGCTGGCCTGCTGGCCATCCACGGCCGAGC
>NZ_VINQ01000131.1 GCF_008369105.1 Aquicoccus porphyridii | reverse complement strand
CGACGTGCCCGCCCTCGCAGGGCAGCACTTCCCAACGTCCCCCGCCCAGCGGCAGCAGGCTGCCGACGCCAAGGCCGGTGCCGGGACCGATGATCAGCCGGGCGCGATCCGCCTGGGCACTGCCGGCGCGGACCTGCACCAGCTCGTCCGCACCTAGCCGCGAGGCGGCCCAGGCCATGGTGCTGAAGTCGTTGACCAGCAGCAGGTGATCCAGCCCCAGCTCCTCGCGGAACGCGGCACGATTGATCACCCAGTGGTTGTTGGTGAAACGGAAATCGGCCGCCCCGACCGGACCGGCGCAGGCCAGGCAGACCGAGTCGATGTTCGCCACCGATTCGCCGATCCGCGCCAGGTAGTCGCGCACGGCCAGTTCAGGCCGCGGGTAGTCGGCGCAGGCGAGCACCTCGATGGATTCCAGGCGCTGCCCGCGCCAGAGCGCGAA
>NZ_VINQ01000014.1 GCF_008369105.1 Aquicoccus porphyridii | reverse complement strand
CGGTGCTGGCCCAGGACACGACAAGCCCGACGCTCAGAGATTGTGAACGTGCTGCGCACATGATCGATGCAGGCCCGGCGGCGAGCGGCGCTCAGAAGTTTCCCCGTGCAGCCTCCTTCAGGATGAGCTTGTCCAACGTCAGGTCTGACACAGCTTTCCTCAGCCGTTCGTTCTCTTTCTGGAGACGCTTCAACTCCCTGAGTTGGTCGGTTCCCATACCGCCATACTGCTTGCGCCAGCGATAATAGGTCTGCTCGGTAATGCGAACCTCGCGGATCGCATCCACCCGCGCCATGCCTTGCCCGACAAGCACCTCAACCTGCCGCAGCTTCGCGACAATTTCCTCGCGCTTGTGTCGTTTCGTAGCCATTCTGATCCTCCGTTTTCCTAAACATAACGGCGGACCACTTCATTGGGGGAGGATCAATCAGGTTACGTCTGACCTCCTTGCCGACGATGTCCTTCAGGCCATCGCGGGTGACGGGCTGATGGTAGGCGATGGTGGCGAGTACCGCAACGTCGAACTCGCTCAGGTCGAGGAACTGATCACCCACTCCCTCCGGCGATTCAGAGGTCTTGAGGTGAATCCTTCCCCCAGTATGTCGTACGCGACCTCGCCGTGGCAGCGACCACTTTGCCGTATCCTGTGCGGCGCCACCATTGAAACACCGACAGCCACACCGGCCTCAGCGTGTACAGCCCGACGCGATAGAGCTTGAGAACAATGCGCCGCCAACCTGCCTGACGGGCGTGGTGCAGTGCCACGTAATCAAGTGCTGCATGGTAAAATGCGTCATCCGCAATGCCGCCGAAAATCTTTTGGCGTTCGGCAAGCGATGCTGATCCCGATCCGCACCGGTGCGCAATATCTTTTTCCGCCAAAGACATGGCATGCCCCAGGTCACCGTGCGTGTGTGCCCGGGCACCCACTGAAATCAGGATCAGGTGTGCCGAAATCGGCGACTGGATGGTCTGACGTCGCGCCATGCGGTGATAGCTGCGCCAATGCGGCGCGATGGTATCCAGCGGATGGTCGATCCGGTCCAGCACGTGGTCTTTGTAGAACTGCAAGAAATGGCAAATCACGCGATAGGCATATTCGCTGTCTTCGCGGTCGGCCAGGCGGGCAAGCCAATGCCGCGTCGTACAAAGATACAACTCGGCGAACAACTGGTGGATGTGATGGGGATGGTCGGGTCCGGTCGCCCTGAACGCCTCGATCATCGTGCAGAGCTCTCCGTCCACGGTTTCGGCCCTGGTCTTCCAGCGGTGCAGCTCCACGCTTTCCGTATCCGGTCGACTCATCGCGTGGCCTTTCCGGTCGACCTGCCATCGCGCGGGAACGGCGCATCATATCGCTCCGCAACGGTCGTTTTGAGTGCCCGGAACAGCCCAAGAGCCATCGCTGGGATCAAGGTACAAGATGCGATCATCGCAACTGACGTAAAAATCTCCTGAACCCGGAGTTCGGTTGCATTGACGAACCCCTGCGATTGGCCATGTCCCGTAAACGGGTTCAGCAAATACTCTCCGGCGAAGGCGGCATAGGCAATGGGAATGGACAGCCAATACCCTTTGTCCTGCACCAATCCGGGCACAATGCGTGGAGCCTGCTGCCCGAGTTGCAAGGCAAAGCACTGAAACATCACCCATGTGACCAGAAACCAGCCAACATAATTCGTGACTGGTACGCCGAAATACGCCCCGCCGTCGATCCAGACCCACCTGCCTTCGACCGTGGCACGCAGCGGGTCCATGGACAAATCCCACAATACCATCAGGAAGGCCGCCAGCAAAGGCGTCCGCCATGCCGATTGCGGGGCCAGCTCCACCGTTCGGCCGTCCAGCATAAGAGTTGCTAGGGACCACGCAGCATAGCCCATCACCAGATAGGCCGGGAGAACGAAGACCGGAACATGCCCGATGAAGGGGGCCATCACATCTGTGTAATGGTAGCGGCCGAAGGGAAACCCGGTCAGCACGCTGAGGCTTTCAAAAGTCCAGCCGACGGCGAAAACCGTAACGACGAACCGCAGCATCATTGGCCCGCCATAACGCAGGCCGCCATGCCGGATGACATAGGCCAACAGCGCTGCGGCAACGATGGCGGGAGAAAGGTGTTTGATCCACCCCCCGGGGGCGCCGAAGGCATAGATCATGTTCCCGGCCCAAGCCAGTATCGCAAGCGTGATCAGCCATCCGGTTCGGCGGCCCATATCCGCCCCCCCGATCATGGCATACCCTGCTTCCGCTGGAAATCCATGGCGAGGGTTTGTCTGGCGCTCGCCGCATCTGCGGGCTGGAGCCAGTGCAGCATACGAAACGCGTTCTTAGCCGGCAACTTGATCACGAAGCGCGATTGAAACTGAGCATCATCCAGAATGATAGGTGCGCGCGATACGATGTCCAGCCCTGTGCGAGTTACCGTTCCGGCATATTGGGTCGTGCCCTCAACCCCATTGGCCCGCGCCGCAGCACGGACCCGATTGTCGCCGTCCAGAACGGCACGCAGCGCAAACCGCGACCGGCCCGAAGGGATGGCACATGTCCCGGTAATATCCAGTACCGCCTTATCCTCACCCTGTGCGATCTCTACCCGGCATCGACCGGTCTGGGGCACGGCCTCATATCCGTTTGCCAACGTGCCAGTGCCGACCCAATCCCCGGCCAGTGCTTCTGCCAGCGACTGTGCCTGCGCCTCTGCGGAACCGCCGTAAAGTACGCCACAGATAAGAAACGCGGCGTAAGCCCAACTATGCGCCCGGGGCTTCACAGATGAAACCTTTGGATCATAGCCGGTAAAATCAGCAGATCTGAAATTAACGCGAGAAAAAGCACAGTAATTGCAAGCATACCGAAAACTACTACGGTTGGCAGGGTTGCGGCAAGTGTGCTGCTCAGTCCTGCCGTGAGCACCAGGGTCGTGATGACAAGAGCCGGTGTCACTTGTTGCATCACCGGTCGGATATGTAGACAGGCCGGTCGCAGGCCGTTGGAGGCCAACCGCAGGCGATTCAGGACATGGATCGTATCATCGACGGAAATTCCGAAGGCGAGCGTCAGTGCAATCCCGGCCGCGAAGGACAGCCCGTGACCGCTGACGCCCATACCCGCGCCCGCCAGCGCCACGGGCAACACATTCGGCACCAGTGCCAGCAGACCCAGCTTTGCACTGCGAAGCCAGATCGCGATGATGAGGCCCGAGGCGGCAATGGACAGCAGCAGGCTCACACTCAGGGCCCGGATCATCGTTTCGCTGACAAAGGCCGACATCACATAGGGGCCCGTCACGCGTCCCACCTGATCTGCCAGATCCGGCAGCAACGCCTCGTCCAGCCTCTGCTCGATGGCCCGGCTCAGCACGCGGGTGTCCCTGGCTCCGGTGTCGTCAAAAAGCACCGACACCAGAAACCGCCCGTTGGCGCCACCTATCAGAGCGTTCTGAACCCATGGGGCCATAGACCTCATCAGCTCATCCAAAGACAGTCCCGCTGCGGCGGCTGCATCTGCCATCGCCGCCAAGGATACAGCATTTTCCGCCAACGGTTGTGGCAACGCCGCGATAATGGAACGCGCCATGTCCACTGGTTCGCCCGATCCGGCCTCCACAGGTATTTGTATCGCGGCCATAGCCCCGAAATCCCGTTCGATCTGTTCCAGAACGGCGCGCGCGGGATCGTTTTCCCGCAGGTTTTCGTCAAATGAAAAGCGCGGGGATGCCGTCAGATAAAGGCAAGCTGCAATTGCCGCGACGCCGATCGCGGCAATTGAAACCGCACGCGGGGCCGCCAGCCCTATCCTCGGAAGAATCTGCCAGTCGAACAGGCGCGATGTCATTCTATGTTGCGGCAGATAAATCCGATCCGGCGTCAAAACCCGCAGCAAGGTGGCCCCTACAAGGCCGTTGGCCGCCAACACGCCAAAACACGCCACGATCATCGCCAAGGCGCCCCCTGCCCCCACCCCTGCCAGAACCGCGGACCCCGACACACCGAGCGATGCAAAGGCGATCGCGGTCGTCAGCGACGTCAGCAATGCTGCCGGGCCAATCCTCCGCAGAGCCGGCCAGACCGGGCTGGCCATGCCATCCTTCGTCAACGCGCGCTGGTCCAGGCCCACATGAACGGCGTCCGAAAACGCCAGCGCCAGCACCAGAACTGGTAACGCGATCGAAATCACGTTGATCTCGATCCCCATCCATCCCATCACACCCATGGCCCACAGCACTGCGGTTCCTGCGGAAAGAAGCGTGATCAAAGCGAGCCAGAAACTGCCCATCGCGAGCACCGCGACAGCGGTGCCCAGGATTGCTCCTGCCCCGTTCAGCACCAAAAAATCCTGCACCAGCAGCGCACGAGAACGGTCCAGGATGACTGGCAGGCCGCTGATACCGAAATCAAGTTCGCCGTCGGCCAGGTGTTGCGTTGCGAGAGACCGGATCACATCGAGGTCAGATGTGTCGGCAACGCCTAGAACAGTGACGAGAGCCGCTTTGCGGTCCTCCCTCAGGAAACGCGACAGCAGAGGTTGAGTGTCAAACGCCCGGGCCCAAGCGCCCGCGGTCGGACCCCTCAGCCGGTCCAGAGTGACCGCTGCGCCTTGGTCATCGGGCACTGGAATCGAAAGAGGAGACAGGACGGTCCACGTCTCCCCCGCCAGTTGCAGCTCGATCAGAAAGGTTTCGAGTGCGGCCAGACTCTCGGGGGCGGCAAGGTCTTCGCCCTCCACCCGGATCAGCAATTCGATTGTTTCACCGAACTCTTCGGCAAAGGCAGCGTAATCTTGATACCGAGCCGTATCGCTTTGAAAAAGCCGGTCCAGTCCGTGCCCGAATTCAAGCCGCATCAGCCCGAGAGTAGCCAGACCATCAATCAAGAGCAGAACGATCCAGGCCGCAATCAGCCCGGATTTATGACCGCGATCACCACTCAAGGTGCGCCCATAAAGAACTTATTGCCAATGCGAAATTCCCATTCACAAACGACAGTTTCTCGTTGCCCAAGCAGAGAACGACACCAGTGTATCTCTGTTTGACCGAGGCCGTCTTAGGCAAACCCTCTCAGGGGACTTGTCAGGGAACGCGTTCTGATATTCCAATAGGTCTCATTGCCAATTTGTTTGCGCGCTGACCTCAGTCCAGAGAGTTCAGCATGAAGATACCATCGGACATGCCGCGTCTGAAAGGCTTTCGTTTTCCCCGGGGCGTTGTTGCCTATGCCGTTTGGGCCTACCACGGGTTTTCGCTAAGCACGGCGGATGTAGAAGACTTGCTCGCCGAGCGCAGTGGATCGTAGGCCGGGAGACAGTTCGGCAGTGGGTGAACCGGTTTGGCGGGCATTTCGCGTCATGTATCAAACGCGATCGTCCCGGAGCGGCAGACAAATGGCACCTCGATGAGGTTGTCATATCAATGGGTGGCGAAAAGTACTGACTCTGGCGTGCCGTTGATGCAAATGGGGACGGTGCTCGACATCTTTGTGCAAAAGCAACGTAACGCCAAGGCGGCCAGGCGCTTCCTGCAGCGGTTGATCAATCGTTTTGGCGAACCCCAAGTGATTGTCACGGATAAGTTACGCAACTACATCAAGCCAATTCGTGACTTGGCTCCCGGCGCCGACCATCGCGCACATAATGGCTTGAACAATCGGATCGAAGGGTCACATCGACCAACCCGAAAACGAGAAAAGCTCATGGGGCGGTTCAAATCACCTAGTCAGGCCCAGCGTTTCCTTGCCGCCCATGACCAGATCAACATCGTCTTCCGACCCCGTCGTTATCGCCTCTCTGCATCTTCTTATTGCCACGCTCGAACCGATGCGTTCAAACTATGGAAAGACTACACCGTTGAAATGACCCCTGATCGGACCGGCTCGGGCTCGTACAAGCAACGCTAAACAAGTTGGCAATGCCACGGGTAGGAGTACTATGGAACAAGTTTGGCGTAGACCTACCGTAGCGTTGGATCGAACAGATCGCGCAACCAGTCACCCAGCAGCGATACGCACAGTGTGGTCACCACAATCACCGCCGCCGGAGCCAGCATGATCCAGGGGGCCGACTGGATGTAATCGCGCCCGTATCCCACCATTGCGCCCAGGCTGGTTTCGGGAGGCTGCACCCCCAGGCCGAGGAAGGACAGACCCGATTCCAGCAAGATTACTTCGGGAAAATTCAGCGTCATCGACACCAGAAGGGTCGAGGCAATGTTGGGCAGGATGTGCAGGCCATAAATACGTGAGGGTGAGGCCCCCAGATCACGCACCGCGGCGGCGTAACCCTGATCCTGTGCGGCAATGGCCAGACCGCGCGCGATCCGCGCAATCCTTTCCCAGCCATAAAACCCCAGCAGGATGGTGAACAGCGTCAGCGAATTACCCAGGAAAGCCAGAACGGCCAGCGCGATGATCATGAAGGGCATGGCTGCCTGCGCGTCGATCACCATCAGGATCGTCTGTTCGGCCCGCCCGCGCAGAAAAGCAGCCAGAAACCCCAGCGCAACACCAATGGTGGCGGACACCAGCGTGGCCAGAAAGGCGATGGTCAGGCTGATCCGGATCGAGGCAATGAGGCGCGACACCACATCGCGGCCCAATTCATCTGTGCCCAGTGGATAGGCCCATGTTCCGCCCATACCAACGGGTTCGGACAGGCGCTCGGACAGGTTCATCGCCATGAAATCGCGCGGGGCGACCAGGTGGCCAAGACCTGCCACCGCCAGCATCAGAACGATCCAGAAGATCGACAGCAGGATCAGTATCGGGTATTTCTGGAAGAACGCGCGCGCCCGCGATTTCGCGGTAAAGACCGAGGCCGAGCCTTGCCGGGGGTCGGGTGTTGTGATGGTCATGTCGGGTTCCTTATTTCGCGGTGGACAGCGTGCGGATGCGCAGGCGCGGATCGACCCAGCCATAGGCCAGATCGACCATCAGATTGGCAAACACCATGGTGAAACCGATCAGAATCAGGATGGTCTGCACCACCGCCAGATCGCGATTGGCTACCGCCCCTACCAGCAACCGGCCCAGACCGGGCCAGGAAAAGATGCTCTCAATCACAACCGCCCCCGCCACCAGCGAGCCGACCATGAAACCGATGATGGTCAGCACCGGAATGGCAGCATTGGGCAGGGCGTGGCGCAGCACCACCGCGCCCCAACTCAGCCCCTTTGCGCTGGCCGTGCGAATATAGGGCTGGCCCAGAACCTCGAGCATGGCCGAGCGGGTGAAGCGCGCGATCACCGCCGCCCCGATCATGCCCATCGAGATCACAGGCAATATGGCGTGGGCCCAACTGCCCGATCCGCCCGAGGGCAGCCATTTGAGTTGCACCGCAAAGACCATCGCCAGCACCAGCCCCATCACGAAACTGGGCACGGTAAAGCCCACCACCGACACGGTCATGATCGCGCGGTCGATCCATGTGTTACGGTTCAGCGCGGCGAACACCCCGGCCCCCAGCCCCAGGATCAGGTTGAACACCAGCGCGGGCAGGGTAAGTGCCAGTGTCATCGGCACGCGGTCCATCACCACATCCAACGCGGGGCGGCCATCGCGCATCGACCGGCCCAGATCACCCTCGGCAATGGCACCGAAATACTTGAAATACTGCACGATCAGTGGCTGATCAAGGCCCCAGTTGCGGCGGAACGCCTCGTAGGCCTGCTCGGGCGCGTCGGGTCCAAGGATGATGATCGACGGATCGCCGGTCATCCGCAGAATGATGAAGGCCAGCGTGACGATCAGCACCACGGTAACTAAAGCACGGGCCAGACGGGACAGGGTATAGAGCAGCATCAGGCGACCTTTGCTTTGAGCGCACGCGGGGCAGGAGACAGATCACCTCCGGCGGATTGGGCGAGATGGCAGGCGACGGCGCGGCCTGCGTCGCGAACCAGGCTGGGCACTTCGGACCGGCAGCGGGCAACAGCGGCGGGGCAGCGCGGGTGAAACGGACAGCCGGACGGCACATCGACAGGATTGGGCGGATCGCCAGGCAAAACGATGCGGTTGCGCGCGCGGCGGTGCGGGGTGGGCGCGGCCGATACCAGCGCCTGCGTATAGGGGTGCAGTGGCGCGTGAAACACCTGATCGGGCAGCCCCTCCTCGACGATGCGGCCCAGGTACATCACCACCACCCGGTCGGCCATCTGGCGCACCACTTTCAAGTCATGACTGATGAACAGCGCAGCAAAGCCGGTGCGGTCGCGCAGATCCGACATCAGGTTCAGCACCTGCGCCTGAATAGACACGTCCAGCGCAGACACAGGCTCGTCACAAACCAGCAATTCGGGGTCTAGCGCCAGTGCCCGAGCGATCACCACGCGCTGCCGCTGCCCGCCAGACAACTCGTGCGGATAGCTGCCCGCCTGATCGGGGCGCAGCCCCACTGAGGCCATCAGTGCCGCTGCGCGCTCGCGCCGCTCGGGGCGGGGCATGTCAGGGCAGTGGATGTCGAAGGGCTCGCCGATCTGTGCAACGATGGGCAAGCGGCGGTCCAGCGCGCCCAGCGGATCCTGATAGATCATCTGCATGCGCCGCCGCAGCCGCCGCCAGTCGGCGCGCCTGTCGGTGGGCACTGGCGCTCCGTCAAACCGCACCTCACCCGAACTCGGGGGCACATGGCCCAGCACCAGTTTAGCGGTGGTGGATTTGCCGCAGCCGGATTCACCAACCAGCCCCAGAACCTCGCCCCGCGCCAGATCGAAATCGACGCCGTCCACGGCCTTGAGCGTGGCCGGACGGCCCAGCAAACCACCGGGCAGGCGCACCGGGTAATGCCGCGCCAACGCGCGGGCCGAGAGCAGAACATCGCTCATGCGTTTGCCCTTTCGCGTGTCTGTGGGGCGGCTGCGACACTATTTTGGCCACACCACAGCGCATCCATGCGCGCACAGGCAACGTGCCGGGCGGGTGCGTCCGGTAAGACGCGCAGGGTCGGCGGGGCTGTCTCGCACACCCCGTCAACATGGGCGCAGCGCCGGGCAAAGGCGCAACCGGGCGGCAGCCCGTTGGGGGCAGGAACTGAACCTGGGATGGCGGCCAATCGCGCACGCGGGCCGTCCAGATCAGGCAGGGCAGCGAGCAAACCGCGCGTGTATGGATGGCCGGGCGTAGCGAACAGATCGGCAGCGGGGGCCTCTTCGATCACCCGTCCCGCGTACATCACCGCCACCCGGTCGGCCATGTCGGCGATCACCCCCAGATCATGGGAGATCAGCGCCAGCGCCATGCCGGTTTCACGTTGCAGATTGCCCAGCAGGTCCAGGATCTGCGCCTGAATCGTGGCATCCAACGCGGTTGTGGGCTCATCCGCGATCAGCAGGTCAGGCTCGCCCGCCAGCGCCATGGCGATCATTACCCGCTGGTTCATGCCCCCCGACAGCTCGTGCGGGTATTCATTCAGCCGCTGGGCTGCGTTGGACATGCCCACACGGTCCAGCAGGCGGCGCGCCTCGGTTCGGGCGGCATCCCCGCGCAGGCCGCGATGGAGCGCCAGTGCTTCACCGATCTGGCGGCCCACGCGCTGCACCGGGTTCAACGCGCTGGCAGGGTCTTGAAAAATCAGCGCCACGCGCCCGCCGCGCACCTTTGACAGGGCGCGCGGACCCATCCCCAGCAGGTCATCGCCGTCAAACAACACCTGCCCTGAAACGCGTGCGCCGCCCAGAAGGCCAAGGGCTGCCAGCCATGTGATCGACTTGCCGCACCCGGATTCCCCCACCACGCCCAGTGTCTCGCCACGGCGGATCTCCATGTCGATCCCGTGCAACGCGCGCACGAAGCGCGGGCCGGTGTCGAAATCCACGGTCAAGCCGCGCAACTGCATCAGGGGGGTGGTCATGGGTGGCTCCGTTTGGGGGGAAATCAAAAGCAAATGGCCCGGACCGCATGATGGCGGCCCGGACCGGCTGGGGGCGGTTACTGCATACCCTTGATGCGGAAATTCTCGGTGCGGAAGTCCATCGACTGCAGGCCCGACCATTCCCATTCGATATCCTGGCGTTTGCCGTAGAAGATCGCGTTCTGGTGCAGCACGGTATAACCGGGATCTTCGCGCTCGATGATCTCCAGCATCCGGGCAAAGGCAGCCTTGCGCGCGTCCTGATCCATCGAGCGTTCCAGGATCAGGCAGTTCTCGTTGAACTCCTCATTGGTCCATTCGCCGGTCTGCTGCTGACCGCCGTTCTGGCAATGCTGGTTCACGATCGAGGCCACCGGATCGGGGAAGGGGGCCGAGTTCGACCAGTCGCGGATCGCGCGCTTGCCATCGCTGGGGTCGGTGATCTGCTGCCAGTTTTCCTTCATCTGGAAGTCGATGTTCAGACCGATCTGGCGCAGGCTTTCGGCACTGATCTGCGCCGTCGAGACCTGGTTGGTGTAGTAGTTGTTCAGCACGCGCATCTGGATCGGCTCGCCATCATACCCGGCCTCGGCCAGCAGGTCCTTGGCCAGTTCGGGGTTGTACTCGGGCACTTCCCAGCCGTCGATGAACATATCGCCATAGTATTCCCACTGCAGACCGGCAGGCACGCGGGTGCGGCCGCCCCAAAGGGCATCGACGATCGCCTCGCGCGGGATGGCATGGGTGATGGCGCGGCGCACCAGCGGATCCTGCATGGCACCGTTGTTCTTGTCGAACACCATCAGGCGGTGGTTGGTGATCGGGCCGCCAACGACATGAAACCCGGCTTCGCGTTCGATCAGGTCAATCTGATCCGGGGGCACATCGGTAATGAAGTCATATTCACCCGACAGCAGACCGTTCACGCGGCTGGCCACCTCGGGCACCACCAGGAATGTCAGCTTCTTGATCGGGGGCGTGCCGCCCCAGTACTCGTCATGGGCCTCAAGCTCCAGAATGGTGTCATCTTCGAAACGCACCACCTTGTAGGGGCCAGTGCCGATGGGCTTTTGCGCGTGCGCAAGCCAGCTTTCGGCGGCGGCATAGCCCTGCTGCGAATAGATTTCCGAGCCATAACGCGAGATGCGACCGATCAGCGTGGGGTCTGGCTGCGTGGTGACGAAGCGCACGGTCATGTCATCGACCTTTTCCACGCGCTCCAGCAGCGGCCATGAACGCTTGTAGATCGCGGCGACCTCGGGCGGAGGCACTTTGCCCTGCACGCCGGACACGTTCGAGGTGAACAGCTGCTTGCCGTCTTCCTGGGCGGCCATCTGCTCGGGCAGCATCCCGAAACGCTCGGGCGAGAAGGTAAACACTACGTCATCAGCATCCAGCGTGTCGCCGTTGTGGAACACGACGCCCTCGCGCAGAGTCAGTTCCACCGTCAGGTCGTCAACCTGCCGCCACTCTGTCGCCAGCATGGGTTTTTGCGGCAGGTCCAGTTCCTGGCGTTCGAAATCGATCAGCGATTCAAAGATTGAGAAGAACACGCGCGCGCCCACGTTCGAGCGTTCGCGCATCACATCCAGCGCGCCGGAGGTGACGATATCCTGCACCGCCACGGTAATCTCGGGGCGATCGTCCGCAAGGGCGGGCAACGGCAGAGACAGGGCGGCGATGAAGATCGCGGCACCCGGAGCCTTTGTCAGGGTCTTGAGCAAGGTCATGAAGTCCTCATTGGGATGAACGAAAGATATCGCCATCGTAGGGTAGAGCGCATGACGGCGCGGCAACGCGAGCGTGACATTTTTTCTAATACTTGATGTCGCTTGGGTATCACCTGGATGACAGCGCCCGCAGCCCCTTCTTACGCCCGCCATGAAAGCGTCACCCACCCGTTATATGCCTGTTACCGCACGGACCTAAAGTTGGGGCATTGTCAATCTGAAAGGATAAATGACATGACCTCAGATCTTCCTGTGATCGGGGCCTGCCTGCCAGTCGACGCGCTGGCCGACTACCGAGATTGGCTGCTCGAGGCCGACCGCGACATCGAGGTGCAAAGCTTCTTCTTCGCCGAAACGCTGGACAATGACTGGCAGCCGCTGGCCGAAGAGACCCGCCGCCAGTTGGACGGTCACAAGGGCCGCATCGGCATCCACGGCCCGTTCTGGGGATTCACCATTCATTCGATGGACCCGGCGATCCGCCGCGTGGTCGAGATGCGGATGATGCAGGGGCTGGATGTCTGCAAGGCCATCGGCGCAGATCAGATGGTGATCCATTCGCCCTACACGACCTGGGATCACAACAACCTTGATAACATCCCCGGATCACGCGCCAAAGTGATCGAGTTCACCCATGACACGCTGGATGCGGTGGTCAAACGCGCCGAGGATCAGGGCGTAACCCTGGTGATCGAGAACATCATGGACATCAACCCCGCCGAACGTCGCGCGCTGGCCGACAGCTTCAATTCCGACCGGGTGAAACTGTCGGTGGACACTGGGCACGCGCATTACGCTCATGGCTCGACCGGTGCGCCGCCGGTGGATTACTTTATTCAGGATGCTGGTGCGCAGCTTGAGCATGTGCACCTGCAGGATGCCGACGGCTATGCCGACCGGCACTGGAGCCTCGGCGAAGGCACGATTCTGTGGGACGCGGTGTTCCGCGCCATTGCAGAGCTGGACCACGGCCCGCGGCTGGTTCTAGAACTGCGCGACAAGACTCGCATCCCGCGCTCGATGGCCTATCTGACCGAGCGCGGTTTGGCACGCTGATACGGCAGAAAACAGTTCTCTGATCGCGGTATTGTCAAGGGTATTCGGTTCGTTGTCCGCTGGGGTCTTGGTTCTTTCCGAAGTCAGGCGATGCTGCTTCATGATGGCGTCCGGGACTGATCGTCTGGAATGTCATTCACGAGGTTGATGCTGGTTGCGCCATCTCGACCGCCTTACGCGAGATCGATCTGCCTCCGTCCCGGAGGACACCGGACCGGGAGTGGGCAAATCGTGGTGGTCAAGTGGCCACCATTGTGATGGTCAGCCTGTCGGTTGCAGTCGGGGCAGATCCTGCTCGTTTCCGATATTTCCTCGATCTGATCCCGAAGGACAGCTTCCTGCATTTCCCGAAGCAAGCTTCGGACGTCCCTCATCATGAGCTCTAAGTTCTCCGATCCGGCTTGCCGAAGTGGGCGGCAGATGCTGTCTAGGCGATGAGATTGTTTGGTCCCATTTTCAAAAGTCGCTTCGACAATAGTCCCGTACATCCATGGTGATCCGCCTGTTTGAACAACCACTACATCATAGCAAGCCATCCACAGATTTTGCCCACTCCCGTCCCCGGTACACAGACCTTCAGACCCCGGTCATACGTTCCAGCACGTCCCGAAACCTGTACCAACCAGTAACCGCAGGCAGGAACCACGGCGTCTCGCGATAGAATGGCATGGTCGGGAAATCAAGATTCCAGAAGGCGGATCGTTCCTTTCCCGCCATTGCACGGCCTGCCATGTGCCCAAGATAGCTTTGCATCGCGACACCCGATCCGTTGCACCCAAGGGCATACACGATCCCACCATGTTCCCCAAAATGTGGAAGCAGATCAAAGGTAAAGGCTATCCGACCGGACCACGCATTTCGAATCGCGATCCCTTTGGTCTGCGGGAAAACCTCGTGCAGGCGACCGGCAAGCTCTTGCGCCACGCGACCCGCGTCCTGCATCCGCAAGCTGGCCCGCCCCCCAAACAGAATCCGGCGCCGGTCCGGCGTCGGGCGGAAATAGCTGAGCAACCGCCTGCTGTCGACCGCGGTGCGCCCGTTCGGCAACAGCTCCTCGATCATGCCTTCGGGCAGGACATCGGTGACGACGATATAGCTGGCTGCCGGTATGATCCGTCGCCGGACCCAAGGATAAAGACCGTCAGAGTAGCCATTTGTCGCGATCAGGACCTGATCGCAATCAACGCTTGCCTGCCGAGTCTTTACCCTGAACCCCCCGTGACGTCGTTCGATAGCGGTAACGCTACAGTTGCTACAAAGCTGCGCACCTTCGTCCATCGCCAGATCCACCAGCGCCTGAACGTATTTTCCAGGGTGAAGCTGCCCTGCCCGGTCGATGGTCATCACGCCATGATAGATGTCTGACCCGATTACGCGTCGTTGCTCCGCCCTCTCGAACAGGTGAACTCCGTCGCGAGTCATCTTGGCCGACTTGGCCCGCAGCGCGTCGAAATGCGAAGGCAGCGACGCACAGACGACGCGCCCTGACCGTCGGTATTCGACATTTCGCCCCAGTTCGCCAACACGGGCCTCAAGAAAATCGAACGAGGCAGCCGCTTCATTCTTCAATTGCTCTAATAACGCCGCCAGCAGTCGGCGCTCCATAGGCGAGCGAACCTTGGATGACGCAGCCGATTTACCCAAATTCACGCCGCTAGAAACGTGACCGGCGTTGCGACTGCTGGCCCCGAAGCCGAAATCTTCCGCCTCGACAACTGTGACTGCAATGCCCGATTGGCGTAGCGCAATGGCGGCATTCAATCCGGTATAGCCCCCCCCGACCACAACCACGTCCGTCCGCGCCGGGGGCGCATTCGGAACACTGCGCGGCGGCGCTTCTTCCCACCAATAGGGTGTCTGGATCAGATCGGCCATCAATCGCGCTCAACAAAGAACTGGATTCCGATTACCCGATCCAGAACGAATACCATCGCGGACGTGAACAATACCAAGGTTGCAGATACCGCCGCAATCACGGGACTGGCGCTTTCCAGGACCTCGGAGAAAACCTGCACCGGCAGTGTCATCACGAATGGGCCGACAAGGAACATCGTCACCGTCACCTCGTCAAACGAGATGATGAAGCTGAACAGAAGAGAGGTGACAAGGCCCGGTCGGACGGCGGGCAAGGACACCTGCCAAAAGGTGCGCCATGGACGTGACCCAAGGCTGGCCGCCGCCTCTTCCAGCGCCGGGTCCGCCTTGCGAAGAGCCGCAGCGACAGGGCGATAGGCATAGGGAATGGTCAGAATGCAATGCACCAACACCAGCCCGGTGAATGTGCCCAACCACCCCAAGCTGGAAAGCGTGACAATCATGATCACGCCAATTGCCGCATGAGGAAAGATCAGCGGCGTCAGAAGGATGGTTTCATAAACCGTGCCGAAACGGATGCGATGCCGAACCACCGCCCATGCTGCGCCAAGGGATGCCGCAGTGCTGACGGTCGCCCCGATCAACGCCAAAAGAGCCGACGTTCCCATCACGCGAAGCCAGTCTGCAGACCCAAGGAATTCCGCATACCAGCGCAAGGACACTCCCTTTATCGGAAAAGAAAGATAGCCTGCCGAGGTGAAGGACGACAGAACGACGATGACGATCGGCAGCGGAAGAAACAACAGGACCGCCACGGCTATGATGCGAGAGGTCATTGGCCGGCCCCATCTGAAAGTCGCCGAACCAGCCAGCGTTCGAATATCTGTATAGGAAGCACAACGCCAAGCGCTGTGATCAACAGAACCGTCGCCAATGCTGCTGCCTTCGGATAGTCGAAGAAGTGCATCACTTCCTGAAATATCTCGGTGCCAAGCATCGTGTCCCCCAGCCCCCCAAGCAACAGGGGCGTCACGATTGCGCCTGTTGCCATGAGGTAGACCAAGGTGATTCCGGTCAAGATGCCGGGCAACGCCAGCGGCAGAACCACTGTCCGAAAGCTGTGGGCGGGTCGACCGCCCAAGCTCATCGAGGCTTCCTCCATCGAGCGTGGAATCTGCAACATGACCGACAGGATTGCGATAATCATGAACGGCAGCAGGACGTGCACCAGCCCAAGGATCACCCCGAAATCATTGTACATCAGCTTCATAGGCCGATCGGCCAGCCCGACCCAGCTGGCAAATCCGTTGATCAGACCCCTCGGCCCCAGGATCACAACCCAGCCATAGCTGCGCACCACGATGGACACCAACCATGGAAAGATGATCAGCAGCAGCAGAAAGTTTCGGTTGCCGCGATAGCGCGCCACATAATAAGCGGTCGGAAATCCGAGCAGGACAGAGAAGAACGTGGTCAACGCCGCAATCCTGAGAGTCCGTCCAAGCATCTCGACATAGTCCGGTCGATTCAGGATCGCTGTGTAGTGCCCAAGATCAAGCTGACCATCTATCGACAAGGATGACGTGATCAGCCCGATCAAACCGATCAGGAAAACGCCCATGAGCAGGGCGGATGGCGCAAGGAGAAGGACGGAACGGGAGAACTTGGGCACAGCAGCAGCCTCCGGCTTGTGCGGCATCGGCCCGGCGCGTACCGGGCCGACACTTTCAGAGATTGGCGAGCATCTGGTCGATGGTTGCGACCGTGTCTTTCTGATGCTCGGCGATATGGCCCCAGTCGGGCTGATAGAGTTTTGCCCGCAAATCGGAATAGCTCATGCCAAGTTTCGCCGTAATCTCGTCAGTCGCCTCGGCCTTGGAATTCGCCGGGATGTATCCCGAGATCGCCATGCCACGCTCTTGCGGAGCAGCGCCCGCGATATAATTGAGCCAGTTTGCCACCATCTCGCGATCCGCGACACCTTTGGGGGCAACCACCACATAGGGCAGAAGAAGGGCGCCCTCCTCGGGGATGACTATTCGCACATAATCCACCCCGGCCTCGTTCAACGACCAGACCCGGACAGAATAGAATGGCATCGCTGCAACCTCTCCGCGTTCAAGCATGGTGTTCTGCTGCGCCAGCGAGTTGGACACATTGAGTACGTTCCGGGCCATCCCTTCAAGAAGGTCCAGCCCTCCTTCGGTATTGAACTCGTCACCGCCCGCGGCCTTGGAGAGGATGGTCAGATCGTAGGTCGACAGATAGATCGGACGTGTCATGCCAAGGCGCCCTGCCCATTTTTCATCGGCAAGATTCTTCCACGACTTGAACTCGCCGACTGACGCCTCGTTGGTGTTCACAGCGATGCCATAATAGGCAAAATAGGGTGTGATCCCGGCAAGGCGTCCGTCCTTGGTCTTGAGCCAATATTTCTCGTCGATTTCCTTCATCGCGGGCAATTCGTCGATGCTGAAGGTTTCCAGCATATCGTCCCGCATCATGTTCACACCCTGGACAAAAGTGCCGATGCCGGTGTGGTACTGCGGGTTGCCGGCTTGCGCACGAAACTGGGCTTCAGGGTTGGGGACCTCGACGATGCGGACCGCGGTTCCGGTTTCCTCGGCATAAGGCTTCGCAAACGCCTCGGTCCAGGTATCGCCAACACCGCCGCCCCACGAGGCATGCAGGAGTTGGCCGGATTGGGCCATCAATCGTGACGGCTGCGAAAGCGCCGTGGCGGTTCCCATGGCACCGAGAATGGATTGGCGTCGTGTCAGTTTCATATCAAGTCCTCCTTGTCGAATTGAATGCCCCGGTTAGGCCGGGATCAGTGTGATTGCGTCGTTTGGCCAGCCGGCCGATACGGTTTCGCCAGGCAAAAGCGGATGCCCCCGCCCCGGCTGAAACGGAACCTGTGCCAAGAGTGGGCCGGCGGCACTGTCCAGCGCATAGGTAATCGTCGCACCTGAAAAGCTGTGCGATACCACCCGGGCCGGAACGGAATACTCGCCCCTTGCCCCCAGCAGGACATGCTCGGGTCGGATGGAAACCGACATGCGCTCGCCCTGTCGCCTGGCGGCCGAAGTGGTCGCGACACTGAGCCGGATATCCGTGCCATCCAGATCGAGTTCGGTTTGCTCTGACGTAACCGAGCAAACCGATCCGCTGAGAAAATTCGTTTCGCCAACGAACCGGGCCACGAACTCCGTCTGCGGCTTGTGATATATGTCCACCGCCGAGCCGTACTGGTCGACCTTCCCTGCGGTCATCACCGCTATCCGATCGGACATCGACAATGCCTCTTCCTGATCATGGGTCACGAAAATGAATGTGATGCCAGTTTCGCGTTGTATCCGCTTCAGCTCGACCTGCAGTTGCCGCCGCAACTTCAGGTCCAGCGCCGAGAGAGGTTCGTCGAGAAGCAGGACATCGGGCGCGGTGACAAGTGATCGCGCCAAGGCGACGCGTTGCCGCTGGCCACCCGAGATCTGGCCGGTCCTGCGGCTTTCAAACCCTTCGAGCCCGACCATTGAAATCATCTCGCGGACACGACGGTCCAGATCGTCCGTGCGTTTGCGGGCCCGCAATCCGAACGCCACGTTATCGTAGACATTCATGTGGGGAAACAGCGCCAGATTCTGGAAAACCATTCCGATTTCGCGCTGATACGCCGGGTCTCGCGACATATCCTTTCCCCGCATCAGGATGCGCCCGGACGAAGGGACTTCGAACCCGGCGATCATCCGTAACAGCGTGGACTTGCCGCAACCGGACGGCCCCAGCAACGTGACGAATTCGCCTTCGTTCACGTCGAGATCAACCCGATCAACCGCACGCGCTCCGTCAAACACCTTCGAAACGTCGTCGATCTTGAGAATGACAGCTTCAGAATCCGTGTCTTGCAAATTCAGGCTCCGTTCGTCGCGGTTGTTCGGGCGCACCCGTTGTGATGTGCCGCTAGTCTGCCGACGAATGACCCCCTTTAGTCAAATATCAAGTCAAACGAATTTCATTCCGTTTTGGAATGACCCTGAAAACGAGAGGAGCCAATCCCAACTGTATGATTTGATGTATTTATTCCTCACCCCCTAGTCATACCTTCAGGTTATGTTTTTGGCTCAATTCGAAATTTGATAACGCTTTGCCCAGCAGTCTAACTGGTTGCAACAAGATCAATTGCGGTGTCCGCGACGACAAGCACAGGAACTGAAAAGCACGATGACGGCTGTCCCCCTTACCTTTCCAGACCAGACCCCGACCCAGCGCCGGGCGGCCATCGAAGCGGCGGATTTTGCCGCGTCGATCACTGATCTCCTTGATGGCGCGGCCACCGAATGCCCGGATGCCACGCTATGGGAATTCTTCGATGAAGGGATCAGCGCCACCTACGCGGAGGTTCGACAGGAAAGCCTGAAATACGGTGCCCTTCTGGCCGCGCTGGATGTCCGGAAAGGCGATCGCGTGGCCGTCATGCTGCCGAACGTGCCGGAGATGCCGCTGACATGGTTTGGGCTGGGCTGGATCGGGGCTGTCATGGTGCCGGTCAACATTCGGTATTCGGCACGGGAGCTGGCCTACCTGGTCAAGAACTCGGGCGCACGGTTGCTCATGATCCACGTGGATCTGATCGGTGTGCTCGACGAGCTGGAGCTCGATGTCGAGGTCGCTATCGTTGGCGGGCAGGACTGGCAGGAAAATCTGGGCAACGCCGACGCCGCGGATTGTCCATGCGCGCATGTCGACCGCGACGATCTGATGAATATCCAGTATACATCGGGCACGACCGGCCTCCCCAAGGGGTGTCTTCTGACCCATAGGTATTGGCTGACGACGGGCATGGTGAACGCCTGGCGCGATGGCCGACGTTTTCGCCGCATCCTTGCGACCACGCCATTCAGCTACATGGACCCTCAATGGCTGTTGTTGATGGCGATCTACCAGCGGGGAACCATTGTCGTTGGTAAACGGCAAAGCGCCTCGAAATTTTCGGGCTGGCTGTGCGAGCACCGGATCGAGTTCTGTCTTTTTCCCGAGGCTGCCAGCAAACAACCCCCAGCACCGCATGACGCGGACAATCCCGTCATCCGCGCCAATATCTACGGTGTCAGGGCATCGGCCCATGCCGAAATCGAGACACGGTATGGCCTGACCGCACGCGAAGCATTTGGCATGACCGAAATCGGTTCGGGCCTCTACATGCCGATGGAAGCGACGGACATGGTTGGATCGGGAAGCTGCGGCATCCCATCACCCTTCCGCGAAACCCGGATTGTGGACGAGTCGGGCACCGAGGTTCCCGTGGGCGAAATCGGAGAGCTTATCATCAGGGGGCCCGGAATGTTCCTCGGCTACCATGAAAACCCCGAAGCGACCGACCAGGCGCTGAAGGATGGCTGGTTCTATACCGGCGACCTGTTTCGCCGTGACGCGCGGGGCTTCCACTTCATCGTTGGGCGCAAAAAGGACATGATCCGACGCTCTGGCGAGAACATCGCCTGCCGCGAAGTCGAAGGCGTTCTGCGGGATATGGATGAGATCGAGGAAGTCGCGCTGATACCCGTTCCCGACGACATCCGGGGAGAGGAAGTCAAAGCATATCTTACGCTTCAGAACGGATACGCCCCCGACACCGATCTGATCGACCAGATTGTCGCCTATGCCGGTGGGCGTCTCGCCCCGTTCAAGGTGCCGAGGTACTTCGAATTCATCGACACCATGCCACGCACAACCTCGTTCAAGGTGGCAAAGGCAGAACTGATAAAGGCCCGCGACGATCACCGGGTCGGGGCTTTCGACCGTGTGAACAACATCTGGCGCTAGGGGCAAGACATGATCATCGACTACGGCGCGACACCACCCATCCCCGGCCTGTCCCTTGGCGACGGCAGCCATCTTGCGAACTACCGGCGTGTCTATGCCACGTCGGAGAAGGCCGCCGCCCGCGGCCAGGTCGAACTGGGCCAGTGGTTTCAGAACCGCGACGACGCCGGCATCGGCCTTACGGTCATCAAGGCGCGCGACGTGGAAACCACTTTCGGCGGGCGCGTCACCAACGAGGCCGTCGCAAAAACCGTTGCGGCCTATCCCGACCAGTTCATCGGATTTGCGGGGGTCGATCCCAACAAGGGGATGATTGCGGTTCGGGAATTGGAACATGCGATCAGGGATCTGGGCCTGAAAGGGCTGAACCTGCAATGCTTCGAAAACAGGCTCGCCGTCGACGACAGGCGCATGTATCCATTATACGCAAAGTGCATCGAGCTCGACATCCCGGTGAACATCCATGTCGGCATCAACTTCTCCTTGCAGTCATCGCCCGATTTCGGCCGCCCGGAAATGCTGGACCGGGTTATGTGCGACTTTCCCGAACTACGGGTCTGTGCCGCCCCGCCGGGATGGCCTTGGGTGCAGGAACTTCTGGCTGTTGCATGGCGTCATCCGAATCTGTGGATCGGGCTGGTCGCGATGCGTCCCAAGCTCCTGAATGTCGAAAACTCAGGCTACGGGCCGCTGCTTCAATACGGGCGGACAATTCTGAAGGATCGCATGATGGTCGGCACGGCATGGCCGATGCAGCCGATGAAACGGGTGATCGAAGAGGTGCGCGCGCTTCCGGTCGAAACGGACATTGCGGACGCCTGGCTTGGTGGAAACGCAAGAAGATTCCTTGGGCTGCGATCCCCTGACATCGAAACATCTCGCGGCTAAGGTCAACGCTACCTGGGAGGATTATCAAAGATGAACGATGACGACCTTTGTCGCATGACGGCCACCGCGTTACTTCCGAAACTGAAATCCGGCGCGATCAAGTCCGCAACGCTGATGCGCGCGGTGCTGGACCGTATCGAGAAGCTTGACGTTCAAACCAACGGAATCGCGCATCTCGATCCCGACGCGGCAATGGCCCAGGCCGAGGCACTGGACTCTGCGCTGGCCAAAGGCGAAGCTCCGGGCGTGCTTCATGGTATCCCGGTGACGGCAAAGGACCTGCTCAAGGTAAAGGGGCTTCCCGTCGAGATGGGCTCCCATGCTTTCAAGGGCATGGTGGCGGATGACGATGCCGAAGCCATCGCACGCCTGCGCCGCAAGGGCGCCATCCCGTTCGCCAAGACCTCCACGCCGGAATTCGGTCACAAGGTGCTGACGGATTGCCCGACAAATGGCATCAGCCGGAACCCCTGGAACCTCGAACGAAGCTGCGGGGGATCGTCGGGCGGTGCGGGCATTGCCACCGCGATGGGCTTTGGTCCCCTGCATGTCTCGTCTGATGGTGCGGGGTCCGGGCGGATACCGGCCTCGGCTTGCGGTGTGACCGGCATCAAGCCGACCTGGGGCGCGATCCCGCACGAAACCACCACCGATGTCTTCGGCTCGTTCACCTGCATCGGTGTCATGGCGCGCTCGGTCGCCGATCTCGTCCTCGGTCTTAACGAAATGAAGGGGCCTGACCGGCGCGACCCCTGGTCATTCGGCGGCCACAGTGATCCCGTCACCATGGCGGGTGACCCAATAGCGGCGCTCAAGGGATTGAAACTGCGGGTGATCATGCGAACGGTAAACGAATGGGTCGATCCGGAAGTCGAGAGTGCCGTTCACAATGCGGTTGCCGCCCTTGGCGATGCCGGCGCAACGGATGTCGGGGTGATCGAAGATCCGGTTTACGACAACGCAAACGCGCTTGTTTACATGCGCGCGTACCAATACGCCCGCTTCGGACATCTTCTCGAGGAATTCGGCGACCGCATGGATCGGACGGCACGAATGTCCCTGACCCCGGGTCCACAGCACACATACGATATTCTGGCCAAGGCGATGAAGGCCCGAACCGATATCTTTCACGAAGTCGAACGCCAGTTTGACGGGGCAGATGTCTACATTACACCGACCATCGCAACACCATCTCTGCCGATTGGCCAGCAACAGGACGATCCGCTTGTCGTCGATGGCGTCGAACACGGCCCGCTGCGCGAGGCATGGTATCCCTACACGGTTCCGCAGAACGCAAGCGGCCATCCGGCCATGTCCGTACCTGTCGGGATGTCGTCCGGCGGGATTCCGATCGGGATGCAGATCGTGGGGCCCTGGCACAGCGAAGCACGGCTTCTGGCCATCGCCGCCGCCGTCGAAGCTCTTATGCCCTGGGCCGACCGCTGGCCACCAACAGCGGCGTGAACCGTACCGGCACGGGATCGCGCAGCACGGTTCGCCAGCAAGAGAATATTTTTGTAACTCCGCGCTCTGCCGTTACAGTCCGGGTAACGGAGAGCTTTTACCATGCGCATTACCCACAGACAGCTTGAGGCCTTTATCCAGTTCATGGAAACCGGGACGGTGACAGCGGCCGCCGACCGGATGTATGTCACGCAGCCCGCGATGAGCAAGATGCTGGCCGGTCTTGAGATCGACCTGAACCTGACACTGTTTCTGAGGGAAAAGCGACGCCTGATCCCGACCGACGAAGCACGCCTGCTGTATAACGAGGTGCGACGCCTGTTCGCATCGCTCGCCGATGTAGAGCGGTTTGCAGAGGACCTCAGAACCTTTCGGACAGGCGAGCTTCGCATCGTCACCGCTTCGACGATCGGGTTGACGCTTGTCGCCGATGCCCTTGCGGAATTTGCGAAAGAGAACCCCGATGTCGATGTGCTTATGGACATGTCATCCAATGTCGGGCCGGATGTGCTGGCCGCCAATGTCGATATCGGGTTCTCGGTCACCCAGTTTCAACATCCGGCACTGAAGATCGAACCGCTGATTCATGCCAGTTCGGTGTGCATCGTGCCAAAGAACCATCATCTGGCAGGACGTGATCGGGTTGGCCCCAAGGATCTTGAGGGGGAAGAGTTCATTTCATTTTCACGCGACAGCCGGATGCGCCACATCACCGATGGCGTGTTCGAACAGTACCGGGTGATGCGAAAAATGCGGATCGAGGTTTTTGCCTCGGCCGAAGCCAACGCTCTCGTGTCCCGCGGGGTGGGCGTTGCAATCGTCGAGCCGCTGGGGGTGCGCCAGGAATTCTGGCCCGATGTCGTCGCCATCCCCTTCGATCCGGCCATCGAGTTCACCTTCTCGGCGTTTCGCCCACGCGACCGGATCGCGTCGCCGCTCGCGAACAGGTTCATGGATATGCTGCGGCGCCATATTCGCGAAATGCATGACGGCGAAGCCTATCTCCCCGACTGGATGGAGGTCAGGTTGCCGGGTCGATCAAGAACCCCGACGCCCCCGGTTGAGGATATGATCGACTAGGGCCGCGCACGGGATCTTGCGACGTCAAGAAATGCATCGACGTCCCGAGACTGCGTATCGAATGCCGTGACGAGGCGCGCCCGAACGGATCCATCGCGCTCCGACCTTCGGGCGTATCGCGCCCCGGCAGAAATCAACGCGGCGTCCATGTCGGCATCAAGACGGGCAAAGACCATGTTGCCATCGACACGATTTGTGACCGTCGCACCCGGCACCTTCGCCAGCCCCGCCGCCAACCGGGATGCGGCGTCATTCGCCTGACCGGCCAGCCGCAACCAGAGGTCGCTGCCGAACATGGTCACGATCTGCGTCGACATCACCCGCATTTTCGACAGCAAGTGACCCGCCCGCTTGCGCCGAAACCCCATGTCCCGCGCAAGATCGGGATCGAAAATGACGACGGCTTCGGCACCGAGAGCGCCGTTCTTCGTTGCGCCAAGCGACAGGACATCAATACCGGCCCGCCAGGTCATATCCGCCGGGGCGCATCCGGCATGTGCCACGGCATTTGCGAAACGCGCCCCGTCCATGTGACAGAAGAGGCCCGCATCATGGGCCATATCCGTCAGTGCGTGTACGTGCCGTGGCGTATACGCCGCGCCCAGTTCGCTGATCTGGGCGATGGAGATTGCGGCAGGCTGGACGGCATGGACATCCCCAACCCGACCCCGCCTCAAGGCAGTGGCAAGCACGGCAGGATCAATCAGGCCATCGGCATGGTCGAGCAACCTGAGAGTGGCCCCGCCCGTGAAAAAGGTTGGAGCCCCGCACTCGTCAACATCCAGATGCGCAGATCCCGCGGCATATATCGCACCCCATGGCGGACAAACCGACGCCAGGGCCAAGGCATTTGCCGCTGTTCCCGTGGGCACAAGAAACACGTCGGCGGCGGGCGCATCAAACAGATCGCGCAAGGTGGCCCGGGCGGCCAGGGTCACGTCATCAGAGCCGTAACTGCGTGCCCGCCCATCCAGCACGGACATCACGGCGGCGGCAATTTCGGGTGCCGCACCGGCGCAATTGTCGGACATGAAATCGAGCCTCGGCGCGCAAGGGCTCATCTGTCGTTGACCCGCTCCAGTTTACCCTGCCCCGCCACCTGGGGCATCAGGGAAAGCAAATGGGACGTGTAGGGATGTTGGGGCGCCTTGAACAAGTGTTCAGCCGGGGCGATTTCAACCAGCTCCCCGGTTTTCATCACGCCGATCCGGTCGCACATCTGGCGGATAACCGGCAGATCGTGACTGATGAACAGCAATGTCAGCCCCAGTTCCGCCTGAAGGCTTTTCAGAAGGTTGAGAATTTGTGCCTGTATCGACACGTCAAGCGCCGAGGTCGGCTCGTCGCAGATCAGGAACTGCGGCCGCGTGGCCAGCGCCCTGGCGATTGAAATGCGTTGTCGTTGCCCCCCTGAGAACTCGTGCGGGTAACATCGCGCCGCCTGGGCGCCAAGCCCGACATGTTCCAGCAAATCGGCGACGATGGCATCGGCTTCGGCCTTGTCCTGCGCCAGCCTGTGATGGCGGATCGGTTCGCTTACGATCTCACTGACCCTTTTGCGACGGTTCAGCGACGAAAACGGGTCCTGAAAGATCATCTGTATCTGCTGGCGCATCGATGCCGACATCACCTGTGCCTCGGGCCCGGCGATTTCAGTGCCATCATAGCGAATGCGTCCGAAACTCGGCTGATAGAGCCCTGCGATCATGCGCGCCACGGTGGATTTTCCAGATCCGCTCTCGCCGACCAGCCCAAAGGTTTCGCCGCTGTGTATTTCGAAACTCACGTCGCGCACGGCAGTGAAACTGCGCCGCCACGACGGGATGACCGAGTGATGAAGCGCAAAACGCATGGTCAGGTTGTCGACCTGAACCAGCGGCGTGTCATTCGCGGCGGGTTCCGCTGCCCGGCGCCCCAGCCAATGTGTCGCGAGATCGATGACCTTGCGTTCGGCCCGGGTGTCACCGGCTTCACGGTAATCAAGCTGGGGAAAGTGATCCAGCCTGACATCGGAGCGCGGCACCGCGGCCAACAGGCTTTTGCTATAGGAATGGGTGGGATGGGTCAGCACATCCGAAGTCTTGCCCGTCTCCACCACCCTGCCCCGATACATGACCGCCACCCGGTCGGTCACCTCCGAAATCACCCCCATGTCATGCGTGATGAAGATTGCGCCGACATTGCGGTCGCGGCACAGGCGGCGCAACAGGGTCAGGATTTGCGCCTGCACCGAAACGTCCAGGGCCGTGGTAGGTTCGTCACAGATAACCAGATCCGGGTCGGCACACAGGGCCAAAGTGATCACCACGCGCTGCCGCATCCCGCCTGAAAACTGATGCGGGTAATCATTCACGCGAGAGGAAGGATCGGGAATACCCACCTCTCCCAATAGCTCGATGGCGCGCTCCATCGCCGGACCTTTGGCAAGATCGGAATGTCGGCAGATGGTTTCGGCAATCTGGTCGCCAATGGTCAGCAGCGGATTGAGGCTGGTCATCGGGTCCTGAAAGATCATGCCGATACGACGGCCCCGGATCGCGCGCATGCCTTGTTCCGACAGGGTATCTATGCGCCGGTCATCAAACCAGATTTCACCGCCGGCAATCCGGCCCGGCGGATCGAGAAGACCGATGATGGCATTGCCGATGGTGGATTTTCCGGCACCGGATTCTCCGACGACACCAAGGATTTCACCTCTTTCAAGGCTCAGGTGGATACCGCGGACAGCCTCGATCGTGCCACGGCGCGTGTCGAAATGGATCTTCAGGTCTTTGAGGTCAAGAAGGCTCATGTCGTCATTCCAATGTCGGGTTGAGCACGTCGCGCATCCAGTCGCCAACAAGGTTGACCGTCAGCACCAACAGGGCAAGCGCGGCACCCGGAAAGATCGTGATCCACCAGGCACCAGAGAAAAGGAAATTGGTGCCGTCATTGATCAGGGTTCCAAGCGATGGACGGGTCGGCGGAACACCGACCCCCAGGAAACTGAGCGTCGCCTCGGTCAGGATGGCTCCTGAAAGGTTCAACGTCGCGATGACGAGGATGGGCCCAAGCACATTGGGCAGGATGTGCCGGAACATGATCGCCAGCTGGCCGATTCCGATCAGCCGCGCCGCCAGAACATACTCCTGCCCCCGTTCAACCATGGTCGATGCACGCACGGCGCGGGCGAACTGTACCCAGTTTGACAGGCCGATCGACAGTATGAGCACCAGGATCGCGACATTGTCCAACGTCGAGGGCGGCGCAACGGCACGCAGGATACCGTTGATCAGCAGGGCTACAAGGATCGTCGGAAGAGCAAGCTGAACCTCGGCCGTCCGCATGATGATCGCGTCGATCAATCCGCCCCGATACCCCGCGATCAGGCCAAACGACACGCCGATCAGCAAAGATAGAGCAACACTTACCAGGCCGATAAAGATCGACATCCGGCTGCCATAGAGGATCGTGGACAGGATTCCGCGGCCAATGGCGTCGGTACCAAGAAGGAACCGGGCGTCGCCGCCCTCTTCCCATGCCGGGGGCAACATCGCGTCAAAGATATCGATGGCCCCCATGTCATAAGGATTCTGGGGCGCGATGAAGGCCGCACCCACGGACGCGATAATCATGAGCAAGGCAACCACAGCCGCCGCCACAGTCACCGGCGAGGCAAGGAAACTGATGGCAATGTCGCTCTGGCGGATACGCTGCCAGCGGGACAGTGTTGCAGGTGCAGAGGTCTCAGGCATTCGCGGTCCCCTTCAGCGTATTCGACCGCAGGCGCGGATCGATCGCGTAATAGGCAAGGTCGGTAATCAGGTTGATGATGACGAAGAAGAAGGCGATCATGATGAGGTAAGCCGACATCACCGGGATATCGACCTGCTGGATCGCCTGCAGGAACAACCGCCCCATACCCGGCCACTGAAAGACGCTTTCGGTGATGATGGCAAAGGCGATCACGTTGCCAAGCTGTAGACCGATGACCGTCACCACGGGCATCAACGTGTTTTTCAGCGCATGACGGAAATTGATCGCCCGCTTGCCCAGGCCGCGGGCGCGGGCGAACTTGATATAGTCGGTGCGCATGACGTCCAGCATCTCGGCGCGGACAAGCCGCATCACCATCGTTGTCTGGAACAGCGCGAGGGTGATGGATGGCAGGATCAACGATTTCAGGCCCGAGATGGTCAGAAAGCCCGTGCTCCAGCTCCCGCCAAGGATCGACACCGTGTCGCCGCGCCCGAACGAGGGCAACCAGCCAAGTATGACCGAGAACAGGTAGATCAACATGATGCCGATCAGGAATGTCGGGATCGAAATACCGATCAGCGAAACTGCCATCAGGCCGCGTGCCACCCGGCCAAACCGATTGAGGCCGGTATAGACGCCCAGCGGGATACCGATCAGCACCGACAGAAGTACCGACAGTCCCGCCAGTTCGACAGTCGCGGGCATACGCTCGGCAATCAGCGTCCCCACGGGACGCTTGTGAAAGTACGAAACGCCGAAATCGCCCTGGACTGCGCCACTGATGTAGCGCCAGAACTGAATGGATATCGGGTCATTCAGGCCCATGACATCTCGCAATCGCTCGATCTCGGCCTGTGAAGCATCCTCGGTGATCATCTGGCGTATGGGATCGCCAACGAAACCGAAAAGAGAGAACGCAACCGCAGCAACAAGGAACATCACCAGTATCGACTGTGCCAGTCGGCCCGAAACATAACGGATCATTCTTGCCTCGCGATGTTTGAGAAAGTCGGGAGCCCGTCACGGACACCCGACAGTTGGACGGCCCAGGAGAGGCGCCGTCAGGGAGAAGTCACCGTGCGATCCTGGCCGACTTGTATTGGAAATAGTCGTCCGGGCGCTGCATCACTTCGATCCCGTTGCGCACGCCCCAGACGACAGCCTGCTGGTGCAGCGGGAGGTAATAGACCTCGTCGTGGACGATCTGGTAGGCTTCCTGAATAAGCGCGTCACGCTTGGCCTGATCGGTTTCGCTTTCCACGGCGGCAACGATCTCGTCGATACGCTCGTTGGCAAAATCGCCATTGTTTATGCGCCCGCGCCCCGAGTCCTCATCCCAGCTTCCCATGAGGTTGAACAGGACGGAATAGCTGTCGAGGCCACCGGGGGTCCAACCCATCATGTAGATGGCGAATTCCTGAACCGGGCGGCCCACGACCTTCCAGTATTGACTGACGTTCATGGTCCGCAATTCGATCTCGATGCCGACCCTGGCCAGCATCGAGGTGACCGCCTGACAGATACGCTCATCGTTGACATAGCGATTGTTCGGACAGACCAGCGCGGTCTTGAACCCGTCCGGGAATCCGGCCTCGGCCAGCAGTTTGCGCGATGCCTCCGGGTCGAAGGGATAACGCTGCATGTCTCCCGCAGGGGCGAACAACAAGGGAGAGATCAAGGTAGCGGCGGGTTCGGAAAGACCGTTCATGATCTTTTCCTGAATGCCATTGATATCGATCGCCTGGTATATCGCCTGCCGAACCCGCTTGTCCTTGAACGGGTTGCCCTCCGGCTCGGTCTGGAGCGCATCTTCCCGGCGTTGGTCCATGCCCAGCATGATGGTGCGCAACTCCGGCTGGATCAGAACATCGGTATCAGCGTTGGATTTGAGCCGCTCGATATCCTGAAGCGGAACGGGAAACATCATGTCGATCTCCCCCGATAGCAACGCCGCGACCCGTGTGCCATCCTGCGTGATCGGAAGATAGACGACCTTGTCGAGATTGTGCCCGACCGTGTCCCAATAATCCTTGAAAGGTTCGAACACGGTGCGGGTTTCCGCGACCCTCTCGACCACGGTAAAGGGGCCGGTGCCGTTCGACACCTGACCGGCAAAGCTTTCGATGTTCTCGACGGAATTGGACGGAACGGTCGCATCGTTCTTTTCGGCCCATTCCTTGTCCATCATGTAAATCGACGTCCAGGTTTGGGGCAGGATCGGGTAAGGTTTGTTCGTGACGAACTCGATTGTCAGATCATCAATCTTGTTCATTTCCTTGATCATCGACACCCGGTCGCGGAGGAAAGAGTACTTGTTGCCCACCCGCTCGAGAGAAAAGATCACGTCATCTGCCGTAAAGGGATTGCCGTTGTGAAACGTCACCCCTTCCCTTAGCTTGAAACGCCATGTGGTGGGGGTCACGACCTCCCAGCTTTCGGCAAGAACGGGGACAAGCTGCATATCCTTGTCACGTCCGACCAACGGCTCATAGACGTTTCCAAGGATCGACAATGGCAGCGCACCTGTCGTGCCATGCGGATCGAGATTGGCAATCGCGGCCTGCGACGACCACCGCAGCACGTTTTCCTCGGCGGCGGTCGGCGCGGCACAAGACAGCGCCGCGATCGTCGCTAGCGCCGATGCCGTCAGAATTCGGATCTGTTGCATTGAGTACTCCCTTTGGCTAGGCGCTCAGTTGTCCTGGCGCAATTGATCCTCGACCAGAGCGGCAAAGTAGGATGCTCCGATTGGCAGGATATCGTCGTTGAAATCGTAGGACGGATGATGAAGCCCGGGGTCGTCGCTCCCTTCCCCGCTCCCGACATGGATATAGGCGCCGGGCAGAACCGCCAGCATGTCGGCAAAATCCTCGCCGCCGGCCGTCGGCGGATTGTTACGGATGATCGCCTCCTCCCCCAGGATCGATGCAAGAACGCGATCCGCCGAGGCCGCTTCGGCCGCCGTGTTGACGGTCGGCGCACAGCCCATCCGGTATTCAAGCGCGATCTTGACGCCATAAACCGCTTCCATGCCGGCACAGATTTCGTGGATTCGACGTCGGATGGTCTGACGCACCTCTTCGCGAAACGTCCGGATCGTGGCATGAAGCTCTGCGGTTGGCGGCACGACATTGACCGCTGTGCCGGAATGGAACTGTGTGACGTTGACCAGGGCAGTATCAATCGGGTCGATGTTCTTGGTCACCACATGCTGAAACGCCGTGTGAAGCTGAACCCCGACCGAAATAGGGTCGTTCCCTGCGTGTGGCCGGGCGCCATGAGTGCCTTTTCCGGTGATGACAATCTTCATCCCATCCACCGCGGCCATGACCGGACCCGGCCGGACCGCCGCACGCCCTTTCGGAAGGGTGGGCGCGTTGTGCAGCGCCCAGATCGTGTCGCAAGGAAATCTCGCGAACAGCCCCTCGCTGATCATACGCTTGGCGCCCGACCCTTTTTCCTCGGCGGGCTGGAAGATGAACACGACCGTCCCCGAGAAATTCCGGGTCTCTGCCAGGTAACGCGCCGCGCCCAGAAGCATGGTTGTATGGCCATCGTGCCCACAGGCATGCATGACCCCGTCATGGGTCGACCTGTGCGGCACATCCGACAATTCCTGCATCGGAAGCGCATCCATGTCCGCACGCAAACCGATTGCACCCGGCCCGTTGCCCTGCCGCAGAACACCGACGACACCCGTGCCGCCAAGGCCGCGATGGACCTCGATTCCCCACCTTTCCAGCCGCTCCGCAACAAGGTCGGACGTGCGCTGTTCTTGATAGTTCAATTCCGGATGAGCATGGAAATCCCGACGCCATTCCGTCATCTCGGCATGTAGGTCAGAAATCTGGGGCATAATCGGCATGATGGAGTCAGCGCTCCCTTTCAGGCTTGTTCTCTGTTGTTACATGCGACGTTAGCGGTCGGAAGTTCCGAGTAAAAATAGCGATTGGATGCCAATTCATAACTATTGCTCATGTAGCGATGCGGTATGGCACATGCCGCCACTCGATAACCTGAGGTTCTGATTTGCCTGCAGGGTTTCATTTGTCGGCGGATGGTGAACGGCTTCATCATCTCGTCGGCAAACAGGACGGAACGACATGCCACACGACAAGACATCCCTGCCCGACATCCCACCCCCACCGGGAACGACATTCGTTCCCGATATCCCCTATGCCCGACACGACAGGCAGAAGATCGACCTCTACCTTCCCGATACGCGAGCGCGCGGTGTCGTCGCCTATATCCATGGCGGAAGCTGGTTGAAGCTCGACCGGAAAATCGTGCGGGCCCGGTACCTGCTTGAGCGGGGCTATGCCATTGCAAGCCTGGGCTACCGCCTGTCGCAACATGCGCCGTTCCCGGCCCAGATTCAGGATGTGAACGCGGCGCTCGCCCTCCTGGCCCGCATCGCGCCGGACTACGGGCTCGACATGGAGCGCCTTGCGCTTCTTGGGCTGTCGGCGGGCGGTCACCTTGCGGCCCTTGCCGCGCTGGCACGCACGAATAACGACTTCATGTCGTCCGACAATCCAAGAATTCGGGCCGTGGTGGATTACTATGGGCCGTCGAACCTGATCACGCTTTGCGCAGGGGCGGACAGTATGCTGGACCGGCCGGTCACCCGGTTGCTTGGTGCGTCTGTCTTCGATGCGCCGGTCAAGGCATTCCGAGCAAGCCCGGTCGCCTACTGCACGTCTGACAGCCCTCCTTTCCTGCTGATTCACGGCGATTCAGATACCGTCGTGCCGATCACCGAAAGCTACAACCTTCAGGCCCAGCTTGTTGCCGCCGGCGGCACCGCCCAGATGATCCACGTGCCTGGTGGCGGCCACGCCTCACCGAACATGCACACGCCCGAGATTCATCGGCAGATCGCGGATTTCATCGACCTGCATCTGGCGGACTGACACCGGTTCAGACCACAGCCCCAGCCTGTTGCGGTTAACCCGCAGCGTCGCCTTCTGTCAGCCAGCGTTGTTCTCGTCGATCCCATGACCCAACGCGAGGGTCAGCTCCCTTCGGCAGGATGTCAGACTTGCGGATCTTGTTCGATACGGTACGTGGGAAGGCGTCGAGATACGCGATGAAGCGCGGGGTCTTGAACTTGGATAACCGCGAGGCGCAATGAGCAATGACAGCTTCGGGCGGCACATCTCCCGGTCCCTTGCCGTCAGCAAGCAGAAGGTAGACCTTCACCTCTTGGCCCCTTGTCGGATCGGGCACGCCTACCGCCGCGCTCTCAATGACCCCGGGCATGGAATTCAGGGCGGCCTCTACCTCTTGTGCGGCGATGTTTTCGCCTGATCGGCGGATCATGTCCTTTATCCGACCGACAATCTGATAGAAGCCATCTTCGTCCTGGCGGAACAGATCTCCAGTGCGGAACCACCGTCCGGCGAACCCTTCAGCATTGGCAGTCGGACGTTTGTAGTATCCCCAAAGAATACCCCGTCCCGCGACCCAAAGTTCACCGATGTCTCCCTGTGCGACGTCTTTCCCGTTCTCTCCCACGATCCGGGTTTCCCGAAACGCAGCGGGCAGACCGCAGGTACGCTGATACGCCTTTTCGCCTGCATCGTCGGGAACCATCAGGCCACCGCCGATCTCCGTCATGCCAAAACTCTCGCGTGCGATGCATCCGAACCGGCGCTCAACCTCTCTACGGGATTCTTCCCGCCAGCCGAAAATGGACACGAAACGCAGGCACAGCGCCGAATCTTTCGGTCCTTCGGGCCACATTTTCAGGGCAGGCTCGGGGAAAATGCAGTAATGGATCTCTTCCTCGACAAGGTAGTCATAGGCCCGACTCATACTGATACGGGGGGCGATCTTTGCGGTTCCTCCAAGGCGCATCGCCATGAGAAACTGCCATTGCGGGTCCATGTAATAAAACGGTGCCCAGATCAGAATATTCGACACTTCGCCCTCTGCACCGCGCCAATGAGCGGCCAGGGAACCGAGCAGCACCCAATAATCATGGCTGAGCATACACCCTTTGGGGAACCCTGTTGTTCCAGAGGTATACTGAAGATTCAGCATGTCCGTGCGCGAAACTGCAGAGGGGGCTTCGAACTCCAGATCGCCAGCTTCCATCAGCGCCTCCCAGCTTTGGCTGTCCTCGCGAAGGTCGCCATGGATGATGATCCGCGCCGGGTCGAGCAGTGGTGGCAGGTCTGCCATAGCGTCAAGCGATGGCAGCGCCACGGCGTCGATCACAAGGAACTGCGCATCGGCGTCGGTCAGCACAAAGGTCAGTTCCTGCTGCGTGTATCCGACATTGACCGGGATCATGATCGCGCCGATCCGCCCCAGAGCCGCCCAGGTCAGTGGGAAAGCGGGAACATTCGGTAGCATAACTCCGACATGGGTCCCCTTGCGAATACCCTGCGCCAAAAGCGCGGACGCCAGTTTCTTGCTCGCATCGGCAAACTCTGAATAGGTCATCGTCTGACCCGTTTCCAACCATTTGGCCAGGATCGCGTCGCCATGTTCGTTGGCGGCGCAGTCGATGAACTCTCCCAGGGTGTCGGGGTAGGGTCCAGTTTCGGCGACGGCGCGCCGACACTGCATGGCTGCGATTCCGTAGTCGTTGCTCATGATATCCCTCTCTGGTTCAGGCGTCGGCAAGGGGCAGCGACTGGTGTTCCCCGCGCACCATGAGTGCTGCACGCTGCAACCGGTAGAGATGTGACGTTAGGTTCAGCGCCTCGGAGCGCGACAGGTCCATCGCCCGTTTCGTCACCTCCATCTCCACCCGGATGGAAATCGGCGGAAGTGAGGCGATCCTGGCGGCCAATTCGCGCGCCCGGTCTAACAATTCGTCCGGCGATACCAGTTCGTTGTAAAGATCGTGCCTGAGCGCATCTTCAGCAGGCATCCGTTCGCCCAGAAGGACCATCCACATCGCGACTGCCGGCGGCACCTGCTTGGCAAGCTGCGTCGAGCCCCCTGCCCCAGCCATGCCATAGGCGATTTCGGGCAGGCCAATGAACGCGCCCGGAGTCGCGATCCTGATATCGGTAAGGTTGAGCATATAGATCACGCCCATCCCGATGGCGGGCCCGTTGATGGCACCGACGATCGGTTTGTACCGCTCGATTGTGCGTAGTTCCCGCTCCCAACCGGGCCTCAAATGCGCCTCTTCCTCAGTCGATGGGAAGAAATGCGCAGACATGGCCTTGTCCTGCCCCTGGTGACCATTGGGGTTCTTGATATCGTCGCCGGCGCAAAAGGCCTTGTCTCCTGCTCCCGTGAGTATGCCGCATTTCACGGAACGATCCGCACAGAAATCCTTGACCGCGTCGTGCAGTTCCTTGTGCATTTCCGGCGTGAAGGCATTGACCTTGCCGTTCTCGATGGTGAAAGTCGCGACCGGACCTTCCTTTTCGTATCTGATACCCATTGTGTCCTCTTTTGGTTGTTTGAGTTCAGGGTGCAAGCGTGCTTATGGCGCGTCGGCGCAGGATTTCGGCGCACGCCAGCGCGACGGTTGTGACCACGATCAAAAGGCCAGAAACTGCCGCGACGACAGGGCTGATATCCAGCCGCAGGTCAGCCCAGATGCGCATCGGCAGCGTTTCGCTGCCCTTCATGAGAAACTGCGCGATGATCAGCTCGTCGAAGCTGACAAAAAAGGCGAAGATCGCGGCAGCAACCATCGCAGGCAGAAGCGGCGGCAGGGTAGCGACCCGAAAGGCCCGAAAGGGGCCAGCCCCCAGCACGCGCGCGGCACGTTCGATCGTCGGGTCGATCTGTCGGATCGCTGCGCTGGTGATCAAGACCACGAACGGCATGGCCACGGCGGCATGGGCAAAGGCAAGCGCCACTTCGTTATCGGTTAGGTCCAATCGCAGTGCCAGGATGAAGACACCAAGAGCGATGAAGATATGCGGGATCACGATCGGTATCGTGGTCGCATAGGTCAGCGGCGCTTGTGCGTGGGTCGGCGACCGGATGATCGCCAGTCCGGTCATCGTACCGACTGTGGTGGCAATCACGGTCGACAATACCGCCACGCGGAACGATGTCACCGTGGCGGCGATCCAGACCGGATCGGTAAAGTAGACCCCGTACCAGCGCAGGCCGAAATCCTCAGGTGGAAAGCGCAGGAACTCGCTGCTGGAAAATGAAACGGGGATCACGATCAGGGCCGGAAAGATCATATAGGCTACGATCAACCAGAAGTAACCTGTCAGCAGCAACGACGGTTTCATGATATGCATGTCAAAGCCCCCCTTTCAGAACACGCCGCGCGAGCAGTTTTCCCGCTCCGCGTAGGGCGACGATCATGCCAACGGTCAAGACAAGCAGGACGACCCCAAGCGCCGCAGCAAAGCTCCAGTTCAGCCTCTGAACCTGAAACTCGATAAGGTTTGCGATCATCGTGTCCTGTCGTCCGCCCAGTAGGGCGGGCGTGATGAAGAACCCCATGGACAGCATGAACACGATCACAAGGCCTGTCAGCGTCCCGTCAAGGCTGAGGGGCAGGAACACCCGCGCCAGCGCCTGCCGGGGCCTGGCCCCAAGAACCCGCGCCGCGCGGATCAGGTCAAAGTCGATTTCCGTCATGGCCGCGTAGCAGGTGAGAATTTGGATCGGCAGAAGGATCTGAACCATCGCCGCCAGCACCGCACCAGATGTGTACAGCATCTGCATCGGTTCCGTCGCAAGTCCGAGCATCGCCAACATCTGGTTGACCAGACCGTCCCGGCCCAAAATCACGATCCACGCGTATGTACGGATAAGGATCGACATCCACATGGGGATAAGGATCAGGAACAGCAGCAAAGTCTGGCGGCGGCGTGGTTGAAGGTTGATGAAAAACGCTACCGGATATCCGATCAGCGTGCAAAGGACTGCAACCGTCAGCGAAACACGGATGGTCCGCCACATTACGTCCAGATAAACGCTGCGGTTTATCAGGCGTTCAAAATGCTCTGTCGTAAAGTCAGGGTCGAAAACGCTTGCCCGGAACAGGTCAAACGACGGGGCGGCGATAAACGCGACAAGCAGCAGCGTGGCCGGAAGAAACAACCACAGTATCTGACGAAATTTCATTGCGGAACTTTCAGCTCAAGAACCAACCGCGGTGCCAGCGGCCAACAAAGCGGCGATGGGTGCCGCTGGCGGGGCAGTCAAAACCAATCCTGCCAGCGGCAGCACTCACTCAAGGAGCCATTCGTCGAACCGTTCACGGATGTGGTCGATGTTCGCTGCCCAGAATTCATCATTTGCCACGAACTGGACCTCGGCGTTTTCCGGATAGGTCGGCATGTTCCTCGCCATATCCTCCGACATCTGATCAAACAGGCCAGGCGCAAAGTTCGGATACGGAAGCTGCTTAACATACTCGATTTCTAGATCTGGACGCATGGTGCGAATCCGTATCCAGTCATGAGCGGCTTCGTAGTTCGGAGCGGTCTTCGGGATGCCGACATAGCTTGTGTGCAGGGCTCCGCCGTTCCAGACGATCTCCGCCGGAATACCGCTTTCCTGAAGCTTGGTGACGCGTCCGTTATAGGTCGAGGAATAGAAGACCTCGCCGTCTGACAACAATTGCACTGACTGCGCACCTGAGGTCCACCAGACCGGGATATGGTCCTTGATTTCGTCGAGCTTGGCGAATGCCCGGTCAAGCCCCTCTTCGGTGCCAAGAACATCGTACAGGTCATCCGTAGCCACGCCATCGGCAAGCAGCGCGAATTCCAGCGTATACTGGGGTTGTCGGTTCAGAGACCGCGGCCCGGGAAAGGTTTCGACGTCCCAGAAGTCGGCCCAGCTTTCGATTTTCCTTCCCTCCGGGTTTTTGTCCAATCGTTGAACCAGAACCGTGGAATAGGCAGCGGCAACAACACCGAATTCTTTCTTGGCCTTCTCAGGCAGTTCACCGTTCGGGTCCAGGAGATCGTAGTCGATCTTCGCAAGCAGCCCGTCCTTCACACCGATAGGATAGTTGGATGCCGATACCTCCATCGCGTCATAAAGCATTTTGCCACTGGCAAGCATCGTTCGGACCTCAAGCATGATGTTGCTTTCAGCAGCGACAAAGTTTGTTTTCCAGCCGGTCGCTTCTTCGTAGGCGGGCAGGAAGACCTTTTCAGTGATTTCCTTCACGACCCCGCCGGACCCGGCGATGGTAAGCGTCTTATCCTGCGCCTTGGCAGGTATTGCGAGTGCAAGCACAGTGGCTGCCCCCAAAGCCATTCTGTAGTACGTCATGATAAAATCTCCTCCTAATTGGTGATCACGCAACGTCGCGCGCGACCGGAACGGCGTCACCGGGATCAAATCCAAGCCTGATCTGTTCGCCGCGTTTCATGAGATGGGTTCCAGGGCCCCTGTAGTCCTGGAAATAGAGAGGCGAGCCGCCCGAGGAGACCGCTTCGTACTGAACGTGATCGCCCTGAAAGATCACCTGGGTAAGACGCGCATCAAAAGACACCTGACCGGCTTCATCCGAGTCGACGGGCCTGATCTTTTCCGGTCGCACAGACAAAAGGGTGTTCGTCGCATTCGCCCCCCGAACGGGCGGCATCGTCACGCCCAGCCCGTCAATGGTCCAAGTGCCCCCTTGCCCTGCATTCAACCGAAAAAGGTTTGTCCGGCCGATGAACTCGGCAACATACTGAGAGTTTGGCCGGTCATAGATTTCTTGTGGACTGCCAACCTGCGCAATTTGGCCGTCACGCATGACCGCAACGCGGTCCGACAGCGTCAATGCTTCGCCCTGGTCGTGGGTCACGAAAATGATCGTGCAGCCGATCTGGGCATGAAAACGCTTGATTTCCAACTGCATCTGCTCGCGCAGTTTCAGATCCAGCGCACTCAATGGTTCGTCCATCAGCAGGACTGGCGGATCAAAGATCACCGCGCGGGCAAAGGCCACACGCTGCCGCTGCCCCCCCGACAATTCGCTGGGCATTCGTGCGGCATAGTCGCCCAGATGCACCATCTCCAGCGCGGCTATCACCCTGGCCGTCAGGGCAGCGCCACGCGTGCCACGCAAGCGAAGGGGAAACGCAACATTCTCGAAGACGGTCAAGTGAGGGAACAGGGAATAGCTTTGAAACACCATCCCGACGTTCCGCTTTTCGGGCGGCAGGTTGACGACAGACCGATCGCCGATGCGCACATCACCCTCCGTTGCCGCAGCGAAACCTGCCAGGATATTGAGCGCCGTGGTCTTGCCCGATCCGGACGGCCCCAGAAAAGTCACGAATTCCCCCGGAGCGACATCTAGGTCGAACTTGTCCAAGGCGACGACCTTTCCGAACCGCTTTGTGACCTGATTGAAGCTGAGGTCGGCAACCGACATCCAAGTATCTCCCCTCTCGACTAAAAGTGACGTTTATGTCATTTATGACGGTAGCGTCAATTTAGATTCTGTCAATGGGGTCCTTTACCATTCTTGAAACGCCACCAACGTTGTCAGATAAGGTTTCGATGGAATCAAATGACGCGCCCAAGCTCATCGACATACTCGACGCCCGCGCCGACCAGGCCCGGCACCGGCCGAAACGGCAGCGGACCCGGCTGAACCTGCTTGCCGCCACCGCCCATGAGCTTGAAGAAAACGGATACGAGGCCCTGACGATAGATGGCATCGTGCGCCGGGCCGGGCTCGCCCGCGGAACGTTCTACCTGTATTTTGCCAACCGGGCCGAAGCAGCCATTGCCGTTCGCCGCAGTTTCACGGCCACACTGCGCAAGTTCCGGCCACGGGGGGGCGGGCGGTACTCCCCAAGGGTTGCTATTCATCGAATGAACCGGTTTTACGTGGCCTTTTATGCCCGGAATGCCCGGCTTCTAGCCGGCAAGGAGTCATTGTTCCACGACCGTCCTGACTTGGCCAGATCAAGGGATGCGATCAACCATCGATGGGCACTCATCCTGCTCCGTGACATCAGGCGGCGCGACCATGAAAGCTGGCTTCTGGAAGTGGACGAAGCAAAGGCGACACTTGCCCTTCGCTTCATCATCCTGATGGCAGACGAGGCACTTCGGATGGTTTACATTGATCCGCCGCCAGGCATAGCCGGACTGGCTCAGACCGAAGAGGATGTCACTGACGTGCTGACCACCCTCTGGTACCAATGCCTGTACGTTAAGGAAGGCCACAACAAGGACAAATGACTGCAGGGTCTCTCAAGGCGGGGCTGTTCCATTAATCTGCGTCTCTTGCGATCTTTTGTGAAAACGAGATTCCCGATGTCGCCACGCCAGCCTTTCAAGCATCACCGATTCCCGGCGAGCATCATCCGTTGCGCGGCCCGGACGTACCTCCGTTATGCGCTTTCATACCAGGACACAACGGGACGGTTTCGCCTTGGGCTTCAGGCTGCCATGCGGTCATCGAGCACAGACACCGCCCCGGTCAGGGCGCAGGGCCCCGATCCGAAGTCGCGTTCGATCATACGGACCTCGCCGTTGATATCACCGGTCAGGTTGAAGCTGCGGGACTGTATCTTTCGCAAGGCCCGCATGACCTCAAAACTCTTGATAGTGGCGTATGACTTCACAGTTAGATCCGGTTCAGGCCGCACCAGCGTGCGATGAAGAGCGCAAATATCTCGGTGCAGCGTTTGATCGAATCGAGCTCGACCCGTTCGTCGAAGCCGTGGATGTTCTCTGCCTTTGGGCCAAAGCAGAAGGCTGGAATGCCGTAGTAAAGGCCGTAAAAGCGAGTATCGGTCAGTGCCGTCATCTTGCGTTCCGCAGGGCGTTCTCCGGCCCCGAAGACGTCGGCATAGGCGGCTGCAAAGGCGCTTTCCTGTTCGCCCGCGTTTTCCAGTACGTAGCCTTCGGCCTGGAAACCATTCCAGACCACCTCCGGCGGATTGTTGGAGAGGAAGGGATGCTCGCGCGCCGCCTCCGCGACGCAGGCCTCCACCTCGGCCCGCGCCTCTGCAAGACCCTGCCCCGGCAACACGCCGATCCTGCAGTCCACGTCGCACCAAGCCGGGACGCTGGAGGCCCAGTCGCCACCGGTGATTTTACCTGCGTTGAAGTTCAGCGGATGGTCTATATCTTTGTAAACTGGGTCGTTGGCGGCGCGCTCGTTCCAATTCACCTCCAACTTCTTCAGGGCGTTGATCATGTCATAGGCGGCGAGGATCGCATTGGAACCCGTTCCCGCCGTCGCAACATGAACCGGGCGCCCGCGCACCCGGAGCTTGAACCACATCGCACCGACCTGAGCACGGTTGATGGTGAAGTCTGAAGGTTCAGGCAACAGCGCGAAATCGGCACGATATCCGCGTTGGAGCGTCGAAAGCGCTCCGAGACCGGTAGACTCCTCCTCAATCACTGACTGGAAATGCACTGTCGCGGCGGGTTCGAACCCCGCTTGGCGGAGCGCGTCAAGCGCGAAAAGCGCGGCAACCGTGCCGGCCTTCATGTCGCCGGCGCCGCGGCCATACATCCAACCGTCGCGGATCGCGGGCTCGAAGGGCGGGGCGGTCCACATTTCTGCCGGCCCCGCAGGCACAACATCGAGATGACCCTGCAAGATCAAGGATCGGCCCCGAACCTCAGAGGGGCGGTGCGAGCCTACCACGGTGCGAGCGCGCGAGAAATCGCCCTCGATCGGACCGAAGCCGGGCAGATGCTCCAGGTCGTTGAGATCAATGCGCCAGTCGTCGACCGAGTAGCCGCGCTTTCGCAGCGCTGCCGCCATGAAATCCTGTGCCGGCCCCTCCTCGAAACGGGTGCTCGGAATGCGCACGAAATCCGCGAGGAATCGAATCTGTTCGTCGAAGCCGGCTTCCACCGCGTCTACGATTGCGGCGCGAACGGGGTGTTCGATGGGCGACTGATCCATGTTTGCCTTTCTACTTGAACGCGCGGAGAAAATGCGCAGTTTGCGGGTGCGGTGGGGTCAGACGGCATTGCCAAGTTGTTCGCCGGGTGTGGCTTGGTTAGAGATTGAGGCATGAAAATACCAACGTCAATGCCGCGCCTGAAGGGTTCTTTCTACGCCTGAGAGATTATCGCCTGTACGATTTGGGTGGACACTCGGTTCGCTCTTTCGGCCCGGTCTTCAAGTCCTCGACCGTCTGGCGTTTACGCCACTTCGCCGCTGTTTTGGGATTGATGCCCAGCTCCTTGCTCAGTTGCGCGAGCGAAGCTTGCCCCTCCCGGGATCATGCTGCGCATAACCCTGCCGGGCAGTGAATCGCTGGATTGCAGCTCTGACGGCGTGCGTGGTCGTGGCGCTCCCATGACGAACTTGTCCCACAATGCTTCCTTCCATTCCTGCGAAAGGATCGCACCATCAAACCGTGGGATCAAACATCTAGCGGGAAGTTCTTGATGGAACGTGTTCGCAAAGCAAACTTTCATCCAAAGTGCAGCATTGATGTAAACTGGGCTCTTGAGGACGGTCGCTGCGCCGAATTCGAATGCCTGCTTTGCTTCAGCCTTGATTTCGACTCGTGGACGATCTTGCCAGTTCTACTGGCGCGATAACGCTACATTCAAACCAAGAGCGACGAGAATACTTCCACTGATTTTGCGGACCACTCTGGCGGCTGCGGTCGAACGTTTGAGGGCGGCTGCAACCTTGTCTGCCAACAGAACCACAATCACGTCAACGCTCGAAAAAATGACGTTCACCGTTGTGCCAAGGATGAACAACTGCAGCCATAGTGGAAAGCCTGCAGCGGGATCAGTGAACTGCGGCAGAAAGGCGACGAAAAAGATTGCGGTCTTGGGATTGAGAACCTCGACGGTGACGCTTTCCCAGAACGCCCGGTTTGAAGATTTCGCGTTTACTTCCAAGACTGATGTCGCGACGCGTTCCTGCGAAACGAACATCCTTGCACCGAGAAAGATCAAGTAGATCGCACCGGTGAGTTTCAGGACGGTGTAAAGAATGGGAACCGCTTGGAAAAGGATTGCGAGGCCGAACGAGGCGGCTGCAACATGCACATACCCACCGGTATGAATGCCGACGGCCGCCAACCAGCCAGCCCTGCGGCCACGCGCGATCGTTTGCGCAGCGGTGTAAAGCATCGCTGGCCCGGGCATGTATGCAAAAACTGCCGACGCGGCTAAAAAGGCGAGCAATAGTTCGATAGATGGCATCAGACTTCTTTCAGTGTTTTGTTTCGCGAAAGCACGATGCTGACATTCGCTCACCGTGCAGCATCGGTCAAGTTGGGCTCATCCCTGCCGCTCGCCTTGCCCTGCGCAAAGGGCCGCCTCGGGCGAGGCGGCAGGGAGCGGACCGCCTGATCCGAAACAGGGCGGAAGGACCATCAGCCAGAACCAAAGGCCCTTCCGTCGCGTGTCAATTCACCTCAGATGCAACGCCCGCCATCCACTTCCATGCAGATGCCGGTGATCATGCCCGCCTCTTCGCTGCACAGGAATGCCGCCGCGTTGCCCATGTCCTCGGGCGTCGAGAACCGGCCAAGCGGGATCGTCGAGAGGAACTTGGCGCGCATCTCGGGCGTGTCCTCGCCCATGAACGATGCCAGAAGCGGCGTTTCCCCCGCCACCGGGTTGATCGCGTTGACCCGGATGCCGCGCGGGGCAAGCTCGACCGCCATCGCCTTGGTCGCGGTGTTCACCCAGCCCTTGGAAGAATTGTACCAGTTGAGATTGGGCCGCGGGCTGAGCCCCGCCGTGGACGAGACATTGAGGATCGCGCCGGTCCCGCGCTCCTTCATATGCGGCACCAGCGCCCGGGCGAAAAGATAGATCGACTTGCAATTGACGTCAAAGACCCGGTCGAAATCGGCTTCGCTCACCTCCTCCATCGGGGCGGGCATATGCGTGACACCGGCGTTGTTCACAAGGATATCGACCCCGCCGAACACCTCGCGCGCCTCATTCACCACGCGCGAAACGTCGTCCCAGTCCGCCACGTTCGCCGCCGATCCGAACGACCCCGCGCCGAGGTCCTCGGCCATCTCCATCGCGCCCTTTTCGTTGATGTCGACCACCATCACCTGCGCGCCTTCTTCCGCGAACTTGCGCGCGATTCCCGCGCCAAAGCCGCTGGCGGCCCCCGTCACGATCGCGGTTTTTCCTGTCAGTCTCATGTTCTTTCTCCCGTTTGCCTCATCGCGTCATCTGACGCCCTTGCCTTGTCCGCGTTCAGCCCACGTGCCCGCCACAACGGCATCAGGCGCTGCATCACGCGCTCGCGGTTCTCGATCCATTCCGGATCAGCCCTGTCATGGCCCTCGTGATAGCGCGGATCATCCACCCCGGTCACGATCACCGGCGCATCGCCGAACTGGTCGGCGGTGATGTCGACGATCCGCGCCGGATCGCGCACCACCGCCCAGGCATGCCCGCGCGTGCCCTCTGGCGCGCAGAACCCGCAATCGCATCCAATCGGACATCCGAATGCCATCCGCGCTTTGAGCCCCGCCTCACGCAACACCTCGACCATGAACCGCGAAGACCGCCCGCATGTGCCCTCGGACAGGCTGTGCTGCCCCTCGGGCGACCCGGCCTTGCGGTGCCATTCGGCCCAATGCGGCACCAGGAAGGCCCGCACCTCGCCCGCGATCCGTTCCAGTCGGGCGGAATCCTCAGCCATGAAAGGCCGCGACCGTTTTCAGCACGGTAAACCCGTAAAGCGCCTCGAACCCTTTCTCGCGCCCGTGCCCCGACTTGCCCATCCCGCCAAAGGGCAGTTCGACCCCGCCGCCCGCGCCGTAATTGTTGATGAAAACCTGCCCGGCGCGGATCGCGCGGGCCAGCCGCATCTGCCGCGCGCCGCTCTCGCTCCAGACCGATGCCACCAGCCCGTAATCGGTGCCATTGGCAATCGCCACGGCCTCGTCCTCGTCATCAAAGGGAATGGCCACCTGCACCGGCCCGAAAATCTCGTCCCGGGCCAGTGCATGCCCGGCGGACACCCCGGAAAACAGCGTCGGCACCACGTAATTGCCGCCCTCGGGCGCATCGACCAGTTTCGCCTGCCCGGCGGTCTCAAGATCCGCCCCCTGATCGAGGAACCCGCTCACGATCCCCTTCTGCTTGGCAGAGATCAGCGGCCCCACGTCCAGATCGCTCATCGCCTGGCCGACCCGCAACTGGCCATAGCGCTCGGCCATCCGGCCCACGACCTCGTCATAAACCCCGCGCTGGACAAGGATGCGCGAGCTGGCCGAACAGGTCTGGCCCGCGTTCTGCACCCCTGCATTGACAAGGAACGGCAGCGCCGCGTCGATATCGGCATCGTTGAACACGACCTGCGGGCTTTTCCCGCCGAGTTCCAGTGTCACCGGCACCACGTTTTTCGCCGCCGTCGCCTGGATCATCGCACCCGTCGCGACCGACCCGGTAAAGCTCACATGGTCGATGCCATCATGACCCGAAAGCGCGGCCCCGGCCTCGCCCCCCAGCCCCGGCACCACGTTCAACACCCCATCGGGCAGCCCCGCCGCCTTGGCCAGGTCGGCAAAGGCCAGCGCGGTAAGGCACGCATCCTCGGCCGGTTTCAGCACACAGGCGTTCCCGGCGGCCAGCGCCGCACCGACGCTGCGCCCGATGATCTGCATCGGGTAATTCCACGGCACGATATGCGCCGTCACCCCGTGCGGTTCGCGCATCGTGTAAACCGTGTAGCCATCCAGATAGGGGATGGTCTGCCCGTGCAGCTTGTCCGCCGCCCCACCATAGAATTCCATATACCGCGCCAACGCCACCGCATCGGCCCGCGCCTGCTTCAAGGGCTTGCCCACGTCGAGCGCCTCCAGCCGGGCAAGCTGATCGACCTTTTCCTCGACCAGCCTTTGCAGCCGCATCAAGATGCGCCCGCGCTCCACCGCCGGGGTGCGTGACCAGACGCCGTCATACGCCTTGCGCGCGGCATTCACCGCCGCGTCCACATCCGCCTCTTGCCCGCGCGCGATCTCGCCGATCTGCTCCCCGGTCGAGGGGTTCATCAGTGGCAGGGTCTGGCCAGACGACGGCGCCACCCACTCCCCCGCGATCAGGCATTTCGACGAATCGAACCACAGGTCTTCAAGGCTCATGTCACTTCCTTTCCTTCAGGCCGCACCGCGCTCCGGCAGAACCGGCGCCGCCGCGATCAGCGTTTTCGTATAGTCATGTTGCGGCGCGTCAAAGACAAGGGCGGTCGGCCCCTCCTCGACGATCTCGCCCGCCTGCATCACCATCACCCGGTCGGTGATGGTGCGCACCACGCTCAGGTCATGGCTGATGAACAGGTAAGTCAGCCCGAACCGCGCCGAAAGATCGGCCAGCAGATCGAGGATCTGCGCGCGGATGCTCACGTCAAGCGCGCTCACCGCCTCGTCAAGGATGATCAGCTCGGGCTTGATGATCAGCGCACGGGCAATCGCGATCCGCTGCCGCTGTCCGCCGCTGAACTCGTGGATGTACTTGTGCCGGTCCTCCGCCGCCAACCCCACGCTTTCCAGCGCCTCGGCAATGGCGGCATCCCGCGCGGCCCCCGTGGGCGGATCGCGCAGAAGGTGGAACGGTTCGGCCACGAGCGGCCCAACCTTCCAGCGCGGGTTGAAACTTCCGAACGGGTCCTGGAACACCACCTGCATCCGGCGGCGCACATCGCGGTTGGGCCTGTGCCCGGTAAAGACCGGCTCGCCATCCAGAAGGATCTCGCCGGCCTGCACCTCTTCCAGCCCCAGAATGGCCCGTGTCAGGGTCGATTTTCCACACCCCGATTCCCCCACGAGGCCAAGGCTCTCGCCCTTCGCGATCTCGAAACTCACGCCATTCACCGCCCGGAAATGCTCCTGCGGGGCGAAAAGCCGCGTGCGCGGCAGGGCATAGTCGCGCACCACGTCGCGCACCTGCAAGAGCGGCACATCACGCGGCGACTCCTCGCGCTCGGGCTGATGCCCCGACGCCTCGAAGAGCGCGCGGGTATAGGGGTGGCGCATCTCGTCGAACACCCGCCCCGTCGGCCCGGCCTCGACCACCTCGCCATGCCGCATGATCACGATCTCATGGGCCATGTCCGCCACCACCGCCAGGTCATGCGTGATCAGCATGAGTCCCATGCCGTCCTCGTCGACCAGCCGCCGCAGCAGCCGCAGGATCTGCGCCTGCGTCGTCACATCAAGCGCCGTGGTCGGCTCATCCGCGATCAGCAGCTTCGGGCGCAGCGCAATCGCCATGGCGATCACCACGCGCTGCCGCTGCCCGCCGCTGAGTTCATGCGGATAGCGCGAAAGCGGGAATTTCGCCTCCGGCAACTCGCACCGTTCCAGCGCCTCGCGCGCCCGCGCCATGGCCTCGGCGCGGCTCACATCCTCGTGGATCAGGATCGTCTCCGCCACCTGCGCGCCGATGGTCTGGATCGGGTTCAATGCGGTCATCGGCTCCTGGAACACCATGCCGACCTCGTTGCCGCGCAACCGGCACAGGCTCGGTTCCGGCAGGCTCAGCATTTCATGCCCGCCCAGCGTGACCCGCCCCCGGCACATCGCGCCGTCGGGCAAAAGCTGCATCACCGAGAACGCCGTCATCGACTTGCCCGACCCGCTCTCGCCGATCACCCCCACGATCTGCCCCGGCTGAACGGCCAGCGAAACCCCCTTGAGGATCGCCTCGCCATGGATGTCCAGATCCAGCCCCTCGATCTCCAGAAGGCTCATCGCGCGCGCCCCCTTCTGTCGGCTCGAAAAACCAGCTCCTTCATCTTGCTTGAAATACTCCGGGGGTGCGGGGGCTGGCCCCCGCTCCTGCATCCCTCTGCAAGGAACAGCCGCATCTTCATCGTCCCACCCTCCTGATCTTGGGATCGAAAAGATCGCGCAACCCGTCCCCCATCAGGTTGAGTCCCAGCACGGTCAGCAGGATCGCCAGCCCCGGGAAAATCGCCATATGCGGCGCGATGGAAATCATCGTCTGGCTGTCGGCCAGCATCCGCCCCCAGCTCGGCAGCGGCGGCTGCGCCCCCAGCCCGACGTAAGACAGCGCCGCCTCGGCCAGGATACCAAGCGAAAACTGGATCGTCCCCTGCACGATCAGGAGGTTGGTCACGTTGGGCAGGATATGCTCGAAACTGATCCGCGTGGCCCCCTTGCCCGCCACCCGCGCCGCCATCACGTAATCGCGCGTCCAGAGCGACAGCGCCGCCCCCCGCGTCAGCCGCGCAAAGACCGGGATGTTGAAAATCCCGATCGCGATGATCGCGTTGAGCGCCGAAGCGCCGAACACGGCGGTGATCATGATCGCGATCAACAGCGAGGGGAAGGCAAAGACAAGGTCATTGCCCCGCATGATCACCTCATCCAGCAGACTGCCCTTCCTGGCCGCCGCCGCCAACCCCAGCGGCACGCCCAGCACCATGCCGATCCCCACCGCCACGACCGCCACCGCGATCGAGGTGCGCGCGCCCACCATGATCATCGACAGGATATCGCGCCCGAAATGATCCGTGCCCAGCGGATGCGCCCCTTCCGGGCCCTTCATCCGGTTCGGGATGTCCATCGCCGTGACATCATGCGGCACCCACAGAAAGCTCACCACCGCCGCCAGCACGAAAACCGCCGTCAGGACCGCCCCGAGGACAAGGCTGCGCGAGCGCAGCGCGGCACCAAGAAACCCGGTCTCCGTCATCCCCGCACCCTCAGCCGTGGATCGACCGCCGCATAGGCGATATCGACCGCGAAATTCACCACGATCACCGCGAACACCAACAGCATCACCACCGATTCCACCACGATCAGGTCACGCGCGCTGATCGCCTGGAACACCAGCCGCCCCAGCCCGGGCAGGAAAAACACGTTCTCGATGATGATCGCCCCGGCCAGGAGGAACGAGAATTGCAGCCCGATGATCGTCAGCACCGGGATCAGCGCATTCCTGAGCGCATGACGCCACAGCGCCTGCCGCTTGGTCAGCCCCTTGGCCCGCGCCGTGCGGATGAAATCCTCCGACAGCGTGTCGAGCAGCGACGAACGCATCACCCGCGCCAGAATGCTCGCCTGCGGCAGGGCAAGTGCAATCGCGGGCAGGGTCAGCGATTTCATCGCCGGGTAAACCCCCGCCTCCCAACCCGCAAAGCCCCCCGCGCTGAACCAGCGCAAGTTGATCGCGAACACCAAGACCATCAGCATCGCGAACCAGAAATTCGGGATCGCCACGCCAAGCTGCGTGAGCCCCATCACGCTCACATCCGCGGCACTGCCACGCTTGCTGGCCGCCCAGATCCCCGCCGGAAAGGCAATCAGCGTGGACAGCGTCAGCGCATAGATCGCCAGCGGCAGGGAAATCCACATCCGGTCCGCGATCATCTCGGAAACCGGCGTGCGATAGGTATAGGAGGTGCCGAAATCACCGCGCAGCATCCCGCCCACCCACGAAAGATACCGCTCCGCAAGCGTCCCGCTCAGCCCCAGCTGCTCGCGCAGCGCCGCCAGCGTCTCCTCGGTGGCGTTGAGCCCCAGCATATAGGCCGCCGGATCGCCCGGCACGACCTCTACAAAGAGGAAAATCACCACGCTCGCGACAACGAGCGAAAGGCCAAGCGATACCAGTCGTTTGAAAGCGAACCGAAGCATGGCGCGAACCTAGAGCCGCCCGTCGGCACCGTCCAGAGCGAAAAAGGGGCCGAACGGCATCTGCCACCCGACCCCCCGCGTTACGCCCCGGCAGGGCTTACTCGGCGGCCATGATCGACGCCGGGCGCGCACCGTCATTCATCCATGTCTCAAGCGCGGTCATCGGGTCGATGCTGGCCTGGCTGATGCCGCCCGCACCCGGCACGATACCGCAATGATCCATGCCCGGGATCATGAAAAGCGCCACGTTCTCGGCCAGCGCCTCTTCGCCGCCCGCGACCTCGGCGGCCTGCTCGTGCCATTCGACGGTCTTCATCGGTGGGACAATCGCATCCGACCAGCCATGCCAGACGATCATCTTGCCCCCCGCCGCGCGGAAACCCGAGATATCGGGATTGTCGCCGTTATACATCGCGCTCGACGCACCCATCCGCCCCGGGTCGCGGTCGAAATCGAAATCCGTCGGTGTCCAGTTCACGCCGGGATCTTCGTCAAACGCCATGTAGCGCCCGAAATCGGTGGCAAAGCCCGGGGTCAGGCCACCCTGGCCCTTTTCATTGCCGATCACCCACAGCCACCAGAACGGTTCGGACCCGGGCATCAACGCCCCGGGATAGAGGCTCTCCCCGGCGGAATTGACCGGCCCTTGCCGCCATTTTTCCACGACTTCGATCTCTTCCGCGGTCAGGCAATCCTCGCCCGCTTCGCCGCTGCATTGCGCCTGCGCAAGATCCACCTCGCATTGCCTCGGGTCCGCGATGAGCCCGTCCTCGGCCCCGTCAACCGCATCGCATTGCGCCATCACCACGTCACCCACCAGCTTGTCACGCCCGGGCTTGAGGATCATCTCGCCATTCTCGTCGGTATTGGCCTGGATGACCCATGATGCGTTGGTCGCCACCAGCCCGGTGTAATCCATCGCCGGTGCACCCGAGATGATGCCGTCGAACATCTCGGGGTATCGCAGCGCGGCAACATGTGCCATCCGCCCGCCGGTGGAACAGCCCTGGAACACCGCCTGCTCCGAGACATCGCCATAGAACCGGGTGATCATCGACTGCGCAACGCGATGGGTTTCCCCGATCGAGCGATACCCCCAGTCACGCTCGGCATGGGGGTTGTTGTAGGCCCACCCGCCATCGAGCACCGAAAGCCCGTGATGCCCACTATCGGACGTGGCCGTGGCATAGCCGCGCTGCAACCCCGGGCGCATCGCGTTGACCCAGCCGCCGCTGGCATCCGCCCGGCCCAGGATTCCGCAGAACCCGCCGCACCCGGCCTGGTAATACCTGCCGTTCCAGCCCTCCATCGGCAGGCGCACCTCGATATTGATCGCCGGCAGCGCCACCGCGCGCACCTCGCAATAGGCGGGCAGATCCTCGGTCGCGTCCACCACCCGCGACGAGGTGACGAATCCCGATGCAATGGGCGCATTGTGCAGCGCCTCGCAGGCGGCCCCGTCCTGCGCCGCCGCCGCGCCCCCGGCCAGCAGCGCAAGCGCCGCAATGGTTGGTATTGTCCGTTTCATGTCGTTCCTCCCTGTCAGCACGATACTGAACCGGGCCTGTTCACCCGGTGCATCAAGTCTGCCATCCAGAGGGCGACATGGATACAGGTATTAATCCCGATCTGCGATCCCACCGCTTTCCCCGATGACGGGCGAAAACCTTTGGGTGCTATCGCAGAAGACCGTTTCGCACCCTTATTGACCACCCTCTGCGAGGGTTTTCTGCATCTGGAAGCGCCTCAAGACAACACCGTGGCGGTCTATCTCTTCCTCTTCCAGCACGGTCCATCCATTCTTTTCAAAGAATGATCGGGCAACCAGACTCGCCGCGCTCGTCAAGCGGGTCGCGCCATTCGCCACGGCCCAATGCTCGACAGCGTTCAAAAGGCTACCACCGACGCCTTTTCCCGCCGCCGAGGGCAGCACGAAAGCAAGGTCGACATACCCTGTTCGGTCTATGGTCATGAACCCGACCGGATCGCCGTCTTCTTCTGCAATGAAACCGGCAAGCGTTGTCAGACGGTCCTTCCAACGGGATAGATCTATCGTGTCGCCAGCCCACGCTCGCCTTTGTTCAAGGGTATAGGCGTGTTGCGTCCCTTCGTGAACGGCACAAAAGAAAATACGGCCAACGTCACGAAAATCTTCGGCGCATAACGGCCTAATCTCTATCGTCATGCGCTTTCTCGTTCTGCGTCCGGGGCGGTGAGATAGCCTTGGACATTGGCAGACGTCAACGGCCGCTCCCCGCACAGCCGCCCTTCGCCTCTCTCACGGCAAAGGGCGGCTGGCATGGCGCTTCGGGGCCGTTACTCTTCCCAGTAAACCCCGGTCAGGTCCACGGCCTGGGTCGGCGCGTCCTTCCACATGCCGCGCACGCCCGCCTTGGCCACGGTCGGCGTGGCAAGCTGGAAGAGATACCCGTTCACGTAATCCTCGCTGATGATGGTCTGCGCCTTTTTCAGCAACGCGCTGCGCGCTTCGGGATCGGTGGTGCGGGTCAACTCGTCCATCAGCGCCTGGAAATCCGGGTTGTCATACTGGAAATAGTAATCCGGCCGCGCATAGATGTTGATATCCATCGGCTCGGTATGGCTCACGATGGTCAGCCCGTAATCCTTGCCGGTGAACACCTGTTCAAGCCATTGCGCCCATTCGAGGTTGGAAATCTCGGTCTCGATCCCCACGGCGCGCAGTTGCGACGCCACGATCTCGCCGCCGCGCCGCGCGTAGGACGGCGGCGGCAGTTTGAGCGTGGTCGTGAACCCGTCGGCAAACCCCGCCTCGGCCAGAAGCTCTTTCGCCAGCTCCGGGTCATATTGCGAATTGCCGGTCAGATCGACGTAATCGGGATGATGCGGCGCAAAATGCGTGCCGATCGGCGTGCCGAGGCCGAACATCGCCCCGTCGATGATCTCCTGCCGGTTGATCGCATGGGCAATCGCCTTGCGCACCGTCACGTTGTCAAGCGGCGGCATCTTGTTGTTGGTCGACAGGATGGTTTCGCCCTCGGTGTTGCCCACGATCACCTCGAACCGCGGATCGGCCTCGAATTGCGGCAGGTTCTCGGGCGCGGGAAAGGCGGTGAACACGTCCACATCCTCGGCCATCACCGCGGCAAAGGCCGCCGTCGGGTCGGAAATGAACTTGAACGTCACGTTATCGAGCTGCGCAGGCGTGCCCCAGTAATCGGGGTTCCGCTCAAGCGTGATGTTGTCGCCCTGCACCCAGTTGGCGAACTTGAACGCGCCCGTGCCGACCGGCTGCTGCTTGATGTTCTCGATGCTCTCGGGCGCCACGATCACCGCGTCGCCCCAGGCCATGTTGAACAGGAAATTGCCATCGGGCTCCGAAAGCGTCACCCGCACGGTCGTCGGGTCCACCACCTCGACCTCTTCGATCCCCGCGAACAGCGCCTTTTGCGCGTTGGCGCTGTCCTCGGCGCGGGCGCGATCGAGGCTGAATTTCACGTCCTCGGCATCCATCGCGGTGCCATCGTGAAACATCACCCCCTCGGCCAGGTTGAACGTATAGGTCAGCCCGTCCTCGGAAATCTCCCACTCACGCGCCAGCCCCGGGATGATCGAGCCATCCGCGGCAAACCGCGTCAGCCCCTCGAACACGTTCGAGTAAAGCACGCTGTCGATCGCGCCCGCGGCACCCCCCGTCGGGTCGAGATGCGGCGGCTCAAGCTGCATCGCCACCACGATATCGCTTTTCGCCAGCGCCCCGCCCGTGGCCATCATCATCGCAAGCGCGCTCACCGCGCCCAGTTTCATGAAAGACATCAGATTTCTCCCCGTTTTGTCCGGCCGCTGTTGCGGCGCTTGAATGTCACCTGCGCCACTCTCGCCGCAATTCCGCGCGGGATCAAGCACCTGCACCCCGCGCGATCAGATCACCGCCTTCTCCAGGAACGGCCGCCCGCTCACCACCCGCTCGAACCCGAGCGGCGCAAGGTCGAGCGTGCGAAACCCGCCATGCGCGATCAACTCGCTCACCCCGCGCCCCGTGGCGGGCGCCTGTTGCAGCCCATGCCCCGAGAACCCGTTGGCAAAGATGAAATTCTCCACCTCCGGGTGCGGCCCGATCACCATGTTATGGTCAAGCGTGTTGAACGCGTAATGCCCGGCCCAGAGGTTGACCACCTTCACCGCCTCGAACGCCTCCGAGCGTTCGGCCAGCGCGGGCCAGATCACCTCTTCGAACAACGCGTGATGCGGCTCGAAATCGTCCCAGTCGACGGCCACGTCCTCGACCGGCGGACAGCCGGTCAGGAAATACCGCCCCTCGGGTCGACAATAGACCCCCGTGGGGTCGATCATCAACGGCAAGTGCCCGCCCTTCACCCGCGCGCTGCCCTGTGGCGAGCGGGCACAATCGAACACGAACTGCGTGCGCTTGCGCGGCTCGACCGGAATGTGCAGCCCGGCCATCCCCGCCACCTTCGCCGCCCGCGGCCCGGCGGCGTTGACGACCCAGCCCGCGCCGATCTCCTCGCCGGTGGCGAGATGCACACCCGTCACCCGCCCACCGTCGCGCACAATGCCCGTGACCTCGCCGGTGACATAGTCCGCCCCCTCGTCCCGCGCCTTGCCGCGAAACCCCCGGATCAGCCCGGTATTGTCGAACCACCCCTCGCCCGAGCGCCCGTAAGAGGCCAGCCTGATGTCATCCACCCGCAGATGCGGAAACGCCTCGGCCAGCGCATCACGATCCCACAGCACCACATCGGCGCCGCAGGAGGTCTGCACCGCGTGGTTCTCGCGCAGGATCGCCTCCTGCTCCGCGCTTTGCGCAAGGAACAGATACCCGCCCTCGTGGAAATTGAGGTCGATCCGCGTATCGCCCACCTGTGTCAGGTCGGCGAAATCGCGGATCACCTCGCCGCCGTACTTGCTGATCTCGACATTGATCGCATTGGAAAACTGCGTCCTGATCCCCGCCGCCGAAAGCGCGGTGGAACATTGCGCATAGCTGGGGTCGCGCTCGATCACGAGAACCGACCCGTCGAAATCGGGATCACGCATCAGGTAATAGGCCACCGCCGAGCCGATCACCGCGCCGCCCACGATCACCACGTCATAGCGATCTTGCATTGCCCTACCCCGCCTTTTGCGCCTCAAGCGCCGCCTCGCGCATCTGGCTCAGCGTCACCCGCGGCGTCAGCGCCTCTTCCGAAATCGCGAGATCCAGCACCGCACCCCCCTTGGCCGCACGCGCCCGCTCATAGGCGGCGGCGAAATCCCCGGTCGTCTCGACCCGCTCGCCGTGAAACCCATAGGCCCGGGCAAGTGCCGCGAAATCCGGGCTCACCATCGTCGTGCCCGACACCCGGGCCGGGTAATGCTGCTCCTGGTGGGCGCGGATCGTGCCGTAAATGCCGTTGTTGAGGATCAGGATGATCGGCTGCGCCCCGGCCTGTGCCGCGCTGGCCAGTTCCTGACAATTCATCTGGAAATCGCCATCGCCCGTGAAACACACCACCTCGCGCCCGGGATGGGCGATCTTGGCGGCAATCGCCGCCGGCACGCCATACCCCATGGCCCCCGATTGCGGGGCGATGTGGCGCATTGCGGGGCCATACTTGATGAACTTGCCGGGCCAGATCGCGAAATTCCCCGCGCCATTGGTCACGATCGCATCCTCGGGCAGAACCGCCCGCAGATGCGCCATGACCTTGCCCATATCCACCGGCGAGGGCTGGTCCTGCAGATCGAACGCCGCCTCATAGGCCGCGCGCCCTTCCTGCCGCCACGCGCCCCAATCGCCCTTGACCGGCACCTCGGCCAGCGCCTTGGCAAAGGCATCATGCCCGGCCTGAATACCGAGCGCAGGCTGATACACCTTGCCCAGCTCGCTTTCGGCGCCATGCACATGGATGAGCCGCTGTTTCGGGATCGGCACATCAAGAAGCGTATACCCGTCGGTCGAATTCTCGCCAAACCGGTTGTTGATCGCAAGGATCACATCCGCCTCGCCAATGAGCCGCTTGACCGATGGCACCATGCCGACCCCGGCCTCGCCACAGAACACCGGCGAATGGTTGTCGAACCGGTCGGCAAAACGAAACGCCGTCACCACCGGAATATCGCTCGCCTCGGCGAATTCTTGCAACGCCGCGCGCCCCGCATCGCTCCAGTTGCTGCCGCCATAAAGGATCACCGGACGCTTCGCCGCGCCAAGGATCGCGCGCGCCTCTTGCACGGCATCCGGGTCGGGCTGCGGCTCGGCGATCTTCGCCAGCGGCCCCAGCGGCGCGGCATCGCTCCGGCTGGTCAGCATGTCCTCGGGCAGGGCAACAACCACCGGCCCGGGCCGCCCGGTCGTGGCGGTTTTCCACGCCCGCGCCAATATCTCGGGGATGCGCTCCACGTCGTCGATCTCGACCGCCCATTTCGCAACCCGGCCATACATCGCCGGATAGTCGATCTCCTGGAACGCCTCGCGCCCTTTCATGTCGGTGCCGACCTGCCCGACGAAAAGGATCATCGGCACGCTGTCCTGCATCGCCGTGTGCACCCCGATCGCGGCATTGGTGGCGCCGGGGCCGCGCGTGACCATGCAGATGCCCGGGCTTCCGGTCAGCTTGCCCCATGCGGCGGCCATGAACCCCGCGCCGCCCTCGTTCCGGCACAGCACGAAATCGAGTTGTCCGCTCGTGTCGTGCAGCGCATCGAGCACCGCGAGATAGCTTTCTCCCGGCACGCCAAACGCCTTGGTCGCGCCCAGCCCGACAAGGCTTTGCACCAGAAGCTCACCACCGTTTTGCATCATGTCCCACTCTCCGTTTTTTCGCGGCGACTTGATCACGTCCCGCGCGCCCCTTCAACGCCGGATCGACGACGGCGCGCGCCGCGTTAACCCGTTTTCGCGCCGCCACCCCGTCATTACCCGGCAGCCGGGCGACAGCCGGACAGCAGCCGGATGTCACCCCCCGATTTTCCGCCGAAAAATCGTGTTAACCCCACCGACCGCCGCGTTAACCCAAAAGGTCGAGCAAAGACCGCCCCATGACCTGTGCGCTCTCGACCATGTCGTCGATTCCGACATACTCATCGGGCTTGTGGGCAAGGTTCAGGATGCCCGGCCCATAGGCGATGCAATTCTTCAATCGCCCGATCCGGTCGATATGCTTCTGGTCGTAAGTGCCCGGACTTACGACATAATCCGCTTCCTTGCCCATCACGTCCGCAATCGCGCGGGCGACCGATTGCACCACCGGCGCGCTTTTCTCGGTCATCGAGGGCAGCACGCGCTGCAACTCGCGCACGTCGAACCGGAAATTCTCGCGCCGCCCCTGCACCGTGGTCAGCACGTTAAGGATTTCGGCCTGCACCTCGTCGATATCTTCCTCGATCAGGAACCGCCGGTCGATCACCATCCGACACGAGTCCGGCACGCAAGGGCTTGGCAAACCTGTATAATCTTCGTCCTGCTCGCTCTCGCCACCATGGATGGAATTGATGTTGAGCGTCGATTGCTTCGCCCCCTCCGGCACCACCGGCATATCCGTCCGCTTGGTCGCCAACAGCGGAAACAGGCTCGCCTCCATCTCCGTCATCACCGCCCCCATATGCCGCACCGCGCAATCGCCCAGGAACGGCATCGAGCCATGCGCGATCTCGCCATGGGTCTCGATTTCGGCCCACCAGACGCCCCTGTGGCCAAGGCAGATCCGGTCCTTGTTGAGCGGCTCGGGAATGATCACATGCTGCACACGTTCCGGGGAAAAGTATCCCTTTTCAGCAAGATAGGCCACGCCGCCAAAACCACCCGATTCCTCGTCCGCCGTTCCGCTGATCTCGATTGCGCCCTTGAAATCGGGGCAGACGGCGATAAAGGCTTCGGCTGCCACGATGCTCGCCGCAAGCCCGCCCTTCATGTCACAGGCCCCCCGGCCATAGACCTTGCCGTCCTTCACCTCGCCGCCGAACGGGTCGGTGGTCCAGCCGCGCCCGACCTCGACCACGTCGATGTGCGAGTTGAAATGCACGCAATCGCCGGGCTGTGCGCCCTCTTTACGCGCGATTAAGTTCCAGCGTGGATACTTGTCGCTGTCACCGATTGCGCCCTCGGCGCGCACGAGTTCCGTCTGAAACCCGTGTCGCACCAGCCGCCGGTCGAGAAAATCGCAGATTTCCCGGTAATTCTCACCGGGCGGGTTGAGTGTGGGAATCCGAATCAATTCCTGCGTCAGCTCGACCAGATCGGCGCGCCGCGCCTCGATTTCCAACATCAGTTTCTCGGCAAGATCCATTACATCGCTCCTGTTCATTCGGCGCGATGATGCGCGCGACTTTCGACAAAGTGCAACCCCCGCCAGCCGGGGATTCTCTCCCCGACCGCATCATCGGGAACACCTCAACGGCGGGCACGAAACATGTCAGCGTTGCAGTATATCGCGCCCGTAACGCCACAAGAGCAACAGGCCGAAAACCATCGGAATGAGCCCGAAAAAGATCACGTAGGTCCGGGAGATATAGGCGGGATCGTAAGTGGAATAGACCCCGGACCGGACGATCCCCGTTACATGGATCAACGGGTTGAACCACAAAAGATCCTGGGCAATAAGCGGAAGGTCTTCGTAGATGTAGAAAACCCCCGAAATGATGATAAGCGGCCGGGTCGCGATGCCCCAGACAGATTTCCACACGGCAAAGCGCAGGAACATGAAACAGTTGAAGGTGCCCAGCCCCACACCCAACGAAACAGCGAGCAGGAACCCTTCCAGCATCGGCGCCATATCGATATTTTCGCGAATGTCCTGAGTGATGAAAATACCGCCGAAGATGATCAGCACCACCATGGTCTGTGTCAGGACCGCCAGGATCGCCCGCGCCGCGATGGTGTCGACATAGGTCACCCGCGGATAGGCCATCAGCGGACGGTTGAACTGGATCGCCGCCCCCACCGCCTGCGACAGGTTCTGAAAAACCCGAAGCGGTAACAGGGCACTGGCATAGAACAGCAGGAAATTCGTTCCCAGTGACGGCGACCGGAACAATAGGGAAAACGCGAGCGTCATCATGAAAATGGCCGCCGCCGGTTCCAGCACCGCCCAGACATACCCCCCCGGGGATCTGCCATAAGTGGTGGACATCTCGCGCAGGATCAGCGCACCGACCACCCGACCCGTGCCGCCCTTGGCGCGTGCAGGCCCCAGCGGGCGTTGGGGCGGCGGAACTCCGGTATCCGGCGAAGTGTTCATTGCGACATGGTTCCATCTGTCCTATAGACAAGCAGTATTTGCCCATGCCTTTGGACCACAGCCGTGATGAATGATCAATCGCCCCAAGACCAGACGGCAAAAACGACCGCATCCGACTCCGCCAAGACAGATGAGGCCCCCGCGAAAAAACCAGCGGCCAAGACAAAGCCCGCTGCCCAAAAATCCAAACCGCGCCCACCTGCACAGTCGGCGCGCCCCAAGCGGCGGCACATGGGCATCCTCCTGTCCTTCTTGATCCTCGTGCTCGCACCGATCGGTGCGGCCGCCTATTACCTGTGGACAAACGCGCATGACCAATTCGCCTCCTCCGTGGCCTTCACCGTACGCCGCGAAGAGGCCCCCACTGCCGTGGACATTCTCGGCGGGCTGACCAATTTTTCCTCGGCAAGCTCATCGGACAGCGACGTACTCTTCGCATTCATCCAGTCGCATGAACTGGTGAGCAAGATCGACGCCAAGCTTGGCCTGCGTGAACTTTATTCCGCGCCCTACGAGACAGACCCGATCTTTGCCTTGCCCCCCGGCGCCTCGATCGAGGATCTGCTGAATTTCTGGCAGCGCATGGTGCGAATCTCCTATGCGCCGGGCACCGGCCTGATCGACGTCGAGGTGCTCAGCTTCGACGCCGCGACGTCAAAACGCATTGCCGAAGAGATATTTTCCGAAAGCTCCAGCATGATCAATGAGCTCTCGGCGATCGCCCGCGAAGACGCCATGCGCTATGCGCGCGAAGATCTCGCGACCGCGCTAGAACAACTCAGCACCGCGCGGCAGGCCCTCACCGCTTTCCGTTCGCGCAACCAGATCGTGAACCCCGACGCCGACATCCAGGTGCAGATGGGGCTGTTGGGATCGTTGCAACAAATGCTGGGGCAGGAGTTGATCGACTATGACCTGCTGCGCGAATCCGCCCGCAAGGAAGACCCCCGCGTGATTCAGGCCGAACGCCGGATCGCCGCGATTCGCGCGCGAATTCAGGAGGAAAGGCAGAAATTCGGCAGCGGCGGCTCCGAAGAGGAAGCAGGCGATTACGCCGACGTGGTGGCGGAATTCGAAAAGCTCACCGTCGAGCGCGAATTCGCCGAGAACAAGTACACCTCGGCCCTGTCGAATTTCGATGCCGCCCAGGCCAATGCACAGCGTCAAAGCCGATACCTCGCCGCTTATGTGCAGCCAACGCTCGCAGAAAGCCCCGAGTATCCCCGCCGCGAGCTGATCCTGGGACTCGTCGCACTTATCCTGTTTGGCAGCTGGTGCATTCTGGTGCTTGTCTATTACAGCCTGCGGGACCGCCGCTGAGTGCGATGATTGAACTGCGAAACCTGACCAAGAGCTTTCCCTCACGGCAAGGCCCGAAATACGTCGCCCGGGGCATCAACGCGGTTTTTCCGACGGGCAAGGCGGTTGGATTGCTGGGGCGCAACGGGGCCGGCAAATCCACCCTGCTGCAGATGATCGCGGGCAATTTCCCCCCAGACAGCGGCGAGATTCTGACCGATGGCGAAATCTCCTTTCCGGTCGGCTTCGCAGGGACGTTTCACCGTGACCTGACCGGCGCCCAGAACGTGCGGTTCATCGCCCGGGTCTACGGGGTCGATACCGAGGAATTACTGGATTTCGTAAGCGACTTCGCCGAGCTGGGCGGACATTACCACATGCCTGTGCGCTCTTACTCCTCGGGGATGCGCTCGCGGTTGGCCTTTGGTATTTCAATGGGCATCAAGTTTGACACCTACCTGGTGGACGAGGTGACATCGGTGGGTGACGCATCCTTCCGAGCCAAGAGCGCGACGGTCTTCAAGGATCGCATGGCTTCGTCCGGCGCGATCGTCGTGACCCATTCCATCTCCGAGATACGCAATCTCTGTGACTACGGCGCCGTGCTGGAAAACGGTGAATTGTTCTTCTACGAGGATCTCGAAGACGCCATCGCTCAACACAATGCCAACATGAAGCTTGCCCGCAAGTAACGCCGTGGGACACGCTGGTCGACATACTGCGCACCCGCGAGCGGCGGGTCAGAATAAGAAGGGCGGGTCTGAATGCGGGGGCACGGGCATCACATTGACCTCGCCTTGCCATTGCCGCTATCTGCCTCGCATGATCGAACAGCGGACGGATGACCAGTGACAACAAAGGACAAAGCGCCCACCGGCCGACCGATCAACCTGTCGATCACGGTAGCGATTTCAACGATTGGGGAACGGCTGGGCGGTCTCGATCTGCCTGCCCCTTGCCCCGGCCTCGACTATGTGGTGCTGGTCCAGAAACCGGGAACGACGCCCTGCCCCGAAGCCATCGCGGCGCGCCCCGATGTCAGCGTGCATATCCTTGACACGATAGGGCTGTCGCGCAGCCGCAATACCGCTTTCGACGTCGCTACCGGCAGCCTGCTGGTTTTTGCCGATGACGACATGACGCTCGACCCCGCAGGCTTCCATCGCCTCGCCCGCGCCTTTGCCGAAGATCCCAAGCTGGGCTTCGCCGCGGGTTGGCGCAGCGACCGGCTGCCCGGCACCGGACGGCGCGGGCGGGTGCATCGATTGCATCATTTCAATGCCGGTCGGGTCTGCGCTCCGGAACTCATGGTGCGCCGCGACACGATCGACGCCGCCGGACTGCGGTTCGATCCGGATTTCGGCCTGGGCGCGCGGTTCGGTCTGGGCGAGGAATACGTCTTCGTCACCGATGCGCTCAAGGCCGGTCTGAAGGGGCTTTCATTACCGGTGGCAGTGGGCCGGCACCCGTCCGAAAGCACTGGCGACAATTGGCAACGCCCTGACCTTATGCGCGCGCGCATGGCCATGCTGAAGCGTGTCTTTGGCGCGTGGGCACCGCTCGTGCGGGGGCTTTACGCGCTGCGTTACCGCAGGCGAATCGGCGATCCCCGGCGCGTGCTGGCCTTTGCGCGAGGCCATGTGCCGGACCACCCCCGAGACGGAGAAAAGACATGACCAAACCGGACATGGGCAACCGGTCAAAGCGGTGGCGGCCACGGAAATGGGCCCGGGGGCTCTATCGCAGGATCAATCCCGGGTTTGAACGGCACGTGATGTGGCTACCCGAGGCGCAGATCGGCTATTTCAGGGTCGCAAAGGCGGCCAATTCCTCGATCCGAACGGCTCTGGCCCTGGCCTTCGATCTGACCTCAACCGCCGGGCGTAGACCGTCCAAGGATGCCTTCTGGGCCGAACAGGACCGCGACCGGGTCTGGCGCATGCGCCCGGCGGCCTATGCGCTGCATCCCGCCACCCGTGCCGGCTGGAGTTTTACCTTCGTGCGTCATCCTGTGTCGCGGCTCTATTCATGTTGGAACAACAAGGTGGTGGAAAATCCCGTGCTATTGCCCCGCATGGCCGAAATGGGCATCACCCGGGGCATGGATTTCGACGCCTTCGTCGAGGTGGTGGCGCGAACCCCCGATGCCAAAAGCGAAATCCACCTGAGATCCCAGACCTCGATCGTCAGTTGGCGTGGCCGGGTGCTGCCGGATTTCGTCGGCCGGGTCGAAAACGTCGAGGCCGACTGGAACCATGTGCGGTACGAGATCCAAATGCGATGCGGCATTGATCCCGGACCAATGCGACGACACAACATGCGCGGTCAGACCGGGCCAGAGATCGCCGAAACCCTGTCGCCCGAGACCCGCGCCCGGATCGCCACCCGCTATGCCGAGGATTTCCGCCTCTTCTATCCCGACGACGCCGAGGCAGAGCGCGACTGAAGCGTCTCGACCATGTCGAGGACGCGCTGTCCCAGGTCGTGAGGACAGAACATCTGCTTTACCCAGTCCGGATCGGGCGTGCCATGGCGCAGATGCAACAGGTCATCAAGCGACGTGATGACATTGCTGCCCTCGAAGATTCGCCTCATCGCCGCCGACATCGGGTCCATATAGGCATCCACGTAATCAAGATAGACCATGGTCGGCACACCTTCGCGGATCAGGTCGATGGCCGCGGTTGACGTGCAGGTGATCCCCAACGCCGCCTGCTCCAGCGCCTCATGCATCGGACAGGCGGTGAGCCTGAGGTTCGGCGGCACGGATTTGAACGCAGCCTCGATCAGGCCCTGGTAATCGTGTTTCTCCCGGTGCAGGTGGCTGGTGTTCTCATCGGGCAGATGGCGCAGCTTGATCCAGATCGTGCGATCGGGATTGGCCTCGGCCAGCGCGACCATGGCTTCAAGCACATGCAACCGTCCACGCCGGGTCAAAGGCGAGATCGCCTGGGCGAAGAAATAGATGTCGCGCCGCGTTTCCAGGTCGGCAGGCGGGGTCGGAGACGGTTCGAGAAACGTCGGATGACCGAAATCCACCAGCGGTGCGGTCAGGTTGCTGTCGTTCTCTACCTGCTTCGTCGCCCAGGCCGAGAATTTCTCAACCTCCCCGCGGGGAAACATGAACACGCCGTCACAGGGAATGCGGTTGGCATAGCTGCGATCGGGAAAGAAATCGAGCCCGCCGAGGAAGCCAATCACCCGGGCTCGTCCGCGCAAATGCTTGAGCACCGGCGTGCGCAAAAAATCGGTCAGCGACCGGAACACCCGGCTGGTGAGCACCGCGTCGTAATATCCCTGCTGAACCGACTCGATCAGCATCTCATCGGATAAAATCAGGTAATCGGCCTCGGGAAGCTGCATTTGCAGTTGGCGCAACGACAACGCCTGTTCGGACATGTAGCACCCCAATGTGACGTCCGCCTCGGGCGCGGCCACGCGCAACAGGTTGCGCAGGCGCACAGCAAAAATCAGCGTGGAATCGTCACAGAAGGGAAGCAACAGGCGGCGCGGGGAACTCATGACCGGGGCTGCCCGGTATCGCGCGCCCGAAAGGCCGCAAGCGTGGCCGCTTGCCGGGCGTTATGGCGGCGGTTGGCCGCGCGCCAATGGGCCAGGTCAAGTCGTTCATGTATCCCTTGCGCCATAACCCAGCGCAACGGCACCCCCAGCCGCGGGTGACGCGACTGACGATAAAGCCATTTCCCGAGTCGGGTGGCTTTGAGACGTGCAAGAAGCATGGCAGATCCGCTCTGATCCTGGGTCGAGACAGCGTTTACACCGCACTGGATTTTTTGTAAACGCTTCGACGGTCGGGGTTTTTGCTCCCTCGAAATCAATAAGAGGAAGGCACTATTACCGTGTCCCAGCCGTCCGTGCCCAATGCCTCCACAACCCATTGCGTGATTCTGGCCCGTGGCGGCTCCAAGGGTGTGCCGGGCAAGAACCTGCGCCTGGTCGGCGGGCTTTCGCTGGTGGCGCGGTCGGTGCGCGCTGCACGCACCGCCCCTTCCGTCGCACAGGTGCATGTCTCCACCGACGATGCCGCCATCGCCGCCGAGGCCCGGCGGTTCGGCGCCGAGGTGGTCGACCGCCCAGCGATGCTATCGGGTGATACGGCCAGTTCGGAATCCGGCTGGCTGCACGCGCTGGAAATGATCGAGGAACAGGGCAAGACGGTGGAGCGGCTGGTCTTCCTGCAATGCACCTCGCCCTTTACCACCGGCGCCGATATCGAGGCTTGTCTCGCGGTGATGGAAGAAAAAGGCGCAGCCTGTGCACTGTCGGTGATCGAGGATCATTCCTTTCTCTGGACGCTGGACGAGGCCGGATTCGGCCGTGGCACCAACCATGACGAAAGCCAGCCCCGCAAGCGGCGGCAGGATCTGCCCCCCGCCTTCCGCGAGAGTGGCGCCATCTACTGCGTGCGCGCGGCCGATTTTGTCCGCACCGGGCAGCGGTTCTGCGGACCCGTGGCCCTTTGCCCGGTCGATCATCCGCCGGTCGAGATCGACACGCCCGACGATCTGGCGCTTTGTTCGCAGATCGCGGTGTCGCACGGCGGGCGCCCCGACATCGGCAACCGGCTTGACCGCGTCGCGGCGGTGGTGATGGATTTCGACGGGGTGCATACCGACAACCTCGTGCTGACCGATGACACCGGGCGCGAGGCGGTGATGACCTCGCGCGGCGACGGAATGGGACTCGAGCTTCTGCGCAAGGCCGGGCATTGGCGCCTGATGATCCTGTCCAAGGAACGCAACCCCGTGGTCGAACGGCGGGCGGCGAAACTCAATATTGAGGTCTATCAATCAATCGACGACAAGGTGGCCGCGTTGGAAGGCTGGCTGACCGGACAGGGGCTCGACTGGGCACAGACGCTCTATGTCGGCAATGACGTCAACGATGCGGCGGTCATGGCACGGGCGGGGCTATCGGCCTGCCCTGCAGATGCCCACCCCGAGATCCTGGCCCGGGCAGACTGGGTGCTACCGCAACCCGGGGGGCGTGGTGCATTGCGTGCCATGTGCGATGCCCTGCTGGCACGGGTGTCGTGAGCGTGCTGGAAGGTCGCACCTGCGTGGTGGCTGGCAATGGCCACTCCCTGACAAGCATCGCGCCGGGCCGGGTGCTAACCGGGGACGCGGTGATGCGGACCAACAATTTCTTCTTCGAACGCGCCTTCTATCTGGGTCGGCGCGTCGATCTGGCCTATATCGCCGGCGATCCGCGGGTGGTGCCTTTCATGTTCGAAACCCTTCATCGGTGCCGCGACCAATATGAAATCGGCGCATGGACAAGCCATAATCCCAAGGTGATCAAGGCCGGGATGCGCCGGTTCCGCGATCTCTATCGCCCGATGCGCTTTCGCGATGCCGCGATCGAGCGCGGCGTGGCCGATCTGGTGGCGCGCTATCAGCGCAAGCCGATGTCGGGCACCTACGCGGTGCTGGCCGCACACGGGTTGGGGGCTCGTCATATCCTGCTGGCGGGAATGGATCTCTATACCGGTGGACCGCGCTACCCTTTTACCCCCGGACGACATTTCCAGACGCTGATGGCGCCGGGCATGGCAGCGATGGGGCCGGACAAGCATCTGCACAATGCCGATCTCGACCGGTCGATCTTCGAGATGCTGCTCGCGCGAGGCGATGTGCGGCTCGAGCGAACCACCGAGCAATCCGCCCTCGACGACGTGCTCCCCCTTGCACCGATCCGCGACGGGCAGGCCATCGAGGCCCTGCCACGCCCCAACCCGGTCAACGACTGGGTGGATTGGGCCGGGCCCTATCCGATTGCCCTGCTCAAGACACTGCGTCGCGCCTCGGCGCTGCGCCGTCGCTTGCTGGGTCGGCCGCCAACCCCATGAACCGCCCAACGACGCCCCCCGCGGCCCTGCTGCCCTGGCTGCTTGAGCAGGCCATACCGCTCTGGACCGGGGCAGGCTGGGACGATGCCACCGGCACGGTGTGGGAGGCGCTCGACCATGACGGCCGCCCCTGCGGTGATCTGAACCGACGGTTGCGGGTGCAGGCGCGCCAGGCCTACGCCTTTGCGACACTGGCCCATCAACCCGGTACGGCACCCGCACTGGCCGCCGATCTCAAGGCCCGGGCCGAAACGCTCTTCGGCTTTGTCATGTCCCGTGGCTTCGACCCCGATACCGGGAATCTCGCAAGCTGGCTGGCACCCGACCTGAGCATCCTGAAGGCGCCGCATGATCTTTACGATCTCAGCTTCGTGTTGCTGGCCGCCGCCGGTCTGACCGCCGCCGGGACCGATCTGCACGACGAGATCGCCCGGCTGGAAACCGCGCTCGACCGGCTTGCGGCCCCGCAGGGCTGGCATGAATGCGCCGCCCATCGCCTGCCCCGGCGGCAGAACCCGCATATGCATCTTTTCGAGGCGATGTGCGCGCTCTACCGGGTGACCGGCGCACCGCGGTTCGCGGCACGAGCCAGCGCCTGCCGGGCATTGCTGACACAGGTTTTCCTGCAATCCGATCTTCGGCTGCTGGAATTCTTCGATGCCGATCTGGTGCCGCTCACCGGTGCGGATCAACAGGAAGAACCCGGGCATCTGGTCGAATGGATCGCGCTCGAAACGGGTTGGCAAGGGCTGGACCTGCCCGAAACAGAGGGGCCCGCCCTGCCGCCCGCCTTCATGCTTTTTGCCGCCGCCACGGCGCATCTGGCGCCGGCGGGATTCTTGCCGGACATCGCAGGACAGGACAGCTATCGGCTCTGGCCACAAACGGAATTGCTCCGGGCCAGCCGACTTTTACAGTCAAAGGGCGGGGCGCTGCCAACTCACCTGGCCCCGCGCGCGGTGCTGGAACGGCTCTGGTCGGGATATTTCGACACGCCTGTGCCCGGCGGATGGTACGATCGGCGGGACGGAACCGGGCGGCTCTTGTCCACCACCATGCCGGCCTCGACCTTCTATCACGTTGTCGAAACCTTCCTGTGTTACGATACCGGTCGGCTGGCCGGTGAACTGACCACCGGGACATCGGCATAAGGCGCGATCCCGCGCCGCCCCGAATTCAGAACGGCCCCAATCCCGTCCGAAGGGCCTTACGCCCGCTTGCCTGCAATCTGCGCCACCCCCAGCACGTCAAGCACCTTGGCCTCGATGTGCTCGGCGCTCAGCCCGGCGCGGGCATACATCTCGTCCGGCGCTCCCTGATCGAGAAAGGCATCGGGCAACACCATCGAGCGGAATTTCAACCCGTCGTCGAACACCCCCTCATCGGCCAGGAACTGTGCCACGTGGCTGCCGAACCCGCCCACGGCGCCCTCTTCGATGGTGATCAGCGCGTCATGCCGCGCCACCAGGTCGAGAATCATCTCGCGATCCAGCGGCTTGGCAAACCGCGCATCGGCCACCGTCGGCGAAATCCCCTTGGCCTCAAGGGCTTCACAGGCTTTCAGCACCTGCCCAAGCCGCGTGCCGAACGACAGGATCGCCACCCGCGCCCCTTCACGGACGATCCGCCCCTTGCCGATCTCCAGCACCTGCGGCACTTCGGGCATGTCCACGCCAACGCCTTCGCCGCGCGGATAGCGGAACGCGATAGGCCCGGAATCATGTGCTGCCGCCGTCGCCACCATGTGCCGCAACTCCGCCTCGTCGGCGGCGGCCATCACCACCATGTTGGGCAGGGTCGCCATATAGGTGATGTCGAAACTGCCCGCATGGGTCGCCCCGTCGGCCCCGACCAGCCCGGCCCGGTCAATCGCGAAACGCACCGGCAGATTCTGGATCGCCACGTCATGCACGACCTGATCGTAACCGCGTTGCAGGAACGTGGAATAGATCGCGCAGAACGGCTTCATCCCGCCCGCCGCCAGCCCGGCACAGAAGGTCACGCCATGCTGCTCGGCGATGCTCACGTCGAAACACCGGCTGGGATAACGTTCGGCCATCAGGTTGAGCCCGGTGCCATCCGGCATCGCCGCCGTCACCGCACAGATCTTGTCGTCCTTCGCGGCTAGCTCCACCAGCGTGTCGCCGAACACGCTTGTATAGCTCGGCGCGTTGCTGGGCGTCTTTTTCTGCTCGCCCGTCACCACGTCGAACCGCGCCGTGGCATGGCCCTTGTCGCCCGCCCGCTCGGCCGGGGCATAGCCCTTGCCCTTGCGGGTCAGCGCATGGATCAGGATCGGCCCCGTCGCCCGCGCCTTGACCGTGCGCAGCACCGGCAAAAGCTGCTCAAGGTCATGCCCGTCGATCGGCCCGACATAGGAAAACCCCAGTTCCTCGAACAACGTGCCGCCCACCGCCATGCCCTTGAGCATGTCCTTGGCCCGCTTGGCCCCCTCCTGGAAGAACGGCGGCATCAGGCTCACCGCGCCCTTGGCGGCGGCCTTCAGCTCCTGGAACGGCGCCTCGGCATAAAGCCGTGTGAGGTAGGACGAAAACGCCCCCACCGGCGGCGCGATGCTCATGTCATTGTCGTTCAGGATCACGATCAGCCGCTTCTTGAGGTGCCCGGCATTGTTCATCGCCTCGAACGCCATCCCGGCACTCATCGCACCGTCCCCGATCACCGCCACCGCATCGCCCAGCCCCTCGGGGCAGGCCCCGCCCAGATCCCGCGCCACGGCAAAGCCCAGCGCCGCGCTGATCGAGGTCGAGCTATGCGCCGCCCCGAACGGATCATAGGGGCTCTCGGTGCGCTTGGTGAACCCGCTCAACCCGTCCTTCTGGCGTATCGTGCGGATGCGGTCGCGTCGCCCGGTCAAGATCTTGTGCGGATAGGACTGGTGCGACACGTCCCAGATGATCTTGTCCTTGGGCGCATCGAACACCGAATGCAGCGCCACGGTAAGTTCGATCACGCCCAGCCCGGCCCCCAGATGCCCGCCGGTCTCGCTCACCGCGGCAATCGTCTCGGCCCGCAGTTCGGTGACAAGCTGCTTCAACTGCGCATCGCTCAGCCGTTTGAGATCGGCCGGCACATGCACGGTATCGAGAAGCGGGGTGTGGGGTCGTTCGGCCATGGTGCCGCCTGAAGCCTGTTTACATCTTGCGCGCAATAACGAAGCGGGCGGCCTCCCGCAAGCATTCCGCCTCCGCGCCATACCCAGATAAGGCCCCGCAGGCCGTATCGACAAGCTCTTGCGCGCGTGTTTTCGCCGCACCCAGCCCCAGAAGCGAAACAAAGGTGGCCTTGCCGGCCTCCTCGTCCTTGCCCACCGCCTTGCCCAGCGCCTCGGCGTCACCCTCCACGTCGAGCACGTCATCGGCAATCTGAAACGCGAGGCCCAGCGCATCGCCATAGGCCCGAAGCGCCGTCATGTCCGCCCCGGCAAGCCGCGCACCGCACGTCGCCGACCACGTGATGAGCGCCCCGGTCTTGCCCGCCTGCAACCGCGTGATCTCGTCCAGGGTGAGGGGCCGCGCCGCATTCTCGGCGGCAATATCCAGCGCCTGCCCCAGAACCATCCCCTGTGCCCCCGCAGCGCGCGCCATGCTCAGCACGAGATCGGCCCGCACCTGCGGATCGGGGCTGCATTCCTCGCGCGCCAGCAATTCGAAACACAGGCTCTGCAACGCATCCCCCACCAGGACCGCGGTCGCCTCGTCCCATTTCTTGTGCACCGTGGGTTGCCCCCGCCGCAGATCGTCATCGTCCATGCAGGGCAGATCGTCATGCACCAGCGAATAGGCATGCAGGCATTCCACCGCGCTGGCCGCCCAGATCGCCTGATCGTCGGAAACCCCGTGCAACCGCGCACCCTCCATCACCAGGAAGGCGCGCAACCGCTTGCCCCCGGCACTGGCATAACGCATCCCCTCGATCACGGGTTCGGACCCGAAGGGCACCATCACCTCGCGCAGATGCATTGCAACGCGCGCCGCAACCCCGGCCAGACGTTCCTGAAACATGGGCCTATTGCCCTTCGACAGGCTTCAACCCCGCCGGGTTGCCCTCATCGTCAAGCGTGATCGCCGCGACCTTCTCCTCGGCTTCCTTGAGCTTGGTCTCACAGCGTTTCTTCAACTCCGCCCCCCGCTCATAGAGCGTGATGGAATCCTCCAGCGCAACGTCACCACGCTCAAGCTTGCCCACCACCTGTTCCAGTTCGGCCATGGCCTCTTCGAATGTCATCTCTGAAACGGGTCGTTCGGTCATCTCGTGCTCCTTGGCGGCCTGACTGCTGCGCCACCTTATCCGCCCGCGCGGACGGGTTCAATTCGCCCTGTCTCATTTAAGTTGACGCGCCGCCACGCCCGCCGGATGCTGCGCGCATGAACATCCTCGACAAGGACAATATCGCGCTTTACCCGGATCAGGTGCAGGCCGTGCTGACCCGGCTCGAAACCCTGCTGGCCGGATGCACACCGGGTGCCATGGTCGATCAGGCCCTTCGCCTCGTGCCCGGCAAACGCGCCGTGTTCCGGGGCCGGATGGCGGGGCGCGACGTGGTGTTCCGCCTGCCGCTCGACGACGCCAACCGCAAAAGCGCGGCCGAGGAATGGACCGAACTCACCCGCGCATGGGGCCACATGGCGCGAGGCGCGAACCGCGTCGCCGAGCCGCTCCATTTCGACCCTGACTCAGGGCTGACCGTCATCGCGCATGCCCCCGGCACACCACTCCTCACCCATATCTGGTCACTCGACGCCAGCCATCGCCCGCCACTCATCGCCCGCGCCGCCGACTGGCTGCAGGCCTATATGGCGCCCACGATCACCAGCCGCGGCATCAACCGGCGCCCGTGGCGCAAATGGGCCATGGCCGCTGCCGCGAAACAGCCCCACCCCGAACTGGCCGAGATCGAATCCCGCCTCCTGCAAAAGATGCACAAGCTTTCGCGCCAACTGGGCGATCCCGACTGGCGCGTCGCCATTCCGCATGGCGATTTCCACCTCAACAACCTGATCCTCGACGGCGACACCCTCACCGGTATCGACACCGGCGGCTCGAACCACGCACCGATCTACAAGGACATGGCCCGCGCCCTTACCCATATGGCAAGGCGCGGCATGCTCCCCTCGGGCCAGCGGCGTTTCGGCGTGGATGCGGGCGCGCTCGACGCCTTCACCGCCGCCTTCGCCCTCTCGGATCGCGAGGCCAACGCCTTCCTGCCCTACATGCTCGTCTATGAGACCCTGATCCGCGTCGAACATCCGCAAATGTCATCCGACCGCATCGCCCACGCGCTTGCCATGTCCGAGGCCCTGTTCGACGATCTGCGCCGGATCACGTGAAACTCGCACGCATTCGGGCAGGTTGCACCTGATCGAACATGCCCCAGCCCGGAACAGCGGCAAAGCCGCCCGGGCAGCACCGGACAAATCCGATTCGCCGCCTCACGCCACGCTCAGCGCCTGCACATGCGCCGCCACGCTCCGGCCCAGCGCATCGAGGTCATAACCCCCCTCCAGCACCGACACCACGCGCCCGCCGCAATGCAGATCGGCCATCGCGCAGAGCTTCTCGGTCAGCCAGACGAAATCCTCCTCGACCCAGTTGAGATTGGCCAGCGGATCGTCGGCATGGGCATCGAACCCCGCCGAGATGAGAATCAGCTCGGGGCGGAACGCATCGAGCCGCGGGAAAACCTTCTCTTCGTATTCCGCCCGCATCACCGCCCCGTCACTCCCCGGCGCCAGCGGCACGTTGAGCACGTTGTCATGCGCGCCGGTCTCGCTCGGATCGCCCGTGCCGGGCCAAAGCGGCATCTGCTGCGACGTGGCCAGCAAGGCGCGCGGCTCGTCCCACAGCAGATCCTGCGTGCCGTTGCCGTGATGCACGTCGAAATCAACCACCGCCACCCGGGCCAAATCGTGAAAATCCAGCGCGTGTTTGGCTGCAATAGAGACGTTTCCAAACAGGCAGAACCCCATCGGCCGCGCGGTCTCGGCGTGGTGCCCCGGCGGGCGAGTGCCGACAAAGGCATTCTTCGCCTCGCCCGACAGGACCGCATCCACCGCTGCCACCGCGCCGCCCACGCCGCGCCGGGCGGCCTGCATGCTGCCTTCGGACATATGCGTATCGGCATCGAGCGGCCCCGGCCCATGCGCCGCGATCCTGTCGAGATATTTGCGCGGATGACAGCGCAGGATGTCCTCGTCGCGCCCCAGCGGCGCATCGCGCCGGTCGAGGCCGTCGAAATGCGCTAGCGCCGCCTCGACCGAGCGCATCCGCGCCGCCTGTTCCGGGTGCCCCGGCGGCGTGACGTGGTTCAGACAATCGGAATGGGTGAACAGCGTCGTCGTCATGTCTTCAATGCCTCTTTGAGTTCATAGAGTGCCTGCAACGCCTCGCGCGGCGTCATTTCATCGGGATGAATCGTCTCTAACATGGCCTCTATGGCACTTTCCTTCACCACCGGCGCGGGCGCCTGAACCGGCGTCGCCGCGAATAGCGGAAGATCGTCGATCAGCGCCTTCTTGGCGTTGCCGCCCTCGCGCTCGCCCTTCTCCAGCGCCTCAAGCACCACCTTGGCCCGCGCCACAACCGCCGCGGGCAAGCCCGCCAACTTGGCCACCTGCACCCCATAGGATCGGTCCGCCGCGCCCTTCCTGACCTCGTGCAGGAAGATCACGTCACCCTCCCATTCCTTCACGGCCACCGTGGCGTTCTCGACCCTCTCCAGCTTGGCGGAAAGTCCCGTCATCTCGTGGTAATGCGTCGCGAACAACGCCCGGCAGCCGTTTACGTCGTGCAGATGTTCCAGCGTCGCCCAGGCGATGGACAACCCGTCATAGGTCGCCGTGCCGCGCCCGATCTCGTCGAGGATCACCAGCGCATGATCGTCTGCCTGGTTGAGGATCGCCGCCGTCTCGACCATCTCGACCATGAAGGTCGAGCGCCCCCGGGCAAGGTCGTCGCTGGCCCCAACCCGGCTGAACAACTGGCTCACCATCCCCACATACGCCGCCCGGGCCGGCACGAACGATCCCATCTGCGCCAGCACCGCGATCAGCGCGTTCTGCCGCAGAAAGGTCGATTTACCCGCCATGTTCGGCCCGGTCAAAAGCCAGATATCTTCCGCCGTCCCGAGGCTGCAATCATTGGCGATGAACGGCTCGCCCTCGGATTTCAGCGCCTGTTCCACCACCGGATGCCGCCCGCCCTCGATCACCAGCGCCCGGCTGTCATCAACCTTGGGCCGGCACCAGTTCTCGCCCCGCGCCAGATCGGCCAGCGCCACCGCGAGATCCAGTTCGGCCAAGGCCCGCGCGGTGGCGAAAAGCCGGTCAGAGACATCAAGAATCGCCGCACTCAGGCTTGAATAGAGCCGCTTTTCGATCTCGATCGCCCGGCCCCCGGCATTCAGGATCTTGGTTTCCATCTCGGAAAGCGGCACGGTCGTGAACCGCACCTGGTTGGCCGTGGTCTGGCGATGCTTGAACGCGTCGTTCCCGTGCATCTTCTCGGCATGGGTCGCCGTCACCTCGACGAAATAGCCCAGCACGTTGTTATGCTTGATCTTCAGGCTCTGAATACCGGTTTCGCGCTGATATTCCTCCTGCATCCCGGCAATCACGCCGCGCCCCTCGTCGCGCAACCGGCGGCATTCGTCCAACTCGTCATCAAACCCTTCGGCGATGAACCCACCATCGCGCGCCAAAAGCGGCGGTTCGGCCACCAGCGCCCGGTCAAGCAGGTCGAGCAATTCACCATGCCCCTGCAAATCGCCCACCGCCCCGGCCAGCAACGCGGGCAGCTCCACATCGGAGAGCGACCCGGCAATCGCCTCGGCCTGGGTCAGCGCATTGCGCACCGCCGTCAGGTCACGCGGCCCGCCGCGCTCCAGCCCCAGCCGCGACAGCGCCCGGTCAAGATCGGGCACCCGCCGCAGCGCCTCGCGCAGGTCGCCCGCGATTCGACCCTGTTCCAGCGCAAATTGCACCGCATCATGCCGCTCGCGCGCCACCTCCAGCACCCGCGACGGCGACGACAACCGCCGCTCCAGCAATCGCGCACCCCCCGCCGTCACCGTCCGATCGATCGCCGCCAGCAATGACCCCTGCCGCCTGCCCGAAAGCGACCGCGTGAGTTCCAGGTTGGCCCGCGTCGCCGCGTCGATCTGCATCACCCGCGCGGCCCCTTCACGCACCGGCGCGCGCAGGATCGGCAGTTTGCCCTTCTGCGTGATCTCAAGCCATTCGACAATCGCCCCCATGGCCGACAGTTCCGCCCGCCCGAACGCTCCGAACGCATCGAGCGCCCCCACGTCGAACAGCGCCTTGAGCCGCTTTTCCGCCGAGCCCGAGTCAAAGGCCGAGCGCGCCAACGCCGTCAAAGACGCCCCCGATTCAGTCACTGTTTCGGCCAGATCGGCCTCTTTCGCCTCGGACACCACCACTTCCGACGGCATCAACCGCGCCAGTTCCGGCCCCAGCCGCACCGGCGCAATCGGCATCACGTGAAACGCACCCGTGGAAATATCCACCCAGGCCAGCGCCGCCTCGTCCCGCACCTCGGCATAGGCGGCCAGGTAATTGTGCCGCCGCGCCTCCAGCAGGCTCTCCTCGGTCAACGTCCCCGGCGTGACCAGCCGCACAACCTCGCGCCGCACCACCGATTTCGAGCCGCGCTTCTTCGCCTCGGCCGGGTCTTCCATCTGCTCGCAGACCGCCACGCGAAACCCCTTGCGGATGAGCGTGAGCAAATACCCCTCGGCCGAATGCACCGGCACGCCGCACATCGCGATATCCTGATCGAGATGCTTGCCCCGCTTGGTCAGCGCGATATCCAGCGCCTCGCTCGCCGCCACCGCGTCGTCAAAAAACAGCTCGTAGAAATCGCCCATCCGATAGAACAAGAGCGCCCCCGGATACTGCCCCTTGATCTCGAGATACTGCGCCATCATCGGCGTGACTGCGGATTTTGCGGATGTCACGAAAGCCCCCGGTTTTCCCTTTCGCCGACCTTACAAACCCCGCCCGCCACGCGAAAGGGCTTGTTTCTGTTGAGAGACGCATCCACCCCGTGTAAGAGGCTCTGACCCCACGCAAGGCGATACCCGATGTCCAACACCAAATACACCCGCGAAGATGCGCTGCAATTCCATCTCGAACCGACCCCGGGGAAATGGGAGGTGCAGGCCACCGTTCCCATGACGACACAGCGCGACCTTTCGCTCGCCTATTCCCCCGGCGTCGCCGTGCCGTGCGAGGATATCGCCGCCAACCCCGAACTGGCCTATGACTACACCAACAAGGGCAACCTCGTCGCGGTGATCTCGAACGGCACCGCCGTGCTGGGCCTCGGCAATCTCGGCGCGTTGGGCTCCAAGCCGGTGATGGAGGGCAAGGCCGTGCTCTTCAAGCGCTTCGCCGATGTCAACTCGATCGACATCGAGCTCGACACCGAAGATCCGCAGAAATTCATCGACGCGGTCAAGCTCATGGGCCCCACCTTCGGCGGCATCAACCTCGAGGACATCAAGGCCCCCGAATGCTTCATCATCGAGCAGACGCTCAAGGAAGCGATGGACATCCCGGTCTTTCACGACGATCAGCACGGCACCGCGGTGATCTGTGCCGCGGGCCTGATCAACGCGCTGCATCTCTCGGACAAGAAGATCGAGGATTGCCGCATCGTCCTCAACGGCGCGGGGGCCGCCGGCATCGCCTGTATCGAGCTCTTGAAACGCATGGGCGCGCGGCATGAAAACTGCATCGTCTGCGACACCAAGGGCGTGATCTGGCAGGGCCGGACCGACGGCATGAACCAATGGAAATCCGCCCATGCCATCAACACCGACCTGCGCACCCTCGAAGAGGCGATGAACGGCGCCGATGTTTTCCTCGGCGTCTCGGCCAAGGGCGCGGTGACGCCCGCAATGATCGCCTCGATGAACGACAACCCGGTCATCTTCGCCATGGCCAACCCCGACCCCGAGATCACCCCCGAAGAGGCCCACGAGGTCCGCGAAGACGCCATCGTCGCCACCGGGCGCAGCGACTATCCCAACCAGGTCAACAACGTCTTGGGCTTTCCCTATCTCTTTCGCGGCGCGCTCGACATCCACGCCCGCGCCATCAATGACGAGATGAAGATCGCCTGCGCCGAGGCCCTGGCCAAGCTCGCCCGCGAGGACGTGCCCGACGAGGTCGGCATGGCCTATGGCCGCAAGCTGAGCTTCGGGCGGGATTACATCATCCCCACGCCCTTCGATCCCCGCCTCATCCACACCATCCCCCCCGCCGTGGCCCGCGCGGGCATGCAGACCGGTGCCGCGCGCCGCCCGATCATCGACATGGAGGCTTACGAGCTCGCCCTCAAGAGCCGGATGGACCCAACCGCGTCGATCCTGCGCAGCCTCAATGCCCGCGCCCGCGCCGCACAGGCCACGATGATCTTTGCCGAAGGCGACGACCCCCGCGTGCTGCGCGCCGCCGTGCAATACCAACGCTCCGGGCTGGGCCATGCGCTGGTTGTCGGGCGCGAATCCGATGTCAGGGCCAAGCTCACCGAAGAAGGGCTGGCCGACGCGGTGGGCGAGCTTGAGATCGTCAACGCCGCCAACACCCCGCATCTGGCCGAGTACAAGGAATTCCTCTACCAGCGGCTCCAGCGCAAGGGCTTCGACCGGCACGACATCCACCGCCTTGCCGCGCGCGACCGGCACGTGTTCTCGGCCCTGATGCTGGCTCATGGCCATGGCGATGCGCTGGTGACCGGCGCGACCCGCAAATCCGCCCATGTCCTCGATCTCGTCAACCATGTCTTTGACACCGACGCCGCCCATGGCGCCGTGGGCGTGACGGCGGTGCTGCACAAGGGCCGGATCGTGCTCATCGCCGACACGCTGGTGCATGAATGGCCCGACGAAGAGGATCTCGCCACCATCGCCATGCGCGCGGCCGATGTCGCCCGCCATCTCGGGCTTGAACCTCGCGTCGCCTTCGCCAGCTTCTCGACCTTCGGTTATCCCCGCTCGGAACGGGCCGAGAAGATGCACCACGCCCCCGAGGTTCTCGACCGGCGCGGCGTCGATTTCGAATACGAGGGCGAAATGACCGTCGATGTCGCGCTCAATGCGCAGGCGCAACAGAACTACCCGTTCTCGCGCCTCACCGGCCCGGCCAACATCCTCGTCGTGCCCGCGCGCCATTCGGCCTCGATCTCGGTCAAGCTGATGCAGGAAATGGCCGGCGCCACCGTGATCGGCCCGATTCTTTCGGGCGTGGACAAGTCGATCCAGATATGTTCATCAAACTCGACCGTGAACGACATTCTCAACATGGCGGTTCTGGCAGCCTGCAAGGTCGGCTGAGCCGCCCGCCCGGAGGGCGGTCATGACAATATACAATCTCGGCTCCATCAACATCGACCATTTCTATTCCGTCCCGCGCCTGCCTGCGCCGGGCGAAACCCTGGCCGCCACCGCCTACAGCACCGGGCTCGGCGGCAAGGGCGCAAATCAATCCGTGGCGGCCGCGCTGGCCGGGTCGGATGTCATCCATATCGGCGCGGTCGGGCGCGACGGTGCGCCCATGGTTGCCCGCCTGCGCGATTTCGGCGTCGATTGCGCCCATGTCATCGCCACCGACACCCCGACCGCCCATGCCATCATCAATATCGACCCCAAGGGCGAGAACGCCATCGTCATCTTTCCGGGGGCCAACCGGAAACAGTCTCTATCCCAGCTTGAATCGGCGTTTTCCGCCGCCAGCCGGGGCGACATCCTGCTCTTGCAGAACGAAACCGATCTTCAGGTCGAAGCCGCACAGATCGCCCGCGCCCACGGGCTCCGGGTGATCTATTCCGCCGCGCCGTTCGACGCAGAGGCCGTGCGCACCGTGATGCCCCATGTCGATCTTCTGGTGATGAACGCGGTAGAGGCCGATCAACTCGCCCGCGCGCTGAAAACCCCGCTTGCCGATCTTCCGGTTTCGCACCTGCTCATCACACGCGGCTCACGGGGCGCCACGTGGCGCGATCAATCCACCGGCACGGAAACCGACACCCCCGCCTTTGCCGTCACGCCCGCAGACACCACCGGCGCAGGCGACTGTTTCATCGGCTATGCCGCCGCCGCAATGGATCAGGGGTTGGAACCGGACGCGGCCATGCGCCTTGCCGCCGCCGCCTCGGCCCTCCAGGTCACCCGCCGCGGCACCGCCGACGCGATCCCCGACCGCGCCGAAGTGGATGCCTTCCTCGCCGCACAGGGCTGAATGGTCACTTACCCGGTAAAGGGCGCCGCACTGCCCCACAGCTCACGAACCCTTTGGTCACGGCGACAGGCCTTGCGATAGAAATCATAGGCGGACGCCTTGCTCTTGGGTCCGGCCCGGGTCAGGACCAGTTCCTTGCTCTTGTAATAATCCTGGTGGTAATCCTCGGCGGTCCAGAATGTCTTGGCCCCAAGGATCGGCGTCACGATCTTCTGGCCCAGCGCCGCCTGCGCCTCGGCTTTCACCTTCTCGGCCAGTGCCTTTTCCGCCGAGTCAGAGACGAAAACCGCCGTGCGATAACTCTCGCCCCGGTCACAGAACTGCCCACCCGCATCGGTCGGATCAATCGAGCGGAAGAACATTTCCAGAAGCTGCTTGCGGCTCACCTGGCCGGCATCGAAGGTGATTTCCGCGGCCTCGTAATGCCCGGTTCCGCCGCGCGTGACCTGCTTGTAGGTGGGGTTCTTCACATTGCCACCGGTATAGCCCGACTCGACCTCGATCACGCCGCGCACCTTTTCGAAATCCGCCTCGACGCACCAGAAACAGCCGCCCGCGACCACCAGCGTTTCGCGCGGCCCCGCTTCGGCCCGTCCGCATTGCAGCAAAACGGCCACCCCGATCAGCAGGCTCAGCGCAAGGGGCTTCATGTCCTTCATCGACAACATCACAGATACCTCCTGCCGCCAGCATGCCGCGCACGCACGGCCCCGCCAATCCCCCGAAACCTGATATCACGCACAGGTGAAACCCCGTTACCCCCTTGGCATCGGCACGAAAAACGCTAGCGTCCCAACCAAAGGAGACCGCGATGCAAGACCACGTCACCACCCACCAGGCCCAAGAGGACGCCCGCAACGAAGAGATCCTCATCTGGCTCAACGGCCGCCTCGTCCCCAAGGCGCAGGCCATGGTCAGTGTCTATGATTCCGGCTTCATGCTCGGTGACGGCGTGTGGGAGGGGCTGCGCCTCTACAACGGCACATGGGCCTTTCTCGATGAACATATGGACCGCCTGTTCGAGGCCGCCAAGGCCATCGACCTCGACATCGACATGACGAGGGACGAGGTGATTTCCGCCTTGTTAGAGACGCAAACTGCCAATGACATGCACACCGACGCCCATGCCCGCCTGATGGTCACGCGCGGTGTGAAAACCCGCCCGTTCCAGCACCCCTCGCTCTCGCGCCAGGGGCCGACCGTCGCCATCATCATGGAACATTCGCGCCCGTCCATCCCGCGCCCCATCCGCCTTGCCACCGTGCCCCATATCCGCGGGTTGCCAATGACGCAGGACCCCAAGCTCAACTCCCATTCCAAGCTCAACTGCATCCTCGCCTGCATCGCCGCCGAAAAGGCCGGTGCCGACGAGGCGCTGATGCTCGATGTGCATGGCTTCGTGAACACCACCAACGCCTGCAATTTCTTCATCGTCCGCAAGGGCGCGGTCTGGACCAGCACGGGCGATTACTGCATGAACGGCATCACCCGGCAAAAGGTCATCGACCTCTGCCGCGCAAACGGCATCCCGGTTTACGAGCGTAATTTCTCCCTCGTCGACACCTATGGCGCGAACGAGGCGTTCCTTACCGGCACCTTCGGCGCACAGACGCCAGTGGGCGAAATCGACGGTCGCCAGATCGGCACCGGCGAAATGGGTCCCGTCACCCACCGCCTGCGCGCGCTCTACAAGGCGCTCATCGACAAGGAGGCCGCCTGATGCGCATCGCCATGTGGTCCGGCCCCCGCAACCTCTCGACCGCGATGATGTATGCATTCGGCGCGCGACCCGATTGCGCGGTGGTCGATGAACCCTTCTATGCCGCCTACCTCGCGCAAACCGGTCTCGCCCACCCGATGCGCGACGAAATCCTTGCCGCGCAACCGCGAGACCCCGCCCGGGTCGTTGACGAATTGTTAGGCCCTGTTCCGGGCGGAAAGCCGCATTTCTATCAAAAACACATGACCCAGCACATGCTGCCCGCGATCCCGCGCGACTGGATGTCGGAAACGGTCAATGTCTTCCTCATCCGCCACCCCGCCCGCGTGGTCGCCAGCTTCGGCGCGAAATACGACAACCCCACGCTCGACGATATCGGCTTTGCCCAGCAGGCCGAGCTTTTCGATCATGTCCGCGCCATCGGCCAGACCCCCATCGTGATCGACAGCGCCGACATCCGCCGCGCCCCCGAGACGATGCTGCGCAAACTTTGCGACGCCATCGGCCTGCCCTTCGATCCGGCGATGCTCTCCTGGCCGGCGGGCGGGCACAAGGATGATGGCGTCTGGGCGCCGCATTGGTATGGCGCGGTTCATGGCTCGACCGGCTTTGCCCCGGCCGAAGGTCCGCTCCCCGAGCTGCCCCCGGATCGTGCCGAAATGGCCCGGGCCGCGCTGCCGTTTTACGAAAAATTAGCGGACGTTAAGATTTGATTGCCAAAATCGACCGTTCGCCCGGTTAACCCCGGGAATCCAGATTTTCGGCAGCCGGAAAACAGCCGGGGGGTGCGCGCATGTCACCCCCCTTGCCCCGCGATCCGGGGCCTCGTTAACCATAGGCGGTTATTCGCCGTCGACCCGGTTTTTCCGCATCGCCAACAGCCGCAACCGCAGCGCGTTGAGCTTGATGAACCCGGCCGCATCCTTCTGGTCATAGGCGCCCGCGTCATCCTCGAATGTCACATGCTCTTCGCTGTAAAGCGAATAGTCCGACCAGCGCCCGACCGTCCGGGCCAAGCCCTTGTAAAGCTTCAACCTTACGGTCCCGGTCACGTAATCCTGGCTCTTGTCGATCAGCGCCTGAAGCATCTCGCGTTCGGGGCTGAACCAGAACCCGTTATAGATCAGCTCGGCATATTGCGGCATGATCTGATCCTTGAGATGCATCGCGCCGCGATCCATCGTGATGCTCTCGATCCCGCGATGCGCCTCAAGCAATATCGTGCCGCCCGGCGTCTCATAGATGCCGCGCGATTTCATCCCGACGAATCGCCCCTCGACAAGATCAAGCCGCCCAATCCCGTGCTTGCGACCATATTCATTCAATGTTGTCAGTATGTTGGCAGGGCTCATCGCCGCGCCGTTGATGCTCACCGCATCGCCTTTTTCAAAGCCGATCTCGATGAATTCCGGCTGATCCGGCGCATCCTCGGGATGCACGGTGCGCTGGTAAACGTAATCCGGCGCATCCACCGCCGGATCTTCCAGAACCTTGCCCTCGGACGAAGTGTGCAACAGGTTCGCATCGACCGAGAACGGCGCCTCTCCACGCTTGTCCTTGGCGATCGGGATCTGGTTTTTCTCCGCGAAATCAAGCAGTTTCGTCCGGCTTGTCAGATCCCATTCCCGCCACGGCGCGATCACCCTGATATCGGGGTTGAGCGCATAGGCCGCCAGTTCGAACCGCACCTGATCATTGCCCTTGCCCGTCGCCCCATGCGCCACCGCATCCGCGCCGGTTTCCGCCGCGATCTCGATCAGGCGCTTGGAAATAAGCGGCCGCGCAATCGAGGTGCCCAAGAGGTAAAGCCCCTCGTAAACCGCGTTCGCCCGGAACATCGGAAACACGAAATCGCGCACGAATTCCTCGCGCACATCCTCGATATAGATGTTTTCCGGCTTGATCCCCAACATCTCGGCCTTTTCGCGCGCGGGCTCCAGCTCCTCGCCCTGGCCCAGATCGGCGGTAAAGGTCACGACCTCGCAACCATATTCCGTCTGAAGCCATTTCAGGATGATCGACGTATCAAGGCCACCGGAATAGGCCAGCACAACTTTCTTCGGCGCGGACATCGCTGTTCCCCTCGTTTGTTTGCCCGCGCGATAAAGGGTTTTCTGCGGCAGGGCAAGGTGCGGGGCTTGCCTGCAATCGCGCTCTGCGCCACACAGGAGAAATGAGCTCGCAACAGGATTTCCATACCCGCGCCCGTGCGGCCGAACGCGCCATGCGACAGGTGTTCCCCGAAACCCCGTTGCAACGCAATGTTCACCTTTCCGAAAGATTCGGCTGCGATCTTTACCTCAAGCGCGAAGATCTTTCGCCGGTGCGGTCCTACAAGTTGCGCGGTGCATTCAACGCGATGCGCAAAGTTCTGGATGTGGCACCCGCGTCGCGCCTCTTCGTCTGTGCCTCTGCGGGCAACCACGCGCAGGGGGTGGCCTTCATGTGCCAGCATTTCGGCGTGCAGGGCGTGATCTTCATGCCGGTGACAACACCGCAGCAGAAGATCCAGAAAACCCGCATTTTCGGCGGGGGCGCGGTCGAAATTCGCCTGACTGGCGACTATTTCGACGACACACTGGCCGAAGCGCAACGCTTCTGCGCGACCGAGGGCGGGCATTTCCTCGCCCCGTTCGACGATGAAGACGTGATCGAGGGCCAGGCCTCTGTCGCCGTGGAAATCGCCGACCAGTTCGGCGGCGCACCCGATCACATCATCCTGCCCGTCGGCGGCGGCGGGCTTTCGGCTGGCGTATGCCAGTATTTCGGTGATGCGGTGCACTATAGCTTTGTCGAACCAGAGGGCGGCACAAGCCTCGCCGCCGCGATCCGCGCAGGCGCGCCGGTGACGCTCGACCGGGTTGACAGTTTCGTCGATGGAGCCGCCGTCGCAAGGATCGGAAAGGCCCCCTTCAGGACGTTGAAAAAATTCGATATTTCAAACGTCTACGCGGCCCCCGAAGATCGCATCTGCACCACGATCCTTGAAATGCTGAATGTCGAGGGCATCGTTCTCGAACCCGCCGGCGCGCTGGCCATTGACGTGCTCGCCGACATGGCCGACCAGATCGCGGGCAAGCGGGTCGTCTGCATCACCTCGGGCGGCAACTTCGATTTCGAACGCCTCCCCGAGGTCAAGGAACGCGCCCAGCGGTTTTCAGGGGTCAAGAAATACTTCATCCTCCGCCTCCCCCAGCGCCCCGGCGCGCTCAAGGAGTTTCTCAGTATCCTCGGCCCCGAAGATGACATCGCGCGCTTTGAATACCTCAAGAAATCGGCGCGGAATTTCGGCTCGGTGCTGATCGGAATCGAGACCTCGAAACGCGAAAATTTCGATACGCTTCTGACCCGGCTGGACGAGGCCGGGTTCACCTACAGGGACATCACCAACGACAATATCCTGGCCGAGTTCCTGATCTGACAGGACCGCCGCAAACGGACCCGGAATGTCACGCTACGCCGCGATCCGCCAACGTCTTCAGGAAAGCAGCCTTGGACGCATCGTAGGTCTGGATAACCTCGCAAAGGTCGATCGCCCCGTGATCCCCGATAGCCGCCGCTGCCTCACCTTTGGCACAAAGCTCTGAAAAGTTTGAGAATCCAAGGTTCAGCGCACTCCCCTTGAGGAAGTGCAGACAGCATTCAAGCTTGTCCACCGGCAACCCCGCCCGCAGCTTTTCCATGGCGTCTTCCACTTCCTCAAGAAACAGATCAACGACTTCGTCGAAATCCTCTTCACCGATGTCGTTACGAAGTTCATCCACCTTGGTCCAGTCAATCATTGGTCCATCTCACGCGTGTTTTGCATGAGCAAACCATGCAACGACAACATTAAGCGATCCTTTCCATCCGGCCGACTCTTCGATGATGTAGATGGTGTTTTAACATTCATGCAGCGTTAAATTACTTGCTGTTATGCCGGTCCGAATGATCCCTCGGGACTTGTCGCAACAGGCTGGCACATGACACGAAATCCACGAATGGATGCCCCGCTCCAAGGCGGAACGGCCCCGGTGCAGGACCGCGCGTCACGCGTTCTCGTGGTCGACGACAGCCGCCTGCAACGCCATATCCTCAAGGTATCGCTCAAACGCTGGGGATACGAAATCCTCGAAGCGGAATCCGGCTGCGAAGCTCTTGAAATCTGTCACGAAACCGAACCCGACATGGTGATCAGCGACTGGATGATGCCCGGTATGAACGGGCTTGAATTCTGCAAGGCATTTCGGGAGATGGAGCGCGAAAGCTATGGCTATTTCATCCTGCTCACGTCGAAAAGCGAAAAGCAGGAAGTGGCGCTCGGCCTCGACAATGGTGCCGATGATTTCCTGACCAAACCGGTGAGTGCGGCGGAACTGCGCGCGCGCCTCAATGCCGGTGAGCGTATCCTGCGCATGGAACGCGAGCTCACGGAAAAGAACCGTCTCATCAACAGCGCATTTCAGGAAATTCAATCGCTCTACTACTCGATCGACAGCGATCTGATCGAAGCCAAGAAGCTCCAGCAGTCGCTCGTCCGTGAACGGTTTCGCGATTTCGGTGCCGCGCAGGTCTCGCTCATGCTGCACCCAAGCGGCCATGTCGGGGGCGATCTGGTCGGGTTCTTCCCGGTGAACGCAACAAGGATCGGCCTCTTCTCGATCGACGTCTCGGGGCATGGAATCAGCTCGGCCCTGATGACCGCCCGGCTGGCGGGTTATCTTTCCTCCACCGCGCCCGAACAGAACATAGCGATCGAGGCCGTTTCCGGTGGCGGGCAAAGACCGATCAGCCCGGCCAAGGTGATTGAAAACCTAAATCAACTTGTCCTGAATGAAATGGACACCGAACACTATTTCACCCTGCTTCTCGCCGATGTCGATCTGGCAAGCGGGCGTGTGCGCATGGCGCAGGCCGGGCATCCGCATCCGCTGGTCCAGCGTGCCGATGGCACGATTGAACAGAACGGACCCGGGGGCTTGCCGGTCGGATTGCTCCCCGGTGCTTCCTACGATGAGTTCACCGTTACCCTGCAACCAGGTGATCGGCTCATGATTTTCTCGGACGGCATCACCGAATGCCCGGACCCTGATGGCAACCAGCTCAACGAAGACGGTCTTGAGAGCGTCCTGCACAGACTTTCCGACACGCGCGGCATCGCCCTTCTCGAATCCATGATCTGGAAATTGTCGGATTTCGCCGGTGGCGACGGTGATTTTCCCGACGATGTTTCGGCTGTTCTTCTGGAGTATCAGGGTTTTGCGAAATAACGCGCAACAAACATCCTGTCCCCCGCATTGCCAAGCTCCCGGGCAGCAAGGTCCGCGCCCATCCATACCGGCACATGATGTTCCTCGGGTGCATTGGCGAGACACCGCACCGGCCGTGCCAAGAAAATCTCACACAACTTTTCGGCCCAGATATCGTATTCCGGCATATAGGTGAAACGGCGAAATGCCCCAAGCCGCCGCGGCGATGCGATCTTCCAACCGGTTTCCTCAAACACTTCACGATGCAATGCGTGGAGCGGCGACTCCCCGGCTTCGACACCGCCGCCGGGCAATTGCAATTCTTCGAAAGGCGCCATCTGGAACGTCAGGAGCAGATCTCCACCACGAGGCAAGACCGCATAGACTCCACGCCGTAAGACATACCGCCGTGACCCTGTGGGCGGCGCACCGATCCTGCGAATCATCGGCTTTCTCTTGGACCTTCCGTTGCCGCTCCTATATTCACGCGATATGCCAAGGATCGGCCGGTAAGGAAACCCCATGACTTTCGGAACTCAAATCACTTGGGACGACTCGGTTTTGCCGTTCCAACTCGACAATTCAGACATTCGCGGACGCGTCGCACGGCTTGACCGAACCCTTGAGGGTATCCTCGCCCAGCATGATTACCCCCCGGTTGTCGAGGCCCTAGTCGCGGAAATGGCAATTTTGACCGCTCTGATCGGTCAGACGATCAAGCTGCGCTGGAAGTTGTCGCTTCAGGTTCAGTCGAAGGGCCCCGTGCGCATGATCGCCACCGACTATTTTAGCCCTTCCAAAGAAGGCGAGCCCGCACGGCTTCGGGCCTATGCCAGCTTTGACCGCGAGAAACTGGGCAAGGGCAGACCCTTTGACCAGGTCGGGGAAGGCTATTTCGCGATCCTGATCGACCAAGGCAAAGGCATGACACCCTATCAAGGCATCACGCCGCTTGCAGGTGAGTCTCTCGCCGCCTGCGCCGAAGCCTATTTTGCCCAGTCCGAGCAGTTACCGACCCGGTTCTCGCTGAGTTTTGGGAAGTCGACCGAAGCCGGTGGCACCGAACACTGGCGCGCAGGCGGCGTCATGCTTCAGCACATGCCCAAGGCTTCGCCCTTGGCCAAGGGGCAAGAGGGCTCAGGCGAGAGTGGGCTTCTGCTGGCAGGTGATCTGATTGACGGCGAAGACGGTGAAAACTGGAACCGCGCCAATCTTCTTCTCGATACAGTGGACGATCTTGAACTCATTGGCCCGTCCATCACACCCACCGATTTGCTGGTGCGCCTGTTCCACGAGGACGTTCCCCGCGCCTTTGACGCACAACCCGTGCGTTTCGGCTGCACCTGCTCGGAGGACCGTGTGAGGCAGAGTCTTTCGATCTATTCGGCCAAGGATATCGAGAAAATGACCACCCAAGATGGGCGGGTCACCGCGGATTGCCAGTTTTGCGGGCGCCATTACGATCTCGACCCCAAATCACTCGGCTTCGAGGCGCAGGAGCAATCGGATGGCAAGGCATGACCCGTTCGGTTCGGTGCGTGCAGCCCTGAACCGGCAGGGAGGCCCATCGTCCGACTTCGATCTGAACCCCGACAGTCTTCTGCCCGCGGGGCGCCAACTGCGGTCCGCGGGCGTTCTGGTCCCACTTGCCGAAGAGCGCGGAAACCTGCATGTGATCCTGACCAAACGGTCCTCCGCGCTCAAGCATCACCCGGGGCAGATCGCTTTTCCGGGGGGCAAGGTCGACCCGGGCGATACCGACGAAGCGGCCGCTGCCTTGCGCGAGGCACATGAAGAAATCGGCCTCCACGCATCGAATGTCGAGGTTCTGGGCACGCTGCCAACACATGAAACCGTCACCGGCTTCATCATGACTCCGATCGTCGGTCGGGTCATCAAGCCGTTTGACACCCGGCCCGAACCCGGAGAAGTCGACGAGGTATTCTCGGTTCCATTGCCCCATCTTGCCGACGTTTCCCGGTTCTCGGTTCAGTCGCGGCGGTGGCTCGGACAGAGACGATACTATTACACCGTGCCCTACGGCCCTTATTATGTCTGGGGCGCCACGGCGCGCATCCTGCGCGGATTGGCCGAACGGATGGCAGGCTGATGCAGATCACCGGAGACTGGTTCAGAAATGCGCATACGCAGGCGGTTTGTCGCGCTCTGACCGATTCCGGTTACCAAGCGCTCTTTGTCGGTGGCTGTGTTCGCAATGCCCTTCTGGGCAGGCCAGTGAACGATATCGACATCGCGACCGATGCGACCCCCGAAACGGTCATGGCGCTTGAGGAACAGGCCGGTTTCAAGGTGGTTCCAACGGGAATCGACCATGGCACCGTCACCGTGGTCTCCGGCAGCATTCCACACGAGATCACGACCTTTCGCCACGATGTTGAAACCGACGGTCGCCGTGCTGTGATCGCCTTTGCCAGCAATGTAACAGACGACGCGCGGCGGCGTGATTTCACCATGAACGCGCTCTACGCCGACCCCGATGGCACGATCATAGACCCGCTTGGCGGTCTGGCCGATCTTGAGGCCCGGCGCGTTCGTTTCATCGAAAATCCGGTCGATCGTATCCGTGAGGACTACCTGCGCGTGTTGCGCTTTTTCCGGTTTCACGCCTGGTATGGCGACGCTCTGGCCGGGATCGACCCCGAGGGCCTTGCTGCGGTTGCCGACCACCTGGAGGGTCTTGGCGCATTATCACGCGAACGGGTCGGCGCCGAGATGAAAAAGCTCCTGAATGCGCCCGACCCGGCGCCATCCGTCGCCGCGATGCGTGCGACCGGTGTTCTGGGCATCATCCTGCCCGGTGCCGACGACCGCGCGCTTGCCCCGCTTGTCCACGCCGAGGCCTCGCTGGACATCGAACCTGATGCGATTCGTCGGCTCGCTTGCCTTGGCGGGGAAGACGTGCCCGAACGTCTGCGCCTTTCACAAAAGGAGACCAAGCATCTGGCCGCCTTGCAATCCGCGTCCGGGACAACGGAATCGCCCGCTGTTGTGGGCTATCGGCAGTCTTTCGCAATTGCCCGGGACATCATCCTTTTGCGCGCAGCTGTGTTTGGGCAGGCGCCCAATCCCGTTGACCTTGATGCCGCCCGAAAGGGCGCAGAAGCACAATTCCCGGTTCGGGCGCGAGATTTGATGCCAGAGTATCAGGGTCCAGCCCTCGGGAGACGCATGAAGGCGCTTGAAGAGGCGTGGATCGCCTCGGGGTTTCAGCTTTCGAGCAAAGCGCTCCTCGCCCTGCCCGATGAAGGCTGAGAGATGCAACGTTTCACGATTGAACGACTTGGCCAGCAGGGTGACGGAATCGCCCCGGGACCAGTCTTTGCCCCACTTGCGCTACCCGGCGAAGAGGTGAGCGGATCACTTGACGGTGACCGCCTTGTCAATATGCGCATTCTGACCCCCTCGCCCGGGCGTGTTTCACCACCTTGTCGGCATTTCAAATCCTGTGGCGGATGCCAGTTGCAGCACGCATCTGACCCATTGGTCGCCACATGGAAAGTTGAGATGGTGAAACAGGCGCTGCGCGCTCATGGTCTGTCTGCCACATTCCGCCCGATCGTCACATCGCCCCCACAATCGCGTCGGCGTGCCGTGTTTTCTGCCCGGCGCACCAAGAAATCTGCACTCGCCGGGTTCCATGCCCGGGCATCGGATCAGATCATCGCCACACCAGACTGCAAACTGATCGATCCTGCCCTGCTTGCCGGTCTACCCGTGGCTGAACGGCTTGCAATGATCGGTGCCAGCCGAAGAAGCGAGTTGAATGTCACGGTCACCGTGTCGAACAATGGGCTCGATGTTGCAGCTTTGGGCGGCCTCAAGGCCGATGGTCCCATGCTGGTTGATCTGGCGCACGCGGCCGAAGAATCAGATCTTGCCCGGTTGACTTGGAATGACGAGGTCATCGTCTCGCGCCGCCCGCCAACTCAATCATTTGAAACGATTGAGGTCATACCACCCCCCGGCGCATTCTTGCAGGCAACGAGAGAAGGTGAATCTGCCTTGCGCGACGTGGTCCACGAGATCGTTTCCGGCGCGAAAGCCATCGTCGATCTATTCGCAGGATGTGGCACATTCGCACTCCCCTTGGCGACACAGGCCCGGGTTCATGCGGTCGAGGGCAGCCGCGACATGGTTCAGGCGCTCGACGCGGGATGGCGAAAAGCAAATAATTTGAAGCAGGTCACAAGCGAAACGCGCGATCTGTTTCACAATCCGCTCCGCGCCGAAGACCTCTCGGACTTCGACGCCTGCGTCATAGATCCACCCCGCGCCGGTGCCGAAGCCCAGACCCGGGAGCTTGCCCGCGCAAGGCTCTCACAAGTCGCCTATGTCTCCTGCAACCCTCGCAGTTTTGCCCGAGACGCCGCGCTGCTGGTTGCCGAAGGATATACGCTTGACTGGGTCCAGGTGGTTGACCAGTTTCGTTGGTCCACGCATATCGAGCTTGCCGCTTCGTTCTCTCTCACATCGGCGTGAACCACAAGAAAATGATAACGGCGCAACCGATAACATAGTAAACAGTACCAAAACATTTTGGGGCAGTATGATGCGGATCATCCAGTTTCTTGCACTTGCACTGGTTCTGGCTGGCTTGGCGGGATGTTCGTCCAAATTCCGGACCTATAACGGCCCCGAGGTCACGCATGTTGTCGTCAACAAGGGAGATCGGGCAATGTATCTCCTGCATCACGAGAAGGTATTGAAATCCTATCGTGTCGGCCTGGGTTTCGCACCTGCGGGTCACAAACGCTTTGAAGGCGACGGGAGAACGCCGGAAGGCACATATATTATCGACCGGCGCAATCCAAACAGCGAATTCCATCTATCCATCGGTGTGTCCTACCCAAACGAGGCCGACCGCGCCTATGCCAGTTCAAAAGGGCGCGATCCCGGTGGTGACATCTTTATCCACGGCCGCCCTTGGAAGAACCGAAAGGGCGGCCAAGACTGGACCGCTGGATGCATCGCTGTCACCAACAAGGAGGTAGAAGAGATTTACGCTATGGTTCGAGACGGTACGCCGATCACGATCAACCCCTGAGGACTCATGATCCCATGATCATGGTCCACCAGATTTTGCCGTTTCGTTCTTGAAACCACGAGAATCCAAGATTCCTGGCGCGGCTGTCGAGGATGATCCGGCGCGTATCCTCTTGCTCCATCCACGCGCCCAGCGTTTCCAACTCGGTCTCGTAGGTCTCGGAAATCAATTCACCCAGCATCTCGCCCCTGTATCCGGCGCGCTGCACACGATCGACCGGCGACGAACCATCCGACCCGAAATGCCAAGGCCGATTCTGGACTGACATGTCCCGCGAATGCGTTGCCGCCGCCGCATTCAATTGCGCATCAAGCTCGACAGCCGGAGCACCGGCCGCCTGCCGCAGGGCATTGACCGAATCAAGAACACGGAACTGGATCTTCGCCGTTGATCCTGCCGATATTCGGTACAGCCTTGGAAGAGGCTTTCCATCCGGACCAAGCTGTGGCGCCGTGGTCGTCGTGCACGCTTGCAGCAGGAAAAGGGACGCAAGCAGAAAACCGAAGAGTCGAGTCATGATACCATCCAAATCTTGTTTTCTATGCCATAGCTTGACCGTTACACCTTTCAAACCCACATCGGCGTGTGTTGGCACGATGACGCTTGTTTGAATTGCGACTGCGTCTTTCACGCAATATGGTGGAACACTATCTACCGGTGACATGACGAGGACGCAATGAACCGTAACCCGATGAATAACATGAATCGCCGCGGCTTTGTTGCCGGCGGCGCAGCGATACTGGCAACACCAGCAATCGCTCAGAACATTGATGGGGCGGAGACCGTAGAGGTCGAACGTGATCTCAGTGAGGTGGTGCGCCGCAATATCTCGAGCTTCCGTTCCCTCGACTGGCAACCCTATTTCTCCAACCTGAGAAATGGTGCTATTCTGGTCGATATTTCATCGCGCGCGTTGCATTTCTGGTCTGAGGATCAGTCCATCTACAAGCTCTACCCTACCAGTGTTCCCATCACCGAAGACCTGACACGCCTCGGTCGAACCAAGGTTGTGCGCAAGGTCGTTGGCCCAAGCTGGCGACCGACACCCGCTATGAAAGAGCGTAATCCCGAATGGCCCGATTTTGTGGGCCCTGGGCCGGATAACCCTCTGGGAACGCACGCGCTCTATCTCAGCTGGACCTATTACCGCATCCATGGCACACACGATACACGCAAGATTGGCCGCCGATCCTCCAACGGATGCATCGGTCTTTTCAACGAGCATATCGCAGAGCTCTTCAAGCTGACCAAAGTAGGCACACAAGTGTTGCTTATTTGACGACATCTTGACCGCCACAGAATGCTCGGGGCCAAGATAGGTTTGCAATCGCTCGGGTTTGCTGGTTAGAGGGTGGTACGAGGTAAGTCTTGAGTGCTTGCCATCTGTCATAACTGCCTGATGGTAGGCGAATATCTGGAGGATAACATGAAGAAACTCGTTCTGGCTGCTGCCCTGACCGCTGCTGCTTCGACCGCTTATGCTGGCTCGATGGCCGATCCCGTGATCGAAGCACCGGTGATCGTGGAAGAAGCTGCAGGCTCGTCGGCTGGCGGCATCATCATCCCGCTGCTCGTTCTGGCCGCGATCGTTGCCGTTGCTGCGGACTGATCGCAACATCGTCTCGAAATAGAAAAGGCGGCGGGTACATCCCGCCGCCTTTTTCTTTTGGGACGACCGTGAGTCTCAACCAATCCAGCCCTTCAGATTGTCCGCGATGATGTCCGATAGAACCCCTATATGTGCTGGCTCGGCATTTAGGCACGGAACGTAAAGAAAACGCTCCCCTCCGGCCTCGACAAAACTCTCCTGAATTTCTTCATTGATCTCTTCCAGCGTCTCGATGCAGTCGGCGGAAAAGGCTGGCGCGATGATCGCAATGTTCTTCTTGCCCTCTTCACTGGCAAGTCTTGCAACTTCTTCCACCGTATAGGGGCGCAGCCATTCTTCGGGTCCAAAGACCGACTGGAACGTGGTCGTAATCTTCTCGTCAGACCATCCCAGCCGCTCTTTCAAGAGTCGTGTCGTCTTTTGACACTGGCAATGATAGGGATCCCCCTCAATCAGATACCGCTTCGGCATCCCGTGGTAGGACACAACAAGAAGGTCAGGCGCTGTTTCCGCCTTGGAATACGCGGTTTCAACCGATTGCGCGAGTGCATCGATATATTTCGGGTTATCAAAATAGGCTGGAACGGTGCGCGCGGCGGGCTGCCATTTTTCCTTCATGAGCGCACGAAAGAACTGATCATTCGCCGTGGCGCTCGTGGCACCGGCATATTGCGGGTAAAGCGGAAAGAAGAGCAGCTTTGTGCAGCCTTTTGCAACCATCTCGCGCACCTTGGATTCGGTCGATGGATTGCCGTAGCGCATGCAAAAATCAACCTCGACCTCATCACCGAAACGCTTGTCGATCTCTGTGGCAATCGCCGCAGTCTGATCCTTGGTGATACTCATCAAAGGGCTTTCGCCCCTTTCTTCGTTCCAGATCGACTTGTAGGCCGCACCACTGGAAAACGGCCGCTTGGTCAGAATGATAAGCTGCAGGAGCGGCTGCCATTTCCATGCCGGGTAATCGATCACGCGTCTGTCTGACAAGAACTCGTTGAGATAGCGCCGCATCGACCAGTAATCATAACCATCCGGCGTTCCGAGGTTGGCAATGAGAACACCGATCTTCTGGCGTGGTATCCTTGGATGATCGGCTGCCGCATGCGCGGGAACCTTTAGGTCCGGATTGTCATTTTTCATTGCCTGCCCCTAAGAAAATCGTTCCTTGGACAGATATAGCTTTGGCAAAACAGGTCAATCTTTCAGCGGGTTTTCTTTTACGTTCAACGCCTCGGCCAGACGTGTCTGCGCGGAACCTGGGCGCAAAGGCTGAGGTTGCTCGGGATCGGGCGCCCATCCTAGCAAGAAGATCAGTTCGAATGTCGCGGCAAGACGTCCGCCTTCTTCGGCATAGGCATCGGCATAGATTTCAGCGGCACGTTCAAAAACCCTGCGTCGTGTCGGGCGTTTGAGACGGCCATTCAGAGCATTCGTCTCGCCCATGCCGCGCAAGTCACGGATCAGGTCGCTCAACGTTTCATAGCTTGCCCGAATGGCCACGCTATCGGCAACCGGCAGAGCAAAACCTGCCCTTTGCAGCAAACCGCCAAGATCCCGTATCTCGGCCATGGGAGCAACGCGCGGAGAGAGACCGCCCACCACATCAGCCTCGGCCTGAGCAATCGACGCACGCAGTTCCGCAAGGGTCTGCCCACCAAACAGAACACCCAGGAAAAGACCGTCGGGGCGCAGTGCATGGCGGCTCTGGATCAATTGGCCGACAGGATCATTCGCCCAGTGGAGCGCCATCGCGTGTATGACCAGATCATGGGCGCCCGCTTCAAGCATAAGGGTATCATCATCCGCGATCACCGGCGCGTTCGGAATCACATTGTGCCAAAAGTCACCTTGCCCCGACACGATCACCGGCTTGTTAAACCCTTTGTTAACCATCCCAAGGCGATCCTTGAGTTCGTCGGCTGCGATCTCGTGAAGAAAACTCACCGGTGCGTGTGCAGCACGGCGGCGATTGCGTAGCAGCGCTGCGCGGTCGGTCAGGGGGGCCGGACGGTTCATCGCATGAAGAATAGGGGCGTCAGGGTGAAGATTCAAACTATGTTACAGATCCTTTATCCCCCCCGATGCATCAATTGCGGTGACATGGTCGAGAGCGACTTCGGCCTTTGCGGCAAGTGCTGGCGCAACACTCCGTTCATCGAGGGGCTGTGTTGCGATCTTTGCGGCACGCCTCTTCCCGGTCAGTCGAGCGAAACCGAGTTCTGTGACGACTGCCTGACCAGACCGCGCCCGTGGATCAGGGGACGAGCCGCTTTCTGCTACAACGATATCGGGCGCAAACTTGTCCTTGCCCTCAAACACGGGGATCATCAGGAAATCGCCCGACCTGCCGGTTTATGGTTGACGCGTGCGGCACGACCTATCCTGCATCACCAGATGATTATCGCGCCGATACCACTTCACTGGACGCGGATGATCAAGCGCCGGTTCAATCAATCTGCTCTGCTTGCACAGGAACTTGCCAAGAATACCGGGCACCCTTGTTGCCCTGATCTTCTCGTACGGCACATCCGAACCAAGAGCCTTGAGGGACAAGGGCATGAAGCCCGATTTGAAACGGTCACCGGCGCCATAAGCCCCCACCCGAAGCGCCGCCACCACATGATCGACCGTTCGGTTCTTTTGGTTGACGACGTGATGACATCGGGCGCGACGATGGCCGCGGCCGCCGAAGCCTGCCTTGCGGCCGGGGCAAGCGATGTTTTCTCGCTGGTACTGGCACGAGTTGCAAAGCATGACTAAATCCACGACAAACATGGAAATGTGTCGAGGACGTCATCATGAAACCCGTGGAAATCTATACATCACCAATGTGCGGCTTCTGCCATGCCGCGAAAAGGCTGTTGAACCAGAAAGGCGTTCAGTTTTCAGAAGTCGACATATGGGCGGAACCGGGCCGGAAAGCCGAAATGATGCAACGCGCTGGCGGGCGCCATACGGTGCCGCAGATCTTTGTCGGAGAGACCCATGTCGGCGGGTGCGACGAACTTTACGGGCTGGAGCGGGCCGGGAAACTCGACCCGTTGCTGGAAGCGTAACAAGTGATGCGCGCGGCCCTGATCCAGATCACGTCAGGAGAAGACCCAAGCGCCAATCTTGACGTTGTTCGCGCCAGCCTGCGTGAGGCCAAGGCGGGCGGAGCGGAGTTCGCCTTGACCCCCGAAGTGACCAATTGCATCTCGGGCAGCCGCGAGCATCAGGCCAGGATATTGCGGTTTCAAGAGGATGACGCGACCCTCGCGGCGATCCGCGAAGACGCACAGGCTCTGCGGCTTTGGGTCTTGATCGGATCACTTGGGATCAAGACGCATGACGCCGACGGGCGCTTTGCCAACCGGTCCTTTCTCATTTCTCCGCAAGGGGAAATTGTTGGTCAGTACGACAAGATCCATATGTTCGATGTGGATGTTTCAGAAGCCGAAACCTACCGCGAGTCGGCCCATTACCGCCCTGGGAACAGGGCTGTCTTGGCCGATACTGCCTTTGGCAAGGTGGGGATGAGCATCTGTTACGATGTGCGTTTTGCATATCTTTACAGGGTCTTGGCACAAGCCGGCGCAACGATCCTGACCGTTCCCGCGGCATTTTCCCCCGTCACCGGCGCGGCGCATTGGGAGCCCTTGTTGCGCGCACGCGCTATCGAGACAGGGTCATTCGTTCTGGCTCCAGCGCAAACCGGGTTGCACTATGTCAAGGATGGCAAGGAACGCCGCACCTACGGGCATTCCATGGCGATCTCGCCTTGGGGCGAGGTTTTGGCAGATGGTGAAACCGACTGCGGCATCAGTTTCGTTGACCTCGATATGGCGCAGGTGACACAGGCACGGCAACGGATTGCCGCGCTGACCCACGACCGGAGCTTCGACGGGCCGTCGCCATGAGTGACCCGAGCAACGCCCTTGCCGTCGCCCTTTTCAGCGAGATCCTGACCGCGGATCAACTGATCCGGAACCGGTTGTCGCGAGTCTTGCCCAAGGGCATGGAAATCTCGCATTTTTCTGTGCTCAACCACCTTGCCCATAGCGGTGACGAACGCACACCGGCGCAATTGGCCAAGAGTTTCCATGTGACCAGGGGGGCGATGACCAACACGCTGGGAAAACTGGAATGGGCTGGCTATGTCCATATCCGCCCCGATTGGGACGATGCGCGGCGCAAATGGGTTGCAATTAGCCCGGCCGGACGGCGCGCACGCGATGCGGCGATTGCGGCAATCGGCCCCATGATCGCGGAGATGATCGGCGAGTTGGGCGATGGCAAGGTCCGGGCCGTTTTGCCGATCCTGCGCGAATTGCGGCTAAAGCTGGAAGACGATGGTTAGATCGGTTTCACGCTGGCGGTGACATAATTTACGCTCAGATCTCGATCCGAGATCGACCATTGCCAGCTTATCGGATTGAAAACAAAACCCTTTTTGTCGACAGGGCGCAGACCGGCCTTTTCGATCAGGTCGAAAAGCTCATCGGGTGTGATAAACTTGTTCCATTCGTGGGTGCCCTTGGGAAGCCAACGCATCACGTATTCTGCCCCGACGATCGCCATGGCAAAGCTCTTGGGGTTCCGGCTGATGGTTGAACAAATATGCAGCCCACCCGGCTTCAGAAGTTGGCGACAGGCGGTGAGATAGGCGAGCGGGTCGGCGACATGCTCGACCACCTCCATGTTCAGGACAACGTCGAACTGCTCGCCCGCCTCGGCCATGGCTTCGGCTGTGGTGTGTCGATAGTCGATTTCAAGGCCCGATTGTTCCGCATGAATTTGCGCGACGGGGATATTCCGTTCCGCGGCATCCGCGCCGACCACTGTGGCGCCGAGCCGCGCCATCGGCTCGGACAAGAGACCGCCACCACAGCCGATATCGAGAAGACGCAGGTCGGCGAAGGGCTTGGATGCATCGAGATCGCGGTCGAACTCGCCCGCGATCTGGCGCGTGATATAGTCGAGCCGGCAGGGATTCATCAGGTGCAATGGCTTGAACTTACCGGTCGGATCCCACCATTCGGCAGCCATCGCCTCGAACTTGGCGACTTCGCCCGGATCGACAGTATTCGGAGCGGCTTGCATTCTGCTCTCCATATGCTCAACTTGACACGCCCTATCATATAGGACGGTCATGGACAAATTCGGAGCCCATAAACCCGCGACAGATTATCTCTATCCTCAAATCGCACCATTCGATCAGCGAATGCTCGAGGTTGGCGATGGTCACAAGGTATATGTCGAACAATCGGGCAACCCTGAAGGGCAGCCCGTCGTCGTGTTCCACGGCGGGCCGGGCGGCGGGTGCAGCCCGGCAATGCGGAGATATTTTGACCCCGCACATTACCGCGTGATTCTGTTCGATCAGCGCGGTTGCGGTCGTTCGACACCATTTGCGAGTGTCGAGGCGAATACGACGTGGCATCTGATCCGCGATATCGAACTTATCCGCGAAAGTTTAACGATAGATCAATGGATCGTGTTCGGCGGCTCCTGGGGGGCGACGCTGGCTCTGATCTATGCGCAAACCCATCCCGAACGCGTGCAATACATGGCGTTGCGCGGGGTTTTCATGGCAACTCGGAAGGAACTCGACTGGTTTTACGGCGGGGGCGCCGGGCAGTTCTGGCCCGATGTGTGGGACCGGTTTCGCGGGATCATCCCGAAGAGTGAACATCACGACCTGATCTCGGCCTATCACAAGCGCCTTTTTTCCGGTGACAAACCCGAGGAACTGCGCTTTGCGCGGGCTTGGTCGGCTTGGGAAAATGCTTTGGCATCAGTGCGTTCCACGGGCGCGGTGGGTGAGGGTGGGGGGGAGTATGCGCATGCGTTTGCGCGGTTGGAGAACCACTATTTCATGAACGCGGCGTTTCTGGACTATGACGGCCAACTGCTGGATCAGGTTGACAGGATGGCCGACATTCCCGGCGTGATCGTGCAGGGGCGGCTCGACATGATCTGCCCACCGGCCACGGCCTATGCCCTTGCAAAGAAATGGAAAAAGTCGGATTTGCGCTTGATTCCGGAGGCCGGTCACGCCCTGTCGGAACCCGGGATCAGTGCCGAACTGGTGCGGGTCATGGATGCGCTGCGACGCTGAGCGCGGTCGGTTAACCTTTGGCCGAAATCGTCGAAATCAGGGGGGGTGATATGCGTATGACTCCCGGCTGTTCCCCGGCTGCCGCCCGATTTGCCGGGTCGCGTTAACCAAATCCGGGCCAATCACGCAACGCACGCCCATGTCGGGGGTTGCAGACTCACCCGGCGAAGCGTATATCCGCATCAACAGCGGCGCGTGAGGGTCCAAACCTGACGCCCACCGGGAAATATCGACGGGCCGCGCGCCCGTTTTTTTGTATCTGGACACATCATGAGCGACCTTATCGCAAAATCCGCGATCGACCGACGCCTTGCCGGGATCATCACCCCCGTCATCGAGGACATGGGGTTCGAGCTGGTGCGCGTGCGGCTGATGGGCGGTCAGACCAAGACGCTTCAGATCATGGCCGAACGCCCCGATGGCGGGATCGAGGTGGATGAATGCGCCGATATTTCCGGTGCAGTCAGTGCGACCCTCGATGTCGAGGACCCGATCAGCGACACCTATACGCTTGAAGTGTCGTCACCCGGAATCGACCGACCGCTGACGCGGCTCAAGGATTTCGAGAGTTTCGAGGGGTTCGAGGCCAAGCTGGAAACAGCAGAGTTGATCGACGGGCGCAAACGGTTTCGCGGCGTTCTGGCCGGGATCGAGGGCGATGAGGTTCTGATCAACATCGAACAGGACGGCGAAACCATGACGGTGGGCCTGCAATTCGACTGGCTGGCCGATGCCAAGCTGGTTCTGACCGACGACCTGATCAAGACGATGCTGAAGGCGCGCAAGGCGGCCGGGCATCTGGACGAGAGCAAATACGACGAGATTCATACCGATACCGGTTCCGAGGAGTGACGAGACATGGCAATCACATCTGCAAACCAGCTTGAATTGCTGCAAACCGCCGAGGCGGTGGCCCGCGAAAAGATGATCGACCCCGGTTTGGTGGTCGATGCGATGGAGGAGAGCCTCGCCCGCGCCGCCAAGAGCCGCTATGGCGCCGAGATGGACATTCGCGTGTCGATCGACCGCAAGACCGGCAGGGCGACCTTTACCCGGGTCCGCACCGTGGTCGAGGACGACGCGCTTGAGAATTACCAGGCCGAGTTCACCGTGGAGCAGGCCAGGCAATACCTGGAAGATCCCAAGGTCGGCGACCAGTATGTCGAGGAAATTCCGCCCGTCGAAATGGGCCGGATCGCAGCGCAGGGCGCCAAGCAGGTGATCCTGCAAAAGGTGCGCGAAGCCGAGCGCGACCGCCAATACGAGGAATTCAAGGACCGCGCGGGCACCATCATCAACGGTGTCGTCAAGCGCGAGGAATATGGCAACGTCATCGTGGATGTGGGCCGGGGCGAGGCGATCCTGCGCCGCAACGAGAAGATCGGGCGCGAAGCCTATCGCCCGAATGACCGCATCCGCTGCTACATCAAGGATGTGCGCCGCGAACAGCGGGGGCCGCAGATCTTCCTGTCGCGCACGGCACCGGAATTCATGGCCGAGCTTTTCAAGATGGAAGTGCCCGAGATCTATGACGGCATCATCGAGATCAAGGCCGTGGCCCGTGATCCGGGCAGCCGCGCCAAGATCGCCGTGATCAGCTATGATGGTGGCATCGACCCGGTCGGCGCCTGTGTCGGGATGCGCGGCAGCCGTGTGCAGGCCGTGGTGAACGAGCTTCAGGGCGAAAAGATCGACATCATCCCGTGGAACGAGGATGTGCCCACCTTCCTTGTGAACGCATTGCAGCCCGCCGAGGTCAGCAAGGTCGTCCTCGACGAAGACGCCGAGCGGATCGAGGTTGTCGTGCCCGACGAGCAGCTTTCGCTTGCCATTGGCCGGCGCGGACAGAACGTGCGGCTGGCGTCGCAACTGACCGGGCTTGATATCGACATCATGACCGAGGAAGAGGAATCGGCGCGCCGCCAGAAGGAATTCGAGGAACGCACCAAGCTGTTCATGGATACGCTCGACCTTGACGAGTTCTTTGCCCAGCTTCTGGTGGCCGAAGGCTTTACCAACCTCGAAGAGGTGGGTTATGTCGAGATTGACGAGCTTCTGGTAATCGACGGCGTCGATGACGACACCGCGAAAGAGCTTCAGGCCCGGGCGCGCGATTTCATTGAAGCGCAGTCCAAGGCGGCGCTGGAACATGCGCGCGAATTGGGTGTCGAGGACAGCCTGGTTGAATTCGAGGGGCTGACACCCCAGATGATTGAGGCATTGGCCGAAGACGGCATCAAGACGCTGGAAGATTTCGCCACCTGCGCCGACTGGGAGTTGGCTGGCGGCTGGACCACGGTGGATGGTGAACGGGTCAAGGATGACGGTCTGCTTGAGAAGTTCGACGTCGGCCTCGAAGAGGCGCAAAATCTGGTCATGACCGCGCGGGTTCTGTTGGGTTGGGTTGATCCGACCGAGCTTGAATCCGGGGACGAAGAAGGCGAGAACGAGGAGGTCGAGGCCTGATCGCAGGTCTCGGGATCTTGGGAATGGGGCGCGGAAAGCGAACCGACGGCCACGACGAAGGCCAGACGCGCAAGTGTATCGCCACGGGCGAGCTTTGCGCCAAGGCGCGGTTGATCCGTTTCGTCGTGGGGCCGGATGGCGCTATCGTGCCGGACGTGATGGGCAAGCTGCCCGGGCGCGGGATCTGGGTCAGCGCCGAGCGCGCGGCGCTTGAGAAAGCGATCGCCAAGGGGCTTTTCAAGCGCGCCGCGAAACAGGCGGTCACGGTTCCGCCGGGTCTCGTCGATCAGATCGAGGCATCGCTTGTGCGCCGGGTCGTCGATCTGATCGCGATGGCGCGTAAATCGGGCGCGGCGGTCGCCGGGTTCGAGAAGGTCAAGGACTGGCTGTCCAAGGACGTGGCCGAGATCCTGTTGCAGGCAAGCGACGGATCCGGGCGCGGCAAATCGAAACTGAGCACGCCGATGGACGGTCATTTCATCGGTTGGCTGACGACAGAAGAACTGGGCCGGGCATTCGGGCGACAAACTGTTGTCCATGCGGCCATAGGCGCTGGAGGTTTGGCGCCACGTGTTGTAGAGGAAGCGGCAAGGTTGAAGGGCCTGCGCGTTTCCAGTGGCGGAACGACCCGCCCGAGAGGATGAAGAGAACCACATGAGCGATAGTGACGGCAAAAAGACATTGGGCCTCACGGGCGGGCGCCCCGGTAGCGTAAAGCAAAGCTTTAGCCACGGGCGCACCAAGAATGTCGTGGTCGAAACCAAACGCAAGCGCGTCGTCGTGGCCAAGCCCGGCGCGGGCAAGCCCGTGTCGCCGACAACCAAGTCGACGTCGGGCAACCCGGCCAAGCGCCCGGCGGGCATTTCCGATGCGGAACTCGAACGCCGGATGAAGGCGCTTGCCGCGGCCAAGGCACGCGAGGTCGAAGAGACCGCCGAACGCGAAGCCGAGGAAAAGGCCCGCGAGGAAGAGCGCCAGCGCCGCCGTGAAGAGGCCGAGCGCAAGGAACGCGAGGAGCGCGAGCGCGAAGAGGCGCTGAAGGCCAAGGCCGACGAGGAAGAGCGCCAGAAACGCGAGGCCGAAGAGGCCGCGAAACGCGCCGCAGCCGCTGCGGCCGCGCCCCCCGAGGATTCGGCAGCCGCCCCGAGATCGGCGAAAGCGGCCCCCAAGCCCGCGCCCGAACGCAAGACCGAGCGCGAAGACCGCAACCGCGGCGCCAAGGCGCGCGACGATGGCGGACGCCGGTCCGGCAAGCTGACCCTCAACCAGGCGCTTTCAGGCGGCGAGGGCGGGCGCCAGCGGTCGATGGCCGCGATGAAACGCAAGCAGGAGCGCGCCCGGCAGAAAGCGATGGGCGGACAGGTCGAGCGTGAAAAGATCGTTCGCGATGTCCAGATCCCCGACATGATCGTGGTCAGCGAACTGGCCAACCGGATGGCCGAGCGGGTCGCCGATGTCGTGAAATCGCTCATGCAGATGGGCATGATGGTCACGCAGAACCAACCGATCGACGCCGAGACCGCCGAACTGATCGTCGAGGAATTCGGCCACAAGGCCGTTCGCGTGTCCGATGCCGATGTCGAAGACGTGATCAAGGCCGAAGACGATGCGCCCGAGGATCTCAGTCCGCGCCCGCCGGTGATCACCGTGATGGGCCATGTCGACCACGGCAAGACCTCGATTCTCGATGCGATTCGCAACGCCAAGGTGGTGTCGGGCGAGGCCGGGGGCATCACCCAGCATATCGGCGCCTACCAGGTGACAACCGATCAGGGTGCCGTGCTGACCTTCCTCGATACGCCGGGCCACGCCGCCTTTACCTCGATGCGCTCACGCGGGGCGCAGGTGACGGATATCGTGGTACTTGTCGTCGCGGCGGATGACGCGGTGATGCCACAGACCGTGGAAGCCATCGCCCATGCGAAGGCCGCAGAGGTGCCGATGATCGTGGCGATCAACAAATGTGACCTCCCGGCCGCGAATCCCGACAAGGTGCGCACCGACCTGCTTCAGCATGAGGTGGTTGTCGAAGCGATGTCGGGCGAGGTGCAGGATGTCGAGGTTTCGGCCCAGACCGGTCAGGGCCTTGACGAATTGCTTGAGGCCATCGCGCTTCAGTCGGAAATCCTTGAACTCAAGGCCAACCCGGATCGCGCCGCCGAAGGCGCCGTGATTGAGGCGCAGCTCGACATCGGCCGCGGCCCTGTCGCCACGGTTCTGGTGCAGCGCGGGACGCTGCGTCAGGGCGACGTGTTCGTCGTGGGCGAGCAGTACGGCAAGGTTCGCGCACTGATCAACGACAAGGGCGAGCGGGTTCAGGAAGCCGGACCCTCGGTTCCGGTCGAGGTTCTGGGTCTAAACGGCACGCCCGAGGCGGGTGACGTTCTCAACGTGGTGAAAACCGAGGCGCAGGCGCGCGAGATCGCGGAATACCGCGAAGCCGCCGCCAAGGAAAAACGCGCCGCAGCCGGGGCCGCGACGACGCTGGAACAGCTCATGGCACAAGCCAAGGAAGACGAGAGCGTCTCGGAGCTTCCCATCGTGGTCAAGGCCGATGTTCAGGGCAGCGCCGAAGCCATCGTTCAGGCGATGGAGAAGATCGGCAACGACGAGGTGCGTGTGCGGGTCTTGCATTCCGGCGTGGGGGCGATCACCGAAAGCGATATCGGCCTTGCCGAGGCATCCGGCGCACCGGTGATCGGGTTCAACGTGCGGGCCAATGCACCGGCGCGCAATTCGGCCAACCAGAAAGGCGTCGAAATTCGCTATTACAGCGTGATTTACGACCTGGTTGACGACGTGAAGGCAGCGGCGAGCGGTCTATTGTCGGCCGAGATCCGCGAGACCTTTATCGGCTATGCCGAGATCCGGGAAGTGTTCAAGGTGTCCGGCGTCGGCAAGGTGGCGGGTTGTCTTGTCACCGAAGGTATCGCCCGGCGCAGCGCCGGTGTGCGTCTCTTGCGCGACGACGTGGTGATCCACGAAGGCACGCTCAAGACGCTCAAACGCTTCAAGGACGAGGTGGCCGAGGTCCAGTCGGGTCAGGAATGTGGCATGGCCTTCGAGAAATACGAGGACATCCGCCCCGGCGACGTGATCGAGATTTTCGAGCGCCAGGAAGTCGAGCGCAAGCTCGACTGATACAACTGCAAGGTTACGGGAAAAGGGGCGGCCTTTGCGGGGGCGCCCCTTTTTTCATGTTCGGGCCCTGCGGCTTTCGCGGTAAATCAGGCGGTTTAACTAACCGGTTTTCCACAAAAAACCTGGGTCCCGACACGCACTTGAATACGACCATCAGGCAGTTTTCCGACCAGGAACCCCTGCACGGAAACGCAAGATCCCAAGGTGATGGTGTGCAGCATGCCAAATTCCCTCACTGGTTTGACACTATAATACAATCATAGATTGATTGGCGATGCATCAATAATTTTATGCGAATCACGGGAGGACATCGAAGGTCAATCGGCGCATGCCGCCCGGGGCGCGTCACGTTTCATCGCACGCTCACCCCGACTTCCGGTCAAGGATCGGTGGCTGCCAGTCGGGCGCAACACGCCCTAAAGCCAGTCGCGCAGAATCGGAATGAGCGGAATATCGGCAGGCGGCATGGGATAGCTGCGCAGATCGTTGGCGCGCACCCATTTCAACGTCTGGCCTTCGCGCGCATGGGGGATGCCCTCCCATTTGCGGCAAACGAAAAGCGGCATCAGCAGGTGAAAATCGTCATAGCTGTGCGACGCGAAGGTGAGCGGCGCGAGGCAGGAATCCCACGTGTCGATGCCCAGCTCCTCTTGCAATTCGCGGATCAGGGCGTGTTCCGGGGTCTCGCCCGGTTCGACCTTGCCGCCCGGAAATTCCCAAAGGCCGGCCATGGATTTGCCCTCGGGGCGCTGTGCAAGCAGCACACGCCCGTCGATATCGACAAGCGCGACGGCGGCGACAAGCACGATGTTCACCGGCGTCGTCACGAGCGGTAATCGGCGTTGATGTCGATATAGCCGTGGGTGAGATCGCAGGTCCAGACCGTGGCCGCGCCCGCGCCAAGGCCGACATCGACGGAAATCACGATCTCGTCGCGCTTCATCAGGTCGGCGGCGTCTTCTTCGCGATAGCCCGGCGCGACCCAGCCCTTTTCAGCCACGAGAACATCGCCGAAACGGATGCTGAGCCGGTCACGGTCGGCGGCAGCGCCGGATTTGCCGACCGCCATGACGATGCGACCCCAGTTCGGATCTTCGCCGGCGATGGCGGTCTTGACCAGTGGCGAGTTGGCGATGGAAAGCGCATGGGTTTTCGCGTCGGCATCCGAAGCGGCGCCGGTGACGGTGATTTCAACGAACTTGGTGGCGCCTTCGCCGTCGCGCACGACCTGATGGGCAAGGTCGAGCATGACCGAATGGAGCGCGCTGCGAAACTCGGCATCGTTGTCGCCGATTGCAACGCCGCTGGCCCCGGTGGCGGCCAGCAGGAGGGTGTCGGAGGTCGAGGTGTCGCTGTCGACGGTGATCGAGTTGAAGGTCGGGCCGGTGAGGTCGGACAGCATCGCCTGAAGCGCGGGTTGCGCAATCGCCGCGTCGGTGAAGATATAGACCAGCATCGTCGCCATGTCGGGCGCGATCATGCCCGATCCCTTGGCTATACCGGCGATGTTCACCGTTTTGCCGTCGCGCTTGAAACTGGCTGACGCGCCCTTGGGAAAGGTGTCGGTGGTCGTGATGGCCTGTGCCGCCGCCTCGATTCCGGTTTCGTCGAGGGACGCGGCCAGATCGGAGAGTTTCGAGGTGATCCGTTCATCGGGAAGCACCTCGCCGATGACGCCGGTCGAGGCGGAAAAGACGCGCGCCTCGGGCAGGTTCAGCGCGTCGGCCACGCCTTGGGTCACGCGGCGGGCCGCCGCGGTGCCATTCGTACCGGTAAAGGCGTTGGCGTTTCCGGCATTGACGATGATCGCCGCGCCCTCGGTCGCATCGCTGCCGATCTTGGCCTGGCAATCGAGCACTGCCGCGGACCGGGTGGCGGATTGGGTGAACACCCCGGCAACCGCAGTTCCGGGGGCCAGCCGCGCCAGCATGACATCGCTGCGCCCGGCATAGCGCACCCCGGCGGCGACGGTGGCAAACGCGACCCCGCCGATCACCGGCAGGGCGGGAAAGCCCGCAGGCGCGAGCGGGGAGCGTTTCAGCGTCTTGGCCAAGGGATCAGTTCTCCAGCAGAGAGGTGTCTTTCAGGATGGCCGGATCAATACCGGTTTCGCCGGACCGGTCAATGGTGGCTTTCTCGGTCAACTCGCCGATGCGGGCCTCGATCACCTCGGACTGGAGACCGCTTTCGATCTCGCCGCGGACATCCTCGAATGCGGGCGCATCCTTGACCCGGGTTTCGTTGAGCTTGATCACGTGCCAGCCGAACTGGGTCTCGATCGGGGCCGAGAGGTCGCCGACATCAAGCGCCATCACCGCCTCTTCGAAGGACGGGACCATCATGCCTTCGCCGAACCAGCCCAAGTTACCGCCATCGGGGCCGGACGGGCCGGTCGATTTCTCACGTGCGAGGGTGGCGAAATCGGCGCCGCCTTCAAGCTCGGACAGGATGGCGCGGGCCTCGTCCTCGGTTTCGACGAGGATATGGGCGGCATTGTATTCCGTGCCCGGCGTGGCGTCGGCATACTGCTCTTCATAGGCGGCGCGCAGCACGTCGTCGGACAGCGCGGAATCAAGGGTCGCCTGGATCGCCTCGGCGGCCATGAGCGAGCGTTCTTCGTTCTCGAGCGCGGTCTTGACCCGGTCGGGCATCGCGTCGTCATAGGATTGCATCAGGATGGTCTGATGCACGAGTTGATCGAGCACGCCCTGAAACAGCACGTCATCGGGAAGCTGCGCATATTGCTGCGGCAAATTGTTGCGCATCAGGATCATGTGCCCGAGCGTGATCTCGGTGCCGTTGACGGTGGCGATCACCGTGTCGGCCGTGGGTGCGTCATCGGCCATGAGCGGAGCGGCGCCGGTAACGGCCAGTGCGAAAAGCGGCGCGGCGAGGAAAGAGAGACGTTTCGACATCGGGTTGTCCTTTGCTGTTGTCGCGCGGGAACGCGACGTTGACACTGCCAGAGCCGCCCCTTACATCGCCTTAAGACACAGGCAAAAGCCGCTCTTTGGTGCCCGTTGTAGGGGCTGCGAAATGGAGGGGCAAGCAGTTGCCGACCACGATAATGTCAATAGCCGGATCGGATGGAACATGCTGGGATTTGGAACGCTTACGAAAAAGGTCTTCGGTACGCCGAACGACCGAAAAATCAAGGCGACCCGTCCGATCATCGACAAGATCAATGCCCTTGAGCCCGAGTTCGAGGCCCTGTCGGACGAGGGGTTGAAGGACAAGACGACAGAGCTCTCCGACCGCGCGAAGGGCGGCGAGAGCCTTGACGACCTGTTGCCCGAAGCCTTTGCCAACTGTCGCGAGGCGGCCAAGCGTGCACTGGGCCTTCGGGCCTTTGACGTGCAGTTGATGGGCGGCATTTTCCTGCACCAGGGCAATATCAGCGAGATGAAGACCGGCGAGGGCAAGACACTCGTTGCGACGCTGCCCGCCTATCTCAATGCGCTGACCGGCAAGGGCGTGCATATCGTCACGGTCAACGACTACCTCGCCAAGCGTGATGCGGAATGGATGGGCAAGGTCTATGGCGCGCTGGGCCTGACCACCGGCGTGATCTATCCGCAGCAGCCCGAGGCCGAAAAGCGTGACGCCTATCGCTGTGACGTGACCTATGCCACCAATAACGAGCTGGGCTTCGATTACCTGCGCGACAACATGAAATCCTCGCTCGATGAAATGGCGCAGCGCGGGCATGGATTTGCCATCGTGGACGAGGTCGACAGCATCCTGATCGACGAGGCGCGCACGCCGCTGATCATCTCGGGGCCGTCGCAGGATCGTTCGGAGCTTTACGTTTCCGTTGACCGGCTGATCCCCGACCTGGTGGATGATCATTTCACGATCGACGAGAAAACCCGCAACGTGACCTTTACCGACGAAGGCAACGAATGGCTCGAAGAGCAATTGAAGTCGCGCGGGCTTTTGCCCGAGGAGCAGAACCTCTACGACCCCGAGAGCACAACCATCGTGCACCACGTCAACCAGGGCCTGCGCGCGCACAAGCTTTTTACCCGGGACAAGGATTACATCGTTCGTGACGGCGACGTGGTGCTGATCGACGAATTCACCGGGCGGATGATGCCGGGGCGGCGGTTGTCGGACGGGCTTCACCAGGCAATCGAGGCCAAGGAAGGCTGTAACATCCAGCCCGAGAACATCACCCTCGCCTCGGTCACGTTCCAGAACTATTTCCGGCTTTACGAGAAACTGTCGGGCATGACCGGCACGGCGGTCACGGAAGCCGCGGAATTCGCCGAAATCTACGGTCTGGGCGTGGTCGAAGTGCCGACCAACCAGCCGATCGCCCGAGTCGATGAGGATGACGCGGTCTATCGCACCACCGCCGAGAAATACGACGCCGTTGTCGAAACCATTCGGGAGGCCAACACCAAGGGCCAGCCGCTTCTGGTCGGCACGACCAGCATCGAGAAATCCGAGCTGCTGTCGGAGATGCTCACCGAGGCCGGGATCGTGCACAACGTCCTGAACGCCCGCCAGCACGAGAAAGAGGCCCAGATCATCGCCGATGCCGGCAAGTTCGGCGCCGTCACCATAGCCACGAACATGGCGGGGCGGGGCACCGACATCAAGCTGGGCGGCAATGTCGATTTCAAGATCATGGAAGCGATCGAAGCCGACCCGGAGGCCGACCCCGAAGAGATCCGCAGCCGGATCGAGGCGGAACACGCCGAGGACGAGAAGAAGGTCAAGGAGGCCGGGGGTCTCTTTGTTCTGGCCACCGAACGGCATGAAAGCCGCCGCATCGACAACCAGTTGCGCGGCCGCTCGGGCCGTCAGGGCGACCCGGGGCGCAGCGCGTTCTTCCTCAGCCTCGAAGATGACCTGATGCGCATCTTCGGCTCGGAGCGGCTCGACAAGGTGCTCTCGAAGCTTGGGATGAAAGAGGGCGAGGCCATCGTCCACCCGTGGGTGAACAAGAGCCTGGAACGCGCACAGGCCAAGGTCGAGGCGCGCAATTTCGACATCCGCAAACAGCTTTTGAAATACGACGACGTGATGAACGAGCAGCGCAAGGTCGTGTTCAAGCAGCGGCTCGATATCATGAAGGCCGAAGACCTGTCGGCGATCGTGCGTGACATGCGAAACGAGGTCATCGACGACCTGGTCGAGACCTATATCCCGCCCAAGAGCTATGCCGACCAATGGGACGGCGAGGGACTTCATGCCGCGGCGCAGGAACATCTGGGCATTGACGTGCCGGTGACGGACTGGGTCGCCGAGGAAGGCGTCGACGACGAGGAAATCACCGAACGGCTTGAGAAAGCGTCGGACGAGTTCATGGCCAAGAAGGCCGCCGCATTCGGCCCCGAGAACATGCGCTCGATCGAAAAGCAGGTTCTGCTTCAGACCATCGACACGAAGTGGCGCGAGCATCTGTTGACGCTCGAACATCTGCGCAGCGTCGTCGGCTTCCGCGGCTATGCCCAGCGCGATCCCCTGAACGAGTACAAGACCGAGGGCTTTCAGCTTTTCGAGGGGATGCTCGATAGCCTGCGCACCGATGTGACCAAGACGCTGGCGCAGGTGCGGCCGCTGAGCGAGGAAGAACAGGCGCAGATGATGGCCCAGATGCAGCAACAGCGGCAGATGCTGGACCAGCAAACCGAGGCCGCGACGGCGGGTGCTGCGCCGAACCCCGAAGCCGCCGCCGAAGGGTTTGACGAGAACGACCCGTCGACATGGGGCAACCCGGGGCGCAACGCACCCTGCCCCTGCGGGTCGGGCAAGAAGTTCAAGCATTGCCACGGCCGGTTGCAGTAAGCACGTATATGCCTTGAAGGGGTCAAGATGACTCCTTCAACGGGCCACAACGGCGCCGCTTTTCCTGCCGATACTCCTGTTGAATAAGGGGTATTGGAGGCAGTCATGCCGGACCGGAAACGTATAATCACCATTGGTGGCACGCTTTTTGCGATCGCCGGAATCGGCTTTTTCATGCAGACTGGCCAGTCGGGGCCAAGCCAGGCCGCGCTGAACCAGGTTGTGACCAAGTCGGCGGACGAAAAGGTCGAGTTGCCCAGTGCCGAATTGACCGCGTCAAGCACGCCCGGCACGACCGAAATTGCCCTTTCGCCGCCAGCCACGGTGTCAGCCGAAGCGCCAGCGACAGAAGATACGGCACCGATGGAGATTGCCGCGCTTGAAGATACGTCCGAGATGGGCGCCTCGAAAGCGGTCGGGGACGACCCCGTGGTTCGGGAACCGAAGCAAATGCAATCGGAGGAGAATGCAGGCCAAACCGGTTTCCAGACTGCCGCGCTGGATGAGTTGACGATTGCGGTCGAGCCTGAAACCGGACGGCCGGCAGAGAAACGCGCGGCCAACGAGCCTGACGATTTGCAAGGCTGCGATCCGGAAATGACAGTCGAAACCATGGCCGCCGCGCTGATCAACGTGGTTATCAACGCGGACTGCCTGCCCAACGAACGTGTGACGCTGGATCATGCCGACATGGTCTTCTCCGAGGCGACGGATGCCCGGGGACTGCTTGAAGTCACGATCCCCGCCCTCGATGAAGAGGCGCAGATCACCGCGACCTTCCTTGACGGTCACGCGGTTTCCGCCAGCGCCACGGTCAGTTCGCTTTCCTTCTATGACCGGGTCGTCATCCAGTCGGACAGTGACAGCGCGATCACCCTTCATGCGCTGGAATATGGCGCGGGCTATTCGGATCGCGGCCATGTCTGGTCCGGTGCGGCAGGCGGCATCGAGAACGCCGCGACCGGCAAGGGCGGCTTCCTGATCACGCTCGGCGATCCGACGATGGATAACGCCCGAATGGCCGAAATATACACCTTTCCCACCGGAATCGCGCAGGATGACGGACAGGTGCAACTGAGCGTCGAGATCGAGGTGACCAACCACAATTGCGGGCGCCCGGTCGACGCAAAGGCGTTGCAGACAGGTGCGGCTGGCGATCTCGATGTGCGGTCGCTGAGCCTGACGATGCCGGATTGCGATGCGATTGGTGATTTTCTTGTGTTGAAAAACTTCGTCAATGACCTGAAAGTGGCGCGTAACTGAATTCGCCACTTCGCCCTGATCGAGGTCATCGTGAAAACCATGGTCTGTGCGGCGGTCTTCGCCGCACTTTTCCTTTTGGCCGCTGTCCCGCCCGTGACCGCAAATGACGTGACCCTCAGGTCACGCGACGGCGCGATCGAGTTGAGCGGCACGATGCTCGGGTTTGACGGCGAGTTCTATCGCGTCGATACGATTTATGGCGAATTGACCGTCGATGGATCAGGCGTCACATGCGAAGGGCCGGGCTGTCCCAACCTGATTGATTTCGTTGCCGAATTGACCATCTCGGGCGCGGCAACGATGGGCGATCTGCTGTTGCCCGCCCTGATCGAGGCCTTTGCCCTTCGGCACGGGTTTGAGGCGCGGCGCGAGGACGAGGGCGGCAACGCCTTTGTCTATATTCTGTCTGACAGGAACGGTGGGGCGGAAAAGGGGCGGTTTCGATTCAGGCTGACCAACACCGATGAGGGTTTTGCCGATCTTCTGGCCGATGAGGCCGATATTGCCTTGGCGTTGCGCGAGATCCGACCGGAAGAGGCGCAGTTTGCCCGCGATGCGGGGCTGGGCGATCTGACAGGCCGGTCGCGAAGCCGGGTGCTGGCGCTTGATGCACTGGTGGCCGTGGCGGCGCCGGGGAACCCGGTCGAGAGCATCAGTATTGTCGAGCTTTCACAAGCATTTGCAGGGAATATTTCCAATTGGCAGGAACTTGGCGGACCGGATGCGCCGATCAGCCTGCACCTGCGCGATGCCGCTTCGGGGACGGGGCAGGCGGTCGAGGATCGCATTCTGGGTCCGGCCGGGCTGGACCTCGCGCGTGATGCCACGCGGCACAGGAGTGACAAGGCGCTGGCCAAGGCCGTGGCGACAGATCCCTTTGCCCTGGGTATCGCGAGAAAATCCGCGACGGGGAACGCGCAAACCCTTGTTCTGAAAGGAGGTTGCGGTTTTCCCCTGGCGGCGACACGGCGCACGATCAAGACCGAAGACTATCCCCTGACCGCGCCGATGTTCCTCTACCTGCCGGCGCGACGCCTGCCCAAACTGGCGCGCGAGTTCCTGTCTTACACGCGCAGTCCCCAGGCCCAGATGGTGATCCGGCGGGCGGGGTTCATTGACCAGGCGCCCGAAGAGATTGCTATCGCTGCGCAGGGGGATCGGCTGGCCAATGCGATTGCCGGGGCGGGGCCGGAGATCGGGCTTGACGAGCTTCAGGCGATGCTGAAAAAGCTTGGGAATATGAAGCGGTTATCGACGTCCTTTCGGTTCGAGGCCGGGTCGGTCAAGCTCGATGCGCAGTCACGGTCGAACGTTGAATTGCTGGCCCGGGCGTTGGAATCCGGGCGTTATGACGGGCGCGAGATCCTGTTCGCCGGCTTCAGCGACGGCATGGGACCGGCCGCACCCAACCTGGCGATTTCCGAGCGCCGGGCCGAGGCAGTGGAAAAGGCCGTGCGCGCCGCAGCGAAGACCGCGGATTTCGACCGTTTGACAATGGGTTACACGGGATTTGGCGAGGCGATGCCGATGGCCTGTGACGACAGTAGCTGGGGCCGTCAGGTCAACCGTCGGGTTGAAGTCTGGTTGCGCTAGGGCGCTAGAGCAGACCCTCGGCGCTGAAGCTGAGTTCGGCGGATTTCCCGATGATGAGATGGTCATGCAGGGCCAACCCAAGGGCCCGCGCGGCGGCTTCGACCTGCCCTGTCATGGCGATGTCCTCGGCGCTGGGCGTGGGGTCGCCGGATGGGTGATTATGCACCAGAATCAAGGCACTAGCGTTCAGTTCGAGGGCGCGTTTGACGACCTCGCGCGGATAGACGGGGACGTGATCGACGGTGCCGCGCGCCTGTTCCTCGTCGGCGATGAGCACGTTCTTGCGGTCGAGGTAGAGGACGCGAAATTGCTCGGTGTCGCGATGGGCCATCGTGGTGTGGCAATAGTCAAGGAGCGCATCCCACGAGGAGACGACATGGCGCTGCATGACGCGCGAGCGGGCGAGGCGCTGCGCCGCCGCCTCGACGATCTTCAACTCGCAAATCACCGCCTCGCCCACGCCCTTGACCTGCGCCAGTCGCGCGGGCGGGGCAGCGAGAACACGATTGAAATCACCGAATGTTTCCAGCAGCTTATGCGCCAGCGGCTTGACATCCTGACGCGGGATCGCGCGGAACAGAACCAGTTCGAGCACCTCGTAATCCGGGAGCGCCTGCGCGCCGCCCGAGAGAAAGCGGGCGCGCAGACGTCTGCGATGATCGGCGATGTAGGAGGGGCGCTTTCCGGATGGCAAGGCGGGAACGATCTGAACCTCGTCATCGTCGAACAAGGGCAATGGGCCTTCGGAAAACTGGGGTGTGCCGGTCATGGTCCGAGTGTGGGCCGGGTGTGGTGAAGGATTGGTTAATTTTCGCGAGGGTTAACGATTCTTTTTGCCCGAAAAGAGGGGGTGAAAAGCGTATGACTCCCGGCTGCTGCCCGGCTGCCGGGGGAACGGGTCGCGCGGTTCCGGGCAATCGTGAACAGGGCGCGCGGTGTTTGTTAGGCAAAATGAAAGGGTGCGTGAGAACACGCACCCTGAAGATGATTCGGCGGCGAGGGTCGATCAAGTCATCCCCGCCCGGAACAGCGGCGAAGCCGCCCGGCGGTTGTTCCGGGCTCAACCCTTCATCGCGTCCCAGAAGCTCTTGACCGAGGAAAAGAAGGACGAGCTTTGCGGGTTGTTCTCTTCGCTGAGATCCTCGAATTCACGGAGCAGATCTTTCTGCCGCGCGGTGAGGTTCACCGGGGTTTCGACCGCAAGCTCGATGAACATGTCGCCCGCGGGGCCACCGCGCAGGGCGGGCATGCCCTTGCCGCGCAGGCGCATCTGGCGGCCGGATTGCGAGCCGGCGGGAATCTTTACGCGCGAACGGCCGCCGTCGATCGTGGGCACCTCGATATCGCCACCCAGCGCGGCGGCGGCCATCGAGACCGGCACGCGGCAGAAAAGATCGTTGCCTTCGCGCTCGAAGAGACCGTGCTTTTCCACCTCGATGAAGATGAAAAGATCGCCCGTGGGCCCACCGCGCATCCCGGCCTCGCCCTCTCCGGCGAGGCGGATTCGGGTGCCGGTTTCGACGCCCGCGGGAATGTTCACCGACAGCGAACGATCCCGGTGAACCCGGCCCTGGCCATGGCAGGCCTTGCACGGGTTCTGGATGATCTGGCCCAGCCCGCCACAGGTCGGGCAGGTGCGTTCGACGGTGAAAAAGCCCTGCTGCGCGCGGACCTTGCCCATGCCCGAGCAGGTCGGACAGGTGCTGGGTTCCGAGCCGCTTTCGGCGCCGCTACCGTCACAGACATCGCATTGCACCGAGGAGGGCACGTTGATGGTTTTCTGCAGACCCGTGAACGCCTCTTCCAGCGTGATGCGCATGTTATAGCGCAGGTCGGCACCGCGGGTGGCACGCTGCCGCCCGCCGGGGCCACCGCGCCCGCCCATGAAATCGCCGAAGAGATCGTCGAACACATCCGAGAAGGCCGAGGCGAAATCGCCCTGTCCGGGATGCCCGCCATGGCGCGCACCGCCGCCGCCCATGCCGCCCTCGAAGGCGGCGTGGCCGAACCGGTCATAGGCGGCCTTTTTCTCGGCGTCCTTCAACACCTCGTAGGCCTCGTTCGCTTCCTTGAACTGGGCTTCGGCCTGCGGATTGTCGGAGTTGCGGTCTGGGTGAAGCTCTTTGGCCTTCTTGCGGTAGGCCTTCTTGATCTCGTCGGTCGACGCGCCCCTGGACACTCCGAGCACATCGTAGAAGTCGCGTTTTGCCATCGGGTTATCCCCTTTCAAAAGACCGGTCGGGGCCGGACCGGATCAGCGATCCGGCCCCTGAGGTCCCTGAACGCTTACGCGCGCTTGTCGTCGTCAAGGTCTTCGAAATCGGCGTCGACGATGTCGTCGTCGCCCGGCCCCGCATCGGCCGCGGAGGGTTCGTCATCGCCCTCTTCCTGGCTGGCCTTGTAGATCGCCTCGCCCAGTTTCATGGCCGCTTCGGTCACGTTCTGGATGCCGGCCTTGATCTTCTCGGCCTTGACGTCCTCTTTCTCAAGATCTTCCTTGAGCGCGGCAATGGCCAGTTCGATCGCCTCGACCGTGGTCGGATCGACCTTGTCGGCATGTTCCTCGACGGATTTCTCGGTCGAGTGGATGAGGCTTTCCGCCTGGTTGCGGGCCTCGACGAGTTCGCGACGGGCCTTGTCGGCCTCGGCGTTTTCCTCGGCGTCCTTGACCATCTTGTCGATGTCGTCGTCCGAGAGACCGCCCGACGCCTGGATCGTGATCTTGTGTTCCTTGCCGGTGCCCTTGTCCTTGGCCGAAACCGAGACGATGCCGTTGGCGTCGATGTCGAAGGTCACCTCGATCTGGGGCATGCCGCGCGGTGCGGGCGGGATGTCTTCGAGGTTGAACTGACCCAGCATCTTGTTGTCGGTCGCCATTTCACGCTCGCCCTGGAAGACGCGGATCGTCACGGCCGACTGGTTGTCTTCGGCGGTCGAGAAGATCTGGGACTTCTTGGTGGGGATCGTGGTGTTGCGGTCAATGAGGCGGGTGAACACGCCGCCCAGCGTTTCGATGCCGAGCGAAAGCGGCGTCACGTCGAGCAGGACCACGTCCTTGACATCGCCCTGAAGCACGCCGGCCTGAATGGCGGCGCCCATGGCGACGACCTCGTCGGGGTTCACGCCCTTGTGGGGTTCCTTGCCGAAGAACTTGGTCACTTCTTCAAACACCTTGGGCATCCGGGTCTGACCGCCGACAAGCACGACCTCGTCGATGTCATCCTTGGAGAGACCGGCATCCTTGAGCGCGGCCTGGCAGGGTTTGAGCGATGCCTTGATCAGGTCGGAGACGAGGCTTTCGAGCTTGGCCCGGGTCAGCTTCATCACCATGTGCAGCGGCTGTCCGGTGTCCTTGTCCATCGAGATGAACGGCTGGTTGATCTCGGTCTGGCTGGAGCTCGACAGCTCGATCTTGGCCTTTTCGGCGGCTTCCTTGAGCCGTTGCAGGGCCATCTTGTCCTTGGTCAGGTCGACGCCATGCTCTTTCTTGAACTCGTCAGCGAGGTAGTTGACGATCCGCATGTCGAAATCTTCGCCACCGAGGAAGGTGTCGCCGTTGGTGGATTTCACTTCGAACAGGCCATCGTCGATTTCGAGGATGGTCACGTCGAAGGTGCCGCCGCCAAGGTCATAGACCGCGATGGTGTGCGTGTCCTTCTTGTCGAGCCCATAGGCCAGCGCGGCCGCGGTGGGTTCGTTGATGATGCGCAGCACTTCGAGGCCCGCGATCTTGCCCGCGTCCTTGGTCGCCTGACGCTGGGCGTCGTTGAAATAGGCGGGCACGGTGATGACGGCCTGCGTCACCTCTTCGCCGAGATAGCTTTCGGCGGTTTCCTTCATCTTGCCGAGGATGAAGGCGGAAATCTGGGACGGCGAATATTTCTCGTCCTTGGCTTCGACCCAGGCGTCGCCGTTGCCGCCGTCGATGACGTTGAACGGCATGTTCTTCTTGTCCTTGGCCAGATCGCTGTCGTCGAAACGGCGACCGATCAGGCGCTTGACGCCGAAGATGGTGTTTTCTGGGTTGGTGACGGCCTGACGTTTGGCCGACTGGCCGACGAGGCGTTCATCGTCGGTGAATGCGACGATCGAGGGGGTCGTTCGCGCCCCTTCCGCGTTTTCGATCACGCGCGGTTGCGCACCATCCATGATGGCGATGCAGGAGTTGGTGGTTCCGAGGTCAATACCGATGACTTTGGCCATGTTTTTCGATCCCTTCTACTTCAAGGCGATTTTCGAGGGCCGGACCCATTATGGCATCCACCCCCGGTTTGGGGTGCCGTGTCCGGTTTCGCCGGTTCACGGCGCTTCCGGGCGTATATAGGCAGGCGGTTTTGGCGCTGCAAGCACCGGTATGGCCGAGAGATTGCAAATAACCCGTGTTTTTTGCACCAATCGCTAGAAAGCGACGTATTAAGGGGTCGGGATGAGCGAATGTGACCGGATCGATCTGCGCGGCGTGGCCGTTTTCAGGGGGGCGCTGGATGCGGATGCGCAGGCTGGGCTGGTCGAGCAGGTGTGCGAAATTGCCCGGGCGGCGCCGATGTTTCACCCCGAAACGCGATGGGGCAAGCAGATGAGCGTGAAGATGACCAGCGCCGGTGATTTCGGCTGGGTCAGCGACCGGCGCGGCTATCGTTACGAGCGGCGGCACCCGTCGGGCGCAAGCTGGCCGCCGATCCCGGGCGCGGTGTTGGATATCTGGGAACGGTTCGGGGTGGGCGCAACGCCCAGCCTGCGGGCGCCGGAATGCTGCCTCGTCAATTACTATGGCGAGGGCGCGCGGATGGGGCTGCACCAGGATCGCGACGAGGCGGATTTCGCGCAGCCGGTGGTGTCGGTCTCGCTGGGCGATGCGGGGCTGTTCCGGGTCGGCAATATCGAGCGCGGCGGCAAGACCGAATCGATCTGGCTTGAGAGCGGTGACGTGGTGGTGATCGGGGGCGCGGCGCGGCTTGTCCATCACGGGGTGGATCGGATCAGGTTCGCATCGAGCACCCTTTTGAAGGATGGCGGGCGAATCAACCTCACGCTGCGGGTGGTGACGTGAGGCGCGTCAGCGCCGCGCACAGTTCGGGCGGATCGCAATAAATCGGATTCGACCGATGCCGGACGGAAGGGCAGCACAGGGCCGCGGTCGGGTGCTCATCACGGCAGCGTAGGGCAGTTTATCCCGCAGCGTCATCCCTCGCCCGAAGCGGCGCGCACGTTATCAAAAGCACCCGGCCGGGGGGCGGCCGTGTGCTGCCCGGGCGGCTTCGCCGCCGTTCCGGGCAGGTCGAATCCAGTTTATCGTGACCGGCCCTAACGCCGTGCGCCCCAGCTCAGCGAGGCGTGGCGGCGTGTATAAAACTCGCCGATCAGCCCGAGCATCAGGAGGGTGATGCCGACAATCACCGGGTATTCGAGATTCGAATAGCGCGGGAAATAATTCACGAAGACAAAGCCGCGGGCCTGGTCGATGGCGTGAAACAGCGGGTTCCAGTCGAACATCGCCAGCATGTACCCCGGCAGCGTGTTGGCGACGAACATCTTGCCCGAGGCGATCATGTTGGCGCGGGTGTAGAAGGTGGTGAAGATCGACACGAATGTCGGGAACCACGGCTTGATCGCCAGCAGCACGATGCCCAGCGCAAAGCCGGTGAACCACGCGATCAGAAAGGCCCCGAAGGCGGCAACGGGTTGTTCGATCACGAAGCGATTGACGATGACATAATAGCCGAACAGGATCACGAAAAGCGACAGCACCTGGATATAGAGCGCGCCCAGCGCCGCCGAGAGAATCGACACGATCGTGTTCATCGGCGCGTGCTGCATCATCGGCGAGGACGGCCCTTCGGAGCCGACCACCGCGCCCAGCGTCTTGACATGGGTCATGTAGAGAAAGATGCCCGACATGATGTAGAGCAGGAAATCGCCGCGAATGGCCGAGCGGCGCAGGCCCAGCAGCGTGAACATCACGTAGAACACCGCCACCATGATCGCGACCTGCATCATGTTGACCAGAAGCGCCATGACCGCGTTGCCATGGCTTTTGCGGACCGAGCGCACGATCGAGTGATAGACCAGTTCGAAAATGATGAAGGCGGATGTCAGACTCGATCGTCTTTGGGGCCGTCGTTCGAACATGACAACACTACTCCGCCGGGCGCCTGTATCCTGGAACGGATTCCTTGCCGTTCCGTTAGCCGCGGATCATAAGGGGGACAGGTGAATTTGACAATAAAAGCTGCCCAGTGCCGCAGGAATAAGGAGTCCCGGATTTGGATCATGACAAACTGAGCACGGTGATGCGCGAATTGGCCCTCAGGGCGGGCGAGACGATCATGGATATTTACCGGGCCGACGATTTCGAGGTGAAGGTGAAGTCGGACGAAAGCCCGGTGACCGAGGCCGACGAAGCCGCCGATGCGGTGATCAGCGCGGGGCTGCGCGCCGCCTTTCCCGATGTTCTGCTGGTGACCGAGGAACAGGCCGCGTCGCATGACAAGACCGGCGAGACATTCCTGATCGTCGATCCGCTGGACGGGACCAAGGAGTTCATCAACCGGCGCGGCGATTTCACCGTCAACATCGCCTATGTCGAGAGTGGCGTGCCGGTGCGCGGGATCGTCTATGCCCCGGCGAAAGAGCGGATGTTCTATACATTGCCCGATGGCAGCGCGATCGAGGAAGAGGGGCCGTTCGATCCGGTCAGGCCGGGTGCCACCCGCCCGATCCGGGTGACCGAGGCGAACAACGACGCGCTGATGGTGGTGGCGTCGAAATCGCATCTCACGGACGAGACCCGCGACTATATCGCCAAGTATGCCGTGAAGGAGTTCAAGAGCGCGGGATCGTCGCTCAAGCTGTGCCTCGTGGCCACGGGCGAGGCCGATCTTTACCCGCGTGTCGGGCCGACCATGGAATGGGACACGGCTGCGGGCCATGCGGTTCTCCTCGGGGCCGGTGGGCAGGTGGTGCGGTTCGATGACCATAGGCCGCTGCGCTATGGCAAGCCGGGTTATCTCAACCCCTATTTCATCGCCCATGCGCCAAGCGTGGCGTTGAAACCGGCATGAGCGTCCTGATCGTCATCCCGGCGCGCCATGCCTCGACCCGTTATCCGGGCAAGCCGCTGGTCGCGTTGCGCGGTGCCGGGGGCGAGGCCAAGAGCCTGATCCAACGCTCGTGGGAGGCGGCGCGTGGCGTGAGCGGTGTGGACCGGGTGGTGGTGGCCACCGATGACGACCGCATCCGCGACGCGGCCGAAGGGTTCGGGGCCGAGGTGGTGATGACCTCGCCCACCTGCCGCAACGGCACCGAACGCTGTGCCGAGGCGCTGGCGGCGCTGGGCGGGGGGTATGACATCGTGGTCAACCTTCAGGGCGATGCGCCGCTGACCCCGGCGTGGTTCGTCGAAGGGTTGATTGCAGGATTGCGCGGCGATCCGGCGGCCGAGGTGGCGACGCCGGTGCTGCGCTGTGACGGGCGGGCCTTGAACGGATTCCTGGCGGACCGGCAGGCGGGGCGCGTGGGTGGCACGACGGCAGTGTTCGACCGCCGGGGCCATGCGCTCTATTTCTCGAAAGAGGTGGTCCCGTTCACCGGGCAGACCTATGACGATGCGGACGAGACGCCGGTGTTTCACCATGTCGGCGTCTATGCCTATCGCCCGGCGGCACTGAATGATTATGCGGGCTGGGAGATGGGGCCGCTGGAAGCCCTGGAAGGGTTGGAGCAGTTGCGCTTCATGGAGCAGGGGCGGCCGGTTCTGTGCGTCGAGGTCGAGGCGCGGGGGCGGCAGTTCTGGGAGTTGAACAACCCCGAGGACGTGCCCCGGATCGAGGCGATGATGCGCGAGATGGGGATGGAATGACCCCGCCGCCGGTCAGTGTCGTCATTGTGAGCCGCGACCGGCCCGAAAGCCTGATCTGGTGCCTGACCGGGGTGGCGGGGTTGCGATACCCGGCCTTCGAGGTCGTGGTGGTGGCCGATCCGCAAGGAGTGGATGCGGTGCGGGCGAGCCGGTTTGACGGGCGGGCCAAGCTGATCCCGTTCGACCGGGCTAACATATCGGCGGCGCGCAATCTCGGGATCGCGCAGGCGGCGGGCGAGATTGTCGCCTTTATCGACGATGACGCGGTGCCGGAGCCGACCTGGCTCAGTTTCCTGACCGCGCCTTTTGCCAATCCCGATGTCGCGGCGGCTGGCGGATTCGTGCGCGGGCGCAACGGGATCTCGTTCCAGTGGAAGGCGCGGATGGTCGATGCCTGTGGCCGGGCCGAACCGCAGCGCGTGGACGAGGCGCAGCCCACGGTGCTGCACCCGGGGCCGGGGCAGGCGGTCAAGACCGAGGGCACCAACATGGCGCTGCGACGGCAGGGTCTGGCCCGGATTGGCGGGTTCGATCCGAATTTCCGGTTCTATCTCGACGAGACCGATCTCAACATGCGGCTGGCGCGGGCGGGCATGGCGACGGCGATTGCGCCGATGGCGCAGGTGCATCACGCCTATGCCGCGAGCCTGCGGCGCAGCGCGGATCGCGCGGTGCGCGACCTGCACGAGATCGGGGCGAGTTGGGCGGTGTTCCTGCGCAAGCATTGCCCCGAAGAGCAGCGTGCCCGGCGCTGGCAGGAAGTGCAGAACGATGAGCGTGCGCGGCTGGAGGATCAGCAAGCGCGCGGGTTGATCGACGAGGCCGATGTGCCGCGCATCTTTGCCAGCCTGTCCGGCGGGTTTGCCGAGGGCCAGCAGCGCGCGATTGCCCCGCTGCCCGGGATCGGGGCACCGCAGGCCGAGTTCCTGACCGCCCCGGGGGCAAAGGGGCCTTCGGTGGTCCTGTCGGGGCGTTCATGGCAGGCAGGGCGATTGCGGCGTGAAGCGCGCGAGCGGGTGGCGCGGGGCGAGACGGTGAGCCTTTTCCTGTTCTCGCCCAGCACGCGATTTCACCGGGTGCGGCTCAGTCCCGAGGGGGTATGGGAGCAGGTCGGCGGTCTTTTCGGGCGCAGCGAGCGCAGTGAGCCGCTGTTCCGGCTGGCCGGTTTCAGGGCGCGGGTCAACCGGGAAGCCCGGCGCGTGGCCGCGTTGCGCGCAATAGGCGAGTCGTGACAGGCAAAACCGCCACATTCCATGAATTTGCCCTCATTCTTCCCCAATGCTGCTGGTTGAGAATGTTTCGTTACGGAAACTGTGTCATAGTGGCGTCCAACCGTCATGCAGCAGCGACATGATGGATAAGTGAGGTTCAGGAGAATGAAGAGAAAAGTAACCAAGGCGATCTTTCCGGTTGCAGGTCTGGGCACCCGGTTTCTGCCTGCCACGAAATCGATTCCCAAGGAAATCATGACGCTGGTTGACCGGCCGCTCATTCAATACGCGATCG
>NZ_VINQ01000130.1 GCF_008369105.1 Aquicoccus porphyridii | reverse complement strand
GCCGAATGAGCCAGTTCTTCCAGATCCATCCGGAAAATCCCCAGCCGCGGCTGGTCAAGCAGGCGGTGGAAATTGTCCGCCAGGGTGGGGTGATCGTCTATCCCACCGACTCGTCCTATGCCCTGGGCTGCCGCATCGGCGAAAAGACCGCGGTGGATCGCATCCGCCGCATCCGCCAACTGGACGACAAGCACAACTTCACCCTGGTCTGCCGCGACCTTTCCGAGCTGGGCGTCTATGCCAAGGTCGACACCGGCCTGTTCCGCCTGCTCAAGGCGCACACCCCCGGTCCCTACACCTTCATCCTCAGCGCCACCCGCGAGGTGCCGCGCATGCTCCTGCACCCCAAGCGCCGCACCATCGGCCTGCGCGTGCCGAACTGTCCGATCGCCCGGGCGCTGCTGGAGGAACTGGGCGAACCGCTGATGAGCGTGAGCCTGATCATG
>NZ_VINQ01000129.1 GCF_008369105.1 Aquicoccus porphyridii | reverse complement strand
GCCGGTGATCCTGATCACCGGCCACGGCGACGTGCCGCTGGCGGTCCAGGCCATGCGCGGCGGCGCCTATGACTTCCTGGAAAAGCCCTTCCCCAGCGACGCCCTGCTCGACAGCGTGCGCCGCGCCCTGGAGGTGCGCCGGCTGGTCCTGGAGAACCGCACCCTGCGCCTGGCCCTGGCCGAACGCCACGAACTGCATGGGCGCCTGATCGGACGCTCGGCCGGCATGCAGCGCCTGCGCGAGCAGGTCGGCTCGCTGGCGGCGATCCAGGCCGACGTGCTGGTCCTTGGCGAAACCGGCGCCGGCAAGGAGGTGGTCGCGCGGGCCCTGCATGACCTGTCGAGCAGACGCGACGGACCGTTCGTCGCGATCAACGCCGGCGCCCTCGCCGAATCGGTGGTGGAAAGCGACGAACGGTCCGTCGCGTCTGCTCGACGGACCGTTC
>NZ_VINQ01000128.1 GCF_008369105.1 Aquicoccus porphyridii | reverse complement strand
ATCCTCCACGACCAGTTGCTTGCCCGCTTCAACGCCGATCCGAGCCTGAAGCCGCGCGACGTGATCGTCATGGTCCCCGACATCAACGCCTACGCACCGCACATCGAGGCGGTGTTCGGCCAGGTGCCGCGCGACGACCAGCGCTTCATTCCCTATACCCTGGCCGACCAGGGACAGCGCGGTCGCGAGCCGCTGCTGATCGCCCTGGAGCACCTGCTGAAACTGCCCGACAGCCGTTTCGCCGTGAGCGAGATCCTCGACCTGCTGGACGTCCCGGCATTGCGCCGGCGTTTCGGCGTCGACGAGGCCGACCTGGCGACCCTGCACCGCTGGATCGAAGGCGCCGGCGTGCGCTGGGGGCTGGATGCCGCGCAGCGCGAGCGTCTCGGCCTGCCAGCGGGACTGGAGGGCAACAGTTGGCGCTTCGGTCTGCGGCGCATGCTGCTCGGCT
>NZ_VINQ01000127.1 GCF_008369105.1 Aquicoccus porphyridii | reverse complement strand
GCCTCCAGGGCCAGCTCGGCCAGGCGCAGGGCGGAGAACGGCGACTGCTCGGCCGGCTTGAGCACCACCGAGTTGCCGGCGGCCAGGGCCGGGGCGAGCTTCCAGGCGGCCATGTCGAGCGGGAAGTTCCACGGCACCACCGCGCCGATAACCCCCAGCGGCACGCGGGTAATGGTGGCCAGGGTCTGCTGGGCGGTCGGCGCGACCTGGTCGTAGAGCTTGTCGAGGCGTTCCGCATACCAGGCGAAGACGTGGGCGGCGCCGGGTACATCGATGTTCCAGGCGTCCATCACCGGCTTGCCCATGTTCAGCGAGTCGAGCAGCGCCAGCTCTTCGCGATGGGCCAGCATCAGCTCGGCCAGGCGCAGCAGCACGCGCTTGCGCTCGACCGGGGCGAGACGCGCCCAGGGGCCTTCGTCGAAGGCGCGGCGGGCGGCGGCCACTGCCGCGTCG
>NZ_VINQ01000126.1 GCF_008369105.1 Aquicoccus porphyridii | reverse complement strand
TCCCAACCGATCGCTCAGAGCAGAGGCATCCATGGGTTCGCGCACCTGGCACTGGCCCGGCGTCCTGCTCGGCCTGCTCCTCGCCACGGCCGGCGCGCAGGCCGACACCCTGCGCGTGGCGACCCTCGACTGGGCGCCCTACGTCGGCCCCGACCTGCCGGGCAAGGGCCTCGCCAGCCGCATCCTCGACGAAGCCCTGGCCCTCGACGGGCACCGCGCCGAACTGGTGTTCCTGCCCTGGCAACGTGCCCTGAAGGAAGCCGCCGAGGGGCGCTTCGACGCCCTCATGCCGGCCTACCTGTCGCCCGAGCGGCGCGAACTGTTCCACGCCACCATCCCCCTGCTCGACTCGCAACTGGGCTTCTTCCGCCAGCGCGAGCGCCTGCTGCCGGTCAATCCCGCGCATCTGGAAAGCCTGCGTCCGTACCGCATCGGCGTGGTCCGCGGCTACGTCA
>NZ_VINQ01000125.1 GCF_008369105.1 Aquicoccus porphyridii | reverse complement strand
TCGCTTCGCGGCTATGCTCCACGGTGAAGCGCACCGCATCCTCGCGGCACAGGCCGCCACCGGCGACCAGGGTGTCCTCGACGTGGGATTCCACGGTGTCGGTATCGTCCAGCACGGCGGCCACGCCGCCCTGGGCCCAGTAGGTAGAGCCCTGCGACAGTTCGCCCTTGCTGAGGACGGCGATGCGCAGGTGTTCCGGAAGGGTCAAGGCCAGACTCAGGCCGGCGGCGCCGCTGCCGATGACCAGTACATCGTGTTGATAATGTTGGCTCATGCCCGCATTTCCCCGTGGTGGAGCCCTAGTATATAGAAGGGCCTGGCGGCACAATAGCGCACCCCCGCTGCCGGTCCGGCGGATGAGCTGCGGGCCTGTCATCGGCAGGCGTCATCAGAGCGGGGCGATGTAGTGCTGGAACTTTCTTAGACGCATCGGTTCCAAAGCAGGATGCCTGAAGA
>NZ_VINQ01000124.1 GCF_008369105.1 Aquicoccus porphyridii | reverse complement strand
GGTGATCCGCCTGCGCCATGGCGACGCCAAGACCCTTGCCGCCACCCTCGGGGAGATCGGCGAATCGCTGCACGGCGAGCGGGGCCAGGATGGCCGGGGAAGCGGCAAGCGCGGCCTGCTGGTGCGCGCCGACGAATCGCTGAATGCCCTGGTGATCCTCGCCGATCCGGAGGATGTCGGCCTGCTCGAGGACATCGTCCGCCAGCTCGACGTGCCGCGCGCGCAACTGCTGGTGGAGGCGGCGATCGTCGAGCTGTCCGGCGAGATCGGCGACGCCCTCGGGGTGCAATGGGCGCTGCGTAGCGGGCATGTCGCCGGCGGCGCTGGCTTCGCCGACAGCGGGTTGTCCATCGGCACCCTGCTGGGCGCGTTGCAGGCCGGCAAGCCGCCGGCAGAGCTGCCCGACGGTGCGATAGTCGGCCTCGGCAGTCGCGATTTCGGCGCACTGGTCACCGCG
>NZ_VINQ01000123.1 GCF_008369105.1 Aquicoccus porphyridii | reverse complement strand
GTAAAGCGCGCGATCGGCATGCTCGTAGAGATCGTAGAGGCGCTTCAGGTCGTTGCCCGGGGTCGGCCACAGGCAGGACACGCCGACCGACAGGGTCACTTCGCGCGCCGTGTCCGACGCCTCGTGCTCCATGCGCAGCGCCTGGACCTGTGCGCGCAGCGCTTCCGCGCGCAGCCTCGCCTCGTGCTCGTTGGCGCCGTACAGCAACAGGGCGAACTCTTCGCCGCCCAGGCGCACCGCCATGTCCAGCGGACGCCTGGCATTCGCCTCGAACACCGCGCCGATGCGCTGCAGGACCGCATCGCCAGCCTGGTGTCCGTAGCGGTCGTTATAGGCCTTGAAATGGTCGACGTCGCAAAGCAGCAGAGCCAGGGTCTTCTGTTCGCGCTGGGCCTGGCGCCAGAGGCGGTCGAGGTGCTGGTTGAAGCTGCGCCGGTTGTGCAGGCCGGTCAGGCTGTCGT
>NZ_VINQ01000122.1 GCF_008369105.1 Aquicoccus porphyridii | reverse complement strand
GTGTTCGGCGGGGAGCGCCGTGCGGTGCTGGCGCGGGAGCTGAGCAAGACCTTCGAGACCATTCGCAGCCTGCCGTTGGCCGAACTGCACGATTGGGTCGCGTCGGACAGCAACCAGCAGCGCGGCGAGTGCGTTGTGCTGGTGGCGGGGTGGCAGGCGCCGGAAGGCGAGGAGTCGATCGGTGCGGAGGCGCTCAGGGTGCTCGACCTGCTGCTTGCCGAGCTGCCGTTGAAGAAAGCCGCGGCGCTGGCGGCGGAAATTACCGGGGTGCGAAAAAACCTTTTGTATCAACAGGCTTTGCAACGCCAAGGGAAGAGTTGAGCTTGTTCTTCGCGCCTGCTCCCGCTAACCTTGTCGGCGGAGAGTCGATTGGACAGTCGCTGTCGCGCAATAGCGCGGTGGAGGAAAGTCCGGGCTCCATAGGGCAGAGTGCCAGGTAACGCCTGGGAGGCGCGAGCCTACG
>NZ_VINQ01000121.1 GCF_008369105.1 Aquicoccus porphyridii | reverse complement strand
CCAGCGCAACCTGCGCTACACCACGGTCTACGAGACGGCGATGGCCGACAGCCTGAAGAGCATGGCGCTGCAAGGCATGGGCGTGGCCTGGGTGCCACGGCTGAGCGTGGTCAACGAACTGGAGCGCGGTGAGCTGGCGATCTGTGGCGGGCCGCAATGGTTCGTGCCGCAGGAAATCCGCCTGTACCGCTGCGCGCTGGTACGCAAGGCGGCGATCCGCCTGCTCTGGCGCAAGCTGGAAGGCGGGCTGGGCAGCGTCGAGTAGACAGGCAAGGGCGGCGCCGGGACGCCGCCCCGCAGGTCACATCTCGAGGACGATGCGCCCCTCGATCTGCCCGGCGCGCATCTGGTCGAGGATCTGGTTGATGTCGTCCAGCTTGCCCGGATGGATGGTCGCCTTGACCAGGCCTTCGCCGGCAAAGTCGAGGGCTTCCTGAAGGTCCGCGCGGGTGCCGACGATTGAGC
>NZ_VINQ01000013.1 GCF_008369105.1 Aquicoccus porphyridii | reverse complement strand
CCGCGGCTTACCGTGCGACTTCGGGAAGAAAGGGGAAAGCTTGGCCATCTGCTCGTCGGTCAGCCAGAAAAGGTCGCTCATGTCACCGCTCCGTTTTCCGAGCCGTGAATCACGCAGCGCGTTGGAAATCAATGCATCCTGACCCTAGTGCAGTCATAAACATAGGCTCTATCGACATGCTACGATTTCACCACTTTCTATCGTTTCATGACTGAAATAGTCTCGAACAGAACAGAAATTGTAAGCAGTTCAAGATGAACAGAGAAATTTCCCGCTTCTTTGAAGCCTATGAGGACACTGGGCGTCGCATATACACTGCCCGAGCGGAAGACTTTGCCAGGTATCTACGAGCGTGGTTGGCAAACTTGGACAACGCACCGCCGGTATTGGGATTAGAGGTTACTAGACTGTGTTCCACGACAACTTGGAGTGATGTGGAGGCGACTGTTATCTCGAATCCGGGAAGTATGGTGGGATCAGGTAGGCTGGCCTGGCCAGATGATCTTGACGCGCGCATAGGAGGGCACATGGCACTTTTGCGAAGGCTCGCGTCTAATGAACTAGATCCAGTGAATTTTGCATTTGACTACTTCTATTCTGGTGACAACAATATCAACCGAACAATACAGGAAATGGCGGAGCATCTGTTTGAGCCACACGCAGAAGAGCTACGCCGCCATCTTGAACGAATTGCCGAAGACGTAGAAGATGAAGCGGTTGCGCCAGCCTCCGACCGAATCGTTTCCTTCGACCACAATTCAGCGATTTTTCACGAGGTTCTTGCCAGCGTCGCGGAAGTAGATGAGCGATTGCGAGAAAGCAATGAAGTACCTCCAGATGACAAGGCCCGAATCCACGTTGAAATACGGACCGGCGTTGATCTACTGAAGGCACCCCGCACGCGGCCTCAGGCAGTGAAGTTGGTGCTGCTTGGCGCGTTGGGGTGGTTAGCGATAGAGTTCTCGTCGTCAGCGGTAGGGATTGCTGCCCAGCACGCTTGGAACCTTTTGACGAAGTTATTGGCCGGATTCTGATAGGATTTGCGACCTCACATTTAGGGCTGCGAACGCACAACGCGGCCCATTGCGGGCCTTCGCTCCAATCGCAGAGAACGCCCTCTTGAAGCCCGCTGCGGGCCTTTCGACAAGAGGGCTGTGCCCGACCGCGGGTGGGCGCTCCCGCCGGTTGTGGTAGGCAATTTATCGCAAGGTATCCTCCAACGATTATCGGTAGTTCAACGTTGAATAGCGCCCGCCCGGGGGGCGGTCGGGCGCTGCCCGGGCGGCTACGCCGCTGTTCCGGGCAAGGGCAACTTCGCCCGCATTGAACACCTTGGAGTGGATCACAGCGAAAGCCCGCCTCCTACCCATGTTCCGACTGCTGCCGTTCGCAGCGATGATAGGACGAGGGTCGCGTTTGGCCTGACACCGCCGCCCCCGCCCACTGCACCCAACTGACCTCCACCGGCCCGCACCCTCCCCCYCCCTACCCMCCGAACACCCCGTTAACCTTCGGGCCCCCTCCCCGGCCCGTTTCACCCGGCAGCCGGGCAGCAGCCGGAGGGCAGCCGGATGTCACCCCCCCCTTTTCGGCCCCCGATTCGAGTGTTAACGCTTGGCGTCACGCGGCCAGATCCCCCTTGCCAACCTCCACGATTCCCGCTATGCGCCACGCTTCACGCGGGGCTACAGCCTTGGAGGAGCCCCGCCTCACACAGGAGAACTCTCATGGCTGGACAGATCCCAGATCTTCACGCCGAGGCACGGACGGGGACAGGCAAGGGCGCCGCTCGTCAGGCACGCCGCGATGGCATGGTGCCCGGTATCGTTTACGGTGGCGACGTTGACCCGCTGCCCATCAACATTCCTTATAACGCATTGATCAAGCGCCTGAAAAACGGCCGGTTCCTGTCGACCTTGTGGAACCTCAAGGTCGATGGACAGGACGATGTGCGCGTCATCTGCCGCAGCGTTCAGCGCGACGTGGTCAAGGATCTGCCCACCCATATCGACCTGCTGCGCCTGCGCCGCACCAGCCGGATCAGCCTCTTCATTCATGTCGATTTCATCAATGAAGACAAGGCGCCGGGCCTCAAGAAGGGCGGCGTGCTGACCGTGGTGCGCCCCGAGGTCGAACTCAACGTCGTGGCCGGCGACATCCCCGAGCAGATCACCGTCGATCTCGAAGGAATGGACATCGGCGACATCGTCCACATCTCCGACGTCACCCTCCCCCAAGGCGCCAAGCCCACGGTCGAGCGTGACTTCGTGATTGCCAACGTCTCGGCCCCGTCGAGCCTGCGCGCATCCGAGGACGAGGAGTCCGAGGACGTCGCCGCCGACGAGGTGGAAACCGTGGCCGAATCCGAGGCATCGGACGACTGATCCGCGGACATCGCAGCGAACAGGAAGCGCGGCCCCGGGGGCCGCGTTTTCTTTTTGCGGCAATGACTTGCCCCTCGGAGATTGATTCCCGCGCCCAACCGTCCTAGACCTTTCGGCGACCGCAAAAGGGGGCGCCGCCCATGCAGATTTTCGTCGGCCTCGGCAATCCCGGGGCGAAATATGCCCATAACCGGCACAATATCGGTTTCATGGCCATCGACCGCATCGCCGAAGAGCACGGCTTTGCCCCGTGGAAATCCCGCTTCCAGGGTCTGGTGAGCGAGGGGCGGATCGGCAACGAGAAGCTCCTGCTCCTGAAGCCCCAGACCTTCATGAACCTCTCGGGCCAGTCGGTTGGCGAGGCCATGCGCTTTTACAAGCTCGACACGACCGACATCACCGTTTTCCATGACGAGTTGGACCTCGCCCCCGGCAAGCTGCGCGTCAAGCATGGCGGCGGGCATGCGGGCCATAACGGGCTGCGCTCGATCCACGACCATATCGGCCCGCATTATACCCGCGTGCGCCTCGGGATAGGTCATCCCGGCCACAAGGATCGCGTGGCGGCTTACGTGCTGCATGACTTTGCCAAATCCGACGCCGATTGGCTCGACGACGTGCTGCGCGGCTGTGCCGACGGCGCGCCCGACCTGGCGCGGGGCGACACGGGGCGTTTCCTCAATGCCGTGGCGCTGCGGGTCAAACCACCCCGCTCCTCGACCACGCCCGACCCCAAGCCGCGCGCGAAACCGGCAAGCCCCAAACCCGAGCCGCGCCCAGAAGCCCCCGAGACGCCCCCAAAGGAAGACGCCCGCTCGCCCCTGCAAAAGCTGGTGGACCGGTTCAGGTGACCCTCACAGACGCCTTCTTGCGGCAGGCCCGCGCCTGTGAAGGTCTGGGGTCGCCCTTCATGGGACAACTCCTGCGGCTGCTCGCCCGCAACTGGCACGCCGATCTTCCCCTCGCTCCACGTTTCGCCGCGTGGCCCGGTGATCTCGGGCCGTCCGGGGCCTCGCTACCGCTGCGGCTCGCGGGCGGGCTTCATGCGCTGGTCCTGTCCGGGCGCGACCCGGCACTGGCTCGCGCCTATCCGCCGAACCATGTCCCCGACGCGACCCTGTGGGCCGAGGTCGAACGCGCCCTTTTTGCCCATGCCCGGTTCCTCGAACACTGGTGCAGCAGCGCCCCCCAGACCAACGAGCTGCGCCGCTCGATCGCGCTTGTCGCGGCGGGTCATGCCCTGACCCACCGGCTCGGTCTTCCCATCGTGCTCTCGGAACTCGGCGCCAGTGGCGGGCTCAACCTGATATGGGACCGCTATGCGCTTGCCATCAAGGGGACAACCTTCGGCCCGTCCGATCCGGTGCTGACACTTGCTCCGGACTGGACCGGCCCCCTGCCCCCGCCGGACACACCCCGGGTCATCGACCGGCGTGGGGTCGATCTCAACCCGCTCGACCCGCACGATCCGAATGACAGGCTTCGACTTCTCGCCTATCTCTGGGCCGATCAACCCGAACGCCTCGAACGCAGCCGCGCCGCCATCGCGGCCCAGATCGCACCAGTGGACAAGGGCGATGCAATCGACTGGCTCGAGACCCGCCTCCTGCGCCACTCTCATCCCGGCGCCCTGCACCTGGTTTATCACACTGTCGCATGGCAATATTTCCCGGCCTCCGCCCAAGAGCGCGGCACCGCCCTGATCGAGGCCGCGGGCGCCCAGGCAACGGAATCCTCCCCCCTGGCATGGCTCTCGATGGAGAACGACGGCGATGATATCGGCGCGGCGCTGACCCTGCGGCTCTGGCCCGGCGGGACCGTTCATGCCCTCGCCCGCGTGGATTTCCACGGCCGCTGGATAAACTGGGCGGGTCTCTGAACCGCCCCCGGTTGCCAAGGCACCACCGCCCGGGCATCATCACGCGATGAAACGCCAAGATCCATCAGGGACGAACAGGGGGTAACATGCGGGCTTTCGGCAAGTTCCTGGGGCGTCTTCTTCTGGCGCTGATCGTCGTTGCCATCGCGGTGGGCATCTGGAAACGCGACAACATCACCCGGCTTCTCGCGGTGAACTCGCTCTTTTCCGAAGAGCGCATCGTGCAGAATTTCAGCCATATGGACGATCTCTTCCTGACCCTGCCGATGTCGCGCGGCCCCGGCCCGCTCAGCCCCCTGCCCACCGGCGCGCCGATGGAAATGCCCGACGGCTTTGACGACTGGATCAAGGCGCGCGCCGTCACGGCACTCGTGGTGATGAAGGACGGTGAAATCCGCCACGAGAGCTATCACCTCGGCACCGGCCCAGACGACCAGCGCATCTCGTGGTCCGTCGCCAAGAGCTTTCTTTCCGCCCTCTTCGGCATCGTCGTCGACGAAGGTGCCATCGCCTCGCTCGACGATCCGGTCACGAAATACGCCCCCGCGCTTGCGGGCGGCGCCTATGACGGCGCCACGATCCGCAACGTGTTGCAAATGGCCAGCGGTGTGACCTTCGACGAAGATTACCTCGATTTCTGGAGCGACATCAACAAGATGGGCCGCGTCCTCGCACTGGGTCGCTCGATGGACGGCTTCACCGAAAGCCTGACCGAGACCGAGGCCGCCCCCGGCCTGCGCTGGCAATATGTCTCGATCGACACCCATGTTCTCGGCATGGTGCTGCGCGGTGCGACCGGGCGCGACGTCCCCGACCTGATGCAGGAAAAGATCCTCGATCACATGGGGCTCGAGGCCGATCCCTATTACCTCTCCGATGGCTATGAAACCGCCTTTGTCCTTGGCGGGCTCAACCTCACCACCCGCGACTATGCCCGTTTCGGCCAGATGATCCTGCAAGGCGGGGAGTGGCAGGGCAAACAGATCGTGCCATCCGAATGGATCGCCGCTTCGACCGCACCCTCGGCCCCGACCGCGCCGGGCGCACAGAAATACGGGTTGCAATGGTGGATGCCCTCCGACGCGCGCGAGGGCGAATTCTTTGCCCGTGGTATCTATGGCCAGTATATCTATATCGACCGCCCGCGTGGCGTGATGATCGCCACCAACGGCGCCGACCGAGGCTTTCGCGAAGCAGGCGTAAACGACCGCAATATCGCCATGTTCCGCGCCATAACCGCCACTCTCGACAAGGAGACACAATGAAGGCCGAACCCGACCGCCCCGTCAACGTGCTTGGCGACCCGCTCACCCCCTGCTCGACCGATCCCGTGACCGGTTTCTTCCGCGACGGGCATTGCAACACCTGCGAGGCCGACATGGGTTCCCATACGGTCTGCTGCGAGATGACGGCGGAATTTCTTGCCTACGAGAAATACGTCGGCAACGATCTCAGCACCCCACGCCCCGAGTTCAATTTTCGCGGCCTCAATCCCGGCGATCACTGGTGCGTCTGCGCCGCGCGCTTCCTTCAGGCAGCCGACGAAGGCTGCGCGCCCCGCGTCAGCCTTGCCGCCACCCACGTCCGCGCGCTTGAAATCGTGCCGATGTCGGTGCTCAAGGCTCACGCCGCGCCCTGACGACGCATTGCCAGGCTTCCGCCCCAATGCTACCTGATCCCCACGCCAGCGAAAGCAACCGCTTCAGCAAGCCATTCCATTCCGACAGTCAAAGGGAGGCTTGAATGAGCTTCATTGCCATGAACCGGTTCCGGGTGGCGCCCGGTCGCGAAGACGATTTCGAAAACATCTGGAAAAGCCGCGAAAGCAAGCTCAAGGAGTTGAAAGGCTTCCGCGAGTTTCGCCTGCTCAAGGGGCCGGAAGGTGACGGATACCGCCTCTATTCCAGCCACGTGATCTGGGACAGCCGCGAGGATTTCGAAGCCTGGACCAAGTCCCAGCAATTCCGCGACGCCCACAAGAATGCTGGCTCCGGCCGGACCGAGGGCGTGATGATGGGCCCGCCGCAGTTCGAAGGGTTCGAAACCGTGGTGCACGAAAGCTGAACCCCCGCGCGTGGCCGGCGCCCTGCCCCGGCCCGCGCATTTCAGTCCGCGTCGCGCCCCACGGTATCGGACATGTCGAACCCCAGATGCCGGGCGACGGTATAGATGTCCTTGTCGCCGCGCCCGCACATGTTCATCACGATGATATGCTCGCGCGGCAGGTCCGGCGCGATCTTCATCACATGGGCCAGCGCGTGGCTGGGTTCCAGCGCCGGGATGATCCCTTCCGTGGCGCATGACAGTTGAAACGCCTCCAGCGCCTCGCGGTCGGTGATGCTGACATATTCGGCGCGTCCCGTATCGTGCAGCCAGCTGTGCTCTGGCCCGATCCCCGGGTAATCCAGCCCCGCCGAGATCGAGAACCCTTCGAGGATCTGCCCGTCCTCGTCCTGCAAGAGATAGGTCCGGTTGCCATGCAGCACCCCGGGCCGCCCGCCGGTGAGCGAGGCGCAATGCTCCATCTTGTCATCCACACCCTTGCCACCGGCCTCAACGCCGATGATCCGCACGGATGGATCATCGAGGAACGGAAAGAAAAGCCCCATCGCGTTCGACCCGCCACCAATGGCCGCGATCACCGTGTCAGGCAGACGTCCCTCGCCCTCCTGTTCGGCCAGTTGCCAGCGCACTTCCTTGCCGATGATCGACTGGAAATCGCGCACCATCGCCGGATAGGGATGCGGACCCGCCACCGTGCCGATGCAATAGAACGTGTCGCGCACATTCGTCACCCAGTCGCGCAGCGCGTCGTTCATCGCGTCCTTCAACGTGCCGCGCCCCGACGTCACCGGAATCACCTCGGCCCCCAGCAGGCGCATGCGAAACACGTTGGGCGCCTGGCGCTCGACATCATGCTTGCCCATGTAGACCACGCATTGCAGCCCGAACTTGGCACAGACCGTGGCCGTGGCCACCCCGTGCTGTCCGGCGCCGGTTTCGGCGATGATGCGGGTCTTGCCCATGCGGCGGGCGAGGATGATCTGGCCCAGCACGTTGTTGATCTTGTGCGCGCCGGTATGGTTCAACTCGTCGCGCTTGAGGTATATTTTCGCACCACCCAGGTGCTCGGTCAGCCGCTCGGCGAAATAGAGCGGGCTGGGACGGCCGACATAATGTTTCCACAGATCGTCCATCTCGGCCCAGAAATCGGGATCGTCCTTGGCCTTCTCGTATTCGGCCTCCAGTTCGAGGATCAACGGCATCAGCGTCTCCGAGACGAACCGCCCGCCGTAATTGCCGAACCGCCCGCGCTCGTCGGGGCCGTTCATGAAACTGTTGAAAAGATCGTCGGCCATGATGCGCCTCCCGGTTGCCTCGGGCTGATGTAAACCCGAACGCGGCAAGGGGCAATAGAAGCCGGGCGATGTGGGCGCGATAGGGCAAGCGCCCTGCCCTTCCTACCCCTCGAGCGGCTTCTTGAACCCCACGTGGCTCGCCTCGAAGCCCAGCGATTGATAGAATCGGCGGCTCTCGGTGCGGGTCGCGTTCATGGTGAGCTGGACCAGGCGGCACCCGGCCTCCCGCGCCCTTGCCCCGGCATCCGCGAACATCATCTGCCCGACCCCCTGCCCGCGCAGGTTGGAGGCCACGCGCACCGACTCCACCTGTGCGCGCCGCGCCGCGGCCAGGCTCAGACCCGAGATGAACGTGATCTGGTAGGTGGCCACGATCCGCCCCGCCTCGTCCTCTCCGACGATCAGATGGTTCGCGCCCTCAGCCCGCATCGCCTCGAACGCCGCGCGATAGAGACCCATATCCTGCCGTTCCCGCGTCGCCCCCAGCATGTCATCGGCCAGAAGCGCCACCACCGCGGGCACGTCCTCCGTCCGCGCGTCCCGAAACGTCACCCGCATCGTGCAGCCTCCACGAAAGCCCGGATCAGGCCCGCATCCTTCACCCCCGGCGCCCGCTCCACGCCCGAGGACACATCCACCTGCCGCGCCCCGGTGAGGCGCACCGCCTCCGCGACATTCCCGGGCGTCAACCCCCCGGCAAGCATCCACGGGCGCGCCCATTTCCGCCCGGCAATCAGCCGCCAGTCGAAGGCGAGGCCATTCCCCCCGGGCAAGGCCGCGCCCTTGAGGGGCTTGGCATCCACCAGGATCTGATCCGCCACCTCTTCATAACCCGCAAGCGCCGTAAGGTCCTCCTGCCCCGCCACCCCGACGGCTTTCATGACCGGCAGGCCATAGCGCGCCTTGATCTCCGCCACCCGCCCGGGGCTCTCGCTGCCATGCAATTGCAACATGTCAAGCGGCACCGCCTCGGTGATCCGGTCCAGAAGCATATCATCCGCATCCACGGTCAACGCCACCTTGGCCAACCCCACCGGAGCCTCCAGCGCCAGCGCCCGCGCGTCATCCAGCGTGAGGTTACGGGGCGACCGGGCAAAGAACACGAACCCGGCATAGGCCGCGCCCGCCCCCGCCACGGCGGCAACATCCTCGGGCCGACTCAGCCCGCATATCTTGACCTTGACACTCATGGCCCTGACCTATGCGAAGGGGCGCGGTCTGAAAACCTCCCCTGCTCTTTCTTGGGAAAAATACTCAAAAGCCGCCACCCGAAACAGGCGCCATCATCGGCGGGTTCAGCGCGCCTCGTCCAGAAGCGCCAGAACCTCGTCCTCCTGCTTTCCAGCCTTGCCGCCCTTGCCATCGCCGCGCCTGAGGCGCTGCATCTCGCGCCTGAGGGCCTTCATTTCGCCGTCCTTGCGCGCGACATCGGCGCGGTGCTTGTGTTCCCGCAGCCATTCCCAGACAAAACCGATCATCAACCCCGCCACGATCGCGGCAAAGATCACGATGAAAAGCGGCAGGTCGACCGACCGGTTGAGCCCGAACAGGTTGCCCAGTTCCTCGGGCAGCATGCGCAATTCAACCATTCCCCGATTGGCCATCGCGACCGAAATCAGGCAAACGGCCAGAACGGCCAGAAAGGCATAGCGGATGTAACGCATTCACGACTTCCCGTTCAGCCGATCCCGCAACAGCTTGCCGGTCTTGAAAAACGGCACATGCTTTTCCTCGACCTCGACCGCCTCGCCGGTGCGCGGGTTGCGCCCGATGCGCGCATCGCGCTGCTTGACCGAGAATGCACCGAAGCCACGCAACTCGACACGGTTGCCATTGGCCATCGCTTCGGTGATTTCCTCGAAAATGGTGTTCACGATACGCTCGACATCGCGTTGATAAAGATGCGGATTCTCATCGGCGATCTTCTGAATCAGTTCCGATCGGATCATCGGATCACTCTCCCCGGGGTTGTTTTGCAGGTCTGTCTTTTTCAGGGACTATAGAGAGAATTGATCGCGCAAGGAACATTAAACCCGAAGGCCGGACAGAAGAAATCGCCCCCAAATCCGCCAATATCGGCGATTCTGAGCGCACCAGGCCATCCGGCGGCTCGGTCACATAATCGTACCCGGCTGCGCCGCAGCGCGGCGAAACCATTGATTCGGCGCAACAAACGGCCCCGCCCAAAAGGCGGGGCCGCGTCGCATTCTTCAATCGGCGATCAGGTGTCGTCGCTCTTGAGCGCCGCACCAAGGATGTCGCCCAGGCTCGCGCCCGAGTCGGACGAACCGTATTGCTGAACGGCTTCCTTCTCTTCGGCGATCTCGCGTGCCTTGATCGACAGACCCAGACGGCGGGTCTTGCTGTCCACGTTGGTCACGCGCACATCGACCTTGTCACCGACCGAGAACCGCTCGGGGCGCTGCTCGGAACGATCGCGCGACAGGTCCGAACGGCGGATGAAGGATTTCATGCCCTCGTATTCCACCTCGATCCCGCCATCCTCGATCGAGGTCACCGTCACGGTGATGATCGAGCCGCGTTTGACACCGCCCACGGCCTCGGCGAACTTGTCGCCGCCCAGCGCCTTGATCGACAGCGAAATGCGCTCTTTCTCGACATCCACTTCCGACACGACGGCCTGAACCTCATCGCCCTTGCGATAGTTCTGGATCGCATCCTCGCCGCGCTCGTCCCAGCTCAGGTCCGAAAGGTGGACCATGCCGTCGATATCGCCTTCAAGCCCGATGAACAGGCCGAACTCGGTGATGTTCTTGACCTCGCCCTCGACCTGGGTGCCCTCGGGATGGGTTTCGGCGAACACTTCCCACGGGTTGCGCATGGTCTGCTTGAGACCAAGGCTCACGCGGCGTTTCGCCGGGTCGATCTCGAGAACCATCACATCGACTTCCTGGCTGGTCGAAACGATCTTGCCGGGATGCACGTTCTTCTTGGTCCAACTCATTTCCGAGACATGGACCAGCCCTTCGATACCGGGTTCGAGCTCGACGAAGGCACCGTAATCGGTGATGTTGGTCACGCGGCCCTTGTGAACCGTGCCCAGCGGATATTTCGCACCCACCAGATCCCACGGATCTTCCTGAAGCTGCTTCATGCCAAGGCTGATACGGTGGGTTTCCTTGTTGATCTTGATGACCTGCACCTTGACGGTCTCGCCGATCGACAGGATCTCGCTGGGGTGGTTGACCCGGCGCCACGCCATGTCGGTGACGTGCAACAGGCCATCGACACCGCCCAGATCGACGAAGGCACCATATTCGGTGATGTTCTTCACGACACCGTCCACGGCCTGCCCCTCGGTCAGGTTGCCGATCACCTCGGCGCGCTGCTCGGCGCGGCTCTCTTCGAGGATCGCGCGACGCGAGACCACGATATTGCCACGGCGGCGGTCCATCTTGAGAATCTGGAACGGCTGTTTCAGACCCATCAGCGGCCCTGCGTCACGCACCGGGCGCACATCGACCTGGGAGCCGGGCAGGAAGGCCACGGCACCGCCCAGATCGACGGTAAAGCCACCCTTGACGCGGCCAAAGATCGCGCCTTCGACACGCGCATCATCGGCATAGGCTTTCTCCAGCCGGTCCCACGCCTCTTCGCGGCGCGCCATTTCACGGCTGATGACAGCTTCGCCCCGGGCGTTCTCTGCCGAGCGCAGGAACACCTCGACCTCGTCACCGACCGAAATGTCGGGCGCTTCGCCGGGGTTTGCAAATTCCTTGAGTTCGACGCGGCCTTCCATCTTGTAGCCGACATCGATGATGGCTTGTCCCGCTTCGATCGCGATGACCTTGCCTTTGACGACGCTGCCCTCTTCGGGCGTGTCCATTTCGAAGCTTTCGTTCAGGAGGGCTTCGAATTCCTCCATCGTTGTGTTTTGAGCCATGTGGCGTTTAAGTCCTTTTGCGTTGTTTTCCGGCCGTGCGGTTGTCTCCGCCGGTCTTTGGGGGTTTCGTTGGTCAGACGGTTCGCAAAACAAAGAGGGCCGGAAACTGCCCGACCCTGCTCGTCTCTTACGTTCTGCGGCGTTTTCCGCCTTGTCGACGCGCGCTTCTTAGGCGGTTCAGGTCTTGAACGCAAGGGTTAAGACCGCGCCAACCCGCCGGGGCGCGCCCTCGCGCGCGCAACACGCCACGGACGATCGCGACGATCACGCCGTTTCACCACCCCGCCACCACGCGGCAATCTCCTCGGCGGTGATCCGCGCCGCCGGGCCGATCCCGACCACGCGCGACACCGTCGGCTGCTCGGCCCGCGCGATCTCGACCGAGGGGCCGACCTTGTGAAACTCGAACCCGCCCTCGGGTCCGCGCATGACCCCCTTCACCCGGTAAAGCCCCTCCGGCGCCGCCTCGAGCCGCGCCCGTAACGCGTCCCGCTCCATCACCTCGTCGCCGTCCTGCCCCCATGTCACATAGGCACCATGCCCCGCACCCGTGCCCCGGCCCGTGCCCGGTTCGATCCCGCCCAACACCAGCGGCGCCACCGCATCGAGCCCGTCGAGCGCCACCAGCGGCGCGGGCGACATCGTGGCCAGTTGCATCGCCAGCGCGCCCGGCACCTCGGCCCCGCATTTCGACACCAGCAACAGATCCGCCACCCCGACCTGCCCGCGGATCTGCGCCCCGATCTGCGCATCCGCCGCCAGGCCCGCGAAATTCCCCGCATCCACGACCAGCGCGATCCCGCCATATTCCATCTCGGGCTCGGCCCGCGCCGCATCGGCGATCTTCTTGGGGTCGGCGATCCCGCTGGCTTCGATGACAAGGTGATCGGGCCGCGGCACACGGTCCAGCACATCGCCCAGCGCCATGAAGAGATCGGCCCCCATCGTGCAGCACACGCACCCGTTGGTCAGCTCGATCGTGTCCTCTCCCGCGCTTTTCAACAGCTCCGCGTCGATGTTGACCGACCCGAAATCATTGACCATCACCATCAGGCGCAGCCCGTGATCCTCGCGCAAAAGCCGGTTGATCAGCGTGGTCTTGCCCGCCCCCAGGTAGCCCCCGACAACGGTGAGTGGCAGCCTGTCCATGTCGCCTCCCTGTTCAACTGGGTCATTGGCGATCCCGGGAGGACTCGAACCCCCAACCTGCTGATTAGAAGTCAGCTGCTCTATCCAGTTGAGCTACGGGACCGCGCGCGCCCTAAATGCGCGAGAGGGCGCGCGAACGCAAGCGCGAAGCGGATCAGAATGCGCGCGTCATGTAGGTCGAAAGCGGATCATCGGGATAGTCGGCAAAGGGCGCTGTCTCGGAAAACCCCGCCTTTGCATAAAGCGCGCGGGCCGCGTCATGCTCCGGGCCCGATCCGGTCTCAAGGCTGATCCGCGTCACGCCTCGCGACCGGGCGTCGGAGATCATGCCGTCAAGCAAGGCACGCCCGGCACCTCGCCCACGCGCAGCCTGCGCGGTGTGCATGGATTTCAACTCTTCATGCGTCGCGCTGAGTGGCACCAGCGCGGCAATGGCAAGAAGCGCGCCGGCTTCAGAGCGCAGGGTATAGACCTGTCCGTTCGCGGCGCGCAGGTCATCGGCGGATCTGACATGGCAGCTTTCGGCAGGGGTCTGGCCGCGCATCAGCGCCTCGTGCACCGCCAGAAGGGCCGCGACATCGGTCGTGTCCGGGGTCTCGACTGTAACGATCATGCGGTAAATCCGGGTATGGTTTTGACTCTGTGATACTCTGACGAACCGAGGCAGGAAAAGCCCGCGAAAACCGCGATCCCGGCGCCGTTTCGTGCATTCTGCCCTCTCTCAACACGTATTATGCTGTCCCGTCCAGCGTGGCCAGATCAATAATCAACCGTGATCACCACGCTGTCGTTATAGACCCCGACCGGAACCGTCTGGCCGGCGCTGATCTGGCCATAGACCGGAACGGATTGAAGAGCACCAGTGCCGGTGGCGGCATAGCCATCGACACCGGCCGTCCACCCCCAAGGCGCGCTCAGCGCCTGATTGCGATAGAGCCCGTATGTCAATGTATTGCTGCCCGAGGTCATCTTGCGCCCGGTCGGATCGGTCACGCTCATGCCCTGACCTTGGCCCAGATATACGGTATAGGGGATGCCGTTCGAGCAGGTGACATCAATCGTCGCCTGCCCGGTGACCGGCGCCGAAACGGTGGTTCCCAACGTGCCGAAATCCAACGTGCCCGCCGAAACCGTGCAACTTGGCTCGATATCTGCGGAAACGGTGAAATCACCTGTGTCCTGCTGACCCTGCGAGGTGCAGGACAGCAGCGTCCCGGCGGTGACGACAAAATCCACGCCACCGAAGAAATTCGAATCGTAATACCCGCCCTTCACACTGGTGCCGCTGTCCAGAATCTCGGCATAGATCGTTTCCTCGAACACGCTCGACCCCAGAAGGCTCAATTGAACACCGGAAATACCGTTCAGAATCGTGCCCCCGTATCCCCCGCGATAGAGTTGATAGGCCAACTGGTTGCCATCCGCGCGGCGCATGTAACGCGGCGAATTCGACGGCCCGGCCCCACCGTCACCCGCTCCGACCGTGATACAGATATTCACCGTACTGATGAGGCCGAGCAGCGCCTCGCAATCGACCCGCAATGTCCCCAGGGTCTGCGGCGTGCTGCCGCCGCGCACCGACGTCGTGCCAAAGTTGAAATCGTCCATCGTCGCAGTGCAGCTTTGCGCAGCGGCCCCCCCAACGGATGCGGCGCAAAGCGAAAGCGCCAACGTGATGCGGATCAGTATTCGTTTCATTACAGGCATTCCAATTCGAGATAGGCGTCATCCTGGGCCGGAAGGGTGAACTCGGCCGAGCACCGGGAGCTGCCGGTATCTACCGTGATGCGACTTTTCCGGCGCAGCCGTTCCAGCCACACTTCCCCATCATAGCCGACAACGAATTCGGAACGGCGGCCATTCACCGTAACCTCCGATCCAACGGGGATGAATTCGCCCCGGGCATCGCGCAACACGACCAGCGCAGAGGCGCTGGCGCCCCGGCCCATGCGCAGGGTCACACCGGCCCCGCGGGCCGGAACGGCCTGCATCGCGGTGGCGTTGATATTTGCCGTGAGCGGCAGATCGGATGGTCTGACCGAAACGCGATTATACTGGTATGGAACAAGGTCGGGCACCAGTGCCTTGCCCATCGCGCCGGTCTTGGCCACCGGATGGTTGTGCAGCAGGATGGGCGTGTCGCGAATACCCAGATCGACGACTGCAAACCCGTTCTTGATCCTGTTGCCGGCAATCAGCCCGGCATCGCTCAGAACCAGCGCCCCCTCAAGACTGGCGGCGACCGCCAGATTTCCATCTTTCGCGGCCTGCATCCGCGCCTCGACCACCCCATAACGCCCCCTGTAGGACCCGCTCAGGAAGCCCGAGTTCCCGCCCTTCCCATCCCGGTAGAGATCGGCCCTGTAGCCATGGCTTCCGACATCCTGGTCGAGCGTGCGGCGCAGGTGCAGGCCCGCTTGTGTCCCTCCGCTCCGACCGCTTCTCAGATCGGCAGATGCACGGGCGCGTTGCCCGATCGGCACCGAAAGGCCCATCGAGACCCCGAAATCCTGGCTGTTGAGTTCCTTGAAGCCCGAGATGCGAAATTGCGAGTCGCGCCACCCGATGCGCCGGGTAAAAGCCCCCGACAGGATGGTGTTCCTCTCGTCGGCACGTTCGAGGTTGATCAGGTTGACCCCGAATGTCCCCATGTTGGACGGCATCGGTGCCGACAGCGACAGAACGTCCTGCGCCCTGGCCGGGCGCAAGAGGGCGGGATCGACGGTGGCACCTTCGGCCAATGCCGTCGCATAGGCCAGGTCGGCATAACCCTTGCTGTGCCGCGTCGAGGAAAACCGCAGGTCGGCACCGCCAAGGTCTGTGCGGACGTTAAAATGACCGAGATACCCGGTTTCGCCCTGGAATCGGCTCGCGCCAAGGCTGAGCCCGATCTCGGCCCGATTGAACAGAACCGAGGAAATGCCCGTGCTGGCCGCGATCAACTCGGAGCTGCCTTCGACATGGCCGTGCAGGGTGACCTTCTCGAACAGGCCATAGCGCAGGCTTGCACTCGCCATCCGGTCGTCGCCATAGGCGAAATTCTCGGTCGCATAGCGCTTGCGCGCGACGCCCGCCTCGAACGAGAAATCGAGCTGCCCTTGGCGCAACAGGTTCTCGGTCGGGAAAAATTCGACCGTCCTGGTCTCCTCGTTCCCCGCCGCGTCGCGGATCACGATCGTGGTTTCGCCGCGCTCGTTGATCAACGGCAGATCGGTCAGGGTGAACGGCCCGGGCGGGATCGTGCCGGACCAGGCGTTGACGTTATCGACGTAGACATCCACCGCCGTCGGCACCGCGGCGGTCCCCGAATAGGCCAGTTGAGGATCGGTGACGATGTCGCTGCGCAGCGAAAAATCGCGCCGTATCTGAACCCCGCCCATCCGGATCGGGCGCGTCCATGCCTGCCCGGACGAGACGACATCCCCGGCGCTGAAGGTCAGCATTGTCTTGGGGTTCGAATAGCTGAAGGTGGTGTCGTCGCGCTTGAACCGCGCCCCGTTCAGCCCAAGGCTCTGCGCAGTGAGCGAGCCGGTGGTCCGTAGCACACCGAACGGCGCATAAAGGCGCCCCTCGAGCGACGAAAAGACATTCTGCACCCGGAAACCATCGGCAAGAACATCACTGCCCAGGTTGCTGGTGACCCGGTAATTCAGAACCACGCCATAGCCCGGCTGGGCATCGGCGTATGCGGGGCGCTGGCGCGCGTTTATGATGCGGTGTGTCAGGAGCTGGGGAGACGCGGACATATGAATCTCCTGGGCGGGCTCATCGTATCGGTAATTGAGGCCAGAGAGCGTATCGAGCATGATCAGCGCCCGCCCCCCTGACGGGGGCGCAAGGCCGATCTCGCGCATTTCGGCGGCGGTCATTCCGATCCGTTTACCTGCATCGAACCAGGTGAACTGCGCGATCTTTCCGGTGTCCTCCCCGTTCAGAATCACGAGAAGATGAAGCGGAAAACTGTCCTGGCTCGTCAGCGCGGGTTCAGATATTTCCGGGACCGTCACCGGGGCTTGATAGGAGTCGGACATTTCGGCACCGGTTGGGCGAAGGTCTTCTGCCCATGTTACGATCGCGAGCGGAAAGAAGGCAGCGCCTGCTATTACTGATGCCCTGATCACGCCACGTCCCTTCAGTATGCCTAAAGGCGGAGATTGTGCAGCAGACCCCCGATCCCGGACCGGATTTGTTTCAGTTGGGATGGAAACAAAGAGGCACCGAGTGACGGATCGTGAAGGTGACGGCGGACCCACCCTTGCGCGTGCCCGGAAGCTGGTCGATCAGGACGCGATAACATTCGCGCTGGCCCCGCACCGGAGCTTTTCTCAAACGCACGAGGCGTATGGTCGTTTCCTTGTCTCGCTCAAGATGCAGAACCGGGGGGCTGGCCACCACGTCGCGCGTTGGCGTCAACGAATCCTTGCCGCCGGACCGGGTCCATCGCATGACGCGCACCTGACCCTGAATCCGCCCCGGACCGCCGGATTTCACGGTCAGCGTCGCGGTGCGGTCGGCACCTCTCACCATCAGGTTCGTCGGTGAAATTGTAAAAGAGTCCGCCGCGACAAGAGAGGGAACAGCGAACAGGGCGACCGCAGCCGCCGTTGCCATGTTCTTGAGTTTCATGCCTGCCTGCCCATTTGCCTCTTCAGAGTTCGGGCTTCGGAGGTTGTTTTTTTTTGCCTTCCAAAGCCCCGGTTGTTCCTATGGGGCCGAGTAATTCACCGTAATCGTTACCGCATCCGAATATGCCCCCACGGCGCGCGCAGTTCCGGTCGAGGCGATTGCGCCATCGACATCCACGGAATCCGTGTAGGGGCCCGCCCCGGTCAGGGTAATCTCGCTCGCGATGTCGCCATTCACCGCCACGGCGCTGCCGCCAATCGAGAGCGTATAGGGGATGACGTTGGTTCCGCCATCTCTCATCCGTCGGGTGCCCGCATCCTCGTTGCTGCCGCCATCAACAACGACGGAGTCCAACGTATTGTTGTCATCGCAACTGATCGAGATCGCGCCCGTGGCCGTCGTCGCCTGCGTCGGCGAGATATCTCCGAATGCGACGGCCGTCGTGGTAATCGTGCATTGCGCGATCACCGTGGCGGTAATGTTCAAAGTGCCTTCTTCCACAGCCGCAAATGCAGGTATCGCGAAGGTGCCGAGAGCGCCCAAAACGGCGGACAGGGCAGAGAGTTTTTTCATAATAACAAACTCCTGAAAACCTCTTTCAGATTAGCAACACCTCAATCCATATTTCCAGCCCGAGAGAACGTTTAAAGAACTTTTTTGCGCAACGTTGCAAGAATACAAAGGTCAGAAAGCCCCCCGATGCGCAAGCCTGTCGAACGGGCCAACGGGCCGATCAGTTGCGGCGCTGAAACAGGATCACCGTCAGTGCCAGAATGGACGACCCCACCATCAGCAGAAGCGAAACCGCGTTCAAAAGCGGTGTCGACCCCTCCTTGAGACGGTCGAACATCGCGATGGTCAGCGGCGCATCCGACCCCACCAACATCAGCGTGGTGTTGAAGTTCTCGAAACTCATCAGGAAGGCCACCACCAACGCGCCGATCATCGCGGGCATCAGGAACGGAATCGTGATCGTGCGAACCGCGGTCAACCGCCCCGCACCGAGGTTCATCGCCGCCTCTTCCAGCGAGCGGTCGAATTTCTGCAACCGGGCCGAGATGACCAGCGTCGCGATCGTGGCAATGAACGAGAACTGCCCGAGGATGACCAGCATCAGGCCCGGCCTGAGAGCCTGGACATCGTATTGCGCCACCTCCCACAGCCCGTTCGCCACGCTGGAGGAAAAGACGAGGATCGAAATGCCCAGCACGATTCCCGGAATGACCAGCGGCAACAGCATCAGCATGTAAAGCAGCCCCTTGGCCCGGAACTCGTACCGGTTGAACAGGAACGCATTCGAAAGGCCCACCGCCACCGACAGGACCGATACGCAAAGCGCGACAAAGGCCGAGGTGCCGATCGCCCGCAGGATGGGGCGTTCATGAAATACCCCGATCTTGGGGCGCGCATCGCCAAAGAACCACTCCCAGGTAAAGCCTTCCCAGGGCAGCGACGGGAACTGGCTGTCATTGAAGGCAAACACCGCGACAACGCTGAGCGGCAGCGCGAGATAGAGGAAGAACAAAAGCACATAGGCCCCGTAGGCAAGCCGGACCGCACGGGGCTGGGGGATGGTCGGGATCATGCCGCGCGCCTCCTCATCCCATGGTCTCTTTCAGGGTCTGCCCGGTCAGCCGCAGCATCCCCCACACGATCAGCGACGACAACAGCAGCAGCAGGAACCCGAACGCCGCCCCCAGCTCCCAGTTGAAGCGCACGATGAACTGGGAATAGATCAATTCGGTGAACCACAGGCTGTCCTTGCCGCCCAGCATGGTCGGCGTGAGGTAATTGCCAAGGCTCAGCATGAACACCACGATCGAGCCCGAAACGATCCCCGGCGTGGCGTGCGGGATGACGATCTCGCGCAGCACCGAATAGCCGTTGCCCCCCAGATCATACCCCGCCTCGACCACCGCGTCGTCAAGGCTTTCAAGCGTGGTGACAAGCGGCACCACCATGAACAGCATCGAGGTATAGACCAGCCCGATCATGATCGCCGCATCGTTATAGAGCATCTCGACCGGCCGATCCGCCAGCCCGGCCCATTGCAGGAGGTTCGAGAAAACCCCTGTCTCGCGCAAAAGGATCATCCAGCCGAAGGTCCGCACCAGTTCCGAGACGTAGAACGGAATGAGGCACAGCACGAACAGCACCGCCTGCAACCGCCCCTTGGCGATCTTGGCGATGTAATAGGACACCGGAAAGGCGATCAGCAACGTGATCAGCGTGGCCAGCACCGACATCACCGCCGTGCGCAGGAAGGTGCGCAGGTAAAGCGGCTCCTGAAAGAAGGTCAGGTAATTCGCGAGACTGGTCTCGTATTGCCGCACGTCCACCCGCTCGCGGATCGAGACCAGGAACATGTCGATATGCGGGATGATGATCAACAGCGACAGCCACAGCAAAAGCGGCGTCAACAGCAGGATGAACCCGAGTTTCGTACCCGCCCGCATCTCAACCCGCCCCGGCGGCAAAGCAATTGCCCTGCGCGCCCGACCACCCGATATGCAGGACATCGCCCTTGCGCGTGGTGGCGAACTCGCCCGATTGCGGCAGCGCGACCTCGATCTCCTCGCCCCCCGTTGCGGGCCTCACCAGAACGCGGCTGGCGGCGCCGTTGAACAGAAGGCTCGTCACCGTGCCCTCCATCTTGTTGTCGAACCCCTCCAGCGCCTCGGCGCCATGGGCCACGCGAATGGCCTCGGGGCGCACATAGATCGCGGCCCGGTCGCCGGTCTGCAACGCCCGCCCGTGCGACGCCCCGCGCATCAGCATCCCGTTCTCGGTGCGCAGGTCCAGCGCCTCGCCACTTATCCGCTCGATCCGCCCGGTCCAGCGGTTCGTGTCGCCCACGAACCCGGCCACGAACGCGGTCTCGGGCCGATAATAAAGCTCCTGCGCGGTGCCCACCTGTTCGAACGCGCCCTCGTTCATCACCGCGATCTGGTCCGACATCACCAGCGCCTCGGACTGGTCATGCGTGATATAGACAAAGGTGGTGTCGAACGCCGCCTGAAGCGCCTTGAGTTCGACCTTCATCCGCTCGCGCAGCTTGAGATCGAGCGCGCCCAGCGGCTCGTCCAGCAAAAGCACATCGGGCTCTAAAACCATGCAGCGCGCAATCGCCACCCGCTGTTTCTGCCCGCCCGACAGTTCATCCACCTTGCGGGTGTTGATGCCCGGCAGGCCGATCCGCTCCAGCACCTCGTCGACCTTGCGGGCGATCTCCGCCCGGCTCATCCCCTTGCGCCGCAGGCCATAGCCGATGTTTTCCTCGATATTCATCATCGGGAACAGCGCGAGATGTTGAAACACCATGTTCACCGCCCGCTTGTTGGGCGGCACATCCAGCACCGATTTCCCCGTGATGAGGATATCCCCCGACGTGGGTTCCAGGAATCCCGCGATCATCCGCATGATCGTGGTCTTGCCACAGCCCGACGGCCCGAGGATGGAAAAGAACGAACCTGCCGGGACGGCAAAGGATACGTCATCGACAGCGCGGAATTCGCCGAACCGCCGGGTCAGCGCCTTGCATTCAAGATCGGGTGTCATCGGGCTTTCCATGAATCATGTCGGCGGCACCCCCGCGCGGGGGATGCCGCCGCAATTGGCTTGCAGGGATCAGTTGGCCGCCTTCACCCGGTCGAGAACACCGCCCTCGATCGCTTCGAGCCCGGCGGGAACCGGCGGATACCACTTGATGTTATCCACCGCTTCGGGCGGGAACGATGCCTGGTACCGCGCCTTGAGCGCATCATCGACAAACTCGTCGGCCCCTTTCGATGCGGTGAAATTGCCCGCCGCATCGGTGATCTTCGCCGCGATCTCGGGCTGCATCACGAAGTTGATCCAGTCATAGGCGGCATCGTCGGCCTGCCCCTTGGCGGGCAGAACGAACGTGTCGATCCAGCCCAGCGCCCCGGATGCGGGCGCAACAAAGCTGATGTCGGGATTGTCGGCATTCAGCTTCCAGCCACCGGTATCCCACGCCATCGACGCGACCACCTCGCCCGAACGCACCAGCCCCATCAACTCGTCACCGCCGCCCCAATAGGTCTTCACGTTGGGCTTGCACTCGACCAGCTTGGCCTCGACCTTCTCCATGATCTCGGTATAGGCGGCCTCGTCGCCATAGGCGGCGAACGGGTCCATGCCCATGGCAAAGGCGAACCCGATCAGTGTCGGGCGCTTCAGGCGATAGGACACCTTGCCCGCCACCTCGTCGCTGCACAGATCGGTGTAATCCTCGACCATCCCGGCATTGGCCGTGTCGAGCACCAGCCCCGAAGTGCCCCAGACATGCGGCACGCCGTAGACCTCGCCACCCACCGTGGTGTTGGCCATGGTCGCGGACAGCATCGAGGGGATGAATTTATCCTGGTCGATCTTCGACATGTCGATCGGTTTATAGATGCCGAACTCTTCCTGCGGCCCCGCGATCCGGTCCTGGCTGGGCTGGGCCAGATCGAACCCGCCGCCCGCCGTGGCGCGCAGCTTGGCGATCATTTCCTCGTTGTTCGACAGGGTCACCTCGACCGTGTGGCCGGTCTCGGCCTCGAACATCTCGATCACGTCGTCGGGCGCATAGCCCCCCCAGGTCAAGAGCCGCAACGTATCGGCGCCCGCCGTCTGGCCCCAGCCAGCGACGGCCAGGCCGATCACGGCCGTCAGAACACCACTTGATTTGCTGCACATGAATTCCACTCCCTCTCGCACAGATTGGTTTGCATTGATTGCGCCCAGCTTGGGCCTTTTTTTCCCAAGCGGTCAATTTCTTTCTCGCACCCGGTTGTAACGGCCATATAACGGCGAAAGAAAACCGGGTCGGGACTTGCCCGAATATTCGATCCTGCACCGTTAATGTTCGTCCCCCTGCAAAAACCAGGGGTGCGACACATGAAAAAGGCGCCCGGCGGGCGCCCCATGGGGTGATCGAAATTCGCCCCGGCGGGGCCTTTGCCCCGGTTCGCAACGCTTCAGTGGGTCCAGACCTGGCGTCGGCTGGTGGCGAAATTGTCGCCATAGCCACCGGGGCGGATATTGAGCTTGCGCTTGTGCGGGCGCATCACCACCGCGTCGATGCCCTTGGCCTTGGCATAGGCCAGCGCCGCCTCCTTGGTCGGGAACTTCATGCGGACCTGCGATTGCGTGTCCCCCGACGAGGTCCAGCCCATCAGCGGATCAATATCGCGCGCCTCGGCGGGCGCGAATTCCAGCACCCAGTGCTTGGTCTTGGCGGTGCCGGACGTCATGGCGTTGCGGCTCGGCTGAAAGATACGCGCGGGCATGTGTTATCTCCTCGACAAACGCGGGGCGGGTTGCTCCCGTTTACCGCCTTCCGGACGCATGCCGCAAGCCGGAAGTGACATGACGCGCGCCCCGGATTGCGCGCGTTGCGTTAACGCCTTTGGCGGCGATTGTCGCTGCGCTGCGGCGGTGTACGCATAACAGCCGGGCAACAGCCGGAAATCACCCCCCGGATTTTCGCCGAAAATTCGTGTTAACCCCACCGAACGGTGCCCCGTCGCATCAGCGATGGCGCAGCCGCGCGCGCAGGCTCTGCCAGCCACCCGGGCTGACCACGAAGGACAGCAGGAAGCCGCAGGCAAAGCCCCCCAGATCGGCCACCCAATCGCTGCGCGCCCCGAAAAGAAGCCCGAAAATCAATTGGATACCTATCAGGAACCCGATCAGAACAAAGGCCCGCGCCCGGTTCTCGCCGGCCTGCCCCAACCGCAGCCACAGGATGAAACTGAACGCCCCGATAAGCCCGTAAACCCCCGGAAAGGCGCCGAAAATATAGCCCGGATCGCCCAGCACCAGCGCCCAGACCACCGCCCCGCCGATCCCCGACCCGAAAAACACCCCCAAAACCGCCCACCACGCGAATACATCGCCCACGAACTTGCCCAGCGCCAGCAGCAACACACCGGCCACGATCATGTGCGTGAACGATCCATGCACGAAAAGATAGGTCACGAACCGCATCATGTGCTCTGCCGGGAACACCCCCTGCGCCAGCATCCAGTCGACGATCGCGCCGTTGATTCCATAGGTCTGCACCGCGCCCGCGCGCCATCCCACCGCCCCCGGACCACCAATATATCCCATGTTTCCAAGGCTCAACGCGGCCTCGATCCCCAGCATCACGAGGAACAGCCCCACCACCACGGGCGGCATCGGATTGACCGGGCCGGTCTGCATCGGGCCGGGATTGAATTGGTTGCTCATGCCTCACTTCCTTGACGGCGCTTTCCCCCATGGGTAAGCCAGCGCAACCCAGAAATCCAGACGGAGAAACGGCCATGACAGACGCAGCCAGCGGGGCGGGTTTCACGCCCCGGGTGTTCTCGGGGATTCAGCCCTCGGGCAACCTGCATCTGGGCAACTATCTCGGCGCGCTCAAACGCTTTGTCGAGATGCAGAATAACGGGATCGAATCGATCTATTGCATGGTCGATCTGCACGCCATTACCGTCTGGCAAGACCCCGCCGACCTGCGCAACGCCACGCGCGAACTGGCCGCCGGTTTCATCGCCGCCGGGCTCGACCCGGAAAAATCCATTCTTTTCAACCAGTCCCAGGTGGCCGAACACACCCAGCTCGCCTGGATCTTCAACTGTGTCGCCCGCATGGGCTGGATGCAGCGGATGACCCAGTGGAAGGACAAGGCCGGCAAGAACCAGCAGAACGCCTCGCTCGGGCTCTTCGCCTACCCGTCGCTCATGGCCGCCGACATCCTTGTCTATCACGCCACCCACGTGCCCGTGGGCGAGGATCAGAAACAGCATCTCGAGCTGACCCGCGACATCGCGATCAAGTTCAACCACGATTACGGCGTCGATTTCTTCCCGATCACCGAACCGGTGATCGAAGGCGCGGCCACACGGGTGATGAGCTTGCGCGACGGTGCCAAGAAGATGTCGAAATCCGACACCTCGGATGCCAGCCGCATCAACATGACCGACGATGCCGACACGATCGCGCGCAAGATCCGCAAGGCCAAGACCGACCCCTTGGCCCTGCCCTCCGAGGCCAAGGGACTCGAAGAGCGCCCGGAAGCGCGCAATCTTGTTAACATTTATGCGGCATTGTCGGAACAGGGCGTCGATGCGGTGCTGCGCGATCTGGGCGGCAAACAGTTTTCCGAGTTCAAACCGATGCTGGCCGATCTCGCGGTTGCGAAACTGGCCCCGATCTCGGAGGAAATGGCCCGGCTGATGCAGGATGTGACCGAGATCGACCGCATTCTACAAAACGGCGCGGCCCGTGCCCGCGCGATCGCCGCGCCGATCCTGGATCGCACCTACGACATCGTCGGCATGGTGCGTTAACCATCCGTTAACGGATGCGGGAGGCGCGCATTCTGTCACGCCTCCCAACTGCCCCCTTTACGCTCCTGCCCCCGCGCCATAACCTCGCGTCCGAGTGAGGGAGACAAATCAAATGGCAGTTGGCAGCAATATCCGAACCTACTTCAACGGCACATGGCACGAGGGCGAAGTTCCGGTCATGACATCGGCCGATCACGGGTCGTGGCTTGGGACCACCGTGTTCGACGGCGCACGCTTTTTCAACAGGCTCGCCCCCGATCTCGACGCCCATTGCGCCCGGGTCAACCGCTCGGCAGCGGCCCTGATGCTCACCCCCACGGTCGATGCCGCCCAGATGGTCGAGATCATCCGCGAAGGCCTTGAAACATATGATAAATCCGAGGCCGTCTATATCCGCCCGATGTATTGGGGAATCGACGGTGACATGACCACAGGCGCAATCGCACCGAAACCGGACGACACCGGCTTTTGCGTCTGCCTCGAAGCGATCCCGATGGCCGACCCTTCGGCCACAACGACACTGACCCGCACCCGTTTTCGCCGCCCGGTGCTCGAAGATGCGGTGGTGAACGCCAAGGCCGGATGCCTTTATCCCAACAACGCCCGGATGCTGAAAGAGGCAAAATCGAGAGGCTTTGGCAATGCGCTGGTGGCCGACGCCATGGGCAACGTGGCCGAAACCGCAACCGCCAACGTGTTCATGGTCAAGGATGGCGACATCTTCACACCCATTCCGAACGGCACCTTTCTCTCCGGCATCACCCGGGCGCGCCACATCTCGAACCTCGCGGGCGAAGGGATCAAGGTCCATGAGACCGTGCTCACCTTCGAGGACTTCCACGACGCCGACGAGGTTTTCCTCTCGGGCAACATGTCCAAGGTCACGCCGGTCACAGCCTTTGACGACACGCAATACCAGGTCGGCCCCGTGACACGCCAGGTTCGCGAACTTTACTGGGACTGGGCCGCGTCGAACGGTTAGAATGAACCTGCGAGCCGGATCTGGGCCGCGCTGCAATGTCAGGAGAAAACCGAATGCGGAAATTCCTCGTCGTTCTCGATGACAGTCGTGAATGCCTCAACGCGATGCGCTTTGCCGCGATGCGCGCGGCCAAGACCGGCGGCGGTGTCGAGGTTCTCGCCGTCATACCGCCGGAAGAGTTCAATCACTGGATCGGTGTCGGCGACCTGATGCGCGAAGAGGCTCGCGAAAGGATCGAGGCGCATTTCGAAGTCTTCGCCAAATGGATGCGCGACAAGCAGAATGTCGACCCCGAACTGGTCATCCGCGAGGGCGATCCGATCAACGAAATCCTCGCCCAGATCAAGGACGATTCCGAAATCGGGGTGCTGGTCCTGGGTGCCGGAGTGGACAAGAAGGGCCCCGGCCCGCTTGTCACCCAACTCACCCGATCATCGGGCAGCCTGTCCATTCCGATCACCATCGTGCCGGGTGACATCTCACGCGAGCGGCTCGAGGCGATCACGTAACCTGTTTTAGAATCGTTCCAAACCTTGACTTCAACACGCATGACGCGCATATGATGACCTGAAACGAAAAGGTGCGCCAGATATGTTCATTCAAACCGAATCCACACCCAACCCGGCCACGCTCAAATTCCTGCCTGGCCAGACCGTCATGGAAAGCGGCACCGCCGATTTTCCCGACCCCGTAGACACCGGCGTCTCACCGCTGGCCGCGCGCGTGTTCGCCATCGGCGGGGTCAAGGGCGTGTTTCTCGGGAACGATTTCGTGACCGTGACCAAATCCGACGAAATCGAATGGGACCATATCAAACCGGCAATCCTCGGCGCGATCATGGAACATTTCCAATCCGGTGCACCGGTCATGGCAGAAGGCGCGGCAACATCCGGTGGCCATGTTGAAAACGATGGCCCCGACAGCGGGATCATCAACCAGATCAAGGTGTTGCTCGATACCCGTGTGCGCCCTGCCGTGGCGCAGGATGGTGGTGACATCACCTTTCACGGGTTCGAAAAAGGGGTGGTATATCTTCACATGCAAGGTGCCTGTGCCGGTTGCCCCTCGTCGACCCTGACCCTCAAGATGGGGATCGAGAACCTGCTGCGTCACTATATCCCCGAAGTGACCGAGGTGCGCCCGATTGGGGTCTGACACGCATATTCTGGCCTTCGACACATCGGCGGCGCATTGCGCCGCCGCTTTGCTGTCAGGCGATCACATTCAATCATTGCGCCACGAAGACATGGGGCGCGGTCAGGCCGAGCGCCTCATGCCCATGCTCGACGAAATCCTGACCGAGGCGGGGATCGGGTGGACCGATCTGGACGCAATCGGTGTTGGTATCGGCCCGGGAAATTTCACCGGCATTCGTATCGCGGTCGCCACGGCGCGCGGGCTTGCACTGGCGCTTGGCGTTCCCGCCATCGGCGTCTCCCGGTTCGACGCGCTTGCCTATGGTCAGCCCCGCCCCTGCGTCACCCTTGTCGATGCGCCACGCGGGCAGGTCTATCTCCAGCGGTTCACCGAGGCCGGAGCGAAACCGCCCATCCTGTGCGCGTTGGACGACGTCGAGGACACCACGGAGCAGCAGCACAGGTGGATCGGCCCGCATGAAGAATGCGCTGAAACCATCGCCCGAATAGCGGCCACCCGGATCGACATCGACACGACGACACCCCCTGCCCCGCTCTATATCCGTCCCGCCGATGCCGCTCCTGCACGCGACGCCGCCCCTGCACTCCTCGATGACTCCTGAGACACTAGCCGAGATCCACAAACAGGCCTTTGCCGGTCAACGGGGATGGAGTGCGCAGGAATTTTCCACTCTGCTCGCAAACGCCCATGTGTTTCTGGTCACGACCGATAACGGCTTTGCGCTAGGGCGGGTCATCGCGGACGAAGCGGAACTGCTGACGCTCGCAACCGCCCCATCCGCACGCCGACAGGGGCAGGCACGCACCTGTCTGCACCAGTTCGAGGACATGGCCAGAACGCGCGGCGCGACCCGCGCGTTTCTGGAGGTATCGGCCGACAACCGGGCGGCATACGCGCTTTATTCCGCCTCCAGATACCGCCTGATCGCGACGCGAAACGCGTACTACTCCCACGCCGATGGCCGGTACAGCGATGCGCTGATCATGGAAAAACCGCTCCACGATTGACTTGGGGTCAATTGCGCGCCTGCATCCGGATCGGGCAGATACGTATTGACGTCGGGCATCGAACCCGGCCTAAATCGTTCTGATCTTTTGATCTGCTCGCGAACCGGGCGCGTGGCGCTTCAACGACCACCGTCCGTTAACCAACAGGGAGAATACCATGACCCTCATGACCAAATGCCTCGGGGCTGCTGCAATGCTGTCCCTTTCCGCCGGAGCCGCGCTTTCGGAGCCCGCCCTGATTTTTGACCTTGGTGGGAAATTCGACAAATCTTTCAACGAAGCGGCCTATAACGGCGCCAAACGCTGGGTCGAGGATACCGGTGGTTCTTTCCGCGAGATCGAGCTTCAATCCGAAGCGCAGCGCGAACAGGCGTTGCGCCGCTTTGCCGAGGCCGGTTTCAACCCGGTGATCACCATGGGCTTTGCCATGGCCGATCCGCTTAGCAATGTCGCGCCTGACTATCCCGATACGAAATTCACTGCCGTGGACGTGACCTGGCTGGACGCACCCAACATCCGCCAGATCGGATTTGCCGAACACGAGGGGTCGTATCTGGTCGGCATGCTGGCCGCGATGGCATCCGAAAGCGGCACGGTTGGTTTCGTCGGCGGCATGGACATCCCGCTGATCCGGCATTTCGGCTGTGGCTACGCCCAGGGTGCGATGGCCGTCAATCCGGATATCAAGATCATCGCCAACATGACCGGCACGACGCCCGCGGCCTGGAACGACCCGGTCAAGGGGTCGGAACTGACCAAGGCACAAATCAGCCAGGGCGCCGACGTGGTCTATGCGGCCGCAGGCGGCACCGGGGTGGGTGTTCTGCAAACCGCCGCGGATGAGGGTATCCTCTCGATTGGCGTGGACAGCAACCAGAACCACCTGCACCCCGGCAAGGTCCTGACCTCGATGCTCAAGCGCGTCGATGTCGCGGTGTATGATGCGATGACCGCTGGCGAAAACCTTGAAACCGGCGTGTTCACGCTTGGTCTTGCCGAGGACGGTGTCGGATATGCGCTTGACGAACATAACGCCGCACTGATCTCGGACGAAATGAAAGCCGAGGTCGATGCCGCGCGCGAGGCGATCATCGCGGGCGAATTGAATGTCGTCGGCTATTACGAGAACGATAGCTGCCCGGTTATCGATTTCTGATCCGCCGCATGGGCGGGGCATTCACCGCCCCGCCCGCCGAGGCACGCGTCGCACCCGTGCCACAACCTGCGACATATCTGGACACTAGATCACCGGATTACCCGGTCCAAGGGAAGACAATGACCGTCCCGGCCATCGAACTTATAGGCATTTCCAAGGCTTTCGGGCCTGTGCAAGCCAACAAGGATATTTCCATTCGGGTGATGCCGGGAACGATCCATGGCATCATTGGTGAAAACGGCGCCGGAAAATCGACACTGATGTCGATCCTTTACGGGTTCTACAAGGCCGATTCCGGCGAGGTTTTCATCCATGGAAAGAAAGCCCGGATCACCGACAGCCATTCCGCCATCGCCGCGGGCATCGGCATGGTGTTCCAGCATTTCAAGCTGGTGGACAACTTCACCGTTCTGGAAAACGTCATTCTCGGAGCCGAGGACGGTGCCCCGCTACGCCCATCCCTGGCCAAGGCGCGGCGCATCCTGACCGAGCTGGAACGGGAATACGAATTGCATGTCGACCCCGATGCACTGATCTCGGACCTCGGTGTCGGAAAGCAGCAAAGGGTTGAAATCCTCAAGGCGCTCTATCGTCAGGCCGAGGTGCTGATCCTGGACGAGCCCACCGGCGTGCTGACCCCATCCGAGGCGGATCAGCTTTTCCGCATCCTGGCGCGCCTGCGCGAAGAAGGCAAAACCATCATCTTCATCACCCACAAGCTGCGCGAAATCATGGAGATAACGGATACGGTCAGCGTCATGCGTCGTGGTGAGATGACGGCGACAGTCCGAACCGAAGACACCAGCCCCGAGCAATTGGCCGAGTTGATGGTCGGCCGCAAGGTTCTGCTGCGCGTGACGAAGACACCGGCCAGACCCGGCCCTCCGGTGCTCGCAGTGGAAGATCTGCGGGTGACGGACAGCACCGGTGTTGAACGGCTCAAGGGGGTGTCTTTCACTGTACACGCGGGCGAAGTCCTCGGCATCGCCGGTGTCACGGGCAATGGTCAGTCCGAGTTGCTCGAAGTTCTGGGAGGAATGCAACTTGCCACCGGCCTGATAAGCCTGCACGGTCAGCCGCTTGATATTTCAGGGAAGTATGCCAACGGACGGGCGCGCCGCAATGACGGCATCGGCCACGTGCCCGAGGATCGGCAGCGCCGGGGGCTGATCCTGGAATTCACCGCGTGGGAGAACATGGCCTTTGGCTATCACCATGATCCGGCCTATCAAACCAATCGCCTGCTGATGAATAACGCCGCGATGCGGCGTGACACCGCCGCCCAGATGGGTCGATTTGACGTGCGCCCGCCGGACCCCGATCTGCTCGCGCGCAACTTTTCGGGCGGCAATCAACAGAAACTTGTGGTCGCGCGCGAAATCGAACGCAACCCCGACGTCCTGCTGATTGGTCAACCGACCCGAGGCGTCGACATCGGTGCGATCGAATTCATCCATCAACAGATCATCGCCCTGCGCGACATGGGCAAGGCAATCCTTCTGGTCTCGGTCGAACTTGACGAGATCATGGCCCTCTCGGACCGGATCGCGGTGATGTGCGACGGCCAGATCATGGGCGAACGGCTGCCCGACGCAAGTGATGAAACCGAACTTGGCCTCATGATGGCCGGTGTCAAAGGAAAGGCCGCCTGATGCAGAAAATGCCGGCATGGGCCGATGCGGTGCTGGTCCCGCTGATTTCTCTTCTGCTTGCGGCGATTCTCTCGGCCCTGGTCATTATCGGCATCGGCGAAAACCCGGTCGCGGCGTTTCGCCTGATGGTCGACGGGGCGCTGATGCGCTCGGCGGGATGGGGCTATACGCTCTATTATGCAACGAATTTCATGTTCACCGGCTTGGCCGTCGCCGTCGCGTTCCACGCGCGCATGTTCAATATCGGCGGCGAAGGCCAGGCCATGCTCGGCGGGTTGGGCGTGGCCCTTGCCTGTCTCTACATCCCTTGGCCGCATTGGAGCGTGTCGCTGATCGGAACCACCCTGGCGGCGATGCTGTTCGGCGCCGCCTGGGCCCTGATACCGGCGTGGCTTCAGGCCAAGCGCGGCAGTCATATCGTGATCACGACGATCATGTTCAACTTCATTGCCGCGACGCTCCTGAACTACCTTTTGGTCAACGTGTTGCGCCCCAAGGGCGCGATGGACCCGGCCACGGCGCGTTTTCCGGAAGCCACGAACCTGCCGACATTCCGCGACATGTTCTCGACCGCGGACAACGTGTTGTTTCGCGGGACGCCCGCAAACGTGTCGTTCTTCATAGCGGTTCTGGCCTGTGTTCTGGTCTGGCTCCTGATCTGGCGAACGCGCCTTGGCTACGAGATTCGTGCATTCGGGCGATCCGAACCGGCTGCACTTTATGCAGGCATATCCCCGGCACGGATCACCATGATCGCGCTCATGATTTCCGGCGCGCTGGCCGGGCTGATGGCGGTAAACACCACACAGGGCGAGGCAGAGCGGCTCATTCTGAATTCGACAGAAGGGGCCGGGTTTATCGGTATTGCGGTTGCCCTCATGGGGCGGTCTCATCCTTTGGGTGTCTTTCTCGCCGCAATTCTGTTCGGATTCCTCTATCAAGGCGGGGCCGAACTTGCGCTCTGGACCACCATACCGCGCGAATTGATCATCGTAATTCAGGCTCTTGTCATCCTTTTCACGGGCGCGCTGGACAACATGGTGCGTATGCCATTGGAACGCCTGTTTCTCGCCCTGCGGCGCAAGGAGAGCTGAGTCATGGATTTCACAACTCTCATCCAGTTGCTCGACTCCACGATCCGAAGCGCCACCCCCCTCCTTCTGGCGTGCCTTGCGGGGCTTTATTCAGAGCGCTCCGGCATCTTCGACATCGGCCTCGAAGGAAAGATGCTGGCGGCGGCTTTCTTTTCGGCCGCCGTGGCCTTTCTGTCGGGCTCGGCCTGGATCGGGCTTGCCGCCGGGATCGCGTCATCCGTCACGCTTGCACTCATTCATGCGCTTGCATCCATCAATTTTCGCGGCAATCAGCTCATCTCGGGTGTCGCGATCAACTTCCTTGCGGCCGGTATGACGGTTCTTGTCGCGGAAGCATGGTTTTCCCAAGGCGGGCGCACACCGTCATTGGTGGGATTGGCGCGTTTTGAACCGATCAAACTGCCATTTGCGGATCAGGTCGCCGAGTTTCCGTTTCTCGGCCCGATCTATGCCGAACTTCTATCCGGGCATTCCATTCTCGTCTATGTTGCGTTGGCGATGGTCCCAATGACATGGTGGGTGTTGTATCGCTCGCGGTTTGGCCTGCGCCTGCGCGCTGTCGGCGAAGCGCCAGAGGCCGTGGACACAGCCGGGGTGTCGGTTATTCGCCTGCGTTATCAAGCCGTGATCATATGCGGCGTGCTCTGCGGCATCGCCGGGGCCTATATGGCCACCGGCCTGCAAGCAAACTTCACCAAGGACATGACCGCCAACCGTGGCTTTATCGCGCTGGCCGCGCTGATCTTTGCCAAGTGGCGCCCCTGGCACGCGCTCATGGCCTGTCTTCTATTCGGCTTTCTTTTTGCCATCGAGACGCGGTTTCAGAAGATCGACCTCTTGGGCGTGACCTTGCCACTGCAATTCGTGCAGGCGCTGCCCTATGTGCTGACGGTGGTGATACTCGCCGGTTTTGTCGGCAGGGCCACCCCACCCCGAGCCGGTGGCGAACCTTATGTGAAAGAACGGTGACGTCTGGCAAAAAAACAATCTGACTTCGGGATGTTTTGACGGCATATGCCAAAATGCCTGTTTCACGTCCTTGCATTACTGGTATCTCCCGCGCTAGCTACCGACATGCAAATCTATCTCCCGATAGCCGAAGTGTCGGTCAATGCGTTTCTCCTGCTTGGTCTTGGCGGGATCGTTGGCATTCTATCGGGCATGTTCGGTGTCGGCGGCGGTTTCCTGATGACACCGCTCCTGTTTTTCATCGGCATCCCGCCCGCCGTTGCGGTCGCGACCGAAGCGAACCAGATCGTCGCGTCATCCTTCTCGGGTGTGCTGGCGCATCTCAAACGCAAGACCGTCGATCTCAAGATGGGAACGGTGCTGCTGATCGGCGGGCTTGTCGGTGCCGCCTTCGGTGTTTTGCTCTTCAATTATCTGAAATCGCTTGGTCAGGTCGATCTGCTGGTCAAGCTGTGCTACGTCGTTTTCCTCGGCGTCGTGGGCGGGTTGATGTTCATCGAGAGCTTCAATGCGATCCGGCGCGCCCGAAACACACAAGCCACCCCCGTGCCAAAACGCCGACAGCGTAACTGGGTCCACGCGTTGCCCTTCAAAATGCGCTTTCGCACCTCGGGCCTCTATATTTCGGTGATCCCGCCACTTCTGATTGGCTTGTCCGTCGGTATTCTCGCCGCGATCATGGGTGTGGGCGGGGGGTTCATCATGGTCCCGGCGATGATCTATCTGCTTGGCATGCCGACCAAGGTTGTGGTCGGAACCTCCTTGTTCCAGATCATCTTCGTGACTGCATTCACAACGATGCTGCATGCGACCACCAACTATACCGTCGATATGGCGCTCGCCGTCTTGCTGCTGATCGGCGGCGTGATCGGCGCCCAGATCGGAACTCGCATCGGCGTTCACATGAAAGCCGAGCAATTGCGTGTCCTGCTGGCCGCGATGGTGCTCGCCGTTTGTGCGAAACTTGCGCTGGACCTGCTTCTGCAACCCGCCGAGCTTTATTCGCTTGGCGCAGCGGGGGGGCATTGATGCGCCACCTTCTTGCCCTTTGCCTCCTGTTGGTTCCGGTCGCGGCGGCCGGAACCAGCGAAGAGGTCGTTCTGGGGTTGAGCCAGAACCGCGTTGCAATCACCGCCAATTTCGACGGGTCGGAAATCCTGATTTTCGGGGCCGTCAAACGCGAGACACCCCCCCCGGCAGATCAACCTCTGGACGTGATTGTCACGATCGAGGGGCCATCCCTCCCCGTCACTGTGCGCCGCAAGGAAAAGCGGTATGGGATCTGGGTCAACACCGACGCGTTGGAGATTGACTCGGCCCCAGCCTTTTATGCCGTGGCGACCAGTGGCCCGTTCAATGAGATAATCTCGGATTCCGATGATTTGCGGCACCATGTATCGATTCCGCGCTCAATCCGGCTTGTCGGAGCGCCCAGCCATATCACCGACGTCGATGCGTTTGCAAAGGCCGTGATCCGAATTCGAAGCAATAACGGTCTTTACCAGTTCCTTGAAGACGCCGTCCGCATCGACCAACAAACCTTGTTCAGAACATCAATCGCCCTGCCCTCGAATCTCACCGAGGGCGATTACAAGACGCGTGTTTTCCTGCTGAGAAACCGAACCGTCATCGCGAATTATGAAACCGTGATCAATGTTCGAAAAGTCGGGCTGGAGCGATTTCTGTTCAACCTGTCGCGGGAACAACCCGTCATCTACGGCTTGCTCTCCCTGGCAATCGCCATACTGGCCGGGTGGGGCGCCTCAGCGGCTTTCAGGATCTTCCGTCAGGCCTGAACTGGCCACCGGTTGGTCATCCGCGACCGACGAAGGGCATCTTGGTCGCCATGATCGTCATGAATTGCACATTTGCCTCGGGCGGCAACGTCGCCATTTGAAAAACGGCATCCGCAACATGGGACACATCCATCACGGGCGGGGGATTGTCGGGATTGCGCTGGATCAACCCGTCAAGAAGATCGGTGCGCGCATTCCCGATGTCGATTTGACCGCAGGCAATGTCGAAAGCCCGACCATCAAGCGACAAGGACTTGGTCATTCCCGTAATCGCGTGTTTCGTTGTCGTGTAGGCAATCGACATGTCACGCGGCGCATGCGCCGAGATCGACCCGTTATTGATGATCCGTCCGCCTTGCGGATCTTGCGCCCGCATGGCGCGAAACGCGGCGCGCGCCGCAAGGAACATGCCATGCAGGTTCACATCGACCACCTTACGCCACTCATCATAGTGCATCTCGTCGATCAGGCTGGTCGGACCGAACATCCCGGCATTGTTGAAGAGAACGCCCAACCGCCCTGCACGCTCCAGGAAAGTGGTGACGGAGTCTTCAACATCGGTTTCGCAGGTCACATCGCCGGGCAGGATCACCGCGTTCTCGAACCCCTCGGCCAAATCCTCCAATGCATCGCGGCGCCTTGCCATCAGCCCCACACACCATCCCTCCGCAAGGAAGCGACGCGCAGTGGCACGTCCTATACCAGCACTCGCACCGGTGATCAGGATCGATTTCATATCTCGGTTCCTTCAAGTTCGAGCGGCACGGCGGGAACGGCAAGATCGTCGGTTCTCAATTGGCCGATCGGTTTCGACAGGCGGTTTCGTACAACCCAGAAAAGCCGTTCCTGTGCCCGGGTGATCGCGACATAGGCAAGACGTTTCCAGAGCGGCTGCCCCGCCTCCATGCGTCCCATACGCGCCGCCGCGAATAGATCCGGGGCGAAGACCTGCACACTCTCCCATTGCGAGCCTTGCGCCTTGTGGATGGTGACCGCCGCGCCATGCAGGAACGTCGCCCCCATCCGCGCGGCGAAGGGAATGAACGGCTCTTCCTCGTCCGGCTTTTCAATCTTCACGATCGAAGCCGCCGACACCTGAGGGTCAGGCGCTCCAATCACATGCAGGCGCGAAAACCCGGCCTTCCGTCCCGGCCCTAGATAGATAACCTGCGCCCCTTTGATCAGCCCGCGCGCCTCAAGGTCGAGCCGCTTCTTGCGATGCTTCAACGGCAGTTCCAGACCGTCGCAGATCAACGGCTCGCCCGGCAACAACTCGGTTTCGGGCGCATCATGGACCCGGCGAAACGCGTTGATGAGGCGAATACGGGTTGCATTGCGCCAAACCAGAACCGGGCTCCGCGCCATCAAGTCGACCTCGACTCGCTGCCCCCAGACAACGCGATCATCGCGGCGCGCGGTCTCTTCGACCATGGTTTCAAAATCCTCGAACCCCACTTCAGGATCGGAGAGCGCATGCGCAAGATCAAGGATCGGGTTATCAGCGTCCTGCCGATGAACACGATGCAAGATCAGTTTTGCACCGTCATCCAACTTGTCGAAAACCATCGTGCCGGACTGGTTGACCGGCGCGAGCTGTGCCGGATCACCAAACAGCACAAGCATCGGGAAAATTTCGCGCAGGTCATCGAACTGCCGGTCGTCGAGCATCGACGCTTCATCAACGAACCCGACATCGAGGGGCTCTTCGCGGCGTTTCCAGCCGGTGATGAAATCGGAGCCACGCAATCCAGCCGCCGCCAGAGCCCCCGGAATCGAACGATGTATCTTGAAGAATGCGGCCGCCCGTTCCAGCGCGATATCGGTCAGCCCCTCGATCTCGGGGCGTTCGCCCTCTCCGGCCAGCCATTCAGCAATATGTTCGTATTCCGGGTCATAGACGGGCGTGTAAAGAATGCGGTGGATCGTGGTCGCAGGTACGCGGCGTGTCCGCAGCACGCTCGCTGCCTTGTTCGTCGGGGCCAGAACGGCCAATGTGCGCCGATCCATGCGGCGACGACCCTCGTAGTCGCCCGAAACCACTTCCACACCACAGTTATCCATGGCCTTGAACAGTTCGGCCAGAAGAAGCGTCTTGCCCGAGCCCGCCTTGCCAACAATCGCAAGAACCGCGCCCTTGCCATCGCGGGGCGGCGTCAGAGTGCAATCGTCAAGGTTGATTCCCATGGCGCACAATGCCTCGGCGATGCGGTCAAAGGCATCTGCCTGGTCATGGGAAAAGGTCGGGCGCATCACTGTCATGCGGCGACATTATCGAGCGCCCTGACCATTCACAACATGGCGCTTTTACAATCAGGCCACATGGGCCTCCGCTCGTCCGACCCCGAAAGGTTCCAAGACGGCCTGAAACTCCTCGAGATCAGACACTTGTTCCAGTCGTTCGAGGAGTTCGTCCAGGCTCTCCCGTCTCGGTTTCCGCACCTGGTTTTGCCTCTTCCACCCCGGACGCAATCTCCGCCGCAGCAACAAGAGTGGTATCCTCCAGTTGCTCGGCAAGCTGGGTCAGGCCATTCGCCTGCGCGAATGTCTTAAGATCCGCGAGAACATCCAGTATCCAATCGTTCTTCATAGCCATCCTCTCCCTTAGGTGGTTCGCAACGAGTAAAAACCACCGTAGCACGATTGCGAAAATTGGGAACTCGCAAAAACAACTCCCCGGAAATAGCGATACTGGGAAATGTAAGGTGCTGAAATCAGAACGATACCCGCCACTATTAGAATGCAAATCGCCCACGCAAAACCCGTGTTCTGCGTGGGCGATTCAGGTGAAGTTTACGGATTTAGGACTTACCAGCGTCGATCACATCTTCGACCGTTCGCAGCCCTGTCGTCGGCGCTTGCACAAGCACTGCCATGTTCCCGGGTTTGTGCTCGTTTCGCATCATCTTGACGTGTGCATGCGGAATATCGGTCCAGGGGAACACCTCCGACATGCAGGGATCGAGCCGCCTTTCCACCATCAGGCGGTTTGCAGAAGCCGCCTGCTTGAGATGCGCGAAATGTGACCCCTGAAGGCGTTTCTGGTGCATCCAGATATAGCGCACGTCGAAGGTGCAATTGAACCCGCTGGTCCCGGCGCAGATCACGACCATTCCGCCCTTCTTGCAGACGAAGGTCGAAACCGGGAAGGTCGCCTCGCCCGGATGTTCGAAAACGATATCAACGTTATTGCCCTTGCCGGTGATATCCCAGATCGCCTTGCCAAACTTGCGAACTTCGTTGAACCACTGCTTGTATTCCTCGGTATTGACCGTCGGAAGCTGCCCCCAGCAGTTGAAATCCTTGCGGTTGATCACGCCCTTTGCACCGAGATCCATGACAAAGTCGCGCTTGTCCTCGTCGGAAATCACACCGATCGCGTTACCACCCGCCGCGTTGATCAACTGGATCGCATATGACCCCAATCCACCCGAGGCGCCCCAGACCAGGACATTCTGCCCGGGTTTGAGTTCATGCGGGTGGTGCCCGAAGAGCATCCGGTATGCGGTGGCCAATGTCAGCGTGTAACAGGCCGATTCCTCCCAGGTCAGGTGTTTCGGGCGCGGCAAGAGCTGTTGCGCCTGCACCCGTGTGAACTGCGCGAATGAACCATCGTGGGTCTCATACCCCCAAATCCGCTGGGTCGGTGAAAACATCGGGTCGCCACCGTTGCATTCCTCGTCGTCGCCATCATCCTGATTACAGTGAATGACCACCTCGTCACCGACCTTCCAGGTCTTCACCTTGTCGCCGACTTTCCACACGATACCCGAGGCGTCGGACCCCGCGATATGATAGGGTTGCTTGTGACCATCGAACGGGCTGATCGGCACACCGAGACCGGCCCAGACCCCGTTGTAGTTCACGCCAGCCGCCATCACGAGAACGAGCACTTCGTGGCTGTCGATCTCCCATGTGTCCACGACTTCGACCTGAAAGGACTTGTCCGGCTCGCCATGTCGCTCGCGGCGGATCGCCCATGCATACATCTGTTTGGGGACATAGCCCAGCGGCGGCATTTCCCCGATTTCGTAAAGATCCTTCTCGGGCGCGTCATAGGACGCGATTCCGATATCCGTATCCAGTGCCATGTCATGCTCCCTTGCAACTGTGCCGCAGCGCAGAATCGCGCCGTTTCCAGACGAAATACCGATCGTCGCGAAATATTGCAATGCCCGGGTGCAGCAAATTGAAATTTTATAACCTCGCAGTCGCAGAAAAATCGCTCTAGAGCGGCTTCTCGAAGAGATGCTCAATCGAAGCCGCATAAAAGGCAATCAGCGGGCGCCCATCCTGTGCCACCGAGAACCGGCCCTCTTTCTCATTCACCAGCGCACGACCGATGAGATTTCGCAATCCCACCTCCACGGCATAGCCCAAGTCGTTGCGAGGCAAGTGCAAATGCGCGTCAGGCAATTGAGCCAGAAGACGGTGAACACATTCCTCCAACGCCGCGCGATCGAGCGGCCCGGAAGCGGCAAGCAGGGCCGACGCCACAAGGGGAACGGGCAGCACCGGGACCTCTTCTCCGATCCGCCGCATCAGTTGCGCGGCAAGTTTCGACATCGTGTCCTCGGATTCTTCCTCAAGCAACCTGTGCAAATGCACGGGCGGCCCAAAACTCACGGCTGCATAGCCAAACCGGTGGTACTTGCCCCGCAGCCGCAGCCAGATCTGTTTGAAAAGGAATCGCAGGATCACCGAAATCCTGGCCCGAAACCGTCGCTCTCCGGTCTGGCCCGCGGTCACGAGGATACGATCCTCGAAAACGCGATCATAATTGATCGCAACCGGCACGAAAACGACATCGCGCAATGACACGTCGTGTCCTTCGACGATGTATTTCAGAATCCCCAGCTTGGGCTCGGCCAGCGCCCCGTCGAGCGACAGGCCGCCTTCGGGGAACACGGCCTGCATCACCCCACCCTCTGTGGCCAGACGCACATAGCGCGCCAACACCTTGCGATAGAGCGCATTGCGCGACTTGCGGCGGATGAAATAGGCCCCCATCGCCTTGATCAGACGGCTCAGCGGCCAAACCTGCGCCCATTCGCCAACCGCATAGGACAGCGCGCTACGCTCGGCCGCCAGATAGGTCACGAGGACATAATCCATGTTCGACCGGTGGTTCATCACGAATACCACCGTGGCATCGGGGTCTATGGCCTTGAGGTGATCTTCGGCATGGTGCCCAAGGCGCACGCGGTAAAGCGAGGTGCTGATCAGCTTTGCCAGTTTGATGGCCAGACCGAAATAAAGTGACGCACTGAAGGACGGTACGATTTCACGGGCATAGCTTCTTGCCGTCTGGAAGGCGACATTCTCGGGAACGCCCTCCTGGCGGGCATGTTCGATTATGGCCTTCGAGACCTCGGGATCGTAGATCAACCGCTGGATCATGTCATGGCGGCGGGCCAGCTTGAAGGGCTGGATCGGCCGTTCCAAACGCTCGTTCAGCCGTGCAACCACCTTCTCCATGCGCCGCCGAAAGAACCAGCGCACCGAGGGAAAGAGGAAATGCGAGGCAAAGGTGACCGCCGCAAAGGCGAGAATCACGATCAAAAGCCAGAGCGGCATTGTTACGGTACTTGTCATCGGCACACCGTGGCAGGGTTTTCACCGGCAGTAAATCACCCCATGCCGCAACGCAGCGAATTGACAGCGCCATAAAATTCCAAGTATGAACGCCCGAACGCAAGAAAATTGCCACTCCGATTCACGAGGCCATTCATGTCGCAGCCGCAGAAAGACCGTCCCTGGATCATCCGCACCTATTCCGGCCATTCGACCGCCGAAGCCTCGAACGCGCTATACCGTGGCAACCTTGCCAAGGGGCAGACCGGGCTTTCGGTGGCCTTCGACCTTCCGACCCAGACCGGGTATGACAGCGACCACGTTCTGGCGCGTGGCGAAGTCGGCAAGGTCGGCGTTCCGATCTGCCATCTCGGCGACATGCGCACGCTGTTCGACCAGATCCCGCTCGAACAGATGAACACCTCGATGACGATCAATGCCACCGCGCCGTGGCTTCTGGCGCTTTACATCGCGGTTGCCGAAGAACAGGGCGCGGATATCACCAAACTGCAAGGCACAGTACAAAACGATATCATTAAGGAATACCTAAGCCGCGGCACGTATGTCTGTCCGCCGAAACCGTCGCTGAAACTCATCGGGGACGTGGCGGAATATTGTTATACCCATGTGCCAAAATGGAACCCGATGAACGTGTGTTCCTATCACCTGCAAGAGGCGGGCGCCACGCCCGAGCAGGAACTGGCCTTTGCACTAGCCACCGCGATTGCCGTTCTCGACGAATTGAAACCGCGCGTTCCGGACGCGGATTTCCCGGCACTGTGCGGGCGGATTTCGTTTTTTGTCAATGCGGGCATCCGGTTCGTGACGGAAATGTGCAAGATGCGCGCCTTTGTCGATCTGTGGGACGAGATCCTGCGCGACCGCTACGGCGTGGAAGACCCCAAGTTCCGCCGCTTCCGCTATGGCGTGCAGGTCAACAGCCTTGGCCTGACCGAGCAACAGCCGGAAAACAACGTCTATCGCATCCTCATCGAAATGCTGGCCGTGACGCTGTCGAAAAAGGCCCGCGCCCGCGCGGTGCAGTTGCCTGCGTGGAACGAGGCGCTTGGCCTGCCGCGCCCCTGGGATCAGCAATGGTCGATGCGGATGCAGCAGATCATGGCCTATGAGACCGACCTTCTGGAATATGACGACCTGTTCGACAACAATCCGGCCGTCGATGCCAAGGTCGCCGCGTTGAAAGAGGGCGCGCGGCACGAGCTTGAATCGCTCGACGGGATGGGCGGCGCAGTTGCCGCGATCGAATACATGAAATCCCGCCTGGTCGATTCCAATGCCGAACGTCTGAACCGGATCGAAGCCGGTGAAACCGTGGTTGTCGGCGTGAACAAATGGACCGAGGGCGAACCCAGCCCCCTGACCAGCGGCGAGGGCGGTATCCTGACCGTCGATCCGGCGGTCGAAGCCAATCAGATCGCGCAGCTCGATGACTGGCGTGCTGCCCGCGATACTGCCGCCGTGGATCGGGCGCTGGCCGATCTGCGCGCTGCCGCCACAAGTGGTGCGAATATCATGGGGCCCTCGATCACCGCGGCCAAGGCCGGTGTCACCACCGGCGAATGGGCAGAGGTCATGCGCGAGGTTTTCGGCGAGTATCGTGGCCCCACAGGCGTTTCGCGGGCGGTTTCGAACAAGACCGAGGGGCTTGACGATATCCGCGCGGCGGTGGATGCCGTGAGCGATCGTCTCGGGCGCCGTCTCAAGTTCCTGGTTGGCAAGCCGGGGCTCGATGGTCATTCCAACGGCGCCGAGCAGATCGCCTTTCGCGCCCGTGATTGCGGGATGGATATCGAGTACGAAGGTATCCGGCTGACGCCGGAAGAGATCGTCAAGGCGGCACAGGAAAACGCCGCGCATGTGATTGGCCTGTCCATCCTTTCGGGCAGTCATATGCCCCTGGTCGAAGACACGCTGAGCCGGCTGCACGATGCGGGGCTTGGCCATGTGCCCGTTATCGTGGGGGGTATCATTCCCGAAGACGACGCGAGAACCCTGCGTGAACTGGGGGTAGCGCAGGTCTATACCCCCAAGGATTTCGAGCTCAACACCATCATGATGGATATCGTCGCCCTGGCCGATCCCAGAGAAATCGCCGCCGAATAGGGTCATATTTCAAAGGGCAGGCAATATGTGCCTGCCCTTTGATAATGTGCAAATGGCCGTATCCCGGCTTATTGCTCCTGCTGGGACTGAAGCCGAGCCATGATCCGGCCATTCAAATCCTCGTCCTGCCGGGCGGCTTCCGCGATCGCGAGATAGTCGTCAATCGTCAGTTCATCGACCGACTCGACCGCGGCAGCCGCTGCGGTATTGGCTTGCTCGATGATCTCGTTGCGCGCGCCTTCATCTTCCGTGGCCTGAATCTGCGGGATATACTCGTTTTGCACCTCCTGCACGGCGAGGGCGGCATCCACGAATGCGTTCACCTGTGTCTCGGTGACGTCTTCGGCGGCGATGCTCGGCACCTCGGTTTGCTGGGCCACGACCGGCGTGGAAAACCCGAGCGCAATAACTGCGAGGGCGGTCAGGAATTTGGGTTTGAGTGTCACCAGTTTTCTCCATTCTTGTGCATGTCTTCCCTGCGTGGGGAATGCGACAGATTTGGAATGGCGCGGAGAGAAGTGCAAACAGGCAAGCGGAAAAATGCCCACCATGACCGACCTTTGGCCATTGCCCCCACATCGCGCTGTGGGCAAAGTGGCGCAATATCGAAGGGAGAATTGTCATGGAGACCATCATCAGCCCCCTGTGCCACGCCGACGAATCCGATTGGCGCCGGCTCTGGACCGGGTATCTGGAATTCTACGAAACCGGCGTCTCGGAAGAGGTTTACCAGACGACATTCGCCCGCCTGTGCGATCCCGATCATCTGCGCCAGAACGGATTGATCGCGCGGCAGGAGGGGCGTGCCGTGGGTCTCGTGCATTACATCTTCCATCCGCATAACTGGCGGGTCGAGGACGTGTGCTATCTGCAAGACCTTTACGCCGACCCGGGCGCGCGCGGGACAGGTGTGGGGCGCAAGCTGATCGAGGCGGTCTATGACGCGGCGGATGCCAATGGCACGCCGTCGGTCTATTGGATGACGCAGGATTTCAACGAAACGGCGCGGCGGCTTTATGACCGGATCGCGACCCTGACACCCTTCATCAAGTATCAGCGATAGAGGGCCGACATGACCATCCATATCGGTGCAAGACCGGGCGATATCGCCGAAACCGTTCTCATGCCAGGTGATCCGCTGCGTGCCAAATGGGCCGCCGAGACATTCCTGGACAACCCGAGATCTGTCAATGAAACCCGGGGCATGCTAGGCTTCACCGGCACATGGCGAGGCCAGCGCGTCACCATCCAGGGGTCGGGCATGGGCATGCCGAGCCTGTCGATCTATGCCAATGAGTTGATCCGGGATTTTGGCGCGAAAACGCTGATCCGTATCGGCTCTTGCGGGGCGATGCAGGACAGCGTGAACCTGCGTGACGTGGTGATCGCGATGACGGCGAGCAGCCTTTCGACCCCGTCGCGCGGATTCTTCCGGGAGTTGCAATTCGCCCCCTGTGCCGATTTCGGCCTCTTGGAACGCGCGGTCGCGGCGGCGCGGTCCAAGGGCGTGACACCGCATGTCGGCGGCATCTATTCGGCCGATGTGTTCTATGACGAACGCCCTGATCTCAATGAACAAATGACGCGGCATGGCATTCTCGCGGTCGAGATGGAAGCGGCCGAGCTTTATACCGTGGCGGCCCGGTTCGGAGTGCGGGCCTTGGCGGTTCTGACGGTCTCGGACCACCTGTTGCGCGACGGGGCGCTGCCCAGTGCCGAGCGCGAGCGCAGCTTTGGCGAGATGGTGGAGATTGCGTTGGAGGCGGCGTTTGACTGAACATCTGGCAAAGCGCGACTGGGTTCCGGAAATCAGCGAAAACCGGGTGCAAAGCATCGCGAAGCGCGTTGCGGGTGAAGAAACGGCGGCGATTGCCGCGCGGATCGAGGAATTGGCCCGCGAGAACAGGACTATCCACGAAAACCGTTGCTTTAACCTTAACCCGGCGACCAACGTGATGAATCCGCGCGCCGAGGCGCTATTGGCGTCGGGCATGGGCACGCGGCCCTCGCTGGGCTATCCCGGTGACAAATACGAGATGGGCCTGCAAGCCATTGAAGAGGTTGAGGTTATCGCCGCCGAACTGGCCGCCGAGGTGTTCGGCGCGAAATATGCCGAGATTCGCGTGCCTTCGGGGGCGATCGCCAATCTTTACGGCTTCATGGCGCTGGCCCGTTCGGGCGATCAAATCATTGTTCCGCCAGCGAAAATCGGCGGGCATGTGACGCATCACATCGACGGTTGCGCCGGGCTTTACGGGCTGACCAGCCATGAGGCCCCGGTGGATGCGGATGGCTATTCGGTTGATCTCGACAGGCTGGCGAAGCTGGCGGAGGAGGTCAGACCCAAGGTAATTACCATTGGCGGTAGCCTGAACCTTTATGAACACCCGGTGCGCGAGATACGGGAAATCGCCGATAAAACAGGGGCTTGCGTGCTGTTCGACGCGGCGCATCAGTGTGGGATCATCGCCGGGCGCGCGTGGAAGAACCCGCTTGACGAGGGCGCGCACCTGATGACGATGAGCACCTATAAAAGCCTTGGCGGGCCGCCTTCGGGGTTGATCGTGACCAACGATGCCGAGATCGCCAAGCGATTGGATTCCATCGCTTTTCCGGGGATGACGGCGAATTTCGACGCGGCGAAATCGGCGGCTTTGGCGGTGGCGTTGCTGGATTGGCGGGATCACGGTGCGGCCTATGCACAGGCCATGATCGACACCGCCAAGGCGCTTGCCAAGGCGTTGAAATCAGAAGGAATTCCGCTCTTCGAGGGGCGCCATGGCGCGACCGAAAGCCATCAATTCGCGGTGCTGGCCGAGGGGTTCGGAGGCGGCCAGGCAGCGGCGAGAAAGCTGGAAAAGGCGGGGTTTCTGACCTGCGGGATTGGCCTTCCGGTCGGTGAATTGCCGCATGATCTCAATGGGTTGCGCATTGGAACGCCTGAGATCGTGCGTTGGGGGATGAGTGCGCGGGACATGCCCGAACTGGGCCAAAGGATCGCGGCGGCGCTGCGTTCGAACGCGCCCGGCGATATGGCCGAGGAGACCGCAAGATATCGCGGGTTGTTCAATCGTATCCACTACGTTCACGGCGGTTAACGGCGCAAATCCGGCCTCTTTCGAGGGGGGGTGACATCCGCGTGCTTTCCGGCTGCCATCCGGCTGCCGGGGTATGCCGGGTATTTCCCGTGACGAATTTGGTTAACCGGGCGCGCGCCGCTCAGCGCCCGTGGCTGCGGTCATAGCCATTGACCGGCGGCGGGGTCCATCCCGCCAGCGCATCCGCCTGCGGGGCGAATATCTCGACCAGAAGCGGGTGACAGGCGGCGCTGTCCGAGGAATGCTCGGACGAGCAATCGCCCCCCGGACAGGCCGACAATGCACCCAGGAGGTCGATCTCGGCGAAGAATTCGAGGTGATCGCCGGGCCGCACCGGCGAGGCCTTCATGAAATACTGCCCGGTGTCGCGGGTGAAGCCGGTGCACATGAAGACGTTGAGCACGTCATGCACATGCGGTTCGGCCTCGGCCAGGGTCATGCCCATCTCGTCGGCCAGCGCGCGGGTCAGGTTGGAGTGACAGCAATGGTGATATTGCGTGCCCGACAGCAGGTTGCCGGTATAGGGGTCGCAGCGCGTGCCGATCACGTCATGGACCGAGCCGCCATATTGGTCGATGCCATACCATTCGAGCGTGTCCTCGATGATGGTGGCCATCGGGCGCAGATGCGGGAAGGACGACCACATCCGCTCACCCGTGGTCAGGTGCGTGCCATGCAGCGCGCGCGCCTTGCCCGAGTAGAAGCGTTCGGAAAGGTCATGCGCGTTCCAGAGGTTGAGATCACCCACCTGCGGCCCCTCGACCGAGGAGATGCGAAAGACATGCCCCGCGGGCACGCGGAACACGCTTGCGTCGCGCGGGGGAACCAGAACCTCGCCCGTCTTCTCGGCCCCTTGCCGGGCGGCCCGGTAGAGCGCGAGGTCGGGCACGGGCAGGGTATCGTTGGGATAGCAGATCACGGGCGCGATGGCGCGGCGGGCATCGGCGTCGGCGGGGGTGGGCATGGCGGGCTCCGTTCAGTTTGCCACAGCATCGAACGGAGCCTGCCGGAAGACAAGAGGGCGATTGTCAGATCACCACCACATCGAGCGGCGGGAAGCCGTTGAAGCCGACCGAGGCATAAGAGGAGGTATAGGCACCACAGTTGCGAAGGATCACCCGGTCACCCGCGGCAAGGCCCAGCGGCATGTCGATCATGCGCTTTTCATAGAGCACGTCGGCACTGTCACAGGACGGCCCGGCAAGGATGCAGGGACCCGTGCGTTCGCGGTCGCGCGCTGTCAGGATCTGGTAGCGGATCGCCTCGCCCTCGGTTTCGGCGAGGCCGGAAAACCGACCGATATCGAGATAGACCCAGCGGTGCAGGTCGTCCTGTGACTTTTTCGAGACCAGAAGAACCTCGGCCGCGATCGCGCCCGCCTCGGCCACGAGGCCGCGACCCGGTTCGGCCATCACATGCGGGACCGCGCCGAAATAAAGCGCGACAAGCTCCATGACGCGCGCGCCATAGGTTTCGGGGCGCGCGATCTCCTCGCCATAGAAGGCCGGGAAGCCGCCGCCGATATTGAGCAAGGTCAGGTCGTGACCGGCGGCGCGCGCGCCATGCCAGACGCGGGCCATCTGCGCGAGGATGGGCGACCACATCTCGGCGCGCCGGGTTTGCGAGCCGACATGGAAGCTCAACCCGACCGGAACCAGCCCCAGCGCGGATGCATGGGCCAGCAGGTCCGGGGCCTCGGTCGCCGCGCAGCCGAATTTCCGGGTGAGCGGCCAATCGGCCTCGGACGTCTCGACGATGAGGCGGATATAGACGCGCGCGCCGGGGGCGTGCGCGGCGATCTTGTCGAGCTCTTCGACGGCATCGGCGGCAAAGAGGGTGACACCGGCATGATGGGCAAAGGCGATGTCGGCGGGTTTCTTCACGGTGTTGCCGAACGAGATTTTCGCAGGCTCCGCCCCCTGGGACAGGCACAGTTCGATCTCGGCGCGGGAGGCGGCATCAAAGCCCGAACCGAGCCGAACGAGGGTTTCGATGAATTCCGGTGCCGGGTTGGCCTTGACCGCGTAATGGATATGGGCGCGGCCAAGGCCGGTTTTCAGCGCGCGATACTGACGCGCAAGCGCCCGCGTGTCGAGCACGAGGGTCGGACGCTCGAAGCGGTGGGCGCGGATGAAGGTTTCGGCGGCGGATGGGGCCGTTGCGCGCGCGCCGGTGGCGCGTTCGGTGACATGAGCGGACATGGTCATCTCCAAGAGACCCCGGCGTGTGAAGGCCGGACGGGTTGCAATCAGAGACGTTACGTCGCTGCATGTGTGCCTGTGAGAACAGAGGCGCGTGCGTTGGCGTCTTGGCCGTGCATTTGGGGCAAAGCCCGAGTCGGATCAAGATGGAAAATGCGCGGCCCGCACGATTTTTCACGCGCGCGGCGTTGTGTCGGGGCGCAGGCAGACCTTTGGCGGGCTGCCGTCGGGCGTGGTGGTGCGGGCGCCGCAGGCCATGCAGCGAAAGTCGCGCGCGCCGTCCTCCGCTACGCCTTGGGCCCGCCAGCGGCAATGGCGCGTGGTGCGGTTGGAAAAGATCAGGATCAGGATGAAGGCCAGGATGAGGCCAGCGACGATGATCATGCGGGGCCTCGTGTTGCGGGCAGGCGCGGGAACCCGTTCTATAGCGCGCGCATCACGTGGGGGAAAGGCGGGGGGATGAACATGCATCGGACCTGCCGCCGGAGCCAACGCCCGGTCTTCGCGAGCCGGGGGGCACGTTCAACGGGTCATCACCTCGACCGAGAGGATCGTGGGCAGGTGGCGGGCGATTTCGGACCAGGTTTCACCCTCGTCGAAGCTGGCAAAGACCGAGCCTGTGTTGGTTCCGAAATAGACGCCCGCCGGGTCGGCCCGGTCGGTTGCCATGGCTTGCCGCAGAACCGTGAAGTAACAGGCCTCGCCCGGCAGGCCGGCACGCTTGTCGGTCCATGTCTCGCCGCCGTCGGTGGATTTCCAGACCGCCGCGCGGGCGTCCGGGGGAAACCGGCCCGCCATGTCGCCATTGAGGGGGATCACCCAGAGGGATTGCGGATCGGACGGATGCACCGCAACCGGAAACCCGAATGTCGACGGCAGGCCAGCGCCGATGTCGTCCCAATGGCGCCCGTCATCGCGCGACCGCCATGTGCCGTGGTGGTTCTGCTGGTAGATCGTGCCGTCGGCGGCGCGGGCCATGTTGTGAACGCAATGGCCGATCTCGCCCCCGGTCGGTGCGGCGGGGTGATCATGCGCGCCCTCGGCCACCGTGTTCGACAACCGGTTGCGCCGGTCCCAGTTTGCGCCGCCATCCTCGGTCGCGAAGACGCCCGCGGCGGAAACGCCCAGCCACATCCGCGCCGGATCGTCCGGGGCGGACAGGATCGTGTGCAATGTCAGCCCCGCGGCGCCGGGGCTCCAGGCGTCGCGGTCGGGAAATTCCGCCAATGCCGTGTTGCGCTCCCACGTCTTGCCGTTGTCGTGGCTCACATAGAGGTTCGCGGGCTTGGCCCCCGCATAAAGCGCGCCATCGGCCCTGTGCAGCGACCAGATCGCGTCGATCTCGCCGGGGAAGGGGAAATCAGTTGGCGTCCAGCCGAGCATCGCGGCGAGATCGGCATCGTTGGCCGCCCATTCATCGGCCATCCCGCCCGCGAGATGCGACAATTCCCAGCTTTGCCCGCCATCATCCGAGTGCCAGATTCCCGCGCCATTCCATTCGCCGCCGCCCGCGGCCCAGATCGAACCGGTATCGGGATCGCCAAGCACATGATTGATCGGCCAGCCGTCGCAATGCGGACCCGACACGCGCCAATCGCTCCGCGCACCGGGTGATGTGATCAGAAAGGCCCCCTTGGTGGTGCCCAGACAGATGGTTGTGGTCATCGCGCAATCCTCCCTTGCGGGTAGATTAAGGTCAGTTGACACGCATGACGCAACCACCGGCGCGCGGTGTTTCAGGATTTCGCGAAAATCCGCCACCCCGCGACCGGGTGCGGCGGGGCGCGTCACACCACCCGGTTGACCATCATGCGCTTGATCTCGGCGATCGCCTCGGCCGGGTTGAGGCCCTTGGGACAGGTCTTGGTGCAGTTCATGATGGTGTGGCAGCGGTAGAGCTTGAACGGATCTTCGAGATCGTCGAGCCGTTCGCCCGTGGCCTCGTCGCGTGAATCGATGATCCAGCGATAGGCATGCAGGAGCGCGGCCGGGCCGAGATACTTGTCACCGTTCCACCAATAGGACGGGCAGGCGGTCGAACAGGAGGCGCACATCACGCATTCATAAAGCCCGTCGAGTTTCTTGCGGTCCTCGATCGACTGTCTCCACTCTTTCGCGGGGCGGTTGGTCTTGGTTTCGAGCCACGGCATGATGCTGGCGTGCTGGGCGTAGAAATGGGTCAGGTCGGGGATCAGGTCCTTGACCACCGGCATATGCGGCAGCGGGTAGATCTTCACGTCGCCCTTGACCTCGTCCATGCCATAGATGCAGGCCAGCGTGTTGATCCCGTCGATGTTCATCGCGCAGGAGCCGCAAATGCCCTCGCGGCAGGAGCGGCGGAAGGTCAGCGTCGGGTCGATCTTGTTCTTGATGTAGATCAGCGCGTCGAGAATCATCGGGCCGCAATCGTCGAGATCGACGAAATAGGTATCGAGCTGCGGGTTCTTGCCGTCATCCGGGCTCCAGCGGTAGATCTGGAACTTGCGCACGTTCTTGCCCTCGGGCTTGGGCCATGTCTTGCCCGTCGTCATGCGCGAATTCTTGGGGAGGGTCAGTTGAACCATGGGTCTATTTCCTCACGTTTTCAGCAGCGCGGCGCCGTTCAGCGCCATGCAGGTCGCGGCGGCGGGGCGCTGTGCGATCTGAAGCACCATCTGGGTGACTTCGCCGGTCGCGCCGGTGGTGGAACTTGCCGCGATCTGCAGGATTTCCTGCGCCGTGGCTTCCTCGATGATGCAATCGGTGACGGGGGCCACGTTCACCCCCGGCAGACGCTCGGCCACGACCCCGTCGACGGCGCGCTTGGCCTGTCCGCGCGCGACATCATCGGCCGCCTGTTGGGCCAGGTCGCACCCCACCACAGCCACGAGGGCAGAAATGGCCAGCGCCATCCGCATCAGAATGTGCGCGCCTTGGGCGCGATTTTCTTGAGCGCGATGCCGCCCTCTTTCTCGGTGGTGAGCGGGTCCTTGATCACGTCGCGATAGGAGAGCGTCACCTTGGGCCCATCGACATGGGCGATGGTGTGGACGCGCCAGTTCTTGTCGTCACGCTTGTCGTAGTCCTCGTGGGCATGGGCGCCGCGGCTTTCATGGCGGGCCTCGGCGCCGACGATGGTGGCCATCGCGTTGGGCATGAGGTTGGCAAGTTCGAGCGTCTCCATCAGGTCGCTGTTCCACACAAGGCTGCGATCGGTGACGGAAAGATCGTCCATCTTGCCGGCAATGGCGGTCATCTTCTCGACGCCTTCCGCCAGCGTCTTGGAGGCCCGGAACACGGCGGCATCGGATTGCATGGTCTTTTGCATCTCGAGCCGCAATTCCGCGGTCGGGACCGTGCCCTTGGCGTGGCGCAGCCCGTCGAACCGGTCGAACGCCTTGTCCACCGATGCCGTGTTGAGGGGGGCGTTGGAGGTCTCGGGATCGACCACCTTGCCCGCGCGGATCGCGGCGGCGCGACCAAACACCACGAGGTCGATGAGCGAGTTCGAGCCCAGCCGGTTGGCGCCATGCACGCTGGCGCAGGCGGCCTCGCCCACGGCCATGAGGCCGGGCACCACGGCGTTAGGGTCGCTCTTGGTGGGGCTCAGCACCTCGCCCCAGTAGTTGGTCGGGATGCCGCCCATGTTGTAATGCACCGTCGGCAGGACCGGGATCGGTTCCTTGGTGACATCGACCCCGGCAAAGATGCGCGCACTTTCCGAGATACCGGGCAGACGCTCGGCCAGCGCCTCAGCGGGCAGGTGGCTGAGGTTGAGGTGGATGTGGTCGCCCTCGGGGCCGACGCCGCGGCCCTCACGGATTTCCATCGTCATCGAGCGGCTGACATAGTCGCGCGGGGCGAGATCCTTGTATTGCGGGGCATAGCGCTCCATGAAGCGTTCGCCCTCGGAATTGGTGAGATACCCGCCTTCGCCGCGCGCGCCCTCGGTGATGAGGCAGCCCGCGCCGTAGATGCCGGTGGGGTGGAACTGCACGAATTCCATATCCTGAAGCGGCAGGCCCGCACGCGCCACCATGCCGTTGCCATCACCGGTGCAGGTATGGGCCGAGGTCGCGCTGAAATAGGCGCGGCCATAGCCGCCGGTGGCCAGCACGACCATCTTGGCGTTGAACACGTGCATGGTGCCGTCGTCGAGCTTCCAGCAGACGACACCGGTGCAGGCGCCATCGTCGCTCATGACGAGGTCGATGGCGAAATACTCGACATAGAATTCGGCGTTGTTCTTGAGCGACTGGCCATAGAGCGTGTGCAGGATGGCGTGGCCGGTGCGGTCGGCGGCGGCGCAGGTGCGCTGCACCGCCGGGCCTTCGCCGAACTCGGTGGTGTGGCCGCCGAACGGGCGTTGATAGATCTTGCCCTCTTCGGTGCGCGAGAACGGCACGCCGTAATGCTCGAGCTCGTAAACCGCCTTGGGCGCCTCGCGGGCGAGATATTCCATCGCATCCGTATCGCCCAGATAGTCGGACCCTTTCACGGTATCGAACATGTGCCACTGCCAATGGTCCGGCCCCATGTTCGAAAGCGAGGCGGCGATGCCGCCCTGTGCCGCCACGGTGTGCGAGCGGGTCGGGAAGACCTTGGTCACGCAGGCGGTGCGCAGCCCCTGTTCGGCCATGCCAAGCGTGGCGCGCAGGCCCGCGCCGCCGGCGCCGACCACGACCACGTCATATTCATGTGTTTCGTATTCGTAAGCAGCCATGGTCAATCCTTCACAATGCGATCCTGGCGAGCGCGTAAAGCCCGGTGGCGGCGATGGTCCATGAGAGGCCAACCACCAGCATGATCAGCGCCTTGCGCATCGTGCCCTGCCAGTAATCCTCGATCATCATCTTTGCGCCATTCTTGAAATGCATCATCCCCACCAGGAGGGTGAGCCCGGTCAGGATCGCCGGGAAGGGGCGCGCGAACGTGGCCAGCACCTCTTCGCGGGTGCCGCCCAGCGCGCCTCCGAAGATGATCAGGAAGGTGGGCACCAGAAAGGCCAGCGCCACGGCGCTGACGGTCATGTGCCAGTGATGTTCGGTGCCGGTATGCGAGGCGCCTTTGCCCTCGGCGCGTTTGCGGTCGGTCAGGTAACGCATGGCTTGGCCCTCACACGATCAGAATGGTGATGACGGTCAGGACGACCGACCCGACAAGGCAGGCGATGCCCAGCTTCTCGGCGGTTTCGATATCAAGCCCGTGACCCGCGTCGAAATAGAGATGCCGCAGCCCGGCAAGGTAGTGATACCAGATGCCCAGGAGCGAGAGCGTCATCACCAGATCCCCGAACCACGAGGTCATGACCGCGTTGGCCGTGGCGAAATACGCATCCGAGACCGCCGCGGCGAGCAACCACCAGACCACGAGGATCGCGGCGACGATGAGCGCGTTGCCGGTGATCCGCGTCAGGATCGAGGTGATCGACGTCAGTTGCGGGCGATAAATCTGGATGTGCGGGCTGAGCGGGCGTTCGACTTGCTTTGTCTCGGCCATGGGCGATCCCCCTGTTGTTCGGTTTGCACACGTCGGTATACGTGCGATGCCTGTTCCATGATTAGAACGGATTGCAGGGCGGAGTCACGGGTGTTTGACGCATGACGCCACGGTTTTGGGCAAATTCTCCAAATAATCCGGCCTGTTGTGATCACGGATTTATTTGCGTGATCACAATTCGGGTTGCAACATGAATCTCGCACAAATCACCCCCCTGTCCCGGCATGGTGAGTCTGCTTTGTGATCACAAAACCCGACCCGCATCATACTGGCATCAGCGCCCAGTAATCGAGATCGAGCAGCACGCCGGGCAGGTACTTGCCGTCCGCGCCCTTCAATTTGCCCACCGATCCGTCCGACGTGGCCACCAGCCGCAGCCGGATCGCGCCCACCCCCGGCGCGGGCGTTTCGGCCTTGTCGAGCACGACGGACCACGCCTTGACCGTCAGCCCGGCAAAGCACGGGTTGGCATGCGCGCCGCCATTCAGCCCGACGATCATCTGCGCATTGGCCAGCCCGTTGAACGACAGCGCGCGGGCCATCGAGATCACGTGCCCGCCATAGATGAGCCGCTGGCCATCGGGGCGGAAGGTGGCGTCGAAATGCACCTTGGCGGTGTTCTGCCACAGGCGCGTGGCGATCATGTGCTCGGCCTCCTCGATGGTCACGCCATCGACATGGTCGATCACTTCGCCCACCTCGTAATCGCCCCAGCGATGCGGCTCGCCCGCCAGCGCGAAATCGTAACCCGAGAAGTCGAGCCCCTCGGGAATCGCCAGATCGTCGGCGGCCAGCGTGGACTTGAGGTCGGGCACCACGGTGTCGGGTGCGGGCGCGTCGAGATCGGATTTGCGCACCATGACCCAGCGCACATAGCTCAGCACGGGTTCGTCCATCTGGTTGAGCCCGGTGGTGCGCACCCAGACGACGCCGGTCTTGCCGTTGGAATTCTGCTTGAGCCCGATCACCTCGGACACCGCGCGCAGCGTGTCGCCGGGATAGACCGGCCTCAGCCAGCGGCCTTCGGCATAACCGAGGTTGGCCACGGCATTGAGCGAGATATCCGGCACGGTCTTGCCAAAGACCACGTGAAAAGCGGCAAGGTCGTCGATCGGGCTGCCCTCGAGCCCGCTTTGGGCCGCGAACACGTCCGACGAGTAAAGCGCATGGCGTGCCGGGTAAAGCGCGTGATAAAGCGCGCGCTCCCCCTCGCCCACGGTGCGCGGCGCGGCATGTTCGATCACCTCGCCCAGTCTGTAATCCTCGAAGAACCGGCCCGGGTTGGTCTTGGCCATATGCGCATACTCCTGAATTTGCGGATTATCCGAAGGGGTAATAGCCCAGCCACGAATGGATGAGCGCGATCACCCCGAACACGACTACAGTACCGATGAGGGCGCCGATCTCCTTGCCCATGGGCGCGGGGTCGGGCTTTTGCCATGTCGTTTGGCGGTTGATCAGGATCACCTCGACCACCGCCCAGGCCAGAATCCCGCCAAAGAGGATGAACGAGGGCAGATCGCCATTGACCAGCAGATGCGCCAGTGCCCAGGCCTTGACCGCCGTCAGTTGCGGGTGGCGGATGGTCCGCGTCACGCGGGTCTTCATGCCCGCGGCGGCGAAGAGATAGACCGAGACCAGCATCAACAGGTTGTTGATTCCCGTCATCATCGGCGTGCGGCCCCAGAAGATCATGCCGGGATCGGCCGCCCGATAGCCCAGCACCATCAGCACCAGCGACACCAGAAGTGCGAGCGCCACAGCGCCCCTTGCCTTGTCACCCATCGCGGCGCGGCGGGCCGGGGCGAGGCGTTTGAAGAGATGGGCAAGCGACCACAAGAGGACGCCGAGGATGAGAAGGGTCATGGGGATGCCTTTTCGTTCGGAACGGTGGGTTGGCCCCCACCCTACAATGACGCGATCGAACTGGCCATCGAAAGCACCTTTTTCGCGGTCTCGACATGCAGGTTCTCGACGATCTTGCCATCGACCACGGCGACGCCCTGCCCGGTGCGCTCGACCTCCTCGAAGGCTTCGATCTGGCGACGGGCGAGGTCGATCTCGGCCTCGGAGGGCGAAAAGACCGCGTTGGTGACATCGACCTGCGCCGGGTGGATGAGGGTCTTGCCGTCGAACCCGAGATCACGGCCCTGTTCGCATTCGGCGCGCAGCCCGTCGTCATCCTTGAACTGGTTATAGACGCCATCGACCGCGATCACCCCATGCGCCCGCGCAGCCAGCAGCATCATCTGGAGCGCCCCCATCATCGGCAGGCGGTCGGCCCGGGCGCGGCAGTTGAGCTCCTTGGCGAGGTCGTTGGTGCCCGCAACGAAGCCTTGCACCTGCGGATGCGCGGCCACCTCCATCGCGTTCCAGACACCGTGGCAGGTCTCCATCATCGCCCAGATCGGCATCTTGCCCACCAGGTCGGCCAGCGCCTGCACGTCGAGCGCGTTATCGACCTTGGGCAGGAGGATGGCATCGGCTTCCATGTCCTTGACCGCCAGCGCATCCTCGCGGCCCCATTCGGTATCGAGCGCGTTGATCCGAATGATTTTCGCCCGCTTGCCATACCCGCCCTCCTTGAGCGCCTTGGCCAGCGTCGCGCGCGCCTCGACCTTGGCATCGGGCGTCACTGCATCCTCAAGGTCAAAGATGATCGCATCGACGGGCAGCCCCCGCGCCTTGTCGAGCGCGCGCTCTTTCGAGCCGGGGATATAGAGAACGGAACGGTAGGGGCGAACGGTCATGAGTCTCTCCGGTAATATTGTTGCGCGGATAGAGCATTTTTCGCCCGAAATGTTCAAGGAAATTCTCGCCGCGACGCAGAATAGGCGGCGGATTCGACCAAATGCCCGGGCCAGCAATGCCGGATGAAGCGGTCATTCGCGGCACCGTGAGACGGAGGGCAGCGCATGGCCGCGGTCGGGTGCCTGCAACATTGGCGCAGGGCACTTTATCCCGCAAAATCATCCTTTGCCCCAAATGGCGCGCAACCTCGCAAAAGCACCCGGTCACGCCGGAGGCGTGCCTTCGGCACGGGCGGGGCGGCCCCCTCCCGGCAGATTTTTCTGCGAAAAATCGCCTGCCGGGCAATGGTGTGCTGCCCGGGCGGCTTTGCCGCTGTTCCGGGCGCTGTGCCCGTTTGTTGCCAAAGGCCCCATCGCCGTCATGTGATCGTTTCGCTTCGGGATGTCGGACCAGTGACCGATACCCTGCAACCACCTGGTCTTTCCTATAAAGCCCGGAAACTAGGACAGCCCATCCCAGACCAGTTTCGCCCCCGTCACGGTCAAGAGAACATAGGTCACCGCGAAGAACAGCCGTTCGGGAATGGCGAAATGCGCCCGCACGCCCAGCCATGTGCCAATGAGGGCAAACGGCGCGAGCCACAGGTCGGCCCAGAGGGTTTCGGCGGTGAAAATCCCCAGCATCCCGTAGGGGGCGGCCTTGAGGATGTTGTTGACCCAGAACACGATCACGGTGGTGGCCTGGAACTCGGTCTTGCCGGGGCGTTTCGACAACAGGTAAACCGCCGCCGCAGGCCCCCCGGCATGGGCCACGAAACTGGTGAACCCCGCCGCCAGCCCGGCCACCAGACCGCCCCAAAGCGGAAACGGGCGCCCCGCCACCGGGATTTTCCCCGCCCGCCCCGCGATCTGCCAGAGCACGAACAGAAGCGCGATCCCACCGATCAGAAGCCGCAGGTGATCGGCATCGGCCACCGTGTAGAACGCAGCCCCCAGCACCACGCCGGGCAGCGAGCCGAGGATCAGCACCAGCGCGTCATGCGTGTTCCACCGCTTCCAATAGGGTTTGAGCGTGGCCAGGTCGATCAGCATCAGGAGCGGCAGCATGATCCCGATCGCCGCGCCCGGCTCCATCACCAGCGCCAGAATCGCGGCCGAAGCAAAGGCCGCACCCGACCCGAAACCGCCCTTGGATATGCCTGCGAACATCACCGCCGGTCCGGCGATGGCAAAAAAGCTCAGATCCAGGGGTGGCACGGCAAGACCCTCATTAAGTTACGGTTTCACAACCTCTTTAGTCTCTCATGCGCGGGTGCGACAGGCCGATATGCCCGCCGCGTCATAATGCGGAACCCTTGCAGAGCGCGCCAGATCGGCTTAGGCAGTCGCGAAATTGGCAACCACCCGGAGTGAAACCAAATGGCCAGACCCAAAATCGCACTGATCGGCGCAGGCATGATCGGCGGCACGCTTGCCCATATGGCGGCAATGAAAGAGCTGGGCGATATCATCCTTTTCGACATTGCCGAAGGCATCCCCGAAGGCAAGGCGCTCGACATCGCGGAATCCGGCCCCTCGGAAGGGTTCGACGTGAAACTCAAGGGCACGCAGGATTATGCCGATATCGCGGGCGCCGATGTCTGCATCGTCACCGCCGGTGTGCCGCGCAAGCCGGGGATGAGCCGCGATGACCTTCTGGGCATCAATCTCAAGGTCATGAAGGCCGTGGGCGAAGGCATCAAGGCGAACGCGCCCGATGCGTTCGTGATCTGCATCACCAACCCGCTCGACGCGATGGTGTGGGCGCTGCGCGAATTCTCGGGCCTGCCGCACAACAAGGTCTGCGGCATGGCGGGCGTTCTCGATTCCGCACGCTTCCGGCATTTCCTCGCGGAGGAGTTCAAGGTCTCGATGCGCGATGTGACTGCATTCGTGCTCGGCGGACATGGCGACACGATGGTGCCGCTCACGCGCTATTCCACCGTTGCGGGCATCCCCCTGCCCGACCTGATCAAGATGGGCTGGACCACGCAGGACCGGCTCGACGCCATCGTGCAGCGCACCCGCGACGGCGGCGCCGAGATCGTCGGCCTGCTGAAATCCGGCAGCGCCTATTACGCCCCGGCCACGAGCGCCATCGAAATGGCAATCTCCTATCTCAAGGATCAAAAGCGCGTGCTGCCCTGCGCGGCCCATGTCGACGGCGCCTATGGCCTCGACGGGTTTTACGTGGGCGTGCCCACGGTGATCGGCGCGGGCGGAATCGAGCGGGTGATCGACATCACGCTCACCAAGGACGAACAGGCGATGTTCAACAAGTCGGTCGACGCCGTGAAGGGCCTTGTGAAGGCCTGCAAGGAAATCGACAGCACGCTGGCCTGAGCCAGCCGCGTCACAGTCGCATCGAAAAGGGGCGCCCGGTCGGGGCGCCCCTTTTTTCATGGGCCCGATGCACCGATCAGCCGGGCCAGCGCGCGATCAGGTCCGCAAGGCGCGGATTGGTGCTGCTTTCATGCGCCCGGCGCAGATCGGCGTCGAACGCCCTTGCCGACAGGTCGGGCATTTCGCCAAGCACCCGCGCGATGATCGGGCTGGGGTCGAACGGCGCGGTCTCGCACAGCCCCAGCGCGGCCAGCCGCGCCACCCGGTCGGGCGCAAGCACCTGCACCCGGTCATGCAGCGCCCGCGCCGCCGCGATATCGCCTGTGTCGAGCAGGTCGGCCACCTGCCGCATCCGGTGCGGCCCGTTCATCCCGGCCTGCACCTCGGTCGTGTGTTCGCCATAGCGCATGAGCTTGACCAGCCAGTGCAGCGGCGTCAGCCCGTCGAAATGCAGCAGTTCCACCGCATGCGCCCGGTGCGCGGAGTGGGCCGACAGCCGGTCCGCCCCCGCGCCGCGCGGCCGATGAATGCGGATCTGGTAGTCAAAGCCGGTGGGCGTGAAGGCCTTGCCGCTGGTGTGACTGCTCATCCCGCCGTCAAGCAGATCCGCCGCCCCGCCGTAAAGCGCCCGGTAAAGCCGTGACGGCACCCGCGCGGGGCGGCGAAACACGCCGTCGAACAACCCCGCCTGCGCCGCGCCCCGGGGCATGACCCGCTCGGCCGGGGGCACCGCGACATAGCCGAACCCGCGTGGAAAGGCGGCCAGTTCCGCCAGCATGCCATCGGTGTTGCCCGCATCCAGCCCAGCCCCCTGCCCCGACATGGGCCGCAGGAATTCGTCGGCATCGAGATGAATGAGCCAATCCACCCCCGCCCGGCGATAGGCATCGGTCGCGTTCAGCCCCTGCCGCCGGTTCTGCCCCTCGGGGCGGCGCCGGGCGAGGCGCTGCCAATGGTCAGCATCGCACAGGGTAAGCCGCACACCGGGCTGCGCGGCCAGCGTTTCGGCCGCCGGATCACCGGGGTCGTCGAGATAGACATGCGCTTCGCGTGCGCCGAGACCAAGGTGATAGGCCACGTTCGCCAGCACCAGATTGCCCGGCTCGCGCGCGGTCATCACGATGCCCCAGCTCGGGCCGGAGTCCGGCCCGTTCATCCGCACCATGATGCCCCTGCCGCCATCGCCCTGCCCTTTTTCTGCCTGCGACGAAAAGTTCCACATTGACGAGGCCAGGTCCAGCGCGCCGGAGTGATTCTCTTTTGGAAACATGCGGAAAGGCGTATGTCGGAATTTGTGATCACAGCCGGAAATCGTGTGATCACAAAATGTAAAAATTCTGCAAAATTCCACGTATCGTTCGATTTGCACTTAGGTTTCGCGCAAGCTTATGCCACTACGAAAGGCAACGTAAACCAGACAGGTGAGCCGATGAACATTCACGAATATCAGGCCAAGGCGCTGTTGCGCTCCTATGGTGCGCCGGTCAGCGACGGTCGCGTCGTGACCCGCGCCGAAGAGGCCAAGACCGCCGCGGGCGAAATGGACGGACCGCTTTGGGTGGTCAAGGCACAGATCCACGCGGGCGGTCGCGGCAAGGGCAGTTTCAAGGAAACCGACGCCGGCGAAAAGGGTGGCGTGCGCCTCACCAAATCGGTCGAGGAAGCCGAACTGGAGGCCAAGCGCATGCTGGGCCGCACGCTGGTGACCAAGCAGACCGGCCCGGCGGGCAAGCAGGTCAACCGCATCTATATCGAAGACGGCTCGGACATCGAAAAGGAATTCTACCTCGCGCTGCTCGTCGACCGGCAAACCAGCCGCGTCTCCTTCGTCGCCTCGACCGAGGGCGGCATGGACATCGAGGAAGTCGCCGAAAGCACGCCCGAGAAGATCCTGAGCTTCTCGGTCGATCCGGCCACCGGGTATCAGCCGTTCCACGGCCGCCGCATCGCCTTCATGCTGGGCCTCACCGGCGCGCAGGTGAAACAATGCGTCGCGCTGATGGGCACGCTTTACAAGCTCTTCATCGAAAAAGACGTCGAGATGCTCGAGATCAACCCGCTGATCCTCACCGACAAGGGCGATCTCAAATGCCTTGATGCCAAGATGGGGTTCGACGGCAACGCGATCTATCGCCACCCCGATATCGCCGACCTGCGCGACACGACCGAGGAAGACCCCAAGGAGCTTGAGGCCAGCAAATACGACCTCAACTATATCGCGCTCGACGGTGAAATCGGCTGCATGGTGAACGGCGCGGGCCTTGCCATGGCGACGATGGACATCATCAAGCTTTACGGCGCCGAGCCTGCCAACTTCCTCGACGTGGGCGGCGGCGCGACCAAGGACAAGGTGACCGAGGCGTTCAAGATCATCACCAGCGATCCGCAGGTCAAGGGCATCCTCGTCAACATCTTCGGCGGCATCATGCGCTGTGACGTGATCGCCGAGGGCGTGATCGCCGCGGTGAAAGAAGTCGGCCTCAAGGTGCCGCTGGTGGTGCGTCTCGAAGGCACCAATGTCGAGAAGGGCAAGGAAATCATCTCGAATTCCGGCCTCGACGTGATCGCCGCGGACAACCTCAAGGACGGCGCGGAAAAAATCGTGAAAGCGGTGAAGGGTTAACACGATGCCGGTTCTTATAAAAACGGAACCTCTTTCGCGACCGCACGATGTCGGTACGCTCTACCCATTCAAAGAGAAGGCATATCGCGATCCCGTTTTCGGGAAAGGCGAACTCGCCTTCGTCTGGATAGATGGGGATGGCAAAGGCGGTGAAGACTCACGGCTCTATGCCGAGGGGATGGTCGCGGAGGAGCCTGTTTTCGAAGATCCGGACCGGCAGGACTCAAACGTTCGCGTGAAGATTGTTCTCACCGCGATCGAACCCGGCAATCCATTGAAATACCGCGAAGATATTCGCTCACATCGAGACGATCCATCCGATCGCGTAATGCACAATCTCGCAGACGTAATCTGCAAGAACGCACTTAAGAAAGTGACCTTAATTGGCCGCCCGGAGGCCGATCTTCTCAGGTCACGTTTCGAAGAATAGGAAAATACTAATGGCAGTACTCATCGACGAAAACACACGCGTCATCTGTCAGGGCTTCACCGGCTCTCAGGGCACGTTCCATTCCGAACAGGCCATCGCCTATGGCACGAAAATGGTTGGCGGCGTGACGCCGGGCAAGGGCGGGCAGTCGCATCTCGACCTGCCGGTCTTCAACTCGGTTCACGAGGCGAAACACGCGACCGCGGCCAATGCGAGCGTGATCTACGTGCCGCCGCCCTTCGCGGCCGACTCGATCCTCGAGGCGATCGACGCGCAGATGGAGGTGATCGTCTGCATCACCGAGGGCATCCCGGTGCTCGACATGATGAAGGTCAAGCGCGCGCTGGAAGACAGCACATCGGTCCTCATCGGCCCGAACTGCCCCGGCGTGATCACGCCCGACGCCTGCAAGATCGGCATCATGCCCGGCCATATCCACAAGCGCGGCTCCTGCGGCGTGGTTTCGCGCTCGGGCACGCTCACCTACGAGGCGGTCAAGCAGACCACCGATGTGGGGCTGGGCCAGTCGACCTGCGTGGGTATCGGCGGCGACCCGATCAAGGGGACCGAGCATATCGACGTGCTGGAATGGTTCCTTGCCGATGACGAGACGCAAAGCATCATCATGATCGGTGAGATCGGCGGCTCGGCCGAGGAAGAGGCCGCGCAATTCCTCAAGGACGAGGCCAAGAAGGGCCGCAAGAAGCCGGTCGCGGGCTTCATCGCCGGGCGCACCGCGCCTCCGGGCCGCCGCATGGGCCACGCGGGCGCCATCGTCGCCGGTGGCAAGGGCGGCGCCGATGACAAGATCGAAGCCATGCGCAGCGCCGGAATCGTCGTTGCCGACAGCCCCGCCCAGCTTGGCGAGGCGATGTTAGAGGCGATCGGGTAAAAGCCGCCCCAGGGCCGAACGAAAGGAACGTAGATGGACTTTCAGACCAGCGTGAAAACCTGCCTCACGCAGAAATATGCCCGGTTCGAGGGGCGTGCATCGCGACCGGAATACTGGTGGTTCATCCTGGCCTACGTGATCGGGCTCGTCCTGTTCGCCCTGCTGGGTATCAAGCTTCTCTATGTCCTCTTCGTGCTTGCCATGATCGTTCCCGTGACCGCCGCTGGCTGGCGGCGGTTGCAGGATACCGGGCGACCGGGCTGGTATATCCTGATCCCCGTCGTGATCGGGGGGATTTCGATGCTGGTTGCACCGCAGATGCCGCAAGGCGGCTTTGGCGGTGGCGCGATGATGGGTGGCGATTTCAATTCCGGCCCCGGCAACATGGGCCGGGTGGGCGCCTCCGCGCTTCTGGGGATCGTCCAGCTTGTCCTGCTGGTGATTTATGCCTGGTGGCTCAGCCGCCCCTCCCAACCCGAAACGAACGACTACGGCCCAAAGCCCCAAAACTGACAGCGTCAGTGCTGCCCTCCGGGAGATAACCGATGACCGAACATTCCCCCAATGACCAGTTCCGCGCCTCGTCCTTCATGCAGGGGCACAACGCCGAATATCTCGAACAGCTTTACGCGCGCTACTCCGATGACCCCGCATCGGTCGATGAGGGCTGGATCGAGTTCTTCAAGCAGATGGGCGATACCGAAAAGGATGTGCAGGCCGAGGCAAAGGGGCCAAGCTGGGCGCGCAGCGACTGGCCGCCAATGCCGCAGGATGACCTCACCGGGGCGCTGACCGGGGATTGGGCGCCGCTGCCCGACGAGATGGAGACCGCCGCCGAAAAGATCCGCGACAAGGCCAGCGCCGCGGGGGTCGAGGTGAGCGACGAGGCGATCAAGCGCGCCGTGCTCGACAGCATCCGCGCGCTGATGATCATCCGCGCCTATCGCATCCGCGGCCACCTCGTGGCCGATCTCGACCCGCTGGGCATGCGCAGCCAGACGCCACATCCCGAGCTTGATCCCAAATCCTATGGCTTTGCCGAAGCCGACATGGACCGCCCGATTTTCATCGACAAGGTCCTGGGGCTCGATTTCGCCACGATGCGCGAGATCATTGCCATCGTCAAACGCACCTATTGCGGCACGTTCGCGCTGCAATACATGCATATTTCCGACCCCGAACAGGCCGGGTGGCTCAAGGAGCGGATCGAAGGCTATGGCAAGGAAATCGCCTTTACCAAGGCCGGGCGCAAGGCGATCCTCAACAAGCTGGTCGAGGCCGAGGGGTTCGAGAAGTTCCTGCATGTCAAGTACATGGGCACCAAACGGTTCGGCCTTGACGGGGGCGAGGCGCTCATCCCCGCGATGGAACAGATCATCAAGCGCGGCGGCAGCCTCGGCGTCAAGGATATCGTGATCGGCATGCCCCACCGGGGCCGCCTCAGCGTGCTGGCCAACGTGATGGCCAAACCCTACCGCGCCATTTTCAACGAGTTCCAGGGCGGCAGCTTCAAACCCGACGAGGTCGACGGTTCGGGCGATGTGAAATATCACCTCGGCGCCAGTTCCGACCGCGAATTCGACGGCAACACCGTCCACCTGTCGCTCACCGCCAACCCCAGCCACCTCGAGGCGGTGAACCCGGTGGTCATCGGCAAGGTTCGCGCCAAGCAGGACCAGTTGAACGACAGCGAGCGCACCAGTGTCATCCCGATCCTGCTGCATGGCGACGCCGCTTTTGCCGGTCAGGGCGTGGTGGCCGAATGTTTCGGGCTTTCGGGCCTCAAGGGGCACAAGACCGGCGGCACGATCCATATCGTCGTCAACAACCAGATCGGGTTTACCACCGCGCCGCACCTGTCGCGCTCGTCGCCCTATCCGACCGATATCGCGCTGATGGTCGAGGCGCCGATCTTCCACGTCAACGGCGACGATCCCGAGGCGGTGGTTCACGCCGCCAAGGTCGCGACCGAGTTCCGCCAGAAATTCCACAAGGACGTGGTCATCGACATGTTCTGCTATCGTCGCTTCGGTCACAACGAAGGCGACGAGCCGATGTTCACCAACCCGGTGATGTACAAGCGGATCAAGACCCACAAGACCACGCTGTCGCTCTATACCGACCGCCTTGTTCGGGACGGTTTGATCCCCGAGGGCGAGATCGAGGACATGAAGGCCGCCTTCCAGGCCCATCTCAACGACGAGTTCGAGGCCGGCAAGGATTACAAGCCCAACAAGGCCGACTGGCTCGACGGGCGCTGGAGCCATCTCGACAAGCGCGACGCCGAGGAATACCAGCGCGGCGAAACCGCGATCAAGCCCGAGACGCTCGAAGAGGTGGGCCGCGCGCTGACCCGCGCGCCCGAGGGCTTTCCGCTGCACCGGACCGTGTCGCGCCTGCTCGATGCCAAGCGCGAGATGTTCGAGAGCGGCCGCGGCTTTGACTGGGCGACCAGCGAGGCACTGGCCTTCGGCTCGCTCCTGACCGAGGGGTACCCGGTGCGACTGTCCGGTCAGGACAGCACCCGCGGCACGTTCAGCCAGCGCCATTCCGGCCTGATCGACCAGGAGACCGAGGAACGCTATTTCCCGCTCAACAACATCCGCGAGGGGCAGGCGCAATACGAAGTCATCGACTCGATGCTGTCGGAATACGCGGTGCTGGGCTTTGAATACGGGTTCAGCCTTGCCGAACCCAACGCGCTCACCCTGTGGGAGGCGCAATTCGGCGATTTCGCCAATGGCGCGCAGATCATGTTCGACCAGTTCATCAGCTCGGGCGAAAGCAAGTGGCTGCGCATGTCGGGGCTGACCGTGCTGTTGCCGCATGGTTATGAGGGCCAGGGCCCCGAGCACTCCTCGGCCCGGCTTGAGCGGTTCCTGCAGATGTGCGGCGGCGACAACTGGATCGTGGCCAATTGCACCACGCCGGCCAACTATTTCCACATCCTGCGGCGGCAATTGCACCGCTCGTTCCGCAAGCCGCTCATCCTGATGACGCCGAAATCGCTGCTCCGGCACAAGCTGGCGGTCTCGAACGCCGAGGATTTCACCACCGGGTCAAGCTTTCACCGCGTGCTGTGGGACGATGCCGAAAAGGGCCATTCCGACACGAAACTGGTGGCCGATGACAAGATCCGCCGCGTGGTGATGTGTTCGGGCAAGGTGTATTACGACCTGCTCGAAGCGCGCGACGAGGCCGGGATCGACGATATCTACCTGCTCAGGATCGAACAGTTCTATCCCTTCCCCGCGCTGAGCTTCGTGAAAGAGCTCGAGCGGTTCAAGGATGCCGAGATGATCTGGTGCCAGGAAGAACCCAAGAACCAGGGCGCATGGAGCTTCATCGAACCCAATATCGAATGGGTGCTGGGCCGCATCAAGGCCAAGCACGCGCGCCCCGTCTATGTCGGCCGCACCGCTGCGGCCTCGCCCGCGACGGGGTTGGCAAAACAGCACAAGGCACAACAGGAGGCGCTGGTGAACGAGGCGCTCAATCTGGAAGGGAACTGATACATGGCAACCGAAGTCCGCGTGCCCACCCTGGGCGAAAGCGTCACCGAAGCCACCGTCGCCACCTGGTTCAAGCAACCCGGCGATACGGTCGCGGTGGATGAAATGCTGTGCGAGCTGGAAACCGACAAGGTCACGGTCGAGGTGCCCTCGCCTGTCGCCGGAACATTGGGCGAGATCGTCGCCGCCGAAGGCGACACCGTAGGGGTGGATGCGCTGCTTGCCAGCATCTCGGAGAGCGGCGAGGCCGCGCCCGAAAAGCCGAAATCCGAGGCCAAACCCGCCAAGGCGGACAAAGGCGATAAGGACGACAAGGGCGGCAAGGACACCGGTAAGGACAAGACCCCCGCGAAGGGCGGTGGCGACACGGTCGACGTGATGGTGCCGACGCTGGGCGAAAGCGTGAGCGAGGCCACGGTCTCGACATGGTTCAAGCAGGTGGGCGACAGCGTCGCGCAGGACGAAATGCTGTGCGAGCTTGAGACCGACAAGGTCTCGGTCGAGGTGCCCGCCCCGGCTGCCGGCGTTCTGGCCGAGATCCTCGCCGAAGAGGGCAGCACGGTCGAGGCCAACGCCAAACTGGCCCGGATCAGCGGCTCGGCCGACGGCGCGGTCGACCCCGCACCGCGCCCACAAGCCGAAGAGGCGCAGGACAGCAGCGAGGATCAAGCCTCGGGCAAGGACGTCGAAAACGCCCCGTCGGCCGAAAAGATGATGGCCGAGGCCGGGCTCGACGCCTCACAGGTCAAGGGCACGGGCCGCGACGGGCGGATCATGAAGGAAGACGTGCAAAAGGCCATCGCCGCGGGCACGTCCGAGCCGCGCACCAGCGCCCCAGCCACCCAGGCATCCGAGGCGAAACCCGCCGCCAGCGCGCCGCGTGCCCCGGTTCCCGCCGACGACGCCGCGCGCGAGGAACGGGTCAAGATGACCCGCCTGCGCCAGACCATCGCCCGCCGCCTCAAGGAGGCGCAGAACACCGCCGCGATCCTCACCACCTATAACGAGGTCGACATGGGCGCGGTCATGGACCTGCGCAGCACCTACAAGGACGAGTTCGAGAAGAAGCACGGCGTGCGCCTTGGCTTCATGTCGTTCTTCACCAAGGCCTGCGTGCATGCCCTCAAGGAGGTGCCCGAGGTCAATGCCGAGATCGACGGCACCGATGTCGTCTACAAGAATTTCGTGCATATGGGCGTCGCCGCGGGCACCCCGCAGGGCCTCGTCGTGCCGGTGATCCGCGACGTCGATTCCAAATCCTTCGCCCAGATCGAGAAGGAAATCGGCGAGAAGGGCAAACGCGCCCGCGACGGCAAGCTCTCGATGGCCGAGATGCAGGGCGGCACGTTCACGCTCTCCAATGGCGGCGTCTATGGCTCGCTCATGTCCTCGCCGATCCTCAACCCGCCGCAATCGGGCATCCTCGGCATGCACAAGATCCAGGAGCGTCCGATGGTCGTCGGCGGCGAGATCGTGATCCGCCCGATGATGTATCTGGCGCTGAGCTACGATCACCGCATCGTCGACGGCAAGGGCGCCGTGACCTTCCTCGTGCGGGTCAAGGAGGCACTGGAAGATCCGCGTCGGTTGCTGATGGATTTGTGAGGAATGGAGGATGGGTGAAATCACCCATCCTACTACCCAGTTAGTAGGGGAGCACCAAGTTGGGCTTCATCGCAGGTTGCTTTCTTGTTGCAATGATCGCAAAGGTTTTTTGGGATTTTTTCACTGGAACCTCGGAAAAAAGGCGAGCGATGTTGCAGGAATATGCAAGTAGACCGTTCGAACACATTTTTCTTACCGTTTGGATGACCTTCTCCGTGATGTTCTTTTTTGGAATTTTCTTTCCACTATTTGGAGAGATACTTCTAACTAATGGCGGCTGGCAAGTTTGGGAAGTTGGTATAATCGGATTCTTTGGGATGACCGCGATACATATCTTCATCAACGAAAATAAGAAGAAATGACCCCCGAACTCACTACCCCCAGGCTGGAGTCTCCCGCGCCCCGGCCTCCGCGCCGGGGCCTCATGGCCAGCCCCGAGGTCCCGGGTCAGGCCCGGGACGGGGCGCGCACATGACCCCCGAACTCACCGCCCTCACCCTCGCGGCCCTCCTGCAGGCCGTGCAATTCGTCCTCTACGCCGTGCCCGCCAACCTTGAGCTTGGCCCCGGCTACACCATGTCGGCGCGCGACCGTGAACCATCGCGCCCGCTCTCGCCCCAAACCGCCCGCCTCGGGCGCGCGATGACCAACCATTTCGAGGGGCTGGTCCTCTTTACCATCGCCGTGGTCGTGGTCACCTTCACCAAGATCACCAGCCCGCTCACCGCCGCCTGCGCCTGGACCTACCTCGCCGCGCGCATCCTTTATATCCCGGCCTATTACTACGGGCTGCGCCCCGGCCGCTCGCTGATCTGGGGGGTGGGGTTCGCCGCCACGCTTCTCATGCTCTTGGCAGCGCTCTTCTGATGCTTCATCTTGCTCAAAATACTCCGGGGGAGTCGCCGCTTGCGGCGACGGGGGCAGCGCCCCCGCCTCCAACGCAAAAGAAAGGACACTGACCCATGGCCTCTTATGACGTGATCATCATCGGCGCCGGTCCAGGCGGATATGTCTGTGCCATCCGGTGCGCCCAGCTCGGGCTCAAGACCGCCGTGGTCGAAGGGCGCGGCACGTTGGGCGGCACCTGCCTCAATGTCGGCTGCATCCCCTCCAAGGCGCTTTTGCATTCAAGCCACATGCTGCACGAGGCCGAACACAATTTCGCCGCCATGGGTCTCAAGGGCAAATCGCCCAGCGTCGACTGGAAACAGATGCTGGCCTACAAGGACGAAACCGTCAGCCAGAACACCGGCGGAATCGAATTCCTGTTCAAGAAGAACAAGATCGACTGGATCAAGGGCTGGGCCAGCATCCCCGAGGCGGGCAAGGTCAAGGTCGGCGACGACACCCATGAGGCCAAGAATATCGTCATCGCCACCGGGTCGGAACCGGCCAGCATCCCCGGCGTCGAGATCGACGAGAAGACGGTGATTTCGTCGACCGGCGCGCTCGAACTCTCCAAGGTTCCGAAGAAGCTGGTGGTGATCGGCGCGGGCGTGATCGGGCTCGAACTGGGCAGTGTCTATGCCCGCCTCGGCAGCGACGTCACCGTGCTGGAATACATGGACGCGATCTGCCCCGGCATGGATGCCGACGTGCAGCGCACGTTCAAGCGCATCCTCGAAAAACAGGGGCTCGAGATCATCACCGGCGCGGCGGTCAAGGGCACCGAGGCGCTGAAAACCAAGGCCAAGGTCACCTACGCGCCCAAGAAGGGCGGCGACGACGTCACACTCGATGCCGATATCGTGCTGGTCGCAACCGGGCGCAAACCCTATGCCGATGGGCTCGGCCTCAAGGATCTGGGCGTCAAGATGACCGATCGCGGTCAGGTCGACGTCGATGACCATTGGAAGACCTCGGTCGACGGGATCTATGCCATCGGCGACGTGATCCCCGGCCCGATGCTCGCCCACAAGGCCGAGGACGAGGGCATGGCGCTGGCCGAGGTGCTGGCGGGCAAGCATGGCCATGTGAATTACGGCGTGATCCCCGGCGTGGTCTACACCACCCCCGAAGTCGCCACCGTCGGCCAGACCGAAGCCGAGGCAAAGGAGGACGGGCTAAAGCCCAAGGTGGGCAAGTTCAACTTCATGGGCAACGCGCGGGCCAAGGCGGTGCATCAGTCCGAAGGCTTCGTCAAGATCATCGCCCATCCCGAAACAGACCGCATCCTCGGCGCCGCCATCATCGGCCCGGCAGCGGGCGAGTTGATCCACGAGGTCTGTGTCGCGATGGAATTCGGTGCCTCGGCCCAGGATCTCGCGCTGACCTGCCACGCGCACCCGACCTATTCCGAAGCGGTGCGCGAGGCGGCACTGGCCTGCGGCGACGGGCCGATCCATAGTTGACTGACAACGAATGCGGGGGGCACCGTTCAGACGGTGATCCCACCCGCCTTCACGCGTCTTCTACCAGAGCGTTTTATTCAACCGTTCGGGCAGCTTTTCGTCATAGTCCCGCGCCGCGATCTCGCCCTCGGTCATCTCGGCGAGGAACTCGCCCAGCGTGGGCAGCCCGGCGCTGTCATCGCGGTTCCAGATCCCCGCCCGGAGCAGCGATTTGGGACATTGCGCATAGACCTCGGCCAGATCGATCCCGATCACCGTCGCGGGCAGGCGCCCTTTCTGCTCGAACCGCTCGCACAGGCGGGCATCGTCGCTCACCCACGCCCGCCCGTTGACCCGCACCACCATCTTGTCGCCCGGCACCATGAACATGACCGCGATCCGCCCGTCGCGGACGATGTTGCGCAAACTGTCCAGCCGGTTGTTGCCACGCCAGTCGGGCATGAGCAGCGTCCGGTCATCCAGGATCTCGACCACCGGGCCATCGTCGCCGCGCGGGCTGGCGTCACAGCCCTCTTCGCCCACGGTCGAGATCACGCAGAACCGCGACGCCATGATCCAGCGGCGATAAAGCGGCGTCAGCCGCGGTGCCACCTTGCGCAGTGCCGCATCGCTGGGCGCCCCGTAAAGCGTCTCCAGATCCTCAAGCGTTTCGAGCTTTCGGTAACTCTCCGTCATATCCCGCCTCCCTCATCAGCGCGTTCGATCCGGCCTCGATCTCGTTTTCAAGATGCGCCATGAACGGCGCCTGCGCCATCCCCGGCTCAAGCCGTGGCATGAATTCGACCACCGCATGCCCCGGCTTGCGCAGCATCGTGCCCTTGGGCCAGAACAGGCCCGCATTCGTCGCCGTCGGCACGCAGGGCTGGCCCAACTGGTTGTAAAGCACGTAAGAGCCCACCTTGAACGGCTTGTAATCGCCCGGTTTCACCCGCGTGCCCTGCGGATAGATCACCAGTTGCCCGGGCGGCACCCGGCCCGATCTGACGTCTTCCATCATCCGCCTGATCGCCGCGCCGCGCTTGCCCCGCGCCACCGGCACACAGCCCAGCCGCCAGGCGTAGATCCCGATGATCGGCGTCCACAAAAGCTCGCGTTTCATGATGAAACGCGGGCGCGGCACGGCCTGGAAGATGATCAGGATATCGAGAAACGACTGGTGCTTGGCCACGATCAGGCATTCCTCGCCGGGCACGTCGCCGCGCAATTCCCAGGTGATGCCGACCAGCCAGCGCGCGGTGAACTGCACCCAATAGGTGTAACTCTTGCACGCGATCAACGCACCCTGCGGCGACAGCACCGCCCATGGCAGGAACACGATACCGAGGATCGCCATCACCACGGCGTTCACCACCACGAACAGGATCGACATGATCCAGCGCCAGATCAGCACCATCAACTGAGTCCTCTCAACGTCTTGCGCGCCGCGTTTCGGGTCGCGGCAAAGCCCACCCCCGCCGCCAGCGGTGGAATGATCAGCGGCCAGAGCCACCCCGCCCCGGCAAAGCCGAGACCGGTCAGGAAACCGCCGGCTTCCTGCGCCTCGGGCAGGAACCACACCGCGACCAGCCCCGCCACCATGCCAACCGCTGCGCCTGACAGCGCGCGCAGCGTAAAGCGGCGCTCGAAAGCGGCGGCGATATAGCTGTCGCGCGCACCCACCAGCCGCAGCACCGCGATCACCTGGGCATTCGCCGCCAGCGCCGCGTTGGCCGCCAGCGTGATCATCGCCGCCATCGCCGTGAAGATAAGACCGATCGACAGCCAGCCCAACGCAAGCAGCCGCGACGCGGCCTCGATCAGCGGCCGCCGCCAGCGCGTGTGATCGTCGAGCACCGCGCCCGGCACCTCGGCCTGAAGCCTGAGGCGCAGCCCGTCGGCATCATAGCCCGGATCGCCCTCTATCACCTCGATCAGTTGGGGAATGGGCAATGTCTCGACCGGTATGTCCGGCCCGAACCACGGTTCAAGCAGCGCGCGCTGCTCATCCTCCGACAGCGCCCGCGCGCTTGCGACCCCCGCCGTTGTTTCCAGCACCCGGAGCGCCGCCGCCGTCTGCTCGGCCATCTGTTCCGCCGGGGCCGAGATGCGCAGCGTGGCCGAACGGCTCAACTCTTCACCCCAGCGTTCCGCGAGCCGCCCCGCCGCCAGCGACAAGGCCAGCGCAAACACCGCCAGGAACGCCATGATCGCCGAGGTGAGCAGCGTCAGCCGCGCCGTGAACCCCGTAGGCGGTACCAGCCGGTCGGCCTGCGGATCGCCCACCAGCAGGGCCGATATCTCCGACAGGGCCCGCCTCACAGGTCCGCCCCCGCAAGATGCAGCTGCCGGTTGGCGATGCGCAGAACCCGCGCCTGCACCTGCGTCTTGGCGGCCCGGATCAGGCCAAGATCGTGCGAGGCGATCATCACCGTCTTGCCCATCCGGTTCAACTCGACCAGCAGTTTCAACAGCCGCTGCGACATCTCCCAATCCACGTTCCCGGTGGGCTCGTCCGCCAGGATCACGTCGGGCGACATGATCACCGCCCGGGCCAGCGCTGCGCGTTGCCGCTCGCCCCCCGACAATTCGGGCGGCAGCGCATCGGCCCGCGCCTTGAGCCCGACCCAGCCGAGCAATTCGCGCAGGTTGGCCAACTCGTCGAGATGCGCCCGTCCCGACACGGTAAGCGGCAGCGCCACGTTATCCGCGACCGGCAGATGATCGAGGAATTGCACATCCTGGTGCACCACCCCGATCCGGCGGCGCGTCATCGCCACGTCATCGCGGCTCATCGTCCGCACGTCGCGGTCAAACAGCCGCACATGCCCCGATGTCGGCACCAGCGCGCCGTAACACAGCTTGAGAAACGTGGTCTTGCCCGATCCCGAAGGGCCGGTCAGGAAATGGAACGATCCGGGCTGCATCGCGAAACTGATGCCGCTGAGGAGTTCCCCCCCGCCATAGCTGTAGGCCACGTTGTCAAGCTCGATCACGGTCCGGCCCCCTGCCATGCCTGCCCGGTCGGGTCCACCGCCCCGGTCGGCCCTTATTGCCCCAGCATTGCACAGGATTCAATCCAGCCTGACATGCCGAAAAGGCACGCAATGGCCCGAATGCAGCAATTGCTTTGCGTTTTTCGCGTGAAAGGTTACAAGATATGGTAAATTGGTGAGGCATATGCCGGTCAACGGCGACAGGTGAGACGATGCGGCTGATCTGCCCGAATTGCGGAGCCCAGTACGAGGTGCCCGACGACATCATCCCGGCAACCGGGCGGGACGTGCAATGCTCGAATTGCGGCGATACGTGGTTCCAGAAACATCCCGACCAGGACGCGGATCTCACCGAAGCGCCGGACCAGCCGCCGGGCGAAGGCGAATGGAGCGACGGCGACGCGGCGTTGACCGAGGAGCCGCACGACGATGAGCCCCCGGCCGCCGAGGCCGAACCGACCGAATCCACATGGCCGGACACATGGCCAGACACCGGGGACCGGGACGCGGAGCAGGCCGGGGACCTGACCGGCGAGTTGACAGGAGAGTTGACCGGGGACAACCCGCCCCCGCAACCCCCCGCCGAGGACGCGCCCGAAGAGGACGCATGGGACGACGACACGCCGGTCGAAGATCCCCCCGCCGAACAAGCCCCCCCGCCGCAGCCGCGCGAATTGCCCGAAGATGTACGCGAGGTTCTGCGCGAAGAGGCCGAACGCGAACGCGAGGCCCGCGCCGCCGCCGCGTCTGCGGGCGGGCTCGAAACCCAGCCCGATCTCGGTCTTGACGATACCGGCGACGATACCAGCCAACAGGAACGCGAGGCCCGCCTGCGCACGGCGCGAATGCGCGGCATGTCCGAGAAAGAGGCGATGACCGCGGCCGGCCTGTCAAAACTTTCCGCCAATGCCTCGCGCCGAGATCTGCTGCCCGATATCGACGAAATCAATTCGACCCTGCGCAAGGAATCCGAGCGCCAGCCCTCCAACAGCCCCGATCCGGAAAATGATCCCGCACCGCCCACCGAATCCTCGGGTTTTTCGCGTGGATTTTCCTTCATGCTGTTGCTCTTCGCGATCCTGCTCGCGGTTTACGTCTTTTCCGGCAAACTGGCCGAGCTGGTGCCCCAGCTTGAGCCGGCGCTTGAAAGCTATGTCAACTGGGTGAACCGTGGGCGGCTCTGGCTTGACGGGCAGGCGGCCGCGCTGGTGCAATGGCTCGACACCATGACCTCCGAAGCCGCCGCGCCGACCGGTGATGGCGAAAGCTGACCGGGGCGTTCGGCGGACCCGACGACCCTGAACCAAACTTGCAGGGTGACAGCCCGAAACTTGTGTGCCTAGATCGGGGTCGCAACATTATCGACCACAGGGGAGGGTGTCATGATCCCGATATACGCTCTGACATGGCTGGGTGTTCTCGCCGCCCAGGTCTCTCCGGGGCCGAACCTTGCCGCCGTCGCATCGGTTGGATTGGCGCAAGGGCGACGTCCCGCGCTTTTTGTCGTGACCGGGATCTCCTCCGGCATGCTTTTATGGTCGATGGCGACCGCCTTGGGTCTCGGCGCGCTTATTGAGGCCTTCCCCTTGTCGCTCTTGCTGCTGAAGCTGCTTGGCGGCGGCTACCTCCTCTTTCTCGGCATCAAGGCCGCTCGCGCGACATTCAGAGGCGGGGCAAGCGCGGCTATTGCAGCGGACACGCGGCCCCTGAGCGATCGAGAGGCCTGGCAACGCGGCTTTCTCGTTCTCCTGACCAATCCCAAGGCCGCTCTGATGTGGGCGGCGGTTGCATCCTTTTTGTTCGGTCAGGGGATGAGCGCCTGGCATGTGCTTGCTTTTGGTCCGCTCGGCGCCCTGTCTGGCCTCGTTATCTATGGAACCTACGCCATGCTTTTCTCAACCGGCGTGGCAATGCGCGGCTATGCGCATTTCTCTCGCTGGGTCGAGGGCGTATTCGCCGCCGCATTCGGTGTGATGGGGGCAAGCCTGTTGTGGTCGGGATTGCGTGAAACACGAAACTGATCTTGTCTCGAAAAGCCGACACGCGAGCAGGCAGACCAAACGTCCGCCTTATCCCGCTTCGGCCACCCCTCGCGCCCCGTAACATATCGCACCGGACCCGAAATCTGACCGCCCCGGCCCCGAGACGGGGCCTCTCACCTTTGTCATGGGCCCCGGCTCAAACCCGGGACAGGTGTTTCCAATCAAACGCGCGCCCTAGAACCGGTCCAGCAACCGCTCGATATAATTGCGCTCGGTCTCGGGCCGCGCGGTCTCGCCCGAGCGGCGGCGCAACTCGTCGAGCAGGTCGCGCGCCCGGCGATAGACATCCTCGCCCTGAAGCATGTTGTCCTCGACCCCCGCCGCGCCCCGCTGGTTGCGGCCCAGCGGGTCCGAGCGGTTCTGCCCCGGCATCGCATCCGCCGCCTGCCCCTGCTGGCCGGGGTTGTTGCGCTGCTCCTCGGCCATCTGCTCGCCCAGCTCGCGCATGCCGTCGCGCAGGTTGTCCATCGCCTCGGCCTGCCGGTCGATCGCCTCGGCCAGGTCGCCCTCGCGCAGCGCCTCTTCGGCGCCGTCCATCGCCCGGCCCGCCCGGTCAAGCGACTCGCGCGCGGCATCGCCGCCCGGCGTGCCTGCCCCCGGAAGGGCGCCGCGCTGCTGGTCGAGCTGGCGGCGCAACTGGTTCTGCCGCTCGGCCAGCGACTCGCCCAGATCCTGCGGCCCACCCTGTTGTCCCGGGCGCTGGCCCTCGCCCTGCTGACCCGGTTCCCCGGACTGGCCTTCGCCCTCGCCTTCGTGCTGCTCGCCTCGGCCCATGCCGCCCGAGCGGCCCTCGTTGCCGCGCGATTGGCCGGAATTGGCGCCCGGGTTGAACTGTTCCTGCAAATCGCGGAACGCCTGATCCGACAGCCCCTGCTGATCGCGCAGCGTCTCGGCCAGGCCCTCCATCGCCTGTTGCCCCGGCGACTGGCCGCCCTGCCCGCCCTGACCTTCGGTCATGCGCATGTTTTCCATCATCTGCTGCAACTCTTCCAGCGCCTGCTGCGCCTCGGCCATGCGGCCCTGTTCCATCAGCTCCTGGATGCGGTCCATCATGCGTTGCAGGTCGTCCTGCGTCATGGTCATCGTGTTCTCGTCGCTCTCGCCCTGATCGGGCTGATCGGTGCCGTCACGCTGGTTCTGCTCGGCAAATTCGCGCTGCAACTGTTCGAGGTAATCGCGCGTCGCCTCGCGCAGCTCGTCCATCAGCCGCGCAATCTCGGCCTCCGACGCCCCGTTCTTCATCGCCTCGCGCAACCGCTCCTGCGCCTGGCGCATCCGTTCCAGCGCATCGGCCAGCGTCCCCTCTTCCAGAAGCAGCGCCAGATCCCACAGCGCCTCGGCGATCTCGTCGCGGGTCTCGTCCGACATGCCATAGCGGGCGCCGGTCTCGATCCGGCGCAGGATGAACCGCAGCCTGAGGTAATCCGATTCGCGGTCGAACATCCCCTCTTCGGGCTTGTAGGACACCGCCCGCAGCACCTGCGCGATACGCCGCGCATTGTCGCGATTCCACAAAAGGTCGCGGCGCATCTCGACCACCACCGCCGCCAGCGGGTCAAAGAACCGCCGCGCGGCAAGGTCGATCTCCTGCACCGGGCTTTGCCCCAGGTTGCCACCCGCATCCTCGGCCCTGAGTTCAAGCTTGACCGGCAGGTTGGCCCAGGCGTGCTGGCTGAAATCCTCGATCAGCACATCCTCGAAATCCTCCCGCCCCCGCGCAACGGGCAAGGGCAGCGGCACCTCGATCGCGTCGCGCGGTTCCGGCTCGATGGCCAGCCCGTAACGCCGGTCCACCCGCTCCTCGTCCAGCGTGATCCGCGCCCGCCCGGCGACCACGCCGTAATCGTCGCGCGCCTCGAAGGGCATGGTAAAATCGCCCACCGCGCTGGCCTCGGCCGGGCCGGTCGCGTCGATCTGCGGTGCCATGTCGGGGATCAACGCCATGTCCCAGCGCCGCCCGCCCGGCCCCTCGATGGCAAGGCTGCCCGCCCGGGCCAATGCGAAATCCTGCGCCGGCTCGGACTCCGTCTCGGCGGCCTCGGCGTCACGCACGGGCGCGCCCGACACGTCCTCGATCACCCGGAGCGCCCCCGCAGGCCCGTAAAGCCGCAGCGTGATCCGGCTGCCCTCGGGCGCGGCAATCTCGCCCGCCTTGAGATCATTGAGGTAAAGCGTCGGTCGCCCGGTATAACCCGGCGGCGCGATCCAGCCTTCCCAGCTCGGGCCGATGGCGGCCTCGGCGCTGCCCACGCCCGGGGTCATGTCGGCCACGCTGCCCACCCGGACGAGCGAGCCAAAGAGAAGCGCCACCAGGAGCACCAGCGCCGCCATGTATCGCAAACCATAGGGATCGCGCGCCGAGACCCGCAGATCGGGCCGCACCGCGCGCGCCGTTTCGGCCCGGGCGCGCATCCGCCCCTGGTGCGCCTCCCAGACCGCGCGCGACGCCGGATCGCCCGCGCCAATCGCCTGCGCATCCATCAGCGCCTGAATCGGCCGCCCCGCCATCGTCGCGTCGAGCCGTGCCAGAACCTCGTCTTCGCGCGGCAGGCGAAACGCCCGCACACCGTGCACCAGCAGGGCCAGCCCTGCCACCAGCGTCACGACCGCCCCGGCCCAGACCGCCTCGACCGGCACCATGTCGTGCAGGCCCAGCATCAGAACACCGAGCACGGCCATCGCCAGCGACCAGAACGGCCAGAACGCGCGCGTGCCCCGCTCGGCCACCATGCCATACCGCGTCAGCCCGATGGGCCAGCGCAGGCGGCTCAGAATCTCGTGGCCGGTCCGATTCGCGATAACGGCGCTCCTTTCACGGCAGGTGCCCCATCATCATGGCGGCATCCGCCTTTACAACCAACACGGAATGCTATCGCGATTCAGCATCTCGTCCAAGGTGGGTCTGGCCCGGATGACAGCGAATTGATCGCCCTGCACCAGGATCTCGGGCACCAGTGGGCGGGAATTGTATTCGCTCGCCATCACCGCACCATAAGCCCCGGCCCCGCGAAACGCCACCAGATCGCCGGGCGCGACCGCCGCCATGTCGCGCGCCCGGGCAAAGGTGTCACCGGTCTCGCAGACCGGCCCGACCACGTCATACCGCGCGCCTTCCGCCCCCGGCGCGGGTTCGCGCACCGGCACGATGTCGTGATGCGCATCATACATCGCGGGCCGAATGAGGTCGTTCATCGCCGCGTCGAGGATCAGGAAATCACGCCCCTCGCCCGATTTGACGTAAATCACACCGGCCACCAGGATTCCCGCGTTCCCCGCGACAAGCCGCCCCGGCTCGATCTCGATCTCGCACCCGAGATGACCCACCGTCTCGCGAATCACCGCGCCGTAATCGCCGGGCAGCGGCGGCACCTCGTTCGACGTCGTATAGGGAATTCCCAATCCCCCGCCGAGATCGAGCCGCCTTATGTCATGCCCGTCCGCGCGCAGGGTCTCGGTCAGCTCGGCCACCTTGGCATAGGCCTGCCGGAACGGTTCGAGATCGGTCAACTGGCTGCCGATATGCACGTCGATGCCCACCACCTCGAGACCCTCAAGCGCCGCCGCCTCGGCAAAAACCGCGCGTGCCCGCGAAATCGGGATGCCGAACTTGTTCTCGCTCTTGCCGGTGGCGATCTTGGCATGGGTGCGCGCATCCACGTCCGGGTTGACCCGCACCGTCACCGGCGCGCGCGCGCCCATCGCGCAGGCCACCTCGCTCAGCGCCCGCATTTCCGGCTCGCTCTCGACGTTGAACTGCCGGATGCCACCTTCAAGCGCCATGCGCATCTCGGCGCGGGTCTTGCCCACCCCGGAAAAGACGATCCGCTCGCCCGGCACACCGGCCGCCTTGGCACGGGCATATTCGCCGCCCGACACCACGTCCATCCCCGCGCCCATGTCGCCCAGAAGCTTCACGATGGCGAGGTTGCTCGCCGCCTTCATCGCGTAGCAGACAAGGTGATCCATCCCCGCCAGCGCCTCGTCGAACAGGCGGTAATGCCGTGTCAGCGTCGCCGCCGAATAGCAATAGAACGGCGTGCCCACCGTCGCCGCGATCTCGGCGACGGCGACATCCTCGGCGAAAAGCTCACCGTCGCGGTAAAGAAAATGATCCATGGCGGCGGTCATAGCAAAACCACCACCGGGATCAATGGGCATTGCATGTCAGGTCGCGATGCCCGCACCCGTTCCGCGCGCGGGCTACTCGCCGCGGCGCTGCCGTTTGCGCTCGGATTTCCGGGCGGCCTTGTTGCGCTTGACCTGCGCCGCCTGACGCGCCGCGATCACGTCGAAGACGGGGGTAAAGCGGGGATTCATCACGCCTTCGCCGGTGGCGAGTTGATACAGGGTGTGAAACGGCGAATTGTTGCCTTCCACGATCAACGGCCCATCCTCGGACACGCCGACATCCCAGCCCATGACCCCGACATTGGGAAACACGGCATGCGCCTGTTCGGCCAATGCCTTGATCTCGGACCAGAACGGGATGCGCGCCCCGACAATGGGCTGCCCGGTGACCGGATGATCGTCGACCCGCGCGGTATCGAGCCCCGTTCCGCGCCGACATCCCAGGACTTCGCCGGTGTCGATATCGACATTCGCCAGCATCGAACCGCTCTGCCAGAAATTGTCGGACATGGCGTCTGGCGACGGGATTTTCCACAAGACATAGAGCACCCGGGGCCGGTCTGCCTCTTCGGTCACGGTCACCACCCGGATCGTGCCCAGCGCGGGGCCCGCGATCGCTGTCAGCGTCGGATGCTGGCGCACGGCGCTCTGGAACAGGAACCCGCGCTTGGCGTGATGCTTGAGAACCTCCTGCGCAAATGCCTCGAGCGCCACCGTCTTGCCATTGCCGAAACGCAGCATCTCGTCCTCCGCGTCCACCCCTTCGATCAGCGCCGATCCGACGCTGAGCGAGCCGAGGGCGGGCTTGGCAAAGAGCGGATAGCGCGCGTCGTTCAACAGGAAATTGCGGATCTCCGCAGGGTCGCGCAGGACGGTCATCTTGCCGAACGAGCGGGAAACATTCACGATCGCCTGGGTTTCCGTCGTCCGCAGCCCCAGCCCCGACAGAAAGGTCGAGAACATCGACTTGTCGTTCATGAGGTCGAAATGCTGGCGCAGGCTCTTGGGCGACAGGCGCAGGTTGAGCCTGTGGCTCCCCACGGTGCCGACGAACTGCGCACGCTCCTCGGCGCTGTAGCGCGGGGCGTAAAGCTCGAAATCGTAATACTCGCTGGTATGTATCCCGGTTCTTTTCATCTGCAGCGACATCATCTGCCCGAACTGGGTCAGCGGCCCGACCCCGTGTTCCCGCGCAACCCGCACCAGTTTCGGTGCATCCGGGGCCTTTTTTCGGGGCGGCCCGGCAAGCAGAGAACTTTCAGCGGCGGCACTGGTCATGAGAACCCTCCAATGTGCAACGTCAGTTGCCCCTAGGTTCCCCAAGAATGTGGCCGGAATAGGTCAAAAAGTGACAATTATTCGAGGCGACCACGAACTGTTTCTGATGTGAGAACAATCCCCGCGCCGGTCGCGCCCCGCATCACGCGCGGCTCAGAATCGCCGCCCGGTGCCCGGCGCGCCACGCACCCAGCCGACGCTGAGCGATCCACTCACCCCCGACTCGCTCACCTCAGCCCCGGCGTTGCGCGTGGGCGTTTCCGGCTCGCCATCCGCGCCGCAACCCGCCAGCACCGCCACGAGGCCCAGAATCGCCAGTTGTCTCATTCCAACACCGCCTTCCAGCGCGCCACCTGCTCGCGCACCCGCAGCGGCGCCGTGCCGCCATACGAGACCCGCGAGGCCACCGAGTTCGCCACCCCCAGAACCGAGAACACGTCCCCGGTGATCGCTTCATGCACCGATTGCATATCGGCAAGCGTCAGGTCGGGCAAATCACAGCCGCGGGATTCCGCCAATGCCACAAGGCTCCCGGTGACGTGATGCGCGTCGCGAAACGGCATGTCGAGCGCCCGCACCAGCCAGTCGGCCAGATCGGTCGCGGTCGAGAACCCGGTCGCCGCCGCCGCCTCGAGCGCGGCGCGATTGGCCTGCATGTCGCCCACCATCCCGGCCATCGCGGCAAGGCCCAGCATCAGGTTGTCCGCCGCGTCAAAGACCTGTTCCTTGTCCTCCTGCATGTCCTTGGAATAGGTCAGCGGCAGCCCCTTCATCACCGTCATCAACGCCACGTTCGCCCCGAAAATCCGCCCGATCTTGGCCCGCAAAAGCTCGGCCGCGTCCGGGTTGCGCTTTTGCGGCATGATTGACGACCCGGTGGACCAGCGATCCGACATCTTCACGAAGCGGAACTGCGCCGAGGACCAGATCACCAATTCCTCCGCCAACCGGCTCAGATGCATCGCGCAGATGCTCGCAGCCCCCAGGAATTCCAGCGCGAAATCGCGGTCGCTGACCGCGTCGAGCGAATTGGCGCAGGGCCGATCAAAACCCAGCTCGCGCGCCGTCATCTCGCGGTCGATCGGAAACGACGTCCCCGCCAGCGCCGCAGCCCCCAGCGGGCATTCGTTCATCCGCGCCCGCGCATCGCGAAACCGCGAGAGGTCACGGCCCAGCATCTCGACATAGGCCATCATGTGATGCCCCCATGTCACCGGCTGCGCGACCTGCAGATGGGTGAACCCGGGCATCACCCAATCCGCCCCCGCCTCGGCCTGCCCCAGAAGCGCGCGCATCAGCGCGATCAAGGCCCCGTCCACCGCGTCGACCTGGTCACGCACCCAGAGCCGGAAATCCGTCGCCACCTGGTCATTGCGCGACCGCCCGGTGTGGAGCCGCCCCGCCGCCTCGCCGATCAGATCCTTGAGCCGGGCCTCGACATTCATGTGAATATCCTCAAGCGCGGTGGAAAACTCGAATTTCCCGGTCTCTATCTCTGACAATACGGTGAGCAGGCCTTCCCTCATCGCCTCGGCATCATTATCACTCACGATGCCCGTCGCGGCCAGCATGGCGGCATGGGCCCTTGAACCGGCAATATCCTGTGCCGCCATCCGCTGGTCGAACCCGATCGAGGCGTTGATCGCCTCCATGATCGCATCCGGCCCCGCGGCAAAGCGGCCGCCCCACATCGCGTTCGAGGTTTTTTCGGTCATGTCACCTGGCCCATGGAAGGAAAGTCAATGTCGCGTTCCGCGCTGATCTATACCGCCCTTGCCGCAATCGCAATCGTGGCGGTGGCCCTCTTTGCCCTGCGCGACCCGGCCCAGCCGATCCCGGCAACGTTGGAAAACCGTGCCGAGCTGGAAAACCTGCGCGAAGGGACGATGAAGAAACTCGCCTTCCACACCGCCCCCAAACCGGTGAGCACGGCGGAATACGAAACCGAATCCGGGGCCAGGGCCACGCTGGCCGATCACCAGGGCCGCTATGTGCTGTTGAATTTCTGGGCCACGTGGTGCGCGCCCTGCCGCAAGGAAATGCCCATGCTCGCCACCTTGCAGGACGAATTCGGCGGCGAGTCGTTCGAGGTGCTCACCATCGCCACCGGCCGCAACAACCCCGCACAGATCAAGAAGTTCTTCGACGATATCGGCACGTCCAACCTGCCGTTGCACCGCGATCCCTCCTCGGCGCTGGCGCGCGACATGGCGGTGCTCGGCCTGCCCGTGACCGTCATCCTCTCGCCCGAGGGGCACGAAATCGCCCGCATGACCGGGGACGCCGAATGGGACTCGGACAGCGCGAAGGCGATCATCGCCACCCTCCTGGACAACGGCGGCTGACTGGCGGCCCGCGGCGGGTGCGCCCGCTATGGCAGCATTGCCCGCATGGCTTTCAACCAAAGCCAGAACGCTCCCGGATTCTCCGGTATTATGGTAAGCTCGAGTCGTGATCCTATCGTTTGAAAGGCAAAAATCATGACTCGTTTCCTGATCTGTTTTTCAATTATTGCCACCCTTTACCCCGCAAGCCTGCCTGCCGATGGCGGCGGCATAGACTTGAGCTACCGCATGCGAATCGTGACCGAAGCGGACTTCCGCGAACATGTCGTCGACCGGCGCGCGGTCGGACGCAACGGCGATTGGAACCTGTCCCGAAGCAATGGCCGATTGCAGGGCATCTATGGCGGTCGGCAGTTCAAGGGGATGTGGAGGTGGTCCAACGTAAACTGGTGCCGCAAGGGAACCCTGGGCGGGGCAATGGTCGATGATTGCTGGCGGCTCGAAATTGACGGCGGCAAATTGCGCGTCGCACCGGCCAAGGGCGGCAATACCTACACCTACAGACTGAACTGACCGACAGGCAGTTCGGCCACCGAGATCGCCGTCATCGGGATGGGCACGGCTGCGAGTGAGCGGTTGCCAGATTGCGTGCCTGCGGCACACAGGATTCCTTGTCTGGGGGCGCTGCCCCCAAGGTGCAAAATCCCATCGGGATCTTGCACCACCCCCGGAGTATTTTCGGCAAGATGAAGCATGGGGCGGCGGTCGAAAGGTTAACGATTCGCCACGCCCGGACGGCCCGTTTTCCCGGCAGCCGGGCGGCAGCCGGGCGGTGCACGCATATCACCCCCCGGTTTCGCGGCGCTTTGCCCCGGTTAACACGGCGCGCGCCGCCTTGCGTTCGAACCGCGACAGGGACAAGAATGCTACCGGATCGGACAAGGAAGACAGGCCATGACAGACACCATGATCGCCGTGATCGGCGGTTCCGGGTTATATGAGATCGACGGGCTCGAAGGGGCGGAATGGCGTGACGTGGAAACCCCATGGGGCGACCCCTCGGACCAGATCCTGGTTGGCACCTTGAATGGTGTGAAGATGGCTTTCCTGCCCCGCCACGGGCGCGGTCATGTGCATTCGCCGTCCTCGGTGCCCTACCGTGCCAATATCGACGCGTTGAAGCGGCTGGGTGCGACCGACGTGATCAGTGTCTCGGCCTGCGGCAGCTTTCGTGAAGAGATGCGCCCCGGTGATTTTGTCGTTGTGGATCAATTCATTGACCGCACATTCGCGCGCGAGAAATCGTTCTTCGGCCCCGGTCTCGTGGCCCATGTCAGCGTCGCGCATCCGACCTGTCCGCGGCTCTCGGCGGCCTGTCTCGCGGCAGGGCGCGACGCGGGCATCACCCTGCATGAAGGCGGCACCTATCTGGCCATGGAAGGCCCGCAATTCTCCACCCTGGCCGAGTCGAAGATGTATCGCGAAGCCTGGGGCGCCGACGTGATCGGCATGACCAACATGCCCGAGGCGAAACTCGCCCGCGAGGCCGAGCTTTGCTATGCCTCGATCGCCATGGTGACCGATTTCGACAGTTGGCATCCCGAGCATGGCGAGGTTGATGTGACTGAAATCATTGCCATTCTGATGGGCAATGCCGACAAGGGGCGGGCCATGGTGCGCGGGTTGCCCGCGCTTCTGGGCACCGAGCGCACGCCCTGCCCGCATGGCTGCGACCGGGCGCTCGAATATGCCATCCTGACCGCGCCCGACGCGCGTGATCCGGTGATGGTGGACAAGCTCTCGGCGGTGGCCGGGCGCGTGCTCAACGTTTGATAAAGGCGTTCCGCGAAAAACCTGGCTCGCAGCTTTTCGTGGAACGCGCGCTTTGTTGATATGATGTTCTGCGTTCCACCTTATCCCTGTCTCGGATATAAGGCGGAACGCTTTAGGGGAAGCCTGCAAACATGAAGACCGTCAAGGATTACATCCGCACCATCGTCGATTTCCCACATGAAGGGATCATGTTCCGCGATGTCACCACGCTGTTCGCCGATCCGCGCGGGTTTCGCATGGCCATCGACCAGATGCTGCACCCGTTCGCGGGGCAGGAGATCGACAAGGTCGTGGGGCTTGAGGCGCGCGGTTTCATCCTCGGCGGGGCCATCGCGCACCAGCTTTCCACCGGTTTCGTGCCGATCCGCAAGAAGGGCAAGCTGCCCGGCCCGGTGATTTCCGAGGAGTACCAGCTCGAATATGGCGAGGCCGTGGTCGAGCTGCATGACGACGCGATCAGCGCGGGCGAGAAGATCCTCGTCGTCGATGATCTTCTCGCCACCGGCGGCACCGCCGCGGCGGGCATTCGCCTGATCGAGCGGCTGGGCGGCGAGATCGTGGGCTGTTCCTTCATCATCGACCTGCCCGCGCTGGGCGGCCGCAAGAAGCTCGAAGCCATGGGCATGGGTGTCGAAACCCTGTGCGAATTTGACGGACTTTAAGGTTTAAAACCAATGGTCTGGACGATTTTCGCCCTTACCCCGCCGCCGAGCCGCCGACGGTCAGCCCGCCGATGAGCGTGGTCGGCTGACCCACGCCCACGGGCACCCACTGGCCCGCCTTGCCGCAATTGCCCATGCCCGGATCAAGCGCCATGTCATTGCCAAGGCCACGGATGTTCATCAGCGCCGTCGCCCCGTCCCCGATCAGGGTTGCGCCATTGACCGGTGCGCCGACCTTGCCGTCCTTCACGCGATAGGCTTCGGTGCAGGAAAAGACGAACTTGCCATTGGTGATGTCCACCTGTCCGCCGCCGAATCCAACCGCATAGATCCCGTCCTTCAACTCCGCCAGCAGATCGCCGGGATCGGCTTCGCCACCCAGCATGTAGGTGTTGGTCATGCGCGGCATCGGCGCGTGGGCAAAGCTTTCGCGGCGGCCATTGCCGGTGGGTGCGGCCCCCATCAGGCGAGCATTCTGCCGGTCCTGCATGAAGCCGGTGAGAACTCCATCCTCGATCAGCGTGGTGCGCGAACTGGGCGTGCCCTCGTCGTCGAAACTGATCGAGCCACGGCGGTCGGGGATCGTGCCATCATCCACCACCGTCACGCCCGGCGCGGCGATCCGCTGGCCCATGAGACCCGCGAAGGCCGAGCTTCCCTTGCGGTTGAAATCGCCTTCAAGGCCATGGCCAATCGCCTCGTGCAAGAGGATACCGGGCCAGCCCGGCCCCAGCACCACGTCCATCACCCCTGCCGGGGCCGGTTCGGCCCGCAGGTTCACGAGCGCGATGCGCAATGCCTCGCGCGCTTTGGCCTGCCAGTCCTCGGGATCAAGCAACCCCGACAGCGCCACGCGCCCGCCACCGCCGGCCGATCCGCTCTCGCGACGGCCATCCTGTTCGACGATCACGCTCACGTTGAGGCGCGTCATCGGGCGCACATCGCGCAAATGCTGGCCATCGGGGCGCACGATCTCGACCTCCTGGCACGAGGCCGCGATGCTGGCCGAGACCTGCACCACCCGCGGATCGAGCCCGCGCAGAAAGGCGTCGATCTCGCGCAGGGTCTCGATCTTGACCGGGAATGCCGCGTCCCCGATCGGGTCGTGATCGGCGTAAAGGCGGCGATTGGTTGGCGCGGGCCCGGCGGCCATCACGCCGCCGCCCTGACCCACGGCCAGGCGCGCGGTTTCGACCGCGCGGGTCACGGCGGCATGCGAAATCTCGGTCGAGCGGCCATAACCCGCCACCTCGCCACGCACCGCGCGCAGCCCGAATCCTTCGGAGGCGTCATAGCTCGCGGTTTTCACTCGCCCATCGTCGAAATGCAGCGCCTCGGCGCGGCGCCGTTCGAGGAAAAGCTCACCATCATCCGCCCCGTCGGTCGCCTGGCGTAACAGATCAAGGGTCTTCTCAAGGTCGAGCGCCTGCTCGAAGGGGCGGAAAGATATCTGGGACATTCCTGTTTCTTCCTGTCTTCCATGCACGCCGAATTTGATCTATGTCAAAAAAAGCGTCCGTTTGCCGCGGTTGGATTTCTTGTTTCTTCCCTCAGAATATGGTTTTTAACCGTGGCAAAACAACGGGCAATTGCCCGCGCAATCTGCGCTCCGCCTAATGAACAGAAGAACCACAGAAAACCGACCAGGGTGTCCCATGCGAATTTTCACTAGCTTCCTGACCCTCCTGACCGCCATCGCGGCCATGCCCGCACTGGCCCAGAGCGGGTTGGAAACCATCGGCAAACCCGTCAACCGTGCGACCGGGTTTCAGCCCGCCTCGACGGAGCTTGCCCGCGACCTGCAATGGCTTGACGGGATGATCAACGTGATCATCATCGGCATCTGCCTTCTGGTCATCGTCCTCGTCGGGGTCATCATCCTGCGCTACAATCGCCGCGCCAACCCCAGCCCGGCAAGCTTTACCCACAACACGCCGATTGAAATCGCCTGGACGCTCGGCCCGGTGGTGATCCTGGTGTTCATCGGGGCCTTCTCGCTTCCGGTCCTGTTCAAGCAGCAGGAAATCCCCGAAGGGGACGTCTATATCAAGGCAACCGGCCATCAGTGGTACTGGTCCTATGAATATACCGATCACGATATCCTCTTCGACAGCTACATGATCGGCCAACCCGCCAGCCTCAACGACTCCGCGCGCCCGGCCGACGCCGATGTCACGCCTTATGTTCTCGACGATGCGATGCGCGCCAAGCTGGTCGATGCCGGCTTCAACGAAGACGAATTCCTGCTGGCGACCGATACCTCCGTGATCGTGCCGGTCAACAAGACCGTGGTGATGACCGTCACCGCAAGCGACGTGATCCATTCCTGGACCATCCCGGCCTTCGGCGTGAAACAGGACGGCGTGCCCGGACGTCTCGCGCAGCTTTGGTTCAAGGCCGAGAAAGAGGGCATCTATTTCGGCCAGTGTTCCGAGCTGTGCGGCAAGGATCACGCCTACATGCCGATCACCGTCAAGGTGGTCAGCCAGGACACATACGACGCATGGGTCGAGGCGATGCAGGACAGCCTGGATTACGTGCAACTGGCCGCGCTCGACTGAAATGACATGACCGGCCCCGGGCCCAAAAGGTTCGGGACCGCGTGACAAAAGGCACCCGGGATGACCGACACGAGCATCAACAACCAGGCAAGGGCAGGCGCCGGCGACGCCGGGTTCGGCGATTACTTCGCCCTGCTCAAGCCGCGGGTGATGTCGCTCGTGGTGTTCACCGCGCTTGTCGGTCTGCTGGCGGCGCCGGTGAACGTGCATCCCGTGATCGGTTTTGCCTCGATCCTGTTCATCGCACTGGGCGGCGGCGCGTCGGGCGCGCTCAACATGTGGTGGGATGCGGATATCGACCGCATCATGAAGCGCACCCAAAGCCGCCCGATCCCCGCCGGAAAGATCACCGAGGGCGAGGCACTGGCGTTCGGCGCCTTCCTCTCCGCACTTTCGGTCGTGATGCTGGGCCTTGCGGCCAATCTCGTCGCGGCGGCAATCCTCGCCTTCACCATCTTTTTCTACGTGGTGGTCTATACCATGTGGCTCAAACGCTGGACGCCGCAGAACATCGTGATCGGCGGTGCTGCCGGGGCATTTCCTCCGATGATCGGCTGGGCCGTGGCCACTGGCGGGATCAGCGTGGAATCGGTGCTGATGTTCACCCTCATCTTCATGTGGACGCCACCGCATTTCTGGGCGCTGGCCCTGTTCATGAAGTCCGATTATCACGAGGCCCGCGTGCCGATGCTCACCGTGACCCACGGTCGTCGCGCCACAAGGGCGCATATCCTGATCTATACCCTGCTGCTCGCCCCCATCGCGCTTGGCACAGGCTTCACCGCCATCGGCGGGCCGGTCTACCTGGTCGTGGCGCTGGTGCTCAACGGGCTGTTCCTCAAGGGCGCCTTCGACATCTGGCGCCGCGACGAGGCCCAGGCCGAGGCCGACGGCTACCGCGCCGAGAAAAAGCTCTTTGCGCTGTCGCTCGTCTATCTCTTCGGCCATTTCGGCGCGATCCTCGCGGAATCGACGCTGGCCCAGTTCGGGGCGCAATTCGGTCTGGGGGGCTGGTGATCCATGGCAATCAAGGTCGAACATGAACTGCACAAACGCCGCCTTGGCCGAAATGTCGGCCTTGGGCTCGTGCTTGTGGGGTTCGTCGCGCTGGTCTTCGGGCTGACCGTGGTCAAGGTCGAACGCGGTGATCTCTCTGCCACCCCGCCAAGCGCGGAAGGAGGGAACTGATGGCCATGGACGGCAAACAGAAGACCCTGCTGCAAACCGTGGCCGTGGTCGTGACCATGGGCGCGCTGGCCTGGGCCTCGGTGCCCTTCTACGACTGGTTCTGCCGCGTCACCGGCTTTGGCGGCGTCACGCAAGAGGCCAGGGCCGACAGCGACGTGATCCTCGATCGCACCATCAAGGTGCGTTTCGACGCCTCCAAGGCCCGCGGTTTCGCCTGGGAGTTCAAACCCATGCAGCGCGAGATGGAGCTGCGCATCGGCGAGACCGGCCTTGCCTTTTACGAGGCCTACAACCCCACCGACCGCCCGATCGCGGGACAGGCGAGCTATAATGTCACCCCCTACGAGGCCGGTGGCTTTTTCTCCAAGATCGACTGTTTCTGCTTTACCGAACAGGTGCTGCAACCGGGCGAACGGGTCGAGATGCCGGTTACCTTCTTCGTCGACCCCGAAATCGTCGACGACCGCGATGCGAAATATGTCCACACCATCACGCTGGGCTATACATTCTACGAAATCGACCTGCCCGAAACGGCAGGCCCGAACGCACAGGCCGCGCTCGACGCGCAGCCGCAGCAGAGCAACCTGAACTGATCAAGAAGCCTCCCACAAGGGAACACGACGAGGGAAACCATGGCGCACGAAAAGAACCACGACTATCACATTCTGAACCCCTCCATCTGGCCCTTGCTGGGCGCACTGGCCGGGTTCATCATGCTCTTCGGGGCGGTGCTCTATTTCCACGACGTGACCGCATGGATGATGATCCTGGGTTTCGTCTTCACCTGCTATGTCATGTATGGCTGGTGGTCCGACGTGGTGGCCGAGTCCCATATCGGCGATCACACCCCGGTGGTGAAGATCGGCCTGCGCTATGGCGTGGTGCTCTTCATCATTTCCGAGGTGATGTTCTTCTCGGCCTGGTTCTGGACCTTCTTCAAGCACGCGCTCTACCCGATGGGCCCCGAAAGCCCGATCGTCGATGGCCAGTGGCCCCCCGCCGGGATCGAAACCTTCGACCCCTGGCACCTGCCGCTGATCAACACGCTGATCCTGTTGTGCTCGGGGATGGCCGCAACATGGGCGCACCATGCGCTGGCCCATGAAAACAACCGCGACGACATGAAATGGGGCCTGGTCATCGCCATCGTCCTGGGCGTGTTCTTCACCATCCTGCAGGCCTATGAATACAGCCACGCCGCCTTCGGCTTTGCCGGCAACATCTATGGCGCGTCCTTCTTCATGGCCACCGGCTTTCACGGCTTCCACGTGGTCATCGGCACGATCTTCCTCGCGGTCTGCCTGTTCCGCCTGATGGCCGGGCATTTCACCCCCGAAAGCCATGTCGGCTTCGAGGCCGCGGCCTGGTATTGGCACTTTGTCGATGTGGTCTGGCTCTTCCTCTTCGCCTCGATCTATATCTGGGGCGCCTGAGCCCCCGCCGCACAGGCCCAGAACACCCGGACGCCCCGCCTCGCAGCGGGGCGTTTGCTTTCTATGGACCGGCGCCTTGCGTCACGCCCGCCCCCTTGGCCGCCGCTCTGATCCGGGCTAGAACCCGACCCTGCGACAAACCCGCATTTCCCCGAGGCCCCGCTTGCGCCGCAACCTGCCCTTCCTGATCTTTTCCCTCGCCGTGCTGGCGGTGTTTGTCAGCCTCGGCAATTGGCAGGTCCGGCGTCTGGCCGAGAAAGAGGCCTATCTCGCCGAGATCGAATCCCGCATCGGCGCCGCCCCCACCGCCATCCCCGCCGCACCCGACCCCGAGACCGACCGCTTTCTCGCCGTCACCGCCACGGGCCGCCTCACCGGCCCCGAGATTCATGTCCTCGTCTCGACCCGCGATCTGGGCGCGGGTTATCGCGTCATCCGCGCGTTCGAAACCGAAGGCCGCCTTGTGCTCGCCGACCTGGGCTTCATCCGCCTGACCGACAAGGACAGCCCCCGCCCCGCCCGCGACGTCACGCTCACCGGCAATCTCTACTGGCCCGACGAGACCGACAGCTACACCCCCGAGAACGACCACGCGGCCAACATCTGGTATGCGCGTGACGTCCCGCCACTGGCCGCCGCCTTGGGCACCGAGGAAACCATGATCATCGCGCGCGAGATCACCCCGCCCAACCCCGCCATCACCCCCCTGCCCACCGACACGTCCGGCATCCCCAACCGGCACCTCGAATACGTGTTCACATGGTATGGATTGGCGGCAACTTGGGTGGTAATGACCCTCTACTTTCTCTCCCGCCGCCGCACGACCCGCAAGAAAGGCAGCCGATGAACTATCTATCGACCCGTGGCACCGCCCCGGTGTTGGATTTCGAAGACACGATGCTCACCGGTCTTGCCCGCGACGGTGGGCTTTACCTGCCCGAGAAAATCCCCTCGTTTTCGCCTGACGAGATCGCGGCGCTGGAGGGGCTTTCCTACGAGGAATGCGCCTTTCGCATCATGCGCCCCTTCATCGGCGACACCTTCACCGACGACACGTTCCGCCGCCTGATCGCGCGCGCCTATGGCGGCTTCGACCACGCCGCCCGCGCGCCCATGGTGCAGCTTGCCCCGGGGCATTTCCTGCTCGAACTGTTTCACGGCCCCACGCTCGCGTTCAAGGATTTCGCGATGCAGCTCATCGGGCAGATGTTCCAGGCCGCGCTCGAACGCAACGGCAAGCGCGTCACCATCGTCGGCGCCACCAGCGGCGACACCGGATCTGCGGCGATCGAGGCGTTCAAGGGGCTCGACAATGTCGATGTCTTCATCCTGTTCCCGCATGGCCGCGTCTCCGAGGTCCAGCGCCGCCAGATGACCACCCCGACCGAGGCCAATGTCCACGCCCTCGCCGTGACCGGCGATTTCGACGATTGCCAGGCCCGGGTGAAGGACATGTTCAACCATTTCGACTTCCGCGACCGGGTCGGGCTGGCCGGTGTGAACTCGATCAATTTCGCCCGGGTGCTGGCGCAGGTGGTCTATTACTTCACCTCCGCCGTGTCGCTCGGCGCGCCCGCCCGCCCGGTCAGCTTTACCGTGCCCACCGGCAATTTCGGCGACATCTTCGCGGGCTACCTGGCCAAGCGCATGGGCCTGCCCATCGACCGGCTCGTTGTGGCCACCAACCAGAACGACATCCTGCACCGCTGCCTCTCGACCGCCGATTATCGGCCCGACGGCGTGACCCCCTCGATCAGCCCGTCGATGGATATCCAGGTCAGCTCGAATTTCGAACGCGCCCTGTTCGAGGCGTATGGCCGCGACGGCGCCGCCGTGGCGCAGCTCATGGACGAATTGAAAGCGGGCGGGTTCAGTGTCAGCCAAGGCGCGTTGCAGGCCCTGCGCGAGGTTTATGACAGCGGCCGCTGCTCCGAGGACGAGACCCGCGCCACCATCGCGCGCCTGCACCGGACAACCGGCGAACTGCTCTGCCCGCATTCCGCCGTGGGCGTCAAGGTGGCCGAAGAGAAGCGCAACCCCGCCACGCCGATGATCACGCTGGCCACCGCCCACCCGGCGAAATTCCCCGACGCCGTGCAAGAGGCCACCGGCATCCGCCCCGACCTGCCCGCGCGCATGTCCGACCTGTTCGAGCGCCCCGAGCGCATGACCCGCGTCGAAAACGACCTTTCCGCCATCGAAACCCTGATCGAGGAGCGCCGTCGCCCGTGACTGTCCAGATCACCACCCTCACCAACGGCTTTCGCATCGTGACCGAGCGCATGCCGGGGCTGCAATCCGCCTCGGTCGGCATCTGGGTCACCGCCGGTGGCCGCAACGAGCGCGAAGACCAGAACGGCATCGCCCATTTCCTCGAACACATGGCCTTCAAGGGCACCAAGCGGCGCAGCACGCTCCAGATCGCCGAGGCGATCGAGGACGTGGGCGGCTACATGAACGCCTATACCTCGCGCGAGGCCACGGCCTATTATGCCCGGGTGCTGGGCCAGGATGTGGGCCTCGCGCTCGACGTGATCGCCGATATCCTCCTCAACCCGGTCTTCGCACCGGAAGAAATCGACATCGAACGCGGCGTGATCCTGCAAGAGATCGGCCAGGCGCTCGACACGCCCGATGACGTGATCTTCGACTGGCTTCAGGAACGCGCCTATCCCGACCAACCCATCGGCCGCACCATCCTCGGGCCGCCCGACCGGGTGCGCGCCTTTTCGCGCGAGGATCTGCGCGCCTTCGTGGCCGAACATTACGCACCGGGCAACATGATCCTCGCCGCCGCGGGCGATGTCGATCACGACGCCCTCGTGCGCCAGGCCGAAGCCCTGTTCGCCCACCTGTCCCCCGTGCAAGGCGCACTGATCCAGCCCGCGCGCTTCGCGGGCGGCGAATTCCGCCAGGAAAAACCGCTCGAACAGGCCCATCTCGCGCTGGCCTTCGAGGCGCCCGACTATCTCGACCCCGAGATCTACACCGCACAGGTCTATGCCAATGCGCTTGGCGGCGGCATGTCCTCGCGCCTGTTCCAGGAAATTCGCGAGAAACGCGGCCTCTGCTATACCATTTTCGCCTCGGCCGGGGCCTATTCCGATGCCGGGCTGATGACGATCTATGCCGGGACCAGCGGCGAACAAATGCCCGAACTCGCCCGCATCACCATCGACGAGATGCGCCGCGCCGCCGATGACATGAGTGAAGCCGAGGTCGAGCGCGCCCGCGCCCAGATGCGCGCGGGGCTTCTCATGGGGCTCGAAAGCCCGTCGAACCGCGCCGAGCGGATGGCGCGCATGGTCCAGATCTGGGGCAGCGTGCCGACGCCGGAACAGGTGGTCGAGAAGATCGACGCCGTGAACCGCACCGCCGTGCGCGATTTCGCCGGTCGCATGATCGGCGAGGCGGGCGCGGTGATGGCACTTTACGGGCCTGTCTCGGATGCCCCCGATCTGGCCGCGCTCGACCGGCAAAGGCGCGCCGCGTGATGCTCTCGCGGGTGCATCGCAAGCTGCGGGTCGAGACCGACCGGCTGACCCTGCGTGCGCCCCTGCATTCCGATTTCAACGCCTGGACCGGGCTGCGCCGCACCTCCGAGGCGTTCCTGACCCCGTGGGAACCGGCCTGGGCGCATGACCACCTTAGCCGACGCGCCTTCACCAACCGCGTCTACTGGGCGCAACGGTCGATCGGCACGGGCACGGCATTGCCGCTTTTCATGCTGCGCCGCGCCGACAACGTGCTTGTCGGCGCGATCACGCTCGACAATATCCGCCGCGGCCCGGCACAGGCGGGCACGCTGGGCTACTGGGTCGGCGAAAGCTTTGCCCGGCAGGGCTATATGCGCGAGGCGATCGAGGCCGTGGTGCATCACGCCTATCACCGCATGGATCTCAGCCGGATCGAGGCCGCCTGCCTGCCCGAGAACAGGGCCTCGCGCGCGGTGCTGGAAAAATCCGGTTTCAAATACGAGGGCGTCGCGCAAAGCTATCTCCAGATCAACGGACGCTGGCGCACCCATGTGCTTTATGCCGCGCTGCGCAGCGACCGGCGCGGGCGCACCGACACGGGCTGACAGCGGGCGCAGACAGCGCGGCGCCTCGCTCACCGAAACGTCAATTGCTTTCACGGCAAAGCTGCTACACTGCGCGCATGCTGCGTTTGATCCTTGCCTTCGCCCTTGTCGTCATCGCCCCAGCCGTGCAGGCCCAGACCCGCACGCCCAGCCATTGCATCGCCATCGCCGATGCCGCGCCCGGCCTTCAATACCTGCACAAGGCCAGTTTCCGCGACCCGGTCGCCGATTATACGGTGCGCATCAGCTATATCGCCCATGCCGCCTTCCTGATCCAGACGCCTGCGGGAGTGAACGCCGTGACCGATTTCACCGGCTTCATCGGCAACACCACGCTGATCCCCGACATCATCACCATGAACCACGCCCATGAAACCCACTGGACCGCCAACCCCGACCCGGCCATCCCCCATGTGCTCAAGGGCTGGGGCGACGAGTTCGGCGAGGGCGTCGATCACTATCTCGAATATCGCGACATGGCGGTGCGCAATGTGCCCACCGATATCCGCTCGGGCTTTGGCGGGACCGAACCCTTCGGCAACTCGATCTTCGTGTTCGAGGTCGAGGGCCTGTGCATCGGCCATCTCGGCCACCTGCACCACGAACCCAACCCGGCGCAATACGCCGCACTCGGGCGGCTCGATGTGGTCATGGCCGCGGTCGATGGCGGCATGACCGTGGACCTGCCAACGATGATCCGCATTCTCAAGCGGTTGAAATCCTCGGTGGTGATCCCGATGCACTGGTTCGGCGATTACACGCTCGACCGTTTCATCGCCGGAATGCGCGACGAGTTCGACATCGTGCGCCCGGGCGAGTCGAGCCTCACCGTCTCGCTGCGCGATCTGCCCGCACGGCCGACGGTGCATGTGCTTGTGCCGCGCTACCTGCGCGACGCGGACTGACCGCGCCACGACGGCACGTCGCATCTCGACGCCCATGCAGGCAGCGCGTAAGACTTGGGCCATGATGCTCAATCCCGTTGATGACAGCTTTCGCGCCACGCTGGCCCGCCTCCTGCCCGACCGTGCCCTGCGGCCGATCGCACCGCATTATCTCGAAGAACCGCGCGGCAAGTGGACGGGCCGGGCCGGCGTGGTCGTTGCCCCCGCGACCGTCGAAGAGGTCTCAGTTGCCCTTGGGGCCGCCAACGCCGCGCGCGTGCCGGTCGTGCCCTATGGCGGCGGCACCGGCCTGGTCTGTGCCCAGGTCATGCCCGACGGCCCCGATCCGATGATCCTGTCGCTCGAACGGATGACCGCGATCCGCGGGATCTACCCGCGCGAAAACGTCGCCATTGTCGAGGCCGGTGCGATCCTCTCGGACATTCACGATGCCGCCGCCCGCGAAAATCGCCTCTTCCCGCTGTCCATCGCCGCCAAGGGCTCGGCCCGGATCGGCGGCAACCTCGCCACCAATGCGGGCGGGGTCAACGTGCTGCGCTACGGCAATGCCCGCGAACTCTGCCTCGGGATCGAGGCGGTGCTGCCCGACGGGCGGGTGATGAACACGCTGTCACGGTTGCGCAAGGACAACACCGGCTATGACCTGCGCGACCTCCTGATCGGCTCCGAAGGCACCCTTGGCGTGATCACCGCGGCCAGCCTGAAACTCGCCCCTCTTCCGGCCGCGACCGGCACGGCAATTCTGGTGGTCGAAAGCCCCGCCGCCGCGCTCGACCTCCTGGCCATGACGCGCGATCAGGTCGGCGAAGCGGTCAGCGCGTTCGAGCTGATAAATGGCGCAGGCTTTGCGTTCCTGCGCGAGGTGATGCCCGAGGTGCGCCTGCCCTTCGCGACCGATCCCGACTGGTGCGTGCTCGTCGAACTGGGCCTGCCGCGTGGGCTCGACCCGGCCGAGACGCTGGAAGCGCTGTTCGCCGACGCCCTTGAGGCCGGGCTGGTCAGCGACGGCATCATCGCGCAATCGCTGGCCCAGCACGAGGCGCTGTGGGAGATCCGCGAGCAACTGCCCGAAGCCAACCGCCGAATCGGCTCGATCTCGTCGCATGACATTTCCCTGCCGCTCTCGGCCCTGCCCGATTTCATCGCCCGCGCCGACGCCGCCCTGCCCGAACTGGGTGAGTTCCGCACCAATTGCTTTGGCCACCTGGGCGACGGCAACCTGCATTACAACGTCTTCCCGCTCAAGGGGCGCAACCGTGCCGACTATCCCGGCATGGACGAAAAGGTGCAGCGCCTGATCCATGACATCACGGTCGGGATGAGCGGCTCGTTCAGCGCCGAACACGGACTCGGGCGGCTCAAGACCGGCGATCTCGAACGCTATGGCGATCCGGTGAAACTCGCGCTGATGCGGCAGATCAAACAGCTTTTCGACCCCAATGGCATCATGAACCCGGGCGCGGTCCTGCGCGGCTGACGCGGAAAAGCGACCGGCGGGTGGCACCGGTTTACCGGGCGTTAACCATCCGTGCGCTAGAGATGAGTCCGCAGCAAGGCGGAGTCACAATGTCCGAAGGTAGTCATCCTTCCACTCACCCCCCACTCCCACCCACCACGGAAGATGATCGGGTGTTGTGGCTTCGCCTGCTGCGCTCGCGCCGGGTCGGGATTTCCACGTTCTACCGGCTGATCGGCGAACATGGCAGCATCGCCGCCGCGCTCGACGCATTGCCCCGGGTCGCGCGCGAGGCGGGGCTGAACGACTATACCCCCTGCCCCGAAACCGTGGCCGTGGCCGAAATGCGCGCCGCCCGCAAGGCAAGGGCACAGATGATCTGCATCGGTGAGGCCGCGTATCCCGCGCAGCTTCTTGACCTCGCGGACCCGCCGCCGATCCTCTGGGCGCAGGGCGATCCCTCGCTGCTCACGCGTCCGATGATCGCGCTTGTGGGGGCGCGCAACGCCTCGTCGCTGGGCGGGCGCATGGCGCGCGCGCTGGCTGCCGATCTCGGCAACAAGGGCCATGTCGTCGTCTCGGGGCTGGCGCGCGGCATCGACACCGCCGCGCACAAGGCCAGCCTTGCCACCGGCACGATCGCCGTGATGGCGGGCGGGGTCGACGTGGTCTACCCGTCCGAGAATACCGCGCTGGCCGCCGAGATCGAGAAATCCGGCCTGCGCCTGTCGGAAATGCCCATCGGCACGATCCCGCAGGCCCGGCATTTCCCGCGCCGCAACCGGCTCATCTCGGGGCTGGCCGGGGCCGTGGTGCTGGTCGAGGCGGCGGCAAAATCCGGCAGCCTCATCACCGCGAAATGCGCCCTCGACCAGGGGCGCGAGGTGCTGGCCGTGCCCGGCCACCCGTTCGATGCCCGCGCGGCGGGCTGCAACATGCTGATCCGCGATGGCGCGCGGCTGGTGCGCGACGCCGCCGACGTGATCGAGGCGCTTGCCCCCCTCGCCCCGGCCGCACCCGAACAACGGCAGGCCGAGATGCCGCTCGTGGCCGACATCCCCCCGCCACCCCCCGAGAAGCGCAGCCTGAGTGACACCGCGAAACTGCACCGGATGATTCTCGACCGGCTGGGCCCCTCGCCGCTGGCCGAGGATCAGCTGATCCGCGATCTCGGTGCCCCCGCCAACACCGTGGCCCCGGTGCTGGTCGATCTCGAACTCGACGGCCGGATCAACCGGCAATCCGGCGGCCTGCTCAGCCTTGCAGAGACCGGCCCGACCCAATCCGCGCGCACCCCGGACAGAACAGCGCGGTAAACCGCACTCACTCAATCAAACGCAACGCGCTTGCGGCGCCCCGGTCCGTTGACAGGACCGAACCGGGGCGCACCGGGCGTTAACCTTTGTTCGCGCAAAAGGTTAACGCCTCACCCGGCAGCCGGATGGCAGCCGGGAGTCAGCCGCAAAACACCCCCCGGTTTTCGCCCTCTGTTAAGAGGTTAACATGCGAAACGCTCCTGGATCGCGTTAACGACACCGGGCACGATCCCGGCAATCAAACCGATGATGATCCGCATCGCTGTTCCAGTCGTAGCCTTGAAACACCCGAAGATCGGGCCAAATCATGTGGAAAATCCGGGGTTTTCACGACGCATTGACAATACCCCCTTCCCCAACCCATGTTCCGCCGCCATAGAGGCGCCGTCGAGTCGAAAGGAATTCAATGCCAGTTGTTGTTGTGGAATCCCCCGCCAAAGCGAAGACGATCAACAAGTATCTTGGCAAGGATTACACCGTGCTGGCATCCTATGGCCATGTGCGTGACCTGCCGCCCAAGGACGGCTCGGTCGATCCCGACCACGATTTCGACATGACATGGGAGATCGGCGCCGACAGCCGCAAGCATGTCAAAGCCATCGCCGACGCGCTCAAGGATGACAACGCGCTCATCCTCGCGACCGACCCCGACCGCGAAGGCGAGGCGATCAGCTGGCACCTCGAAGAGGCGCTGCGCAAACGCCGCGCGCTGAAAAAGGACACGCCCGTGTCCCGCGTGGTGTTCAACGCCATCACCCAATCGGCCGTGACCGAGGCGATGAAGAACCCGCGCCAGATCGACCAGCCGCTGGTCGATGCCTATCTCGCCCGCCGCGCGCTCGATTACCTCGTCGGCTTCAACCTCTCGCCGGTGCTCTGGCGCAAACTGCCCGGCGCCAAGTCGGCCGGCCGGGTGCAATCGGTCTGCCTGCGCCTCATCGTCGAGCGCGAGATGGAAATCGAGGCCTTCACCCCCCGCGAATACTGGTCCGTCAAGGCCCGCCTCGCCACCCCGCGCGGTCAGGATTACGAGGCACGGCTGACCGTCCTTGCCGGCAAGAAGCTCGACAAGTTCGACATCGAGAACGCCACACAGGCCGAGTTGGCGGTTCAGGCCGTCGAGAGCCGCGATCTCACCGTGAAATCGGTCGAGGCCAAACCGGCGAGCCGCAACCCCGCGCCGCCCTTCATGACCTCCACGCTTCAGCAAGAGGCCAGCCGCAAGTTCGGCATGGGCGCCCGTCAGGCCATGGCCGCCGCCCAGCGCCTCTACGAGGCCGGGCACATCACCTATATGCGGACCGACGGCATCGACATGGCCCCTGAGGCGGTCACCGCCGTGCGCGACGCGATCGGCGCGCGGTTCGGCGCCGAATTCGTGCCCGACAAGCCGCGCATCTACAAGAACAAGGCCAAGAACGCGCAAGAGGCGCATGAATGTATCCGCCCGACCGACATGGCCGCCGACGCCGAGGCGCTCAAACTCAAGGATACCGATCAGCGCAGGCTCTATGACCTGATCTGGAAACGCACGCTGGCCTGCCAGATGGAAAGCGCACGGTTCGAGCGCACCACCGTCACCGTCGCCAGCCGCGACGAGCAGGTCGAGCTGCGCGCCACCGGTCAGGTCGTGCTTTTCGAGGGCTTCCTCAAGGTCTATGAAGAGGGCCGCGACGACCAGGTCGTCGATGAAGACGACCGCCGCCTGCCCCAGGTCATGCAGGGCGAATCCGCCGCCAAGCGCGATGTCGCCTCCGAACAGCATTTTACCCAACCCCCGCCCCGCTATACCGAGGCGACGCTGGTCAAGCGCATGGAAGAGCTCGGCATCGGGCGACCCTCGACCTATGCCAGCATCGTCACCACGATCCAGGAGCGCGAATATGTCCGCAAGGAACAGAACCGCCTCATCCCCGAGGACAAGGGACGGATCGTCACCATCTTCCTGCTGAATTTCTTCCGCAGATACGTGGGCTATGAATTCACCGCCCAGCTCGAGGAAGAGCTTGACGAGGTGAGCGCGGGCCAACGCGATTACAAGGCCGTGCTGGCGCAGTTCTGGCGCGACTTCTCCGCCGCCATCTCCGAGACCTCGGAACTGCGCATCACGCAGGTGCTCGACGTGCTCGACGAGGCACTCGCCGATCAGCTTTATCCGCCGCGCGAGGATGGCTCCGACCCGCGGGTCTGCCCCAAGTGCGGGGTCGGGCGGCTCCATCTCAAGACCTCGCGCACCGGCGGCTTCGTCGGTTGCGGCAACTATCCCGAATGCACCTATACCCGCCCCATCGCCGGCGAAGGCGCCGAGGGCGACGAGCGGGTCCTTGGCGAGGATCAGGGCGACGAGATCTGGCTCAAGTCGGGGCGCTTCGGGCCTTACGTCCAACGCGGCGAACCGACGCCCGAAAACAAGAAGCCGCCCCGCGCCTCGCTGCCCAAGGGCTGGTCCAAGGACGAGATGACGCTTGAAAAGGCGCTCACCCTCCTGAGCCTGCCGCGCGTGGTGGGCGAACATCCCGAGGGCGGGACGATCTCCGCCAATTTCGGCCGCTACGGCCCCTTCGTGATGCACCAGCTCCCCGACGAGGCCAAACCGGTTTACGCCAACCTCAAGGAACAGGGCGAAGTATTCGAGATCGGCATGAACCGCGCGGTCGAACTGCTGGCCGAAAAACGCGCCAACCCCGGCCGCAACCGCCGCACCACCGCCAAACCGCTCAAGGAGCTGGGCGAGCATCCCGACAAGGGCGGGCCGGTCAACGTGATGGACGGGCGCTATGGGCCTTATGTCAAATGGGACAAGATCAACGCGACCCTGCCCAAGGACACCGACCCGGAGGCGGTGACCATGGAAATGGCCGTCGCCCTGATCGACGAGAAGGCCGGGAAAAAGGGCGGGTCAAAAGGCGCCAAGAAAACCACGCGGCGCAAGGCGGGCTGATTCCCACGGCTTCCCGCTGCGCCCCGTTTTCACGTTCCTTGCCCGCTCTTGCCCTATTGCGGCCACGTTCCGCCGTTAGACCGCACCGCGGTTGCGACAAGACGGAGAGCGTCATGAAGATGCTTGGCAAATATTCCATCTGGCTGCTGGCGGGCACGGTGTTCGGGCTGGTCCGTGGCGGCAACAGCCTTCTGGCGCAGATGGGCGCGGGCGAGCATGAGACATCCTTTGCCACCGCGCAACTCATCCTCGCGGCCTTGCCCTATACCGGGTTGGCGCTGCTCATGTGCTTTATCTTTCGCCGCGTGACCGGCCAGGGCCGCACAACGGCCTGACAATCTCCGCTTCAGATCCCGATCCGGTCCGGCGATGTTGACTTCCCGGCGGTCGCGCGTCACATAACGGGCCAAGCACCGAGAGGGAGTTTTCCGATGAGCAAGATCTATCCCAACGCCGCCGCCGCACTCGATGGCATCCTGCATGACGACATGCTGATCGCCGCCGGCGGATTCGGCCTGTGCGGCATCCCCGAACTTCTGCTCGACGCGATCCGGGATTCAGGTGTCAAGGACCTGACCTTCGCATCGAACAACGCGGGCGTTGACGATTTCGGCATCGGCATCCTGCTGCAAACCAAGCAGGTCAGAAAGATGATGGCCTCCTATGTCGGCGAGAACGCCGAATTCATGCGCCAGTATCTCTCGGGCGAGCTTGAGCTTGAATTCAACCCCCAAGGCACGCTGGCCGAGCGGATGCGCGCAGGCGGCGCGGGTATTCCCGGTTTCTACACCAAGACCGGCGTCGGCACGCAGATCGCCGAGGGCAAGGAACACAAGGACTTCAAAGGCGAGACCTATATCATGGAGGAAGGCATCTTTGCCGACCTCTCGATCGTCAAGGCGTGGAAGGCCGACACCACCGGCAACGCGATCTTCCGCAAGACCGCGCGCAACTTCAACCCGCCCGCCGCCATGTGCGGCAAGATCTGCGTGATGGAGGTCGAAGAGATCGTCGAACCCGGCACGCTCGACCCCGATCACATTCACCTGCCCGGCATCTATGTCCATCGCCTTATCCAGGGTGAGCATGAAAAGCGCATCGAACAGCGCACCACCCGCCCGGCGGCCTGACGGAGGCGCAAGACATGGATCGCGATGAGGCTCTCAGCCGCCGCGGCGACCTGATCGAAGAGCGAACGACCGAGTATATTCGCCGTGCGAAGCGAATGGTTCTCGATGTGTTCGGGATCGAAGCGGCCAAGGAACAATCTACCCTGACGCTGCAACTCGCCACCGCCATGATCCATCTCGAAGCGGCCGAGCTTAATGCCGCATCGCTGCGCCGCATCGCGAGGACACTCGAACAGAAAGACGGCTGATCATGACCCGTCATCTTCCGGCGCCCGACCATGGGCGCACCGGCCATTGCAAAACCTTGGCCGCAATTGCATAACAGCCTCGAACGACCCCCGGCCCTTTGTCGATAAAGGAGAGCGAATAAATGCCCTGGGACCGCAATCAAATGGCCGCCCGCGCCGCGCAAGAACTCGAAGACGGCATGTATGTGAACCTCGGCATCGGTATCCCAACGCTGGTGTCGAACTACATCCCCGAAGGCGTCCACGTCACGCTGCAATCCGAGAACGGCATGCTTGGCATGGGGCCCTTCCCGGTCGAAGGCACCGAAGACCCCGACCTGATCAACGCGGGCAAGCAGACCATCACCGAACTGCCGCACACCTCCTATTTCGACAGCGCCACCAGCTTCGGCATGATCCGTGGCGGCAAGATCGCGATGGCGATCCTCGGCGCGATGGAGGTGAGCGAAAAGGGTGATCTCGCTAACTGGATGATCCCCGGCAAGCTGGTCAAGGGCATGGGCGGCGCGATGGACCTCGTCGCCGGGGTCGGGCGCGTGATCGTGGTGATGGACCACACCAACAAGGCCGGTGAGTCCAAGCTTCTCAAGGAATGCACCCTGCCGCTCACCGGCAAGGGCGTGGTGGACGTGATCATCACCAACCTCGCCGTGCTGGAGGTCGAGCACAAGGGCCTGCACATCATCGAACTGGCCCCCGGTGTCACCCGCGAAGAGGTGATCGCCGCCACCGAGGCGCATATCGTCTGAGCCGAATCCGGCCGTGGATTGCATGTCGCGCCGGAACGGAGTTTCGCCGCTCCGGCCTTGAGCCGGGGCGGGCGTTTCCAGCCCGGGGCGACACGCCCTGACGCAAGGCCCCGACCCCGGAGCGACCCTCAGCCGTCCTTTCTCACGTCGACATTGAAAACACAGCCGTCACTGACCAGTTGCGGCGTCGTAAGGCATAGCCCCCGTGCTGTCTGGAACGCGGCCAGCACCTTGGGCACGTAATCGCGGGTTTCGGCATAGGGCGGCACCCCCTTGTGGGTTTTCACCGCGTTCTCGCCCGCGTTATACCCCGCCAGCACGAGGATCGGATCGCGGTCGAACTCTTTCATCAGGAAATCGAGAAACGCCACCCCGCCCTTGATGTTGTCGGTGGCCAGAGACACGTCGCCGACCCCGAACCGCGCCGCCGTCGCCGGCATGAGCTGCATCAGGCCCGAGGCCCCCGCATGGCTCACCGCGTCGGCTCGGCCCGACGATTCCACCGCGATCACCGCCAGAACCAGCGCCGGTGAAACCTCGGTGCCGACCGTCGCGCGCAGGATGTCCGCGCCCTGTGCGCGGGCGATGTCCTGCAAGCCCTGAAGCCGTGGCGCCCCCACAGCCGCCGCGCCACCGGGCGGATTGGCAATCCTTATCAACGCCTCTTCCAGCCGCCCGGGGCCGCTTTTCTCGATCTCGGGCGAAATCGCGTCCCAGAACCAGCCATAGCGCCCCGTGGCATCGCCCGTTTCCGGCGCAGGTGCAGGTGGAGCCGCCGCCGGTTGCGCCGCCGCACGGTCCTCGGGTTCGATCTGGATGGTGATGCGCTTGCCCGTGCCCTGCTTGGGCGGCTTTACCCGCTTGAAGGTAAACTCGGGAAAGGGCGGCGGCGTGTCCGCAGGCGCCGGGCCCAGACCCAGCGCAACCACAGCAATGGCCGCCATCGTGAAAACCGCACGCATGATCGCGATATGTCCTGCCTCGTTTTTCGTTGGATGAATGATCGCAGAAATCGCGCGCCCGAGCCAGATTGCAGGGCGAGATCCTTAGGATTTATGCCACATTTGCCACGCGATTCACCTTCAAATTATATCACAAACATATTTCTCAGACTTATTTTCCATTAATTTCAATGCATTACGATAAAAGTGCCGATTGCCCGCGAAATTTACCGGAAATGCTGAAATCGCGCCAAATTCCCGCCCGATTCCAATGGCCATATAGGGTCATACCAAGACGGCGACGGGCCAAGTGAGAGAGAAACGGTCCATCACCTCGCCGACAAGGTTACGAAAACCTAAGCGATCCTTTGGAGGGACGAACCATGATCAAATTCTTCAAGAACATCTGCACAGACGAAGACGGCGCAGTCACGGTTGACTGGGTTGTCCTGACCGCAGCAGTCGTGGGCCTGGCCGTGGCCGCCTACACCTCGATCGAAACCGGCGCAACCGGCCTGACCGACGCGACCTCGACCTATATCGGCGAGCAAGCTCCGGGCACGACCACCCCGTAATATGCGGTTGACTTGAACAATCACAGGGGGGCCGTTTCCAATCCGGATACGGCCCCCTTTTGCCACAAGGCCAGCTTGGCAAGATCCGGGCCGTCACGCCCCGCGTGGCAAGGCCCGCCATCCGGTCCGGCTTTGGTATCTCGGGAGTTATGAGCATGAAACAGTATCTCGAATCCTTCGCCAGGGACGAAAGCGGCGCCGTTACGGTTGACTGGGTCGTGCTGACCGCCCTTGTCGTGACACTTCTGGCCGCCGGCTACGGCCTGATGGAAAGCGCCACGACCGACACCGCAGGCGCCACCGCGACCTACATGACCGACTGGTCCTTCTGACCGTCGCAGGCCCGCGCACGATACCCACGCGAAACGCCCCGAGCACAAACCGGGAAACCTGCCTCCAAGGGCCGGTTTTCGGTGTTGCCCCCGGGGCGAACGATATTTCCAGAACTCCATCGCGTTCCCCGAACCCGCGTTCGACAATCGCATCGGGCGACACCGTGCCCTGAAAAGCCGCCGGAGCTTCACGCGCCTTCCCCAATTTCGTCATAATCCGATGGCAAACCGTTGTGGAATGCATCCGTAATTGTCCGCGGCCTTCGCCATCGGGGCAGGATGCAAGTATTAGAAAGGGTAAATCATGCGTGCCGTATTCGGACTCGTTCTCATCGCCGGGCTGGGTCTCGCCGGCCTTGCGGTCTACATGATCCAGGAAAGGTTCACCGCCTACGAAAACGAAATCGCCCGACAGCGCGCCGCGAATGGCGGGCTGATCGACACGGTCGAACTTTACGTGGCAAACCGCCCAATGAAATACGGCGACGAGATCAAACCCGAAAACGTGCGGCTGGTCAAATGGCCCGCCAACCTTCAACCTCAGGGCGCCTTCCACGACGAGGCTGCGCTCTTTCCCGATCCCACCCGCCAGCGCGTGATGCTGCGCGCGATCGAACCGAACGAGGCACTGACCGCGGTCAAGGTGACCAAACCCGGTGAAAGCGCAGGCATCACCTCGCTGCTCGACCGCGGCATGCGCGCCTTCGCGATCAAGGTCGATGTCGCCTCGGGCGTCTCGGGCTTCCTGCGCCCGGGCAATTCGGTCGATATCTACTGGTCGGGACAGGTCCAGAGCGCCCAGATGAACCGCGAAGTGACCAAGATGATCGAGGCCGGGGTCAAGATCATCGCTATCGACCAATCCGCCAATGTCGATGCGCCCGGTGCCTCCATCGCCCGCACCGTTACCGTCGCCGTGCGCCCCGAACAGGTCGCGGGCTTGGCCCAGGCGCAATCGACCGGCCGTCTGTCGCTGTCCCTAGTTGGCAACAATGACGACACCATTTCCGAAACGATCGAGATCGACCAGAACCGGCTTCTAGGTATCGCCGAGGCCCCGGCCCCCGAAAGGGTGGTCGAAAAAGAGCAATGCACGATCCGCACCCGCCGCGGTGCCGAGGTGGTCGAAATCCCGATCCCGTGCACCAATTGATGGGGATGGGTTGAAATCACCAACCACATAAGGGGGGTACCGAACCGGTGCCCCCTTCCCACTTGAACTACCCCAGATGCCCGCCTGTTGCGGGTTACCCACATAAAGGAAGACCCGGAAGCCTTTGATTCTTGCAAAAAAAGCGAAATTGACGCATTGTCTCGACAATTGCGGGCGCAAAGACCCGAAAACCGAGGCGTGATCGGAGAGGCAGGTCACTATGAAGAAGAGCAGTTTTCTCACCGCGGCCCTCATGGGTCTGGCACTTGGGTGGTTTGCACATCTGCCCGACGCGGGGCTGGCGGACACGCTCAGGGTCGTCAAAAGCGGCACATCGGCCAACCTGAACGTGCCGATGAACCGGGCCATCGTGGTCGAAAGCGATGTTCCCTTCGCCGAACTCAGCATCGCCAACCCCTCGATCGCCGATATCTCCTCGCTCAGCGACCGCACGATCTATGTCCTGGGCAAGGCGCCCGGACTGACCACGCTCACCATTCTCGATGCCGCCGGCCAGCTCATCACCAATGTCGATGTGCGGGTCTCGGCCGATATCAGCGAATTCAAGGAACGCCTGCGCCAGATCCTGCCCGGCGAAAAGATCGAGGTGCGCACCGCCAATGACGGCATCGTCATATCCGGCACCATTTCCTCGGCCCAGAAGCTGCAACGCGCGCTCGATCTGGCCGAGCGTTACGCGCCCGAACGCGTCTCAAACCTGATGAGCGTCGGCGGCGTGCAGCAGGTCATGCTCAAGGTCCGCTTTGCCGAGATGCAACGCACCGTGTCGAAATCGCTGTCCACCTCGCTTGCCCTCAACGGCAACATGTTCGGCGGCGGGCTGGGCGTGAACGGCGGCACCAACACCAACAATAATTCCGGCGCCATCGGCACTTCGCTGGGCGGCAACGTTCCGGCCGTGTCCGAAAACAACGGCGCCATGCTCTTTGGCTTCAACGCTGGCGCGGTCGAAGTTGGCGTTCTGCTCGAAGCCCTTGAATCCAAAGGTGTCGTGCGCACCCTCGCCGAACCCAACCTGACCGCCCTCTCGGGTCAGGAGGCGAAATTCCTCGCCGGTGGCGAATACCCGATCCCGGTCTCGCAGGACAACGGCGCGATCAGCATCGAATTCAAGCCCTTCGGGATCGAGCTGAGCTTCATCCCGCGCGTGGTCGATGGCGACCTGGTCAACCTCGAACTCAAGGCCGCGGTCAGCTCGATCGACCCATCGAACGCCGCAACTTTCAACAATTTCTCGGTCGATGCCTTCCGCCGCCGCGAAACCTCGACCACGGTCGAGATGCGCGACGGAGAGAGCTTCGCCATCGCCGGCCTGCTTCAGGACGATTTCCGCGACCTGAACGGACAGGTGCCGTGGCTCGGCGACATCCCGGTTTTGGGCGCGCTCTTCCGCTCGGCCAATTACAGCCGTGAACAATCCGAACTGGTGATCATCGTCACCGCCCACCTGGTCACGCCGACCCGGGGCGAGGCGCTGGCGCTCCCGACCGACCGGATCAAACCGCCAAGCGAGAAAGACCTGTTTCTCAACGGTATCGTGGCCAACGACGCCCGCCGCCCGACCCGCGGCGCCGCCGGCGAGGTTGCCAAGCAGGATTTCACCGGCTCTTACGGCTATGTAATGGACTGAGGCAATGCGGGGCATTCGACCATGAGACTTCTCATCACACCCATCGCCCTTCTGGCACTTGCCGGATGCTCGGCCGAAGACCCCACGGGACAGTCCTTCTTCCGCGAGGCCGGGTCCAATGTCGACGGCGGTTATTTCGGCAACGCCACGATGAACAACACCCAGATCATGTCGGGCGAGAAGAGTTACGTCCACTCGCTGGCCAACCGGTTCGCCCAGGAAGTGCCCTCGGCCATTAATTTCGCCTTCGATTCCGCCCAGCTCGATGCCGGCGCCCGCGACACGCTGCGCCAGCAGGCGCAATGGATTCGACAATTTCCCGAGGTGCGCTTTCGCGTCTATGGCCATGCCGACAAACCCGGGCCAGCCACCTATAACAAGAGATTGGGCATGCGCCGGGCACAGGCCGTGGTCGCCTACCTGACCAGCCAGGGCATTTCGCGCTCGCGGCTCGAGGCCGTCGCCTCCTTCGGCGAAACCCGACCGATCATCGCCACCGAAAGCCGCGACCGGCGCAACCGCCGCGCCGTGACCGAGGTGACAGGCTTCGTGCGCAGCCATCCCACCGTGATGGACGGCAAGTATGCGCAGGTGGTCTATCGCGACTATGTCGAAAGCGCCAGGGCGCCCACCGGGCTGACCGGAAGCTCCAGCTCGAATCGCCAGACCTCGGAATGATCCTCGCCACGATATGATCACACGGGCGCTCGCTGCGGCGCCCATATGCACAACAGCGCAGTGATCCCACCAATCCCCCGGGAAGCGAGTCCGCCGCGCCCCGGTTTCGCCACGGGTGAAAATTCATGAACGATCCGCCAACATGGCTTTGATCGTCTCATGTTACCGCACAATTACGATCTTTTGGCCCTAATGTTGCCCCGTTTTCACGCAAGATAACCCCCAGTTCAACGAGTCTGCCCCAGGTAACGCGGGGCACGGCCCGATCCGACTGGCGGGGTAATCAGGTGTGCCCGCCGCATTGAATACCGGACGGCCGAATCAAAAGGGACACGAGGCAATGACGGATAACGAAACTCTGCAAACTGATCTCAGCCCGGTTCTGGCCTGCACGATCAGTCGTGACGTGCAGAACTTCGACCTGTTGATCGAGGACATGGAAGCCGCGCTGGGCGAGCAATGGGGCGATCTCGGCTTTACCGAGGCCAAGGCGTTCTTCAATCAGCCCGAGGCCGAGGCGCTCGAATTCGTTGCCATCGCCATCGACGAAACCGACGAGGAAAAGCTCGTCATGCTGGGCGAAATCATCGAAACCGCCAAGCAGAAGGGCATCAAGGTCATCCTGATTGCCGAAGACGTCAGCCCCGCCGCCCTGCACCAGCTCCTGCGCCAGGGGGCCGACGAATTCGTGCCCTACCCCCTCCCCGAGAACGAGCTTCAGGCCGCGATTGACCGGCTCCACGCACCCGAACCCTCCGAACCCGTCATGACCCAGGCCGCAGCGGCCCCGATGGCCCACGCCGCACCCAGCAATCGCGACGGCGTGATGCTGGCCGTGCACGGGCTGGCTGGCGGCACCGGCGCAACCACCTTCGCCGTCAATCTCGCATGGGAACTGGCCATCGTCGACAAGGCCAACCCGCCCAAGGTCTGCCTGATCGACCTCGACCTGCAATACGGCTCGGTCGCCACCTTCCTCGACCTGCCCCGCCGCGAAGCCATATTCGAGCTGTGGTCCGACACCGAAAGCATGGATGACGACGTGTTCAAACAGGCGCTCGTGAGCTACGAAGACAAGCTTTCCGTGTTCACCGCCCCCTCCGAAATGCTGCCGCTCGACCTGATTTCCTCAAGCGATGTCATCGCCGTGCTCGACCACGCACGCCGCCATTTCGACTACGTGGTGATCGACATGCCCTCGACCATGGTCCAGTGGACCGAGGCGGTGCTGAACGCCGCCCAGATCTATTTTGCCACGCTCGAACTCGACATGCGCTCGGCCCAGAACGCGCTTCGCGTCAAGCGCGCGCTCCAGGCCGAGGACCTGCCGATCGAAAAGCTGCGCTACGTGCTCAATCGCGGACCGAAATTCACCGACCTGAACGGCAAATCCCGCGTCAAGCGCCTGGCCGATAGCCTCGACATCTCGATCGAGGTGCAATTGCCCGATGGCGGCAAACCGGTCACGCAAGGCGCCGATCACGGGCTGCCGCTGGCCAATGCCGCCGCCAAGAACCCGCTGCGCAAGGAAATCGCCAAGCTCGCATCGTCCCTGCACGAACTGGGCCGCGACGAAGCCGAAGCCGCCTGAGGAGTTAGACCAAGATGTTCTCGCGATACAAGAAAAGCGCAAACCCCGGCAAACCCGCAGGCGCCGCACCCAGGGGCAAGATCGCCGAACTGCCGAAGAAAAACGCAGCCGGGGCCGAAGAGGCCACCGATGCACCAACCTCGCTGCGACGGCAAAAACCCGCCGCGCCCGCCCGGTCTGCCACCGCCGACAAGGACCAGAAACGCAAGGAGCGCATGGCCGAGCTCAAGCTCGACCTGCACCGCGAACTTCTGGAAAACCTCAATCTCGCGGCGCTCGACACCGCGAGCGAACAGGACCTGCGCGCCGAGATCAACGAGATCACCAACGAGGTGCTGAACCAGAAAGCGGTCGTGCTCAACCGCGACGACCGCACCCAGCTCAACCAGGAGCTTTATTTCGAGGTCAAGGGGCTCGGCCCCCTCGAAACGCTTTTGCAGGACGACAGCGTGAACGACATCCTCGTCAATGGGCCGCAACAGATCTTCGTCGAACGTGATGGCAGGCTGCAACTGACCGACATCACCTTCAAGGATGAAAAGCACCTGATGCGGATCATCGACAAGATCGTGTCCGCCGTGGGCCGTCGCGTCGATGAATCGAACCCCTATGTCGACGCCCGTCTTGCCGATGGCTCGCGCTTCAACGCGATGGTGCCGCCGGTCGCGGTCGATGGCAGCCTCGTGTCGATCCGCAAATTCAAGAAAGACAAACTCGGCATCGACGACCTGGTGCGTTTCGGCGCCTTCTCCGAGGAAATGGCCGCCTATCTCCAGGCTGCCGTGGCCTGTCGGCTCAACATCATCGTCTCGGGCGGGACCGGCTCGGGCAAGACCACCACGCTCAACGCGCTCAGCTCGTTCATCGACGATGCCGAACGCATCCTCACCATCGAGGACACGGCCGAACTCCAGCTCCAGCAAACCCATGTCGGCCGGATGGAAAGCCGCCCGCCCAACGTCGAGGGCAAGGGCGAGGTCAGCCCCCGCGACTGTCTCAAGAACGCGCTGCGGATGCGCCCCGACCGGATCATCGTCGGCGAGACCCGTGGCGAAGAGGTGATCGACATGCTCCAGGCCATGAACACCGGCCACGACGGCTCGATGACCACGATCCACGCCAACAACGCCCGCGACGGCATCTCGCGGCTCGAAAACATGATCGCCATGGCCGGTATCGAAATGCCCCTGAAGGCCGTGCGCTCGCAGATCGCCAGCGCCGTCAACCTCATCGTGCAGGCCAACCGCCTTCAGGACGGCTCGCGCCGGATGACCTCGATCACCGAGATCACCGGCATGGAGGGCGACGTGATTTCAATGCAGGAGGTCTTCCGCTTCCAGCGCGTCGGCCTCACCCCCGAGAACAAGATCATCGGCCATTTCACCGCCACCGGCGTGCGCTCGCATTATTCCGAACGCTTCCGGCTCTGGGGCTATGACCTGCCGCCCTCGATCTTCGAACCCATAGCAGCGGAGTAACACCCATGGCCATCAGTGCAGAACTCATCATCTACGGGCTGATCTTCATCGGTGTGCTTGTCCTCGTCGAGGGCCTCTATCTCACGGTCTTCGGCAAGTCGATCTCGCTCAACAGCCGGGTCAACCGCCGGCTCGAAATGCTGCAAAAGGGCACCAACCGCGAGGAGGTGATGGAAAAGCTCCGCAAGGAGATGAGCCAGCACATGCGCTCGCGCTCCATCCCGCTCTACTCGCTGCTCGCCTCGCAGGCGCAAAAGGCCGCCATCGCCTTTACCCCGAAACAGCTCATCATGATCATGATCGGCCTGTCGGGCATTTCCTTTCTGGGCATGACCGTCGGCACCGAAACCTCGTTGCCGCTGCGCGCGGCCCTGTCGGTGATGATGGGCGTCGGCGGCGTCTATTTCTGGGTCAGTTCCAAGGCCAAGAAACGCATGTCGATGATCGAGGAGCAACTCCCCGACGCGGTCGAACTCATGGTGCGCTCGCTGCGCGTCGGGCACCCGTTTTCCTCGGCCGTGCAGATCGTCTCGAAAGAGGTCAAGGACCCGCTGGCCACCGAATTCGGCATCATCGCCGACGAATCCGCCTATGGCCGCGATATGGGCGAGGCGTTGAAGGACATGGCCGAACGGATCGACCTTCAGGATCTGCGCTTTCTCGCCGTCGCCGTCACCATCCAGCAGCAATCCGGCGGCAACCTCGCCGAGATCCTCGCCGGTCTGGCCAAGGTGATCCGCTCGCGCTTTCGCCTGTTCCGCCGGGTCAAGGCGATCACCGCCGAGGCAAAATGGTCGGGCAAGTTCCTGTCGGCCTTCCCGGTTGTCGCCCTGATCGCGATCAACGTGCTGGACCCGAATTACTATGACGAGGTGCTCGACCATCCCTGGTTCATCCCCGCCTGTCTTTTCGTCGCCGGTTTCCTGACGCTCAACCTCATCGTCATGCGCTGGCTGACCAACATCAAAGTCTGAGCCGCGAAAGGGTTTCACGATGCAAGGTATCAACGATATGCTGGTCGACGCGCTCGGGCCGATGGGGCCGCTGATGGCGGTCGGCATGCTGGGTGTCCTGATGGTGCTTCTCACCCTGCCCATGTTCCTCGCCAAGCGCGAAGACCCGCTTGAAAAGCTCAAGAAGGAACAGAAGAAGCCCCGCAGCGGCTTTGAATCCAAGGAAAGGCTGCGCACCAAGCAGCGCAACGACAAGCTTGAAAAATACGCCTCCTTCCTCGAACCGAAAAGCGAAGAGGAAATGGCCGGGATCAAGCTCAAACTGTTGCAGGCGGGTTACCGCGACCGCGACGCGGTGCGCTATTTCCACTTCGCGCAATTCGCGCTGGGCATTCTCTTCCTGGTCCTCGGCGTGGCCTATTTCGTCACCTTCAAATCCGGTGCCGAGGCGACGACCCAGCAGACCATCATGTATATCCTCGGTCCCGGCGCCGCAGGCTACCTGCTGCCGAGATACTGGGTCACCAAACGCCAGGGCGCCCGGCAGGAGGAAATCACCAACGGCTTTCCCGACGCGCTCGACATGATGCTGGTCTGTGTCGAGGCCGGTCAGTCGCTCGACCAGGCGATCATCCGCGTCGCCCGCGAGATCCGCGCCTCCTTTCCCGCGCTGGCCGATGAGTTCGAGATCGTCGCGCTCGAAATGAAGGCCGGCAAGGACAAGGCCACCGTGTTCAACGACCTGGCCGAACGCTGCGGCGTGCAGGACGTGTCGAGCTTCACCACCGTTCTGGTGCAGTCGCAGGCCTTCGGCACGCCGATTTCCGACGCACTGCGCGTCTTTGCCAGCGAGATGCGCGACAAGCGCGTGATGCGCGCCGAAGAGGCCGCCAACAAGCTGCCCACCAAGATGACGCTGGCCACGATGATGCTGACCGTGCCGCCGCTGCTGATCATCCTCGTGGGGCCGTCGGTCCACGGCATCACCCAACTGGGCAACATGGCAGGCCCCTGAGAGGTTACATCCGCCACGCGCGCCCGCCCGGGTGATGCACGAACGCGCCGCCCCGCACCAAAACCATCGCCTCAACCGGCGAAATCGCTTAGCCCTGTGGCGTTCCTGTCGTAAAGAGGCACTCAACGATAACACCGACCCCGTTCGGAACCATGAGCAGACCGCATCTTCGCCCCATCGCCGCATTGGCCGCGTTCGCCGCGATACTCGCACTTGCGGGCTGCGCGCCGCGCCTCGGCCCTGACGGCGACGGCCCCTTCGCACCCGGCGTCGACCCCGGTGCCGCCGCGGTGGACGGGCTCACCGTCGGCCACCGCCTGATGCAGGCGGGCGAGAACGAACTGGCGCTCGAGGCCTTCACCCGCGCGGCCGCGCAGGAGGGGCTCACCCCCGACGTGATCGCGGCACTGGGCACGGCCAATCTCGGGCTGGGGCGTCTCGGGCAGGCCGAAACCCTCCTCCGTCGTGCAATCCGTACCGACGAGGCGGTGCCCGAAGCCTGGAACAATCTCGGTGTGGTTCTGATGGAAAAGGGCGACTATGCCGAGGCCAGCCAGATGTTCCGCCGCGCCTATGCGCTCGACAATGGCCAAAGTGACTCAATCCGCGATAATTTGCGCTTGGCCCTCGCAAAAATCGAAAATCCCGACTATGATGAGGCCGAGCAACAAGATTACAAACTGGTCCGGCGGGGCAGCAGCGATTACCTGATCCGCCAAATTCCATAATAACGGGACCAGAAAAGAGAACGAGGCCGAGGCAGTAAAAGGACGCAGGCAACATGCGCCAGATCAAGTTTCTTTCCCTGTGCCTGTCGGGTGCGGTGCTTCTCGCTGCATGTGACAAAACCACCGATGACGAAGTCAACCGCGCCTTGCAGAACGTCAACGTGGTGGACGAAAGCAACCTCAACGACATCATGCTCACCGTGGCCGACCCGAACGAGGCGGTGACCTATTTCAAACGCGCCACCGCCGATCAACCCGACCGCACCGACCTGCAACGCGGGCTGGCGCAATCGCTGATCCGGGCCAAGCGCCCGACCGAGGCGGTCTCCGCCTATGACAAGCTGGTCAAGATGGCGGGCGCCACCGATGACGACCGCGTCGATCTGGCCGATGCCCTCATTCGCGCGGGCAACTGGAAACGCGCCAAGGCCACGCTTGATGCAGTGCCCCCCACCCACGAGACCTTCAAACGCTACCGGCTCGAAGCGATGGTCGCCGATTCCGAGAAGAACTGGAAAAAGGCCGACAGTTTCTATGAAACCGCCGTGGGCCTCACGACCAAACCCGCCGGCGTGCTCAACAACTGGGGCTATTCCAAGCTCACCCGCGGCGATTATTCCGAGGCCGAGCGCCTGTTTTCCGAAGCGCTGACGCAGGACAAGACGCTCTTCACCGCCAAGAACAACATGGTGCTGGCCCGTGGCGCGCAACGCAACTACAACCTGCCCGTGATGCCGATGGACCAGACCGAGCGCGCCCAGCTTCTGCACACGCTAGGGCTTTCGGCGATCAAGCAGGGCGATGTCGAGATCGGCAAGGGCCTCCTGCGCGAGTCGATCGACACCCACCCCCAACATTTCGAGGCCGCCGTCCGCTCGCTGCGCGCGCTTGAATCGAACGTCATAAACTAGGGTCTGTTGGCAATCATGCATCTTTCGGCCCAAACCGCGCTCTGGTTCGCGCCCCTCGTCTGGCCGATCTGCATTTGGGTCGCGTGGTCCGACATGGCCACCATGCGCATCCCCAACAAGGCGGTGATTGCGCTGACGCTGGTCTTTGTCGGCCTGGGGCTCATTCTCATGCCGTGGGACATGTTCCTCTGGCGCCTGTCGCAACTGGCCATCGTTCTGGGGATCGGCATTTTCCTGAACGCCGCCGGCATGGTCGGCGCGGGCGATGCGAAATTCGCCGCCGCCGCCGCACCCTTTATCGCGCTGGGCGACCTGCGGCTGTTGCTGGCGCTCTTCGCCGCCAACCTCCTCGCCGCCTTCGTCACCCACCGGCTGGTCCGGCATTCGCCCCTGCGCCGCCTCGCTCCGGGCTGGGAAAGCTGGCAACGCGGCTGGGATTTCCCGATGGGCCTCAGCCTCGGCGCGACCCTCGCGCTTTATCTCGGTCTTGGCATCTTCTACGGGCGCTAACCCCGCCCGCGCGCACCCCCCGGCATGGTTTTGGCGATGACTCCGCCTCCTCCAATCAGGCCGTCCTGCAGGCCGGATTGCCCCAAACTTTCCTCGGAATTGCCACGATCTGCGCCCCACCCACCATGATTTGCCCATTTTGCAAAGGCAATCTGCACGTCAAACAGGCCTTTGTTTCCGCCCCGACCCGCGACGGCAGGGCGGTGTGGCCACCAATGAACAAACGCCAGAACGAGGCCACCCAGATGAACATGCAAGCCACCACCGTCCTGGCCCCCCCGCCGCCCAAGTCGCTCGCCGAGATGCAACTTCCCGTCATCATGATGCGCGACATCCTCCTCAAGACCATGTTCCGCAAGAATGTCAGCGAAGTGAGCGAGATCGCCCGCGCGATCTGCCTGCCCCGGCAGGTCACGCAGGATCTGGTCGACATGGGCCGCGACCAGCGCCTGATCGAGGCGACCGGCACGCTCAACGCCAATTCGGGCGGCGAAATGGGCTATCAGCTCACCGATGCGGGCAAGGCGCGCGCGCTCGACGCGCTGGCGCAATCGGAATATTTCGGCGCCATGCCGGTGCCGCTCGACGTCTACCGCGAACAGGTCAAGCGCCAGTCGATCCGCAACGTCCAGATCACCCGCGAGCAACTCACCAATGCCATGGGCCATCTCGTCCTGCCCGAAAGCCTGCTCGACCATCTCGGCCCCGCCGTGGGTGCGGGCCGCTCGATCCTGATGTATGGCCCGCCCGGCAACGGCAAAAGCTCGATCTCGAACGGCATCCGCGACGCGATGGGCGACAAGGTCTTCGTGCCTCGCGCGATCGAGTATTCCGGCCAGGTGATCACCGTCTATGACCCGATCGTGCATTCCAAGGCCGAAGAGGAACATGACGACCCCAATTCCCTGCGCCGCCGCGCGACATTCGACACGCGCTATGTGAAATGCGACCGCCCCACCGTGATCACCGGGGGCGAATTGTCGCTCTCCATGCTCGATCTCGTCTACAACCCCACCGCGCGCACCTACCAGGCGCCGCTGCAACTCAAATCGACCGGCGGCATCTTCATCGTCGACGACCTCGGCCGCCAGGCCGAACCGCCGCAGGCGCTGGTCAACCGCTGGATCGTGCCGCTCGAGGAATCCAAAGACATCCTCGCCCTGCAATCGGGCGAGAAATTCGAGGTGCCGTTCGACACGCTGGTGATCTTCTCCACCAACTTCCACCCCAACGAGATCTTCGACCAGGCCGCGCTGCGCCGGATCTTCTTCAAGATCAAGATCGACGGCCCCGATCAGGAGGGCTTCCTCAAGATCTTCGCCATGGTCGCTGCCAAGAAGGGGATGGAACTGGACGAAACCGCGCTCATCCACCTGCTCAAGGAAAAGTATCCCACGATCAAGAACGTCTACGCCAACTACCAGCCGGTGTTCCTGATCGACCAGATGATCGCGATCTGCGATTTCGAAGGCATCCCCTACAAGATGTCGCGCGACCTCATCGACCGGGCCTGGGCCAACATGTTCGTCAAGGACGAAAAGATCGTGAAGTGATCCGCATCGCGGGGCGGCCCGATCCGATGCCACGTCAAAGCGTGTCTACGACCCGCGCCGCTTCCAGGTCCGGGCGATACTTGCGGCTCAATGGTACCCGGTCACCATTGCGCAACACGACCCACCATTTCGCGCCGCTTTCCCTCTCGATCCGCTCGATGGCCTGCCGCGCCACCCAATGCGACCGATGGGTGCTATAGCCCTCGAACGGCTCCATCTCGCGGATCGCGTCGGCGAGCCGCATCCGCAACGTCACCGTCCCCTGTGTCGTGACCACCTCGACATGATGATCCCGCCCCGACAACCGCAGGATCGGGCCACGCCTCTCGCGGGGCAGGCGCTCGGCCAGTCGCGGCTGCGGCTCGCCATTTCCGTTCACCGTCGGCTCGATCCGCACCGCGCGCCTGAACCCCAGAACGATAAGAACAATCGCCAGAACCGAACCGGTGACAGACACGCCCGAAGGCAAGACCAGCGCCTCGGCACCCGGCATGACCGGCACAAGTCCCAGAACGACGAGGGTAATCACCGGCACGGTCGTCCCCACGTGAACCACGTCACCAACCCACGCAGGCCGACCAGGCATGAAGGTTTCAAGCGCGACCCGCGTTCCGCGCCCCACGACGATCGCAAGCCCCACGAAAAGCGCCCAGAACAACGCCCGTTGTGGCAGCGTCATCACCTCATAGGTGCCGTAGGGCCCGGTCAGCGTCGCAACCGCCCCGATCACCCCCCACATGAGCAGACTGACCGGGGAGAAAATCCTTGAAATCAGTATCCTCACCTGAACTCGATCACGCTCAAACTATTGCTCGAAGGGCGCCAGCCACGCCGCACCCACCCCCGGGATTTAGCCCGGGAAACCGGGGCAGTACAACCCCGCGCTGATGTGACTTGGCGTTCCTCTACCGATGGCCGGTTCGCCCGGGCTCAGGCGGTCAGCCCCTCGGGCTCGGCCAGCCCGTGCATCCGGCAACAGGCCGTCACGGTATTGGCCAGCAGGCAGGCTATGGTCATCGGCCCCACCCCGCCCGGCACCGGCGTGATCGCACCGGCCACCTCGGCACAGCTCTCGAAATGGCAATCCCCGACAAGCCGGGTCTTGACGCTGCCATCCTCGTTGGTGCCCTTCTCGGGCGCGTCGACGCGGTTGATGCCGACGTCGATCACCGTCGCACCGGGCCTGATCCAGTCGCCCGTGACCATCTCGGGCCGCCCCACCGCTGCAACCACGATATCGGCGCGCCGCGTGACCTCTTCGATCTCTTTCGTGCGGCTATGCGCGATCGTCACCGTGCAACTGTCGCGCAACAAAAGCTGCGCCATCGGTTTTCCGACGATGTTGCTGCGCCCGACAACCACCGCGTTCATCCCCGACAGGCTCCCGTGGTGTTCGCGCAGCATCATCAAGCAGCCCAGCGGCGTGCAGGGCACCATCGCCTTCTGCCCGGTGGCCAACCGCCCGACATTCGAGATGTGAAACCCGTCCACATCCTTTTCCGGCGCAATCGCATTGATCACCAGGTCCTCGTTGAGATGCGCCGGAAGCGGCAATTGCACCAGTATCCCATGCACATCCCGGTCGGAATTGAGTTGCTCGATCAGCGCCAGCAATTCCGCCTCGCCGGTGCTCGCATCAAGCCGGTGCTCATAGGAATTCATCCCCGTCTCGACCGTCTGCTTGCCCTTCGAGCGCACATAGACCTGGCTTGCCGGGTCTTCACCCACCAGGACCACGGCCAGCCCCGGAGTCACCCCGTGCGCTTGCCTGAGATGCGCGACATGGCCCGCCACCTTCTCGCGCACCTGCGCCGCGAATGCCTTGCCGTCAATGATCTGCGCGCCCATGGCCCTGCCCTTTCATCTTGCCCCAAATACTCTCGCCAAAGGCCCGGCCAGGCCCGGCTCGATGCCGGGTCTGGCCGTTTTTCGCCCTCAGAACAAGCCCTCGATCTGCCCCATGTCATTGAGCCCGATCTCGAGCGCCGCAGGCTTGCGCGGCAGGCCCGGCATGGTCATGATCTCGCCGCAGATCACCACGACGAACCCGGCCCCCGCCGACAGGCGCACCTCGCGCACCGGCACGCTGTGCCCGGTGGGCGCGCCGCGCAGGTTGGGATCGGTCGAGAAGCTGTATTGCGTCTTGGCCATGCAGACCGGCAGATGACCAAACCCCGCCTCTTCCCATTGCCGGAGCTGGTCGCGGATCTTCTTGTCGGCCAGAACCTCGTCGGCACGGTAGATCGCCGTGGCGATGCGCTCGATCTTCTCGAACAGGCTCAGGTCATCGCGGTAAAGCGGCGCGAACTGGCTCACGCCGCTCTCGGCGATCTCCGCCACCCGCGTGGCAAGCTCCTCGGTGCCCTCCGAGCCCTTGGCCCAATGCTGGCACAGGATCGCCTCCGATCCTTGCGTGGCCACGTAATCCTTGACCGCCTGCACCTCGGCATCGGTGTCGGTGACGAAATGGTTGATCGCCACCACCACCGGCACGCCGAACTGCTTGAGATTGCCGATATGACGGCCGAGGTTGGCACAACCCTCGTTGACCGCATCCACGTTCTCGGCCCCGAGATCGGCCTTGGCCACCCCGCCATTCATCTTCATCGCCCGCACCGTCGCGACAAGCACCACGCAATCCGGCGCAAGACCCGCCTTGCGGCACTTGATGTTCATGAACTTCTCGGCGCCAAGGTCGGCCCCGAACCCGGCCTCGGTCACCACGTAATCGGCGAGCTTGAGCGCGGTGGTGGTGGCGATGACCGAATTGCAGCCATGCGCGATATTGGCAAACGGCCCGCCATGCACGAAGGCAGGGTTGTTTTCCAGCGTCTGCACGAGGTTGGGCTGCATCGCATCCTTCAAGAGCACGGTCATCGCCCCGTCCGCCCCGATATCACGGGCATAGATCGGCTCGCGCTCGCGGGTATAGGCCACGATGATATCGCCCAACCGCTTTTCCAGGTCACCGAGATCGCGCGCAAGGCACAGGATCGCCATGACCTCGCTGGCCACGGTGATGTCGAACCCGGTCTGGCGCGAGAACCCGTTCGGCACACCGCCAAGGCCCACAACGACATCACGCAGCGCCCGGTCGTTCATATCCATCACCCGGCGCCACACGATCCGGCGCTCGTCGATCCCCAACTCGTTGCCCCAATAGATATGGTTGTCGATCATCGCCGACAGCAGGTTGTGCGCGCTGGTGATCGCATGGAAATCGCCGGTGAAATGCAGGTTCATCTCTTCCATCGGCACGACCTGCGCATACCCGCCACCCGCGGCGCCGCCCTTCATGCCGAAACACGGGCCGAGGCTGGCCTCGCGGATACAGACCGCCGCGCGCTTGCCGATCCGGTTGAGCCCGTCACCAAGGCCCACCGTGGTCGTGGTCTTGCCCTCGCCCGCGGGCGTCGGGTTGATCGCGGTGACAAGGATCAGCTTGCCATCCGTATTTCCCTGGACGCTGTTGATGAAATCCTGGCTCACCTTGGCCTTGTCATGGCCATAGGGCAGCAGGTGATCGGCATCTATGCCAAGCTTGGCACCGATCTCCTGGATCGGGCGCTTGCTGGCGTCGCGGGCGATCTCGATGTCGGATTTATGGCTCATGGGGCGCAGACCTCTCTGATGGCGCTTCGTGTGCGTGTCTGGTTTCGCTCATACGCGTCCAATCCCCGCAATGGCTGCGCGAATCCGACATAATCGCCCCCGCTTGCGTCGGTCTCGCCCGGGGGGCGTTTGCGGGCGGAAAATACGCGCCTATCCGCGCCGTGCAACCTCCAGATGCTCCCATGGCCGCTGGTCAGGTACATGCAGCCGCATCGCATCGCCCAGCCGCAGCGCACCGGGCCGCTCGACCCATGCGGTCACGCCACGCCGCCCCTCGGCGGCCCGCCTGAACGCCCGCCCGAACCCGGGATGCACCGCCTCGATCTCGCACGCGGGCAACTGGCAGGGCCGGTTCTCCATGTCGATCACAAGGGTCGCGCCATCGGGCGCCTGCAACCGCGACGACGGCGGCAGATGGGTGAAATCCGGCAACCCGCGCAGCACCAGCGAAGCCCCAAGCAGCCCCGGATCAAGCGCCGCCAGCCCCATTTCCGCGGCAATCGCCTCCAGCTCCTCATGCGACAGCACCGAAAGCTGGCGCACATTGGCAATCTCCGTGCCGCGCGGATGCTGGTCGAGCACACGCGAACACGACGCCCGCGTCACCCCGCCATGCGCCTCGCCCTCGATGCCGCCCCAATCGAGTTCCACCGCCTCCAATGGCTCCGCCGCCAGCGCCGCGTCGCGATCCGCGACCCGACCCAGCCACACCACCTCGCCGTGAAAATCCGTCGCCATCAATGCCGGCATCGCGCGCCCTCCTTTGCTTCGGCCACAACCTGCCGCGCGCACCGGTCCTGCGCAACCGCGAACCGGTCTTCATCTGACCCAAAATACCTCGGGGAGGAGGCCCGGAACGGGCCGGAGGGGCAGCGCCCCTCCGAGAAAGGGCGGATGGGCGGCCCGCCCTTCCGCGTCTCACCGCTCGGTCAGCTTGAGCTCGATCCGGCGGTTCTGCGCCCGCGCCTCGGGGCTGTCCCCGAGGGCCACGGGCTGAAACTCGCCGAACCCGTTGGCCGACAACCGGAACGGCGGCACCCCCAACTCATCGGCCATGTAACGCACCACCGACAGCGCCCGCGCCTGGCTCAACTCCCAGTTATCCTCGAACCGCGCCCCGGCTATGACCGGCACGTTGTCGGTATGCCCGTCGACCTGGATCACCCAGTCGATCTCCTGCGGAATATCCGCCGCCACCTCGGTCAACAATCCGGCCACGCGCGCGATCTGGGCTCGGCCCCCATCCGACAATTCGGCACTGCCCGGCGCGAACAGAACTTCCGACGGGAACACGAATCGGTCGCCCACGATACGCACCCCCTCGCGCCCCGACAGGATCTCGCGCATCCGGCCAAAGAACTCGCTGCGGTATCGCTCCAGGTCCTGCTTTTCGGCCTCCAGCCGCGCCTTTTCCTCGGCCAGCCGCCGCGCCTCGGCCTCTTCCAGCTCGCGCCGCCTGCGCTCTTCCGCCGCCGCCCGCGCCAGGGCGGCGTTGAGATCGCGGCCCAGCGACTGCACCTCGACATTCGCCGCCGCCTCGCGCTCCTTGTAATCGTCCAGCAGCGCCTGAAGCGATCCCAGTTGCGAGCGCAGCGCCGCCACCTGCTGGTTCAAAAGCGCCTGCCGCCGTTGCGCCTCGGCCGATTTTTCCTCTTCCCCGGCCAACTCGCGCCGCGCCGTGGCCAGAAGCGCCGCGCGCTCTTCTGCCGCGCTCATCGCCTCTTCGGCCTCTTGTTCGGCGGCCCGTTGCGCGGCCAGCGCGCGGGCCAGTTGCTGGCGGATGTCATCGCGATCGCTCATCGCCTCTTCGGCTGCCTGCTTTTGCGCCAGTGCCGCGGCAAGCCGCCGCCGCAAATCACCGATTTCGCCCTCTGCCTCCTCGGCGGCCCCCGCCTGCGCCGCGAGCCGCGCCTCCGCCGCATCGAGCCGCGCGGCCAGCTCGGC
>NZ_VINQ01000120.1 GCF_008369105.1 Aquicoccus porphyridii | reverse complement strand
GCAATGGAAGCGGGATCGGGAAACCCGAGGACCTGGCCGGCAAGACCATCGCTACCCCGTTCGTTTCAACCTCCCACTACAGCCTGCTCGGCGCCCTCAAGCACTGGCAGATCGATCCGTCCAAGGTGAAGATCGTCAACCTCAACCCGGCCGAGATCGCTGCCGCCTGGCGTCGCGGCGACATCGACGGGGCCTTCGTCTGGTCGCCGGCGCTGGGCGAGATCAAGAAAAGCGGCAAGGTCCTCACCGACGCCGCCGAAGTCGGCCAGTGGGGTGCGCCGACATTCGAGGTGTGGGTGGCGCGCAAGGACTTCGCCGAGAGGCATCCTGAAATCGTCGCCCGCTTCGCCCGCGTCAGCCTCGATTCCTTCGCCGACTACAACGCGCACAAGGCCGAATGGACCGCCGACTCCGAGCCGGTGAAGAAGATCGCCCGGCTGACCGGCGCCGATCCCAGGGACGTCC
>NZ_VINQ01000119.1 GCF_008369105.1 Aquicoccus porphyridii | reverse complement strand
CATGGAGCCCTCGGCGATCGTGCTGATCCTGGCGCCGATCTTCTTCCCCATCGCCATGAAGCTGGGCATCGACCCGATCCACCTGGGCATCGTCATGGTGGTGAACATGGAGATCGGCCTGGTACACCCGCCGGTCGGCCTCAACCTGTTCGTCACTTCGGCGGTCACCGGCATGCCGCTGGGGGCGACCATCCGCGCGGCGCTGCCGTGGCTGATGATCCTGCTGCTGTTCCTGATCCTAGTGACCTACGTGCCGTTGATCTCGCTGTGGCTGCCGGGCCTGCTGGGCATGAGCTGAGGTCGCGGCGGCGGGGCGCGGGACGCGCTCCGCCGCTGGCGCAAGGCTACGATCGGCGCGGCTTATAGCTACTATCGGCGCTGTCGCGCAGTGGTAAGACCATGGTCGTATGGTTCGTGGGGTGTGCGCTCGCTACAACTGGGCACAACAAAAACAACACTCACGTAC
>NZ_VINQ01000118.1 GCF_008369105.1 Aquicoccus porphyridii | reverse complement strand
GCCGGCCAGTTCGGTCAGTGGCGAGGTCGGCGCGAGCAGGGAAGAACGGATGAAGTGCAGGTAGCTGCGCACCCGCCGTAGCGGCGAGCTGTCGAAGTGCGGCGCGCAGGGTTCGTCGGTGTGCCTGGCCGCGTGGATGGCCTGGTCGACAGCCGCCAGGGCGCGCTCCAGGTTCTCCGCACCGGGTCGCACGAACAGCCGGATCAGGGCCCGCCCCATGGCGCGGATCGCCTGGCGCCAGGGCATGGCCTCGGCGTAGCAGGGTTCGTCCGGCAGGCGCTCCTGCTCGCGACGCAGCTCGATGATCGCGTGGCCGACCTCGAGCACCAGGAACATCCAGCGCAGCAGCCCGCGCTGCACGTCCGGGCGCCCGGCGGCGACGCCATAGGCCTGGTTCAGCAGGTCGCGGGTACCGCTTTCGAAGGCCGAGCCAAGCCCCCTGCTCCTGCCGCTGATGGCGAACACCA
>NZ_VINQ01000117.1 GCF_008369105.1 Aquicoccus porphyridii | reverse complement strand
GATGGAGCGCTACCGTGCGGTCTACGGCTGCCCGACGATCCTCGGCATGCCGCGCTACGCGCTGGTATTCGATGCCGCGGTGCTGGACAAACCCTCGCGCCACGCCGCCCCGGAACTGCTGCGCATGCACGAGTCGCTGGCGCGCCGGCAACTGGCCGAGGTGGAGCGCCTGGACCTGGTGCGCCAGGTCCGCGAACTGATCGGCGAGTTGCTGGTGGACGGAGGCGCCACCCTGGAGCAGGTCGCCGCGCGCCTCGGCATGCCGGCCCGACGTCTGCGCGAACGCCTGGCGATGGCCGGGGTGCGCTTCAACGACCTGGTCACCGACTACCGCTGCCGACTGGCCAAGGAACTGCTGCTGAAGACCGACGAGCGCATCGAAGTGATCGTCGAACGCACCGGGTTTTCCGAGCCGAGCACCTTCTATCGCGCGTTCAAGCGCTGGGTCGGCGAGACGCCGGTGGAGTT
>NZ_VINQ01000116.1 GCF_008369105.1 Aquicoccus porphyridii | reverse complement strand
CCCGACACGACAGGCTTCTTCAATTAAGGGGCGGGCAGCAGGCGGACGCTGCCCCGGTCCGGCCGGCACGCCGAAGGGCGGGCATCGGCCTAGGCGGCGGACGTGTCGGGAGGACGGTGGCGGATGCTGCCGCCGAACAAGCCCGGCTGCTTAAGCCGGACGATAAACACGCACATTGGTGTGCCCCTCGTTGAGCAGGTGATGGGCATGCAGGCGGCTCATCACCCCTTTGTCGCAATACAGGAGGTACTGGCGGTTGGCGTCCAGTTCCTTGAAGCGGCTGTTGATCGCGTAGAACGGCAGCGCCTGGACTTCGACGCCTTCCAGGGCCAGGGGTTCGTCTTCCTGGGCATCAGGATGGCGGATATCGATGACAATCTGACCGGGCAGCACCTCGCCGACCTCTTCCACCTGCAGGTCCTGGCCGAGTTCGTCGATCACCCGGTCGACGGTGCGCTGGGTGGCGCGCTCCA
>NZ_VINQ01000115.1 GCF_008369105.1 Aquicoccus porphyridii | reverse complement strand
CTTGGCGATCCGCCTGCGACAGGCAGGCATCGACGATTATCTGGTCCTGGAAAAGGCCGCCGATGTCGGCGGTTGCTGGCGGGAAAACCGCTACCCGGGCGCCGCCTGCGACGTCCCCTCGCATCTCTATTCGTTTTCCTTCGAGCCGAAGGCCGACTGGTCGCGCAAGTTCGCCCCGCAGGCGGAAATCCTCGACTACCTGCGGCATTGCGCGGACAAGTACCGTCTGCGCGAGAAGATCCGTTTCCACTGCGAGGTGGAGGAGGCCCGTTTCGACGCCGGCAGCGGCGAATGGCAGGTGCGCTGCGCCGATGGCCAGACGCTGCGCGCACGGGCCCTGGTCTGCGCCACCGGCCAGTTGAGCCGGCCGCTGCTGCCGCGCCTGCCCGGCCTGGAGCGCTTCCAGGGTCCGGCGTTCCACTCGGCGAACTGGGACGCCGAGGTCGAGCTGGCCGGCAAGCGGGTCGCGGTGAT
>NZ_VINQ01000114.1 GCF_008369105.1 Aquicoccus porphyridii | reverse complement strand
CCCGGTGGCGGCCGGAGCGTTGTCGGCCTTCGGCTTGGAAGGCCCCTTGCGATGCTTGGTCGGCTTGCCCGGCTTGGCGGCAGCGGCGGGCTTGCCGTCCTTGGCCTTGCCCTTCGCGCTCTTGCCCGCAGGAACGACCTTGCCCTTCTTCCCGCCCTTGTCCTTGCCGCCGACACGCGCCTCGGCGAGCAGCGCCTGCTTCACCTCGCGACTCTTGCGCACGTCGGTGTTGCCGAGCATCTCCGCGGCCTGCGCCAGCAGCTCCGGCGCGACCGGCGGCAGCGCCTGCACCTTGCCGGCCTTGCGCCGCGGCACCACCGCGGCGTCGGGACTGGCCAGCGCCGGCTCCAGGTCGACCTCGGGCACGGATGCGCCCTTGCGCCCCTTCGGCGCCTTGCCGGCGTTCGTCGACTTGTCGCCGTTGCGCTTCTTGCGTCCGATCGGCGCGCTCAGCACGTTTCCGGCCAGCTCGAAATC
>NZ_VINQ01000113.1 GCF_008369105.1 Aquicoccus porphyridii | reverse complement strand
GCGACCGCGCCCATCAGCAGCAGGTCGATGTCGTTGGCCCGGACGAAGTCGGGGATCGCCTGCTCGGCATAGCCGGCCAGCAGGTGGCGGCGCTCCGCGGCGATCTCCGGGTAGGCTGCCAGCAGGTCGTCGAAGGCCTGGCGGTGACGTTCCTCATGTTGCAGCACGAAACGCTCGTAGCCGGCGAGCATTTCCGCGTCGAACAGCAGGCTGCGCGGCATCGCCGCGTGGGTATGCAGGTAGTCGGCGCGCAGCCCCAGGCTGGCTTCGAGCTGGCGGGCGGCGGCGATCAGCCGGTGATCGAGGGCGGCCGGCTTGTCGCTGGCATGCAGCGGGTCGAGCGCCGCGCACAGGCGCTGGCCGCGCCAGGCGTCGTGATGGACCAGCCAGAGCGGCTGCGGGCAGTGGCGGATCAATTGCCAGTCGCTGTTGCCCAGTAGCAGGCGGCGCAGCAGGTTGTGCTTGCGGGTGCTCTTG
>NZ_VINQ01000112.1 GCF_008369105.1 Aquicoccus porphyridii | reverse complement strand
CCCGGTGGCGGCCGGAGCGTTGTCGGCCTTCGGCTTGGAAGGCCCCTTGCGATGCTTGGTCGGCTTGCCCGGCTTGGCGGCAGCGGCGGGCTTGCCGTCCTTGGCCTTGCCCTTCGCGCTCTTGCCCGCAGGAACGACCTTGCCCTTCTTCCCGCCCTTGTCCTTGCCGCCGACWCGCGCCTCGGCGAGCAGCGCCTGCTTCACCTCGCGACTCTTGCGCACGTCGGTGTTGCCGAGCATCTCCGCGGCCTGCGCCAGCAGCTCCGGCGCGACCGGCGGCAGCGCCTGCACCTTGCCGGCCTTGCGCCGCGGCACCACCGCGGCGTCGGGACTGGCCAGCGCCGGCTCCAGGTCGACCTCGGGCACGGATGCGCCCTTGCGCCCCTTCGGCGCCTTGCCGGCGTTCGTCGACTTGTCGCCGTTGCGCTTCTTGCGTCCGATCGGCGCGCTCAGCACGTTTCCGGCCAGCTCGAAATC
>NZ_VINQ01000111.1 GCF_008369105.1 Aquicoccus porphyridii | reverse complement strand
TTGACCTCGACCTTGGCGCTCATCGGGAAGCTGACGCCATAGTTCAGGCTGCAGAAGGACTGGATATCCGCCTCGCTGCCCGGCTCCTGCCCGGCGAACTGGTTGCAGGGCACGCCGAGCACCGCGAAACCGCGCTCGCGGTAGGTCTGGTAGAGATTCTCCAGGCCGGCGTACTGGGGTGTCAGGCCGCATTTGGAGGCGACATTGACCACCAGCAGCACCTTGCCCTTGAACGGGGAAAGCGGCAGGTCCTGTCCATCCAACCCCTGCAGGGTGAGATCGTGAAAGGCACTCATGACGTACTCCTTGCGCATTCAGCGACACAACGTGCCAAGCCCCGCACCGGGCAAGAACCCTGGCTGCGGCGCATCCCCAGGGACGGGGTAAAGAGCCCAGGCATGGCGCATGACGCGAAAGGCGCCCACAGGCGCCTTTCGCTATACCAGCTTAGCAGTTCCGCCGGCGGACGGCCCAGGCCA
>NZ_VINQ01000012.1 GCF_008369105.1 Aquicoccus porphyridii | reverse complement strand
GTGCGAGTTTCATGTCGTTTCCTTTCGGGTTGAAGTGATCGTGTTGGCGATCTGTTTTGATCTGTCCCCAAGATGCGCCTTGCCGGGGGCGAATTCAAAACACCTGCGATCACCGCGCCGTGCGCGGATGCGAGAGCGGCGCCGGATTGCGCCCTTGGTGGCCGGGAGTGTCGTTTTATGGTTTGATATCAGGGGTTTAGCGGGTATCCGAAAGACGCCCTCTGAAACATCACTCACGGATCACGGCGCCGTTGGCGAAAATCATGCGAAACGTGATCGCCACGAGGCCCGCACCGCCCCCGCACCCGGCCTGCGTGACCCGCCGCGCTGCCCGGGGCGTGATCGGTGTTACAGGTTTCAGTGCCGACTCCGGGGTGGATTCGACTCAGGCCAGAAGGGCCAGCGCGGCCAGCAACACGCAGACCCCGGCCACCACCATGTCAAACCCGCGCCGCCACGAGGGGGCGTTGGCCAGGCCGAGATAGTGATGCAAGATCAGCCGGGCCTTCACGAATGAAAGGGCAAGGATCACCAGGGCAAGCCCGGTGACATTCGGCGCGCGCGTGATCAGCGCGCCCGCCATCGACAGCGCGACCAGAAGCCCCCAGGCCCGTATGAGGGGATCGTGCGTCATCGGATCAGGTAGATCACCGGAAAGAGCAGCACCCAGACCAGATCGACCATGTGCCAGAAGGCCGCCCCGGTCTCGGTGGCGCGCGGGTCGCGCAGGACGGCGACCAGACCCAGCAGCACGACGCCCGCGATCACGTGGGCGGCGTGAAAGCCGGTCAGCAGGTAGTAGAAGGTGAAGAAGGTGTTGGTCTCGATGCCGATGCCCTCATTGGCCTTGTCGGCATATTCCATGCCCTTGATCACGAGGAACACCACCCCGAGCGCCATGGCCCCGGCGAGAAGCCCGCGCTTGCACCGCTCGCGCCCGGCCTCGGCGGCGCGCACGGCGAGGGCGGCCAGAAGCCCGGAGGTCACGAGCACCACCGTGTTGAGCGCCGCGCCCGCGCGGTGCAGGTGAGCCTGTGCTTCGGCAAAGCCTACGGGATCGGTGAGCCGCATCGCCATGAAGGCCACAAGGCCCGCACCAAAGACCAGCAGTTCGGAGATGATGAGCACCCACATCATCACCTCACCGGGCAGCTCGTCGAGCAGGCCGGGACCGTCCGAACCGTCGCTCATGCGCCCACCAGTTGCCGGTAGATCTGGGGCAGCGCCTGGGTCAGTCGGTCGGGATGTGGGATGAGCGCGTATCCGCCCTGTCCGAACATCCGCGGGAACCACGATTTGCCGTCACGGTCCACGGTGATGCCGAATACCGATTGCCCGGCGCGGCGGGCCTCGCGCACGGCCATGTGGCTGTCTTCGATGCCGTGGCGGCCCTCGTAATGGTCGAGGTCGTTGGGCTTGCCATCGGTGATTACCAGAAGCAGGCGGCGTTTGCGCGCCTGCTGGTGCAGCTCGGCGCTGGCATGGCGGATGGCGGCGCCGAGCCGGGTGTAATGCCCGGGCTTGAGTGCGGCGATGCGCGCGTCGATCAGCGGGCTCATCGGTTCGTCGAAGCGTTTGACCTGGTGCAGCCAGACGCGCTGGCGTTTCAGTGAGGAAAAGGCGTTGATCGCGAAATCGTCGCCGCAGGCATCGAGCCCGCCGGCCAGCGCGGCCAGCGCCTCGCGCGCGATCTCGATCACGCTGCGGCTCTCGCCGCCATGCCCGGTGACGCGCCCCTCGGTCGAGCGCGACACGTCGAGCAGGATCGACACCGCCAGATCGCGCCGTTCGCGGCGGGTTTGCATCCAGACGCGGTCGTCGCCTTCCCCTGTTGCAGAAAAATCGACCCGCGCGCGCACCATGCGCTCCATGTCGAGATCGTCGCCGTCGAGATGTCCGGTCGTGAGTATTCGCCCGGGACGCAGGGCCTCGAACTGTCTCTTGACGGCGCGGATACGCGCGGCGGCGCGCGGGTCGTCCCGAAACGGGGGCGCGTCATGCTCGGGCTCGACAGGAGAGACGAGCACACGAGCATGCGCGGGCAGGTGCTGGCCTGTCCGCACGTCCCATTCGGGATAGGTAAGGATATCGGAAAGCGCCTCGCGGTCCACGTCCTCGGGGGCAAGGTCGAGATGCAGCTTGAGCCGCGTTGCGGGGGCTTGGGAAATCTGGCCGAGGCCGATTTCGTCCTGGTCGTCGGCGGCCTTGCGGGCGCTGTCGTCGTCATCGTCCTCGACCCGGCGGTTGAGGTTGATGAACTCCGCCCAGCTCAGGATCGCCTCGAACTTGTGCAGGATGAAACTGTCGGTGCGGTCGACCTCGTCGGCCTTGCGGCGACGGGCGCGGCGGGTCTTGCCGTCCTGCGGCTCGTCGGTGGGGCTGTCGGAGTCGGTCTCGGCATCGCGGGTCTCGACCGCGCTGGCATGGCTTGTGTCCACGCCGCGCAGATCGGGCCAGAGCGGCACGGGGCGCGCGGCGCGATAGCCGCGCGGGGCGCGCAGGCCGGTGAAATCGCGCGCCTCGACCGCCGTCCTGAAAGCCGCAGCGCGGGGCGGCAGGGGTGTTTCGTCGCCAAGGATATGGCGGATCAGCGCCTCGACCGCGGATTCGACCGCGGGAAGCTGGGGCCGGGGGCGCAGGGCCAGAACCCCGGCGCAGAGATCGGCATAAAGCGCGGCAAAACCCGGCGCCTCATCGAGCGTGGCGGCGACCATGTGCTGCGCGTCGGCCAGCGCGGCAAGGTCGCGGGCCAGCGGGTCATCAAGCGGCGCGTGGCCCGCCCCGGCAAAGGCGGCACAGGCGCCGAGCCAGAGGTAGAGCGTGCCATTGGCCTCGCGCGCGGGGAAAACGGCGAGGCTTTCGGGCAGGCGCAGGCTCGCCCCGTCGAAGGAGGCGCGCGGCAGGCGTTCCTCGTCGGTGCCCAGCCGACGCAGCCATGACAGGCGGTGCCCCGAGCGTTCTTCGGACACCGCCTTGATCTCGACCGCCGGATCGCCGCCGAGGCCCCGGAAAAGAACCGCCAGCCGCCCTGCGACCTCGGAAAGGTCGACACGGGCTCCATCGTGCACGCCGGGGGCGTCAAGACGGCTGGCATAGGCGTGCCACAGCTTCCCGATGGTTTCTTCGGGTTCCCATGGCTCGATGTCGATCCTGCCCATCACCGGCCTCACCCGAAAACGGCGGTGACAAGATCGAGGAGCCCACGCTTGACATCCGCATCATCGGTCAGCGGCTCGATCATCGCGACGCGGATCGCGCGTTCGACCGGCATGCCCTGTCGGATGAGTGTCGCGGCATAGACCACGAGGCGGGTGGATACCCCCTCTTCGAGGTCCTGGCCCTTGAGATCGCGCAGCTTGTTCGCCAGCCGCACCAGCGGTTTCACACGCTCCTCGGAGAGGCCCGATTCGCGGGCGACGACGGGGATTTCGTGCTCCGGCTTGGGAAAGGTGAATTCGAGGCTGATGAAGCGCTGGCGGGTCGAGGGTTTCAGCGTCTTGAGGATGTTCTGGTAGCCCGGGTTGTAGGAGGCCACCAGCATGAAGCCGGGCGCCGCCTCGATCTCTTCGCCGGTGCGGTCGATCGGCAGGATGCGCCGGTCGTCGGTCAGCGGGTGCAGCACCACGGTCACATCCTTGCGCGCCTCGACCACCTCGTCGAGATAGCAGATCGCGCCTTCGCGCACCGCACGGGTGAGCGGCCCATCGACCCAGACGGTTTCACCGCCCTTGAGCAGGTAGCGCCCGATCAGGTCGGCGGCGCTGAGGTCGTCATGGCAGGCCACGGTATGCAGCGGCCGATCAAGGCGCGCGGCCATGTGAGTGACAAAGCGCGTCTTGCCGCAGCCCGTCGGCCCCTTGAGCAGGACCGGCAGGTCGTTTTCATGGGCGGCGGTAAAGACCGGGATCTCGTCGCCCTGGGGCAGGTAGAAGGGGGCGTCTGCCGCCCCCTTTTCCGGTTGCAAGGGTCCATCCATCTCGCTCACTCCGCCGCGACCGAAGGTTCGGACGAGATCACTTCGCGGCGCGGCACGAAGACCGCGTAGATGAAGAGCAGCGCGCCCAGCACCACCGCGATGCCCGCACCGAAGCGCATCCAGTAGAACAGCGCCAGTTGCTCCTGCACGAACATGAAATCCTCGCCCATGACCCGTTGCAGGTGGGTCTGCACCGTGCCGCCGAAGGTCAGCACGAAGGTCATGAAGACCACCCCCGACGACATCAGCCAGAACGAGGCCATGTTGAGCACCTGGTTATAGGGCTCGCGACCCAAGAGGTGCGGCATGGCATAGGTGATGATCGCAAGGTTGAGGCAGACATAGGCGCCATAGAAGGCAAGGTGCCCGTGCGCGGCGGTGATCTGTGTGCCGTGGGTGTAGTAGTTGACCCCGTGCAGCGTGTGCAGGAAGCCCCAGACACCCGCGCCGAAGAAGGCCAGCGTGGCACAGCCTAGCGCCCAGAGAAGCGCCGCCTTGTTCGGATGGTCGCGGCGGCCCTTCCAGACCATGACGAAGGCAAAGGCCATCATGGCGAAGAACGGGATCACCTCGAGCGACGAGAAGATCGAGCCGATCCACTGCCAGTATCCCGGCGTGCCGATCCAGTAATAGTGGTGCCCGGTCCCGAGGATGCCCGAGAAGAGCGCGGCGGCGACGATGACGTAAAGCCATTTCTCGACCACCTCGCGGTCAACGCCGGTGAGCTTGAGCATCAGGAAAGCGAGGATCGCGGCCATCACCAGCTCCCACGTGCCTTCGACCCAGAGGTGGACGACATACCACCAATACATCTTGTCGAGCGCGAGGTTGCTGGGGTTGTAGAAGGCAAAGAGGAACAAGAGCGCCAGCCCCCACAGGCCCAGAAGCAGGATGTTGGTGATCGCCGTCTTGCGACCCGCCAGCACCGTCATCGAGACGTTGTAGAGAAAGATCAGCGCGGCGACGACAATGCCGGCCTTGACCCATTTGGGCTGTTCAAGGAATTCGCGGCCCTCTTTCCCAAGCAGGAAATTGCCCTCGAAGATGTTGAACAGATAGGTCACGACCACGCCCAGCGTGCCCAGCACGAGAATGCCGAGTTGCAGCCAGGCGAGTTTCCTTGAATGGATCTCGCGCTCGGATTCCTCGGGCAAAAGGTAATAGGCCGCCCCGAAGAAGCCCAGCAGGAGCCAGACGATGAGGCTGTTGGAGTGCAGCATCCGCAGGATGTTGAACGGCACGAGATCGGAAAGGAAGTTGGGCGCGACATAGACATAGCCCATGATCAGCCCGATCGTGACCTGCACGGCGAAGAGCGCGAGCGCCACCACAAAGTAGGCCAGCGCGATTTTCTGGGTTTCGTATTTCATGGCGATTGCTCCTTAGCCCGCGTCGTTGGGGGGCCAGTCCTGCGTGTTGATGCGGTTGGTCCACAGCAGGAAATCGGCGAGGTTGCGGTATTCCTCGTCGGTCAGGTTGAAATTGGGCATCTGGCGGCGGCCTTCGATGCCGGTGGGCATGGCGTCCATCCATCCCTTGAGCACGTCATAGGCCGCCTCGGGATCTTCCAGAACGCCCCAGCGCGCCATCACGTTGCCGACTTCGGGCGCGTAATAGGCGCCCTCGCCGAGAATCGAGTGGCAGTTGACGCAGGCATGCTTTTCCCAGACATGCTTGCCCGCTGCGACGCTCTCGGTCAGACCTTCCTTGTCGGTCGAGACATTGACGATATACCTGTGTGAATGGGCCGTGAGGCCGATGAATATGAGGATGAAGAACAGTGAGCCGCCATAGAAGATATTGCGGGCCATGTTCTTGGTCATGACTTCGCGCATCGCGCTAACTCCTTCCCGGAACCGTTGTTGACTGAGCTTTCTTGCGCGCTGGGCGGGCGGGGGGCCTTAACAAAAGTCAACCGTTGGCGTTTGTCTGTTGCTCAATGCGATCCACGCGGCGCGCGTGTGCCCCAGAACACCGGCCAGAGCGTCGCGGCATAAAGCGTGAAAACGGCGATCCAGACGGCGCCCGAGAGCAGAACTCCGGTGTAATAGCCCTCGATTCCGAGGCTTGACCCGGCCCAACGCGCCAGCATCGACACCGGCAAGAGTGCATAGGCCAGCGCGAGCGGGCCCGGCGCGATCAGCGGCAGGCCGCTATGGCCAAGTGCTGCGCGGCTCATCACGCCAAGGGTCATGCCGCCCACCGCGCCGATGCCCAGAACATGCAGTGCCGCCACCTCCGAGCCGATGCCGAACGCCGCCAGCCCGGCCATGAAGAAACCCAGCGCCAGCGCGGCCATGCCGAGGTGCAGCACCCACAGAATCGGTTGATTCCAGGTCCAGCCCGGCCGCCACATCGCGCTGCGTGCGCCCTGCGCCAGCCCGGCGGCCAGCGCCAATGCGCCGAACACAGCCGCCGGAACAGGCAGCGCGGCGGCCAGCGCGGTGAGGATCGGCAGGGCAATGCTGGCGATGTTGAGCGGCAGGGGCGTTCCGGGCAATGCGTGCGTGCGGCCATCGCGCTTCATCGCGTTGCGGGTGAAGGCCGGCGTCACCCGCCCGCCCAGCACGGCAATCAGCGCGCAGGTGGCATAAAGCCCGAGCCGCAACCCCGCATCGAGCGTCATCGTGACCCCGATCCAGTCGAGATGCACCAGAAGGTTGCCGGTCCAGATCATCGCCAGCAGGCCGAGGAACATCATGTTCTGCGGTTTCGGGCGATTGAGAAGCTGGGTCAGCACCTTGGCCGCCAAGAGCGGCAGAAAGGCCAGATCGACCAGCGCCACCGCCAGTGGCGGCAGGCTCCCCGAATACCAGATCGCCACCCGCCCGGCCAGCCACAGGCCGGCGGCACAGGCGATGAAGGCATGGCGCGCCGCCCGCGCCCCGGTCCAGTTTGGCACGGCGGTCAGGAAGAACCCGCCCATCGCCGCCGCTGGATAGCCAAAGACCAGCTCATGCGCGTGCCACAGATGCGGCGGGGCCGCGAAAGGCATCTCGCTGACCATCCCCCCCGCCGCGTGAATCCCGAGCCAGCCCTCCCAGACGATGAGGGCGAAAATGGCGTAAAGCCCCGCCGCCAGAAAGAACACCCGGTGGCCTTCGCCGAAAAGGCGGATGATTGCGTTTGGCATTTCCTTGTTCCGATCTTTTGTCACGTCCTGTCGCATTCGCACGCAACTATAGGCGCGCGGAGCGGTCGGGCGTCTTAACGAAAGTCAAGGTCGCCACCCGGTATTCGCGCGAGGCTGTCCAGGAACAGGACAGGGCATCACAGCATGTGGAGAGCTTCGACATGATCCCGCGCACCGCCAATCCGCCAGAACCGGCCCCGACCACGGGGGCGGTGTAGCCCATGCACCGGTCGCGATTGCAAGAAGACTCCCTCGATGCGACGGACCGCGCGTTGCTCAACCTGCTTCAGGCCGGGCTGGCGCCCAGCAAGAACCTGTTTCAGCCCTTGGCAGTCGCGACCGGCCTGGACGAGGCCGAGGTGATCTCGCGCATCGAACGGCTGCGCGGGATCGGCGCGATCACCCGGTTCGGCCCGTTCATCGACGCCGCCGCGCTGGGCGGGGCCTATTGCCTGTGTGCCATGGCCGTGCCCGAGGACCGGTTCGAAGAGGTCGCGTCCAAGGTCAATGCCCATGACGCGGTGGCCCATAATTACGAACGCCAGCACCGGTTCAACATGTGGTTCGTGCTGGCCTGCGAGACCCCCGCGGCGATCACGACCGAGGCCGACCGGATCGCGCGGCAGACCGGCCTCAAGGTGCACCGCTTTCCCAAGCTCAGGGAGTTTTTCATCGGCTTTCAGGTGGCGCTATGACAATCGACGCAAAAGACCGCCGCATCCTGACCGCCACGCAGGCGGGGCTGCCGCTGGCCCCGCGACCCTTTGCCGTGGTCGGTGAATGGATCGGCATGGACGAGGCCGAGGTGATCGCCCGGATCGAACGGATGATGGGCGATGGCGTGATCCGCCGGATCGGCGCGGCGACCAATCATTATGCGCTGGGCATGCTGGCCAACGGGATGAGCGTCTGGGATGTCGAAGACGCCCGGGCCGAAGACCTTGGCGAACAGATTGGTGCGCTCGACTTCGTCACCCATTGCTATTTGCGTCCCCGGGCGCTGCCCGACTGGCCCTATAACCTCTTTGCCATGATCCACGGGCCCGACCGCGTGGCGGTCGAGACGCGTCGCGCCGAGATTGCCGCGATCCTCGGGGCGGCCTGCCGCGAAAACGACATTCTCTATTCCACCCGCATCCTCAAGAAGACCGGGATGCGCCTTGCCAAGGAGGGACGCCCATGTTCCGGCTGACCCAATATATGCGAGAACTGACCGACCCGACCCCGGTTGCCGCGCGCCGTGGCGCGGGATCGGTCAAGCCGGTGGTGATCTGGAATCTCACCCGGCGCTGCAACCTGCGCTGTCGGCATTGCTATACCACCTCGGCGGATGTGGCCTTTCCGGGTGAATTATCCACCGACGAGGTCAAGGGCGTGATGGGCGATCTCAAGGAGTTCGCCGTCCCCGCGCTGATCCTCTCGGGGGGCGAGCCGATGTCGCGCCCGGATTTCTTCGAATTGGCCGAACATGCCAAGGCGCTGGATTTCCGCTATCTCGCGCTTTCGACCAACGGAACCAGGATCATGGACAGCGCGGCGGCGCGCGTCGCCGATCTCGGCTTTGACTATGTCGGCATCTCGATCGACGGGATCGGCAAGACCAATGACTGGTTCCGCGGGGTCGAGGGCGCCTATGCGGCGGCGCTTCATGGCGTGCGCGAATGCAAGCGGCGCGGGGTCAAGGTGGGGCTGCGCTTTACCATCACCGAAGACAACGCCCACATGCTCGAAGACATGCTCGACCTTTGCGACGGCGAGGGGGTGGACAAGTTCTACCTCTCGCATCTCGTCTATGCCGGGCGTGGCGACAAGCACCGGGGCGACGACACCCAGCATGCCCGCACCAAGGCGGCGATGGATATCCTGATCGACCGTGCCTGGGTTGCCGTGGCCGAAGACGCGCCGCTCGAGATCGTGACCGGTAACAACGACGCCGATGCGGTCTGGTTCCTGCACTGGGTGCGGCGCAATTTCGACGCGGATCGCGCCGCCCATGTCGAGGTGCATCTTGCGGCCTGGGGCGGCAATTCCTCGGGGCTGGGCGTGGCCAATATCGACCCGATGGGCAAGGTCCATCCCGACACCTACTGGTCCGATTACACCGTCGGCAACGTCAAGAAGGTGCCGTTCTCGCGGCTCTGGACCGGGGATGATCCGATGCTGGCCACCCTGCGCCAGCGTCCGCGCCCGCTCAAGGGGCGTTGCGGGGCCTGCGCGTTCAACCATGTCTGCGGCGGCAACACCCGCATCCGCGCGCTTCAGGTGTCGGGCGATCCCTGGGCCGAAGACCCGGCCTGCTATCTCTCCAATCCCGAGATCGGCCTCGCCCCGGGTGACGCCCCGGGCGAGCGGCTGACCGTCACCCCTTTCCGAGGCAAGAGCCATGACCCGAAACATGAATTCTTCTGACCGCCCCGCCCCTTCATCTTGCCAAAAATACTCATTTGCGGGTGTGATGCTGATCGCCACGCTGGCGATGGCGCCCCTCACCGCATGGGCCGAAGGCGATGCAGCCCATGGCCGCGCGCTCTATGACGACCATTGCGCCGACTGTCACATGGCAAGCCGCCTTGGCGGCACCGGCCCGGCGCTCATCCCGCAAACGCTGCGCCGGATGTACGGGCCGAAACTCGACACGGTGATCCGCGACGGGCGTACCGCGACGCAGATGCCAGGCTTTGGCGAGGTGCTGAGCGATGGCGACATCACCGACATCGCCGCCTACTTGTCGCAACCGCTCGCCGAAACCCCGGCCTGGGGCATGGAGGAAATCCTCGAAACCCGCGCGTTCCGCGACGATTACACCCCCGCCGCCAACCCGGTTTTCGATGCCGACCCGATGAACGTGACCCTCGCGGTCGAGATCGCCGACAGCCATGTTTCGGTGCTCGACGGCGACAGTTTCGCGCGGCTGGCCCGGTTCGAGACGCCATTCGCCGTGCATGGTGGCCCGAAATTCAGCCCCGACGGGCGGCTTGTCTATGTCGTCTCGCGCGATGGCTGGGTGCAGAAATACGATCTTTGGGGATTGACCGAAATGGGCCGCATCCGCGCGGGCCTCAACGCGCGCAACATCGCGATCAGCAAGGATGGCAAATGGCTCGCCGTGGCCAATTACCTGCCGATGACGCTGACCATTCTCGATGCCGCGACGCTCAGACCCGAGCGCGTGATCGAGGTCCGGGGCCGCGACGGCACACCGAGCCGGGTTTCCGCGGTCTACCAGGCCCCGCCACGCGACAGCTTCGTTCTGGCGCTGAAGGACATTCCCGAGGTCTGGGAAATCTCCACCTCCGAGAACCCGCCGCATCGGGGCTGGGTGCATGACACCCGCGTCGAAGGCCCGCCCGAGATCACCCGCAAGTTCCCGATCCGCAAGATCGCGGTCGAACATATCCTCGACGATTTCTTTTTCGACCTCGATTACGAACACCTCATCGGCGCCTCGCGCGAGACGGAAAAGGCCCGCGTGCTCGACCTCGTGATCGGGCAGGAAGTGGCCGAGATCGACCTGCCCGGCATGCCGCATCTGGGCTCGGGGATCACATGGGATTGGAACGGCACGCGCGTCATGGCCACGCCGCATCTCAAGGAGGGGATGATTTCCGTCATCGACATGACAACATGGCAGACGGTCAAGCGGATCAAGACCGAGGGCCCCGGCTTCTTCATGCGTTCCCACGCGAACAGCCGCTATGCCTGGGCCGACGTGTTCTTTGGCCCGAACCGTGACGTGATGCACGTGATCGACAAGGAAACGCTGGAAATCGTCAAGACCCTTCGCCCCGCGCCGGGCAAGACCGTGGCCCATACCGAGTTCACCCGCGATGGGCGCCATGCGCTCGTCTCGATCTGGGAGGATGATGGCGCGGTGATCGTCTATGACGCTGATTCTCTCGAAGAAGTCACGCGCCTGCCGATGAAAAAGCCGTCGGGCAAATACAACGTGTGGAACAAGATCACCTTCGCTGAAGGCACATCTCACTGACATCAAGGAATAAAACGCGGTTCACCCGGGCCGCGTTCTGAATTCGGCCTGTGCCGGGTCGGGGAAAAATCATGGGACCGTTGACAATAGTCAAGAAGCGGGACGGCGGAAACCGACATTAAGGCGGTATGAAAATGCTCGCCCGAATCCTCATTGTGCTGGTCCTGCTGTTGCCTGCCGCCCTTCAGGCGCAGCAGCCCCATCTCCCGCGTTTCCTCGATGAGATGCCCGCCTCCGATCTGGTCGAAGGCGCCGATGCCTATGGTGCGATGCGCGAGGATCTGCCCGTCGCGCCGGTGCTCAGGGGGGGCGAAACCATCGGCTGGGCCTTCATCGCCTCGGATTTCGTCGGCACGACCGGCTATTCGGGCAAGCCGATCCACACCATGGTGGCCGTCGACAACGATGCCCGGGTGTCGGGGGTGCAACTGGTCAAGCATTCCGAACCGATCATCCTGATCGGTATTCCCGACAGCAAGATCAAGGCGCTGGCCTCGGATTACGTGGGGCTCGACCTCGCGGCCGAGGCCGAATCGGGCGGCACCAGCCATGATCTCAACATCATCGCCGGGGCCACCGTCACCATCATGGTGATCGACGATTCCATCGTGCGCGCCGGGCTCAAGGTGGCGCGCGCGCTGGGCCTTGGCGGGCTCGAGCCGCCAAGCGCCCCCACCGGCCCGCGTTACGAGATCGACCCGGAGGCGCAAGCGGCGCAGGACTGGATGACGCTCGAAGGTGATGGCACGTTGCGGCGGCTGTCGCTCGACGTGGGACAGGTCAATGCCGCGTTCGAGCAGGTCGAAGATCCGCGTGCCGCCGAGCGCCCGATCGACGCCCCGCCCGAGACCCAGTTCATCGAGATGCAGCTTGCGCTGGTTTCCGCCCCTCCGGCGGGCCGCGCGCTCTTGGGCGAGGCGGAATATGCCAACCTGACCGAATGGCTGGGTGAGGGCGAACACGCGATCATGGTCGCGGGGCGCGGTCTCTATTCGTTCAAGGGCTCGGGCTATGTGCGCGGCGGCATTTTCGACCGTATCGTGCTTATCCAGGATGACATCTCGGTGCGGTTCCGCGACCGCGGGCACCGACGGCTGGGCGACATCGCCGCCGAGGGCGCGCCGCGGTTCAGCGAGACCGATCTCTTCAAGATCCCCGCCGATACCGGGTTCGACCCGACGAGGCCGTTCCGCCTGCAACTGCTGGTGCAGCGCGACGTGGCCGCGATCGAGCGGGTCTTTACCACGTTCGAACTGGGCTACAACCTGCCGCGGCAATACCTGCGCGAACTGCCCCGCGCGGGTGATGCGCCGGGCGCGTCGGGCGCCGCGCAGGCGATGGCCGATCAGGAAGAGCAGGCCGCGCAAACCGCCCTCTGGAAACGCATCTGGCGCGACAAGACCCCCGAGGTCGTCATCCTGGGGGTGATGCTGACGGTATTGACCGGGGCGTTCTTCTTCCAGGGCTTCCTGACCCGGTCCGAGCGCGTGACCTACTGGTTTCGCATGTCCTTCCTGACCGTGACGCTTGTCTTCCTTGGCTGGTATGCCAACGCGCAGCTTTCGGTGGTGAACCTGATGGCGCTTTTCGGCGCGCTGACCAGCGATTTCAGTTGGCAGGCGTTCCTGCTCGACCCGTTGACCTTCATCCTGTGGTTCTCGGTCGCGGCGGCGCTGATCTTCTGGGGCCGGGGGGCCTATTGCGGCTGGCTCTGCCCGTTCGGTGCGCTTCAGGAACTGACCAACCAGATCGCACGCCGCCTTCGGGTGCCGCAATGGACCCTGCCATGGGGGCTGCATGAGCGGCTCTGGCCACTGAAATACATGATCTTCCTCGGCCTCTTCGGCGTCTCGCTGGCCTCGATCGAACAGGCCGAGGCGCTGGCCGAGGTCGAACCGTTCAAGACTGCGATCGTGCTCAAGTTCGTGCGCGCCTGGCCCTTCGTGGCCTACGCGGCGGCGCTTCTGATCGCGGGGCTCTTCGTCGAGCGGTTCTACTGCCGCTACCTCTGCCCGCTGGGCGCGGCGCTGGCCATTCCGGCACGGCTGCGCACCTTTGACTGGCTCAAGCGGTACAAGGAATGCGGCAACCCCTGCCAGACCTGCGCGAACGAATGCTTCGTGCAGGCGATCCACCCCACCGGTGAGATCAACCCCAACGAGTGCCTGAACTGCATGCATTGCCAGGTGCTTTACCAGTCCGAAACCAAATGTCCGGTCGTCATCAAGAAGCTCAAGCGGCGCGACTCCGCGTCAAGCGGCGCGGCTGCGCTCGACCGGGTGCTGACCAACCATCCCAACCAAGCGAAAGGATAAGTCAATGACTGACGAAACCAAGAAAACGGGCAAGAATTCGGGCATCAGCCGCCGGGGCCTTCTGGGCGCCACGGCGGGCGGCGCGGCCCTTGTGGGCGGCGCGGGTGGTGCGCGGCTTGCCATGCTGGGCAGTGCCGCGGGCGTGGCCACCGCGGCCAGCACCGGCAGCGCCAGCGCGGCGGCCGGAGCGGCCAGTCTCGCGCCCGGTGAACTCGATGAATATTATGGCTTCTGGTCCTCGGGCCAGTCCGGCGAGCTGCGCATCCTCGGCGTGCCCTCGATGCGCGAGCTGATGCGGATTCCGGTGTTCAACCGCTGCTCGGCCACCGGCTGGGGCCAGACCAACGAAAGCCTCAAGGTCATGGAAGAGGGGATGCTGCCGCAAACCAGGGCGTATCTCAACGCCAACGGCAAGCGCGTCCATGACAACGGCGATCTGCACCACCCGCACATGTCCTTCACCGAAGGCACCTATGACGGGCGTTACCTCTTCATGAACGACAAGGCCAACACCCGCGTGGCGCGGGTGCGCTGCGACGTGATGAAATGCGACAAGATCACCGAGATCCCCAACGCCAAGGCGATCCACGGGCTGCGCCCGCAGAAATGGCCGCGCACCGGCTATGTCTTTGCCAATGGCGAGGACGAAACCCCGATGGTCAACGACGGCCAGGTGCTGGACGAGCCCGAGAAATACGTCAACTTCTTCACCGCCATCGACGGCGACACGATGAAGGTGGCGTGGCAGGTCATCGTGTCGGGCAACCTCGACAACACCGATTGCGACTATCAGGGCAAATATGCCTTCTCGACCTCCTACAACTCGGAAATGGGCATGAACCTTGCCGAGATGACGGCGAACGAGATGGACCATGTCGTGATCTTCAACCTTGCCGAGATCGAGAAGGGCCTCGCCGACGGCGACTACCAGGAACTCAATGGCGTCAAGGTGATCGACGGGCGCAAGGGCCAGAACAAGAAATACACCCGCTACGTGCCCATCCCCAACAGCCCGCACGGCATCAACACCGCGCCGGACAAGAAGCACGTCTGCATCGCGGGCAAGCTGTCGCCCACCGTGTCGGTTCTCGACGTGCGCAAGTTCGACGCGCTCTTCGAGGATGACAGCATCGACCCGCGTTCGGTCGTGGTGGCCGAACCCGAGCTGGGCCTGGGGCCGCTTCACACCTGCTATGACGGCAAGGGCAACGCCTTTACCACGCTCTTCCTCGACAGCCAGGTGGTGAAATGGAACATCGAGGACGCGATCCGCGCCTATAACGGCGAGAACGTGGACCCGATCCTCCAGAAGTCGGACGTGCATTACCAGCCGGGCCACAACTCGACCTCGATGGGCGAAACGCTCGAAGCGGATGGCAAGTGGTATATCTCGATGAACAAGTTCTCGAAGGACCGCTTCCTCAATGTCGGGCCGCTCAAACCCGAGAACGAGCAATTGTTCTCGATCGAGGATGGCGGCATGACCCTCGTGCATGACGGGCCGACCTTTGCCGAACCGCATGACAGCATCATCGTGCGCCGTGACATCGTGAACCCGGTCAATATCTGGGATCGCAACGACCCGACATGGGCCGACGCGCGCGCCCAGGCCGAGGCCGACGGCGTGGATATCGACGACTGGATGGACACCGTGATCCGCGACGGCAACAAGGTGCGGATCTACATGTCGAGCCAGGCCCCGATGTTCTCGATGGAGAAGTTCGAGGTGACGCAGGGCGACGAGGTGACGGTGATCATCACCAACCTTGATGACATCGACGACCTGACCCACGGGTTCTGCATGGGCGATCACGGCATCGCGATGGAGATCGGACCGATGGCCACCGCGTCGGTGACCTTCACCGCCGCCAAGCCGGGGGTCTACTGGTATTACTGTCAGTGGTTCTGCCATGCGCTGCACATGGAAATGCGCGGCCGCATGCTGGTCAAGCCGAAGGCGGCCTGAGCCATGCTGCACCGGTTTGCCCTTGCGGCGCTTCTGTGCATCCTCGCCGCGCCGCTTGCGTGGGCGGCCGAGGTGCCTGTGCGGATGGGCGACGGTGCCCTGGAAGATGCCATCGCCGGGGCCGCACCCGGCGATGTGCTGATCCTGTCACCGGGCCGCTACCATGGCCCGGTGACCCTGTCGCATCCCATCACCCTTGACGGGCGTGGCGAGGCCGTGATCGACGGCGGCGGCACCGGATCGGTGATCACCGTGACCGGCGAGGACATCACCGTGCGCGGGCTGGAAATCACCGGCTCGGGCAATGATCATCAGGAAATCGACTCGGGCGTGCAATTGACCAAGACGGCCCGCCGTGCCGTGGTCGAGGACAACCGCATCCTCGGTAATCTCTACGGCGTCGACATCCACGGCGCGAATGACAGCATCGTGCGTGGCAACACCATCGTGGGGCGCACCGATCATCGCATGAACGACCGTGGCAACGGCGTCTATGTCTGGAACGCGCCGGGCGCGCAGGTGATCGGCAACGACATCCGCCTTGGCCGCGACGGCATATTCACCAACGTCTCGCGCCGCAACGTGTTTGCCAAGAACATCTTTCGCGACCTGCGCTTTGCCGTGCATTTCATGCACACGGGCGATTCCGAGATCCGAGGCAATATCAGCATCGGCAACACGCTGGGCTATGCGATCATGTTCTCCGATCGGGCGGTGATCCGGGACAACCTGTCGCTGGGCGACCGCACCCACGGGCTCATGCTCAACTATGCCAACAGCGCCGATATCACCGGCAACCTGATCCGTGGCGGCACGCATGAGAAATGCACCTTCATCTACAACGCGCACAAGAACCTGATCGCGGGCAACCGCTTCGAGGGCTGCGAGATCGGCATCCATTTCACCGCCGGGTCCGAGCGCAACGGCATTACCGGCAACGCCTTCATCGGCAACCGCACGCAGGTCAAGTATGTCGGCACCCGCGATGTCGAATGGAGCCTTGGCGGGCGCGGCAATTTCTGGTCCGACCACCCGGCCTTCGATCTCGATGGTGACGGGCTGGCCGACAGCGCGTTCCGGCCCAACGACCTGATGGATCACATCCTGTGGTCGCAACCTTCGGCCAAGCTCCTGATGGGCTCGCCCGCGGTGCAGCTCGTGCGCTGGTCGCAGGCCGCCTTTCCCGCCACGCTGCCCGGTGGCGTGGTCGATAGCGCGCCGCTTGCCCGTCCTGTCGAAATTCCGGTTCCGCCCGGGCTTCTGGCCGATGAGGCCGAGGCCATCGCGGCGGCGAAAACACGAAAGTTGAACGATGCTGACCCTCTCGAATCTCACTAAACGCTTCGACGGCGTGGCGGCGCTCTGCGACGTGTCGCTCTCGGTGGCGGCCGGTGAGCGCGTGGCGCTTCTGGGCCATAACGGGGCGGGCAAGTCCACGCTGATGAAGATCGTGCTCGGCCTCATCCCGCATGACGAAGGCACGGTCGAGGTGCTGGGCGCCGCGCCCGGATCGACCCGCGCGCGTGACGGCGTGGCCTACCTGCCCGAGAACGTGGCGTTTCACCCGGCGCTGAGCGGGCGCGAACAGATCGCCCATTACCTGCGCCTGCGCGGGCTGCCCGCCTCGGGCGCGCTGGCGCTGCTCGACCGGGTGGGCCTTGGCGATGCCGCGCACCGCCGCATCGGCACCTATTCCAAGGGCATGCGCCAGCGCGTGGGCCTCGCGCAGGCGCTCATCGGCACCCCGCGCCTCATGGTGCTCGACGAGCCGACATCGGGGCTCGACCCGGTGTCGCGGCGCGATTTCTACGCGATCCTCGACGGGCTGGCCGCCGAGGGCACGGCGATCCTGCTCTCAAGTCACGCCCTGACCGAGGTCGAGGCCCGCACCGACCGCATGGTGATCCTCTCGGGCGGCGCGATGGTGGCCGAAGGCTCAATGGCCGATCTGCGGCGCCGTGCCGACCTGCCGGTGCGTATCGCGGTGACACCCTCCGATATCCCTTGTTCGACCACCACGCTGCTCAAGGCGCTGCCGGGGTCCGTGCAACAGGGCGAACAGGTGATCCTCGCCTGCGCGCAGGACGAGAAACTTGCCGTGCTGGGCCGGATTGCCGGGCTGTCAGACCGGATCGCCGATATCGACATCCAGCCGCCCAGCCTCGAAGACATCTACAGCCATTACAGCCGGAGGGCCGGACAATGAATCGCATCCTCTCCATGGCGCAGACCGAGTTCCGCATCGCCTTGCGCAACCGCTGGGTGGCCGTTTCGGTCGCGATGATGGTGCTCTTTTCGCTGGTCCTCTCGGCGGCGGGCTCCGCGCCCACCGGCGCGCTGGGGGCGGACCGGCTTTCGGTGGTGGTGGCCTCGCTCACCTCGCTCGCGGTCTATCTCGTGCCACTCATTGCCCTGTTGATGAGTTTCGACGCGTTGGCGGGCGAGGTCGAGCGTGGCACGCTGCCGCTTCTGCTCACCTACCCGCTGTCGCGGACCGAGATCCTTCTGGGCAAGCTTCTCGCCCATGTCGCGGTGCTGGCCATTGCGCTCGCCGCCGGCTACGGGCTGGCCGCGCTGACCGCGTGGATGGGCGATGCGCGCGCGCTTGCCGGGTTGCCAGCGCTGTGGCGGCTCTTCTGGTCGTCGATGGTGCTGGGCGCGGTGTTCCTCGGCGCGGGCTATGGGCTTTCGGCGCTGTCGCGGCGCCCTTCGGGGGCGGCGGGGCTGGCGATCGGGCTCTGGCTCGGGCTGATCGTGCTTTACGATCTGGGGCTTCTGGCCGCGCTGGTCGCCGATGACGGCGGGCGCTTCACCACCGATATCTTCCCATGGGCGATGCTGGCCAACCCCGCCGATGCCTTTCGCCTGTTCAATCTCTCCGCGTCTGAGGCAATGGCCGCCACCACGGGCCTTTCGGGCGCGGCCAATTCCATCCCGGCCTGGGCCGCGCTCAGCTCGCTCGCGCTCTGGCCCTTTGCCGCGCTGGCGCTGGCCGTCGCAGCGTTTCGCAGGGTGACCCCATGAAACGCATTCTCCTTCTCGCCATCCTCGCGCTCGCCGCCTGCAAGGAAGAGGCGGCAGCACCCCCACCGCCCGCCACCATGACCGCCGAGGCGGCGGGCCATTTCTGCCAGATGGACCTCTTGGAACATCCCGGGCCAAAGGCGCAGGTGCATCTCGACGGCATGCCCCATCCGCTTTTCTTCAGCCAGGTGCGCGACGCCGAAGCCTATCGCCGGATGCCCGAGCAAAGCCACGCGATCCGCGCGATCTATGTCAGTGACATGGCCGTGGCCCCGGATTGGGAGAATCCCGGCGCCGACAACTGGATCACCGCCAGTTCGGCGATCTATGTGGTCGGGGCGGCCATCGTTGGCGGCATGGGCGCGCAAGAGTTTGTCCCCTTTTCCGACCGCGCCGCCGCCCGCGATTTCGCCGACCGGCACGGTGGCGTGCTGATGGATATGGACGATATTCCCGACCATCTCGTCTTTGCCCCTGAAAACGCGCCCGAGAACGCACCATCGGGCGACGATGACAGTGAATACCTCGACCGCCTGCGGGCGATCACCAACACGAGCGGAGGATAAACCCATGCGCCGCCTGACCCGCCGCCGCCTTCTGACCATTTCCGCCGCGCTGCCTCTGGCCGCGGGCCTACCCGCGCTGGCGTCCGGGCAACCCCGCACTTGGCGCGGCTTTGCCATGGGCGCGCGCGTCGAACTGCGCCTCGCCCATCCCGAAGGTGAGCGTCTTGCCCGCATGGCGCTGGCCGAGATTGCGCGGCTCGAACAGGTGTTCAGCCTCTACAAGACAGACTCGGCGCTGATGCGGCTCAACCGCGCGGGGCGGCTCGATGCGCCGCCACCCGAACTTCTCGAGTGCCTCGCCCTCTGCGCCTCGGTTCACGCGGCCAGCGGCGGGCGGTTCGACCCCACGGTGCAGCCCCTGTGGGCGGCGCTGGCCAATGCGCATGCCGCGGGCCGTGCCCCGGGCGAGGACGAGATCGCACAGGCGCGCGCCCTGATCGGCTGGCGCGGGGTGGACTTCACAAGCCAGGCGGTGCGCTTTGCCCGCCCCGGCATGGCGCTCACGCTCAACGGCGTGGCACAGGGCGTGGTGGCCGACCGGGTCGCCGCGCTTCTGCGGCGTGAAGGGCTGGAGCTTGGGTTCATCGACACCGGCGAGATGCAGGCCATCGGGCCGGACTGGCCGGTGCGGCTTGAGACCGGCGGCGCGCTCAGCCTGTCGGATCGCGCCTTGGCAAGCTCGGCCACGCTGGGCACGGTGCTGGATGCCGACGGCACACAGGGGCACATCCTTTCGCCCCTTGGGGAAACCCCGCCCGCCCGCGCGATCAGCATCTCGGCCCGCTCGGCGGGACTGGCCGACGCACTCTCGACCGCGGCCTGCCTCATGCCCGACGCGCAGGAGATCACCGATATGGTCGCCCGCTTCGGCGGTGCCCGGATCGAGGCGCTGACCTGATCGGCTCAGCCCTGCTCCGGGCCTTCCTGCCGCCGGATCAACCACGCGGCCCCCAGCCCCACCACGAGGCCCAGCCCGGTCAGCGAAGCCAGCACCAGCCGGATATGATCCATCAGCGCGCCGAGGTCGCCGCAATTGCCCCGGTCACAGGCCACGCCGGCCGCAGAATGCAGCCCCTGCAAGGCGACAAGGCACAGGATCGCGATTCCGAAGGCCATCGCCACGCCATGCCGCGCGCCCATCACGATTGGCAGGGCGGTGGCCACGGCCATGCCCGCGAACCAGAAGAACCCCAGGAAGAATAGCCCCATCTCAGCCCCTTTCGCGCGCGTGAACCGGTGTTCGCCCCCGTGTGCCACGCCACGGGCCACCGAACATTGACCATTGTCAATTCCGGCCCGCCACCCAGGCCGCCGCATGCGCCCCCGCCCAGCGTCCGGTGGCAAGGCAGGCCGTTAACAGATACCCACCCGTCGGCGCCTCCCAATTAAGCATCTCGCCCGCCGCGAACCAGCCCGGCCGGTCGCGCAACATCAAGCCCTGATCCAGCGCTTCGAACCGCAGTCCCCCGGCGGTCGAAATCGCCTCGTCCATCGGGCGCGGGCCGCCATGGCGCACGGGCAATGCCTTCAAGAGCGGGGCAAGGTCATCGGGCAGGGGCCGGGCGAACTCCATCACCAGCGCCTGTTTCACCGGGTCGAGCTTGAGCCGCTTGCGCAGCGTGTTGGCGAGGCTCTCCTTGGGCCGCCGCGCCGCCAGCCGGGCGCGGATGTCACTTTCCGTAAGGTCGGGCAGAAGGTCGAGCATCAGCGCCGCCCCGTCGCGCATTGCGCCCGAGACGGCATAGACCCCGCCGCCCTCGATCCCACGGGCCGAGATCACGAACTCCCCGCGCACCCGCACCCGTCCTGCATGCAGGATCACGTTCTTGACCGGCTGGCCGAAATGCCGCGCCATGTGGTCCGACCAATCGACTTTGAATCCCATATTGGCAGGCCGGAACGGGGTCAGCATGTCCGCAGGCAAACCGCCCGTCCACGCCCCGTCCGACCCCAACCTCGCCCAGCTCGCCCCGCCACAGGCCAGCACGGTGACATCGGGCGCCAGCACCTGTGGCCCCTCGGGCGTGTCGAACGCCGCGCCCCCGACCCAGCGCCAGCGCGTGCGGATCGCAACGCCCAGCCCGTCGAGCCGCCCGAGCCACGCGCGCAACAGGGGCGACGCCTTCATCGCGCGCGGAAAAACCCGTCCCGACGAGCCGGTGAACACCGCCTGTCCCAACCCTTCGGCCCATGCGCATACATCCGCAGGCCCGAACGCCGCCAGCATCGGGCGCAGCGCACCGGACCTGTCGCCATAAGCGGCAAGAAATGTCTCGAACGGTTCGTCCTTGGTCAGGTTCAGCCCCGATTTCCCGGCCATCAGGAGTTTGCGCCCGACCGAAGGCTTGGCCTCGGCCACGGTCACCGAAACCCCCGCCCGTGCCAGCACTTCCGCCGCCATCAGCCCCGCAGGCCCCGCCCCGATGACCAAGGCATGGCTCATGCGGCGGGCGGCGCGGCATTCGGCAGACCGCGATGATGCACGACACGCTGTGGATAGGGGATCTCGATCCCGGCATCCTTGAGCGTGTTCCAGATGCAGAACAGCACCTGGTGGCGGTACTTGTGGGGCAGGTCCTCGATCCCCTCGACCCAGTATTCCACGGCGAAATCAATCCCGCTCTCTCCGAAGGCGCGCAACTCGCATTCCGGCGGTTCCGGGTCCTGCCGGACGAAATCGAGCCGGGCAACCGCCGCCTCGATCAGCGGCGGAATGAGGTTGATGTCGGTGTCATAGCTGACCGAGAATTCGGCGTCATACCGGTGAACCGTGCCCGCGTCCGAGTAATTGACCACGCGGCTGGTGATGAAATCCTCGTTCGGCACCACGATCCAGCGCCCGTCGATGGTCTGAAGGATCGCCGCCCGGGCGGTCATCTTGACGATTGTGCCTTCCTCGCCATTGTCGAGCACGACATAATCGCCCACCGTGGTCTGCCCTTCGAGCAGGAGGATGATCCCGGAGACGAAATTCGCCGCGATCTGTTGCAGCCCGAGCCCGATCCCGACGCCGATCGCGCCCCCCAGAACGGCAATCGCCGTGAGGTCGATCCCCATGATCGACATGAGCAACAGGAAAGCCGCGCCGAAAATGATGATCTGGCTGGCCTTCATCGCCAGTTCGCGGGTGGCGGGGCGCAATTCCTCCTGCTTGCGGATGAATTCCTCGGACTGGCTGTTCGACCACCGCCCCAGCCAAAAGAGAAGCGCCCCGGACACGGTCCCGCGAATGATCGCGAGCGCCGAAAAGCTGATATTGCCCAGATTGACCGAGACCGCCGCCAGCTTCGCGGCGGCCAGCCCCAGCAGGTCGAAAAGATAAAGGAACGCCATCGGCATCAGTACGAACCGCCCCAGAACCTTGAGGAACGGGTCGGTCACGATCTCGCGCACGAAAAGCCGCGCGGCGAGGAACAGGAACACCCGCTTGCCGAAGGCGATCACCTCGCCCGAACCGAAAAGCGAACGTGTCACGCCCTCGCCCATCGCGGTCAGGGCATAGGCCAGAAGCGGCATCAGAAGCGGCAGGAACATCAGCACGAACCGCCGCGCCGAAGCGAACGGGCTCTCCTGCGCCTCGGGCGGGGTCAGCAACTGGGCAAGCGCCGGCCGCAGCCGCCGGGTGAGCAGCATCGCCAAAAGCCACGCCACCACCAGAAGCCCGAATTGCGACCACGCGGCGGGACTCAGCAACCACCCCTTGGCGATCTCCCACCCGTGAAGCGCATACCCCACGGCCTGTTGCACGATCTCCGGCTGGCTTTCCATTCGCGTCCCTCACTCGTAAACTCGTGCATCCATTGCCGATTGATCCGCCCCGCGCAAGAGGCCCGATGCCCGAAACCGATCCGATTTGCCCGCTTTGCGGACGCCCCATCCCCGCCGATGCCCCGCAAAGCCGTCACCATCTCGTCCCCCGCCTGCGCGGTGGCAAGGGCGGCGAGACAGTGCTCTTGCATCAGGTCTGCCACAATGAAATCCACGCCACCCTGTCCGAAACCGAACTGGCACGCGATTACAGCACCATCGCGGCCCTGCGCGCGCATCCACGGCTGGCAGCATTCATCGCATGGGTGCAAAAACGCCCGCCCGGGTTCAGATCGAAGACACCCGGCAAGCGGCGGATGCGCGGCAAGTGAGCGGGGCAGGGGGCGTTGCCCCCTCTGGCTTCGCCATTCACCCCCAGAGTATTTCGGGCAAGATGAATGCGAGGGCGTTTTGGGGCATACCCGGTGCAAGCTTTCCTGAAACGCTTCAGCGCGGGATCAGCGCCTTGATGCCATGGGCGATGGTGGGGTCTTGGGCGATGGTGTCGGCGGCGATGGCGCGGGCCTCGTCCACGAGGGTGTCGCCGTCCACGATCCGGTCGATCAACCCGATGCGCAGAGCCTCTTCCGCCTCGATCTTCTGCCCGCCCATCAGGATCAGCTTGGCGCGCGCCGGGCCGATCAGCGCGGCCATGCGCGCGGGGTCCGAAGGTTGCGGCAGAAAGCCGAGCTTCATCACCGGGTAGAAGAATTTCGCCCCCGGCACCGCCAGCCGCAGATCACAGGCCAGCGCCATGCCCATCGCGCCACCCGCCAGCGTGCCGTTGAGCGCGGCGATCGAAAGCCCCGGCAGCGCCGCGATGGCGCCCGAAAGCCGCTCCCAAAGCGGGCTGGTGGCCAGCCCCGCGCGCGCCGCGTCAAGATCGGCCCCGGCCGAGAACACGCGCCCCCGCCCGGTCAGGATCAGCGCGCGCGCCTCCTGCGCCGCCTCGGCGATCTCGGCCAGTTCTTCGAGCATCGCCGCGGTGAGCGAATTGGCCTTGTCGGGACGGTCGAGCGTGGCAACCCACAGCCCGCCGTCTTTCACCAGCTCGATCATGCCACGCCGATCCGGCTGCGAATGGCCTCGTCGCGCAGGGAGATCTCCTGCCCGAGATGGCCGTCGGAATCGGGTCCGCACATCCACATCAGGCATTTGGCGGGCCATTCGGGCGGGATATGGTCGTCCCATTCCATCATGCTCACCGGGTTGATGCCACTGGCCTTGATTTCGCGCTGCATCTGTGTGGCCACGGTGCCGGGCGACAGCCCCATGATGCGCAAGCCCTTGCCCGCGCCTTCCAGGTGCGCCACCCGGGTCAGCATCGCGGCACCGGCCTTGGACGCGCAGTAATGCGACCAGCCTTCAAGCGGGCTATGCGCCGCGCCCGAACTGATGGTGATGATCGTGCCGCCACCGGCCTTTTCCATCACCGGCATGGCCGCGCGCATCCCGTGATAGACACCCTTGAGATTGATATCTATCGCATGGCCCCAGCCCTCGGGGTCCGAAGCATCAAGCGGGGAAATCGGCTCGATCACCCCGGCATTGCCGATCAGGATGTCGAGCCCGCCAAAGTCGCGCACCGCCAGATCGACGGCCGCCTGCACATCGGCGAACCGGCTCACGTCACAGGCCACTGCCCGTGCCTTGGGGCCGATGTCCTCGGCGATGCGGGCGATATCGGTCTCGGTGCGCGCCGCCAGAACGACCTGCGCGCCCTCATCCGCGAAGAGTCGCGCCGCCGCCTCGCCGATGCCCCGGCTTGCGCCGGTGATCAGTGCGGTTTTTCCTGTCAAGTAGGTCATTCACGTCTCCCTGTTCTTTCCGCTCCAGTGGTAAACGTCCCGCGGGGTGCGGTCCAGCGTGACCGAGGGTTGATTCTCGGCCTGCAAAGCCCGAAACTGAAAAACGAGATTTCAAGAGAGGACAGTCAGATGTCGAACTTCAGAATGCTATGCGGCACGACCGCGGCGATCGGTTTCATGTCCGGTTCGGCCGCGCTGGCCGATGTGACCGCAGACCAGATTTGGAACGATTGGAAAAGTTATTTCGAAACATTCGGTTACGAGGTCACAGCCTCCGAGGCACGGGTCGGCGACACGCTGACGGTGCGCGACATGCGCATGATGATGCCGCTGCCCGAAGATGAGGGCATGGTCGCGATCACGCTGGGCCAGATCGGATTCGTCGATCGCGGCGATGGTTCGGTATCCATCGAGCTGCCCTCGCCCGTGCCGATGGTGATCGACGTGGAGGCTGAAGGCGAGGACCCGGTCAAAGTCAGCCTCGATTACCTCAATACCGGGCTTCAGATCCTTGCCACCGGCTCCCCGGAAGAGATCGCGTATACCTATTCCGCCGACGAGATCGGCGCGCGCCTCACCGAGATTATCGCCGAAGGCGAGGTCAAGGATGTCGGCACTGCCGAACTCAACATCAAGAGCGTCAGCGGTGCGTCGACGGTCAAGGTTGGAAACCTGCGCGATCTTGTCTCGTCGATGACCACGGGAGAGATCAGCTACGCGATGGATTTCGCCAATCCAGAAGACAGCAGCGAATTCTTCAATCTCACTGGCGGTGCGGACGGGATGAGCTTCGAGGGCTCCACCACCTATCCGACCGACGGGTCGTTCGATCCCGAGAACGTGGATGCGATGCTGCGTGCCGGGTTTGCCTTCGATGGCGGATTTTCCTATGAAAACGGGCACATGAATTTCGAATTCGAGGATGGCAGCGATCAGGCCAAGGCCCAGACATCGACCGAGTCGGGTGTTTTCGCGGTCGGAATGTCGCCCTCGGGGCTGAACTACGATATCATGTCGCGCGGGTTGACCGCCGCCTTTCAGGGCGGAGACCTGCCGTTTCCGGTCGATTTCGCCTTTGCCGAGGCCGGGCTGAATCTGCTGATGCCGATACAGAAATCCGACGAGACACAGGATTTCGCGATGGGTCTCACGCTGGGCGACTTCACCATGTCCGACATGATCTGGGGCATGGTCGATCCCGCCGAGCAACTGCCGCGCGACCCGGCCACCGTCGCGCTGGACCTGACCGGCAAGGGCAAGCTTTCCTTCGACCTGTTCGACCCCGAGCAGATGGAAGCGCTCGAGCGTGGCGAGATCGACATGCCCGGCGAGGTCGAGCGGCTCGACGTCAACCGGCTCGAAGTCACCGCCGCGGGGGCCTCGCTCACCGGCGAAGGTGGCGTCGATGTCGATTTCCCGACCGTGATGATGACCCAGGGCATGCAGGGCACCGAAGGCGCGCTGCGGCTGCGCCTGTCCGGGGCCAACGGCCTCATGGATACGCTGGTGGCGATGGGTCTCGTCCCCGAGGATCAGGTCATGGGCGCGCGCATGATGCTGTCGATGTTCGCCGTCCCCGGCGATGGCGAGGACGTGCTCACCTCCACCATCGAGGTCAAGAACGACGGGCAGGTTCTGGCCAACGGCCAGCGGCTCAAGTAACCCGGCTTTCGGGCACCCGCCACCGCGCGGGCAACGGGGCCGTCGGGCGATCCGGCGGCCCTTTTCCCTTGGCCGGGCTTGCACCGGGCGCGCGGTCTGTCTACCTGAACCCGATGCAGGAGGCCGCACCATGACCCAATCGCTTGAAACCCTCACCCGCGCGCTGCTCGACGCCGCGAAAAAGGCCGGGGCCGAGGCCGCCGATGCCATGGCCGTCGATGGCCGGTCGGTCTCGATCGACGTGCGCGCCGGGCAGTTGGAACAGGCCGAACGCGCCGAGGGCACCGATCTCGGCCTGCGGGTCATCATGGGCCGGCGTCAGGCCGTGGTCTCCGCCTCCGACATCCGCCCCGAGACCATGGCCGCCATGGCCGAACGCGCCGTCGCCATGGCCCGCGAAGCGCCCGAAGACCCGCATGTCGGGCTGGCCGATCCGTCGCAGATCGCCCGCGACTGGGACATTGCCGCGTTCGAGCTTTCCGACCCCACGCCCGAGCCCGACCCCGCCGCGCTCGAAAACGATGCCCGCGCGGCCGAGGCCGCTGCGCTCGCGGTCAAGGGCGTGACACAGGTGCAATCGGCCAGCGCGGGCTATTCCGCGCGCCGTGTTCACCTCGCCGCGACCAACGGCTTTTCCGGCGGTTACGCGCGCACCGACCGGTCGCTCTATGCCGTGGCCATCGCGGGCGAGGGCCGCGCGATGGAGCGCGAACATGACGGCGATTCCCGCATCTTCCAGGCCGATCTGCGCACCGCGCAGGACATCGGGCAGACGGCGGGCGAACGCGCCATGGCCATGTTCGGCGCGCGCAAACCGCCCACCGGCGCCTGGCCGGTGCTCTTTGACGAACGGATCGCCGCGTCGCTTGTCGGCCACCTTCTGGGCGCGGTGAACGGGGCGTCGATCACCCGGGGCGCATCCTTCCTGCGCGACGATCTGGGCAAGCTGATCCTGCCCGAAAACCTGTCGCTCATCGAAGATCCGCACCGCCCCCGCGCCACCGGCTCGCGCCCCTTCGACGCCGAAGGGTTGCCCACGCGCACACGCGCCATCGTCGAGAACGGTGTGCTGACGGGCTGGACGCTCGATCTCGCCAATGCCCGCAAGCTCGGGATGCAAAGCACCGCCAACGCCGCGCGCGGCACCGGCGGCGGGCCGTCGCCCAGCACGTGGAACGTGGCACTGACGCAAGGCGCGCAAAGCCGCGAAGAGCTGATCCGCGACATGGGCACCGGGCTTCTGGTGACCTCGCTCATCGGTTCGACCATCAACCCCAACACCGGCGATTATTCGCGCGGCGCCTCGGGCTTCTGGGTCGAGAACGGGCAGATCGCCTACCCGGTCAACGAATGCACCATCGCGGGCAACCTGCGCGACATGTTCGCCAGCATGCGGCCCGCCAACGATGCGCGCCCGTGGCTGTCGCGCGTGGTGCCGTCGATCCTCGTCGAGGGGCTGACGCTTGCCGGAGAATGATCTCGCCCTGCTGATCCACGTTGCGCGCGAGGCGGGGCGGATCGCCACCGGTTATTTCGGTGGCCCCTACATGTCCGAGGACAAACCCGGCGGCGCCGGTCCCGTGACCGAGGCCGACCTCGCCGTCAACGTGATGCTGCAAGAGACGCTCCGCGCCCTGCGCCCCGCCTATGGCTGGCTCTCCGAGGAGAGCGAGGACAGCGCGGCGCGGCTCGGGCGCGAGCGGGTGTTCATCATTGATCCGCTCGACGGCACCCGCAGTTTCATCAGCGGTGAAAAGACATGGGCGCACGCGCTGGCCGTGGTCGAAAACGGTCGGCCCATCGCCGGGGTGGTCTATCTGCCGCTCAAGGACCGGCTCTATGCCGCCGCGCGCGGGCAGGGGGCCACGCTCAACGGTGCGCCGATCCGCGTTTCCGATCATCAGGGCCTTGCCGGGGCATCGGTGCTGGCCGCCCGCCCCGCGCTCGATACCCACCACTGGAAGGACGGCGCGGTGCCACCGGTCACCCGCGCCTACCGCCCCTCGCTTGCCTATCGCCTCGCACTTGTGGCCGAGGGGCGGCACGACGCGATGCTGACCCTGCGCGACAGTTGGGAATGGGACATCGCCGCGGGCGCCATGATCCTTGAAGAGGCGGGCGCCCACGTCACCGACCGCCATGGCGCGGCGCTCGTCTTCAACAACGCGCATCCACAGGTCGCTGGCGTTGTGGCCGGTGCGCCCGGCGTGCAACCCGGTTTGCAGGCCGCACTGGCGTGAAACGGCGCCCCCACGCGCCCCGGATCAGGTCCGGGCCGTGCGCCGGGGCGCTCTCACACCCGTTCGGCGATCTTCTTCTTCCACTCTGCCGGGCCGGTCCGGTGGATCGAATTTCCGCCCGTGTCCACCGCCACCGTCACCGGCATATCCTCGACCCTGAGCTCGTAAATCGCCTCCATGCCAAGGTCTTCGAATGCCACCGGCTTTGCCGCCTTGATCGCCTTTGACACGAGATAGGCCGCGCCCCCCACCGCGATCAGGTAGGCCGCCTTGTGCTTCGCTATCGCCTCGAGCGCCACCGGCCCGCGTTCGGCCTTGCCAACCATCAGCTTGAGCCCGGTATCGGCCAGGATCCGGTCGGTGAACTTGTCCATCCGGGTCGAGGTCGTGGGCCCCGCGGGCCCGATCGCCTCGTCGCCCACCGCATCCACCGGCCCCACGTAATAGATCGCCTTGCCCCTCAGATCGACAGGCAGGGCCTCGCCCCGGTCGAGCATCTCGATCATCCGCTTATGCGCCGCGTCGCGCCCGGTATAAAGCGTGCCCGACAGCAGAAGTGTTTCACCCGGCGTGAGGCTCGCCAGCACGTCATCGTTCAGGTTATCAAGGTCGAGCTTGCGGCTCTGCGCCCCCGCGGCCTCCAGCAGGATATCGGGATAAAGGTCCATGCTGGGTGGCGTGAACTCCGCCGGCCCCGACCCGTCGAGCGTGAAATGCACATGCCGCGTCGCCGCGCAATTCGGGATCAGCCCGACCGGCAGCGAGGCCGCATGCGTCGGGAAACTCTTCACTTTCACGTCCAGAACGGTCGTCACCCCACCGAGCCCCTGCGCCCCGATGCCAAGTGCATTGACCCGCTCGTAGATCTCGCAGCGCAATTCCTCGGCCCGGTCCTTCGGCCCACGGCGCAACAGTTCGGCCATGTCGATGGGTTCGGAAAGCGCCTGCTTGGCCAGCGCCATCACCCGGTCGGCATTGCCGCCCACCCCGATGCCGAGGATGCCGGGCGGGCACCACCCCGCGCCGAGGCTCTCGACGGTTTCCACAACCCAATCGGCGACATTCCCGCTCGGGTTCAGCGTGGTGAACTTGGCCTTGTTCTCCGACCCGCCGCCCTTGGCCGCGACCTCGACCTCGACCGTGTCGCCCGCGACCATCTCCACGGTCAGCATGCAGGGCGTGTTGTCGCCCGAATTCCTGCGCGCACCAAACGGATCGACCACCACGCTGGCGCGCAGCGGGTTGGTGTCGCGCTGATATCCCTGCCGCGTGCCCTCGTCGCAAATCTCCTGCAACGAGCGTTTGAGCTTCAGCGGCGCTTCGACCCCCACCTTGACGTGGATATTCGCCGCGCCCGTATCCTGACAGATCGGGCGGCGGCCCATCGCGCACATCCGTGAATTGACGAGGATCTGCGCCATCGCGTCCCGCGCGCCCTTGTTCTCTTCGCGCTCCCACGCGGCGCTCATCGCCTCGACGAAATCCGCCGGGTGGTAATAGGAAATGTATTGCAGCGCCTCGGCGATGCTCTCGATCAGGTGCTCTTCGGTAATGGCGGGCATGGTCCGGTCTCCCTGCTGGCTTCGGGGCGCTTTTTAGCAAGGATCACGCGCGACGTAAGCCGCAAAATGGTGTGCCGTTGCATACCGCAACCGCCCGCCGGCCCGAACGATCAGCCGTAAAGCGCGCGCGCCTGCTTGAACGACATGAGCCGCCGGGCCTCTTCATCCCAGAGGTTGAGCCGCACACTGCCAAGGCTTTCGCGGATCGTCATGCGGTTGCTCGCCGCCAGCACCGGATGATCGCGCAGCACATCGGGCAGGCGATAGAACGGGATACGGCTATAGAGGTGGTGGACATGGTGAATGCCGATATTGGCACTCAGCCATTGCAGGACCGGCGGCAGCACGTAATGCGAACTGCCATGCAGCGCCGAATCGTGCAATTGCCAATGCGCGTCATCCTGCCATTGCGTGTTCTCGAACTGGTGCTGCACGTAAAACAGCCAGATCCCCGCCGTTGACGCGATCAGCGTGCTGGGCAAGAAGATCAGCAACAGCGGCATCACCCCGCCGAAATACAGGATCATCCCCAGACCGGTGAGAATCGCCAGATTGGTCAGCATCGCGCTCAGCCAGTAGCGCCCCTGTTTCATCAACCCGACCGGCACCCGGTTCTGGATCAGGAAAAGATACCCCGGGCCAATCCCGAACAGGGTCAGCGGATGGCGATAGATCCGATAGCTCAGACGCGCCAGCAGCGACGAGTCCCGGTATTCCTCGACCGTCATGGTATGAACATCGCCCATGCCCCGCCGCCCGAGGTTGCCCGCCGTGCTGTGATGCTCCGAATGGGTGCGCCGCCAGACGTCATAGGGGGTCAGCGTCACCACCGCGATCACCCGCCCGATCCAGTCGCTGACGCTGCGGTTGTGAAAGAACGACCCGTGGCCGCAATCGTGCTGGATCGCGAAAAGCCGCAGCAGGAACCCGGCATTGAGACAGGAAAGCGCAAAGGCCAGAAGGTAGCTGATCGAAAGCGCCCACCATGCCAGTGCCCAGAGACCGATGAACAACCCCGCGGTCAGGCCAAGCTCGAAGGTGCTGCGCAGGATGTCGGGCTCGCGGTAGCGGGCCAGCACCTTGACCCAGTCACGTGCATCGCGCGAATCGGCGGCCGGGTTCGTGTCGGGGCAGGGGTCCTTTGCTTCGGTTGTCTGCGTGCTTTCCTGTCGGCGGGTCTGGTGGCGGGTCATCGGCCTCGGTTTTCTTGTCATGGATCATGCCCCGATACCTGACAGATCCTGTATGGCAAGTGAAATCTGGGATTATGACCAAAACGCCGCGGATTGCGCCGCAATCGTGATCGCTATGGGCGAAACACCGTGCAGGACGGGGCGGCGCGATGACCGCCCCGCCCGACTCACTTGTCGAGATCCTCGGGCAGGACGAGGTTGAGGATGATGGCCAGCGCCGCCGACGGCAGCAAGCCGCTGGTCAGCAGGATCTGCGCCGTGCGCGGCAGGTGCTGCAATGCCTCGGGCACCAGTTGCAGGCCAAGCCCCACCGAAAGCGATGTGGCAAAGATCACCATGTTGCGGCGGTTCCAGTTTACATCCGACAGCATGTTGATCCCCGAGGCCGCGACCATGCCGAACATCACGATCACGCCACCGCCCAGCACGTGCTCGGGCATGGTGCGGATGAGCGCGCCAACCACCGGCATGCAGCCCGCGATGATCAGGAACACCGCCCCGATGGTCACGACATGGCGGCTCATCACGCCGGTCATGGCGACAAGGCCCACGTTCTGGCTGAACGATGTGTTGGGCAACCCGCCGAACACCCCGCCCACGGCGGTGCCCAGACCATCGGCAAAGGTCGCGCCCGAGATCTCGCGGTCCGTGGCCTCGCGCCCGGCACCGCCCTTGGTGATCCCGTTGACATCGCCCACCGTCTCGATCGCCGAGACGACGGCCATGAAACACATGCCGATCACGATGGCCCAGTTGATCTCCCAGCCGTATTTGAACGGCATCGGCACCTCGAACCACGCGGCATTGCCGATATTGGCGAAACTCACCTGTCCCATGACGAGCGCGACGACATACCCGGCAAGAATGCCAAGGAACACCGCCGCGATCGAGATGAACCCACGGGTAAAGAACTTGAGCAGCAACGTGACCACCACCACGACCAGCGCGGGCAGCCAGTATTGCAACGTGCCGAACCCGGTGGCCAGCCCCGTGCTGCGCGGGTCAAGCTCGACCGGCACGCGCGCCGCCCCCGCCGCCGATTGCAGGTGGATGGCGTTGTACTTGAGAACCCCGCCCGCCGAATACTGAATGCCCACCTTGACCAGCGCCAGCCCGATCATCAGCACGATCAGCCCGGTGACGAGCGGCGGCAGGGCAAAGCGGATGCGCCCGACGAAAAAGCCAAGGCAGAAATGGAAGATACCGCCCAGAACCACGCCCGTCATCAACCCGCCAAGGCCCGCCGTGCCCAGCCCCGCCACCGCCGGGATCATGATCGGCACGAAGGCAAACGACGTGCCCTGCACGATCGGCAGGCGCGCGCCCACCGGCCCCATGCCGATGGTCTGGATCAGCGTCGCAACCCCGGCAAAGAGGATCGACATCTGGATCAGGTAGCTCATGTCCGGAAAACCGAGCGCGCCCTGGTCCGAGCCAAACCCGATCCCCGCGGCCCCCGCCACGATGATCGCGGGTGTCACGTTCGACACGAACATCGCCAGCACATGCTGAATGCCCAGCGGCACCGCGTTCGCCAGCGGCGGCATGTAATCCGGGTTGCGCAACTGCTCCTGCGTCCCGATCGAGGTGGTTGTCATGTCCGTCTCCCTCCGTGTTGTCCGCTCTGCCATTCTTTCCGGCAGTTTGGTTAGATCTCCACCATGATCGGCGGGTCCAATGTGTGTTCTTCAAGGTTCGCACCGTCCCCGATCCGGTCCACCACCGCGAACAGCCCCGGATCGTGCAGCGGCGTGAGAACCCCGTGCCACGTGCCGCGATGGAAATTCACCCCCTGATCGCCGCCGGCCAGAAAGGCGCGCGGCTGGCCGGGTTGGTCGCCCATGTCCGGTGCCACGATCACCAGCCAGTCGTGCCCATGCATCGGCAGAAACGCCTGGCTGCCCTCGGGATGCCGCTCCAGCAGGTCGAGCCGATAGGGCAGCGCCCGCGCCTCGGCGCGGAAGATCGACACACCCGCGCGCCCGCCCGGCCCGAAATCGAGCCGCGCGAGGTCGTGCCAGCGCCCGCACATCCCGCGATTGATGATCCGGTCGGGCTCGCCCACGGCCTCAAGCACCTCGCCGAAAGGCTCGAAAGCCTCCGCCGTCAACCGCTCGGCCGTGATCCCCGTCATCCGCCCACCTTCAGCGGCACATGCCGGTTCACATCCTTGTAAAGCAGATAGCGGAAATCCGCGTCGCCCTCGGCGATGCAGGCCTGCGGGCAGAACGCGCGCAGCCACATGAAATCGCCCGGCCCCACATCGACCCAATCCCTGTTGAGCAGGTATTTTGCCCGGCCCTGAAGCACGTAGATGCCATGCTCCATCACGTGGGTCTCGGCAAAGGGAATGCGCCCGCCGGGCCGGAAGGTCACGATATTGAGATGGCAATCATGGCGCAGGTCATCCGGGGCAACGAACCGCGTCGTGCCCCACTTGTCGGTGCCGGGCATCCAGTCCACGGCGACATCGCGCTCGTTGGTGACAAACGCATCGGGCCGTCCCACCCCCGGCGCCCCGACCCAATGCCTGCGCACCCAGTGGAACCTGAGCGGCTCCGGCCCCGGGTTGTGCAGCCACCAATCCGCCCCCGCCGGAACATAGGCATAGCCGCCCGGCCCCATCTCGTGCGGCGCACCGTCGATGGTCAGTTGCGCGCGCCCCTCGGCCACAAACAGGATCGCCTCGGCACCCGCATCCGGCTCGGGCGTGTCGCTGCCACCACCGGGCGCCACCTCGACCGCGTATTGCGCGAAACTCTCGGCAAAGCCGGTCAGCGGCCGCGCCAGAATCCAGGCGCGGGTATGGGTCCAGCCGGGCAGGAAACTTGTCACGATGTCGCGCATGGTGATCGCCGGGATCACGGCATAGGCCTCGGTAAAGACCGCCTTGCCTTCGGGGTTCACCGACTGGTTCGGCAATCCGCCGGGGGGAAAGGCATAGCTCACAACATATCCTCCAGCCGCAGCCGCGCGATCCGCTCGACCTGTTTGCAGGCTTCCTCGAACTCGACCTCGGTCGGGTTGGCGATCCGCCGCTCGAACGCGGCGAGGATTCCCGCCTTGTCATGGTCGCGCACCGCGATGATGAAGGGAAAACCGTGCTTCTCGACATAGGCGGTGTTCAACTCGCCAAACCGCGCCCGCTCCGCATCGGTCAGCGCATCCAGCCCGGCACTGGCCTGCTCCGCCGTCGACTCGGCCGTCAGCCGCGCCGCCGCGGCCAGCTTCCCGGCCAGATCGGGGTGCGCCTTCAAGACGCCCAGCCGTTCCGCGTCACTGGCCGAGCGAAACGCCCGCGCCAGCGCATTGTGCAGCCCCGCCGCCCGGTCATGCGCCGGGCCAAGCTCAAGCTCCCACGCCCGTTCCGCGATCCACGGCGAATGCTCGAACACCCCGCCGAACCGCTCCACGAACTCCGCGCGTGCCATCGCGCTGGGCCGGTCCCGTCGCACATGCGGATGCCTATCGGCCCAATGGCGCGCGATGTCGATGCGTCGCGGGCACCACACCCCGTCGAACCGCGTGATATACTCGAGAAACCGCGCCAGCCCGGCAATCTTGCCCGGCCGCCCGATCAGGCGGCAATGCAGGCCGATGCTCATCATCGCCGGGCGGCCCTCCTTGCCCTCGTGATAGAGCGTGTCGAACGCATCGCGCAGGTAGGAATAGAACTGCTCGCCGGTGATATACCCCGGCGCGGTGGCAAAGCGCATGTCATTGGCTTCAAGCGTGTAGGGAATGATCAACTGATCCCGCTCGCCCACCTCCAGCCAATAGGGCAGGTCGTCGTCATAGGTGTCGCTGATGTAATCGAACCCGCCCTCTTCGGCGACGAGCCGCACCGTGTTCTCGCTGCACCGCCCAGTATACCAGCCGCGCGGCCGCTCGCCCACCACCTCGGTATGAAGCCGCACCGCCTCGCTGATGGCCGCGCGTTCATCCTCCGGCGCCATGTCCTTGTGCTCGACCCATTTGAGCCCGTGCGACGCGATCTCCCACCCGGCGTCCTTCATTGCCTCGACCTGCTCGGGGCTGCGCGCCAGCGCGCTCGCCACGCCATAGATGGTCAGCGGAATACCCGCCCCGGTGAACAGCCGGTGCAGCCGCCAGAACCCGGCCCGCGCGCCGTATTCATAGATCGATTCCATGTTCCAGTGCCGCTGCCCGGGCCACGGTGCCGCCCCCGCGATATCCGACAGGAACGCCTCGGAACCCGCATCGCCATGCAGCACGCAATTCTCGCCCCCCTCTTCATAGTTGAGCACGAATTGCACGGCGATCCGGGCGGAACCCGGCCATTGCGGATCGGGCCGGTCGGCCCCGTATCCGATCATGTTGCGGGGGTAACGGTTCATTGGATTTCCTGTCATGACACTGCCCTTTTACGGCAGAGATGGATCATCTGTTATCAAAAAAAGACGAAAGCACTTTTCATTTTCTGCCAGAGCTTGAAAATGCGGCCCCGGGGCGCCCGGCGCGTTAACCAAATCGACCCCCGCCCCGGACGCATACCCCGGCAGCCGGATGGCAGCCGGGCAGCAGCCGGGAGTCACCCCCCGATTTTTCGCCGAAAAATCGTGTTAACCGCGCGGGGCGGTGGCTTAACCTTCCCCTCGACAGTGGCCCTGCCGGGCGTTAGAAAACGCCGGCTATGGCCAAGGAAAAAACCAATCCCAACTACAAGGTAATCGCGGAAAACCGCCGCGCGCGCTTCGATTATGCGATCGAGGAAGATCTCGAATGCGGCATCATGCTGCAAGGTTCCGAGGTCAAGTCGCTGCGCCAGGGCAGTGCCAATATCGCCGAATCCTATGCCCATGTGGACAATGGCGAATTGTGGCTGGTCAACAGCTATGTTGCGCCCTACGAACAGGCCAAGACCTTTGGCCACGAAGAGCGCCGCAAGCGCAAGCTCTTGGTTTCACGCAAGGAATTGGCCCGTCTCTGGAACGCGACCCAGCGCAAGGGGATGACGCTGGTGCCCTTGGTGCTCTACTTCAACCACCGCGGAATCGCCAAGATCAAGATCGGCATCGGCAAGGGCAAGAAGGCCCATGACAAGCGCGCGACCGAGGCCAAGCGCGACTGGAACCGCCAGAAACAGCGCCTCCTGCGCCACGGGGAATAGCGAGACGATTCTCCCATAGGGCGAACGCGGCCCGCCATGCTAGGATTGCCCCGACACCAAACGGCGCCCGGGTCAGCCTTTGGTAAGGATTTTGGTTTAGACCCCAGGAGGAAAGTTAACGTGGAACTCTTGATCAGCCTGATTTCCGGCGCCATCGGAGGCAATGTCGCTGGCGGCCTTCTGAAGAATCTCAACCAGGGCACGCTCATCAACTCGATCGCGGGCATCGTCGGTGGCGGCCTTGGCGGGCAGATCCTGACCGCGCTCGGTGCGGGCGGTCTTGCGGCTGGTGGCGGCATGGATGTCGGCGCCATCCTCGGGCAGATCGCGTCGGGCGGTGTCGGGGGCGGCGTCCTGCTGGCCATCGTCGGCGTGGTCCGTAACATGCTGGCCAAATGAACCGCTTTGCCGGGCGTCCGTCATGGGCGTCCGGCCTTGTCAGTTTCGCCCCCCCGCGCTAGTCATGACATGAACCGCATGGGGGGCAAACATGGCGCAAGACGATACCGGAACCCTGGTCTCGACCGAATGGCTCGCGGCCCATCTCAAGGACCCTGATCTTCGGGTGCTCGACGGGACGTGGCACATGCCGGGCGATCCGCGCGATGCCAAGGCCGAATACGCCGCCGCGCACATCCCCGGCGCGCGCTATTTCGACATCGACGACATCGCCGACGCGCGCTCGGACCTGCCGCACATGGCCCCGCCGATCGAGAAATTCATGAGCCGTCTCAGGGGGATGGGCGTCGGTGACGGACATCAGGTGGTGATCTATGACGCCCACGGGCTGCAAACCGCGGCGCGGGTCTGGTGGCTCTTCCGCCTGATGGGTCAGGATAATGTCGCCGTGCTCGACGGCGGGTTTCCGAAATGGCTGGCCGAGGGGCGCGCGGTCGAAGACCTGCCCCCGGTGATCCGCGACCGCCACATGACCGCACGGCGTCAGAACCAACTGGTCAAGGACGTGACACAGGTCTCGGCAGCCGCCAAGCTGGGCGATTACGAGATCATCGACGCGCGCTCGGCCGGGCGTTTCGCGGGCACCGATCCAGAGCCACGACCCGACCTGCGCCCCGGCCATATCCCCGGGTCGAAAAACCTGCCCTTCCCCGATTTGCTCAACGAAGACAAGACGATGAAATCCCCCGAGGAGTTGCGCGCGGTCTTCGAGCGCGCCGGGGTGGACCTCACCAAACCCGCGATCACCTCCTGCGGGTCGGGTGTGACCGCCTGTGTCATCGCCCTCGCAATGGAGCGGATCGGCAAGAAGGACTGGTCGGTCTATGACGGTTCCTGGACCGAATGGGGCGCCTTTCCCACCCTGCCTGTCGAGACCGGAGACGCCTGATGTTCAATGCCCTGTCGCAACAGCCGGTCGACAAGATCATGCAGCTCATGCACATGTTCCGCGAAGATCCGCGCGAGGACAAGATCGACCTTGGCGTCGGTGTCTACAAGAACGCCGAAGGTGTGACCCCGGTCATGCGCGCCGTGAAGGCCGCCGAGAAAACCCTTTGGCAAGAACAGGATACCAAGGCCTATGTCGGGCTGGCGGGCGACCCCGCCTTTGCCGATGCGATGGCTTCACTGGTGCTGGGCGACGCGGTGCCGCGTGACCGGGTGGCCGCCGTGGCCACGCCCGGTGGCACCGGCGCGGTCCGTCAGGCGTTCGAGCTGATGCTGATGGCCAACCCCGGGGTGCGCGTGTTCGTCAGCGACCCGACCTGGCCCAACCATATCGGAATCCTCAACTATCTCGGGATCGAGATCGTCACCTACCGTTATTTCGACGGTGAAACCGGCGCGGTGGATTTCGCCGGGATGATGGAGGATCTGCGCCAGTTGCGCGCCGGTGACGTGGTTCTGCTGCATGGCTGCTGCCACAACCCGACCGGCGCCAACCTGACCCTGCCGGAATGGCGACAGGTGATCGAGCGGCTCAACGCGACCGGGGCCGTGCCGATGATCGACATCGCCTACCAGGGTTTTGGCGACGGCCTCGACGCCGATGCGGCCCCCACGCGGCTGGTGGCCGAATTCTGTCCTGAAACGCTGATCGCGGCGAGCTGTTCCAAGAATTTCGGCGTTTACCGCGAACGCACCGGCATCCTGATGGCTGTGGCCCATGAACCCGCACCGAAGGCGCTGGCGCAGGAAAACCTGACCTCGCTCAACCGCATGAACTATTCCTTCCCGCCCGATCATGGCGCGCGGGTGGTGACGATGATCCTCACCGACGACGCGTTGCGCGCCGACTGGATGGCCGAACTGGAGGACACCCGCCTCGGCATGCTCCGCCTGCGCGAGGCCCTGGCGGGCGAGTTGCAGAAACTCTCGGGCAGCGACCGATTCGGCTTTCTCGCGCAGCATCGCGGCATGTTCAGCCTCTTGGGCACCACGCCCGACCTGGTCGAACGTCTGCGCGCCGAACACGGCATCTACATGATCGGCGATTCGCGCATGAACATTGCCGGGCTCAACGACCGCACCGTGCCGATCCTCGCCCGCGCGATCCTCGCCGTCGGGATCTGAGGCTCAGTATTCGAGTCGTAGCGTATCACCGTTGATCGAACGCGCCACTGCCCGGCCTTGAGCCGAGCCCCCCCAGTCTTGTCAGAGGCCCCGGCTCAAGGCCGGGACGGCCGACTCCGATCCGGTGCGACATGCCATAGATGGCAGCCGACTCGCCTTCAACGCAAAGGGCGATGATGCGTAACCTCAGTTCATCAACCCGGCATGGCGCATCGCATCGTCGATGCGCGCCTTGACGCCCTCGGACACGGTGGTGAGCGGCAGACGTACCTCGTCGCTGCACAGGCCCAGCCGTGACATCGCGTATTTCGCCCCGGCAAGCCCGGGTTCGAGGAAGATCGCGACATGCAGCGGCATCAACCGATCCTGGTAGCCAAGCGCGGCGGCATAATCCCCGGCCAGCGTTGCCTCCTGGAACTCGGAGCAAAGCTTGGGCGCGACATTGGCGGTGACCGAGATACAGCCCACCCCGCCATGCGCGTTGAAGCCAAGCGCGGTGGCATCCTCGCCCGAGATCTGGATGAAATCGGTGCCACAGGTGATCCGCGTCAGTGGCACCCGCGCCAGGTCGCCGGTGGCATCCTTGACCCCGACGATGCGCGGCAGCTTGGCCAACTCGCCCATGGTGTCCGGCATCATGTCAACCACCGACCGGCCGGGAATGTTGTAGATGATGATCGGCAGATCACAGCAATCGTGCACGGCGGCGAAATGCGCGATCATGCCCTGCTGGGTCGGCTTGTTGTAATAGGGCGTCACCACGAGGATCGCATCCGCGCCCACGCTTTCGGCATGCTTGGCAAAGCGGATCGCCTCGACCGTGTTGTTCGACCCGGCCCCGGCAATGACCGGCACCCGCCCGTTGGCGGCCTTGACCACTTCCTCAATGACCTGTTCATGCTCGCGATGCGACAGGGTGGGGCTTTCGCCCGTGGTGCCGACCGGCACGATCCCGTGCGAGCCTTCGGCGATATGCCACTCGACCAGCTTCTTGAGCGTCTCGATATCCAACTCGCCGTTCTTGAACGGCGTGACCAGGGCAGGAATGGACCCTTTGAACATGGCGACGCTCCTTCTTTCAATGTCGGGCGGCAGGCCCGGCTGTGCTCGGTCACATGGTGCGCCGGATCGTGCCACCCTTCGGGTTTGTGAATTGAAGGCTAGGGCACGGGCGCTATGCTGGGCTTGTCTATCCGGATTCATGCGAGGAAATGCAAGGGATGTTGCGGCTGGTTGCGTTGATTTTCTGCCTTGCCGGGCTGGTCGGAGCGGCCATGGCCGCGCCCGATCGCGCGCCGCGCCCGCTTGCCAGTGCCCTGCACGCCTCGCAGCGCGGCGATTGGGACCGCGCCGCCGAACTGGCCGCGCGGGACGGTCCTGCCGCCGTCTCGCTGATCGAATGGTATCGCCTGCGCGCCGGGCGCGGCACCCCGCAGCAGGTTCTTGCCTTCCTCGACGGCCACGCGCACTGGCCCGGTCTCGATCTCTTGCGCAAGCGCAGCGAGGCTGCCTTTGAAACCGCCCCGCATGAGCAGGTTCTGGCCTTTTTCGACGGGCACCCGCCGCAAACCGGGCGCGGTGTCCTGCGTCACGCCCGCGCGCTTGCGGCCACGGGGGCCTTGGGCGACGCCGAGGTCGGGCTGGTCCTCGCGTGGCGCAGTTTCCACCTGGGTGCCGATGAACATGCCGATTTCCTGGCGGCTCATGCCGACCTGCTTGCCCCGCATCACACGGCCCGGCTCGACATGGCGCTCTGGCGCGGTCTGGAAAGCGATGTGCGCCTCATGCTGCCGCTGGTCGATGAAGGCTGGCGCGCGCTGGCCGCCGCCCGGCAGGGGCTGCGCGCCGGGGCAGGGGATGTCGATATGCTCATCGAAGCCGTGCCCGAGGCGTTGCAGGACGATCCCGGGCTGGCCTATGAACGCTTCCTCTGGCGTCTCGGCAAGGGTCTGCGCGACGAGGCCATCGCGCTTTTGCTTGACCGCAGCACCACCGCCACCCTGGGCGAGCCGGGCCGCTGGGCCGGTTGGCGGCGCAACCTTGCGCGCGGTGAAATGCGGGCGGGCCGGGCGAATCTTGCCTACCGGATCGCCACCAATCACGGGCTGATCGAAGGCGCATCCTTTGCCGATCTCGAATGGCTGGCCGGGTATGTCGCGCTCACCCAACTGGACGATCCGGCCCGCGCGCTTGCGCATTTCCGCGCCTTTACCGGTGCCGTTGACACCCCGATTTCGCTCGGGCGTGCGGGCTATTGGCTGGGCCGCGCCTACGCGGCGCTGGGGGATGCCACGACCGCGCAGGTGGCCTATGCCGAAGGCGCCAAGTACCAGACGAGCTTTTACGGGCTCCTCGCGGCGGAACAGGCAGGGATCGCCCCGCCTGTCGAACTTGGAGGGGCCGAGTATTTCCCGGCATGGCAACAGGCCGATTTCGCCGACAGCGACCTCGTGAAGGTGGTCGAGCTTGCCCTCGCCATGGGCAACCTGACGCTGGCGGAATGGTTCGTCCTGCAACTGGCCGAAGGTCAGGACCGCAAACGGATCGGGCAGATCGGCAACATGATCGAGGATCTGGCCGCCACCTATCCCGATGCCGCGCATCTGGCCGTGATGCTGGGCAAATCCGCCGCGCGCCGGGGGATCGTTCTGCCCGGCCCCTATTATGCCCTGCACCCGATGAAGGACATGGTTCACACCGTGCCGGTCGAACTGGCCCTCGCCATCGCCCGCCGCGAGAGCGAGTTCGACCCGAGCGTGGCCAGCGGTGTCGGCGCACAGGGGCTCATGCAACTCATGCCCGCCACCGCGAAAGAGGTGGCGCGCGATCTGGGGCTCGATCACGACCCGGCTCAGGTGATCACCGATTGGCGCTATAACGCGACCTTGGGCAGCGCCTATCTTGCCGGTCTTGCGCGCCGCTTCGATGGCAACGTGGTCATGGTTTCGGCAGGCTACAACGCCGGGCCGGGCCGCCCGATCCGCTGGATGCAAGAGCGCGGCGACCCACGCCGGGGCGAGATCGACGTGATCGACTGGATCGAGCATATCCCGTTCCGCGAAACCCGCAATTACGTGATGCGCGTGGCCGAATCGCTGCCCGTCTACCGTGCCCGGCTGGGGCTTGATCCGCTCTCCGAACCGTTCAGCCGCGAACTCACGGGGTCAAGCGTTCTGCCGCTCCCGCCACAGAGTGAATAGCCCCGCCCCCACGATCAGCCCGGCGCCCAGCGCCACGTTGAGTTTCACGACCTCGCCAAAGATCATCACCCCGATGACCGAGGCAAAGACCAGTTGCAGATAGGCAAAGGGCTGCACCGCGCTGGCCTCGGCTACCTCGTAGGTCTTGATCAACAGCCAATGCCCCAACGCGCCGGTGATGCACAGCACCCCCATCCACGCCCAGTCGCTGGCGATCATCGACTCCCACGACCAGACACCGATCAGGGTCATCATCACCGCCCCCATCGTGCCGGTCCAGAAAAACGACGTGGCCGTGCTGTCGCGCCGCGCCGCATAGCGCGTCAAAAGCCCGTAAAGCGCAAACAGAAGCGCCGCGACAAGCGGCACCACCGCCTCGACCGCAAACACCCCGAAGCCCGGCCGCAGGATGATCAGCACACCGACAAACCCCACAGCGATCGCCACCCAGCGACGCCAGCCGACCCGCTCACCGAGGATCGGCCCCGACAGGGCAGCGATCAGAAGCGGATAACAGGTAAAGACCGCGTGGCTCTCGACAAGTCCAAGCAGGGTAAAGGCAAGGATCATCACGCAGATTTCCGTCGCCAGAAGCAGCCCGCGAAAGATCTGCAGGAACGGCTGCGTCGTGGCGGCGGCGGCGGCGATCCCGCCCGCCTTGCGCCGGGCCACCGCGATGACGAAGGCGGCAAAGAACCAATAGCGGATCATCACCACCATCAGCACGTTGTATTCCCCGGCCAGGTGCCGCGAAATCCCGTCCTGTGCTGCGAACACGAAGGTGGTGGCGATCATCAGGAGAATACCAAGGCGGGTGTTCTGCTCGGTCATTTCAAGGGCATCCTTGCGCTGGTCATGTGGCGTTTGCGGCCGAAACCGGCGCGGCGCGTGACCTCGAATCCGGCCGCGTGCAGCGCACGGCGCACATGCCCGGCGGCGGTATAGGTGGCCGCCGTTCCGCCCGGTGCGGTATGCGCGGCCACCGCCTGCATCAGTTCCGGCCCCCACAATTCGGGGTTCCGGGCGGGCGAGAACCCGTCGAGAAACCACGCATCGGCCCGCCCCGGCCAACGCGGCAGCATCTCGCGCGCATCGCCTTCGATCAGCTCGAACCGCAGATCAGGCAGATCGGCCACCGACCCCGATCCAAGCGCCTCAAGCAGGTCACCGCTTTCCGTCGCCAGTTCGGGAAACGCCGAATGGGCGGCCCGCATATCCTCCACGCCCACCGGGAACGCCTCGAAACTGGTGAAATGCAACCGCCCGTCCTGCCCGCTCTCGCGCCAGAGCCGCAAGGCTGCCAAGAGGTTGAGCCCCGTGCCAAAGCCAAGTTCGGCCACGTGAAACCCGTCGCGAAACCGCGCGGCAAGGTCATTGCCGTCAAGGAAAACATGCCGGGTTTCGGCCAGCCCGTTGTCGAGACTGTAATAGGGATCATCGAACCGGGTCGAGACGGGCACCTTGCCCTCGCGCCATTCAAGTTCCGCACTCTGGCTCATTGCGCCCTGATCCCCTAGAACCCCGTGAACGGCGGGACAATGAAGACAGAGGGGCGCTTTGGCAATGGTCGACGTCACGATCCGCGGGGCCGGTGTTTTCGGCCTTTCCATCGCGTGGGAATGCCTCGCGCGCGGCGCAACGGTGCGCGTGGTCGACCCGAACGGCCCGGGCGCTGGCGCCTCGGGCGGCGTGGTGGGGGCCCTTGCCCCGCATGTGCCGGAAAACTGGAACGACAAGAAGGCGTTTCAACTGCAAAGCCTTCTGGCGGCCGAAGACTTCTGGGCCGGGGTGGAAGCCGCCGGGGGCATCTCGCCCGGTTTCGCCCGCTTGGGGCGGCTCCAGCCGGTGCTGGATGACAACGCGCTCGCCCTTGCACGGGCGCGCGAGGCAACAGCCCGAACACTTTGGCAGGGACGCGCCGAATGGCGCGTGATCGCCGCCGACACCACCGCCGACTGGACACCGCACAGCCCGACCGGCTGGCTCATCCACGACACGCTGACCGCGCGCATTCACCCGCGACAGGCGGTCCGGGCACTGGTGGCCGCGATCGGCGCCAAGGGTGGCGAGGTCACGGCAAAGGCAAGCGACGAGGGCGCGGTGATCTGGGCCGCGGGCACATGGGATCTCGACCGGATCAGCACCGCGCTCGGGCGCATGGTGGGCAATGGCGTCAAGGGGCAGGCCGCGCTCTTTGCACTGGATGCCCGCGACCGGCCACAGGTGTTCGCCGACGGCGTGCACATCATCCCCCATGCGGATGGCACCGTGGCCGTCGGCTCGACCAGCGAACGCGACTATGAGCACCCCGAAAGCACCGATGAGCGGCTCGACGCGGTGATCGCCAAGGCCATCGCTGCCATGCCCGTGCTCTCCGGTGTGCGGATCATCGAGGCATGGGCCGGACTGCGCCCCCGCGCCAAGAGCCGCGCGCCGATGCTTGGCCACCACCCGCTTGCCCCGGATCAGTTCATCGCCAATGGCGGCTTCAAGATCGGCTTCGGCATGGCCCCGGGCGTGGCGCGCGCCATGGCCGACCTCGTGCTTGATGGGCGCGATACCATCCCCGACGGCTTCCGCCCCGAAGCCTCGCTCTGACGCTCAAACCTCGGCTTCGGCCTGCATGCATTGCCGCCCGTCCGGGCCGCGCACCCAAAGCGCATGGCCTTTCCGGCACAGCGTCGCGGTCTCATGATGCATGAGCGGCGCCGTCGCCCGGAACGCGAACCCCCTGAGCGGGCCAAGCGTATCCTGCGCCATCAGCATCAGAAGCTGCGCCAGAAGCGGGCCATGCACGACAAGCCCGTCATACCCCTCGACCTCGCGGGCATAGCTCTCATCATAATGGATGCGGTGGCCGTTGAAGGTGAGCGCGGAATAGCGAAACAGCATCGTCGTGTCGAATGTCACATCCGTCGCGTGCTCCTCGCCCGTCGGTGCATCGGGCGGGACAGGGCGGGGTTGGCCCTTTGCCGGGTCGTCGCGATAGACCAGATCCTGCCATTCCGTCACGCACAGCGCGCCATGCTGCCGGATCTCGTGGCGCAACGTGACAAAACCCAGCGGCCCGCTCCGGCCCGTCTTGTGCCGCGCGCTCTCCACCACGCTCTGTTTTTCGGCCACCACGCCCGCCACCATCGGCGCGTGAAATCGCAGCCGCCCGCCAGCCCACATCCGTCGCGGCAACCCCACGTCGGGAATGAGGCCAATGCCGGTGCGCGGATGCCCGTCGCGCCCAAGCTCTTGCGGTGGCCGGGCGTCCCAGAAATAGAGCTGGTGAAAGAACGGTGGCAATTCCGCCCCCGGCTCCACGCCCCCCGCGCGCCCCAGAAGCGCCAGCATCGCAGAGGCGCGGGCCGGGTCGATGACATCGCTCTGGCGGTGTGTATCAAGGGCTTCAGGCGTCATGCGACGCACATGCGATTGCGCTGATACATCGGCAACCGGCCCTAGTTGATCTGCGTTTCGGTCTCATTCGTCGCTTCTTCGAAGCGTTCCACCCATTTTGAAATGACCGCCCGCGCCGCGTTTCGATCCTGCTTTTCAATAGCGATACGCAGATCCTTGAGTGCATTGGCCATTTCAAGCTCGCTCAGGAAATTCTCATGCGCCCGCATGATTTTCTGATGCGGCGTGGTCAGCATGTCCGAGGAGATCAGCAACTCCTCGTGAAGCTTTTCACCCGGGCGCAAGCCGATCTCGATGATCTTGATACCGCCGTCGGGCTTGGTCTCGTCCGCAACCGTCAGGCCCGCACCTTCGATCATCTGGTGCGCGAGTTTACGGATCGGGATCGGTTCTCCCATATCCAGAACGAACACATCCCCCCCGCGCGAGAAAGAGCCGGCCAGAAGGACCAGCCGCGCAGCTTCGGACATGGTCATGAAGTATCGCGTGACCTCTCCATGGGTGAGGGTCACGGGGCCGCCGCGGGCAATCTGTTCCTCGAAAAGCGGAATGACCGAACCCGACGATCCAAGGACATTGCCGAACCGCACCATGGAAAACCGCGTCTTTTCCGAGCGCGTGGCAAGATCCTGCACCACGAGTTCCGCAAGCCTTTTCGATGCACCCATCACGTTGGTGGGTCGCACCGCCTTGTCCGACGAGACGAGGATGAAGTGTTCGACCCCGGCCGCGCGTGCGGCATCGGCCATGATCTTGGTTCCGAAAACATTGTTTTCCAAACCGGAAATTTCGTTGGCTTCCACGATGGTGACATGCTTGTAGGCGGCGGCGTGCAGGACGACTTCGACCCCGTGTTCGGCAAGCGCCTTGTCCACCAGGGACCGATCGCAGACCGACCCCAGAACCGCTTTGATCGGGATGTCACCGGCGAGGTTGTCCAGTTCCTTCATGACGGTGTAGAGCGCAAGTTCCGAGTGATCCAGAAGAACGAGGCGCTCGGGCTTGCATGCGATCAGTTGCCGGCAAAGCTCCGACCCGATCGAGCCGCCAGCGCCCGTGATCATGATGCTGCGGCTGGAATAGGCCTCCGATACGGTCGGCAATTCCTGTTCCAGCCGATTGCGCCCGAGAAGATCGTGAAGCGAAACCGGTGTCATCCGCGCGCCGATGTCGCCACTGCTGATCATCGTGGCGAACGAAGGCAACGAGTGAACCTCGCACCCCATCAGGCGAAGCCGGTGGGCAATGCGCGCCTGTTCCGTCTGTGACGTGGACGGCATCGCCAGGACCACCCTGTCGATGCGATATTCGTTGATAAGTTCGCGAACCTTTGCCGGGACATAGACCGGCAAGCCCGAAATCACGAGGCTTTGCAAGGTCGGGTTGTCATCGACGAACGCAATCGGTTCGATCTTGTCATCGGTTCTGAGTGCCGCGGCCAACTGTTGACCTGTCTGCCCCGCCCCGTAAAGCAGCACCCGCGTGCGGTCGGTGCCCTTGCGATAGATCTGGATCAGGATCTGACGCAAGAGCAGCCGGGTCGATACGCCCGTGATCATCAGGACCATCGTGAATATGAGAATGGTCTCGGTGTTGATCGGATATCCGAGAAACGGGTTCAGAATGGCGGCCGTGCAGCCAATGATGGTCGCATAGATCGCTGTTCTCGCAATGCCCTGAACCTCGAACGCGTTGAGCTTGATCCGGGTGAGTCCGAGATAGTGCGACGACGCCATCGCGATGCCGATCAGGACAACGGAGAGCGGGAAAAGCGCCATGGCGAGATGCCAGTCGGCTTTCATCGCGGCATTCAGGAGCACCGACACGACCAACGCGACCGGCACAAGGCATGCATCGACGATCAGGAAGATCAGACGTTTTTGCTCGCGCGTCAAGGACGTGACCATGTCATAGAAAGCCATCTTGCCCTCCCCGGACTTCAGGTGTGACGCACCCGGAAAAAACGCAACGGTCCGCAATAAACCAAATCGATCTAGTCCAATACTTTGAATGTGATAACGATTCGCGTTCCGATCTCTCGGTTCAGCTTATTCTTTTGGCCATGATCGAGGCAAGGTAAGGTATTCTGATTGTGCGAAAAATCGCTCGCCGCCCCGCCCCGGGGCGGATTCGCACCCCACCGAAAGATCATCTATCGAGTCCAAAGGTGCCCCGGAACCGCCAAATGCGCGCCCTTCGGGTCTGGTCACTTACCTTTCCAGACGGGATCGCGCTTCTCGGCAAATGCGCGCGCCCCTTCAAGCTGATCTTCCGAGGCATAGAGCCGGTCGACCGTCGCCAGCTGCCGCTTGGTGATGCGGTTCATCGTGTCCTGGAATTTCGAATCCTCGGCGTCGCGCACGATGTCCTTGATCGCGGCATAGACCAGCGGCGGCCCCGATGCGAGCAGGCGCGCCATTTCCCACGCCTTGTCGATCAACTGATCGCCCGGGTGAACGTGATTGACCATGCCCCAGCGATGCGCCTCCTCCGCATCGAGCCAGCGGCCGGTCAACAGCATTTCCATCGCGATGTGATAGGGGATGCGCTTGGGCAGCTTGACGCTCGCCGCATCCGCGACCGTCCCCGAGCGGATTTCCGGCAGGGCAAAGCTGGCGTGATCGGCGGCAAGGATGATGTCCGCCGACAGCGCCCATTCCAGCCCCCCGCCACAGCAGATGCCGTTCACCGCCGCGATCACCGGCTTGCCCAGGTCACGCAATTCCTGCAACCCGCCGAACCCGCCGACCCCGTAATCGCCATCCACGGCATCGCCGTCCGCCGCCCCTTTGAGATCCCAGCCGGGGCAAAAGAACTTGTCGCCCGCCCCGGTGATGATCGCCACGCGCAAATCCGGGTCATCGCGGAATTCGGCGAATACCTCGCCCATGATGCGCGACGTGGCAAGGTCGATGGCGTTGGCCTTGGGCCGGTCGAGCGTCACCATCAGGATGTGATCTTCGCGGTGGGTCTTGATCGGGTCAGTCATCATGGGGCCTTTCGGATCAGCGCGTCGGCGGCGATGGCGCCGGTCGCGGTGCATATCAATGGATTGACTTCAACCTCTTCGAGGTCATCGGCATTGGCAAGGGCATAGGCTTGGATCGCCTCGATCGCATCGAGGATCGCCCCGAGGTCGGCCGCAGGCTTGCCGCGAAACCCGGTGAGCAGGGCAAACACCTTCAGCCCGCGCAGCGCGGTTTCCATATCGTCCCGCGCGGCCGGCAGCAAAAGCGAGGCACTGTCTTCCAGAAGCTCGGTCAGCACCCCGCCCGCGGCCAAGGTCAGAACGAACCCATGCGCCGGGTCGCGGGTGATCCCGACCAGAAGCTCGGCCACCGCACCCTGCACCATTTCCTCGATAAGAAAACGGCTGACGGGCATTTCGGCGGCTGCCGCCTCCACGTCCCCCGCACCGAGGTTTAACCGCACCGCCCCCGCTTCGGATTTATGCGCGATCCCCATCCCCTTGAGCACCAGAGGCGGATCGAGCCGCGCGGCCATGGTGGCGCACTCCGCGACCGACCCCGCGATCACACCGCGCGGAACGGCAAGACCATGCCCCGCCAGCGCGACCTTCGCCGCGTCCTCGCTCAGAACCTGTGCGCCATGCCCCGCATCCCCGACGCGCCCCAACGCCACGGGCACCGGGCAGGGCGGGGGGCGCCGCACCGCCGCCTGCACCGCGCCGATGGCCTCGCGCAGCCCCTGCAAGGGCACCACGCCCCCCGCGATCAGCCGCTGTGCAACGTCCTCGGGCATCAACTCGGGCAGGGTGGCGACGACCGCCACGTTGCGATTCGTGCGCACGCGGGCCTCCAGCGCGGCGCGGGTGGCGCATTCCCAATCCGCGGCATCGGTATGCGGATAATCCACGATCAACAGGGTCAGCGCGATCTCCGGCCCGGTCATCGCCGAAAACACCCGCGTCATCGCCTCGGTGTCGCGCCAGATATAGGTGTGATAATCGAGCGGGTTGGCCAGCGCGACCTTGGGGCCAAGGGCATCGCGCAGCACCGAGCGCTGGCCCGGGCTCAGCGGCGGAAACCGCAAGGCGCGCCCATGCGCCGTATCGGCCACAAGGCTGGCCTCGCCCCCCGAACAACTGACCGAGGCAAGCGTGCCCCGCTCCAGCGGCCCCGCCACATGCAGGAGCTTCAGCGTTTCGAGAAAACTCGGAAGGTCATCGACCCGCGCAATGCCCAGCCGATCCAGCAGCGCCTGCGCCCCCGCATCCCCACCGGCCAGCGACGCGGTATGCGAAACCGTGGCCGCGCGCGCCTGGTCCGAGCGGCCCACCTTGATCGCCACCAGCGGCACACCCTTGTCATGGGCCTTGCGCGCAAGGCGCTCCCATGCCCGCAGATCGGCAAACCCCTCGACATGCAGGCCGATGGCCGTGACCCGCGGATCGTCGAGCAACGCGGTCGCGATCTCGGCCTGCGTGGTCTGCGCCATGTTCCCGCATGTGACCGTATAGGCAATCGGCAAGGCACGGCGCTGCATGGTAAGGTTGATCGCGATGTTCGAGCTTTGGGTCAGGATCGCAACGCCCCGCTCGCCCCGGCCACAGCCATGCTGATCCGGCCACAAGAGCGCCCCGTCAAGCGCGTTGATGAAGCCATAGCAATTCGGCCCGAGGATCGGCATCTCCCCCGCCGCGGCAATCAGCCTCTCCTGCACCGCCCCTGCGCCGCCGTCCTCGGCCTGCGCCTCGGCAAAGCCGGATGCGAAACAGACCGCCCCGCCCGCGCCCATCCGCTTGAGAGTCGATACTGCCTCGATCGTGGCCTCGCGGTTGATCCCCACGAACGCCGCGTCGGGCGCATCGGGCAGGTCGTCGAGACGCGCGAAGGCCGGAACGCCCGCGATCTCGCGTGCCTTGGGATGCACCGGCCAGATCGGGCCGTCAAACCCCATCCTGCGCGATTGCTCGATCACCTGCGCGCACCATGCACCACCGCCGATCACGGCAATCGAACGGGGCCGGAACAATCTGGAAAGATCATGCGCCATGGGGTTCGCCGCGCCTCAGCCGCCCAAGGGCCGCAGCAATTCGCGACTGATGATGTGGCGCTGGATCTCCGACGTGCCTTCCCAGATGCGCTCCAGCCGCGCATCGCGCCAGATCCGTTCCAGCGGCAATTCATCCATCAACCCCATGCCGCCATGGATCTGGATCGCCTCGTCCGCGATCATTCCCAGCACCTCGGTCGCCTTGAGCTTGGCCATCGACATGTCGGCCTCGGTGACCGTGCCCTGGTCGAATTTCCACGCCGCTTCCCATGTCAGAAGCTCTGCCGCCTTCAACTCCATCGCCATGTCCGCGAGCTTGAAACTCACGCCCTGGAACTTGCCGATCTGCTGACCGAACTGGCGCCGTTCCGCGGCATAGGCAATGGCGTGTTGCAAGGCCCGGTCGGCCCGCCCAAGACAGGTCGCCGCCACCTGGAGCCGCGTCGCTCCCAGCCAGTCATTGGCGACCTGGAACCCCTGGTGCACCTCGCCGAGGATCGCCGATTTCGGCAGGCGGCAATTGTCGAATTCAAGGATCGCATTGGTGTATCCCCGGTGCGACACGTTGCGATACCCATCGCGCACCGTGAAGCCGGGCGTGCCCTTGTCGACGAAAAAGGCGGTGATGCGCTTTTTCGGGCCGCGCGGGGTGTCCTCTTCGCCGGTGGCCATGAACACGATCGCGAAACCGGCGATATCGGCATGGCTGATGAAATGCTTGGTGCCGTCGAGGATGAAATCATCCCCGTCCTGCCGCGCGGTGGCCTTCATGCCGCGCAGGTCCGACCCGGCCCCCGGCTCGGTCATCGCGAGGCAATCCCACGTCTCGCCCCGGATGCAGGGGTAAAGGTATTTCTCCCTCTGCTCCTCGGTGCCCGCCAGCAGGATATTCGACGGCCGCGCCACACAGGTCCAGTGCAGCGCGTAATTGGCCCGCCCCAGCTCTCTCTCGTAAAGGAGCCAGCTCAGCGTATCGAGACCCGCACCCCCGACCTCCTCGGGCATGTTGGCGGCATAAAGCCCCGCCTCCATCGCCTTGGCCTGCAACTCGCGGATCAACTCCATGCGCAGATGCCCGCTGCGCTCGACCTCGGCCTCGTGCGGGTAAAGCTCGTTCTCGACGAAACCGCGCGTGGTTTCGACGATCATCCTCTGTTCGTCGCTCAGATCGAATCGCATGGTTTTTCCTGTCCTCGTTGCCTGCGAGCAGGCTAAGACGGATCGGAACAGGCTTCATGCAGAATCGGATGAAATCATGCAGACATGGTTGAAACCACGCGCCGCGATGCAGCAGGTGGATATTCTTCTCTTCGATCATTTCTCGGCCCTGTGTCTTGCCAACACCGTTGAACCGATGCGCGCCGCCAACAATCTGGCCGGGCGCGCGCTCTATCGCTGGCGGTTCCTGACCGTGACCGGGGCCTCGGCCACGTCATCGAGCGGCATGCGGGTCGAGGCCGATGGCGCGCTGGCGGATCATCGCGGTGACATGCTGATCGCGATGCCGTCCTACCACTACGCCGCCCACGCCGTGCCGCCCACCTTGCGCGCGCTGCGCGCTGCCGCCACGCGCTATGACATGCTGGCAGGGTTCGACACGGGCAGTTGGCTGCTCGCCGCCGCCGGCCTGCTCGACGGCTATCGCGCCACGATCCACTGGGAAGAGATGTCGCGCTTCGAAGAAGCCTTTCCCGAGGTCGAGGCGCAAAGGCAACGCCATGTCACCGATCGAAACCGGCTCACCTGCTCCGGCGCGCTTGCGGCGTTCGACCTGATGGCGGCGCTGATCGGGGCGCGCCACGGCCACGCCCTGCGGCTCGAGCTCGAGGCGCTCTTCATGAACGCCGACACCGCCGCGCCGCGCGACCTGCCCCAACCCCGGGGCAAGACGGTGGCGCGGGCGGTGGCACTGATGCAGGCCAACCTCGAATCACCCCTGACAATCGAGGAGATCGCCCGGCAACTCGGTCGCAGCCGCCGGTCGCTCGAATCCCGCATGTCGCAAGAGCTCGGCGCCGGTCCACAGGCCGTCTACAAACGCCTGCGTCTCATCAAGGCGCGCAAACTGGTCCGCGAAAGCGATCTCGCGGTGGCCGAGATCGCCCTGCGCAGCGGCTACCACGACCCCGGCGCCATGACCCGCGCCTTTCGCGCCGAATTTGGTGAGACACCGCGCCAGATGCGCCGCGAGGCCGGGTAACGGCTCATGATGCGTAGTTCGAGCCTTCCTCGTCCAGAATGGCCTTCAACTCGCTCAAATGCCGCTCGTCCTGCTCGGGATAGGTCTCAAGCTCGCGCGCGGTCTTCTCGGCGATCTCGTCGGGCAGCACCCTCAGCGGCCGCCCGGTCTGCAGCGCGCGGATATAGGTCTCGGCGGCACGTTCGAAATAGTAGAGCCGGTTGAACGTCTCGGCCACCGTTTCGCCGATGATCATGATGCCGTGATTGCCCATGATCAGCACCTTTTTCGCCGGATCGGTCAACAGCTCGGCACAGCGTTCGCCCTCTTCCTCGAAGGCCAGCCCGCCATAATGATCGTCGATCACGTAGCGGTTGAAGAAAGTGGCACAGTTCTGGTCGATCGGCGGCAAGCGCGAATCCGCAAGGCTGGCCAGAACCGTGGCGTGGATCGAATGCACATGCATGGCACAGCGCGCATGCCCGCAATACCGGTGAATCCCGCCATGCAGCCCCCAGGCCGTCGGGTCCGGCGCGTCCGGCCCCTTGAGGGTTTCGGGATCGTTCGCGTCCACCTCGATCAGATCGCTGGCCTTGACGCGGGAAAAATGCATCTGGTTGGGGTTCATCAGGAACCGCGTCCCGTCATCGTTGACGGCAAGGCTGAAATGGTTCGCCACGCCTTCATGCAGGTTGAGCCGCGCGGCCCAGCGAAACGCGGCCGCAAGGTCCACCCTTTCCTGCCAGTGGTCGATATTCGGACGAAGATTGGTCACGCTCATTCGGGGTCTCCTTTGGATCGGGCGGGTTCAGGACTTGTCGGTGTCATCAAGCGGGCGCGACGGCACCCATGCATATCCGTCGCGATCAAGAATATAGGCTTCGCGCAAACCGTGCGGCTTGTCATGCGGGGGGTGCAGGATGGTCAGCCCGGCGCTTTCGGCCCGTTCGGCGGCCGCATCCGGGTCGCTGTCATAAAGCCGGATCTCGATGCCACCGCCCCGGGGCGGGTTCTCCGGCAGGACGCTCAAAAGCGGGTTCTGCGCATAGGTCGTGTCGGAATGAAGCTGAAAGACCTGATCGCCATAGGTCATGATGGCGAAATCCTCTGACAGACGATGCGCGCCCATGCCAAACACCTCGGCAAGCGCCGCCGCCGTCGCCTCGACATCACGCACAAGAATATTGAGCCCGATCCCGCGAAGGGACGCGCCGAAAGCACCCGGGCTCACCGTTTCGTAATCCATGTGCCGCACCTGCGATCCTTGCCCTCGTGCAACTTGATCCCGGCGCACGGGCATGTCAACGTGCCGTGATCCACAGATTGCAAATCGCCGCGCCGGACCGAAGAGCCGCCAGAAACGGAGACCCCGATGACCGAGTCCGAGACGGAGTTTCTTTCGCCCAAGGTGCCCGCGCCCCAACTGTTCACGGATGCCGCGCAGGCGGTCGAATGTCTCTGTGCGCTCTATGATGATGCGATCGGGTTCCTCAAGACCCGGTTTCTCGCCGCCATGGCGGGCGATATGCCCGGCGCCCGCGTGCGTGCCTGCTATCCGCAGATCCGGCTGGTCACGACAAGTTTTGCCGAGGTCGACAGCCGGTTGAGTTTCGGCCACGTCTCGGAACCCGGAACGCATGTGGCGACGATCACGCGCCCCGATCTCTTTGGCAATTACCTGCGACAGCAGATCGCGCTCCTGATCGAAAATCACGGGGTTCCGGTCGAAATCGGGGTGTCGGAAACGCCGATCCCGGTGCATTTCGCCATGTCGTCCGATCCCGATATACTGGTCCCGCATCAGGGCGCGGCCCGGTTCACGCTGCGTGACCTCTTCGATGTGCCCGATCTCGGCACGACCAACGACGATATCGTCAACGGCACCTTCACGCCCGGCCCGGACGGCGCGGGGCCGCTCGCCCCGTTTTCGGCGCAGCGGGTCGATTATTCGCTGGCGCGGCTGGCGCATTACACGGCCACCGACCCCGAGCATTTCCAGAATTTCGTGCTGTTCACCAACTACCAGTTCTACGTCAGCGAATTCGAGGATTTTGCCCGCAAGGCGCTGGCCGATCCGGCCAGCGGGTATGAGAGCTTTGTCGCCACCGGCAATGCCGAGATTCGCGACCCCGACGCGCCCTTGCCCGGGCCGGCCAAGCTTCCCCAGATGCCGACCTATCACCTCAAACGCAAGGACTCGTCGGGGATCACCCTCGTCAATATCGGGGTCGGCCCGTCGAACGCCAAGACCGCAACCGATCACATCGCGGTTCTGCGCCCGCGTGCGTGGATCATGGTCGGCCATTGCGCGGGCCTGCGCAACAGCCAGAGCCTCGGCGATTTCGTCCTCGCCCACGCCTATCTGCGCGAAGACCGCGTTCTCGACGATGATCTGCCGGTCTGGGTGCCGATCCCGGCGCTGGCCGAGATCCAGATCGCGCTGGAACGGGCGGTGGCCAGCGAAACCCGGCTCGACGGCTATGATCTCAAGCGGGTCATGCGCACCGGCACGGTGGCCAGTTTCGACAACCGAAACTGGGAACTGCGCGAAACCCAGGGCCCGGTGCAGCGCCTCAGCCAGAGCCGCGCCATCGCGCTCGACATGGAAAGCGCGACCATCGCCGCGAACGGCTTTCGCTTCCGGGTGCCCTATGGCACGCTTCTATGCGTTTCCGACAAGCCCCTGCATGGCGAGTTGAAGCTGCCCGGCATGGCCAGCGACTTCTACAAGGGACAGGTCGAACGCCACCTGATGATCGGGATTCGCGCCATGGAATACCTCCGCGAAATGCCGCTCGAACGCATTCACAGCCGGAAATTGCGCAGTTTCAACGAAACCGCGTTTCTTTGACTGCGCGTAAATCGGCACAAAATGCACGTTTTTGGCTTGCCAGTAGCCACTAATCGTTGTGTTCCTAACCTATATTCCGTTATATGACGACAATGAGGCCCAAGTGATCGGGCAGATGCAAGGAGACCGAAAATGGCAAAACCGATGACCAAGACCCAGCTTGTTGCCGCTCTGGCCGACGAAATGGGCAGCGACAAGAAAACCGCGGGCGGCGCACTCGATGCGATCGTCTCGATCATCACCCGCGAAGTATCGGGTGGCGGCGCCGTGACCCTGCCGGGCGTTGGCAAGATCTATTGCCGTGAACGCCCCGAGCGGATGGTGCGCAACCCCGCCACCGGCGAACAGATCAAGAAAGACGCCGACAAGGTGGTCAAGATGACCATCGCCAAGGCGCTCAAGGACAGCGTGAACGGCTGACCGCTACCGATTTCGTACAAGTTTCGTACAAGGGCCGTCCGGTTCAGGGCGGCCCTTTTGCATTCACCGACACGCATCACAAGATCCCGCAGCCCAAGATAGGTCAGCCCGTCTGGCTTAAAGCGTTTCATGGCAATGCATAGGTCTCCTTGCGCCCCTTCGGAAATTGAACCGGGGCCCATGTTCCTGAACCACCCACAAAGGAGAAACCTCAATGTCCGAACGCGATGCCTACATTGAAAAGACCAAGGCAAAAATCGACCAGTGGAACGCCGAGATCGACAAGATGGAGGCGAAGGCACGTCAGACATCGGCCGACGGTGAAATCGCCTACCGGGAGGTCTTGCAGAATTTGCAGGGCCAGCGCGACGCGCTTGAACAACAGCTCAAGGAAGCGCGGCAGGCTGGCGACGCCGCATGGGGTGACATCAAGACGGAACTCGATGCGGCCTGGTCGAACCTTTCGGAGGCCGTGAAAAAGGCCCGGTCGCGCTTCGAGTGAAAGTTGATTGCATCCCGTTGTCCCGGCGTGTCTAAGACATCTGACCTGCCTGGGAAAAAGGCGCGAGCACGGGAACGGGATGGCTGTCAAAACGATATTTCTTGGCCTGGCCTTTGCCTTCATGTGGTCGTCGGCCTTTACCTCGGCGCGGGTCATCGTCGCCTATGCCCCGCCCATGGGCTCGCTCGCGCTCAGGTTCTTCATTTCCGGGCTGATCGGCGTCGCGATCGCCCTCGCGCTGGGCCAGACGCTGCGCCTGACGCGGGCCCAATGGCGCGCGACGATCATCTTCGGGATCTGCCAGAACGCCCTCTATCTCGGCCTCAATTTCGTCGCGATGCAATGGATCGAGGCGGGCCTCGCCTCGATCATCGCCAGCACCATGCCCCTGATGGTCGCGCTTCTGGGGCGCGTCTTCCTGGGCGACACGCTCAGCCCGATGGCGTTCCTTGGCCTTGTCGTCGGCTTTGTCGGGGTTGGGCTGATCATGGGCGGGCGGCTCGATGGCGGGCTCGACTGGACCGGGATCACCTTTTGCATCATCGGGGCGATTGCCCTTGCCGTGGCGACGCTCTCGGTGCGCGGCGCCTCGTCGGGGGGCAACGTGATGATGATCGTCGGACTTCAGATGTTCGTCGGCGCCGCCGGCCTCGCCGTGGTGTCGGCCATGACCGAGACCATGACGGTCACCTGGTCCTGGCAGCTTGTCGTCGCGTTCATCTATACCACGATCGTGCCGGGGCTGATGGCCACATGGGTCTGGTTCACGCTGGTCAACCAGATCGGCGCGGTCAAGGCCGCGACCTTCCACTTCCTCAACCCGTTCTTTGGCGTCGCGGTCGCGGCGGTTCTCTTGGGCGAGAAGATGGGCACGCTCGACGTGATCGGCGTGGCCACCGTCGCGGCCGGTATCCTCGCGGTGCAATTGTCGAAACAACGGCCCTTGGTCGGGTAGGGCGGGTGCCCGACAGGCGCGCGCCTTGTTGATCAAACTTGTTGCTCACGCCCGGGAATAGCGGCGAAGCCGCCCGGGCAGCACCGGGCCGCCCCGACGGCCGGGTGCTTTTGAGAGGGTGCGCGCCATTCCGGGCAAGGGATGACGTTGCGGCATAAAGTGCCCGACGCCGAAGTTGCAAGCACCCGACCGCGGCCCCGTGCTACCCTATCCGTTGGCGTCGGTTGACTTCGATTTGCTGCCACCCACCCTACAACAGCACGAACAACAGCACGTTCAACGTCACGAACGCCCCGCCCGTCGCCAGGATCTGCGCGATCGAGGCCATGCCCTCATGCCCGAGCTCCTGCGCAAAGAGCGCATAGATCGAGAACATCGGGATCGCCGCCGAGATCACCACCGCCGCCGCCAGGTCCGGCGCAAGCGGCGCCAGCCCGACCAGCGGCACCGCCAACAGCGCAAGCGCCACCATCGCCGGATGCACCAACAGCTTGCCCAGCACGATCATCACGGCCACCCCCCGGTTGCCCCGAAACGGCACCCCCACCAGCGCCCCGCCAATCACGAACAGCGCCAGCGCCGAGGCCGAGGCGGCCAGCATCTCGAACACCCGCAGCACCGGCCCCGGCATCCCGACGCCGCTGAGCGACACCACCAACCCGGCCACGAGCGCGATCACCATCGGCCGCCGGATCACGCCCAAGAGGATGCGGCCCAGCTTGCGCAAGAGATCGGCCTCGCCCCGGCCCTTCGACGCCTCCATGATGGCAAGGCAGATCGGGATGATCACGAAATTCTCGACCAGCATGTTGAGCGCAAGTATCTGCCCCGCGATCTCGGGGAAACTCAAGAGCATCACCGGATAGCCGATGAACCCCGAATTCGGACAGGTGGTTCCCATGATCGCCACCGCCCGGCGCCCGGGCGACAGCCCCAGACCGCCAAAGACCGCGAACCCGACCGCGATCGTCGCCAGCGCCCCGACCAGGAACACCGCCATATAGGTCAGGTCGAACACCTCGCCAACATCGCGCGTCGCCACCGCGTTGAACAAAAGCGCGGGCAGCGCGATGTTCATCACGTAGCCGCCGAATTGCGGCATATGCTCGGGGCGAAACACCCCCTTGCGCACACAGACATAGCCCAGCGCGATGATGACATAGATCGGAAACGTGATGCCGAGGATCGCCAGCATTCAGCCGATCCGGCCCCTCGTCTCGCCCATCTGCCCGCGATGCAGCAACAGGTGATCGAGGATGACACAGGCCATCATCGCCTCGCCCACCGGCACCGCGCGGATGCCGACGCAAGGATCATGGCGGCCCTTGGTGACGACCTCGGTCGGCGTGCCGTCGATGCGGATCGACCGGCGCGGCGTCAGGATCGAAGATGTCGGCTTGACCGCAAAGCGCACCACGATGTCCTGACCCGTCGAGATACCGCCGAGGATACCGCCCGCATGGTTCGACGAGAAAACCGGCTGCCCGTCATTGCCCATGAAGATCTCGTCGGCATTCTCGGTGCCTTGCAACCGCGCGGCGGCCATGCCCTCGCCGATCTCGACACCCTTCACCGCGTTGATCGACATCATCGCCGCCGCCAGATCGGTGTCGAGCTTGCCATAGACCGGCGCCCCGAGGCCCCCCGGCGCATGGCGGGCGACGACCTCGATTTCCCCACCGACCGAGTTGCGCTCCTTGCGGATGCCGCCGAGGTAGCTTTCCCATGCGGCGGCAATCTCGGGGCCTTGGGGAATCCAGAACGGGTTGGCGTCGATCGCGTCCCAGTCAAAGGCGTTGCGGTCGATTGCCATCTCGCCCATGCGCGTCATGTAGCCCTTGATCTCGAGCGCGGGGGCAAGGCTCGTCAGCGCCGCGCGCGCCACCCCGCCCGCCGCCACCCGCGCGGCGGTTTCGCGGGCCGAGGATCGCCCGCCGCCGCGCGGATCGCGCAGCCCGTATTTCATGTGATAGGTGATGTCGGCATGACCCGGGCGAAAGGTCTGGGCGATCTCGCTGTAATCTTTTGAGCGCTGGTCGGTGTTCTCGATCATGAGCTGGATCGGCGTGCCGGTCGTGACCCCTTCATAGGTGCCCGACAGGATGCGCACCCGGTCTGGCTCCTGCCGCTGGGTGGTGTGCTTGTTCTGGCCCGGCCGCCGCTTGTCGAGCCAGTGCTGGAGCATGCCCTCGTCCAGCGTCACCCCGGGCGGGCAGCCATCGACAGTGGCGCCAAGCGCGGGGCCGTGGCTCTCGCCCCATGTGGTGACGCGAAACAGGTGTCCGAATGTGTTCAGGCTCATGCGCGGGCTCCTTTGGCGCTGGCATAGCGTTGCGGGCGGGCGCTGCCAAGTCTTGAGCGTGCGTCGCGTTAACCCGATTTGCGAGGCTGTGCGCGGCGGATCGGACGGCAGCCGGGAAACAGCCGGGCGGCAGCCGGATGTCACCCCCTGCAAGAACGCACATGAAGCCGCGTTAACCCCATCGAACGCTGGTTTTTCGCACGATTGGGGTCAGGCGAAAAAGTCGGTCAGGATGCGTTTATAGATCGTCTTGAGCTGCTCGATCTGCTCGGCAGGCACATGCTCGTCGACCTGATGCATGGTCTTTCCGACCAGCCCGAACTCGACCACCGGGCAATGATCCTTGACGAACCGCGCATCCGACGTCCCCCCCGAGGTCGAAAGAACCGGGCTCCGCCCGGTCTCCGCCTCGACCGCCCGCGCCACCAGGTCCGAGAGCGGCCCCGGCGGGGTGAGAAAGCTCTCGCCCGAAATTTTTACTTTCAATTCAATGCCTACGCCGAATTCGGCCGCGGCGCGGTCGGCCTCTTCTTCAAGCCATTTCGACAGCGACGCGCCGGAATGCAGGTCGTTGAAACGAATGTTGACGGCGGCGCTGCACTCGGCCGGAATGACGTTGGTGGCCGGGTTGCCGGTATCCATCGTCACCACCGCCAGCGTCGAGGCATCGAAATGCGCGCTGCCCTGATCCAGCTCGTGACTGGCCAGCCGGTCAACGAGCCGCGCCAGCGCGGGCAGGGGGTTCTTGGCCCGGTGCGGATAGGCCGAATGCCCCTGCACCCCCGTCACCCGAAACCACCCCGTCATCGACCCCCGCCGCCCGATCTTGATCATATCGCCCATGTTTTCAGGGCAAGTGGGCTCACCCACGAGGCAGGCCGACATGGCCTCACCCGCTTCGCCCATCCAGTCGAGAAGGGCAGTGGTGCCGTCCACCGCGTCGCCCTCTTCATCGCCTGTGATGGCCAGCACGATGGCACCGTCAGGCGGGGTCTGGCGCACGAAATCCACTGCCGCGGCCGCGAAGGCGGCGACGCCCGACTTCATATCGGTCGCCCCGCGACCCCAAAGAATACCGTTTTCCAGATCGCCCGAGAACGGCGCATGGGTCCAGGCGGTCTCGTCGCCCGGGGGAACGACGTCGGTATGACCATTGAAGCCGAAGGTTTTCGCATGCCCCTTGTCACCCCAGCGAGCGAAGAGATTGGCCACCCCGCCGCGGTCGACGCGGGTGCAGGTGAAACCGGCCCCGGAGAGCACATCCTCCAAGAGGACGAGCGCGCCACCTTCGGCGGGTGTGACCGAGGCGCAGCGGATCAGGTTTCGGGTCAGGTGGACGGGGTCGAGTGATGTGGTCATGAGGGCGGCCTGCGGTTCCTGTGATCTGCGTTTTCCACGCCTTAGCGCGCTGCGCAGCGAGGTGCAAATGTGGCGGAAAAGACGCGCTATTGTCGGTAAGGACGAAGGTCAGTGAAATGAATAGCTTAACAGGCTCGGCCTTGCCGTGTTAAGGTCGTCCCAAGAATAAACCGAGGCAGGTTGCGGAACGAGGGCGAAAACGCCCCGCCGAGCAGAAAAGAACACGCGGACCCAGTGAGTCCGTCATGTGTCGTGGACCGCATGGTGCGACCTGCCCCCGGAATAACGAGGTGAGCAGGTCATGGTTGCGGCGTCCCAACTCCCGATCAATATCAATGCATCGGCGATGCAGATGGCGCAGACGATATTTGGTGACGGAGTCACGGTTCTCAGTGCTTCCTATACCGGTGACTGGCGGTCGTCGGGCATCTATTCGGACGGTGAAACGGTCTCGCCCGGGGTGACGCCCGGAGACGAGGGCGTGATCCTTTCCACGGGTCGGGCACAGGATTTCACCAATCCCGCTGAAACACGCCCGTGGTGGCAGGGCGGCGGTTCCACGCAAGCGAACCAGAGCGCAAACACCTCGACCAATACGAGCGGCCCCAGCAACAACAGCTGGTTCAACGAGGCGGCAGGTACGCGAACCTATGACGCCTCGTGGATTGACGTGGATTTCGTCCCTGACGGGGACATGATGACGATGCAGTTCGTCTTCTCCTCGGACGAATTTCCGGAATACGCGAATTCGCAGTTTCAGGATTTCGTCGGTGTCTGGGTAAATGGTGTTTTGGTCGAAACGTCGGTCGGTGCGGCCAATCCGGGCAATCTCGTGGGAGGAATCAACCAGAATTTATACAACGACAATACCCAGAGCCAATACAACACTGAAATGGACGGGTTCACCGTCACCATGACGCTGGCCATGCCGGTGACGGCGGGCGAGATGAATTCAATCCGGATCGGGATCGCGGATGTGGGGGATTCATCCTATGATTCCAATCTTCTGATTGCAGGCGGATCGGTGCAGACGGTGCTGATTGCCAATGACGATCTGGTGCACCTGACCGGCGACCAGACCAAGACGCTGGATGTGCTGGGCAATGACGAGAACGCTGGTGGCGGCGCGCTGACCATCACCCATATCAACGGGCTCGCGGTCGGTGCGGGCGATACGGTTTCGCTCAACACCGGGCAGACGGTGACACTCAACGCCGATGGCACGGTCACGCTTGTCGGTGATGGCAATGACGAAGATTTCAATTTTACCTACACCGTCACCAATGACATGCAGGACGACACCGGTTACGTTCTGGTTGAGGCCGTGCCCTGTTTCGTGGCGGGCACGCGGATCGAGACCGCTGACGGGCCGCGTCGAGTTGAGATGCTGGTGCCCGGCGACATGGTGCTGACGCAGGATCACGGACCGCAGCCCTTGCGTTGGGTCGGACGGCGGCGGGTGCAGGCCACTGGCAAGTTCGCCCCGATCTATATCGCGCCCAACACATTCGGCCAGCATGGTGCAGTGGCGGTGTCGCCGTTGCACCGCATCCTTGTGCGCGACTGTGTGTCCGAGCTCTTGTTCGGTGAAGCGGAAGTTCTCGTGGCGGCGCGCGATCTGGTCAATGACCGCACGGTGCGCCCGGTTGTCGGCGGCTGGGTCGAATATGTGCATCTTCTCTTCGACGATCATCAGGTGATCTATTCCGACGGGTTGGCCAGCGAGAGCTTTCATCCCGGTTCGCAGGTGAAATGCAATCTGGAGGCCGAAATGGTCAAGGAAATTCATGCACTTTTCCCCGAGATCGACCTCGAGACCGGAACCGGGTATGGGCCTAGTGCACGCCCTGCGCTGCGCCGGTTCGAAGCTGAGCTTCTGACCCGGGTCAGCGCCGCTTCGCGCCAGGTCGCGTGAGGCCGTCCGTGGGGTGGTTTGCAATCGCAGATACCGAGACGACAAACTTTCGCCCCCCGCGCACGGTGCGCAAGGGGCACTTGCCGTGTGGCACGCTGATGATCGAAACCCGTCTGTCGCCCGATGGTGGGCCGCAGACTCTTTTCGCCTTTGAAAGCCACGATTGCGAGGTGTTCAAGCTTTCGGTGCAGGCGATCCCCGGGGGTGGGGTGGTGTTGGTCATGGCCGAGAACGGCGAGGCATTTCATGCGGCGCTCAATCACGATGCGCAGGACAGGGCCGATCTTTTGCGCATCAGCTATAGTTGGGATCTGCCCCGGGGGCGCGGGCGGCTGGCCATCGAGCGGCCGGAACACGGCAAGATGGTCAAACTCATGTTGGAGAACCCGCGCGCGATGCACGTTGAGGATGTGCAGGCGATGACGTGCGATCCGCGTCGCCGCCTGATGGACCGAGATGTCGAGTTCTTTGCCATCTCCGAGAAGGTTGAGCCGATCGGTCCGGCCCCAAGCCTTGGTGCCGATGTGCCGATCCTTACGTCCGACCGTTATGTTTGCGCGCAGGATTTGCAACGTGGTGATCTGGTCGAGACGTTGGAAGCGGGGCTCGTGCCGGTGCTGCATGCGGTGCGGCGCACCGTTCCGGCGCGCGGATCGTTCCGTCCTGTGCGCCTGCGCGCGCCGTATTTCGGGTTGCGTAGCGATATCGTGGTCGCCCCCGATCAGCGGCTGGTGGTGGGCGGGTCCGAGGTTGAATACATCTTTGGCCGCGAGGCGGTTCTGGTGCCGGCACGGCATCTGGTCAATGGGATCTCGGCGATAAGCCTGAGCGGGTCTCCGACCGTGACTTATTGTCAGGTGATCCTGCCACGGCATGAATCGATGATCGGCGCGGGTTGCCCGATCGAGAGCCTTTATATCGGTCGGCTGCGGCGCAAACCGGCACAACTGGCCCAGAGTGTTCTTGCCAAGATCGACCGGACGCTTCTGCCGGAACATCCGAAATCGAGCTATCCGATGCTCAGGCCGTTCGAGGCGATCACGTTGATGCAGCGCCGCGCGGCGTGACCAGACAAGTTTTTCAGAACGGGGCGCGTGCGCGAAAACGCATGCCGCGCCCGCCCTCGGGGTGGCGCAGTCGCAGCTCCTCGGCATGCAACATCATCCGCGGATAGGCATCGGCATCGTCGGAATAGAACGGATCACCAAGGATCGGGTGGCCAAGCGCGGCCATGTGCACGCGCAACTGATGGCTGCGCCCGGTACGCGGAAAGAGCCGCACCCGGCTTTCGCACGCGTCGCTGCGGATCACCTTGTAGCCGGTCACCGCCTCCTTGCCGGTTTCGTGACAGACCATCTGGCGGGGGCGGTTGGGCCAATCGACGATAAGGGGCAGATCGACCACCCCTTCGGGTGAATCGATGCAACCGTGAACCCGCGCGACATATGTCTTTTTGGTCTGGCGCTTCTCGAATTGCAGGCCAAGGTGGCGCTGGGCATGGGCCGTGGCGGCAAAGACCATCACGCCGGAGGTGTCGCGATCAAGCCGGTGCACCAGCAGCGCGGTGGGGAACCGGGCCACGACCCGTGCCAGAAGGCAATCGGCGAGATGCGCGCCCTTGCCCGGTACCGACAGGAGCCCGGCGGGTTTGTTGACCACGATCAACTCCTGGTCTTCATGCAGGATCTCGGGCGGGTTCTGCGGCGGGTCGTAGTTGTCCGTGGCATGGTTCATGGCCCCGGGCCATACCCCGCGACCGGGCGCGGGGCAACCCGACGTCAGGCTTGCCTGATGCGTCGACGCCGTGCAGCCTTTGCAAAGGCAAAATACAGTGGGAGATGCGCATAATGCATCCGACGATCGAACGTATGATGGAGGTGGTCGCCAAGGGCGAGGACAGCGCGATCGCGTCTCTGATGACCGAAAAGGTGCGATTTCTCCCGCCGACCTATTGGGCGGTCTGGGAGGGGCGCGATGCGGTCGCTGCCGTGTTGGGCCATGTCGGGCAGGTCTTTTCCGATTTCCGCTATCGGCGGGTGATGGGCGCGGGGTGTGACTGGGCGCTGGAGTTCCAGTGCAGGATTGATGACCTGGATGCGGTGGGCGTCGATCTGATCACGCTGAACGAGGACGGGCTGATCGCCGAGTTCGAGGTTGTCATGCGTCCGCTCAAATCGGTAGCGGCGCTGCGCGAGGCGATGAATTCGAGAGTTGCCACCGATCCGCGCTTTGAACGATACGCCAAGGCGCTGCGCTCGGGCGGGTAAGCCCCCCTTGAATGTCGGGCGCGGATGGGGTTGGCTGATAGCATGAACAATGATCCCAGATATGACCCGGACGATACCCCCGACCTCGAGGCGGCCTATGCGCTGCACACACCCGAGGACAGCAAACGGCTTTATCGAAGTTGGGCCGACAGCTATGACAGCGATTTTATCGACGAGATGGATTACCGCCTGCCTCAACATGTGGCGCGGGTTTTCCTGACGGCGCGTCCCGAGGGCCCGGTTCTTGATCTCGGGGCGGGGACGGGAGTGATGGGGCTCTTGCTCGACGGGCAGGTGGCACCGGTGGACGGCACCGACATCTCACCCGAGATGCTGGCGGTCGCGGCGCGCAAGGATGTGTATCGCCGGCTTTTCAAGGGTGATTTGACTACGCGGCTCGACGTGGCGGACGGGGCCTATCGCAGTGTGGTCAGTGCGGGCACCTTCACCACTGGCCATGTCGGCCCGGCTGCACTCGACGAGGTGATGCGGGTGCTGGCCCCGGGTGGGTGTGGAGTGATTTCGGTCAACGCCCGGCATTGGCAAAGTGAAGGTTTTGCCGATGCCTTCGCGGCATTGCGTTCCCGCCTTTCATCCCTTGAGCGGATCGAGGTGTCGATCTATGGCCCGCGCAACACCGGTCCGCATGCTGCCGACAAGGGTCTGGTCGTGCGTTTCCACAAGGATTGAAACCAATCCGGTCCTCTTTCTTGTGAAAATACTCAATTTCACCACGTTCAAGTGTGCCGCGATGCCGGGCGCGGGAAAGACAGGATGTCAGTCCTTGGGCAGAACCTTTCCCGGGTTCATGATCCCGTTGGGGTCGAGCGCCGCCTTGATCGCCCGCATCGCCGCCATCGCCACCTTGTTCTTGCGCCGTGCCATCGAAGGCAGTTTCGTGGTTCCGATCCCATGCTCGGCAGAAAAACTACCGCCAAGTTCAAGCACGATCCCCTCGACCCCTTCCATGAGACGGTTCATCGTGTCTGGATCCTGCGTTTTCGGCCAGATCGCGTAATGCACATTGCCATCTCCCAGATGCGACACCACCATGGGCTGCGCCCCGGGGTCTATGCGGGTGAGCATGGCATCGGCGCGTTCAAGGAAGGTGGCCACCTTGTCGAGTGGAACCGCGATATCGTTATTCTGGACCGGTGGTCGCGACAGGGTCACCTCGGCGGCGGCCTCACGCCTTGCCCACATCTCACGTCGCTGGGCCTCGTTTTGGGCGACCACGGCATCCAGCACGTCGCCGTGCGTGAAGAGCTCTTCCAGCACGGTTTCCAGATGAGAGGAGACCGGGGTCCGCCCGTCCGGTCCGGGCTCGGTGTCGCGAGGAGACGTGGCGCCCACTTCTACAAGGATATTCACGTCATGGGGGGCATCAAAGGGTTCGCGTGACCCCTTCACGACCTTGAGATGCTGTTCGACATAGCTGCGCGGCATGAACTCAAAAGCTTCGACCGCGCCGCCCGTGGCTTCCTGCAACCGGTTCAGCAGGGTCAGCGCCCCGTCGAGCGAGGGCGCGGCCACCATGGCGGTGGCATAGGCGCGCGGTTTCGGCATCAGCTTCAACACGGCCCCGGTGATGATGCCCAAAGTGCCCTCGGAGCCGATCATCAGATGCTTGAGGTTGTAACCGGAATTATCCTTGTGCAGTTCCGACATCAGATCCATTACCGAACCATCTGGCAAAACCACCTCGATCCCGAGAGTCAGATCGCGGGTATTGCCATAGCGCAGCACGTTCGACCCGCCTGCATTGGTCGCCAGATTACCGCCGATCATCGCACTGCCTTGCGCGCCGAAGGTAAGCGGGAAGACAAGCCCGTGATCCTCGACTGCGCTCCGGATATCCGACAGGATCGCCCCGGCTTCGACAATGGCAAGCCGCGCGTTAGGGCGAATCTCACGGATGCGGTTCATCCGTTCAAGCGAGACCATGATCGCGCCTTCGGCCTGTGCCCCGCCAGCCAGGCCGGTATTGCCTGAAACCGGCACGACGGGCGTGCCGGTTTCATTGGCGAGTTTCACGATTTCGGCGACTTCGGTTGTCGATCCTGGTCGGACGACGGCCAGTGGAGTCCAGTTATAGGAGTGAGTGAAATCGTGGGAATAGCGACCCACGTCCGCGCCGGTCAGAACATTGGATGCGCCGGTAATGGCCTGAAGTTTATTGATCATGTGCGATGGTCTCCCTCATGCCGCAGCGTGACCCCTGTCATGCGCCTTGGCAAGGGCGGCAGTCGGCCGGGAGATGATCCCGACCGGGCCTGTTTTCATGCAGCGTGGCCGTGTTCAATGAAGCGGGCAAGGTGAAAATCCTGATCGCCCCATTCATGGTCGATCAGGATGAGCCGCTTGGCGAAATGGCCCAGGTCATATTCCCATGTCATGGCAATACCGCCATGCATCTGGATCGATTCCTCGGCGACCAGCCGCCCGATCCGACCGATCGAGTATTTTGCTGCGGCGATGATGCGGGCGCGTTCGGCACCCGAAAGCGACAGGGCATTGGCGGCGTTGATCACCGCGCTGCGCGCCTGTTCGATTTCAAGCAGCATTTCCGCCATGCGGTGTTGCAGTGCCTGAAACTTGCCGATCACCACGCCGAACTGTTTTCGGGTGCGCAAGTATTCGATGGTCATCTCGCGGACCGTCTGCATGATGCCCAGCGCCTCGGCCGAAAGCGCCAGAACGGCCCGGTCGGCGGCCTCCTGCAGCATCGCTTCGCCTGCACCTTCGTCTCCCAGTAATTGGCCCGCTGCACCATCAAGCGTGAGCTCGGCGGCACGGCCACCGTCGACGGTGACATAGTCGCGCAGGCTCACCTGATCGGCGCCCACGAGAAAGAGCGACACGCCCTTGTCGGTGCGCGCGGACACGATGAACCCGTCACAGCCGGAGGCATACTTCACCACCGACTTGGCACCGGTCAGCGCCCAGCCGTCGCCCGTGGCTTCGGCCCGGGTTTCGACATCCGTGAGATCGTAAAGCGCCTGCGGTTCTTCGGCGGCCAGCGCATAGCGTGCGGCGCCCGCGATGATGTTCTCCACTGCGTCCGACTGACCTGCGGCGGCGAGGATCGACCCGGGGACAAGCGCGTTGTCCATCACCGGCTCGTTCACCAGCCGCTTGCCCAGCTCCTCGAACACGACGGCAATATCAAACCCTTCGCCGCCGAAACCGCCCTGATCCTCGGGAAACAGCGCGGCGATCACGCCGAGCTCGGCCAGAGCCTCGTATTGTGCGGGCTGGAAGCCCGGTTCGGTAGTTCCGGCCTCAACGCGGGCGGCAAGCGGGTATTTGTCACGCAGGTAGCGGTCGATCGTGTCGGCCAGCATCCGGCGGGTATCGGTGTGGGTGAATTCCATGTTTTGTCCCCCTTCAGAGCCCGACAATCATCTTGTTGATGATGTTCTTCTGAATCTCGGTCGATCCGCCATAGATCGTTGTCTTGCGATGGTTGAAATAGACGCCCGATGCATTCTGGAACCCTTCCGGCGCAACATAAGGACCATTGAAGCCCTGATCGTCGGCCTCGGGTGTGAGCGCCTGCGCACTACGGCCAAGGGCGCGGCGGGTCAGGTCGGTCAGTTCCTGTTCGATCTCGGTGCCGAGGATCTTGAGCATCGAGCTTTCCGCCCCCGGCGAGCCGCCGGCTTCGGCTTGTGCCAGAACGCGCAGGTTGGTGATTTCCATGTTCATCAGCGCGATCTCGACCTTGGCCATGCGGGCGGCAAAGAACGGGTCTTCGGCCAGCGGCTTGCCGTTTCGTTTCTGGTTGGCCGCAAGTTCTTTGAGCCGGGCCAGTTCCTGATTGGATTTGCCGACGCCAGCAATGTTCGTGCGCTCATGCGTCAGCAGGTACTTGGCATAGGTCCAGCCCTTGTTCTCTTCGCCCACGAGGTTTTCGACGGGCACTTTCACATCGGTGAGCCAGACCTCGTTGACCTCGCGGCCGCCGTCAATTGTCTGGATCGGGCGCACTTCGATGCCGGGGGTTTTCATGTCGATCAGCAGGAAAGAAATGCCCTCCTGCGGTTTGCCGTCGGTCGAGGTGCGCACAAGGCAGAAGATCCAGTCGGCATGCTGACCCAGCGTGGTCCATGTTTTCTGGCCATTGACGATGTAGTGATCGCCGTCGCGCACCGCAGCGGTCTTGAGGCTGGCAAGATCCGACCCGGCACCCGGTTCGGAATAGCCCTGACACCACCAATGGGTGCCGTCGCACATACGCGGTAGGTAATAGTCCTGCTGTTCCTTGGTACCGAATTTCATCAGCACCGGGCCCAGCATCTTGAGGCCAAAGGGCAGGATTCGGGGCGCGCAGGCATAGGCCATCTCTTCTTCGAAGATGAATTGCTTGACCGGACCCCAGCCGGTGCCACCGAATTCGGCCGGCCAGGAATAGGTGAGCCAGCCCTTTTCGTGCAGGATAAGTTGCCAGCGAACCATATCGTCCTTGGTCAGGGGCGCATCGCTGCGCACCTTCCGGGCCAGATCGGCGGGCAGGTTTTCGGCCAGCCAGCCGCGCACTTCCTCGCGGAATTCGACTTCTTCCTGGGTGAAATTGAGATCCATGCCGGTCTCCTCAGCTTGCGGCGCGTTTGTTGAGGTCGTCGAAGCTCTCGCCCTTTTCGACCATGTCGATGATGAGTTGCGCCGGTTTCCAGAATTTGGGGTCTTCCTTCTCGAATTCGCGCAGATCGTTCAGCACGTTTTCAAGGCCATACATGTCGGCGTATTTCATCGGCCCGCCGCGATAACGTGGAAAGCCGTAGCCGAAGAGAAAGGTCACGTCGATATCCGAGGGTTTGAGAGCGATCCCCTCTTCCAGAACCTTGGCGCCTTCGTTGATCATTGCAGCGAGATAACGACGGATGATCTCATCCTCGGTGAACTCTCGCGGCGCGATGCCCAGATCGCGGCGTGCCTCGTCGATGATCTTTTCCGCGTCGGGGTTGGGGGTGCCGCGGCGATCGCCCTCCTTGTAGACATACCAGCCCTTGCCGGTCTTTTGCCCGAACCAGCCGTTTTCGCAAAGCCGGTCGGCGATCGTGCCGTTATAGCGCGCGTCGTTCGAGCGGGTGGCGGCCTTGTTCTTGCGGTTGGACCAGCCGATATCCAGCCCCGCAAGATCGCCCATCGCATGAATGCCCATTGGATAGCCGAAGTTCACCAACGCCTCGTCAACCGCATAGGGCGAGGCACCGTCTTCGACCATATAGGCCGCTGCAGTGGCGTATTTACCAAGGATGCGATTGCCGATGAACCCGTCGCAAAGTCCCGCGCGCACCGGCACTTTCTTCATCTTCTTGGCCAGATCAAAGCCGGTGGCGATGGCGTCATCGGTTGCATTGCTGGGGATCACGATTTCGAGAAGCCGCATGATATTGGCGGGCGAAAAGAAATGCAGGCCGATCACGTCCTCGGGCCGTGATGTGGCCGATGCGATTTCGTCGATGTTGAGATATGACGTGTTCGAGGCGAGCACCGCCCCGGGTTTGGCCACCTTGTCAAGGATTGCGAACACCTCTTTCTTGACATCCATGTTCTCGAACACAGCCTCGATGATCAGGTCGGCATCGCCAAGGTCGTCGTAGGAGGTCGAAGGCGTATAGCGCGCCATGATGGCGGCCTTTTGCTCTTCGGTCTTGCGGCCCTTCTCGACGTCGCGGGCATAGACCTTTTCGACGTTGTTCCGGCCCCGGTCGATGCTTTCCTTGTCACGTTCGACCATGGTGACCTCGAGCCCCGCATTGAGCGCGGCCACGGTGATGCCCGCCCCCATCGTGCCGCCGCCGATCACGCCGATCTTGCTGAGCGGGCGCGGGTCGGCGCGGCCGTTCTCGGGCACCTTGGCGCTGGCGCGTTCTGCGAAAAAGGCGTGGACAAGCCCCTTTTGCTGCGGCGTTTTCAGGCATTCCATGAAGCAGTCGCGCTCGTAGTTCGAGGCGTCTTGCAGCGAATGGGTGAGCGAATATTCCATCGAGTCGACCATGCGCGCCGGGGCGTAGAGCCCCTTGGCCTTCTTCACGATTCCATTACGCGCGGCTTCGAGTGCGGCGGCGTTCTCGGCGTCCGTTCCCAGGCCCTCGCTGCGTTCGGAGGTCTTGCGCGGGCCGGCACCTTCGGCAACGAGTTCGCGTGCATAGCTCTTGGCACTGTCCAGCAGATCGCCATCGGCCAGACGATCAAGGATACCCAGCGACAGCGCCTCTTTCGCGCCGACCTGGCGGCCCGAGATCATGATATCGAGCGCGGCCGCGATGCCCGCAACGCGAGGCAGGCGGATCGTGCCGCCCGCGCCGGGCAAGACACCGATCAGAACCTCGGGCAGGCCGACGCGGCCCTTGGGATCGGCAATACGGTAATGACAGCCCAGCGAGATTTCGAGCCCACCGCCAAGTGCCGTGCCATGGATCGCGGCGATCACCGGTTTGGTCGCGTCCTCGATTCGCGTGCAGACTTCGGAGAGACCAGGCGGTTGCGGAGGCTGACCGAATTCGCGAATATCTGCCCCGGCAGGGAAAGTGCGACCGGAGCCGATGATGATCGCGGCCTTGATCGCGTCGTCGGCGTCGATCTCTTCCATCGCCTTGTAAAGCCCCTGCCGCACGGCGGCGCCGAGCGCGTTGACCGGCGGGTTTTCGACTGTGACCACGGCGATTTCGCCGTCGCGGGTGAGGGTGACCTGATCGCTCATTGCTGTTCTCTTCCCTGATTGTCCTCCGGCGCCGTGGCGCGTGGCCCGGCACGAACGCTAATATGCCTGCATGGGAGGCAATTGGGCAACAGCGCATCAGAGTTTGGCCGTCACGTAACTGGGTCTGACGCCGCGTTACCGTGTGGGAGGATCAACCCGAAAGACCCGGCGCATCGAGCAGGTGGCGACCCGTGCGGTCCTCGATCTCGACGACCCAGAGATCGGGATCGAAGCCGCGTTGTTTCGCAATGGACGCATCGACATCCGTTTCGCCGCCTTCGGCCAGAAGGTCCCATTTGCGAGCGCCGGTCATCGGGTCGAAGGTGCGATGGTAGGCGCGCGCCTGTCCGTCGAGCGTGTTGAGCTTGACCAGCACCGCGCCCGACGTGTCGTCGCCATGGGCAGTGACGAATGCGGGGATGTCATGGAGCCTCAGCCGGGCGAGATAGGCATGCACCCAGAATTCGGCGGTCAGGCGGGACATGGCGACACGGGCATGGGCGCGCGATCAAGGCCCCTTGCACACCTCTGGCGGGACACGCCTTTCAAGGCATGTTCGGTCAGGTGAAGCGACAGGTCAGTTCCCATCTTTGAATTCGAGTCCCATTTCCGAATAACGTTCGCTTTCCTCAAGCCAGTTGGGCCTCACCTTGATTTGTAAAAACAAGTGGATGCGGCGGCCGAGGAATTCTTCGAGTTCTTCGCGGGCGAGTTTCGAGATGGCCTTGATGGTTTCGCCCTTCTTTCCCAGAACGATCCCCTTGTGGCCGTCACGCATGACATAGATCACCTGATCTATGCGGGCGGAGCCATCCTTGCGCTCCTCCCAGTTTTCGGTTTCGACGGTGAGTTGGTAGGGAAGTTCCTGATGCAGGCGCAGGGTGAGCTTTTCACGGGTGATCTCGGCGGCGATCATGCGCATCGGCAGGTCCGCGATCTGGTCCTCGGGATAGAGCCACGGCCCCTCGGGCAGCGTTTCGGCCAGCCAGGCACGAAGATCGTTCGTGCCATATCCCTTTTCGGCGGAGATAAGGAAGGTCTTTTCAAACGCGAAGCGATCGTTGAGATTCTTCGTCAATTCAAGCAGTTGCGGCGCCTCTACGCGGTCGATCTTGTTGATGGCAAGGGCGATGTGCCGGCTCTGCGGCAAATCCCCGAGCCCTTCGAGGATACGCTCCACGCCTTCGGTGATGCCGCGATGCGCTTCGATCAGGAGCACGATGATATCCGCATCCGCAGCCCCGCCCCAGGCGGCGGCGACCATGGCGCGGTCGAGTCTGCGGCGCGGCTGGAAGAGGCCGGGGGTGTCGACAAAAACGATCTGGGCATCACCCTCGATCGCCACGCCACGGATGCGGGCGCGGGTGGTCTGGACCTTGTGGGTCACGATCGACACCTTGGCGCCGACCATGTGGTTGGTGAGCGTCGATTTACCCGCGTTGGGCTCTCCGATCAGGGCGACAAAGCCGCAACGTGTGGTCATGTTTCTACCTTGTCCAGAAGGGCCTTGGCGGCGGCCTGTTCGGCGGCGCGTTTGGAATTGGCGGCGGCCCGGGCGGCCTCGCCGGTGGCGAGCCGGGCCTCGATGGTGAAGACCGGCGCGTGATCGGGGCCTTCGCGTTTCAATTCGTTATAGCCAGGCGGTGGAAGTTTGCGCGCCTGGGCCCATTCCTGAAGCGCGGTCTTGGCGTCGCGAGCGTCGGTGTCGACGGTTTTTATTCTTTTACCCCATAGCCTTAGAATAAGATCGCGTGCGGCGGAAAATCCACCATCGAGATAGACGGCGGCAATCACCGCCTCCATCGCGTCGCCCAGAAGAGCGGTCTTTCGCCGCCCGCCGGTCATCATTTCGGAGCGACCAATCTTGAGCACCGCGCCGATGTCGATCTCGCGCGCGATTTCGGCGCAGGCTTCCTTGCGCACGAGCGCGTTGAAGCGCGGGGCAAGCTGGCCCTCGCTGGCTTCGGGATCGTGATCGAGCACGGCCTCGGCCATGACAAGACCCAGCACGCGATCTCCGAGAAATTCCAGCCGCTGATTGTCGCCCCGTGTGGGCGAGGAAATCGAGGCATGGGTGAGCGCACGGATCAAGAGCCCGGGATCGGCGAAACTATGGCCGAGTCGGGTTTCGAACTCCTTAATGTCGCGTGCAAGTTTCATGACAGGCCCTAAATGGAGCGAATGGGGGGCGCTGTCCAGATGCTGGGCGCGGCGATTATTCGATTGCCTTGAAATAGCGGTCGGAACGCCATGTCCAGAAAAACAGCATCGAGCGACCGGCCGACGAGAACATGATCCGGTCGGCACGTCCGATGATGTCTTCGTAGGGCACGTAGCCCACGCCGCCCGCGGTCTGGGCGACGCGACTGTCGGTGGAGTTGTCGCGGTTGTCGCCGAGGAAAAAGTAATGCCCGTCGGGCACGGTATAGACGCCGGTATTGTCCGATCCCTGCATGGTGACATTCAGGATCGCATGTTTGAGGCCGCCCGGAAGTGTTTCCCAATACCTTGATTTTTCACAGATTCCCCCTGCACCGACGGGGCCGTTTTCACAGCGGGGCGTGCGGCCCTCGGGGCCTTGGGGTTCGAACCGTTCGGTGAAGGTGCCGGCGGGTTCGGTTGGGGCGGGTTCACCGTTGATGAAGAGTTGCCCGCGCTGCATCTGGATCTTGTCACCGGGGAGGCCGATGAGGCGCTTGATGTAGTCCGAGCCCGAGACCGGGTGGCGGAACACGACGACATCGCCACGCTGGGGTTCGCCGCCCCAGATGCGGGAATTGTCGGATTTCATCCAGCCGCAGATGTCTTCGGCGTCGATGTCGAGGCCGAGGCTGGCGATGCGGATGGACGGGCAGGACGCATGGGAATAGCCGTAAACCATTTTATTCACGAACAAAAAATCACCGACCAGCAATGTGTCCTTCATGGACCCGGAGGGAATCCAGAAGGGCTGAAAGAACAGGGTCCGGAAAATTCCAGCGATGAGAAGCGCATAGACGATCGTCTTGATCGTTTCGAGTACCGAACCTGCGAAGCTGCTCTTTTCGCCCATGGGCGGACCTCCTGGGTGTCATTGTGCCCGCTTCATGCGGGGCCGGGGCAGGGGTGTCAAGGCCATCTGCGGGAAGGAGGGTTAACGCGGCTTCGCGGCGCCGAATCGGGGGGTGACATCCGGCTGACATCCGGCTGTCGCGCGGCTGCCGGGTCAGCGGGTGGCGGGTTCGGGCATGGAGGTTAACGTCGCGCGCGCTGACGGGCGCGCGACCGCGGCGTCGGATCAGTGCGCGGAGCGCGACGCGGACGGTGTCGGGTCGGACTCGGGCAGTGGGCGGGCCTCGATCAGAACGAAAGCCTGGGCCCAGGGGTGATCGTCGGTCAGGGTGACGTGGATGATCGCCTCGTGCCCCGGCGGGGTCATCTCGTCGAGCCGTTCGCGGGCCCATCCGGTGACATGCATCACCGGCTGGCCGGTCGAGATGTTCGAGACCGCCATGTCCTTCCACGCGATGCCCATGCGCAACCCGGTGCCGAGCGCCTTCGAGCAGGCTTCCTTGGCGGCCCACCGCTTGGCATAGGTGCCGGGCGTGTCGCGGCGGCGCTCGGCCTTGCGCTGTTCCACCTCGGTAAAGACGCGGTTGCGAAAACGGTCGCCGAACCGGTCGAGCGTGCGCGCAATCCGGTCGATATTCGCAAGGTCGGTGCCAATGCCGAGGATCATTGATTGGCCGATGACCGCAAGAGCGACAGCCCTGCGGCACCCAAGAGCAGACCGACGCCAACCTCGATCCAGCGCCGTGCGCGCATATAGGCGCGCATCATCACCCCGGTGGAAAAGAACGCGACCCAGCCGATGTAATTGGCCAGCCCGATCAGGCCGCAGAGCAGCATCAGCGGGACATAATCATGCCCGCCCCCGCCGAGCCCCAATGACAGCGTTGCCATCCAGGCGAATATGGCCTTGGGATTGGACAGGTTGAGCATAAGCCCGGCCAGGAACAGGCGGCGCGGCGTGGCGCGGGCGACCGTCGTGGCGTCGTCACGCGCGGCGGCGCGCAGCGATTGCAACGCCAGCCACAATAGGTAGGCCGCGCCGACGATCTTGAGCATCGTCAGTGCCCATCCTGTCGATTGCAGCACTGCGCCCAGCCCTATTGCGGCCAGCACGCCCCAGAAAAACAAACCCAATCCGAGGCCCAGGGCAAACCGCATGCCCCTGGCGCGCCCGGTGGCCATGGCGACACTTGCGGCGGCCAGGTTCGCCGGGCCGGGTGAGATCGCGATCACGGCGAAGGCCAGCGTTGCAGAGAGAAATTCCAGAGGCTCAGCCATCGCGCGCCTCGTCCATCAAACGGCGCATTTCGGCGAGCGCGGCGGGCAGGCCGATGAAAATCGACTCGGCGATCAGGAAATGACCGATATTGAGTTCCATGACCTCGGGAAAGGCGGCGACGGGTTTCACGGTGTCGAAGGTCAGGCCATGGCCGGCATGGACCTCAAGTCCGAGGGAATGGGCATGTGACGACATCTCGCGCAGGCGCGCAAGCTCGGCGTCGCGTTCGGCGACTTTGCCCTCGGCGTGCAGGTCGCAATAGGCGCCGGTATGAAGCTCGACCACCTGTGCGCCGATTCGCGCCGCCGCCTCGACCTGGGCGATGTCGGCGGCAATGAAGAGCGACACGCGGCAACCCGCGTCGCGCAGCGGGGCGATGAAATGGGCGAGGCGGTTTTCTTCGCGCGCGACTTCGAGCCCGCCTTCGGTTGTGCGTTCCTCGCGCTTTTCGGGGACGATGCAGACGGCGTGGGGCACGTGGCGCAGGGCGATCTGCTGCATCTCATCGGTGGCGGCCATCTCGAAATTGAGCGGCACCGAAAGGCCCGACATCAGCGCCTCGATATCGGCGTCGCCGATATGGCGGCGGTCTTCGCGCAGATGTGCGGTGATGCCGTCGGCCCCGGCCTCTTCGGCCAGTTTGGCGGCGCGCAGCGGGTCGGGATAGGCGCTGCCGCGCGCGTTACGGACGGTGGCGACGTGGTCGATATTCACGCCAAGGCGGAGTTTGCCCGGTTGTGTCATTCGGTGATTCCCTCGATCTTTGACCGTAGGGTAATGGCTTTGGGTGCCGGGGTGAATCGGATATTGGCTCAGCCGCGTTCGGGGTGCCCGACGCGGGTCAGTCGCCGGTCGCGTTGTCCTGAGCCTTGGACTCGGCACGTTTGCGCTTGATCGCTTCAAGCTTGTCCTTCAACCGGCCCTTGCGGCGGTTCTGATAGGCGCGGATGACCGGCACGGCGAGGTAGTAGCAGGTCGAGGCGGCGATGATGCCGGGAATGATGCCGCCGATCATGTAGGGAAAGAACACCTCGTCGTAAAAGACCGAAAGGCGATGCCAGTTCTGCGGCGCGCCGGTGAAAATCGCGATGATGTTCTGCCACAGGTCGGCCCATGCGTCGCTGAACTTGCCCGCGAGCGAGCGTCCCGCGTGTTCGGGGTCGAACTCGGTTCCCAGAAGCCAGTGGCCGGTGCCGAGCGAGACGAGGGCGATCGGAATATAGGTGAGCGGGTTGCCGAAGAACGTGGCCAGCAATGCCGCCACGATATTGCCCTGCATCAGCCGTGCAAGAATGATCGAGATGACGAAATGCAGCCCGTAGAACGGGGTGAAGGCGGCAAAGACCCCGGCCCAGATCCCGCGCGATATCTTGTGCGGCGGATCGGGCAGCCGGTGCAGGCGATGACGGACATATTGCGCGGCGCGCCACCATCCGCCGCGCGGAAAGAAGAATTCCGCCACGATCTTCCAGATGGGCCGTCTGTCGCGTCGTCTAAAGACCAACGGTCTTCTCTCCTTCCTTTCGGTGCGCGGACCCCTGTTGCCTTTGCGGTTGGGGCGTCAGTTCTGCGCGATGCGTTGGCCTGCGCGCTCGGGGTCGCGGTGACGGCTTATGGCCGCCACGTCGTTATCGGCTTCGAGGACCGATGTGACGCGGTGGAGATGTTCGGCATCGCTCAGGTCTACGTCAATCAGCAGGCGGAAAAAATCAGGTTTGCGGTCAACAAACCGCAGGTCGGAGATATTGGCCTTCTGCTCGCCGATCAAGGTGCAGACCCGGCCAAGAACACCGGCATCATTGCCGATGGTCAGATCGAGGGTCACGGCATAGACGGCCGGGTGGCGCCCGGGTTGCCAATGCAGGTCGAGCCAGCGGGCGGGTTGGTCCTCGTAGCTGGAGAGCACGTCGCAATCAATCGCGTGCACCACCACGCCACGGCCGCGATAGGTAATGCCCACGATGCGTTCGCCGGGCAACGGTTGGCAACAGGGCGCACGGCTCATCATCCGGTCGGCGCCGAGGCCGATGACCGCGCGTTCGGTCGAGATTTCCTCGGACTTGTCCGGCACGAGGTCGGGATAGACCGATTGCACCACGTCGCGGGCGGTGATCTCGGCCGAGCCGAGCCGGGCGAGCAGGGTGTTGCGATCCTCAAGGCGCAGATTGCGGGCGGCGGTTTCGAGCGCCTTGTCGGTGGCGCGTTTGCCGACATGGTCGAAGGCCGCCCGTGCCAGTTCGCGCCCGAGCTTGATGAAGCGTTCGCGGTCGACCTCGCGCAGGGTGCGGCGGATCGCGGTCTTGGCCTTGCCGGTCACGGCGATGTCGAGCCATGTGGCCTGCGGTGTCTGGCCTTCGGCGGTGATGATCTCGACCGACTGGCCGTTCTTGACCCGGGTCCAGAGCGGCACGCGCATGTTGTCGACCTTGGCCCCGACGCAGGCATCGCCGATGCGGGTGTGGATGGCATAGGCGAAGTCGATCGGCGTGGCCCCGCGCGGCAGCTTGACCACTTCGCCCTTGGGGGTGAAGCAGAATACCTGGTCGGCATACATCTCGAGCTTGACCGCTTCGAGGAAATCCTCGTGGTCCTCTTCGCTGTCAAAGCGTTCGGTGAGGCCCGCCACCCATTTCGCGGGATCGACCGCGAACGGGTTCTCGGAGGGCACACCGTCGCGATAGGACCAATGCGCGGCGACGCCGGATTCGGCCACGTCATGCATCTGCCAGGTGCGGATCTGGACCTCGACCCGGCGACCGTTGCGGCCCGAGACGGTGGTATGGATCGAGCGATAGCCGTTCGACTTGGGTTGGCTGATGTAATCCTTGAACCGGCCCGGCACGGCACGCCAGCGACGGTGGATCACGCCAAGGGCGGCATAGCAATCCTCTTCGCTGTCGACGAGGATGCGAAAGCCGTAGATGTCGGACAGGCGCGAGAATGAGAGCTCTTTCTCCTGCATCTTGCGCCAGATCGAATAGGGTTTCTTTGCCCGGCCCAGCACCTTGGCCCGGATGTCGGCCTTTTTCAGTTCGGCCTTCATGTCGCCGGTGATGCGTTCGACCACATCGCCGGTTTCCTTTTGCAGGGTGACAAAGCGGCGCATGATCGAGTTGCGCCCCTCGGGGTTGAGCACCTTGAAGGCGAGATCCTCAAGCTCTTCGCGCATCCATTGCATCCCCATGCGACCGGCGAGCGGTGCATAGATGTCCATGGTTTCGCGCGCTTTCTGGCCCTGTTTCTCGGGGCGCATCGCCTTGATCGTGCGCATGTTGTGCAGCCGGTCGGCGAGTTTGACGAGGATTACTCGCAGATCGCGCGACATGGCGATGAAAAGCTTGCGGAAATTCTCGGCCTGCTTTGTTTCGGTGGAGGAGAGTTGCAGGTTGGTGAGCTTGGTCACACCGTCGACGAGATCGGCGATTTCGCGGCCAAACCGCTTTTCGACCTCGGGAAACGAGGCGCCGGTGTCTTCGATCGTGTCATGCAGAAGGGCGGTGATGATCGTCGCGTCATCAAGCCGCTGGCCGGTGAGAATCTTGGCGACCTCGACCGGATGCGAAAAATACGGCTCGCCGGAATGGCGTGCCTGACCCTCATGCGCGGCCATGCCGAAATCATAGGCCGCGCGAATCAGGTTCTCGTCGGTCTTCGGGTTATAGGCGCGGACCAGTTCGATCAGATCGTCTACGGGGATCATCCGGTCCGCATCCGGGGTTGGGGTCGGGGCGTTTTCAGCTCTGACCCTGGGCTTCCATCAGGGCGCGCAGCAATTGTTCTTCCGAAAGGTCGTCCTCGGCCGGTTTGTCGGCTTCGGCACCCATCAGGATTGCCATCGCGTCATCTTCGGGTTCGTCAACCTCGATCTGGTTCTGGTTCGATTCGATCAGGCGTTCGCGCAGGTCCTCGACCGATTGGGTTTCATCGGCGATTTCGCGCAGGGCGACGACGGGGTTCTTGTCGTTCTCGCGCTCGACGGTGATCGGCGCACCGGCCGTCAATTCGCGCGCACGGTGTGCGGCGAGCATCACCAGATCGAACCGGTTGGGAACCTTGTCAACGCAGTCTTCGACGGTTACGCGGGCCATGTGGAACTCCGGGTTGGGGCAGGGACATCAGAAACCGACTTCATAGTGCGGCTTGGCGGGGAATACAAGCAGAGAGTCGTCGCCCGAGGGGGCGGCGTTCTGGCCCTTGCGGGCAGGGTGGTGACCGCCTTGCGGGTCAGCCCACGTGATCCCTGACCGCGGCAAGCGTGCCGATGCGGTCAACATGGTTGAGCAGGTTGCGCGGTAGCGGCGCGCCCCCGTCGGGAGCCAGCATGACAAACCGCATGCCGGCGTTCAGAGCGAATTGAAAGTCGAAGATCATGTCGCCGACATAGAGCATTTCGGCGGGTGTGGCGCCGGTCTGTTCGCATACGATCCGGGCCGCCATTGGGTCGGGTTTGCCGCGGGTGAGGTCATCGCCACAGACCAGCGCATCGACGCTGAAACCTATGCGTTCGATGATCAGTTCGGAATTGGCGCGCGGTTTCGAGGTAATGATCGAGGTGCCGAACCCCTGTTCCCGGCACCAGTCGAGAAGCCCGGACGCGCCGTCGATCTGGTCGATCCGGTCGTAAAGGCGACGGGTATGGGCGAAATAAAGCTCGTTCAGCTCCATCTCGAAATTCGACAGGCCCAGCAGTTCGAGAATCCGGGGAAACGGCAGGCCGACATAGCGGCGGTATTCGGCAAAGCCGCAATTGATGCGCAGTTTTTCGGTCGCAGCCTCCCATGCCTCCTGCATGATGGCGAAGGAATTGATCAACGTGCCGTCGAGGTCAAAGGAGATGTGGCGGATCGGGTCACTCATGCGATTTCACGCTCGATGCGTTCGCGATAAAGCGGGTCACGCTCCATCATGCGGCAGGCGAGTTCATAATCCTCGGGCGTGTCGACCGAGAGCGAGGTGCCGGTTTGCAGGAAGGTGCCGATCGGTTCGCCCAGTTCGACAAGCCGCATCAGCTCGATCCGCTCGGTGTTTTCGAGCGGGGTCGGCGGGGATGAGACGAAACGACGCAGCGCGGGAAGGCGAAAGCCGATGATCGAGAGATGTTTCTTGAGCGGTTGCGGCATCTCGCCGAAATGGCAGGGCACATCGGCACGCGAGAAATAGATCACCCGGTCGTCATGCGAGACCATCTTGACCCGGTTGAGGTTGCCGTATTCGTCGATCATCTGGTGCGGCACGACGCAGCCATAGCCGGTGCGGGCGGTGAAATCGGCCACTTCTTCGATATATTCGGGGCGCACGAAGGGTTCGTCGCCCTGCACATCGACGATGATGTCGTCATCGGTCAGGCCCATGACCTCGGCCGCTTCGGCGATGCGCTCGGTGCCGTTCTGATGCGTGGAGCGGGTCAGGCAGACCTCGATCCCGTATTTCTCGCAGGTCATGAGAATCTCGATGGAATCGGTACAGACCACGGCCTTGGTCACGCGGGGCGAGAGCGCGGCGCGCTTGGCAACATGCACGATCATCGGCACGCCCGCGATCTTGCGCAGCGGCTTGCCGGGCAGGCGCGCGCTTTCCATGCGGGCGGGGATGAGGGCGAAAACGCGGTTCTGCATCGGCTATGGCATTGTCTGGCATGAGGAAAGCAATCATACCTTCATAGGCGTGCGTCCCGGGCCTGTCCAGTCACCGGGGCGCCGGATTGGCAAGGACGGGGTGATATGGGGGAAACGGACAAACGCGATAACCTGAGCCGGGCATGGGCGGCAATGCGCGCAACAGAGCGGTGGATGCTGCGCGCCTATTTCGGGCTGATGCGGGCGATTCCCGAAGCCCTGGCGGTGGCGCTGGTGCGCCGACGTGCCCGGGCGCGTCCGGGTGAGGAAAATGCCGAGCGCGCGCCGGAGCGCGTGGCCCGGGGGATGGCCGCCCGGCCCGAGGGGCGCGTGGTCTGGCTGCATTCGATCGGGCCGGGGGATTCGACGGCGAACCTGACGCTGGCGCGGGCGTTGCTGGCCGAGGATGCCAGTCTTACCTGCCTGGTGACGACACGGGTGGCGGCGGCGCAGAAGACATTCGCGAAACTCGCCGAGGAGAGCGACGGGCGGCTGATTGTCATGCTCGCGCCGCTGGATTTTCACCGGGCGACGCGGCGGTTTCTCGATCACTGGCGGTTCGATCTGGCGATCTATGGCGAGGGCGACATGTGGCCCAATGCGCTGTGTGGGCTGGTGGAGGCAGATGTTCCCATCGCGCTGGTCAACGGCCAGTTCAATGGCCGCCTGGGGCGTCTGGTCGGGCGCAGGCCGGGCCTTGGCCGCTGGGCGATGGCGCATTTCGACCTGCTGCACGTGTTTCGGCGGGAATGCGTGGAAGAGGCGGAACGCTGGATTCGGCCGGGTTGCGAGGTGGTGCATCATCCCAATCTCAAGATGGATGCCCCCGCGCCGGGGGTGGATGAGACGCTTTTGGGCGAGATGCGCGCGCGCTGGGGGGATGCGCCGGTCTTTGCTTGCGGTTCGGTGGCCGATAACGAGATCGAGACGTTGATCGACGCATGGGGCCGTGCGCGGCGCGAGGTGCCGGGACTGAAGCTGATCCTTGTGCCGCGCTGGAAAGAACAGGGTGAAGAAATCGCCGCGATTGCCCGGGCGCGGGATCTGACCGTGCCGCGACGCTCGGTCCAAGGGTTGCCGGGGGCGCAGGACGAATTTTTCCTTGCCGACAGCTATGGCGAGATGGGGACGTGGTTCGAACTGGGATACGGCGTTTTCATGGGGCATACGCTTTTCGGTGGTATCGGGCACAACCCCTATGAGGCGATTGCCCGGCAACGACCGATTCTGTCAGGGTCGATCACGCCGCTCTTGCCGGCCGATTATACCTATCTCACCGATATCGGGCTGTGCCGGATCACGCCGGATGCCGAGAGTATTGCGCAAGGCATGATCGACTATCACCAGGCGATGCGGGATGGCGAGGACCGGTTCGCACCGTTTCGCGCGGCGCAGGGGTTTTCGCACGACCTGGCGCGGCGGTTGCTGGTGCTCATGGAGGATCGGCCGGGTTAGGTCGACGGACCGGGGGGCGGGGCGACCGGCACGATCTCGGCCACGGCCTCGGGGGGGAGGGCTGCGCACATGTCGGCGATGCTCTGGCCCAGCACGGGATGCACCCAGTCGGGCGCCACGTCGGCCAGCGGAATCAGCACGAAGGCGCGATCCTGTAGCCGGGGGTGCGGGAGAATCAGCCGGTCGGGGGCAATGCGGGTCTGACTTTCGGGGGGAAGTTCGTGCCAGTGATTCCACGTCGCGTGATCGGGCAGCACGAAATTTCCGACGGCCAGCAGATCGAGATCGAGCGTGCGCTGTCCCCAGCGTTCGGCCCGCGCGCGGCCATGGGTTGCCTCGACATCGTGAAGCAGGGCCAGAAGCGTGTCGGGCGATCCGCCGTGGTGCAGGCAGGCAGCGGCATTTATGTAATCCGGTCCGTGACCTGCCGGGAAGGCGGGGGTGCGGAAAAACCGGCTGACAGCGGTGATCGAGCAGCCCCTGGCCGCCAGGTCGTCAAGGGCCACGCGCAGGGTGTCGGACGGCGTTCTGCCCGCATGGGGCAAGTTCGCGCCGAGTGCGAGCAAGCAAAGTTGATCGCTGTTGAGTGCCACCGTATACTGTTCCCCGTGAGAAGCCGCTTGCAAGGTGTATAGGATAAACATATTTCACTTGGGTCGCCCCGCTACCCACACACTCACGGATTTACTGGCGGGACGCAATCGGAAGGAAATTTGATGTTCTACAAAGACGAACGGCTGGCGCTGTTCATCGACGGATCGAATCTTTATGCCGCCGCGCGTGCGCTGGGGTTTGACATCGACTACAAGCTTTTGCGGCATGAATTCATGCGTCGCGGAAAGCTCTTGCGCGCGTTCTATTATACCGCGCTGCTGGAAAACGATGACTATTCCCCGATCCGACCGTTGGTCGACTGGCTGCATTACAACGGTTACTCGATGGTCACGAAACCGGCAAAGGAATACACCGACAGCCAGGGACGGCGGAAGGTGAAAGGCAACATGGATATCGAACTGACCGTCGATGCCATGGAGCTTGCCCCGCGGGTCGACCATGTCGTGCTGTTTTCCGGCGATGGCGATTTCCGCCCGCTGGTCGAGAGCCTTCAGCGGCAGGGTGTGCGGGTGTCGGTGGTTTCGACTATCCGCAGCCAGCCGCCGATGATCGCGGACGAGCTGCGCCGACAGGCCGACAATTTCATCGAGCTGGATGAGCTGAAAGACGTGATCGGTCGCCCGCCGCGTCCGGTGCCGCAGGAGCGCGAGCACGAGGATGTCACCAGCGAATAGGCCGGTGACTTCGGCTTATTGACCCTGCGCCGCGTTCATCTGATCGTGGCGGGCGATGATCTGTTCTGGCCATGTCGATTTGATATAGGCCAGAATGGCAAGGATCTCGTCATCGTCGAGTTGATCGCCGAATCCCTCCATCCGGGTCTTGTAATCGCCGCCCACAAGGGCGGCGGTGCCGTATTTGGTGATCATCAAGAGCTGTTCGTCCGGGTGATGCCAGGTGTGGCCGGTCTCATCATGCGGCGGGGCGGGGAGGTAGCCGTCCTCGTCGGGCTGGCGCCAGTTCGCCTCGCCTTCGAGATCGGCCCCGTGGCAGGCGGCGCAATAGTCGTCGTAAAGCGCCTTGCCGCGCAACACTTCGCGCGCGTCGGTATAGGGAAACAGCCCCTGCGCGGAAACCGGCGGCACGGCGGTCAGCGACAGGCAAAGGACCGACAGGCAAAGGACGGTGAGGCCGCACGGCATGGGCGTTTTTCGGGTCATGGTGGCTCCGGTCAGGTTTGTCGCCGTGATTTCGGGGCTTCCTGTGCGGGAAGGTCAAGTCAAGGTGGCGTGACCCCGGCTGAATTTCGGGCGCTTGCGTCTGGACGCAGGCGGTCAAAACGCATAGCTCTTGGCCTGCGACAGGAGACGTTATGACCAAACCACCCCTGACCCTTTTTCTTGCGGCGCCGCGCGGGTTCTGCGCGGGTGTGGACCGGGCGATCAAGATCGTCGAGATGGCGATTTCGAAATGGGGCGCGCCGGTCTATGTGCGCCACGAGATCGTGCACAACAAATACGTGGTCGACGATCTGCGCGCCAAGGGCGCGGTTTTCGTCGAGGAATTGAGCGATTGCCCCGATGACCGGCCGGTGATCTTTTCCGCCCATGGCGTGCCCAAGGCGGTGCCGGCAGAGGCCGAGCGGCGCGAGATGGTGTTCGTCGATGCCACCTGCCCGCTGGTCAGCAAGGTGCATATCGAGGCCGAGCGCCATTCCGAGACGGGGCTTCAGATCATCATGATCGGCCATGCCGGGCATCCCGAGACCATCGGCACGATGGGCCAGTTGCCCGCGGGCGAGGTTCTGTTGGTCGAGACGGTCGAGGATGTCGCGCGAGTCACGGTGCGCGATCCCGAGAAGCTGGCCTTTGTCACACAGACGACGCTTTCGGTGGATGACACGATCGACATCGTGGCGGCGCTCAGGGCGCGGTTCCCGGCGATTCGGGGGCCGCACAAGGAAGATATCTGCTATGCCACCACCAACCGGCAGGAGGCCGTCAAGGCGATCGCCGGGAAGGCGCAGGCGATGCTGGTCGTGGGGGCGCCCAATTCGTCGAACTCGCGCCGTCTGGTCGAGGTCGCCCGGCGGGCGGGCTGTGGCTATTCGCAGCTGGTGCAGCGAGCGGGCGATATTGATTGGCGCGCGCTTGAAGGGGTTGAAAACATCGGCGTGACGGCGGGGGCCTCGGCGCCCGAGCTTCTGGTCAAGGAAGTGATCGACGCGCTGTGCGCGCGGTATGACGTGACCATCGAAGAGGTCGAAACGGCGCAGGAGAATGTCGAGTTCAAGGTGCCGCGCGTGCTGCGGCAACCGGCATGAGCGGCGCGGCGGTTGCCCTGACCGGGTTTCGCCACAGCGTTTATACCCGCGTGGCACGGATCGCGCTGGCCGAAAAGCGGGTGGATCACGATTACGAGGAACACGATCCCTTTGCGCCGGGCGCGCGGGGGTCGCATCCGTTCGGGCGGGTGCCGGTTCTGCGTCATGGCGATTTCACGATCTACGAGACCGCTGCGATCACCGACTATATCGACCGGGCGTTTGACGGACCGGCATTGATGCCGCGCGATTCGAAAGCGGCGGCGCGGGTTGCGCAGGTGATCGGGATCGTTGATGCCTATGGCTATTGGCCACTGGTGAGGCAGGTTTATTCCCATGCCGTCTATCGCCCGGTTTTGGGCGAACCCGTCGCGCCCGAGATCATTGCCGAGGGGCTTGAGGCCGCGCCGGGGGTTCTGGGCGCGCTTGATGCGCTGGCGGCGGAAGGCCTGGTTCTGAATGGCGGGTTCACCCGGGCCGATTGTCATCTGGCGCCGATGATCGCGGCCTTTGCCAGCGCGCCGCAGGGGGCGGCGATGCTGGGCGATTTTCCGCGGCTTGCCGCGTGGTGGGCGATGGTACGGACGAGGCCGAGCGTGGTGGAGACCGATGTGCCCCTTTCGCCGGAATCGCCACGCGGCTAGGCTAGGACGTGGCCCGGTTCAGGAGGTGCTCCCGATGTCCATTCAATTTCTGATGACCGCCCTCGTGGTCTGTCTCGTGCCGGGGACGGGGGTGATCTATACGCTGGCCTGCGGGCTGGGGCAGGGCAGGCGCGCGGCCTTGTGGTCGGCGCTGGGCTGCACGATCGGGATCGTGCCCGCGCTGGTCGCGGCGGTGGCGGGGCTGGCGGCGGTGCTGCATTCCTCGGCGCTGTTGTTCCAGGTGGTGAAATTCGCCGGTGTCGCCTATCTTCTGTGGTTGGCGTGGCAGGCGCTGAAATCGGGGGGCGCGCTCAATGTGCAGGCCGAACGCAGGGCGCAGCCGGGCTGGCGCGTGGCGTGGCGCGCGGTGCTGATCAACACGCTGAACCCGAAACTGTCGATCTTCTTCCTCGCGCTTTTGCCGCCCTTCCTGTCGGGTGATCCGGCGACGGCCACGCGGGAGCTTGTCTTGATGGGGTCGGTGTTCATGGCGATGACCTTTGGCATTTTCGTTCTTTACGGGCTGTTTGCGGCGCAGGCGCGGGTGCTGATCCTTGGCAATGCGCGGCTGATGGCGTGGGTCAATCGCGGCTTTGCCGCGGTCTTTGCCCTGTTGGCCGGCCGCCTGGCGCTGGAACGGGCATGAGCGGTGCGCGCGATATTCCCGGCGCGGCGCTTTGGCTCGGGCTGGCGGGGCTCTTGCCGTTCATCTGGGGTGCGGGCACGACGATTTTTCCCGAGTTGGGCGATGCTGTGCGTCCCGTGGTCGGATCGCGGATGATCGGACCTTATGTTCAGCTTTTCTTTGGCATGGTGATCCTGTCGTTCATGTCGGGTGTGCTATGGGGGTTTGCCACACGGGCGCAGCCGGATCAGGCGACCTGGGCCTACGGGCTCTCGGTGTTGCCGGCGCTTTGGGCGTTTTTCATGACCGGGGGCGGGCCTTATGGTGCGGGGCTGGCGCTGATGGCGGGGTTTGCGGGGCTTCTGGCGCTGGATTGGCTTTACTGGCGCGCGGGAATCGCGCCGGATTGGTGGATGCGGCTGCGGGTGCCGCTGACGGTGGTCGTGATTGTCTGCCTCGGAGTGGGAGTGATGGCATGAGCGATGGACGCACGATCGCGGTTTATGATGCGCGGGCCGGGGATTACGAAAAGGTCAACGAAAAGCTCTATGAGCTGGCCGATCTCGAAGCGTTTGCCGCGCGCGTGGCCGCGGGTGGGCGGGTGCTCGATCTGGGCTCTGGGCCGGGGTTTTATGCCGCGAGGCTGGCCGAATGGGGGTTCGAGGCGGATGCCACCGATGCCTCTGCCGAGATGGTGGCACGCGCGGCGTGCAAACCCGGCGTGACCGCGTGGCAGGCGCGGTTCGACGAATTGGTGGCCGAGGGTGTGTATGACGGCATATGGGCCAATTTCAGCCTGCTGCACCTGCCCAAGGCCGAGATGCCGGGGATGCTGTTGCGTATCCGGCGGGCGGGCAAGCCGGGGATGGCGCTGCATGTGGGTCTGAAGCTCGGTGAGGGCGAGGGGCCGGACGGGATCGGGCGGTTCTATGCGTATTACGGCGAGGATGAGTTGCTGGGCCTCATGCGCGATGCCGGGTTCGAGGTGATCGCGCGGCGGTTCGGGCGCGGCAAGGGCCTCGACGGGAGCCTGTCGGATCATATCGTGGTGCTGGCCCGAGCGAAGCCGGTGCCGGAATGAGCGGGATGGTTCTCTACTCGATGCCCTCGTCGGGCAACAGCTACAAGGTGCGCCTGTTGCTGGCGTTGCTGGGGCGGGATTACAGCCATGTGCCGGTTGAGGCGCGATCACCCGGGATCGAGGCGGCAAAGGCGGCGGGGCAGTTGCCGATGGGCAAGGCCCCGGCGTTGCATCTGGACACCGGCGAGATCCTGACCGAGTCGAACGCGATCCTGTGGTACCTGGGGGAGGGAACGGGCTGGATTCCGCCTGATCCCCTGGCGCGGGCGCGAATGCTGAGCTGGATGTTCTTCGAGCAGAACCGGCATGAGCCGGTGATCGCGGTGCGTGCCGCGCTCAGATGTTATCCGGATCGGGCCGAGGCGGCCACGCCGGAACGCATGGCGGAACTCTACGAGGCCGGGCAGGATATCCTGAGCCTGATGGAGCAGGGTTTGGGCGAGGCACCGTTCTTTGGCGGCGCGCGGGCCGACTTGGCCGATATCGCGCTTTATGGCTATACCCACAGCGCCGAGAGCCGGGGCGGGTTCGATCTCGGGGCGTGCCCCCGCCTGAGGGCGTGGATCGCCCGGATTGCGGACCTGCCCGGATACGTGGAGTTGATGCCCGATGCCTGAACTTTTCGCCTATACCGACGGGGCGTGCAGCGGCAACCCGGGGCCCGGGGGCTGGGGTGTCCTGTTGCAGGCGGTCGAGGGCGAGACGGTGTTGAAGGAACGCACCCTGTCGGGGGGCGAGGCCGAGACCACCAACAACCGGATGGAGCTTTTGGCGGCGATCCACGCGCTTGAGGTGCTGGAGCGGGCGTCGAAGATCACGATCGTGACCGATTCGGCCTATGTGAAGAACGGTGTGACCGGGTGGATTCACGGCTGGAAGCGGAACGGCTGGAAAACGTCGGCCAAGAAGCCGGTCAAGAATGCCGAGTTGTGGCAGCGGCTCGACGCGGCGCAGGCGCGGCATGACGTGACGTGGCAATGGGTCAAGGGCCATGCGGGCCACCTCGAGAACGAACGCGCCGACGAGTTGGCGCGCGAGGGCATGGCACCTTTCAAGAAAGCGGCCCGGGCATGAGCTGGGCCGCGCTTCTCGATTATGCGGCGGTTCTGGTTTTCGCACTGACCGGGGCGTTGGCGGCGAGTCGGGCGCAGCTCGATATCGTGGGGTTTGCTTTCGTTGCCTGCCTGACGGGGGTGGGCGGGGGCACGCTGCGCGATGTGTTGCTTGACCGTGACCCGGTCTTCTGGATTGCCGAGCCGCTTTATATCGCTGTGGCGGTTCTGGGGGCGGTTGCGGTGTTCTTTACCGCGCATTTGATGGAAAGCCGGTATCGCTGGCTCACCTGGTTGGATGCTTTCGCGCTGGCCGTGGCGGTTCCGGCGGGGGTGAGCCTTGCTGTGGCGACGGAGCAATCGGGGCCGGTGATCATCATCATGGGGATGGTCACGGGCTGCCTTGGCGGGTTGATGCGTGACGTGGTGTGCAACGAGGTGCCGCTGGTTCTCAAACAGGGAGAGCTTTACGCCAGCGCGGCCCTTGCGGGCGCGGGCGGTGCGGTTGTTGCATTGGCTGCGGGTCTGGGCGAGGGGATGGCACTCGTGATCTGTGGTGCGGTGACGCTGGCACTGCGGGCGGGTTCGATCATCTTTGGCTGGCGTCTCCCGGTTTACAAGGCCCGTCCGCCAAGGGTGTGAGTGGTCTGCCTGCCGACCCGTTGTTGACTTTGGGCGCGCCTGCCGGGAGGTTGCGCGAAATTGGAAAAAGGGTGCCTGACATGGCTGACTTGCGAGAAATCGAGGAAATTCCGGACCTTGGGATCGTGATGCCCGATGGGGTGCGGCTGTCGTGCCGGGTGTGGCGTCCGGTGGATTGCGCGGATGATCCGGTGCCCGCGATTGTCGAGCATCTGCCCTATCGCAAGCGCGACGGGACGGCGGCGCGTGACGAGATCACCCATCCATGGATGGCGAGGCGCGGCTATGCCTGCGTGCGGGTGGACATGCGCGGCAATGGCGACAGCGACGGGTTGATGGAGGATGAATACACCCCGCAGGAACTGGCCGATGCGGTTTCGGTGATCGAATGGCTGGCGGCGCAGCCTTGGTGCAACGGCCGCGTGGGCATGATGGGGATCAGCTGGGGCGGGTTCAACGGGGTGCAGGTGGCGCAACTGGCGCCCGAACCTTTGAAGGCGGTGATTTCGCTGTGCTCGACCGTGGATCGTTTCAACGATGACATCCATTACAAGGGCGGGTGCCTCTTGAACGAGAACCTGGCCTGGTCCTCGACCATGTGGGCCTATTCGAGCCGTCCGCCCGACCCGGCGCTGCGCGCGGATTGGCGGGAAACCTGGCTGAAACGGTTGGAGGCGGAGCCGTTTCTGTTGAGCACGTGGCTCAGGCACCAGAGGCGGGACGATTACTGGAAGCATGGCAGCATTTGCGAGGATTATTCGGCGCTGAAGGCGAAGGTTCTGGCGATCAGCGGCTGGGCCGACGGGTACAAGAACGCGGTGCCCGCGATGGTGGAGAACCTGCCCGGTGCCAAGGGCATCAACGGGCCGTGGGTGCATCTTTACCCACATATCGCGCGCCCCGAGCCGCGGATCGGGTTCCTGCAGGTCGCCAAACGCTGGTGGGATCGGTGGTTGAAGGACGTGGAGAACGGCGCCGAGGATGACCCGGCCTATCGCGCCTACCTGATCGAGGGGCACAGGCCGCACCGGGTGGCCACGGAACGGCCCGGACTCTGGATTGCCGACGCGGCAACGCAGGGTGTGCCGGAGCGGTTCGCGCTGGGCGCGGGCGGTATTCTGGGTGGTGACGGGGAAGAGGCGGTGAGCGTGGCCTCGCCCCAGACCTGCGGCATGGGGGGCAGCGAATATTACGCCATCGGGCGTGGGCCGGAACTGTCGGGCGATCAACGTGGTGACGATGCGGTATCGGCGGTGTGGGTTTCTGCGCCGCTGGACGAGAGCCGCGATATCCTCGGTGCGCCGGTGGTGCGGTTGCGCCTGTCGGCGGACACGGCGCAGGGGCAGATCGTGGTGCGACTCAATCATGTTCATCCCGACGGGGTGCGGACACGGATCACCTATGGTGTGCTGAACCTCACGCATCGGAACGGTCACGCGGCGCCCGAGCCGATGGTGCCGGGGGAGGCGGTGGAGGTCGAGGTCGTGCTTGACCATATCGCCTATCGGGTGCCCGAGGGGCACAGGATCGCCGTGGCAGTGAGCACGGCCTATTGGCCGCTTTTGTGGCCCGCGTCCGAGGCGGCCTGCGTGACGATCGCGGGCGGGGCGCTGGATCTTCCGGTGCGGGCGCGGGCGGACGCCGAGGAATGGGATTTTCCCCCGGTGGACGAGGATGTAACGCCCTGGCAAGTGGAGGAGCTGCGCGCGCCGGAGAATATTCGCCGGGTCGAAGAGGATTTGTCGAGCGGTCTTGTGACCGTGATCATCGAGGATGATTTCGGAAAACAGCGCGATCTCGGGCACGGGTTGATCTCGGGGGGGATATCCCGCGAACGCTGGGTGATTCACCCCGACGACCCGCTGAGCGCGCGGGGCATCACCCATTGGACCGAGGAAACCGGGCGTGACGACATGATGCTGCGGACCGAAACTTTTGCCGAAATGTGGTCGGATCGAAAGGAATTTCATGTTACTGCGCGACTGGAAGCTTACGAAAATGACACATTGGTCTATCAAAAGGAAATGACGGACAGCATCCCGCGTGACGGAATGTGATCGGGCACGAGGCGAAGTTTTTCCAGAAATTCCTTGAAGCCTCGGGGGGGATGCGGTTTGATTGACTCATGAGTTAATAACGCGGGGCCGGGAACGGGACACCGTGAAGCAAGAACAACAAGGGAGACCGAAATGAAAGATTATCTCGACTATCTCAAGGTGAGCGCGGCGATGGGCCGGATCTCGCGTCGCGATTTCATGGGCCGCGCGGCGGCCGTGGGCGTAACGGCGGCGGCAGCCAACACGATGCTGGCCGAGGCGGTTCACGCGGCGGGGCCGCAAAAGGGCGGGATCATGCGGCTGGGCCTTCAGGGCGGGTCGACCACTGACAGCCTCGATCCGGCGCTGGCCACCAACCAGGTGGCGCTGATGGCGATTCGGCTTTGGGGCGAGAGCCTGACCGAGCTGGCCGATGATGGCAGCATCGCGGGCAAGGTCGCCGAGAGCTTCTCGGCGTCGGCGGATGCCAAGACCTGGACCTTCAAGATCCGCGAAGGCATCACCTTCTCGAACGGCAAGTCGGTCACGGCCGAGGATGTCGTCGCCACCATCGAGCGTCATTCGGACGAGGATGCGAAGTCGGGCGCGCTGGGCCTGTTGCGCGACATCACCAATGTGAGTGCCGATGGCGACAGCGTGGTTGTCGAACTCAACAGCGCGAATGCCGACCTGCCTTACATGCTGGCCGATTATCACCTTGCCATTCAGCCCAATGGCGGCAAGGACGCGCCCGACGCGGCGATCGGCACCGGTCCTTACATCATCAAGGAAGCCGAGATGGGCGTGCGGATCATCGCCGAGAAGAACCCTGACTTCTGGGGCGATATGGGCCATGCCGCCGAGATCGAGGTTCTGGTGATCAACGACAACACCGCCCGTGTGGCGGCGCTGCAATCGGGGCAGGTGGACATGATCGACCGGGTGCCGCCGCGCACCGCCGATCTGATCAACCGGGCGCCCGGCATCACCGTGCGGACGTCGTCCGGCCCGGGCCATTACGTGTTCATCATGCATTGTGACACGGAGCCCTTTGCCAACAACGACGTGCGTATGGCGCTGAAATACGGGATCAACCGGCAGGAAATGGTCGACAAGATCCTGCATGGGTATGGCTCGGTCGGGAATGACACGCCGATCAACGCCTCCTACCCGCTTTATACCGAGATGGAACAGCGCGAGTACGACCCCGACAAGGCCGCGTTCCACATGAAGAAATCGGGCTATGAAGGGTCGATCCTGCTGCGCACCTCGGACAATTCGTTCCCCGGTGCGCCGGATGCGGCGGCGCTGTTCCAGCAAAGCTGTGCCGGAGCGGGGATCACGGTTGAGATCAAGCGTGAGCCCAATGACGGCTATTGGTCGGAAGTCTGGAATGCGCAGCCATTCTGCACCAGCTACTGGGGCGGGCGGCCGACGCAGGACCAGATGTACACCACCGCCTATCTGTCGACCGCGGACTGGAACGACACGCGTTTCAACAACGAGACGTTCGATCAGTTGCTGATGGCGGCGCGGGCCGAGCTGGACACGGCCAAGCGCAAGCAGATGTATGCCGACATGGGCATGATCGTGCGCGACGAGGGCGGGTTGATCTGCCCGATGTTCAACGACTTCCTCGATGCGACAACCGACCGGGTCGCAGGTTGGGTGGATGGCGTTGCGGGCCAGCCGCTGATGAACGCCTATGCGCCGTTCCGGATGTGGGTCGCGGCGTAAGATGTCGCCTGTCCTGAGATTGCTGGTCCAGCGGATTTCGCTGGGCCTGCTTCTGCTCTTCTTCGTGTCGGTGTTGATCTTCGCCGGCACGATCGTCCTGCCCGGAGACGTGGCACAATCCATCCTTGGCCAGTCGGCCACACCCGAGGCGCTGGCCAATCTGCGGCGCGACATGGGGCTGAACGATCCACCGGTGCAACGCTACTTCGCCTGGCTGGGCGGTGTGGTTCAGGGCGATCTCGGCACGTCGCTCACGTCGGGGCAGGATATCGCCTCGGCGATGGGGTCGCGGCTTGGCAATACGCTGTTCCTAGCGTTCTGGGCGGCAATGATCTCGGTTCCTCTGGCGATCTTCCTTGGCCTTCTGGCGGTGCGGTATCGCGACCGCTGGCCGGACAAGCTTATCTCCGGGGTCACGCTGGCGTCGATCTCGGTGCCCGAGTTCCTGGTTGCTTACGTGGTGATGTTCTTCCTCGGGGTGCAGTTTCGCCTGCTCAACCCGACGGCGGTCGGGTTCCGGCCGGATGCGGATGTGTTCACCAAGCTTGAATCGATTGCCTTGCCGGTGCTTGTCCTGACCCTTGTGATCCTCGCGCACATGATGCGGATGACGCGGGCGGCGATCCTCAACGTGATGCAATCGGCCTATATCGAGACGGCGGAACTCAAGGGGCTGACGATGTTCAAGATCATCTGGCGCCATGCCTTTCCCAACTCGATTGCGCCGGTGGTCAACGTGGTGATGCTCAACCTTGCCTACCTGGTGGTGGGGGTCGTGGTGATCGAGGTGGTGTTCGTCTACCCGGGAATGGGTCAATATCTGGTCGATCATGTGAGCAAACGGGACGTGCCGGTGGTGCAGGCCTGTGGCCTTGTCTTCGCGGCGGTCTATATCGGGCTGAACCTTGTGGCCGATATCGTTTCGATCCTGACCAATCCGAGATTGAGGCACCCGAAATGATCAAGACCATTCCAATGGCCGCGGCGGTCGGTCTGTTCTTTACCGCACTTTACTTCCTGATGGCGATTTTCGCGCCCTGGATCGCGCCCTATGGCATGGCCGAGGTGGTCGGGGGCGTGTGGGAACCGTCGAGTTCCAAGCACTGGCTGGGCACCGACAATATCGGGCGCGACCTGCTGACCCGGATGATATATGGCGGGCGCACGACGATCTTTATCGCCACGGTCGCGACTTTCATCTCGTTCACCACGGGTTCGATCCTTGGCTTTCTGGCGGCGGTGATGGGGGGCTGGGTCGATCAGGCGCTGTCGCGCTTTGTCGATCTGATCATGTCGATCCCGTCGCTCATCTTTGCGCTGGTGGTTCTGTCGGTGATGCCGGTCACGGTGCCTGTGCTGGTTCTGGTGATGGGCTTCCTGGACAGCACGCGGGTCTTCCGCCTGAGCCGGGCGGTGGCGGTGGATATCAACGTGATGGATTTCGTCGAGGCCGCCAAGCTGCGTGGTGAGGGGCGGGTCTGGGTGATCTTTCGCGAGATCCTGCCCAATGCCCTGTCGCCGCTGGTGGCCGAGATGGGGCTGCGCTTCATCTTCATGGTGCTTTTCATCTCGACGCTGTCATTCCTCGGGCTGGGCATTCAGCCGCCTGAGGCCGATTGGGGTGGGATCGTGAAAGAGAATGCTGACGGGATCAATTACGGCATCGGTGCCGCGCTTTATCCGGCGGTGGCGATCGCGACGCTGGCGATCAGCGTGAACCTTGTCGCGGACTGGGTCCTGAACCGCACGACGAGCCTGAAAGGGGGGCGGGGATGAGTGATGCTCTGGTAAAGGTGCGTGGCCTCAAGATCGGCGCGACGGTCTATCCGCCCGATGAGCCACCGCATGACATCGAGATCGTGCATGGTGTCGATTTCGAACTTGAACGCGGCAAGGTTCTGGGCCTGATCGGCGAGTCGGGCGCGGGCAAGTCCACGATCGGTCTGGCCACCATGGCTTATGGCCGAGGCGGGGTAACGATCACCGGCGGCGAGGTCTGGGTCAACGGGCGTGACATCCTGCAAACGGGCTGGCGCGATGTGCGGCGGCTGCGCGGTGGCGAGGTGACCTATGTCAGCCAGTCGGCGGCGGCCTCGTTCAACCCGGCCAGGAAGATCATGGACCAGGTGGTCGAAGCCTCGGTCGAGCACGGCAAGTTCTCGCGCCGCGAGGCCGAGAAGCGGGCGGTCGAGTTGTTCGCCAAGCTGGGCCTGCCCGAGCCCGACAAGATCGGCGACCGCTATCCGCACCAGGTGTCGGGTGGGCAGTTGCAACGCTGCATGACGGCGTTGGCGCTCTGTCCCGAGCCCGAGCTGGTGGTGTTCGACGAGCCCACCACCGCGCTGGACGTGACCACCCAGATCGACGTGTTGATGGCGATCAAGGAGGCAATCCGCGATACCGGGGTGGCGGCGCTTTACATCACCCATGACCTCGCCGTGGTGGCGCAGGTCAGCGACAACATCATGGTGCTCAAGATGGGCGAGATGGTGGAATATGGCACCACCGAGCAGATCATCAACGCGCCCAAGGAAGAATATACCCGCGCGTTGGTTTCGGTGCGCTCGATCGAGCATGAAGAGAAACAGCCGAATCCCGAACCGGTGTTGCGATGCGAGAACATCACCGCGCGTTACAAGGGCACGAAATTCGATGTTCTGCATGATGTGAGCGTCGATCTGAGCCCCGGTCAGACGCTGGCCGTGGTGGGCGAAAGCGGATCGGGGAAGTCGACCTTGGCGCGCGTGATCACGGGGCTTTTGCCGCCAAGCGAAGGCCGGATCGAGTTTGCCGGACGCACCCTTTCGCCAGACCTGGTGAGCCGAGACCGAGAAGACCTGCGCGAATTGCAGATGATCTATCAGATGGCTGACGTGGCGATGAATCCGCGTCAGACGGTGGGTACGATCATCGGGCGGCCGCTGGAATTCTATTTCGGCATGCGGGGCGCGAAAAAGCGCGAGCGGATTCAGGAATTGCTCGACGAGATCGAGATGGGGGCGGGGTTCATCGACCGTTACCCGGCGGAATTGTCGGGCGGACAGAAGCAACGTGTCTGCATTGCCCGGGCGCTGGCGGCGGAACCCAAGCTGATCATCTGCGACGAGGTGACGAGCGCGCTCGATCCGCTGGTGGCGGATGGGATTCTCAAGCTCTTGCTGAACCTGCAGAAGGTCGAGAACGTGGCCTATCTCTTCATCACCCACGATCTGGCCACGGTGCGGGCCATCGCGGATTCGATCGCGGTGATGTATCAGGGCAAGGTGGTGCGATACGGCACCAAGAGCGAGGTTCTGAGCCCGCCCTTCGACGATTACACTGATCTGCTTTTGAGCTCCGTCCCCGAGATGAAGCTGGGTTGGCTGGAAGAGGTCATCGCGCATCGCAAGATGGAAAGCGCGGGCAACTGAGCCGGGCCGGGCGGGACGGCGAATCGCATATGCGGCGCTTTGCTTTGCGAGGGACGTGGCGCGCTTTCGGGTGACGTTTGGGCAAGCGGTCTGCTTCTTGATCTGGCGCAAGGAGACCCGGGCAAGGCCATGTATTTTGCACGTGCAGCATGATAGGATTGCTGCGCAGCAAAGGATGAGACGCCATCATGTTCAAACGTCCGCTCGAAACATTGTTCAACCCGCGCGGCATCGCGGTTTTCGGTGCCAGTGAATCGGCCACGAGTGTCGGGTCCAAGGTTCACGCCAATCTTCTGGCGGGCGGGTTCGAGGGGCCGGTGGTGCCGGTCAATCCGAAATACGAGAGCGTGCGCGGACAGGTCTGTTACAAGTCCATCGCTGATGTGCCCGACCGGATCGATCTTGCGGTGATCGCGACGCCGGCGGCGGTGATCCCGGATATTCTGCGGGATCTGGGCGCGGCGGGTATCGGCGCCGCGATCGTTCTGTCCGCAGGGTTCCGCGAAGTGGGCGAGGAGGGCCGCAAGCTTGAGGCGAAGCTCAAGGAGGCGGCGCGCAAGGCGGGGGTTCGGTTCCTCGGCCCCAATTGCGTCGGGCTGGTGCGGCCATGGCTGGGGATGAACGCGACATTTCTCAATTCCGACGCGCCCGAGGGGCGGTTGGCGGTGGTGTCGCAATCCGGCGCGCTGTGTTCGGCGATTGTCGATTGGGCGGGGCCGCATCATCTGGGGTTTTCGGCCATTGTGTCGCTGGGCAATTCGGCCAACGCCGATTTCGGCGACGTGCTGCATTTCCTGTCGACCGATCCCAAGACGGAGGCGATCCTGCTTTATGTCGAGGGGATCAACAATGCGCCGGGGTTCCTGAGTGCCTTGCGGATCGCGGCGCGCTCGAAGCCGGTGATCGTGCTGAAATCGGGGCGCCATGCGGCCAGCTCCAAGGCGGCGAACACCCATACCGGGGCGCTGATCGGGTCGGACGCGGTGTTCGACGCGGCGCTATCACGCTCGGGTGCGGTGCGGGCCACGACATTCGGCCAGCTTTTCGCCGCTGCCGAGATCCTGTCGGCGGGCAAGCGTGCCGGGGGCAACAGGTTGGGCATCGTGACCAATGGTGGCGGGGCCGGGGTTCTGGCCGCCGACCGGGCGGGCGATCTGGGGCTCGAAGTGGCGCCGATCACCGAAAAGACGGTGAAGGCGCTCGACAAGGTGTTGTCGCCCTATTGGAGCCATGGCAACCCGGTCGATATCCTGGGGGATGCCTCGGCCGAAGCCTATGGCGTGGCGTTGAAGGCCAGCCTCGACGATCCCAACCTGGACGGGGTTCTGGTGATGCTGACCCCGCAGGCGATGACCGAGGCAAGTGCGGCTGCGCGGGCGGTGGTCGACGCGGTGCCCAAGCGGGGCAAGAAGCCGGTTCTGGCCTGCTGGATGGGCGAATCCTCGGTGGCCGAGGGGCGGCGCATCCTGAGCGAGAACGGCATTCCCGATTTCATCACGCCCGAGCGCGCGGTGGAGGCATTTTCCTACCTGGCGCAGCATCACCGGCACCAGCGGCTGGCGCTGGAGGTGCCCGAACCGCTGACCGAGGTGGCCGACCCGGACCTGATGGGCGCGCGGATGATCATCGACACGGCGTTGCGCGACGGGCGCCATATGCTCAACGATATCGAGAGCAAGGCGATATTGCGCGCGTTCCGCGTCCCGACGAACATGACCATCGAGGCCGACAGCGCCGGTGACGCACTCGTGGCCGCCGAGACGGTGGGTTTCCCGGTGGCGATGAAGATCCTGAGCCCGGACATTCCGCACAAGTCGGATGTGGGCGGCGTGATGCTCAACCTGATGAATGCAGCAGACGTGATGGCGGCATGGCGTCAGATCACCGAGAGGGCCAAGGCGCTGCGCCCCGAAGCGCGGATCGAGGGCGTGACGATCGAGCGGATGGCGCAGGTCGACGATGCGCGCGAGCTGGTGGTGGGGGCAAGCCGCGATCCGGTCTTTGGCCCGGTGATCATGTTCGGCGCGGGCGGCACGATGGTCGAGATCCTGCGCGACAACGCGGTGGCGCTGCCGCCGCTCAACGCGGTACTGGCAAACCGGCTGATTGACCGGACGCGGGTGTCGCGTCTGCTCGACGCGTTCAGGGACCGGCATGCGGTCAAGCGCGAGGCGGTTGTCGATGTGCTGATGCGGGTGTCGGACATGGTCTGTGAATTGCCCGAGATCGTGGAACTTGACCTCAACCCGCTTTTTGCCGGGCCCGACGGGGTGTTGTCGGTCGATGCGCGGATCGTGATCAAACGACCGCCGAGCAAGGACGGGCCTTATGATCACATGGCGATCCATCCCTATCCGCGGCATCTGGTCAAGGAGGCGCATCTGTCGGACGGCCAGATCCTGACCATCCGGCCGATCCGGCCCGAGGATGCGGAAGCAGAGCGGAATTTCGTGCGCGACCTGTCACCGCAGGCCAAGCGGTTCCGGTTCATGGGCACGATCAACGAATTGTCGGCCGAGATGCTGGCGCGGTTCACGCAGATTGACTATCGCACCGAGATGGCGCTGGTGGCGCTTGTGGGCGAGGAGGGCCACCAGAAGCAGGTCGGCGTGGCGCGTTATGCGATCAATCCCGACCGGCGCAGTTGCGAATTCGCGGTGGTCGTCAATGACAAGCTACAGCATCAGGGGATCGGGACGCGGCTGATGAAGGCGCTGATGGATGCGGCGCGCGATCATGGGTTGGTGTCGATCGAGGGGACGGTGTTGCGTGAGAATAGCCAGATGCTGCACCTGATGGAGGAACTCGGGTTTCACAGCGAACGCTCGACAGAGGATCGCGAGATCGTGGTGGTGCAGCGGGAATTGTGAGATCGGGCGCCTGCGCTGTTGAACGGGCGCGGCGCGGGAGGAGGGAACATGCTGGCGTTCATTTCGCATGCCGAGTGCATGGAACACGATACGGGCATGCTGCATCCCGATCAGCCAGAGCGGATTTCGGCGATCGAGAACCAGTTGATCATGTCGGGGCTGGATTTCGTGGTGCGCCGGTTCGATGCGCCCAAGGTGACGCGTGCGGAGTTGGAGCGGGTTCATGATGCGGCCTATCTCGACCGGATATATGCGCTCGATCCGGTGCGCGAGCCGGTCGAGATCGACGGCGACACGGTGATGTCGCCGGGCACGCTGCGCGCGGCGGAGCGGGCGGCGGGGGCCGGTGTTCTGGGGGTCGATGCGATCATGGCGGGCGAAGTGCATTCGGCGTTTTGCGCGGTGCGCCCGCCGGGGCATCATGCCGAACGGGGCCGCGCGATGGGGTTTTGTCTCTTTGACAATATCGCGGTGGCGGCGGCGCATGCGCTTGAGGCGCATGGGCTAAGCCGTGTGGCGATCGTTGATTTCGATGTGCATCATGGCAACGGCACCGAGGATATTTTTCGCGACGAGCCGAGGGTGCTGTTCTGTTCGTCATTCCAGCATCCGTTCTATCCGTTCACCGGCCATGCGTCGGACACCGCGAACCTTGTCGATGTGCCATTGAGTGCGGGGGCGGGAGGCAAGGAGTTTCGCACGGGTGTGCGTGAACACTGGTTGCCCGCGCTGGAGGCCTTTGCGCCCGAGTTCCTGTTCATTTCGGCGGGGTTCGATGGCCATGTGGCCGATGACATGTCGCATCTGCAACTGACCGATGACGACTACGTCTGGGTCACGCAGGAGCTTTTGGCGGTGGCGCGGCGGCATGCGGGAGGGCGGGTGCTTTCCATGCTGGAGGGGGGATACGAGCCGGGGGCGCTGGCACGTAGCGTGGCGGCGCATATGAATGTGCTGATCGGATAGGGGGTCCGGTTCAGGGTTGAAAAAATCGCTGCGGTCTGGTCAATGCCGGACCAATGCACCGGAGCGGCCGGGGCTGGCGGGAAGGCGAAAGATGGAACGAACCCAGAAGATCGCCACGGGCAGCATCCTGATCGGGCTGGTGGTTCTGGCGCTCAAGCTCATGGCGTGGGCGATGACCGGATCGGTCGCGCTTCTGTCGGATGCGATGGAGAGTATCGTCAACGTGGCGACCGCGATTGCCGCGCTGATCGCGATCCGGATCGCGGCGCGACCCGCCGACAGCAACCACCCTTATGGCCATCACAAGGCCGAGTTCTTCAGCGCGGTGCTGGAGGGGGTTCTGATCATCATTGCGGCGCTCTTTATCCTGCGCGAGGCGGCGCAGGCGTTCATGAACCCGCGGGTTCTGGATGCGCCATTGACCGGGCTGGCGGTCAACGTGGCGGCGAATATCCTCAACGGGGTGTGGTGCTGGGTCCTGCTCAGGGAAGGGCGCAGGCTGCGTTCGCCCGCTCTGGTGGCGGATGGCAGGCATCTGTTGAGCGACGTGGTCTCTTCGGTCGGTGTCGCGGTCGGGGTTCTGCTGGCCATTCTGACCGGTTGGGTGCTGCTCGATCCGATCCTTGCGGCGCTGGTGGCGGTCAATATCCTGTGGTCGGGATGGAGGGTGGTTTCGACCAGCCTGAGCGGGTTGATGGACGAGGCGGTGCCCGAGGGTGAGCTTGAGCAGATCCGGGCGGTGATTTCCGACGCGGCGGAGGGTGCGATCGAGGCGCATGACCTCAAGACGCGGCAGGCGGGGCAGGCCACTTTCATCGAGTTTCACCTTGTGGTGGACGGGGATACATCGGTGACATCGGCGCATGACATCTGTGACCGGATCGAGCGGGCCTTGCATGCGGAATTCGCGGATGCGCAGGTCACCATCCATGTCGAGCCCGAGGACAAGGCCAAGCATTCGGGGGTCGTGGTGTTGTGAGCCGGGCGATTGCCAGGTTGTGCAGCCCGAGGTTTCCGGCGTCTGATCAAAGGGTTAGCGTTCTATTTCAAGGAAGGGCAGAAGATGGACGGAAAGCTTTTACTCATCATCATCGACGGGGTGCCGCAGCGGAATTTTCGCAGGCTTTTCGGTAACCTGGAAGGTTGGGTCGAGAGCGGGGAGGCGCAGCGGTTCACCCATCGCGCGGCGCTGCCGTCGATTTCGGCGAGCTGTTATGCCACGATCCACACCGGGGTTCCGGCGCAGGAGCATGGCTGCACCGGCAATGGCAACGTGTTCCGCCTGTCGCATCCGGATGTGTTCGGCCAGGTGCGCAAGGCGGGCGGCGTGACGGGGGCGGTGGCGCACAGTTTCTGGAGCGAGTTCTTCAACCGCTCGCCCTTCGATTACGTGCGCGACATCGAGTATGACGAGCCCGAGAGCGAGACCATCAATCACGGGCGGTTCCATTCGATGACGGGCTATGGCCTGATCAACCAGATGACGCCCTCGGATGTCGATCTCTATGCCACGCTGACCAGCCTGTGCCAGAGATTTTCCTTGAATTACGGGCTGTTGCACACTTGCACGCTCGACAGCATGGGGCACCGGTTCTTCCATGAAAGCCAGGAAATGGACCATGCCTGCGCGGTGATGGACGAGATGCTGGCGCCGTTCATTCCGCAATGGCGGGCGGCGGGATACGAGGTGATCGTGACCGCCGATCACGGGCAGGACGAGCGCGGCCATCATGGTGGGCGGGGCGATCTTCAGCAACTGACGTCGATGTATTATTTCGGTCCCGCGCAGGGGCCGGAGCGGGATGCCGAGATCGGCCAGGTGCAGATCGCGCCCACGATCCTGAGCCGTCTGGGCGCAGAAATTCCCGAGACGATGCGCGGCGAAATCTTCCTGCGGTGACACTGGCGGCGGCCACAGGTTGACAGTTTCCTGTGGCACCGTCCCGCCGGGTTAACGCGATCTTTCGGCGAAAAATCGGGGGGTGATTTCCGGCTGCTGCCCGGCTGTTGGGCGTATGACACGCGAGGGCGTTGGTGAGACCGCGAAAAGGGTTAACGCGCCGTGCGTTCCTTGTGGCGTTTCGGGAAAAGGCTGTATCGCAAATACCCTGCCGCGCTTCGCGCTCGCGGGACATTTGCGATGCATGATGTATCAGGTGTTTCCCGAAACGCTTCAGCCGCCGCAAATGCCCTGGAGCCTGAGCCAGTCCGCATCGGAGATGAGCGGGCCGGGGGCCTCGCTGGCAAACGGGTCGGCCTCGATCAGGCCGAGGGTGGTTTCGCCGGTGATGTCGCGGGCATAGCCATAGGGGGTCGAGCGCACGGACCAGGCCGCGAACCCGGTCAGCAGGGCCGCGTCGGTGAGCGGCACGGGGGGCGCGGTGAGCAGATCCTCGCCGTAGCTGTCGAGCATTTCGTCGGAGAGCTGTCCGGTGGTCAGCAGGCGCAGGCTGGCCATCATGCCCAGATGGTCGAGCATGCGGCGCAGCGGGTCGTCGATCTGGGCGCGCAGATGTTCGGCGATGATATACCCCGCCACCACGTCGGGTTCTTCGTGATCCTCGAACAGGCCGCGATTGAGCAGCACGATATTGCCGGGCAGGTGTGCCGCCTCGCGCACCCCGCCGCGCAGCGTGACGAGCCGCGCGGGCCCCTCGGGTGCGGGCAGGCGGGCCGAGAGCCGTGCCAGTGCCGACATGGCCTGTGGCTCGGTGCAGGGGGTTCCGGCGACACGCCGGATGCGCGTGAGCAGCGCGGTTCCGATCTCGGTGCGCTTGACGTCGGGGACGACGCTGACGGCGTGGTCGCGCAGCGCGCCAGGCAGCCAGAAGATGCCAAGGGCAAGGATGGTCGCCACCGAAAGCAGAAGCCCCATCAGGCGCAGCCGCCCGGGCCGGGGACGGGCGCGCTCGACCGCGTTGCGCAGGGTTTCGATGGCGGCGATCATCTGGGCCTCGTCCTCGGGCAGTTCGAGGGTTTCGCCGGGATCGCCGTCGGGGTGGAAGATCGCCGGGTGCTGGCCGGGATTGGCGCGCGCGACCGCGGGGATCGACCAATGGGCCAGCGCACGGTCGTTGTGATCGGTGATGGTGAGCGTCGCCTCGCCGATCGAGACGATTACCTCGCGGCGCTGGTCGTCCGGGGTGGGACGCCAAAGACCGGTGGCCTCGATCCGGTCATATGCACTGAGTGCGGTCATGTTCGGGCCTGCCCTGCCTCGTTCCTTGAGACGTTAGCATGGGCAGGACCGGGGGGGCAATTGCCATGCCCTCATGTCGTGTGCGTCGGGATCAGGCGCAGCCTGCGCCGGTGCCCTGAACCTTGAAGCCCAGCTTGCGGAAGATGGTCGCGGCGGGGCAGAGGCCGGTAAAGGCGGATTGGAAGAGGTTGGCGCCGACGAAGACGGTGAGCCAGACAAAGGCGGGATGGACGAAATAGGTGAGCACGAGCGAGAGCAGCACCATGAAGCCGGCGAATGCCATGACGGCCTGGGAAACGGTCATTGTTGCGATCCTTTCTAGGAGATTCCATTCATTACATTCGAGATATGGAATATTTTTATGGATCGCAAGGGTCAGGTGGTCGCAGGCTGGGCGGGCGCTTCGCACCCACCCCGGGCCGGTCGCTGTCCTTTCGTAGGGCCAGGTCGTGGCACCACGCCCTAACTGCCCGTAAGCGCCTTGCGCAGTTCGAATTTCTGGATCTTGCCGGTCGAGGTCTTGGGCAATTCGGCAAAGATCACCTGTTTGGGGGTCTTGAACCCGGCCAGTTTGCCGCGGGCAAAGGCGATGACTTCGTCCTCGGTTGTCGTGGCGCCGTCTTTCAATTCGACAAAGGCGCAGGGCACTTCGCCCCATTTCTCGTCCGGCCGGGCCACCACGGCGCAGAGCGAGATGGCGGGGTGCATCATCAGCACGCCCTCGACCTCGACGGAACTCACGTTCTCGCCCCCGGAAATGATGATGTCCTTGGAGCGGTCGAGGATCTTCATGTAGCTGTCGGGGTGCTGGATGGCGAGATCGCCGGAGTGGAAATAGCCGCCGCGAAACGCCTCGGCGGTGGCTTGCGGGTTCTTGTAATAGCCCTTCATCACGGCGTTGCCGCGAAACATGATCTCGCCCTGCGTGGTCGAGTCCATCGGCACCTGTGACATGGTGTCGGGGTCCATGACGGTGCTTTCCTCGATCATCGGCATCATGACGCCGGTGCGGGCCTTGATCTCGTAGCGTTCCTCGTCGGGGAGGTCGTCCCATTCGGCCTTCCAGGTGCATTCGGTGGCCGGGCCGTAGGTTTCGGTGAGGCCATAGACCTGTGTCACGTTGAAGCCCAAGGGTTCGATCGCACGCAGTGTGGCGGCGGGGGGCGGGGCGCCTGCGGTGAAGACCTCGACCACGTGATCGAAGGCGCGGCGTTCGGCGTCGCGGGCGTTGACGATGGCGTTGAGCACGATGGGCGCGCCGCCGAAATGGGTCACGCCCTCGTCGGCGATGGCGTCATAGATGCTTTTCGCGGTGATGTCGCGGCAGCAGACCACGGTGCCGCCGAGGAGCGGCATCATCCACGTGTGGCACCAGCCATTGCAGTGAAACAGCGGCACGATGGTGAGGTATTTCGGGTGCAGCACCATGCGCCAGCTGACCACCTGGGCATAGGTGCTGAGGCAGGCACCGCGATGGTGATAGACCACGCCCTTGGGTCGGCCGGTGGTGCCGGAGGTGTAGTTGAGCGCGATGCTCTCCCATTCGTCCTCGGGCATGATCCAGTCGAAACCGGGGTCGCCCTGTGCCAGCAGATCCTCGTATTCGAGGTGCGCGCCGGTGGCGGGATAACCGGCTTGCGGATCGGGAACTTCGACCAGCTTGGGGGCGGGGGCGTCCATTTCGGCGATGGCTTGGGTGACCAGGGCCAGGTGGGCGGTGTCGACGAGCACGACCTTGGCCCCGCCATGGGCGAGGATATAGGCGATGGTGCCGGGATCGAGGCGGGTGTTGATCGCGTTGAGGATCGCGCCGCAGGCGGGCACGCCGAAATGCGCCTCGGCCTGGGCGGGCAGGTTGGGGATGACGCTGGCCACCACGTCGCCGGGGGCAACGCCCAGCCCCGCGAGGGCCGAGGCGAGGCGGGTGCAGCGCGCGTAGTATTCGGCATAGGTCTTGCGGTGGGTGCCATAGACCACGGCGGGGTGATCGGCAAAGATGTCGCGCGCGCGCCGCAGGTGCGACAGTGGCGTCAGCGGCACATGGTTCGCGGCGGTTTTTTCAAGCCCGGTTTCGTCGCTGAGCCAGCCCATGTCGATCCTCCCCCTGATTCCCGTTCCCGAACGATGTCGGTTTCGGGACAGATTATTGCGCGAAACCCGGGTTTGGAAGACCGGAAAAGTCGTGAGGGGCAGAATGGTTCAGGTGGAAACGAGGCCGCTGGCCGCGGCGGTCTGGATGTTGGCCGCGATGATGATGATCGGGGTGGTCGACAATTTTGTTGCGGTGATCGCGGGGTCGATCGGGCTTTGGCAATTCTACGTGATCCGCATGGTGATCGCGCTGCCGCTCATCTGGTTGATGTCACGGGTCGGAATGGGGCCGATGCGGTGGCAGCGAGCCGGGCGGGTGCTGTTGCGCAGCCTGTTCGTGGCGCTGGCGATGCTGTTTTATTTCGCGTCGCTGGCGGTGATGCCGATCGCGCAGGCGTTGGCGGGGCTGTTCACGTCGCCGATCTTTGTTCTGATCATCACGGTTGTGGGCTTTGGCAACCGGATCGGGCCGTGGCGCATCGTGGCCGTGGCCTGTGGCTTTGCCGGGGCGCTGTTGGTGTTGCAGCCGGACCCGGAGAATTTCAGCTGGGTGACATTGATGCCGGTGCTGGGCGGGTTCTTTTACGCGCTGGGCGCGCTGGCGACGCGCGAATGGTGCGCGGGCGAAAGCACGGTCGGGATGCTGGCCGGGGTGATGGGCATGCAGGGGGTGATGGGGCTGATCATGCTGGGGCTTCTTTGGCTGTTCGGCATTGGCGAGGCGGGCGGCGCGCTGGCCTTTCTCACCCGGGGCTGGGTGTGGGCGTTCGGCGAGATCCACGTCTGGCTGCTCGTTCAGGCGGTGGGATCGGTGGCGGGCGTGTTCGGGATCATCAAGGCCTATCAATTGACCGAGCCGTCCTATGTGGCGGTATTCGAGTATTCGGTGATGATCTTCGGCCCGTTATTCGCATGGGTCTGGTTCGGGCAGGGGATCGGGCCGTGGCAGGTCTGGGGTATCGCGTTGATTAGCCTTGCGGGGGCGATCATCGCGTTGCGTTCGTCCTGAACGGGCTTGCCGGGACTTGCCGGAGCGGGGCGAATCCGGTTGAAGGGGATGGCAACGGCAGGACGGGAGCGAAGATGCAACAAGCGCGCGATCATGGCGGCGGAATCGACGCGGCGCTGGCCCGGTGGGGCGGCGCGCGCGGCGAATGGATCGACCTTTCGACGGGCATCAACCCGGAGCCTTACCCGGTGGGAGAGATATCGCGCGGGGCGTGGACGGCGCTTCCCGATGCGGGCGCGCAGGCGCGGTTGATCGCGGCGGCGCGGGCGTTCTGGGATGTGCCGGAGGGGCTGGAGATCGTCGCGGCACCCGGGGCGTCGGCGATCATCGCGGCGCTGCCGGGGCTGTGGCCGGTGGGGCGGGTCGATGTGCCGGGCCCGACCTATAACGAACACGAGGCGGCGTTTCGCTCCTGCGGCTGGGAGATCGGGGCCGGGGGCGAGGCGCGGGTGATCGTGCATCCCAACAATCCCGACGGGCGGCTCTGGTCGGCGGAGGAGCTGAGCATGCCGCGCATGGTGATCGACGAGAGCTTTTGCGACGTGACGCCGGGGCGCTCGCTGGTGGGCGAGGCCGGGGCGGGGCGGGTTGTTCTGAAGAGTTTCGGCAAGTTCTGGGGGCTTGCTGGTTTGCGGCTGGGGTTCGCGATCGGGGCGCCCGACGAGATGGCGCGGCTGCGCGCGCGGTTGGGGCCTTGGGCGGTGTCCGGCCCGGCGCTGGAGATCGGCGCGCGGGCGCTGGAGGATCGCGCATGGGCCGAGGCGACGCGCAAGCGGCTGGCGGCGGATGCCGCGCGGCTTGACGGGTTGACGGCGGCGCATGGGACGCTGGTGGGGGGCACCGACCTCTTTCGCCTTTACGAGGTGGCGGATGCGGCGGCATTTCAGGATCGGCTGGGGCGGGCGCATATCCTGAGCCGGATCTTTCCCTATTCGGATCGCTGGGTGCGGTTGGGCCTGCCGGAGCGGGAGGGTTGGGCGCGGCTGGAGGCGGCGTTGTGAGCCTTGTTCTGGGGCTGATCCTCGATGCGATGTTCGGCGAGCCGCGCGCGATCTGGGATCGGGTGCCGCATCCTGCCGTCCTGATGGGGCGGGCGGTGGCGTGGTGCGATGCGCGGTTCAACGCGGGTGATGCGCGAAAGGCGCGGGGCGTGGCGGTGATGGCTGGGCTGGGGCTGGCTGCGGTGCTTTTGGGCATGGTGTTGCAGGCGCTGGGCGGGCTGGTCGAGGCGCTGGTGATCGCGATTCTGGTGGCGCAGCGTTCGTTGGTGGATCACGTGCGGGCGGTGGCCGATGGGTTGCGCATGTCGCTGGGCGAGGGGCGGCGCGCGGTGGGCATGATCGTGGGGCGCGATACCGCCGCGATGGACGAAGGTGCGGTGGCACGGGCGGCAATCGAGAGCGCGGCGGAGAATTTCAGCGACGGGGTGCTGGCGCCGGTCTTCTGGTATCTGGTGGCGGGGCTGCCGGGGCTGCTGCTTTACAAGATGACCAACACCGCCGACAGCATGATCGGGCATCGCACCGCGCGGCACGCGGCGTTCGGCTGGGCGGCGGCGCGGTTTGACGATGTGTTGAACATCGTTCCCGCGCGGTTGGCGGCTCTGTTGATCGCGGGGCTTTACGGGCAATGGGGCGCGTGGCGCGGGATCGTGGAGGATGCGCGGCGGCACCGTTCGCCCAACGCGGGCTGGCCCGAGGCGGCGATGGCGCGGGCGCTTGATGTGGCGCTTTCGGGGCCGCGCTCCTATGGCGGCGAGATGCGGGCGTTCCCTTGGGTCAACGGTGGCGGTCGGCGTGATCCGGGGGCGCGCGAGATCGAGGCGGGTTGCGCGGTGCTGTGGCGGGTCTGGGCCGTGGTTCTGGGGGGTGCCGTGCTGGTATGGGTTTCGTGACTGTCCGCCGATGCGATAGATGTTAAGGTCTTGTCAGGGTTTTCATGCCAAGAGGTTGAACATGCGTCTTTTCTCGGTGCTTTTCATCGCGCTTCTCGCGTCCGGGCCGGTCGCGGCGCAGGCCCCGTGTGGCGGGGCGTTTTCGGGGTTTGTCGATGACCTTGGCCGCGAGGCGGTGGACAGGGGGCATGATCCGGCGACGGTGGCGCGGTTCTTTTCGTCGGTGCGCCAAGACCCCAAGGTTCTGGCGGCGGATCGGCGGCAGGGTGTGTTCCAGATGGATTTCACGTCCTTTGCCCGGCGGCTCATCTCGGCCAACCGGCTCAACACGGGGCGGGCCAAGGCGCGGGAATTGTCGGATCTCTTCGATCGGATCGAGGCGGAATATGGCGTGTCGCGCGGGGTGCTTTTGGCGTTCTGGGCGTTCGAGACGGATTTCGGCGGGTTCCAGGGCGATTTCAACACGCTCGACGCGCTGGTGACGCTGGCGCATGATTGTCGGCGGCCGCACCTGTTCCGGCCGCAGATCTTCGCGGCGCTCGAGCTTTACGCGCGCGGCGATTTCGACCCGGCGCGCACCACCGGGGCCTGGGCGGGCGAGATCGGGCAGGTGCAGATGCTGCCGCGCGATATCCTTGAAAACGGCGTCGATGGCGACGGGGACGGGCATGTGCGGCTCAAGACGTCGGCGGCGGATGCGCTGATGTCGGGGGGCAAGATGCTGCAATCGCTGGGCTGGCGCGCGGGCGAGCCGTGGTTGCAGGAGGTGGTGGTGCCCGGCGGGATGGATTGGGCGAAGACGGGGCTTGAGACGCAATTGCCCGCTGCCGAATGGGAGGCGATGGGCGTGCGGGCGCGCGAGGGGCGGCTGGCCGATTTTCCCGCATCGGTGATCCTGCCGCAGGGACGGGGCGGGCCGGCCTTTCTGGCCTATCCGAACTTCCGGGTGTTTTTCGAGTGGAACCAAAGTTTTACCTATGTGCTGACCGCCGCCTATTTCGCCACGCGGCTGGAGGGTGCGCCGGTGTTCGATCCGGGCAATCCGGCGCCGGGGCTTTCGGGGGACGAGATGAAGGCGCTCCAGCGCAAGCTTGATGCGCGGGGGTTCGATGTGGGCAAGATCGACGGCATCCTGGGCGCAGGCACCCGCGCGTCGGTGCGCGCGGTGCAGGCCGAGATGGGGATGCCGGTGGACGGCTGGCCCACGCGGGAGTTGCTGGGGCGGTTGTAGGGGGGCGCCCGAACAGTGCGCCCGCCCTTCGTGCCAAACCCTCAGGCGAGTGCCGCGAACCCCGCATCGAGCGCCGAGAGGATGGTCTGGACGTCCTCGGAGGTGAGCACCAGGGGCGGCGAGAGGATGATGTTGGGGCCCGAGACGCGCACCATGGCACCCGCGCGATAGGTTTCCTCTTGCACCGCGCCGATGGCCTTCTTGTCGATCGGGGCCTTGGTGTTGCGGTCGGACACCAGTTCCATCGCGCACATCAACCCGTGACCACCGCGCACATCGCCGATGACCTCGTATTTACCCTGAAGCGCCAGCAATCCGTCATGCAGTTCGCGGCCCCGCGCGGCGGCGTTTTCGTTGACCTTGAGGCGCTTGGTCTCGGCGAGGCAGGCGAGGGCGGCCGCGGCGCCGACCGGGTGGCCGGAATAGGTGTAGCCATGGCCGATGGCGGCGCGGCCGGTCTCGTCCTTTTCGAAGGTTTCGGCGACGTGTTCGGCGATCATTACCGCGCCGAAGGGGAAATAGCCGTTGGTGATGGCCTTGGCGGTGCAAGCGAAATCAGGCTGCACGCCCCAGTGGCGCGACCCGGTCCAGCTTCCGGTGCGACCGAAGGCGGTGATGACCTCATCCGCGATCAGCAGGATGCCGTGGCGCGAACAGATTTCGCGCACGCCGGGCATGAAGGATGCGTGCGGCGGGATGACGCCGCCCGCGCCGAGTACCGGTTCCATGATCAGGGCGGCGATGGTGCCTGCGCCCTGAAAGGCGATCTCGTCTTCGAGCGCGGCGAGGCAGAGCTGGGCCAGCTTCTCGGGGTCGGTCTCATCGAAGGGATTGCGATAGGTGTAGGGCGCGGGGATGTGGAAACAGCCGGGCAGGAGCGGTTCGTAAGCGGTGCGGAAATTGGCGTTGCCATTGACCGAGGCGCCGCCGAAATGGGTGCCGTGATAGCCCTTTTTCAGGCTGAGATACTTGGTGCGCCCACCCTCGCCACGAATCTTGTGGTATTGGCGGGCAAGGCGCAGGGCGGTTTCGACCGAGTCACTGCCGCCCGAGGTATAGAAGGCGCGGGTGAGGCCGTCAGGGGCGAAGAAATCGCGCAGCTCTTCGGCCAGTTCGATCACCGCGTCATTGGTGGTGCCGCGAAAGATCGAGTAATAGGGCAGGCGGTCGAGCTGGCCCGAGATCGCGTCCTTGACCGGCTGGCAGGAGAACCCGAGATTGACGTTCCAGAGCCCGCCCACGCCATCGACAACGGTGTGACCGTCGACATCGGTGATGGTGACGCCCGCCGCATCGGTCACGATGGTCGGCGGGTTGGCGAGGCTGTCGGCGGGATGCGCCATCGGGTGCCAGAGGGAACGCGCGTTCTTTTCCTTGAGGAAATTGCCGTCTTTCATGTCTTATCCTTTCATTGCAGGCCGAGAAGGCGGAGCGCCTCGGCATAGCTGGGGCCCGGGCGGGCGACGTCGAAATGGACCGTTTGCAGCCCGATCTCGCGTGCGCCCGCGATGTTGCGTTTCTGGTCATCGACAAACACGCAGTTCGCGGCGGGCAGGGCGAGCGCGTCGAGCACGGCGCTGTAGGCGCGCGGGTCGGGTTTGAGGATGCCGGTATGGGTGGCGTCGACGATGATTTCGAAATCCGCGAGAAAGGGCAGCTTCTCGCGGAAATCGGCACCGTAGAAGAGGTCAAGCTCGTTGGAGAGAATGGCGAGACGGATGCCCGCCGCCTTGCAGATGGCGAGCGTTTCGCGAAATTCGGGGCGGATCACCGCGTCGGGATCGGCGCCACGGGCGGCGCGGACGAATTGTTGCATCTCGCTCCAGTGTTCGCCGACGAGGGCGCCGACTTCGCGGGTGCGTTCCGTCCAGTAGTCGCGTTCCGAGATGCGCCCGGCCTGCATCGCCTGCCAGAGCCCGTCGCTTTCGGGATGGAACGGGCCGAACCATGTGAGCGTGCCGGGGCCGAGGCCGAGGGCGCGTTCGGTCAGATCATGGGTTTCAAAGAGCGTGCGCGAGATCACCCCGCCGAAATCGAGGATCAGGGCACGGTCGGTGGGGGTGTCGGTCATGCTGCCTCCTCGCGTTGGAAACCGTCGGGCAGAAAGCCGCCCATCAGGCGGGTGAGCCGCAGCCCGTGATGGCGCAGGGCGCGGCGGATCAGGGTCCGATGCTCGGGTGTCATGCGGGCCGAGGGGGCGGCGACGGCGATGGCGCCGATCACCCGGGTTTCGGAGTCAAAAAGGGGCATGGCGTGGGAATGAACGTCATCCTCGAACCCGCCGATGCATTGCGACATGCCGGTTTCGCGCACATGGGCCAGCGTGGCGCGGATCTTGGCCGGGTCGGTGACGGTGAGCGAGGTGCGCCTTTCCAGCGGGGGGGCGAGCATCGCGTCGGTGAAATCGGGCGGTGAAAAGGCCAGCACCGCAAGGCCCGAGGCCGTGTTGTGAAAGGTCAGGCGCGCGGCGTCTTCCATCGTGACGCGGGTGCCATGGAGCGGCGCATAGGCATAGGTGAGCGTGACGAGCGTGTCGCCCTGTTTGAGCGAGACATGGGTTGTCTCATGCGTTGCGGCACTGAGATCGGCCAGCACCGTCTGGGCCAGATCGCGCATCGGGACGGCGGCCTCGCGCAGGGCGGCGAGGCGCAGGAAGGCGGGACCGAGGCGGTATTCGCGCGCCGATCCGGTTTGTTCGACGAATCCCTGCGTCTGCAATTCGGTGAGCAGCCGGTGCACCGTCGCCTTGTTCAGCCCGGACAGGCGGGCCAGTTCGCTCAGCCCGATGGTGCTGCGCGAGCGATTGAAAAGGTCCAGCAGGGACAAGGCTTTGGCGACGGTTCCCATCGGTGTCGGCGTGTCTTTCGCAGTTGTTTTCGGTTGCCTGGAGGCAGCGATTTCTGTTCACTTGTTAAAAGTGTTGACAGACTCGGGCGCGGTCTGTCAATCTATTTTAGAACCAACGGTTTGAATAATGAACCGATATAAAGTTCGAAACACAGGGAGATATTCTGATGATGACACGCAACATTCTGGGCGGGACGCTTGCGCTTGCCATGGCCGCAATGGGCGGGGCCGCGCTGGCGGATTATCCCGAAAAACCGGTGAGCTTTGTCGTGCCGTGGCCGCCGGGCGACCTTGAAGACGTGCTCACGCGGATGATCGCCGAGGATTTCCAGGCTGAATATGGCGTGGCCGCGGCCGTGGTGAACAAGCCCGGCGGCGGTGGCGGGCCATTTCCCGGTGCGATCGAGGTCGCGAATGCGCCTGCCGATGGTTACACGATCGGGTCTTTCGTGATCGGGGTGCCGGTGGTTGGTCACCAGATCGGGATCGACGACCTGACGCCCGCGCAATTCGACCCGCTGGGGATTTTCCTGACCTATCCGTTCGTGATCGCCACGTCGGCCGATGCGCCCTATTCAACGATGGAGGAACTGGCCGCGCATGCGAGCGAGAACGACGTGGCGCTGGGCCATTTCGGCGATGTTCTGACGCCGACGCAGGTGACCAAGGCGCTGGCCGCGAACATGGATTTCGAATGGGGCAGCGACGCGGCGTTTGATGCGCTCGATTGCAACACGCTGGCGAGCGGAGATGCGGATGTGATCAACACCACGCTGCAACTCATCCTGCCGTGCCTTGACGATATCAAGGTGCTGGTGTCGATCACCGATGAGCGCATCCCGCTGGTGCCCGATGCGCCGACGGCGGGCGAGGTCGATGAAACGCTCGACATCGCGCTGTGGAACGGGCTTTTCGTGCACAAGGACACGCCGCAGGACGTGCGCGAGAAGATCATCGCCGTCGCCCAGAAAACCGCGATGAGCGACCGGGCGCAGGCCGTGGCCAAGGAGACCGGTGCACTGGTCTATTGGCAGGGGCCGGAAGAGAGCGCGGCGCGGGTCGCGCAGGATATCGAGACGGTCGGACGGATCGAAAGCATCCTTGAATGATCGAACGTGGCCGGGCGGGTGATCCGCCCGGCCGTCGCGTAAGCGCGAGCCGGGAGGCGGCGGAATGACCGAGGAAGAACGCCGGTTCAAGGGACCGGTCCGGGGGCAGAGTCTGTTTGCGATCATCTTCGTGGTCGCGTCGCTTCTGCTGCTCAGCCAGCTTGGCAACGAGACGCGGTGGGCCAAGGGCACGCAGCTTTTCGCGCAGCCGCGGTTCTGGCCGGCGGTGGCGGTGGGCGGCATGGTTCTGTTCGGGCTGCTGCATTTGTGGGCCTTGCCGCGCAAGAGGTTGCGTCATGCCGACCTCGTGGAATGGCGGATCTGGTTTTTCGCGCTTGAATGGGTGTTGTGGTTCCTGGCTTACGTGATGGTCGTGCCGGTGCTGGGATACCTGCCGAGCACGTTGATCTTCGTGCCGCTGCTGGCCTGGCGGGTGGGGTATCGCGGCCCGCGGATGCTGTGGATTTCGGCGGGGTTCGCCGTGGCCGTGGTGATCGTGTTCAAGACCTTCCTGCAGGTGCGCATTCCCGGCGGGGCGGTCTATGAATATCTGCCGGGCGCGCTGCGCTCGTTCCTGATCCTGAATTTCTGAGGCGGGCATGGAGCTTTTGGTATCAGCCGCGGAGATCCTGGCGCGCTGGGACGTGGTCCTGGCGCTCCTGGTCGGATCGGTGGGCGGTGTCCTGATCGGGGCGATCCCGGGGGTGGGGCCGGCGGTGGCGATTGCCATCCTGTTGCCCGCGACCTTCAGCATGGAGCCGATTGTCGGGCTGACCGTGCTTCTGGGTATCTATGGGAGTTCGATGTATGGCGGCGCGATTCCCGCCATCCTGATCAACACGCCCGGCACGGCGGTCAATGCGCTGACCACCTATGACGGGTTCCCGATGACCGCGCGGGGCGAGGCGCGGCGGGCGCTGAGCCTTGCCTATTCGGCGTCGTTCTTTGGCGGTGTGTTCTCGGTGGTCTGCCTGATCCTGTTCGCGCCGGTGCTGGCCCGGATCGCGCCGATGTTCGGCAGCCGCGAGATTTTCCTTGCCGCGCTTCTGGGTCTCATCCTCGTGGTGATCGCGCATCGCGGGCAGACGTTGATCGCCGCGGCGCTGGCGTTTTTCGGGGTATTCCTCAACACCGTGGGGCTTGAGCCGGTCAAGTATTCGAAGCGCTATACCTTCGATCAAAGCTGGCTTTCGTCGGGGGTGGACCTGATCGTGGTGGTGCTGGGGCTGTTCGCGCTTTCCCAAGCGTTTTACCTGCTACAGGGCGACGATGAAAAGGTGCGCCTTACCCCGCTGCGCGGGGGGCTGTTCCAGGGCCTGCGCGAGCTTTCGCGCCATCCGCGCGTGGCCGGTGTGGCGGGCAGTTTCGGGGTGGTGATGGGGATGATCCCCGGCGTGGGCGAGTTCACCGCGCAATTCATGAGCTATACCTATGCGCAACGCAGCAGCAAACGCCCCGAGGATTTCGGCCACGGGTCGAGCGAGGGGCTCATTGCGGCGGAGACGTCGAACAACGCGGTGCCTGCCGCCGCCATGGTGCCGCTTCTGGCGCTGGGCATTCCGGGCGAGGCGCTGACCGCGATGATGCTGTCGGTGTTTTACGTGCATAACGTGGTGCCGGGGCCGCAGCTTTTCCAGAATGACATGCCCTTCGTGGTGGCGCTTTACCTTGCGCTTCTGGTGCTCAACGTGCTGGTGCTGATCTTCCTGCTGTCGGCCACCGGGCATCTGGTCAAGGTGGTGAAGATCCCCAACCGGTTCCTTGGGGTTGCGATCCTGACACTGTCGTTCGTGGGCGTCTACAGCTTGCGCAACTCGTTCACCGATTGCCTGATCGCGGCCTGTTTCGGGGTGTTCGGTTTCGTGCTCAAGCGGCTTTCGTTGCCTGCCGTGCCGATCATTCTTGGCATGGTTCTGGGCGGGATCATGGAGGTCAAGCTGCGCGCGGGCATGGCGCGGGTGAAGACGCCGCTTGATTTCATCGACCGGCCCATCGCGATGATCCTGTTTTTGATGATCCTCGGCGTTCTGGCGCTGCACATTCGCTATGTGCTGTCTGAGCGCCGCAAACTGAAGGAGGCCAAATGGTCAGCCAGGAAAAGATCGACGCGCTTCGGAATGCAGATGTTCCGCCGCAGAGATTACTTGTCGACGGAGCGTGGCAAGAAGGTTCGGGAGAAACGCTCGAAGTATGTTCCCCGATCGACGGGGCCGCGTTCACCACGCTAGAGCGGGCGAACGCGCAGGATGTGGACCGGGCCGTCGCGGCGGCGCGGCGGGCGTTCGATGACGGGCGCTGGTCGCGCGCCGCACCGGCCGAGCGCAAGCGGGTGCTGCACCGCATTGCCGACATCATCGAGGAACGCGCGCTGGAATTGACCGTGCTGGGCGTGCGCGACAACGGCACCGAGTTCAACATGGCGTTGAAGGCCGAGGCCGGATCGGCGGCGGGCACGTTCCGCTACTACGCCGAGGCGGTGGACAAGATCTATGGCGAGGTGGCACCGACCGCCGAGGACGTGCTGGGTCTCGTGCATCGCGAGCCGGTGGGCGTCGTGGGTGCGATCGTGCCATGGAACTTCCCGCTGATGATCGGGGCGTGGAAACTCGCGCCCGCGCTGGCCACGGGCAATTCGGTGGTGTTGAAACCGGCCGAGACGGCCTCGCTCTCGCTGTTGAAACTCGCCGAATACTGCATGGAGGCGGGCCTGCCCGATGGTGTTCTGAACGTGGTGACGGGGCAGGGCAGCGTTGCCGGTGAGGCGCTGGCGCTGTCGATGGATGTGGATGTGCTGGTGTTCACCGGATCGGGGGCGACGGGGCGACGCTTGCTCGAATATTCCGCGCGTTCGAACCTCAAGCGGGTTTACCTCGAACTGGGCGGGAAGAGCCCCAATGTCGTCTTTGCCGATGCGCCGGACCTTGAAAAGGCGGCGGCGGTTTCGGCGATGGGGATTTTCCGCAATTCCGGGCAGGTCTGCGTGGCCGGGTCGCGCCTACTGGTGGAACGCTCGATCCATGACGACTTCGTCGCGGCGCTGTCGCGCCATGCCGGGGCGCTCAGGGTGGGTGATCCGCTCGACCTTGGCAGCCAGGTGGGGGCGATCAATTCGCTCGACCAGTTGGAGGGGAACCTCGGCTTCGTGGCCGATGCGACGGCGCAGGGGGCCGAGATCGCCCTTGGCGGTGGGCGCATTCTTGAAAGCACGGGGGGCTATTACATGGAGCCGACGGTTCTGACCGGGGTGGCGCCCGACAACCGGGTGTTCCGAGAGGAAGTGTTTGGCCCGGTGCTGGCCGTCACCGCGTTCGACGGCGATGAGGAGGCAATCGCGCTGGCCAATGCGACCGATTACGGGCTGGCGGCCGGGGTCTGGACCGGGAACCTCGGCCGGGCGCATCGCATGGTGCGGGGCATTCGCGCGGGCATCGTGCATGTGAACACCTATGGCGGGTCCGACAACACCGTGCCCTTGGGCGGCGTCAAGCAATCGGGCAATGGCCATGACAAGTCGCTTCATGCGATAGACAAGTATCTGGACCTCAAGACAGCATGGATACAGTTGTGAGCGAAACTCTTCTTGACCGCCGCGAGCGCCTTTTGGGCCCGCGCATGACCACATTCTATGACGAGCCCGTGCACCTTGTGCGGGGGCTGGGCACCAAGCTTTGGGATGTGGAGGGGCGCGAATATCTCGATTGCTATAACAACGTGCCGCATGTGGGCCATTGCCACCCCAAGGTGGTCGAGGCGATCTGTCGGCAGGCCGGGATGCTCAACACCCATACGCGATACCTGCATGAGGGGATCGTGGATTATGCCGAGGACCTGACCGGCACGTTCGCCGATCCGCTGAAGTCGATGATGGTGACCTGCACCGGGTCGGAGGCCAACGATATCGCGCTGCGCATGGCGCGGGCGGTGACGGGAAATGCGGGGGTGATCGCGACCGATCACACCTATCACGGCAACACCGACGCGGTGAGCCAGTTGAGTTGCACCAACCCGCCGCCGAACCGCTGGGACAGCGTGGAGTTCGTGCCGGCGCCCGACAGTTACCGGCCGGTATCGGCGCAGGACTGGGCCGGGCATGTCGAGGCGGCGATCCGGCGGCTGGAGGAAAAGGGGCATGGGCTGGCCGCGTTGATCATCTGCCCGTTCTTTGCCAACGAGGGCTTTCCCGATCTGCCCGAGGGGTGGCTGACCCCCGCGATCGAAGCGGTGCGAAAGGCGGGCGGGGTGATCATCGCCGACGAGGTGCAGCCCGGTTTCGGGCGGCTCGGCACGCATTTCTGGGGCCACGAGAAAGCCGGGTTCCTGCCCGACATCGTGACCATGGGCAAGCCGATGGGCAATGGCCACCCGGTCGCCGGGGTGGTGACAAGCCGCAAGGTGATGGAAGCGTTTCGCGACACGTTCCGGTACTTCAACACTTTCGGCGGCAACCCGGTGAGCATGGCGGCGGCGCAGGCCACGCTGGACGTGATCCGCGAGGAAGGGTTGCAGGAGAATGCGCGTGTCGTGGGGGATTACGCGCGCGAGGGGCTGCGCGAGCTGGCCGCGCGGCATGACTGTATCGGGGATGTGCGCGGATCGGGGCTGTTCTTCGGGGCCGAACTGGTGCTGGATCGGGAAGCCAAGACCCCGGCGACCGCGTTCACGAAAAACGTGGCCAATGCGCTGCGTCACAAGGGGGTTTTGATGAATTTCCTTGGCGTGCATTACAACGTGCTGAAGATGCGCCCGCCGATGGTGTTCTCGCGCGACGATGCCGACCGGATGCTGAAGGCGGTGGACGAGGCGTTGGGCGAGGTGCCGCTTGCTTGAGATTGCACAAGAGGCGGCCCGGCATTGGGGGCTGGAGGGTGCGGAGATCGCGCTGGCGGCGCGGCGCGAGAACGTGGTTTACCGCGTGTCCGCGCCCGCGGGCGATTATGCGCTGCGGCTGCACCGGCCCGGCTATCGCAGCGATGCGGAGCTTGACGCGGAACTGCAATGGATGGCGGTGCTGGCGGGCGGGGGCCTTGATGTGCCCGAGCCGCTGGCCACGCGCGACGGGCGGTTCATGGTCGAGGTGGCGGGGCACCAGGTCGATGTTCTGAGCTGGGTGCCGGGGGCGGCGCTGGGCCGCGCGGGCGAATTGCAGGGCGTCGAGGACCGGCCCGGATTCTGTCACGCGCTGGGCGTGGCGATGGCGCGGTTGCACGACATTTCGGACGCTTGGGCGCGGCCCGAGGGGTTCACCCGGCCCGCGTGGGATCGGCCCGGCCTTCTGGGCGAGGCGCCGCTCTGGGGGCGGTTTTGGGAGCATCCGCATCTCGATGCGTCGGAACGTGCGCTGCTGGGCCGCGTGCGGGTGGCGGCGGATGACGTGCTGTCGCGTGTCGAGCGTGATGCCGATTACGGGCTGATCCATGCCGACCTTCTGAGCGAGAACATGCTGTGGGATGGCGGGCGGATCTATCTCATCGACTTTGACGATGGGGGCTTCGGCTTTCGCGATTTCGAACTGGCGACCTTTCTTCTGCGCTTTGAGGATGTGCCGGATTACACCGATCTGCGCGCGGCGCTTTGCGACGGGTATGCCGCGCGGCGGCGGGTGAAGGCGGCCGATCTCGATCTTTTCCTGCTGTTGCGCGCGCTGACCTATCCCGGCTGGATCGCCGAGCGGCTGGACGAGCCGGGGGCGGCGGAGCGGTCGGAACGCGCGGTTGCGACGGCATTGCGCAGCGCGTGGCGCTGGCTCGACAGGATGGGAGGATGACGCATGGCCGATGACAAGACGATCCTGGTGGTGGGCACCTATGACACCAAGGATGACGAGTTGAATTACCTGAGCGATTGCATTCGCGGACAGGGTGGCAAGGTGCGCAGCATGGATGTGAGCGTGCTGGGCGACCCGAGTGTGCCGACGGATCATTCCAAGCATGAGGTGGCCGAGGCGGGCGGATCGAGCATCCAGGCGGCGATCGATTCGGGCGATGAGAACCACGCGATGCAGATCATGGCCGAAGGGGCGGCGGCGCTGGCGCTGCGGCTTTACCGCGAGGGGAAGATCGACGGGGTGATCGTGCTGGGCGGAACGATGGGGACCGATCTGGCGCTCGACCTTTGCGCGGCGTTGCCGCTGGGTGTGCCGAAATACGTGGTCTCGACCGTGTCGTTTTCCGCGATGCTGCCGCCCGAGCGGCTGGCGCCGGATATCCAGATGATCCTGTGGGCGGGCGGGCTTTATGGCTTGAACTCGGTCTGCAAATCCTCGCTTAGCCAGGCCGCCGGGGCGGTTCTGGGTGCCGCGCGCGCGGTCGAGGCGCCCCGGCGCGACAAGCCGCTGATCGGGATGACAAGCTTTGGCAAGACGGTGCTGCGCTACATGGTGCGCCTCAAGCCGGCGCTGGAGGAGCGCGGGTTCGAGGTGGCGGTGTTCCATGCCACCGGCATGGGCGGGCGGGCCTTCGAGGGGCTGGCCGCCGAGGGGGCCTTTGCCTGTGTCTTCGATTTCGCGCCGCAGGAGGTGGGCAACCATCTTTTCGGATCGGGGATTTCGGCGGGGCCGGACCGGATGAGCAATGCGGGTGCGCGCGGTATTCCGCAGCTTGTCGCGCCGGGGTGTTATGATCTCGTTGATTTCGTCGGCTGGCAGGCGGCGCCCGAGCGCCTCAAGGATCGCGAGACGCATGCGCATAACCGGCTTCTGACCTCGGCGGTGCTCGATCCCGACGAGCGGCGCGAGGTGGCGCGCGCGATCTGTGGAAAGCTGGCGGATGCCAAGGCGCCGGTGGCGTTCCTCTTGCCGCTTGAAGGGTGCAATGAATGGGACCGGGAAGGGGCCGATTTGCACGATGCCGAAGGGCTGGTGGCGTTCTGTGACGAGATCGGGACGGCCTGTCCGCAGAACGTCGCGCTGCACCGGCTGGAGGCGCATATCAACGACGCGGACTTCAGCGACGCGGCGCTGGCGATTTTCGATCAGTGGGTGGCCGAGGGCGTGGTGAAAAAGTGATGTTCGCCGTTCCGCCCCGGCGATAAGCTGCGGCGCATGGAATGGCGGGATCAGGGCATATTGCTGAACGTGCGGCGGCATGGCGAGACCAGCGCCATCATCGAGATGTTCACCGAGACCCATGGCCGTCACGCGGGCGTGGTGCGGGGCGGCACCAGCCGCAAGATCGCGCCCGTATTGCAGCCGGGTGCGCAGCTTGACGTGACATGGCGCGCGCGGCTTGAGGATCACATCGGCAGTTTCACGGTCGAGCCGGTGCGCTCGCGGGCGGCGGCGGTGATGGGCTCGCGCCTGTCGCTGGCGGGACTCAACGCGGTCGTGGGGTTGTTGCTGTTCTCGCTGCCCGAGCGCGAGGCGCATGGGGCGATGTATCGGCGCAGCGAACAGTTGCTTGACCTTCTGGGGCAGGATGACCTGTGGCCGCTGGCCTATCTGCACTGGGAACTGGCGCTGCTGGAGGAGATGGGGTTCGGCCTCGACCTGTCCGTCTGCGCGGTGACGGGCGCGCGTGAGGGGCTTGAATTCGTGTCGCCCCGGACCGGCCGGGCGGTATCGCGCGCGGGGGCAGGCGAGTGGGTGGATCGGCTCTTGCCTCTGCCGCAATGCCTGTTGGGGCAGGGCGATGTGCCGGATGCGGAGATCTTGCAGGGGTTTGACGTGACCGGATATTTCCTGCGCGAGAAACTGGCGGCCGAACTGTTGCACAAACCCCTGCCCGAAGCGCGCGAGCGTTTCGTCGACCGGTTCCGGCGTGGCGTGTCGGAGGCGTGAGCGGTGGGGTTCGGGCGTGTGTGCGTATGCCCGCCCATGGCTTGACGCCTGCGGAGCTGATCGCCTCGATATCGTTGGGATGCGGTCCACGCGTCAATCGGGATCACATTGCAGAGCATCGACGGTCCAATCGTGTTCGTGCGATCAACGGATTGCAGGCGGCGAGTGTCGCCAGCAACCGGCCAGAAACGCCCGGATCAACAGCTTTTCCGGATTTCGTGAACCCGATCGGCAAACGGCTTGATTTTTGTCGTCAAACCCTCTGGACGCGCGCGTCGGGCTTTGCTATCTGAACCGCCAAGTTCCGGCGTAGCTCAGCGGTAGAGCAGTTGACTGTTAATCAATTGGTCGTAGGTTCGATCCCTACCGCCGGAGCCAAAATTTTGTATAAAACAAGAGCTTAGGAAATGTCCGAATCGGTCTTTTGGGGCCGACCCCGCTCTTGTCACCGGATTTGTCACTAAATTCTGTATCTATAGACAAGACCGGGCGAATCCCGCCCGGTCCTCTCCAATATGTTTAAGGCGTCACTCGGATTCGGCGCGCATTGCTCTCAGGAATCTTCCGGCGTGTCTGCGGCTATGGTGCAGCTGACTCGCATGAATCCTGATATTTGCTCAGTGCTTGACGTCCTCGGCCTCACCGTCTTCGACATCAGGTTCGTCGAGCATCATCTCGGCCGTCTTGCCGCCGTGCCCCACCCATTCGAGAACGTGAGCCTGGTCAACCTCGAACAAACGGTCTTGCGTAGCAGTAATCAGAACAAACATACTTTCAGTTTCGGGCGAGTTGGGTAGCCTTGCAGCCTCCGCCATCTGCTCGACGGCGCGCAGCATTGCGCGCGCCTCGTCTAGCCTCTCGGAAGTTCTTTCGTGATTCCGGCGGACGTGGTCGGGAATGTTCGTCATTGTCTTCGTTTCCTTTTGTGGTACTACATTACCGGTGCAACATTGCACCAATAGCGCAAACTGCATCAAAAGTGCAAGGTGAAATTATGACGCCTGAACAATGCCGCGCCGCCCGTGCAATGCTGGCCATGTCCCAAGGCGATCTCGCCGGCGTCACGGGCGTTGCAAAGCGCACCATTGCGGGCTTTGAGATGGGACAGAGTTCCCCCTATTCACGCACCATCGCCGCACTCCGCGCTGCTCTCGAATCCGCCGGGGTCGAGTTTATCGCAGAGAATGGGGGCGGCGCAGGTGTCCGGATGCGCAAGGATACCTGACGCTGCAAAGTTGTAAACCGTGATGGGCCTTCGAGATGTGATTGACCTACAGGAGCCATTCAGCAAGTCATGCCACGCCGCAGGGCAGCTTTCGCATTCCTGCCCTTCGTGCATTCGGCAGCATTTTCGATGGCCGGATAACGGCAATCGGCCCATTCCTGATGGGGTGGATGGCTCCTGCTTCAACCGGCGTCGCAATGCGCCATAATGCAGGTGTCGATAGCTGCTTATGAGAGGAGCCACCCCATACAAGTTACCACAATCGGCCTCGATCTGGCCAAGAACGTTTTTCAAGTTCACGGAATTACTCGGGACGAAGAAGTCGCCTTCAACAAACCTTTGAGACGGGCACAGGTTCTGACGTTCTTCGGGAAGCTTGAGCTGTGTCTGATCGGTATGGAGTCTTGCAGCAGCGCACATCATTGGGCGCGTGAGCTGTCGGCAATGGGCCAAGAAGTTCGGCTCATTCCTCCGATGTACGTCAAGCCATATGTGAAGCGGGGCAAATCGGATGCCATCGATGCAGAGGCCATCTGCGAGGCAGTGACGCGTCCGACGATGCGGTTTGTGGCGATCAAGACGGTTGATCAACAAGCGCTGCTATCCATACACCGCGCTCGGGATCTTCTCGTTCGCCAGCGCACGCAGTTGATTAACGGATTGCAAGGCATACTCGCCGAGTTTGGCATCTACATCGCACGGGGCTTCGCTCGGGTCATCGGTTTTGCCGAGGACATTCTGGCTGGGAAGGTTTTGGACCTGCCTGATATCGCCAAATAAGTGATCCATAACCTTTGTGAACAACTCATTCCGCTGCACGCTCGGGTCCGATGGTACGAGGATCGTTTGAAGCAGGTTGCCAAAGAGGATGAGCGTGTGCGCCTGCTGCGCACGATACCCGGCGTCGGTGTTGTGACAGCCTCTGCCATCATCGCCAACATTGGCGACGGGCATCAGTTCAGCAACGGGCGCGAGTTTGCCGCGTGATTGGGTCTGACGCCTGCGAACAAATCCAGCGGCGGAAAGGAGAAGCTGGGGCGGATCACGAAGATGGGCGATCAGTACCTCAGACAACTTCTGGTCGTCGGCATGACGTCCCTGGTTCGACAAAAGCGGTCGCATCCCGAACGCGCCAGCAAGTGGCTGACGTCACTGCTTGAACGCAAACCTGCCCGTGTCGCTACCGTCGCCATGGCGAACAAGACCGCACGGATCGTCTGGGCTGTATTGACCCGAAACGAGCCTTACCTCCCACACGCAGCCTAGAGGAAAGCCGAAGAAGCGGCGCGCAAATCGGATGGCTGGTTCTACTCCATGACTTCGCAATGGGCTGCAATGTGTCAGATCCTCGCCTCGGCGCGGGGGGATCTCGATCTGCTCATCGCGCTGGAACTCAAGAAGAAGCCGCATATGCAGGATACGCTGGGGATCGCTGCACAACTTCTGGATATCGGTCGCAACGCCGAGGCGCTGGAGTGGGTGCGCAAGCCCGGGCGGCGTACCTTTGGCGAAGCTGATGATGGCCTGTCGCCAGAACGGGTCAGTCTGGAGGCGCGCATCTTGGACGCCACCGGCGACAGGTCGGCCACACAGGCCCTGCGATGGCGCTGTTTCGAGGCGCGTCTGTCCGCCGGCATCCTGTGGGAGTATATGAAACAGCTGCCGGACTTCGAGGATATAGAGGCCGAAGGCCGCGCTCATGCCTTTGCGTTGGAAAAGTCAGAAGCCGAAGTGGCACTGCAATTCTTCCTGGACTGGCCACGACTTGATTTGGCGGCAAAACTGATCACGATGCACCCCCACCGATGGGATGGAGGTGACTGGCACATCCTTCCTAAAGTTGCGGACCTTCTGGAATACGATCATCCGCTGGCGGCGACGATCCTCTACCGAGCCCTTCTGGACAACATCCTCGACCGCGCACGCTCCAAGGCCTATGGGCACGGCGCAAAATACCTCGGGAAACTCGACCTGCTGGCGGGCGAAGCGGACCAAATCCACCCACGCGGAATGGTCAACCACGCAACCTATCTTGCCAAGCTCAAAACAGCACATCTCCGCAAATCAGGATTCTGGGCACGTGAGGGAGACGGTGAACCGAAAGCACCTCAAGCAAGTGGGGTCCGTCGCCCTGTATGGATCGAAGATGACGGGTAACGGCCCACTGCAGTCACTCGCCAAGCCTTTGTGACGCTGCGGCGCGGCCCGTCGAAGCTGCCGTTGGTGCATCCTGCAGCATTTCCGGAACATGAACGACGGCAGTGCGGGAACAAAGCGGACGCTCAGCGCACGTGCTGGAGTGGAC
>NZ_VINQ01000110.1 GCF_008369105.1 Aquicoccus porphyridii | reverse complement strand
GGCCTCGTTGGCCAGCTCCACGCCGCGCCGCGCCTGTTCCTGGCTGTGCTGCATGTCGTCGATGACGCTGCGGGTGCCGGTCTGGATGCGACCGATCATGTCGGCGATCTCCTTGGTCGACTTGCTGGTGCGTTCCGCCAGTTGCCGCACCTCGTCGGCCACCACGGCGAAGCCGCGACCCTGGTCGCCGGCGCGGGCGGCCTCGATGGCGGCATTGAGGGCGAGCAGGTTGGTCTGCTCGGCGATCTCGCGGATGGTGTTGACGATCGAGGTGATCTGTTGCGAGTGCCGTGACAGTTCGCCGATGTTCAGCGAGGAAGCATCCAGGGTATTCGCGATCTTGAGCATTTCCTCCACCGCGCTCTGGATGATCAGCGCGCCGTGTTCGGCGACCGTGCGGGTCTCGGTGGACAGGGTATGGGCCTGGTGGGCGTTGTCCGCCTCGGCCTGGTAGCGGCGCATGCGGTCGCTGACATCGCT
>NZ_VINQ01000109.1 GCF_008369105.1 Aquicoccus porphyridii | reverse complement strand
GTCCACTCCAGCACGTGCGCTGAGCGTCCGCTTTGTTCCCGCACTGCCGTCGTTCATGTTCCGGAAATGCTGCAGGATGCACCAACGGCAGCTTCGACGGGCCGCGCCGCAGCGTCACAAAGGCTTGGCGAGTGACTGCAGTGGGCCGCGGGCGACGCTGGCGTTTGGCCGGTTGACGGTGTGGTCACTGCACGGCCGCAAGGCAGCTGTGAGCCCAAATCTGCCGCCGACCCTAAAAGGGCCAGCGGCTTCCGGATGACGGCTCAATTCTCGAGCGGAAGCAGGTCCGGGTTCCAGACGATTTCCCAGAGGTGCCCGTCAGGGTCGCGGAAATAGCCTGTCAATCGGCATCCAAAGCTGACCCCCTATCGGCATTCAAAATTGACCCCTTTGAGCTGAGCAGGCCCGGCGCTGCGTAGCCCTCACATAGCGCAGCGGCGGCGGGCCTGCGGGGGTCCGGGTTGGCGCTATGCGCGGTTCTTGA
>NZ_VINQ01000108.1 GCF_008369105.1 Aquicoccus porphyridii | reverse complement strand
GACGAAGACCTGAAGGCCCTGTACGCCTACCTGATGAGCCAGCCGGCGGTGCACAGCGAAACGCCTGCCAACCAGCTGCCGTTCCCCTTCGACCAACGCCAGCTGATGGCCGGCTGGAACCTGCTGTTCCTGGAGCCCGGCGCCTACCGCGACGAGCCGACGCGCAACCAGCAATGGAACCGCGGCGCCTATCTCGCCGAAGGCCTCGGCCATTGCAGCGCCTGCCACTCGCCGCGCAATGCGCTCGGCGCGGAAAAGTCCGGCAGCGCGCACTTCGCCGGCGGCGAGGCGGAGGGCTGGACCGCGCCAGCCTTGAACGCCAGTTCGCCGGCGCCCATCGCCTGGAGCGAGGAGGCCCTCTACGCCTACCTCCGCCACGGCTATTCGGCCTACCACGGGGTCGCCAGCGGGCCGATGGCGCCAGTGGTCGGCGAAGGCCTGGCCAAGCAGTCGGACGAGGACCTGCGGGCCCTGGCCCATTACCT
>NZ_VINQ01000107.1 GCF_008369105.1 Aquicoccus porphyridii | reverse complement strand
CCGTTCTTCCTGCAATGGACCATCGACAACGTCATCGTCAGCGAAGACCGTGACCTGCTCAGCACCCTGGCCATCGGCTTCGGCCTGTTGCTGCTGATGCAGCAGGCGGTCAGCGGGGTGCGCGCCTGGGTGATGATGCACATGAGCACCCTGCTCGGCGTGCAGTGGCAGGCCAACGTCTTCAGCCACCTGCTGCGGCTGCCCGCGCAGTATTTCGAGAAGCGCCACCTGGGCGACGTGGTGTCGCGCTTCGGCGCGGTGAACAGCATCCAGCAGACCCTCACCGCGGCCTTCCTCTCGGCGGTGCTGGACGGCCTGATGACCGTCGCCACCCTCGGCATGATGCTGCTCTACAGTCCGCCACTGGCGGCCATCGCCATCGCCGCCATGAGCCTCTACGCCCTCGGCCGCTGGATCTGGTACCGGCCGTTGCGCAACGCCACCGAGGAGCAGATCGTCCACGCCGCGCGCCAGCAGAGCCACTTC
>NZ_VINQ01000106.1 GCF_008369105.1 Aquicoccus porphyridii | reverse complement strand
ATCTTGGCGAACTCGCGGGCGTAGCTGAGGTTGCTGGCGTCGTCGGTGAGGGCGTTGGAAAGCAGCAACGGGGCACCCTTGTCGTCCTTGCGGGTAGCCAGCATCCAGGTGGCGACCTCGACGTTGCGCGCGGCGTTGTAGACGTACTGCGCGTCGATCCCCTGATAGACGTAGAACTCGGTGCGCCCGCCATGGGCGGTGATCAGCATGCTGGCCAGGGAATAGATGAAGGCGCCGACGCGGTCGCCCCTGAACGCCGGATCGAGGGAGTAGGACAGCGCGGCGATGTCGCGGCGGCCGCCCAGGTCGCTGAGTTCGCGGTTCTGCTCGATGGCCCGGCGGATCGCCAGCTCGGCGTCGGCCTGGCTCGGCAGGCCGGTCTTCTTCCATTCGGCGGGATTGCGCTTGTACAGCTTCCAGAGCAACTGGTAGAGGCTTTGCAGGTTGTCGCGCATGGCCAGGGTGGCCATGCGATCGGCATCGGTCTGGAGG
>NZ_VINQ01000105.1 GCF_008369105.1 Aquicoccus porphyridii | reverse complement strand
AGCGCCGAGTTCGACTCCGGCGACTCCGCCAGCGAACAGGCCAAGGCCCTGCGCGAAGCGGTGAAACGGGCGCTGTCGAGCTACCCGCCGGGCTGATCGGCGAGCACCCGGCGGCGGATCGCCTCCATCTTCCTGGGCGAGTTGCTCATCACCGCGTCGGCGCCCAGGGCGCGCGCGGTGCGGTAGTCCTCGGCGGTCTCGATGCCGAACATCACCACCTTCACCGGCTCGCGGCGCACGCAGTCCATCGCTTTGCGCGTCCACAACTGCGCCGCCGGCACCTTGTAGGAAGACTCGCCAAGGGTGAAGCGCTCGGTCACCGTCAGTTCGCGGCGCATCTCGATGCCCATCCAGGTGCCGCCGGCCGGCGGTGCCTCGCAGCGCTCGCCGAAGGCCAGGCCGACCAGGCGGTTGCGCGTCGCATCGCGGCTTTCGAACTGTCGCGCGCGGTCCGCGTAGCGCTGCGTCAGGTAGTCGTTGGCGGCCTTCTCGGT
>NZ_VINQ01000104.1 GCF_008369105.1 Aquicoccus porphyridii | reverse complement strand
GAGAAGTAGCCCAGCAACGGCGCGGCGATCGCATAGGAGAACGCGTAGCTGGAGATCAGCCAGGCGGCGCCGCTGGTAGTGGTGTGGAACGCCTGCGCCAGCGGCCCGAGCATGGAGGACAGCATGAACTCGGTCACGCCGACGAAGAATACGGCCATCGACAGGGCCAGCAGGAACAGGCCGTCGAGCTTCTGTGAAGGCGGGGAAATTTTCTGGTTCATGATGTTCTCTTTGGCTGAATGAGCGGACGAACGCCAAGGGGGCGCCGGCTCGTGGAGCCGGCGCCAGGGTCAGGGATGAGTTGATCTGCCGAGGACTGGGGAAGGAAAGCCGACTTTGCGGCGGCTCTCCGGGGAATGCAGGTACTGCGGGGAGGAGGGTCAATATAGACCCTGGGTATTCTCTTGGTAAGTATTGTGCAGAATTTCGTTGAGGAACATTTCGAAATCTGCTTCCAGCACCAGGCCGTGGCCTGGAAGATAGCGAAACAGGCCAG
>NZ_VINQ01000103.1 GCF_008369105.1 Aquicoccus porphyridii | reverse complement strand
CCGCCGCCAGCTCTCGGCGGACGACGCCCGCGCCGCGGCACGCGGCCTGGCGGCCCTGATCGACGGCCTGTGGTTGCGTGGCGCGCTGACCGGCGACGCCTTCGATACCGACGAGGCCCTGAACATCGCTTACGACTACCTCGACCAGCAGTTGGCAAAACAGTCGGGGTAGGGACGAAAACCCCCGCGGCGCCGCCTTGCGCCTGCGATACCGATAAGAGAGGACTGCAACATGGCCCGATTCGAAGAACAGAAGCTCTACATTGGCGGTCGCTACGTGGAGGCCAGCAGTGGCGCCACCTTCGAGACCATCAACCCGGCCAACGGCGAAGTGCTCGCCAAGGTCCAGCGGGCTTCCAGGGAAGACGTCGAGCGGGCCGTGCAGAGCGCCGTCGAGGGGCAGAAGGTGTGGGCGGCGATGACCGCCATGCAGCGCTCGCGCATCCTCCGTCGCGCCGTCGACATCCTCCGCGAGCGCAACGACGAACTGGCCGCCCTGGAAACC
>NZ_VINQ01000102.1 GCF_008369105.1 Aquicoccus porphyridii | reverse complement strand
GACGCTTCACCATAGGAAGTTGCGCCGCCGCCGAATGCGGCCCGCTTGCCGGAACCGCCAGGCATTTCGGTCAAGCCGGCGGACTGGCTGATCGGATAGGTGCTCGCTGCGCTGCACCGCTGTGGCCCCGGGTGACAGGCGTCGAAAGCTCTCCGACAGCCCTTGCGGCGCGGCGGGCGGAATGGGAACGGCGGCGCTGTTACCCGGGGTAATGGCGTGCGCCGGAAGCCCAACTTAAGCACGGCTCGACGCCTTTGGCGGCGCTGTCAGGCTGGGGTTCCGGCCCGCTCAGCACGTGCCTTGCCAACTGCCTGTCCAATCCGAACGGAGTCTCGACGATGAACAAGAACAAGACGTTCCTCGCGGCGGCGCTGGTAGCGCTGGCCGCCAGCCTTCCCGTGCACGCTGCGACCGACTACACCCGCACGCGCTATCCCATCGTGCTGTCCCACGGTCTGTTCGGCTTCAAGAGCGTCGGCCCGGTGGACTACTGGCACGCTATCGTG
>NZ_VINQ01000101.1 GCF_008369105.1 Aquicoccus porphyridii | reverse complement strand
GGGTGGCGGCGCCGATTTCCAGGCAGTTGACGCCCACTTCGATGCGTTTCATTTCGCGGATGTGGCCGACATAGATCATCACCGGCAGTTCGCGATGGAACTGGGTGACCTCCAGCGCCAGGTCGGTGCCGCCGGCCAGCAGGCGTGCCTGCGGATTGGCGCCGTAGAGGTCGGCCAGGTCGGCGACGGTGAGCGGCAGCAGGCAGCGCCGGTCACCGCTGTTCAGCTCGGCGGTTTCGCGCGGAGCGATGGCGCGCAATTGCTCGATGGTGGCGGCTTCCCGGGCGTCGAACTGGTCTGCGCGCTTGTGGCAGCAGGCCTGCTCGGCGGCGTCGAGGATCGGCCGGTAGCCGGTGCAGCGGCAGAGGTTGCCGGCGAGCGCCTCGTGGGCCTTGGCCGGATCGGCGCCGGCGCTGTTCTTCTGCAGGGCGAACAGCGACATGACGAAACCCGGCGTGCAGAACCCGCACTGCGAGCCATGGCAGTCGACCATCGCCTGCTGCACGTC
>NZ_VINQ01000011.1 GCF_008369105.1 Aquicoccus porphyridii | reverse complement strand
GCAGAGCCCCCCGCTTGCGCAGCGACGCGTTGTAGCTGGACCAGTTCGTCGTGCGATAGCGGGCAGGAGGGGGCTTGCTCATGCAGCCTCTGTAACCGCATGGATTCACGAAGTGAATCCTTCACCGGGATAGTTCTGCAACAACGCCCGCCAGCGTGCTGGACACTTTACATGTACGTTCCGTGTGCAATCGCTTCGAACGTCCGCAAATCGCGTCAGAGTGGACATCGGCCTTTGACGACAAGGTGACCGCAAAGTCCCGCTCTGTTGCCGTTCCGGCGTCGCGCAGCGAATGGTCGGTCTTGCGGGACGGGGGAGCCATTTGTCCGAAATGGCGGGGTCGGGTCACAAGTTGAAGGTTCTGGTATTGGTTTCTACTGAATCGTTTGTTCCGATGATGGGCCATCCTTCTGGCCCCTTGCGCCTGTGCCGGCCTTGAAGGAGCGCCTGCGGCGCGCAGGGTATCTCGTCCGCGGCCAAGGGGCCGCGGTCTCGGGGGCCTCCGGCGGGAGTATTTGGGGCAAGATGAAAGGGCGGCATTTCTTTTCCGCCCAAATCTTGTGCATCCGGTGCGCCCGTGTCACTTAACCCGTGAACGAGGGGAGTGAGACCATGCGCGCGGATTTGATCCTGCTGACATTCGCCTATGTGCTCAGTCAGTTCTACCGCGCGTTTCTCGCGGTTCTGACCGAGGTTCTGGGGCGCGATATCGGGGCGAATGCCGAGGCGCTGGCCACGGCGTCGGGGTTCTGGTTCCTGTCTTTCGCGCTGATGCAGATCCCGGTGGGCTGGGCGCTGGACAAGGTGGGGCCGCGGCTGACCGCGTCGGTCTTGTTGCTCATCGGTGGTGGCGGGGGTGCGGCGCTTTTCGCGGTGGCGCAGAGCCCGGCACATGTGAGTGCCGCGATGCTGTTGATCGGGGTGGGGTGCTCGCCGGTTCTGATGGCGTCCTATTTCATCTTTGCGCAGGTCTATTCGGCGCGGGTGTTTGCCACGCTGGCGGCGGTGATCCTTGGCGTGGGGTCGGTGGGCAACCTTGCCAGCGCGCTGCCGCTGACGCTGGCGGTCGAGGCGCTGGGCTGGCGGCCGGTGATGTGGATCATGGCGGGGGTGAGCGCGGTCACGGCGTTTGGCCTTTTCGTCATGGTGCGCGATCCCGACAAGGTGGTGAGCGAGGCGCGCGGATCGGTTCTCGATCTGCTGAAGATGCCGGTGCTTTGGCTGATATTCCCGTTGATGGCGGTTCAGTATGCCCCGGCGGCCGGGCTGCGCGGGTTGTGGATCGGGCCGTATTTCGCGGATGTCTTTGCCGCCTCGCCCGCGTTGGTGGGCAATGTCACGCTGATCATGGGGGCGGCGATGATCGCGGGCACCTTTGCCTATGGGCCGATGGACCGGATCATGAACACCCGCAAATGGGTGATCTTTGTCGGCAACCTTGCCGGGCTTGCCTGTATCGCGGCGCTGGCCGTGCTGTCGCATGACGTGGTCTGGCGGGCGGTGGTCCTGTGTGCCGCTGTGGGGTTTTTCGGCGCCTCGTTCCCGGTGCTCATGGCGCATGGGCGCAGTTTCTATCCGCCGCATCTCGTGGGGCGGGGGGTCACGTTGATGAACCTTTTCGGGATCGGTGGCGTGGGCCTGATGCAGGTGGCGAGTGGCAAGCTTTATACTGCGGCCGAAGGCGCCGGGCGGGGGGTGGAGTATTCCTACCAGATGTTGTTCGGGTTCTTTGCCATCGCGGTTCTGGTCGGGCTGGTGATCTATCTCTGGGCCGAGGACCGGACGGCGTAGTCATGCGCGCAGGCCCGGGTTTCGCTTTCAACCCGGGCGCGGCTCATGTATGACCCGCGACGTCGAAACATAGGAGACCCCGAAATGGGCTATAATGTCGTTGTCGTCGGTGCCACGGGCAACGTGGGCCATGAAATGCTGAACATCCTTGCCGAGCGCGAGTTCCCGATCGACAAGATCGCGGCGCTGGCGTCGCGCCGGAGCCTTGGTACAGAGGTGAGCTTCGGCGACAAGACACTCAAGACCGAGGATCTCGAACAGTTCGATTTCACCGGCTGGGACATTGCGCTGTTCGCCGTGGGGTCGGAGGCGACCAAGGATTACGCACCCAAGGCGGCCAAGGCGGGCTGCGTGGTGATCGATAACAGCTCGCTCTATCGTTATGACCGCGATGTGCCGCTGATCGTGCCGGAAGTGAACCCGCAGGCAGTGCACGGCTATGCCAAGAAGAACATCATCGCCAACCCCAACTGTTCGACCGCGCAGATGGTGGTGGCACTCAAACCGCTGCATGATCGCGCCAAGATCAAACGCGTGGTGGTGAGCACGTACCAGTCGGTTTCAGGGGCCGGGAAAGAGGGTATCGACGAGCTCTGGGATCAGACCAAGTCGATCTATAACCCGACCGATGACAAGCCTGCGCGGAAGTTCACCAAGCAGATCGCCTTTAACGTCATTCCGCATATCGACGTGTTCCTGGATGACGGATCGACCAAGGAAGAATGGAAGATGGTCGCCGAGACCAAGAAGATCGTCGATTCGGCGATCAAGGTCACGGCAACCTGCGTGCGCGTACCGGTGTTTGTCGGTCATGCCGAGGCGATCAATATCGAGTTCGAGGAGTTCCTCGACGAGGACGAGGCCCGCGACATCCTGCGTGAAAGCCCCGGCATCATGGTGATCGACAAGCGCGAGGATGGCGGCTACGTGACGCCGGTGGAATGCGTCGGCGATTTCGCCACGTTCATCTCGCGTATCCGGCAGGATTCGACCATCGACAACGGGTTGAACCTGTGGTGCGTGAGCGACAACCTGCGCAAGGGCGCCGCGCTCAACGCGGTGCAGATCGCCGAGTTGCTGGGGCGCGAGGTTCTCAAGAAGGGTTGATCCGACCGAACTGGATCGAGCAGGGGCCGGGCGCGCAGGCGTTCGGCCCTTTTCTTTTTCTGGCGCAGGGCGGCAGATCGGTCATCACGGTTACCCGTCGCAGGAACGACATGCGCTGCCCCGCGGTTTCGCGGCCGGGGCGGACCCGCAATGCCGTGCATTATTCCGATGTCATTTAGGACTTGCCCCGACCGGATTGCGGCGCTACCAACTGATGTAATGTGATAACATAACACTACATAACCCAGAAAACGGAGGACATATCCCATGCAACTCTCACGTGCCGTCGCCGCATCCGCCCTTGCAATCGGACTCTCGCTTGCCGCCGCGTCGGCCATGGCCGAGAAAAGCGCAAGCGCCGACGAGACCCATAAACATGACCACGCGCACGACCACGACAAGGATCAGAAATCGGTCTACAAGGGATATTTCGAGGACGACCAGATCAAGGATCGCGCCCTTTCCGACTGGGCGGGCGACTGGCAGTCCGTCTATCCCTATCTGATCGACGGCACGCTTGATCCTGTCATGGCACACAAGGCCGAACATGGCGACATGAGCGCGGCCGAATATCGCGCCTATTACGAAACCGGCTATGCCACCGATGTCGACCGGATTCTGATTGAAGAGGACAGCGTGACGTTCTTTGCGCGCGGTGACCCGGCCGTGCGGGGCCGTTACGCATATGACGGCTATGAGGTGCTGACCTACAAGCGCGGCAACCGGGGTGTCCGGTTTGTCTTTGCCAAGGTTGAGGGTGACGAGGCCGCGCCCGGTTACATACAGTTCAGCGATCACCGGATCGCACCGGCCAGATCGGACCACTATCATCTCTACTGGGGCGATGACCGCGCCGCCCTGCTTGAAGAGTTGACGAACTGGCCGACATATTACCCGGCGTCGCTCGAAGGGGACGGCATCCTGCACGAGATGCTCGCACATTAGGTGTTCAGCCCCGGCGCGCGCCTGCTCGACGGTGCAGATCACCGCGTTGCCGGGGTGCGAGGTTCTCAAGCAGGGCGGAGACCGGCCAAAGATCGCGTATCGGGGGCGCCTCATGCGGGCGCCCCCTTTCCTTTGTGCGGTCGATGGGTTTTGATCGCGGTGGTCCATCCAGTTACGGAGTTTGATTGATGCGCGTCCTGCCCCTTGTTTTCGCCCTTTTGCCCACGGTTGCCCTTGCCGAGGCGATCCCCCTGACCAGCCGGGTCAGCGAGGTGACGCTGTTCCCGCAAGGGGCCATGATCACGCGGGCCGTGCCGTTCGAGGCCCCGGCGGGGGCGCATGAATTGCGCCTGATCGACCTGCCGCGCGGCACGCCGATGGAGAGCCTGCGAATCAGGGTGACTGGGGCCACGATGGGGGCGGTTTCGACGCGCGAGGATTTCGTGCCGCCACGCCCCGACGACGAGAGTGCCGCGGTGACGGCCGCGCGTGACGAGGTTGCGCGGCTGGAAGAAGCGATGCGCGCCAAGGCGGATGAGGCCGCGGCGATTCGGGCAGCGGGCGAGGCAGCGGATACGCGCATCGGGTTCCTGCGCCAGCTTGGGCAGGGGGATGCGCTGAGCGGGGTCGATGTGGACACGCTGCGCGATGTCTCGCGCATGGTCGGCGAGGAAACGCTGGCCGCGCGGCGGGCGGCACTGGACGCCGAGGGCGCGGCCCGCGTGGTCGATCGCGAGGTCAAGGAACTGAGCAAGGAGCTTGAGGCAGCAAGGCAGGCACTGGCGGCACTTGTGCCCGAAACCGGGCCGCGCAACCTTGTCGCGGTGGGGATCACGGCAGAGGATGCGGCCGAGGGGATGCTGGAGATCATCTATTTCCATTCGCAAGCGGGATGGAGCCCGGTTTATGACGCTTATCTCGACCTGGAAGCCAGCCAGATCACGCTTGGGCGTGGGGCATTGGTTCGTCAGGAGACCGGCGAGAACTGGCAGGACGTCGCCTTGACCCTTTCGACCAATCAACCGAGCGGCGCGGTGGAGCCGGGCGAGCTTTGGCCTGAATTGCGGCGCATCGCCGACCCCGAGGAGGTCGCGCCGCTGGTCCGGTCGCAGAAAGAGGCGATGTCGGGAGCCATGGCCGAGATGCCGATGGCGGACGCGATGGTGACAGCAGATCGCGCGGTGACCGAGATCGGCGCGTTCAGCGTGACCTATACCTATCCCGGTGCGGTCGATCTGGCCTCGGGCGCGGACGAGGCGCGGCTTGCGCTGGACGATCTGACATTGGTGGCCGAGACCATGGCGCTGGCCGTGCCGAAGCGCGACGAGACTGCCTTCCTGGTGGCCGAGTTCACCAACACGAGCGGTGAAATGATCCTGCCCAGCGTTGCGACACAACTTTATCGCGATGGTGAATTCCTCGGCGAGACGCGGGGGCGGATGATCCCGGCGGGCGGAGAGGCGCGGCTTGGGTTCGGGCCGATCGAGGGGTTGCGGCTCAAGCGCCTGGCCGAGCGGATCGAGGGCGACCGTGGCATCCTGAGCCGTTCGACCCGGCTGGCCGAGAAGGTGCGGATCGAGGCGGAGAACCTGACCGGGCAGGACTGGCGTTTGCGCCTGCTCGACCAGGTGCCTTATTCCGAGCAGGAGGATCTGGTCATCACCTGGAACGCCGAGCCGCGCCCGCAAGAGACGGATGTGGAGGACAAGAAGGGTGTGCTGGGCTGGCAGATCGAGATCGGTGCAGGCGAGATGCGCGAGATCGAGTTGAACTACAGCCTCGAATGGCCCGAGGGCAAGGTGCTGCGCTGAACCGTCCCGCCCCCCTCGCAACGCTGTGCGGGCAGAGGGGGCGAGATTTGAGTATTTGATCCAAGAAAGAGCTCGAAGGCATCTTCGGGCGGGTCGGGGACGTGGCGGCATGGATCAAATGACGCACCGTCAGGCGTGCCGCCCTCTTGCACCATGTCCGATTCCGGTGTGCCGTGACCGGTGATTTCAGGGAGGATCGGACATGCCCGACACGTTGGAGGATTTCCGCGCGGAGATCGCGGAATGGATCGCCGAGAATCTGCCCGGCGAATTGCGCGGGCAGCCGCGCAACGAGGACACGATCTGTTGGGGCGGGCGGAATTGGAAATTTCGCTCAGAGGCGCAGAAAGACTGGCTTGAGCGGTGCCATGCGCGCGGGCTGACCTGCCCGCGCTGGCCCGTGGACTATGGCGGCGGCGGGATGAGCCGGGACGAGGAAAAGACCCTGCGCGCGGAAATGGCGCGCGCAGGGGCGCCTTCGCCGCTCGATAGTTTCGGCATCTGGATGCTGGGGCCGGCACTGTTGAAGTTCGGCACCGACGAACAGAAGGCCGAGCACCTGCCCGAGATCACCGCCGGGCGCATCCGCTGGTGCCAGGGCTATTCCGAGCCGGGCGCGGGTTCGGACCTGGCCAATGTGCAGACGCGGGCCGAGGACATGGGCGATCACTGGCTGGTCAACGGGCAGAAGATCTGGACCTCTTACGCCGACAAGGCCGACAAGATTTTCGCCCTCGTGCGCACCGATCGCGATGCGCCCAAGCACCTGGGTATTTCCTTCATGCTGATCGACATGGAAACGCCCGGGGTGACGACCCGGCCCATTCGTCTCATTTCCGGGGCCTCGCCGTTTTGCGAGACCTTTTTCGACAACGTGAAGGTGCCCAAAGAGGGTGCCATCGTGGGCGAGATGAATCGTGGCTGGGACGTGGCGAAATACCTGCTGACCCACGAGCGCGAGATGATCGGCGGTGGCAGCGGGGGATTGACCACCGGGGCCACGCTTTCGGAGATGATAGGCGACATGGACATGGTGGCGGGGGCCGATCCGGTGATTCGCGCGCAGGCGATGGAGCTTGAGGTCGACAGCCTTGCCTTTGGCCTGACTATGGAACGTTACAAGGATATGGCCGAAAGCGGCGCGGGGGTGGGGCACGCCTCGGCGATGCTGAAATATTACGGCACCGAACTCAACAAGCGGCGGCAGGAGATCATCATGTCGGCGCGCGGGTCCGAGGCGCTTGACTGGGGCGAGGGGCTGGCGGCGCCATGGCTGCGCTCCAAGGCCAATTCGATCGAGGGCGGCACGTCGGAGGTGATGCTCGACATCATCTCGAAGCGCGTTCTCGAATTGCCGTCGAAATAAGGGGCCGGATGATGGAAAGACTTGTCGATACCGAAGACGAGGTGATGCTGCGCGATGCGGCACGCGGGTTTCTGGACGAAAACGCGCCGGTCAGTGCCTTGCGCGCCAACCGCGATGCGGGCCAGGCGTTCGATCCGGGTCTGTGGCGCGAGATGGCGCAAATGGGTTGGGCCGGGGTGCTGATCGGTGAGGACCATGGCGGCGCCGATATGGGGCACCGCGCGGCGGGTATCCTGGCCGAGGAGATGGGGCGGACGCTGGCGGCGTCGCCGTTTCTCTCGTCGGCGGTGATCGCGGCCAGCGCGTTGCGCGCGGCAGGGTCGGACCGGTTGGGCCAGATCGCCGAGGGCGCGGCGCTTTACGCGCTGGCCGTGGACGAGGGGCCGAAACACGCCCCCGACCTGACCGCGATGGAGGCGAGGCCGGAGGGCAACGGGTTTCGCCTCAAGGGGCGCAAGGTCTTTGTTGCCGACGGGGCCAGCGCCGATAGGGTTCTGGTGCTGGCGTGCAGTGGCGAGGGCGACGAGGGGCTGACCCTTTTTGACATCGACGCGGGGCGAGCGGGCCTGTCGCGCAAAGGGGCAGACAGCATCGACGCGCGCGATTTCGCGACGCTCGAGTTCGAGGATGTCGAGGCCACGGGCGAGGATGTCGTGGGCGAGGTCGGCGGTGGCCTGGCCGCGCTGGCGCCGGGGCTGCGTGCGGGGCAGGCGGCACTGGCGGCCGAGTTGTCGGGCCTTTCGGCGGGGATTTCGGCGGTGACGCTGGGCTATCTCAAGGAGCGCAAGCAGTTCGACCGCACCATCGGGTCATTCCAGGCGCTGCAACACCGTGCCGCGCATCTTTTTGCCGAGATCGAGGTGACGGCCAGCGCCGTGGCGCATGCAGGCCGGGTGCTCGATCACGAGCCGGAGAATGCGCAACTGGCCGTGAGTCTTGCCAAGGCGCGGGCGACGCAGACCGCGAAACTGGCTGTCATGGAAGGGGTGCAGATGCATGGTGGTATCGGCATGACCGATGATTATGACGCAGGGTTTTTCATGAAACGCGCCCGCGTTGGTGCAGAATGGCTGGGCGATTACGGCCACCATGCCGCCATCGTCGCGGCGGCCCGCAGGCTTTGAGAGAGGAAGAAACATGAGCAACATGACACCATCGGCGCTGTTCGATCTGAGCGGCAAGGTGGCGCTCGTCACCGGCGGGGCGACGGGGATCGGGCGCATGGCGACCGAAGGTCTGGCCGCTGCGGGTGCACGGGTTCTGATCTGTTCGCGCAAGGCCGATGCCTGCGAGGCGGTGGCCAAGGAGGTGAACGCGCTGGGCCTGCCCGGGAGCGTCGAGGGGTTCGGCGGCGACGTGGCGACCGAGGCGGGTATCGACGCCATCGTGAAGGAGGTCGAGGGTCGCACCGGCACGCTGCATATCCTGATGAACAACGCGGGGCGCACATGGGGCGCGCCGCTGGGCGAACATCCCTACGAGGCGTGGGACAAGCTTCTGAAGCTGAACGTGCAGGGCATGTTTCACCTCACCCAGCAGCTTTTGCCGCTGCTCCGCAAGGCGGCCACGCCGGATGATCCGGCGCGGGTGGTCAACGTGGGGTCGGTCATGGGAGAGATCCCCAAGGGCACGATGACCTATTCCTATGCCGTTTCGAAAGGTGCGGTGCATCACATGACGCGGGTTCTGTCGAACGATCTTGCGCCCGAGCATATCACCGTGAACGCGATCGCGCCGGGGCCGTTTGTTTCCAAGATGACCGCCTTTGCCATCGCCACCAAGGAGGGCCAGGACAAGGCCGCCGAGGGTGTGCCGCTTGGCCGTGTGGGCACCCCCGAGGACGTCGCGGGCGCGCTGCAATACCTGTGCGGGCGGGGCGGGGCCTATCTTTCCGGTGCGGTCCTGCCGCTTTCGGGCGGGATGCAATCGAAGGCGCAGGGCAGCTTGTTTAACGAGGATCTTTGAGATGGCACAGATACTGACGCTTGAGGAAATGCGCGCCCTCGTGGGCAAGAAGATGGGCACATCGAGCTGGTTCACCATTGACCAGAAGCGTATCGACGCCTTTGCCGATGTCACCGAGGATTGGCAATTCATCCATGTCGACCCCGAGGCGACGAAGGAAACCCCGTTCGGGACGACCATCGCGCACGGGTTCCTGACGCTTTCGATGCTCTCGGCCATGGTCTATGAAATGCCGGTGCTGGAAAACGTGGCGATGGGCGTGAATTACGGGTTCGACAAGGTGCGTTTCCTATCGCCGGTGCCAGCGGGCGCGCGCATCCGGGGGCATTTCACCCTCACCGCGCTGGATGAAAGCAAGCCGGGCTTCGTGACAAGCCATACCTCCGTGGAGGTGGAGATCGAAGGGCAGGACAAGCCTGCCCTTGCTGCCGAATGGATCGGGCGGCGCTATTTCGGAGAAGAAGCATGACGGTTCGATTTGATGGGCGCGTGGCGATCGTGACCGGCGCGGGCGCGGGCCTTGGACGTAGCCATGCGCTTGGATTGGCCGCGCGGGGGGCCAAGGTGGTGGTCAACGATCTGGGCGCAGCGCGCGATGGGTCGGGCGGATCGAGCGACGCCGCTAGGGCGGTCGTGAAGGAGATCCGCGACGCGGGTGGACATGCCATCGCTAACGGTGCCAACGTGGCCGACGCGGGCCAGGTGCAGGAGATGGTGAATGCCGCCATCGCCGAATATGGCCACGTCGATATCCTTGTGAACAACGCGGGCATCCTGCGCGACAAGACCTTTGCCAAGATGAGCCTTGAGGATTTCAAGCTGGTGATGGATGTGCACCTGATGGGCAGTGTCAATTGCACCCATGCGCTCTGGCGCCACATGGTCGAGCGTGAATACGGCCGCATCGTCTTTACCACCTCGGCCTCGGGGCTTTACGGCAATTTCGGCCAGTCGAACTATGGCGCGGCCAAGACGGCGATGCTGGGGCTGATGAACGTGCTGCATCAAGAGGGCCACCGCAAGAACATCCGCGTCAACATGCTCGCCCCGACCGCCGCTACGCGGATGACCGAGGAGTTGCTGCCACCCGAGGTGCTGCCGCTGTTGAAACCCGAGACCATCACCCCGGGGCTTCTGGCGCTGGTGGCCGAGGATGCGCCCGCGAAGATGATCCTTGGCGCGGGCGGCGGGTGCTTTGCCGAAACCAAGGTTTACGAAACGCGGGGTGTGGCACTTGCCGATGACGAATTGACGCCCGAGGCGGTGATGGCCAACATGGCCCGTATCCGCGACGCGGAAGGCCAGGCGGAAATGCCCGGTGCCTTCGACCAGACCAACAAATACATCCAGATGGCCGCCGATCTGCGCGGCATTTCACTCGACAAAAAGGACTAAGACATGCGCGACGCACTTATTGTTTCCACCGCCCGCACCCCGATCGGCAAAGCCTTTCGCGGTGCCTTCAACGCCACATCGGCGCAGACTCTCGTCGGTCACGCGGTTTCCAACGCGGTTTCGCGTGCCGGGCTCGACGGTTCCGAGGTCGAGGATTGCATCATCGGAGCAGCGCTTCAGCAGGGCAGCACCGGCGGCAATATCGGCCGTCAGGCGGCGATCCGCGCGGGCCTGCCCGTGACGGTCGCAGGGATGAGCCTCGACCGTCAGTGCTCATCCGGGATGATGGCGATCGCCACCGCGGCCAAGCAGGTGGTCCATGACGGCATGGACATCGCCGTGGGCGGCGGGGTCGAGTCGATCAGCCTCGTGCAGAACGAGAAGATGCGCACCGACCATCTTGCCGACAAGTGGATCAAGGAACACAAGCCCGCGCTTTACATGAGCATGCTGGAGACCGCCGAGACGGTCGCCGAACGCTATGGCGTGAGCCGCGAGGATCAGGACGAATATGCCCTGCAATCGCAGCAGCGCACCGCCGCAGCGCAAGAGGCGGGCAAGTTCGATGACGAGATCGTGCCACTTACGACCACGATGGGCGTGATGGACAAGGAAACCAAGGAAATCTCGTTCAAGGAAGTGACCCTTGAAAAGGACGAGGGCAACCGCCCCTCAACCACGCTTGAGAATCTCCAGGGGCTGCAACCGGTCTTCAAGGACGGGCAGGTGATCAAGGAAGGCAAGTACATCACCGCGGGCAATGCGAGCCAGCTTTCCGATGGCGCATCGGCGGCCGTGGTGATGGAGGCGAAAGAGGCCGAGAAGCGCGGTCTTGCGCCGCTGGGCCGCTATATCGGCGTGACCGCTGCCGGCTGCGAGCCAGACGAGATGGGCATTGGCCCGATCTATGCGGTGCCCAAGCTTCTCAAGGCGCATGGGCTGAGCATGGACGATATCGGGTTGTGGGAATTGAACGAAGCCTTTGCCAGCCAGGTGCTGCAATCGGCCCGCGTGCTGGGCATCCCGATGGAAAATCTCAACGTCAATGGCGGGGCGATTTCCGTTGGCCACCCCTATGGCATGTCGGGCGCGCGGATGGTCGGTCATGCGCTGATCGAGGGCAAACGGCGTGGCGCGAAATACGTGGTCTGCACCATGTGCGTGGGCGGCGGCATGGGAGCCGCGGGCCTGTTCGAGGTTCTCTGAACCGGTCGAATGAACATTCTGCCCGGCGATAGCGCCGGGCAGCACCCGACCGCGCCCACGGGCGGGCACTTCTTGCTCACAAGCGGCCGGTCGCTGCCCTCATCAAGGACAACCAACCGTGACTCTCCCGACCCAACTTGCAAATCTGCGGATTCCGGTCATCGGCTCTCCGCTCTTCATCATCTCGAATCCCGATCTGGTCATCGCGCAATGCAAGGCCGGGATTGTGGGCGCCTTTCCCGCGCTCAACGCGCGCGAGAAGGAGGGCGAGCCGATCCTGCTCGAAGCGTGGCTCAAGCGGATCACAGAAGAGCTTGACCGGCACAACCAGGCCAATCCCGACACCCCGGCAGCCCCGTTCGCGGTGAACCAGATCGTTCATCGCTCGAACGAGCGGCTGGAACGCGATCTGGAAATTTGCGCGAAATGGAAAGTGCCGATCTGGATCACGTCGCTGGGTGCGCGAGTCGAGGTGAACGAGGCCGCGCATAGCTGTGGCGGGATCACGCTGCACGACATCATCAACAACCGGTTCGCCAAGAAGGCCATCGAGAAGGGGGCCGACGGCCTGATCGCCGTGGCCGCCGGTGCGGGTGGCCATGCGGGCGCGCAATCGCCCTTTGCTTTGGTCAACGAGATTCGCGAATGGTTCGACGGGCCGGTGGCGCTTTCGGGGGCGATTGCCAATGGCAAATCCATTCTGGCCGCACAGGCGATGGGGGCCGACCTTGCCTATATCGGCTCGCCCTTCATCGCCACGGACGAGGCCAATGCGCAGCCCGAATACAAGCAGATGATCGTCGAGAGCGGCGCCGAGGATATTGTTTATTCCAACCTCTTCACCGGGGTGCATGGCAATTACCTCAAACCTTCGATCGCGCGGGCGGGGATGGACCCTGACAATCTCGAAGATTCGGACCCCTCGAAGATGAATTTCGGCGCTGACCGCGAGAAACCCAAAAGCTGGAAAGAGATCTGGGGCGCGGGGCAAGGGATCGGCGCGGTGACGGGCATTACTCCGGCGGCGCAACTTGTCGACCGGCTGGCGGTCGAGTACGCGGATGCGCGACAGGAGTTGTGCGGTGGCTGAGCTTTTTCTTGTCCGACATGCACAAGCGTCCTTTGGTGCGGCGAATTATGACAAGCTGTCAGAGCTTGGTCACGAGCAATCGCGCGAGTTGGGCCGCGCGCTCAAGGCGCAGGGCATCCGGCCCTCGGCGGTTTTCATCGGCGACATGGTGCGCCATCGCGAAACCCTCGACGGGATTCTTCAAGGGCTTGAGATGGAGGTCGAACCGGGCATTCACACCGGCCTCAACGAGTTCGATTTCACCGACCTGCTCAATGCGAAATACGCGGGGCAACCCGGCCCGGAGAACATGCATACCGAACGCAAGAGCCATTTTCGCACCCTGCGCGATACGGTGCTGGAATGGGAGCAGGGCGGTATCCCGGGTGCGGCCGAAAGCTGGGCCGATTTCACCGCCCGGGTCGAGGCCGCGCGGAAGGTCGTGATGGACCCGGATCATGCTCAGGTGCTGGCCGTGTCCTCGGGCGGGCCGATTGCCCGTCTGATCGCGGCGCAGCTCGATTGCGGGCCGGGCCAGCAGATCAAGCTGCAACTGCAGATCAAGAATTGCGCCGTCAACCGTTTCGTCTACTCTGCGAAGTCGGTCTATCTTCACGGGTTCAATGAAACCCCCCATATCAACGCCGCCAATCAAGAGCGGCTTTTGACCTACAGCTAGGGAGGCCAAGGATGAGCGCGAACACCGCCGCCCAACTCGATGTCGATGCCGTCGAACGATACCTGAGCGAGAACCTGCCTGGGTTCCAGGGGCCGATCGAGTTGCACAAGTTTTCGGTCGGACAGTCGAATCCGACCTTTCGGCTGAGCACGCCCAGTGGTGCCTACGTGTTGCGGCGCAAACCGCCCGGGGTTCTGTTGAAATCCGCCCATGCGGTTGATCGCGAGTTTCGCGTGCAAAAGGCGCTTTACGGCACGGATGTTCCAGTGGCGAAAATGCACCTGCTTTGCGAAGACGATGATGTTATCGGCTCGGCCTTTTACGTGATGGATTGCGTCGAGGGCCGCCGGTTCGACGATCCGCGCCTGCCGGAGGTGGCGAAAGAGGACCGCCGTGCCATCCAGAACGAGATGTGCCGCGTTCTCACCACCATCCACGAGGCCGATATCGACGCGGTCGGCCTGTCGGATTATGGCCCCCCGGGCAATTATTATGAACGCCAGATCAATCGCTGGGCGCAGCAATACGAGGCCAGCAAGACCGAACATATCCCTGAGATGGAAGAGCTTTCGGCCTGGCTTCAGGCCCATATTCCCGAGGATGACGGGCAGCGGACGCTGGTGCATGGCGATTACCGGATCGACAACATGCTGTTTCATCCCGACGAGCCACGGGTTCTGGCCGTGCTCGACTGGGAGCTTTCGACCATCGGCCATCCCTATGCCGACCTGGCCGCGGTGATCATGCAATGGCAGATGCCGGCGGGCAGCGAAGGTCGTGGGCTGGCCGGTGTGGACCGCGTGGCCGAGGGGTTGATGAGCGACGAGGAGTTCATCGCCGCCTATTGCGCCCGACGGGGCATCGACGGGATTCCCGGCTTTGGCTTCTACCTAGCCTTCACCTTCTTCCGCATGGGTGGCATTCTTCAGGGTGTGCTCAAACGTGCGCTTGACGGCAATGCATCGAACCCGGAACGCGCGGCCAAGCTGGGTGGTTTCGTGCCACACTTTGCGCAGGCCGGGCTTGATGCGGCGAGGACGGTCTGATGCTCGATCCCAAGCTCAAGGAAGAGCCTTACCCGTTCCAGGCCCATGTTGGTTTCACCATCACCGACTGGTCGGATGGCTATTGCCGTCTCGAACAACCCATGCTGGCACATCTCGGCAATCGCTATGGCATTCCGCATGGCGGTGTGCATGCCACGCTTCTCGATACCGCGATGGGCTATGCGATCTGCTTTACCGGCGATCCCGATGACCGGCAGCTTGCGATGACATTGTCGCTCAATGTTCAGTATCACGCCGTCGCCAAGGGCAAGCTGCTGATTACCGAAGGCCGACGCACCGGCGGCGGGCGGTCGACCGTCTTTGCCGAGGGCGAAATTCGTGACGAAACCGGAACCATCATTGCAACCGCCACCGGCGTTTTCCGCCTGCGTGGCAGCACGAAAGGATGAACCATGGCTGACGAAATGAAATGCATCACCCTTGCCGCCCGCCCCGAGGGTGCGCCCAAGGACAGCGATTTCAAACTTGAAACGCGGCCCGTGCCCGAACCTAGCGAGGGCGAGGTTCTCGTGCGTGTGCATTACATGTCGCTCGACCCTTACATGCGTGGTCGGATGGACGACGCCAAATCCTATGCCGAGCCTGTGCCCTTGGGCGGCATCATGGAAGGCGGCGGCGCAGGCGAGGTGATCGCCTCGAACGACCCGGGTTTCAAGCCGGGCGACATGGCCTTTGGCATGTTCGGTTGGGCCACGCACGGCGTACAACCGGCCAAGATGTTGCGCAAACTGCCCGAGGGGCTGCCGATCACCACCTCGCTGGGTGTGCTGGGCATGCCCGGTTTCACTGGCTGGTATGGGCTGACCGAGATTGGCAAGCCCAAGAAGGGCGAAACTCTTGTGGTGGCGGCGGCCACCGGGCCAGTGGGCAGCATGGTGGGCCAGATTGCCAAGGCGCGCGGGCTGCGCACCGTGGCGATTGCAGGCGGGGCCGACAAATGTCGCCTCGCGACCGAGAAATTCGGCTTTGACGCGGCGCTCGATCACCGCGCCTATGACGATGCGCGCAGCCTGCGCAAGGCGCTGGCCGAGGCCGCGCCGGATGGCATCGACATCTATTTCGAGAACGTCGGTGGCAAGGTGTTCGAAGCGGTTCTGCCGTTGATGAATCGTTTTGGCCGAATCCCGGTCTGCGGGATGATCGCGGGCTATAACACCGGCGCGTTGGGCGGCACCGCGGGCGCAGGGCCCGACCGGTTCCCGGTCTTCTGGCGCACGCTTCTGGTCAAGCACCTGTTGGCTCAGGGCTTTATCATATCGAACCATTTCGACCGCTACGGTGAGTTCCTCAACGAGGTCGCGCCGCTCGTGGCCAGCGGCGATATCGCCTATCTTGAGGACATCGCGGAAGGGATCGAGAACGCGCCCGCCGCTTTCATGGGGCTTCTCGAAGGGCGCAACATGGGCAAGCAGATCGTCAAGCTTGCCTGATGCTCACCCGGCGTTGCGCTTTGCGCAATTAACGCCACATTCCGGCCAAAATCGACCATTTGGGGGGCGGGCAGCTACCGCCCCCTAAATGTTGTAATCGGAATCGCCTATCCGATTGGAATACAACCTTTATTCCTAACTCACCTTATGCTAACCTCTGGTTGCAGAATGAATTCCAGCTGGGCAAACCGGCGGAGCGAGAGGCAGAAAGGCGAGAACCATGCGGATGCGTGGCGGAAACCGGGGCAGGACCGGACTCTATCTATTTGCGGCCATCTGGATGTTGGTGATCCTGCCGCTTTCGGCCATGGCGGCGCCCTATGCGGCGATGGTGATCGACGCGCGCAGTGGCGAGGTACTGCATTCACGCAATGCCGATACAAGGCTGCATCCGGCCTCACTCACCAAGATGATGACGCTTTACGTGGTGTTCGATGCGATCCAGCGTGGCGAAATCAGCCTCGATACGGTCGTTACGATTTCCAGGAATGCCGCGGCCGAACCGCCCTCGAAACTGGGGCTCAGGGCGGGACAGAAGATCAAGCTGCGCTATCTCATTCGCGCCGCGGCGGTCCGTTCGGCCAATGACGCCGCCACGGCCATGGGAGAGGCGATCTCGGGCTCGGAGGCGCGGTTTGCTCGCCGCATGACCCGCACCGCCAAGGCGATGGGCCTGACGCGCACCACGTTCAAGAATGCACACGGGCTGACGGCGAACGGGCACCTTTCGACCGCGCGCGACATGACCATGCTCGGCCGACAACTGTTTTTCGATTTTCCACAATATTACAACCTGTTCTCGCGGCGCTCGACCCATGCCGGGATCAAGGAAGTGCCCAATACCAACCGTCGTTTTCTCGACGCTTACAAGGGCGCCGACGGGATCAAGACGGGCTATACCCGCGCCGCTGGTTTCAACCTTGTCGCTTCGGCCGAACGCGGCAACAAGCGCATCATTGCCACGGTGTTCGGTGGCCGCTCCACGGCGTCGCGCAATGCCAAGGTGGCCGAACTTCTCGATGTCGGCTTTCAAAGGGCGCCCTCCCGCGCGCCGACGCGCAAGCCGCCCCGCCCGGCCTATGCCGGCACGCCCGACTCCGCCCCCGGCGCGGCGGGCAAGACCATTCGCCTTGTGACGGCGGTCGAAAAAAGCCTGCGTCCGGTGATGCGACCCGGCAGCACCGAGCCCGATCCGATACTCGTGGCGGTGAAAGACGACATCACCGAGGCCCTGAGCGCAGCGCAAACCACCCAGGTCGCCGAGGGTTCGACCACGCCGTCCGCGGACACCACACCTCCGGCGATCGCGAGGACGCCCAAGGCCCGGCCTGACGATCTGGTTCTGGCCAGCGCCGTGCCGGATTCCGCGACCACGACAGACCCGGAACCCGACCCCGAAATCGTCACCCGCGTCTCGACTGCGGGAGGGCGGCATTGGGGCATCAACCTGGGTCGCTATTCCAACCAGTACCAGGCGGAAAAGGTGTTGCTGCAAACCGCGCTCAAGGAGATGGAGACGCTTGACGGAACACTGCGCAAGGTGGTCAAGCGCAGCGCCGGCTTTGACGCGAATTTCATGGGGATGAACCGCGAGTCGGCGGAAATCGCCTGTCGCAGGCTTCAGGCGCGCAACATCAACTGTTTCATGATCGGCCCCGGTTAGGGCGCGTCGCGCGGAAATGGGTTCACCGGCCACCCCGACCGCGTTATGTGTTACAAGCGCGGTCGCGGGGAGACTGGGGAAACATGATACCGATCAAGCGTAACATATCGTAATTGGGATAGGCGACCGTGACGCAGTTCAGAACCCGCATCCTCGTGGTCCCTGCGGTTCTGCTGGCGGAAATCATCGGTATCGCCGTTGCCTATCAGTTTTTCGCCACTGTCGATTGTCATGCAACCGGGGCACAGACCGGATGCGAGCTTTTGCGAAGTCTCGTCGCACGCAGCATCGTCAGCTTTGCGGCACTCGGGGTCTATTTCTGGGCGCGTCCCGAGGCATTCAGACGGTTGTCGCAGATCGGGGTGGCGCGAAATGGCCCCGGGCGTTGGGTCTGGGGCATCCATCTGATCGGTGTCGGGCTGATTTTATTGCCGCTCGTCGTTGGCGGGTCCCGCAATATGACCGACGAGTTTTTCGTTGCGCTTGTCCCGTGGCTGAGCGGTCTTGTTCTTGCCGTGGCGACCGGTGTTGCGCTCGTGGCGCCGCTGGGGGTGTGGCGAGACTGGTTGCGGGCCGAACGGTTCGCGCCGCTCCCCGTTCTTCTCGTGGCTGTTGTCATTCCCGACGTTGCGAACAGCCTGCTTCCCTTGTGGAACTGGCAGGTGCTGACGGATTTCACCTTTGACGCGGTTGTGGCCGTGTTGCTTGCCTTTGCGCCGGACATTTATGCCGATCCCGCGACCTATATCATCGGCACCGAGTCCTTTCGCGTTTATATTTCCAGCCAATGTTCCGGGTTGGAGGGGATCGCATTGGTGACCGCCTTTATCGGGATTTACGGGTTCCTGTTTCGTCGGGATCTGCACTTTACCCGGTTCTGGTTGATCATGTTGCCGCTGGGTCTGACGTTGAGTTGGCTTTTGAATGTCGTGCGCATCGCAATCCTGGTGATGATCGGCGCGCACATATCCCCGGAGATCGCGGTAAAGGGATTTCACAGCTATGCGGGGTGGCTCTTTTTCACCCTTCTCGCGGTGTTCCTGTTGTTCGTGGCACAGGTCATGCCCTGGATACATCGCCATGCCCCATCCGCGGCGCAGAGCATTCCGCTGCGCGAGGATTGGCTCGCTGCGCGGATCATACCGTTCGTGGCGTTGATGGTGGCGGGAATCGTGGCCTCTGCAATCTCGGTCCACCCCGATCTTGCCTATCCCCTGACGGCGCTCGTGATGTTCCTGTCGCTGGTTTATTTCCGGCGACATTACTGGAGACTGATGACGGGGATCGATCCCGCAGCGATCGCCGCAGGAATACTTGTCGGGGCAGGGTGGATCATCTTTCAGCCCCCCGCATCCGCGGCCGACGCCTCACTTGCGGCCGTCCTCAATGGTCTTGGCGCCACCGTTCTGGCGCTTTGGATCATAAGCCGCCTGATCGGCACGATGTTGCTCGTGCCTGTCGTCGAAGAGTTGTTCTTTCGCGGTTACCTGCTTGGGCGTCTTGATTTCGGGGGGCGCGCGGGGCGGTTCTTCGCGGTGGTGGCATCAAGCGCATTTTTCGCGATGCTGCACGGGCGCTGGATAGAAGCGTTCGTGGCGGGTGTCATCTTTGCGCTGGTCATGATGCGGCGCGACCGGTTGGGCGACGCGGTTCTGGCGCATGTGGCAGCAAATTCGGTCGTTGCCGGTTGGGCGCTTATCAACGGAACCCTGACGTCGATATAATACGCGCCCCGCGGCGGGTTCAGGAGCCACCTGGCGATCTGATCAGGCGCTGCGCCACCGACGTTCCCAGACAAAGAGCGTCGCCGCGAAAACGGCAGCAAGCGCCAACAGCCCGGTAGAAGCGTCAATCTCCGGCACGGCAACGGGAGCAGCACCATGGTCGCCGCCACCTGCTCGTCCACCCGAGGCTTCGATCCCGCGCGCAGACTGCGCCAGTGTCGGACCCGCCAGCAAAAGCGTAACCACGACACTTGTTCCGATATTCAGAATACCTTGTTTCACTTCAATCCCCAGTATCATCATTGGAAGATTCCAATTGACAGGTGAGACCTACAGCAAGTTGAACCTGAAATACAGGGGATTCTGACTGGCGACATGTCATCTATCGGGTACCCCGAGGCAGTGCTTGCGGTGCATGACTCGTTCGAAGGTGGGCGGTTCCGTTTTGCGCCGCACGCTATAGAGCGCGGGCTCTCTACGCTGGCCCTGTGCGGGCTGTCTTGTTGCAAGATCGAGGCTTCTGGAGGGCTGGTGCCGCTGAAGGGACTCGAACCCCCGACCCCATCATTACGAATGACGTGCTCTACCAGCTGAGCTACAGCGGCTTACCGGACCTTATCATGGCCTTACTTGTTCTACCCTCTCGCCGCGAACTCCTTGGTTTTGCAAGTCAATCCAGCGGGACACCGCAAAACAGGAATGACTCGTTCTACCAGATTGGCGACCGCGGCAAAGCCGAGCGACCGTTTAGCCGCTCGGCGTTCGGCGTGCAAGGTGAAATCGGATCGGGTTGTGATCCTGAAATTGGGGCCATGCATGAAAAATGCCCCGCCTCTGGAGGGGCGGGGCAGTTGACGTCCCATGTGTCAGGCCACAGGCACCGGCGGTGTGTCTTTGCGTCAGTTGTTCATTTCCGCGCGTATCTGCTGGCGAAAGATGTCGATGGGCACGCTTTTGCCGTCGCGGCGGATGCACCAGTAGGTCCAGCCGTTGCAGGAGGGTGCGCCTTCGAGATGGGCGCCGACCTGGTGGATCGAGCCCTTGATGCCATCGCCGATCAGCGTGCCATCGGCACGGACCTTGGCTTGCTTTCCGTTCATTGAGGTCAGCACTTCTCCGGGGCGGAGCATACCGCGTTCGACGAGCTGGCCGAAAGGCACACGGGGTTCGGCCCGTTTGGAGGCGGTGACCTCGAGCGCGGATTTGTCGAACTTGCGAATCCTGGAGAGGCGTTTCTCAGCAACCTTGCGATAGCTTTCTTCGCGTTCGATGCCGATGAAATCGCGGCCCAGCATCTTGGCCACGGCGCCGGTCGTGCCGGTGCCGAAGAACGGGTCGAGCACAACGTCACCGGGGTTGGTGGTGCCGACAAGGATGCGATGCAACAGCGCCTCGGGCTTCTGGGTGGGATGGGCCTTGTCGCCGTTTTCGTCCTTGAGCCGCTCGCCGCCATTGCAGATCGGGATGACCCAGTCGGAGCGCATCTGCACCCCGTCGTTGAGCGCCTTCAAAGCCTCGTAATTGAACGTGTATTTCGCGCCTTCCGACTTGCTGGCCCAGATCAGGGTTTCATGGGCGTTGGTAAAGCGTTTGCCGCGGAAATTGGGCATCGGGTTCGATTTGCGCCACACGACATCGTTCAGAATCCAGTAGCCCTGGTTCTGAAGCTCGGCCCCCATGCGAAAGACATTGTGATAGGAGCCGATCACCCAGAGCGCGCCGTCGGGTTTCAAGAGGCGGCGCGCGGCCTTGAGCCAGGCCCTGGTGAACTGGTCATACACCTTGAAGCTGTCGAACTGGTCCCAGTGGTCGTCGACCGCATCGACGCGGGAATTGTCGGGGCGGTGCAAATCGCCCCGGAGCTGGAGGTTATAAGGCGGGTCGGCGAAAATAAGGTCGATGGAATTCGCGGGCAACGCGTTCATCGCCTCGATGCAATCGCCGTCGAGAATCGTGTTGAGCGGGAGCGCCGTGACGCTCTTGTCTGTCTTGGTCTTCGTCATTTTCTGCCTCTGTCCCCGGTGCATTGGCGCACGCTTTGGTTGTCACCAAAGATGAGTCAGAGGCGATTCGCCGTCAATTTCTTTTTTGAATCAGTCACTTACATTTTTCTGTTGCCACAATATATTGTGGACCGGTTTGAAGGATCGTCTATGGTGTGGGGTGATCCCGATATTTTGAAGCGCCAATCTGTGGCTTTTCGATGGGTATCCGGCGTTGGTCTCCCAGCCATAGCCGGGAAAGTGTTGCGCCAAATCCCGCATGAGATGATCGCGCCTGATTTTTGCCACGATCGAGGCCGCCGCGATCGACAGGGAACGGGCATCGCCCTTGACCACGGGCTCGGCTGAAAGGGTGAGGTCGCGGGGGATCAGGTTGCCGTCGATCAGGCAGTGATCGGGGGGCGTGGAAAGCCCTTCGATGGCGCGGATCATCGCAAGGTGGGCGGCACGCAGGATGTTGAGCCGGTCGATCTCTTCGACGCTGGCCTGTCCGAGCGAGACGTCGGCCGAGGCCAGGATTGCGGCGTTGAGCGCGGCGCGGCGTTTGGCGGTGAGTTTCTTGGAATCGTTCAACCCCGGAGGGATGCGCTCGGGGTCGAGCACGACAGCGGCGGCGACGACTGGCCCGGCCAGCGGACCGCGCCCGACCTCGTCCACGCCTGCGATACGGGAAAAGCCACGCGCCATGGCGGCCTGCTCAAAAGAGAAATCGGGTGCTGTCATGCGTCTTGGAAGCACGAAACCGATGGCGGGGACAAGCCCTGCCATCGGTCCTGTTGTCCCCGGTGCCCCTGGGATAGCCTTGGCACCGGGGTCTGCTCGCCCCCTGGGGTCTCGGTTTCAGCGGCTGTCGTAACGGCGCACGCGGTCAGGCAGCGGTCGGGGCCGGATGTGGCTGTATTTGTGGCTGTGGTCGCGATCGTTGCGCCGGGCTTCACGCCGGGTTTCGCGGCGACGCTCTTCGCGCCGCGCTTCGCGACGCTGTTCCCGCAGGTATTCCTGACGCCGGGCTTCTTCGCGCTTGGCGCGATAAATGGCCTGTTGACGGGCTTGTTCATAAGCGCTGTCGATCCGGGCCTGCCCGCGGTCATAGGGGCGGCGGACATGGCCATGATGCCGGTGGCCGCGGGTGATGACCTTTGGCTTGTGACGGCGGTCGTTATCGTCGCTGATCGCCTTGCCGATGATGACAAGGGCGGTCGCCCCTGCGAGGAGGCGCACGAGATCGCGATTGCCCGCCTCGGCCTGCGCGGCGCTGAAGCCGGTGATGGCGATGGCACCGGCAACGATGGTGGCGATGAACTTGCGTGACATGGGGCGATCCTTTCCTTCTTGGGGCCCGAGAGCGAGAAACGCTCGCGTTGTTGGTGATCCGAGAATGGGAAAGATCGCGTCGGACAGGCAATAACGGTGCGCGGTTATCAAATAACAGGGCTGCACGGGGCCTTGGGATATTGAATAACGGCGAAAGCTCGCGCATCGTCTGTGGCATGAAACAGATCACACGTATCACATTGCCGGCCCTTGTGCTGGTGCTGGGCGCGACAGCGGCGCAGGCCGCCTGTATCGTCGAATACAAGGCCAAGCGGGACAATCCGCTTGAGCTTTTCCACGACACGGTCGAGGTCGGCGGCGATTGCAGCACCGCGGATGCGACCGCCCGCTTGCGCCAGCAATTGGCCAAAGAGGGGCTGACGCTTCTCAAGGTGCTGTCGGTCAGGAAAGACTAGGGATGCAGGACGGGCAGACAGGCGACATGCCGGTGACGGCATTGGAGTCGCGCCGCGCCGGGCAGCGAGTGGTGGTATTCGGCGTCGTGGCCATCGTGGTGGTTCTGACCATGACGGCGGTTTTCCTGTTCCTGTCGCTGCCGGATGCGAATGCGTTCAATGCCAGGGTCGAGCGGATATTCGTGGAAAACGATGCGCTGACGTCGGGTGCGGAAATCAAGCTGCTGGAAATCCTGGCCCTTTCGGGTACGGCGTTTTCCGAGACCCTGACCTCTTACCGGATGGTGATTTTCGTGCTGCTGGTCTTTGCCACGGCGCTACTGGTGGCGGCGCTGGTCTTTCTGGTCATGCTGGTGGTGATGAACCGCCGCATGGCACAGATCGAGCGGGCGGGGATTCAGGTCAGTTCCCTGTTGATCTCGCGTGCGGAGAACACGGTCTACCTCAATAACCTCGGGTTCAGGTTGACCGATGCGGCGATGGAGACATTGAGCATTCTGGCCGAGGCGCGGATGGATGACGATGTTCTGAGCGGCAGCCAGATCGAGGCGATGATCTCGGGGCGCGACGCCGCCGATTGCGACGAGGCGGCGGGCGCGACCCGGGTCAAGCGTTTGCGCGATACGCTGGGCAATCAACTGGTCAGCGAGTTGTTGGTCAAGAATGTTGCGCGACGGGGCTATTTCCTTGCCATCAACAAGGACGTGATCCGGATGCTGTGACCGAATTCTTTGAAAGAATTCGGGCGAAAATCCTCGGAGGGTTTTTGAGTGCGGTTGGCATGGTCGTGATGTGATCAGCCGTTTCCCCGGTCGGAGATCTCGGCGCGCAGGTCCTGCATGAGGGACTGGAGGTTCTTCTCGTAAAGTTCGCCGGTCAGGCGGCCGTTCTCGTCGAACTGGTTGGCGCTATTGTGCAGGGCGACTTCGGGGCCGAGGAGAAGGCGCGGGCGGAAGGCGGTGAGGCAGGCGCGGAGCATCACCTGCGCGCGTTCGCCTCCGGCGCGGCCTGCCGCTGCCGACATGATCGCCACGGGTTTTCCTTTCCACGGGCTGCCCTTGGTGCGGCTGACCCAGTCGAGCGCGTTCTTGAGCGCGCCGGTCAGTCCCTTGTTGTATTCCGGGGTCGAGATGATCACCGCATCGGCCGCGGCGATCTGATCAGAGAGGGTTTGAACCGCTTGTGGAATGCCGTTCGCATCCTCGGCGTCGCCGTCGTAAAGGGGCAGGTTCAGATCGGCGATCGAAAATTCGGCCTCGCCGAACAGGCGCGCGGCCTCGTTCAGAAGTTTGCGGTTGGTCGAGCCCGCGCGCAATGCGCCGCAGATGCCAAGGAGAACGGGTTTGGTCATGTCACACCCCTGCTTGTTTCAGTTCGCCTCGGGATAGGCCAGGCCGGAATCCGGGGCAAGGTTGCGGATTCGCAGGGTCCCTGTGCGTCAATACAAAGCCCCGCCGGGGCGGGGCTTTGTGGTGTCATCGGAGAGAAAGCGCAGCTCAGGCTGCGGGGTCGGGCAGAATCACGATTTCGACGCGCCTGTTCTGTTGCCGACCTTCCGGCGTGAGGTTCGAGGCGATGGGTTGATCCTCACCACGTCCGACGGATTGAATGCGGTTCGCATTGACGCCTTCGGAAATGAGCGTCGAGGCAACGGATTGCGCGCGCCGGAAGGACAGGCTCTGGTTGTACCCGGCGTCACCCGTGCTGTCAGTATGGCCCAGCACCTGCACAGTGGAATTGGGATAGGCGTTGAGATTGGCCGCCACGGCGCGCAGATCGCGCACCAGGTCTGGGCGCAGCGTGGCGCTGTCGGTGGCAAAGAGGATGTCCTGTGGCAAGGTCACGATCAGGCGGTCACCGGTGTTGTTGATCGCGACGTCGTTGCCCGTGGCATTGCGCAGATCGCGTTCCTGACGGTCGAGGATCGAGCCACCGATGACGCCCGCCGCGGCCCCGGCCACTGCGCCGGTCATCGCGCCGCGTCCGCGGTTGCCATCGCCTGCGACGATCGCGCCCAGAGCGGCGCCCAGGCCGGCCCCCATCAAAGCGCCCTGTTTGGTGTTGCGATTGGGATCGTCGGTGCCGACATAGGCCGGGTCGGTGCAGGCCGTGGTGGTGGCCAGTGCGGCGGCCGAAAGGGCGAGGATGATCTTGTTTGCTCGTTTCATGGGCTCTGCCTTGTTGTGATAGTGGTGCGGCTTTGCCGCGTGAACAGGCGCAATATACGGCAGGGACGAGCCCGACCCAAGCGGTGATCGCGGGGAAACCGGCAGCAAATCGCGCATTCCTCGAGGATGTCGGGTGGTCACGCTTCGGCGCGGGCACTTTCCCAGGCCAGCATCGCGCGCTTGACTGGCAGACCCCAGTGATACCCGCCCAGGGCGCCGGATTTCCTGAGTGCGCGGTGGCAGGGAATGAGCCACGAGACGGGATTGCGGCCCACGGCATTTCCTACGGCGCGCATGGCGTTGGGGTTGCCGATCGCGCCTGCAATCTCGGAATAGGTGGTCACCTGGCCCGAGGGGATCTGCAAGAGCGCCTCCCAGACCTTGATCTGGAACGGTGCGCCGATCATGTGCAGCCGCGTTTCGCCCTTCTGCGCAAAGGCTGCATCTACGAGCGGTTCGAGCATTGTAGGGTCTTCGGTGAAGCGGGCCTTGGGCCAGCGGGCGCGCATGTCTTCCATCGCTGCCTGCCGTCCGGTTTCGGCGGCGAGGGCCAGCCCGCAGATCCCCTTTTCGGTGCCCATCACGAGGGCGGGGCCGAAGGGGCTGTCGAACCAGCCCCAGAAGACAGTAAGACCCTCGCCCCGGCGGGCGAACTCACCCGGGCTCATCGCCTCCCAGCGGATGAAGAGGTCATGCAACCGGCCCGAGCCGGAGAGGCCCAGCGAATGCGAGACTTGCAGCGTGGTCATGTTCTCGGTCAGCATGCGCTTGGCCTGACCCAGTTGCAGATATTGTTGATAGCGTTTCGGGCTGACGCCGACCCATTGCGAAAAGAGCCGCTGGAAATGGGCGGGGCTCATCTGCATCCGGGCGGCCAGGTCGTCGAGGGACACGGGTGCGTCGGCTGCATCGAGCAGGTCGAGCGCACGGCGCATGACATGGTAGTGATAGTTCATCTGTGGGTCGGCGTTCATGGGCTGTCCTCTGGCTTCGTGCCCAGAATAGGCGACCGGTCGCGCCCGTGCGACCCGGATTTTGCTGAATTTGACGTGGAATGATCCGGTGCGTCCGATGGTGTCACCGCGCCGCAGCCGCCCCGGGTGCAAGCCCGCGAGGCCCGTTGCGGGCCGCAATCAACAGAAGGACAACGGTCGAGGCTTGCGCGATATGTCTTCCGGGGATGTGTTGGTGGCGACCGCATCGGGATATGTGCGAGGGACTGGCCGCCCCTCGCACACCCTTGCCCTCGGGCGCGGGGGCGGGCATAGCTTTGTCATGGCAAAGCAGCTCGATTATCACATGATCCGCGAGATATTCACCCGGTTCCACGCGGCTGAACCCGAACCCAAGGGTGAGTTGGAGCATGTGAATGCCTACACGCTTCTGGTGGCGGTTGCGTTGTCGGCGCAGGCGACGGATGTGGGGGTGAACAAGGCGACGCGGGAGCTGTTCAAACTTGCCGATACGCCCGAAAAGATGCTGGCTCTGGGTGAAGAAGGGCTGATCGAGCATATCAAGACCATCGGGCTCTACCGGAACAAGGCGAAGAACGTCATGAAGATGGCGCGCATCCTTGCCGAGGATTACGGTGGCGAGGTGCCCAACAGCCGAGCCGCGCTTCAGGCCTTGCCGGGGGTGGGGCGCAAGACGGCGAATGTCGTGCTCAACATGTGGTGGCATTATCCGGCACAGGCGGTGGATACCCACATCTTTCGCGTCGGCAACCGCAGCGGCATCTGTCCCGGCAAGGATGTGGTGGCTGTCGAGCGTGCCATAGAGGACAATATTCCGGTTGATTTCCAGCAGCATGCGCATCACTGGCTGATCCTGCACGGGCGTTATGTCTGTGTTGCGCGAAAACCCAAATGCGGCGCCTGCCTGATCCGTGATCTGTGCCAATTCGAGGAGAAGAACTTTTGACAAGCTACAAGGTGGTTGGAATCGGCAACGCGATTGTCGACGTGATTTCGCAATGCGATGAAGGGTTTCTGTCGCGGATGGGGATCGAGAAGGGCGTAATGCAACTGGTCGAGCAGGACCGGGGCGAATTCCTCTATGAGCAGATGGAGAACCGCTGGCAGGCGCCGGGCGGATCGGTGGCCAACACAATCGCTGGGTTGGGGGCGCTGGGCCTTGCGACCGGGTTCATCGGGCGGGTGCATGATGACGATCTGGGTCGTTTTTATGCAAGCGAGATGGAGGCGGATGGAACCGATTTCGTCAACCCGCCGGTCGAGGGCGGGGAACTGCCGACCTCGCGCAGCATGATCTTTGTCAGCCCGGATGGCGAGCGGTCGATGAACACCTATCTGGGGATCTCCGCCGAACTGGGCCCCGAGGATGTGGATGCGCGCGTCGCGGGGAACGCGGAAATCCTGTTTCTCGAGGGCTACCTTTACGACAAGCCCAAGGGCAAGGCAGCATTCGAGGCCGCGGCGCGGGCCTGTCGGGCGGGTGGTGGCAAGGCGGGCATTGCGCTGTCCGACCCGTTCTGCGTGGATCGGCACCGTGACGATTTCCGCAAGCTGGTTAGGGAACTGGATTACGTGATCGGCAACGAGCACGAATGGGAGGCACTTTATCAGACCGACCTGAGCACGGCGCTGGAACAGGCGGCGGCCGAGTCCGGCCTCGTGGTCTGCACCCGTTCGGGGCAAGACGTGGTCCTGGTGCGCGGTGCAGAAGAGGCCGTGGTGCCGGTGGACGAGATCGTGCCGGTCGACGCCACCGGCGCGGGCGATCAGTTCGCAGCAGGGTTCCTTTATGGGCTGGCCACGGGGGCGAGCCTCGAGGTTTCGGGCCGCATGGGTTGCATCGCCGCCGCGGAAGTAATTTCGCATTATGGTGCGCGGCCCGAACGCGATGTGATGGCGTTGTTTCGCGAGGCCGGGCTGGTCTGAAGTCCGCCGCCCCGCCGGGTGAGGCTTTGTGCCTTGCCCCCCTTCACGAAACGGCTTTCCAACTCGGCCATGAGGGCGAGGCAAATTCCTTACTATTTTTGTTGCCTTTTGCCGGAAACCCTTTTAGAGACCGGTTTGTTACCCAGCGCGACGCTAGGCAAAATCCGAAAATCAGAATATGGGGATGGGACATGTTCTTTACGCGCGCGGCTGTGTCAGCCTGCGCCTTGGTCGCGGCTATGCCGGTCTTGGCGCAAGGCACCATCGAACTTGAGCAGATCACTATCGAAGGCGAGACGACCGACGGGTTCTTCGGCGAATCTGTGGCTACCAGCACCGGCACCATCACCAAGAGCGGTGATGCCATCGTTGAAACTCCTCGGTCAGTCAGCGTGGTGACCGAACAGCAACTGCAACAGCGCGGCGCGCGCACAATCGAGGATGCGTTGAAATACACCCCAGGCGTGACCGCTGGGCAGTGGGGTCTCGACGCGAGGTCGGACTGGTCTTTGGTTCGCGGATTCAGCCCCACGACGTTGCATGACGGTCTGCCTGCCCGCTACGGGTATTACAACGACACCACGCCCGAACCCTTCATGCTCAACAGTGTCGCCGTGCTGCGCGGCCCGGCCTCGGGTCTCTATGGCAGCGGCTCGGTCGGCGGCGTGGTCAACACCACGTCGAAGACCGCAGCCCAGGACGCGCCGAACCTGTGGCAGTTGCAGGTCGGCTCGCATGACCGGGTGCAGGGCGCAGTCGACCTTAGCGGCGACCTGAACGAGAGCGGCACGTTGCGCTATCGGTTTGTCGGGCTGGCGCGGGATTCCAAGACACAGGTGGATTTCTCGCAGGATGACGTTCTTGCCTTCGCCCCGTCGATCACATGGCGACCGTCTGAGGATACCGAGCTGACGGTTCTGGCCAACTACCAGGACGCCGACCGCAGCCCGCTGATCCAGTTCGCCTCGCTCTACGGCACGCTGCAGCCCGCCACCGGTTTCGGCAACGGTACCTTTCTTCCCAACAGCCTCTTTATCGGCGAGCCGGGTTTTGACAAGTTCGAGAGCGAACAGCGCAGCATCACCGCCATGTTCAAGCACCGCTTCAACTCGGTCTGGAGCATCGACGCGAATTTCCGTTACCTGGAAGGTGAAGCGGAGTACCAGCATGCCTGGTGGGCTTTCGACAATTTCAGCAACGGCCGTTACAACCCTGATGGCACGATCAACCGCACGTTTTATCGTGCCGAGAACGACCTGAAGACCCTTGCGCTCGACACCTTTGCCACTGCCGAATACGCGCTGGGACAGGTCGAGATGCGCAGTATCGTTGGTGCAAGCTACACGCGCGGCACCTTTGACTCCGACATCGGCTATGGTGCGCAGGTCGCGCCCATTGACCCGTTTGACCCGGTTTACGCAGGCTTCAACCCGATTACCGTGACCGATACGCCAGGTACCTCGGTGGACGAATGGGGTGTCTACGCACAGAACCGTGCCATGATCGACCGCTGGATCGTCGATTTCGGCCTGCGCTATGGCCATATCAAAACCGGCGCCTCCAATGGCGGTTTCGGTGCGACGACCACCGCGGCCGAGGATGGCAAATGGACAGGCAACGCTGCGGTGATGTACCAGTTCGACAACGGTCTGGCGCCCTATCTCAGCTATGCTACGAGTTTCCAACAAGACGCCATCGGCACCGATGTGAACGGCAACGCCTTTGACCCGACCAACGGCGAACAGGTTGAACTGGGTCTTAAATATCAGCCCACCGGAACTGATACGCTGATTTCGGCGGCAGTCTTTGATCTGACCAAATCCAACATGTTGGTGGCGGATCCTGGCAATCCCGGTTTCCAAGTCCAGACCGGATCGGCCTCCTCCCGAGGGCTCGAACTCGAAGCCTTTCACAGCTTCGGCGACGTGTCGCTTCAGGTTGCCTATACCTATCAGGAAACCGAAAACGCCGCCGGTTTCGACATCGCGCAGGCACCCGGCCACGCGGCCTCGCTTTGGGTGGATTATGAACCTGGCGGCGCTTTGCTGGGCTGGAGGTTCGGCGGCGGAGTGCGCTACACGGGCACATCCTGGGATGGAAGCGGAGCGCAGGCCACTCCGGCTCACACATTGTACGACGCCTCGATCGCCTATGAGCGGGACAACTGGCGGCTGGCGCTCAATGTCGCGAACCTCACAGACAAGCACTATGTGACAACATGCCAAAGCGGAGCGTGCTATTTCGGCGAAGGTCGGAATGTGCAGCTCACCCTCTCTTCCACTTTCTGAACCCGTGAGGTCGGTCACTATTGGGGCCGGCCGTTCTGACCTGCAGGTATTTTGATGCTGCGCGCGTTTCTCATCGCTCTGGCCGTCCTTGCCGCCCCCGCAGCGGCGCAGGATTTTCCCGTGCGCATACATCATGCCTTCGGCACCGCAACGATCCCCAAGCGACCCGCACGCGTCGTCTCGCTCAGTTTCATCGGCCATGATTTCCTGCTGGCCCTCGGGGTGAAACCTCACGCGTTGCGTAAATGGTACGGCGATCATCCGCATGGTGTCTGGCCTTGGGCGCAAACGGCGCTGGGCAACGCCGCACCCGTCGTCATGCAGGGCGAGATCGACATAGAGGCCATAGCGGTTATGAAGCCCGACCTCATCGTCGGGCAGTGGAGTGGCATGACCGAGAATGACTACCGCCTCTTGTCGCAGATTGCCCCCACGATCGCCCACCGCGCGGAGTGGGGGCCCTATGGCGCGCCATGGCAAGAGATGCTGCGCACCCTCGGCGCGGCGACAGGCCACCTTGAGCGGGCCGAGGCGGAAATCGCCCGACTCGAATCCCGCTTCGCGCGGATCCGGGCGGCCCATCCGGACTGGCAGGGCGCCAGCGCTGCGATGGTCTGGGCCGGCAGCACCGGCGCCTATACCTCCCGCGACATCCGTGGCCGCCTGCTGCGGGGCTTGGGCTTGACCGTCCCGGCTGCCATTGACGCGCGAGGCGGGCTGAATGTCACCTATGTTCGCATCCCGCCCGAGGACCTGTCGCCCATCGACGTGGACGCATTGATCTGGCTTGACGCGGGAGGCGCGGTTGGCCGTCTCAATAACCTGCCTCTGCGCAATACGATGCGCGCCTATGCCGAGGGACGCGAGATCTATTCAGACCTCATGCTCTCGGCTGCGCTGTCGCATTCCAGCCCGCTCAGCCTCGATTACGCGCTCGATCGCTTTGTGCCCCTGCTCGAAGCGGCGATGGACGGCGATCCGGCAACCGTGGTCACCACCTCGCAGGAGGCCGGTATCCTTCCGGTGGAGGCGTCCGATGCCCGCTGACACCGCCTGTCACCTCCGCGCCGCGACCGACCGGCGGCCGTTCGTCCTGCTGGCCTCGTTCGCCGTATTGGTCGTGCTCGCCCTGCTGGCGTTGCGGCTGGGCTATCGCCCCGTGACCTGGGCCGATCTGGGCGGCGCCCTGACCGCCTATGATCTCGCCGACCCCGAACAGATCGTCATCCGCGAGATCCGTCTGCCCCGCCTCGTTGCGGCGCTTGTCGCCGGGGCCGCGCTCGGAATCGCCGGCACCTTGATCCAGGGGATGACGCGCAACCCGCTGGCCGATCCGGGGCTTCTGGGCATCAACGCGGGCGCGGCGGTAGGCGTGATCGGCGCGGCCTTTCTTCTGGGCGTCACCGCCCCTGTCCAATATGTCTGGATGGCGCTTGGCGGCGGGGCGCTCGGCGCCGCGGCGGTTTTTGCCCTGGGTGGCGGCGCGCAGGCCAGCCCTGCGCGGCTGCTGCTCGCCGGGGCGGCGCTTACCGCCTTCTTCCTCGCCATGATACGCGGCCTCGTGCTGATGAGTCGGCAAAGCCTCGAGACCTATCGTTTCTGGGTGCTGGGCGGTTTTGACGACGTCACCTTCGAAACGCTCGCCACGCTCTGGCCCTTCTTTTTCGCGGGCGCGCTGGCCGCGCTGGCCGCCGCCGCGCTGATCGACGCTCTGGCCCTTGGCGAGGATACCGCGCGCGGACTGGGCGTGAATGTGGGCGGCGCGAAACTGCTCTGCGGTCTGGCCATCGTGTTGCTTTCGTCGAGCACGGTGGCCTTGGCCGGACCCATCGCCTTTGTCGGCCTGATCGTGCCCCACATGGCGCGCGCGGTGATGCGCCAGGACATGCTGTGGCTCGCACCCTGTGCCGGAATCTTCGGCGCGGGCCTGATGGTGCTGGCCGATCTCGTCGGGCGCTCGGCGTTGTTCGGGGGCACCATGCAGGCGGGTGTCATGTCGGCGCTGATCGGTGGACTGATCCTGATCTGGCTGGTGCGCAGAACCGGGGGGCGCAGGCTGTGATGCAGACGCTCCGCTTGGGTCCTGTTTCGCTCACCGTCCAGCGGCGTCCCTTGATCGTCGGTATCGGACTACTGTTCCTCGTGGCGTTGGCCGCCGTGGCGGCGCTTTCCATCGGCAACTACCCGATCACCCCCGTCGGGATATGGCAGGCGCTGATCGGTCGCGCCGATGCAATATCCTCGATGATCGTTCTGGACCATCGTCTGCCGCGCATCCTGACCGCGATCGGGGCTGGCGCGGCGCTGGGGCTTGCGGGCGCGATGTTCCAGACCATGCTGCGCAACCCGTTGGCCGCGCCAGACATCATCGGTTTCACTGCCGGCGCCAACGCGGGCGCGCTGCTCGCGGTGCTGCTGACCGGCGGGATGATCCTGACCGGCGCCCTGGCAGGCGGGGCGTTGACGGCCACGGCGGTTGTCGCGCTCGCCTGGCGCGGCGGGCTCGACACGCATCGGCTGATCCTAGTGGGTCTCGGCGCCAGCCTTTCGCTGGGCGCCGGGGCCGATCTGCTGCTCAGCTATACCGACGAGAACACCGCCGCCGACATGGCCCGCTGGCTCACCGGCACGCTGCATGCCCGCGGCCCGGCGGAAGTCACCCTGATCTGGGTCGGGCTGGCTCTGCTGGCACCCATCGCGCTCTGGCTTGGCTTCCCGCTCGCCCGGATGAGCTTTTCGGACGATACCATCGCCGGCCTGGGCCTGCCGCTCGCGCCGCTCCGGCTGGCCGTTACCGCGCTGGCGGTTGCGCTCGTTGCTCTGGCCGTGAGCGTGGCGGGCCCACTGCCGTTCGTCGCCTTCGTCTCCGGCCCCATCGCAAGGCGCCTGGCTGGGAACGGCGGACCCGCCCTGTCGGCCGCCGCGCTGACGGGGGCGACGGTCACGCTCGGGGCCGACCTGGCGGCGCGCTCGATCCCGATGGTTCAACTGCCGGCCGGTGTCTTCACCGCGATGGTCGGTGCGCCCGTTCTGGTCTGGCTCCTGTGGGTTCAGGCGCGAAAGGGACGGCTGTGATTTTTGTACAAAACGGACAAGGGGCCCTCTGAGCATGGTACGAAACGGGACGAACTGTCGTCTGCGGGCCGAGGCGATCTCGGTCGACTATCCCGGTCGGCCGGTGCTCGACAGCCTGTCGCTGGACATACCCGACGGCAAGGTGACGGCTATCGTCGGTCCCAATGCCTGCGGCAAGTCAACGCTGTTGCGCGCCCTTGCCCGGTTGACGCCGGTGGCGGGTGGCCAAGTCTCGCTCGATGGACAACCGATTGAAAAACAACGCTCGCGCACCGTCGCCCGACACCTCGCGATCCTGCCACAGTCGCCGTTGGCGCCCGAGGGACTGACCGTACTGGATCTTGTCCGCCGCGGGCGTACCCCGCACCAATCCGCATTGAGTCAGTGGTCCCGCACGGATGCCGCGGCGGTGGACCGTGCATTGTGCCTGACTGGATTGAAAGACATGTCCTTTCAATTACTTGCCACCTTGTCGGGGGGGCAACGGCAACGCGCGTGGATCGCGATGGCGTTGGCACAGGACACCGATCTTCTGCTGCTGGACGAGCCCACGACCTATCTCGACTTACCCCACCAGATCGAACTTCTCGCGCTCATCCGCAAGCTCAACCACGACACCGGCTGCACCGTGGCGATGGTGCTTCACGACATTAATCTCGCCGCCCGCTTCGCCGACCACATGGTCGCACTCAGGGAGGGCAGGGTGCGCCACCAAGGCACGCCTTCCGAGGTCGTCACCACCGAGATGATGCAGGATATCTTCTCGCTGCCCTGCACCGTGATCTCCGATCCGGTCCACGGCCATCCTCATGTCATTCCCGCCTGAAGGAGAAGCCCGTGACCATGTCCCGACATATCGATTTCGCCCACCGCGCCGAGACCATGCTCCAGGGTCTGGACCCGGAACGCCTGCGCGAGGCCATGCTCGCGGAGGCCCGAGAGCACGGGCTGGAGGTCGTTCACGATGCGGACGGAGCACTGGTGATCCTGACCGCCTATGGCCGCTATACGCTGGCCTTGGAGGCTGGCAAGGCACGCGCGGCGGTGGACTCTCCACGGGCGGATTGGCTCTTCGCGCTCAAGGAGGGTCTGACCGAGAAGGTGTCGGCCTTGCACTCCGGCGCTGCTTTGAGAATGCGATGGTCGGACGCGCTGTCAGAGGGAAGCCGGCCGCCGAACTTCCAGTTCGTCGAGATCCGGTCGGTCGAGCCGGTGGGGCGGGATTTCGTTCGCATCACGGTCTGCGCAGAGGATGTTTCGGCTTTCGGAGAGGACGCTATACATTTCCGCCTCGTCCTGCCGCCCCTCGGCGACACGCAGCCCGAATGGCCTCGCATCGCAGCCAGCGGTGCGACGACCTGGCCCAAGGGTGAGAAGGTGCTGCACCGGCCCGTCTATACAGTGCGCCACATCGACGTGTCGCGCTGCGAACTGGCCTTCGATCTGTTCCTGCACGACGGCGGGCGCGCCACCGCCTGGGCGCGTTCCGTCCGTGTTGGCACTCGGGTCGGACTGACAGGTCCGGGGGGCGGCGGGATACCGGAGACCCGCAGGATCACGTTCTATGCCGACGAAACCGGCTTTCCCGCCGTGGCCCGGATTCTCGAAGCGTTGCCGACGGATGCGATCGGGCAGGCGGTCCTGAGCGCCCGTGACGGGGCGGCGTGTGGATACCCTTTGCCGGCCCATCCCGGTGTGGACGTGCACTGGCACGCGCAGCGGACGTCAACGCAATTGGCCGATTGTGCCATTGCCGACCAGGCAGTCCATAAAGGGGGCACCTTGTGGTTTGCAGCCGAAAAAGCAGGCGCTCAGAAATTGCGCGGCTGGTGCAAAACCAATGGGATCGATCTCCGCGATCACTACGTCGCCGCGTTCTGGACGCAGGGCGACCGGATATGAGGATTAACGACGCCATGACTATCTTCAGACCCCACCTGATGGGCCGCGCTTATGTCCTTGATGTGCAGGCACTCGTGCGCCGCGATGCCGCCGCCGCAGGCACTCCGGCCCGCGTGATTGCGGGCCGAACGGCCTGGGCAGCCCTCGCAGTATGGGCGCTTGCTGGCACGGCCTTGGCCCAGGATGCCTCCCAATCGCCTAGAATCACTGGCGAGGCGCCAGCGCTGGCCACTCCTTCCCAAACGAACACCTCCGAGCAGTCGACCCCACCCACCGCAGACCCGGCGGAACCTGACCGAAGCGGCCGGACCGTTCCGCCCGTTTTCGCCACTCCCGAACCGGAAACCGCGGATCGCCCTGCCGGGGCGTCTTCGGAGGCCGCGGCGCCCCGGGTCGAAACAGACATCGCGCCTGCCGGGGCGGCGTTGGAAGCCGATCCGGAAACGCCCCCGTCCGAAGCCACATCCGTGCGGACAAGCGGCGGGGCACCAACCGCACCTTCCCGACCGCGGAGTTCCCCCGAGTCCGCGCAGTCGCCTGTGGTGGCGCCGGGTGAGGCAACCGAGCCGGCCCTCTCGGCGATGGAAACCGCACTGGAACGGGCGTTGACCTTTCTGCGCAACGGCGGCCCGGCGATCTGGGCCATTGCCGCACTGTCGGTGGCTACCCTCGCGCTGATCATGTGGAAGGCCTGGCGTCTTGCCCTCATGGGCGCCTGGTCGCGCGGCAAGGCCGGTCGTGCGGTCGAGGCGTATCAGTGCGGCGACACGGCCAGCGCACTCGCCCTGGTCGAGGGGCGGCGCGGAATCCGTTCGCAGGTCATGGCTACCACCCTGCGCAGCCTCGAGCGGCTCTCCGAGGAGGCGGCCCGCGAGGAAACGGCGCGCGTAGCCAAACGCCAGCTGGCCTCGGCGCGCGATGGGCTGGGGGCGCTGGAACTGATCACCACCATCGCGCCTCTATTGGGCCTTCTGGGCACGGTGCTGGGCATGATCGCCGCCTTCCAGGCGCTGCAGGCGGCGGGATCGCGCGCCGATCCGGCCCTGCTTGCCGGCGGTATATGGGAGGCACTTCTGACCACGGCGGCCGGCATGGCCGTGGCGATCCCGGCTTCGGCGGCGCTGACATGGTTCGAGTCGGTCGTGGAGCGGATGAGGCGCGACATCGAGGACAACGCGGTGCGTGTCTTCATCGCGGCGCAACCCGAGGCCCTGAAACTCGCGGCCGAATAAGATGCAATTCGCGCCTCCCGCCCGCCCCCGGCGCAAGCCCAGCCTGACGCCAATGATCGACGTGGTGTTCCTGCTTCTCGTCTTCTTCATGCTGGCTTCGCGCTTCGGAACGGAGGCGATGATGCCGCTGCCGCTTGCTGCGTCCGGCAGAGACAGCTACAGCGGCCCGCCGCGTCTGGTGGACATCTCGCCAGATACGGTGGCGCTCAATGGCCGGCCGGTTCAGGATCTGCTCGCCGCCTTGCAGCCGCTGATGACCGCCCCCACCGACATGGTGATCCTGAGAGGCCGCGAGGGCGCCGATCTTCAGCGCGTGGTCAGGGTCAGCGAAGAGTTGCGCGGCGCGGGGTACACCACGCTTGTTCTGGTGGAGTGAGTCATGGATCTGAGCGAACCGGCCAAGCCCCCCCACGGTGAATCCATCGTACCCATGATCAACGTGGTGTTCCTGTTGCTCATTTTTTTCCTAATGACTTCGCAATTGGTCTCGCCTGAGCCCTTCGCGGTGGAACCGCCAGAAGCGGAGATCGACGCGGTAGCGGAGGCGGAACTGATCCTGTTCGTCAGCGGTGAAGGCCGGATCGCTTTTGACGGGCACGAGGGGGCGCGAGCGATCGCCGCCCTGGCCGGACAGCAGGCGGTGGATTCCGTCATCCAGTTGCGCGCCGATTCAGGGCTTGAGGCGAAAAAACTCGCCGCAATCCTGCGCGATCTGTCCCGGGCGGGCCTGTCGCGCGTCGAGCTGGTGGTGGCACGCAAATGAAACGCCTGGTTGAAACCACAGCCTTCTCGGCGCTTGCGATACTGGTCCATGTCGTTCTGTTCGCCCAGACCTCCGAGGAGGGCCATGACGCGGGCGGGTCCGGCGGAACGGCACTGATCTCGCTCGAGGCGGCCGACGCGACCGTGGCCGAGATGGTGGAGAGCTGGGATCGCCCGCCACCGCAGGCGCCGGTTCGTGAGCCGGAACTACGTCCCGCGCCCGCCCAGGTTGCCCCCGCCGCCGACTTGCCGCGCATCGACCTGGCAGAGGCGCCGCGGGCAGAGATGCGCATGGCCACGCTGCCGCCGGCGGAGCCGGAGGTGCTCCGGCTGGACCTAGAAGCCGCCCTGCCACGCCCTCAGACGAGCCCGCCGGACATCACCCGTCCGAATTCCCCTGAGGTCCCGATGCCCGCGCCTGATCTGCCACGGGCCGAAATGTCCCGGCCAGAAACGCGCGCACCGATGACGGCCGTCCCACCCGAACAAATGACCGAGGCACCGTCGGTGGACACTGAGCCGGCGCCTCCCCCGCCGTCTGAAGTTAACCCCATCGCGTCGCTGCGCCCGCCACAGCGCCCGACCGCACCAAGGCCGACAGATCTGCCTGAGAACGCGCGCAAGGCCGAGCAGACCTCGCACGGGCACGTCGCGCAGCGGGCCGCGGGGTCCGGCGGCAGCAGCCAGGCGGGGCAGACGGGTAGCACGCAAGCGGCGACGGCATCGGAGGGCCAACAGGCCAAGGCGCAAGCCGTCTGGGGGGCCAAGGTCCGGTCCAGCATCGAACGCGCCAAGCGCTACCCCCGTGGCACGAATGCGTCCGGCCAGGTCAGTCTGGCAATCTCGATCTCGCGCAGCGGACAGTTGCTGGGCGTCAGTATCCGGCGGTCCTCAGGCAATTCGATCTTGGACCAAGCCGCCCTGGACGCCGTGCGCCGCGCTGCCCGCTTCCCGTCCGCACCCCGAGAATTGTCTCGGAACTCTTACACCTTCTCGCTGGCCATACTGCTGAAGCGATGAAACGTCCTTCAGGGCGTCGGACCGGACGCGGCGGTGCCTGCGTTGGTCTATACCCCGGTTCCAACACGGTCGTCACCAGCTATTCCTGTCGGCTACGGGGAGAGCCTCCCGCTTATTTGTCTGCAGCGTTATTTCCCAAGCCTGAAGGAACCTACATCATTTGCCAAGTTTAACTTGGGTATTCGGGCACGGGCTTGATCCGTTTAGGCTCTTCTCCGGACATCTGATGCGTATGGCGCCGATGTCCGCCGAGGGCCGTTCGTCTCGATCGGCACCAAGGAGTCAGCGGTTACCAGATGCAGCGCGGCGAAAGGCGGTTCTCAAAACGCGAGGGGTGCGTTCTCCTTGATCTCCTTAAGCACAAAAAAGGTCCTAATCTGCCGCACACCGGGCAATGCGATCAACATCTTGGTATGCATCTCGTTGAAGTCTTTCATCTCCTTCACCCGTATTTTCAGGAGGTAGTCAAAATCTCCAGCGACGAGGTGGCAATCGAGAAGTTCAGACATTCCGTCCACCGCTGCTTCAAAGGCGGCAAAACTCTCTGGCGTTGAGCGATCCAGCACGACGCCCACCATCACAAGTGTTCCAAGATCCACCGATGCAGGATTCACATGGCCCATAACCTTTGAGATATGGCCAGCGTCAAACAACGCTTGAGTGCGCCGGTGGCAGGTCGCGGGACTGACATTCACTGCGCTGGCGAGCTCCGCGTTTGTCAGTCGGCCATCGGCTTGAAGGTGGCGAAGGATGTTGCGGTCGATTCGATTGAGGTTGTTCATGAAAGATTCTTCCATTTTGGCATATAAAATATCCTTTTACGGGAATGATTAATCAATCATTCTGATCTTTTTGTAAAATAAAATAGCAATTTTGAAAGCACTCATCACAACTAGCCTGTTAGCATCTTCCAAAAGGAAAACAGGAGATCGCCCATGTCGTTGCTTGATAGATTCGAACGCTACCCGCTCACCTTCGGCAAGACTGCCATCGAGCATTTACCACGGCTCACAGAAGCCGTCGGTGCCGAAGTGGAGTTCTATGCAAAGCGCGAGGATTGCAACTCTGGGCTGGCCTTCGGTGGCAACAAGCTCCGAAAGCTTGAATATATCATGCCTGATGCCATCGCGAGCGGGGCGGATACGCTGGTTTCTATTGGCGGTGTTCAGTCGAACCATACGCGTATGGTGGCTGCGACCGCTGCGAAGATCGGTATGAAGTGCGTGGTGATCCAAGAGAAATGGGTCCCGCACTATGACGCCGTTTATGATCGCGTGGGCAACATTATGATGACCCGCCTCATGGGGGCAGACAGTCGTCTCGTGGATGATGGTTTTGATATCGGCATCCGCAAAAGCTGGGAAGATGCGATCCAATCCGTGAAAGACGCAGGCGGCAAGCCTTACGCGATCCCAGCGGGTGCGTCTGTTCACAAATATGGCGGGCTTGGCTATGTCGGCTTTGCCGAGGAAGTCGCCGAGCAAGAGACAAAGCTTGGATTCAAGTTCGACTATATCGTTGTTTGTGTTGTGACCGGCTCGACCCAAGGAGGCATGATCGTTGGTTTCGCAGCTCAGGATCGTGCAGACCGGGTAATTGGGATCGATGCCTCGGGCACGCTCGATCAGACTCGCGCGCAGGTGCGAGAAATCGTCGACAACGCCGCTGATCTGGTTGGCCTTGGGCGCAGAGTCCGAGATGATGAAATCCACATCAACCCGGACTACGCTTACCCGGCATATGGTGTGCCGTCCGAGGAAACCAATGACGCCATCCGTCTTGCTGCAAAGACGGAAGCGATGATGACGGACCCGGTTTACGAGGGCAAATCCATGCAAGGTATGATCGACCTCGCCAAGAAAGGCTTCTTCCCGAAAGGTTCCAAGGTTCTTTACGCCCATCTTGGCGGTGCCCCGGCGCTGAACGGGTATAGCTACTACTACAGGGACGGCTGATCTCCTGCACGGACGGAAAGACGCCCATCAACAAGCCGTTGAGGAACCGGAATGTGCGTTCGATTGCATCCTTGATGGCGGGCCATTTCCGTTCGATGTCGGTGATCGACTGCGTGGTGAAATTCGAAACGTTGTATTTCACGTCGAAGCCACACAGCACCAGGCAGGCTTTCATAACAAAATCCTTGGTGATCTTGTTCTCGTGCCCCAGACCCTTGTTGATGTGATCGACAAATCCGAACACGGCATCCCGAGCCGATCCGTTCTCCCATTTCGACGTAATCATGGACATCAGGAGATCTGACTTGGAGAGCTTGGTGCCGCCGTCATTGGCGCGCACGAAGATGTCGAGCACTCGGTCCACAGAGCGGCTGGATTCGATGTAGTAATTCACCACGTCGTCCGCCCAGATCACCTGGTGCAAGTGATGCAGGGCTGACCAGATGAGGTCGCGCTCAAAGGCTGTCATTCCATGATGCAGCTCTGCCAGCCTCGTCTCGATCAACCCTTCCAACTGATCTTCGGACTTGAAGTTCAGCATATCACCCAAGCGAAACCAGTGGTGGCGATGATCAGTGCGGGGCGGAAGGGTATGAAACCGTAGCCCATAGCTGACACAAGGGCCGGTAGGGGAACAATCACAGGTGGACGACGGCCTCTCCGACATGTGCTGTTCCAAACCGCACTCGCTGCCGCCTGCCACAATCCAGTTCTCAAGCCAGTCGCAAAGCATCTCAAAGAGCGCGGAAAGCCGCACAAGCTGGTCATTATCGCAATCGCGCGAAGGCGGGTCACGATCGCAAACGCGATCATCAAAACCGGCAAGCCTTGGCAGATTCAGTCGGGCGAATAGATACAGTTGCTAGGGGATTTGAACCGGCCCATGATCTTCTCACGCTTTCGTGTCGGCCTGTGGCTGCCCTCGATCAAGCTGTTGAGGCCCTTGCGGGCTCGGCGATCGGCTCTGGGTGCCAAGCGCGCGATCGGCTTGATGTAGCTGCGAAGCTTGTCAGTGATCACGACGCGCGGGGTGCGATGAGGTGCATGAAAAACCGCCTGGCGGCTTTGGCATTGCGACGTGTCTGGACAAGGATATGAGCGTGTCACCGCTGGCATCCACAGCGCGCCAGAGCCGGTGTTTCACACCACCCATCGCGATTACGACCTCGTCCAGATGCCATTTGTCGTTCGGACGGGTCCGGTCATGCCGAATGCAGGCTGCAAAATGTGCGCCGGGCGTTTGACCATTGTGACGTGGCTTTGCAGTTCGGCTATGACGTTCTGAACTTTTCAAGATGTTGAAACAGGCCAGTGCTGTTTGAGCCTTTCACCAGGATGACATCACCTGGGGAAACCTGTTGAGTCAGGATATTCTCGAGATCGCCGAGATCCGTGGTTCTGAACCTTCCATCATCGCCAACCGCAGAGATACTCGCTTTGAATTCATCTCCGACAAGATATACGGATTCCAAGGGTTTCTCTTCGAGGAACTTGAGAAGCTCGGTATGTTCCGACTGGCTCTCCTCGCCGAGTTCAGCCATATCGCCGAGGATAGCCACGCGTTTTCCACTGCATGGCATCGCAAACATTTCATCCAGTGCCGCACGCATCGAGGCCGGGTTTGCGTTATAGGAATGATCTATGATCCTCGCCGGCGTCCCCGGGGTTGCCAATTCGATAATCTGGCCACGGCCGATGTCCCTGGCAAAAGTCGTCAGACGTTTGAGCACAGGCTCGATTGGCTGGCGCAGTACACTGATGACCGCAACGACTGCCATCGTATTCTCAACCGCGTAGCTCCCCGCACCGACGATTGGAACAACGTGGCGCTTGCCGAAGGCTTCCAGCGTGACCTCCTGTGCCGAGGGTGTCGAGACTATGGGAAAAATATCGGAGGCATCCGACCATCCGTAGGTCACAACTCGGAGTCCTTTGTCCTTTGCAGCAGCTTCGACGATCTCATATTCGTTCATATTCCGGTTAAGGATAGCAACACCATCGTCGGGCATTGCCGAGAAAATATGTGCCTTTCTACGTGCGATGGTGGCTGTATCTTTGTGATGGATCAGATGGGCCGGGTGGATGTTGGTGAACAACGCGATGTCCGGCCGCGCCAGTCGGGTATTTTCCTGCATCTGCCCGATTGCCATTTCCAGAACGCAATATTCCGTATCTACGGGGGCACAACAAAGGTTCCAGGCGAGGCCGCGCACCATGTTGGCACTGAAACGCGTGCTGTGAACCTTGCCGACGCCGCCAAGGCAATGCGCAATCATGGCCGTTACACTGGTCTTTCCTGCACTGCCCGTCACGCCCACGACCGGCCCCGTGAGTGATTTGCGCGCATCCTTTGCCAAGGCAATCAAGGCGGCGCGCATATCGGGAACGCGCAAGACGGAATCTGCCTTGACCGAGACCCCGCCGTCATTGCTCACAATCGCGAGCCGCGGAATAATCTGGTTTTCTTCCAACTCTTCATAGGGAATGCCAAACCTGTCGTCCGGGTGCCGGGCGAATACGATATCATCCTCACGAAAGCTTGGGGCATAGGTAGAAACGCCATTCAGCTCTAACGCGGACGTCGGCGGGCGGAGCCATTCTGCACCCTCCAGAAGGCTGGTGATGTCTGTTGAGGACCAGCGCGCTTGTCTTGCTCTGTCGGCGAGTCGACGCTTCTGCTGTTCGCAACAGTCGATGAAGCTGTCCCGCTCTTTCAGATAAGAGCGATAAGCGATCAGTCCGGACAGGTAATGTTCGACATCGTCAATTCGCACCCGGAAGCCATGATGGCGAATAAAGAAGCTACCGGTCACAGAGGCGGGGTTCCGGAAATACATGGCGACTTCGGGGAAGAAGAACCCGTTTGTCAGGTATTGGGCCCTGTGTTCCATCGCCTCTCGAAAAGCACTGAGATCGAGCGCGTCAACGACCGGGACCAGAGACGGATCCTGCAACGATCTCTGCACCAGCAGACGGGTGGCGCAACACAGCTCCAGCAGCGTGGGAAAGGTGGTAATCCGGTCGCGGATAAAGGGGAGGTAATCCCGGACGTTGCGGACGCCGAAAGATACATATTCCGGGTCGCTGTGATAACAGGAAAGTTCGTTCACACAATATGCCAGCCAGTGGTCATTGTACTGCCAATAGTCCTTGGAGATAAAATGATCCACAGCACGGCGGGCCGCATCTAGCCAGCGCTTTTCACCCGTTGCACCGTAAAGCCGCATGAGCCCGAATGCAGCCTCTCCGTCATAGTAAATCGTGCGAAAGTCCTCCTTCGGAGTCAGGCTGTCCGCATCCAGGATATGACAAAAGCCGCCGTTCTCTTGTTGCATGGACAGGATACCGTTGCCCAAGCGACGTGCCAGTTCGAGTACGGATTTATCTCCCGTCACCTCGGAGAACTTGCAGTACGCCAAAATGGCGACAGCGTTTCCTCCGAGCTTGACCTCCTTGCCTGTATCCATCAGGTAAGCCGACGCTCCGGCCGGTCCGTTGCTGTACTTGACAAGGTATTTCGCGATCCGCTTCAAAGACCGTTCAATGGCCACGCGTATATCATCGCTTTGGATCAACTCGTAGGCTTCGCACAGCGCGTAGGTGCTGCTGGCGTGGCGCAGCGTGTTGTAGTGGTTGATCGGGCGATCGAAGCATGGGTACCTGCCATAGTGAAACATGCCGTTCTCGTTGACCTGGGCCGCGAGATAGGTGGCACTTTCAAGTATCAGAAAATCGAGATTTCCCGCCTGGTTGAGGTCGAACACACGCCGTCCACCATTGAGACCAGACGGCATGAGCGTATGAAGTTCGCCGTTGTCACGATCACTGAACAGGCCATCAGATGTGAAAAGATAAACGGTGTCGGAATTTTCTGGGGGCTCGAACGTTTGGCCAAAACGCCTTTTCCAATAAACCCCAAAGTTGTTGAGATTTATTTCACAGTGCGGAACTTGGGCACCTTTGTAGAACAAGGCGCTGCCATTCAGCTCTCCTTCGGTTACCGCATGCCGGAAATCAGCATCCAGAGATACCCCTTTGCGGCTATAGTTGCGCTTCACTTTCTGCAACGCGGCTTTGTAGGCGGCGAAGGAAATCACCTGCACAGAAGTCACCCAGTCCAACCGCACATGACGTGCGCTGAGCAACTGCGCGAGTTCCTTTTCTTGCAGCCCTTCACGCAAGCCGATCAGGCTTGAGGCCGTGATTGTCTTGACGCGGGCGCGGTTGTCACCATCTGTCGCCGAAACGAAAACAACATAACGCGGGTATGGGTCTGGCAGTGAGGATATCCGCGGGAGGATCTCATCCAGAATTTGGGAGGTGGCAGCGTCATTCATGGGGGATTAATGTTCATGCATAGCTTCTGCTGCATGGTGAACTGTTTGAAAGGCCTTGCCAAGTTGTTTGCGTCTTGTGATGGGGGTACCTGCTGAGCCGTGAAGATACCACCATCGATGCCGCGCCTGAAGGGGTTTCGTTTTCCACGCGAAATCGTTTCCTGTGCCGTTTGGGTTTATGATCGCCTTGCCCTCGGCACGGGGCGTTGTTGCGCAATTCACGCGTTGGGCGTGACTGCCCCTTGCCCCGTCATTGTCGAGCCACGCGGATGATCTCGGCGGTGCCGAGGGCAGAGAAGCGGTTCATGAGTGCGATGCGGATGTGGATTTCGGCGGTCTGTCGGTCAGGGTCGCTCGCGGCGATGCGTTCGCCGAAGGCTTTCAGGCAGCGCATTTTCGCCTCGATGCGGCTGCGGGCGTGGTATCCGGTCCAGCGCTTCCTGAACGCCCGACCATAGTATCGCGTCGCGCGCAGGGTCTCGTTTCTGGCGCGTGCCGCCGGACAGTCATCCTTCCATAGCCGCCCGTTCTTGCGGATCGGAATGATCGGCACAGCATCACGCGCGATGAGGGCCTTGTGGCAGCGGCGCGTGTCGTAGGCGCCGTCGGCGGTCACCGTGGCGATCTGCTCGTCCCCGGGAATCTGGCCGAGCAGGTCTGGCAGCACAGGGCTGTCCACGCGCAGATTCAACGGCCCATCGGCACGGCGATGGGGAACCTGCGCGGCCAGGGCCTTCTGTCGGCGGCACAGGGTGGAAAAGTCCGGCACGGACCAGTCCAGCCCCGCCAGTTTCAGCAGGCTCGCTACCATCTCGGCGGTCTGGCGCAGGGGGAGCTTGAACAGGATCTTGGTCGACAGGCAGAATTGCATGGCAGCGTCGGAGAACGCCGCTGGCCGTCCAGGCCGCCCATCACGCGGCGCGTGCAAGGTCATGTCCTTGTCCACCCAGATCAGCAGAGAGCCCCGCTTGCGCAGCGATGCGTTGTAGCTGGGCCAGTTCGTGGTGCGATAGCGGGCGGGAGGCGGCTCGCTCATGCAACTCGTGTAACCGCATGGCTTCAGGATGTGAATCCTCCGTCGTCAGAGTGGTGCAACGACGCCGCGCAAAGGTCGAAAGTATAAGGGGGGCATCCATGCCATTAACAAAGCCCCGGAAAATGAAACCTCTTCAGGCGCGGCATTGATGATGGTATTTTCATGGCTCAACAGGTACCTCCATCACAAGACGCAAACAACTTGGCAATGTCTGCCAACCAGTCACTCGAAAAGGAGATTCGCCGGGAACAGCGGCGCAGCCGCCCGGACAGCGCCCGGTCGCCCTGACGGCCGGGTGCTTTTGATGGGGTGCGCGCTGGTCTGGGCGGGGGATGACGTTGCGGGATAAACCACCCTGCGCGATGCTGTGAGCACCCGACCGTGGCCTTGTGCTGCCCTTTGTTGTGCGGGTTTGCCACGGTCCAGGCCTCTCGCGCATGACACAGAGGCCAACCCGGGTTGAATGGGCTTTCCATTCGCGGGCGAAAACCGCTATCACCCAGGCCAAGGACGATATGAAAAAGGCCCGACAAGATGACGCGCTATTCCGCCGCCGAGATCGAAGCAAGATGGCAGGACGCCTGGGACAAGGCCGGGGTATTCCGTGCCGCCCGGGACAAGAGCAAGCCGAAATACTACGTGCTCGAGATGTTTCCCTATCCGTCGGGGCGCATCCACATGGGGCATGTGCGCAATTACGCCATGGGCGACGTGATCGCGCGCTACAAGATCTCCAATGGGTTCAACGTGTTGCATCCGATGGGATGGGATGCCTTCGGGATGCCCGCGGAAAACGCCGCGATGGCGTCGGGCGGCCATCCCAAGGACTGGACCTATGGCAATATCAAGGACATGCGCGAGCAGATGAAGCCGCTCGGCCTTTCCATCGACTGGAGGCGGGAATTCGCGACTTGCGATCCGGAATATTACGGTCAGCAGCAGGCGTTGTTCCTCGATTTCCTCGACAAGGGGTTGGTGTATCGCAAGGAGGCGGTGGTCAACTGGGACCCGGTGGACATGACCGTTCTGGCCAATGAACAGGTGATCGACGGCAAGGGCTGGCGCTCGGGCGCGGATGTCGAGCGGCGCGAGTTGACGCAATGGTTCTTCAAGATCAGCGATTTCTCGGGCGAATTGCTCGATGCGCTGGAGGGGCTCGAGAACTGGCCCGCCAAGGTGCGGGTGATGCAGGAGAACTGGATCGGGAAATCGCGCGGCTTGCAGTTTTCGTTCGATCGCGTGGATGGCGGGCAGATCGAGGTTTACACGACCCGGCCCGACACGTTGATGGGGGCGAGTTTCATCGGGATTTCACCCGATCACCCGCTGGCCCGGGAGTTGGAGGCGAAGGACGAGGGCGTGGCCCGCGCGGTGGCCGGGATGCGCAAGGGCGGCACCACGGAAGAGGCGATCGAGAAGGCCGAGAAGCTGGGTCATGACACCGGGTTGAAGGTGCGCCACCCGCTCAACCCCGATTGGGAATTGCCGGTCTGGATCGCCAATTTCATCCTGATGGATTACGGCACCGGCGCGATCTTCGGTGTGCCCGCGCATGACCAGCGCGATCTCGATTTCTGTCGCAAGTATGACCTGCCGGTGATCGACACGTTCTTTGCGCTTGATGATCCGAAGCCGGTGGAAAATGACGCCTTCGTGCCGCCCAAGAGCGAGAAGGTGAAATGGGTCGATCATTTCACCGGGATCGACGTGGCCACGGGGCAGGAGGCGATCGACGCGACGATTGATTTCGCCGAGGCGCACGGCTGGGGCAAGGGTGTCACCAAGTATCGGCTACGCGACTGGGGGCTGTCGCGGCAGCGTTACTGGGGTTGTCCGATCCCGGTGGTGCATTGCGATGCCTGCGGCGTGGTGCCCGAGAAGAAGGAAAACCTGCCCATTCGCCTGCCCGATGACGTGTCGTTCGACGTGCCGGGCAACCCGCTCGACCGGCACCCGACATGGCGCGATTGTGCCTGCCCCGCCTGCGGCAAGCCCGCACGGCGCGAGACGGACACGATGGACACGTTCGTTGATTCGTCATGGTATTTCGCGCGCTTCACCGCGCCGCGCGCCGAGACGCCCACGGTGATGGAAGAGACCGAATACTGGATGAACGTGGACCAGTATATCGGCGGGATCGAACATGCGATCCTGCATCTCTTGTATTCGCGCTTTTTTGCCCGGGCGATGCATATCTGTGGCCACCTGCCCGAAAGCGCGAAAGAGCCGTTCGATGCGCTTTTCACCCAAGGGATGGTGACGCATGCGATTTACCAGACGCGGGATGCCAACGGGCGGCCGGTCTATCATTATCCCGAAGAGGTCGAACTGCGCGACGGCAAGGCGTTCCTCAAGGACGGACGCGAGGCCGAGGTTGTGCCGTCGGCCAAGATGTCGAAATCCAAGATGAACGTGGTCGACCCGCTCAACATCATCTCGAATTTCGGGGCGGATACCGCGCGCTGGTTCGTTCTGTCGGACAGCCCGCCGGAACGTGACGTGGAATGGACCGCGTCGGGGGCCGAGGCGGCATACAAGCATCTTAGCCGGGTCTGGCGGATCGCGGCGGAGGCGGCCAGTTCGGACGCGCCCGCGTCGGGCGAGGATGACGCGCTGATCCGCGAGATGCACAAGGCGATCCATGATGTGACCATGGGGATCGAAAGCTTTGGCTTCAACGCGGCGATTGCGCGGCTTTACGCCTTTACCAACGCGATCCAGAAATCGCGGGCGGGAGCAGAGGCCAAACGCGCGGCGCTCAGGGTGCTGGCGCAGTTGATGAGCCCGATGACGCCGCACCTGTCGGAAGGCATCTGGGAGATGCTGGGCGGTGAGGGGCTGGTGATCAACGCGCCATGGCCAAAGGCGAACGAGGCGATGCTGGTCGAGGACAGCGTGACAATGCCGATCCAGATCAACGGCAAGCGCCGGGCGGAAATCAACGTGCCGCGCGACATGGACAAGACGCAGGTTGAAAAGCTGGCGCTGGCGACGGATGCTGTGCAAAGGGCGCTCGACGGGGGCAACCCGAAAAAGGTGATCGTCGTGCCGGGGCGGATCGTGAATGTGGTGGTCTAGAAGAACCTTCCTTTTGGGCGCGCTGGCGCTGTCGGGCTGCGGGTTCACGCCGGCCTATGGGCCGGGCGGCACGGCGGGGCGGTTGCAGGGCACGATCCTGATCGACGCGCCGCAGGACCGGAACGGTTATCTTCTGGTGCGGCACCTCGAAGATCGGCTGGGCCGGGCGGCGGCGGCGCGTTATGGCCTGTCGCTGGCGCTCGATATCAAGCGCGAGCGGATGGCGATTGCCGCCGACAACATCACCACGCGGTTCAACCTGATCGGGCGGGTGAGCTATGCGCTGCGCGATTTGGGCGATGGGCGGGTGCTGACCTCGGGCAACGTGGACAGCTTTACCGGCTATTCCGCCACCGGGTCGACCGCCGCCACCCAGACCGCCGAGGCCAACGCGCATGAGCGGCTGATGACCATCCTGGGCGACCAGATCGTCATGCGCCTTGTTGCGGCCTCGGGGGAATTGCCGGCATGAAACTGTCGGGGCGGCAGGCGGCGGGCTATTTCGCGCGACCCGAGCCGGGGCGCACGGGATTGTTGATCTATGGCGCGGATGCGATGCGTGTGGCGCTCAGGCGGCGGGAGGTGATTGCCGCGCTCATCGGCCCGACCGGCGACGAGGAAATGCGGCTTTCGCGTATCCAGGCGGCCGAGCTGCGCAAGGACCCGGCGATGCTTCTGGATGCGATCAAGGCGCAGGGGTTCTTTCCGGGGCCGCGCGTGGCCTTTGTCGAGGATGCGACCGACGGGCTGGCCGATGTGATCGGCGCGGGCCTGAGCGAATGGGGCGAGGGCGACGCGCAGGTGATCGTGACGGCGGGCGCGCTCAATGCCCGCTCGAAGCTGCGCAAGATTTTCGAGGGGCACAAGAATGCCTATGCGGTGGGGCTTTATGATGATCCGCCGGGGCGCGAGGAGATCGAGGCGGAGCTGGCCCGTGCCGGGCTGCGCAACGTGTCGCCCGATGCCATGGGCGCGCTGACCGCGCTGGCGCGCGATCTGCGGCCGGGGGATTTTCGCCAGACCATCGAGAAGCTGGCGCTTTATCGTCTGGGCGAGTCTGGGGCGGTGGGCGGCGAGGACGTGGCCGCCTGTGCGCCCCTGTCGGTCGAGGCGGGGGTGGACGATGTGCTCAACCTCGTGGCCGAGGGGCAGATGGGCGAGATCGGCCCGGTGATGCAGCGGCTGACGGCGCAGGGGGTGACGCCGGTGGCGCTCAGCATCGGGGCGATGCGGCATTTCAAGGCGCTTTACACGGCGGCGAGCGACCCGGGCGGCGCGGCACAGGGCATCGCGCGGATGCGCCCGCCGATCTTTGGCCTGCGCCGCGACCGGATGCTGCGGCAGGCGCAGGGTTGGGGGGCCGGTAAGCTCGAAACCGCGCTGGGGCTGATCACCGATACTGACCTCACATTGCGCAGCGCCGGACAGCGCGCGCCCGCCATGGCGCTGGTCGAGCGGTGTTTCCTGCGGCTCGCGGGGTTGGCCAAGGCGCGGCGGTGAGGTGAGGCCCGCCCCGGGCCGGGCGCTGCCCTCTCGTTGGGCTCTTTCCCCGCATGACGCGCCGTCGCGCTGGTGCAGGGCGTGCAGGCGGGGCACTCTCGCGCGGGAATCAGGGGAGGGAGAGACATGTATGAAGTGATCGGGAACACGCAGAGCCGGGCCTTCCGGGTGATGTGGCTTCTGGAGGAGTTGGGGCAGGATTACACCCACACGCCGGACAAGCCGAGCACCGGGCGGGCGGCGGAGTTGAACCCGTCGGGCAAGATCCCGGTGTTTTGCGATGGCGATGCGGTTTTGACCGATTCGACGGCGATCATGACCTATCTCGCCGACAAGCACGGCGCGCTCACGCATCCCTGCGGCACGGTCGAGCGGGCGAAGCAGGATGCGCTGACTCACCAGATCCTCGACGAGATGGATTCGGTGCTCTGGGTGGCGACGCGGCACAAGTTCATGCTGCCCGAGGACAAGCGGGTGCCGGATGTGATCGACTCGCTCAAGTGGGAATTCGGTCGCAACGCGGCGCGGATCGCCGAGCGGTTTGAAGGGCCGTTCCTGATGGGTGAGACGATGACCGTGCCGGATATCATCCTGACCCATTGCCTCAACTGGGCCTTCGGCGCGAAATTCCCCTATGATCACGAGAACCTTCTGGCCTATGCCAAGGCAATGCGCGGGCGCGATGCGTTCAAGGCGGCGGTCGGAAAATGAGGCTCTATTTCACTCCGAATTCCCCATATGCCCGGATCACGAGGGTCGCATTGCGCGAAAGCGGGCTGCGCACACGGGTCGAGGAAATTGGGGTGGCGACGCGCGATCCCGCCACCGCGCTGTTCGAGGTTACCCCGCTGGCGCGGGTGCCCGTTCTGGAAGATGGGAGCGTGGTGCTCGCAGATACACGCGACATTTGTGCTCATTTCGATCTGCTGGAGAATCGGGCGCGGTGGTTCCCACAGGAGGATGACGCGACACGATTTCTGCGCCATGTTGTCAGCGGGTTTCTGGATGGTGTTGCCGTCTGGCTGCGTGAGAAGGCACGACCGGATGGCGAACGCTCGGATCCGGTGATGCGCTATGAAGAACATCGCGCGGTCCGGGTGCTGCGCTGGCTGGCGCCGCGCTGGCGGGATGAAGGACGGTGGGACTATTGCGCGCTTGTGCTTGCCTGTGCGCTGGATATTGCCCAGCGTCGGGGGATGGCAAAGGGTTGGCACGAAATTGCGCCCGAGCTAGTCGCTTGGGCCACGACGCGCGCAGGTGATCCGTTCATGGTGGAAACCGCGCCAGGCGGGTAAGTGGCGAGCCGTGGTTCGATAGGAGAGAGGCGACATGATTCTGGGTCATATCGGGGTGCGCAAGGGCTCCAAGGGGGTGCCGGGCAAGAATTTCAAACCGCTGTGCGGCAAACCCCTGATTGACTGGTCGCTTGAGCCGCTTTTGGCCAACCCCCGGGTGGGGGCGGTGGTGGTGTCGACCGACGATCCGGTGATCCACGATCATGCGCTGGGCATGGGCACGCTCGATATCGGGTTGCGCCCGGATGAATTGGCCACCGATGCGGCGCCGAAATGGGAGGTCTGGCAACATGCGCTTGAGGCGGCGGAGGCGGCGCTGGGGCGCGAGGTGACGGCATTTGTCGATCTCGACGCGACGCTGCCCCTCCGCCTGCCCGCGGATATCGACGGGGCGCTCGACCTTTTCGAGGCTGAGCGGCCGGACATGGTGATGTCGGTTTGCGAGGCGCGCAAGAACCCCTATTTCAACCTCGTGGAACCCGATGAAAGCGGCGCGCTGCATGTGTCCAAGCCACTGCCCGGCGGGGTCTGGGCGCGGCAGGCGGCGCCCACGGTCTATGAGCATGTGGGCATTGTTTACGTTCTTGATCCGGCCTATCTGCGCCGGGCCGAGACGATCTATGAAGGGCGGGTGATCCCTTATGTGGTGCCGGCCGAACGCTCGGTCGATATCGACAACCCGTTCGATTTCCGGCTGGTCGAGTTGTTGATGCGCGAGCGGCTGGCTTTGGGCGACGGGATCAACCCGATACCCCCCATCCCGCCAGCGTCCTGAGGGTTTTTTCGACCGCGCCCGCGTGATCGGCAAGGAAGGCGTCGATCTGCTCTTTGGAGGGCTGGTCGTTGGATAAGAGTGCGTTCGCAAGGTCGTCTGCGTTCACCTGGCGCGCGACACCCGCCGCGATGGCCTCGGTCGCGGGATATTCGATGGTCCAGGTTTCGGGCCCCACGATCACCGGTTTGCCCAGCGCCAGTGGTTCGATGATGTTGTGCGAACCGCGCGGATGAAAGCCGCCGCCAGTCACGGAAAGATCGCCCATGGCGAGGTAGAAATACATCTCGCCCAGTGAATCGCCCAGAAGCACGTCGATCTGCGGGGTTTCGGTGAGGGCCAGCGTATCATCGAGGATCGCAGAGCGTCGGGCAAAGCGCAGACCCGCCTGCGCGAGTCGTTCGGCCACGGCGTCGAACCGTTCAGGGGCGCGCGGGACAAACACGATAAACGCCCTTTTAGAGACTGATTTCACGGTCTCGACGAAAAGCTCCTCCTCGCCTTCGATCACCGAGGCCAGGGTGATCACCCGCCGGTCGCCTGCGAGTGTGGCGCGGGCCGCATGGGCGGCGCTGAGATGTGCCCCGGGGATTGGCTGTTCAAAGCGCATTTCGCCTGTCACCGAGACGTTTTTCTGCCCAAGGCTGCGGAAGCGTTCGGCCTGAAGATCGGATTTCACCATCACACCGGCAAAACCCGGGACGAGCAGCGCGGGTGAAAGGAATTTTTCGCGATCGCGGGTGAAGCTCTTGACCGGGTATTGCCCGTTGCAAAGGTAAAGCGGTAATTCCGCGCGGCGGCTTGCGGTGATCATGCTGGGCCAGAATTCGACCTCCATCACCAGCCCGAACTTCGGCCGGAAGGCGCGAAAGAAGCGTCGGAAGGCGAGGCCATAATCGAACGGCACGTAAACTGCCGAGAGCCGCCCCGCCGCGATCTCGGGGGCGAAGGTCTTTTCCGCCTCGCGCAGGCCCGCGGGGGTGAAATGCGTGGTCACGACATGCTCGCCCCGGTCGAGAAAGGCACGGATAAGCGGCACCGCCGAGCGCAGTTCACCCAGCGAGACGGCATGGACCCAGACATGCGCGGTGTCGCGGGGGGCATGACGTCCGAATCGCTGTCCGAGCCTTTGAAAATAGAGCGGGTCGCGCCGCGCCCGTCGCCACAGATAGACCAGCATCGCGGGCATAAGCACGAACCATGCCACGCGCCAGAGCACGAGGAAGGCGCGAAGCCTGAGCGGTTTGGTCCAGGGTGGAAGGGGCAAGGGCAGAGCCTGTTCAGACGAGATCGAGTAGCTTTTGGCATAAAGCGTCGAGCCGGTCCATATTGGCGGCGACCAGGGCCTCGGCGCGTTCGGCCATGGCGGCGTTGTCGGGGTCGGTCACGGCCTTGGCCAGCGCATCGGCTGTGTCGACCATGCGCGCGGCCTGTGCGTCATGCAGCGCGGCGTAATCGGCGGCGAAGTTGGCAAGGTTTGGCCCGTGCAGGATGGCCGTGCCCAATGCGGCGGCTTCCCACGGGTTGTGCCCTTGCGTCTCATTCATGCTACCGCCGATGAAAGCGACCGGGGCCAGCCGATAGAAGAGCCCCATCTCGCCCAGCGTATCGGCGAGGTAGACCTGTGTCTTGGGTGTGATGCTGTCCGCCGCGCTGCGCCGGGCCAGCCGCAAGCCCCGCGCGCGGATCTCTGTCGCTATCGCGTCGCCCCGATCAGGCAGGCGCGGTGCGAGGATCAAAAGCGTTTCCGGTGCGCGTGTCAGGATCTGCCCATGCGCGGCCAACGCCAGCGTCTCGTCGGGCGCGTGGGTCGAGGCGGCGAGCCAGAGGGGGCGATCCCCGATATCAGTCTCTAACACGGCCTTTTGCGCCGGATCATCGGCCAGCGGCGGCGCGATGGATTTGAGCGAACCATCGCAACGCACGCGCCGTGCGCCCAGCGCGGTGAGGTTGGATGCCGTGCGCTTCTCCTGTGCCGAGATCAGCGCGAAACGTGGCAGGATATCGCGATAGATCGCCCGCGCCCGTCGCCGCCGGGCCAGTGCCGCATCGTTCATCCGCGCATTGATCAGCGCGAGCGGGATGCCCGCCCGGTCGGCGCGAAACACCAGCCCTGGCCAAAGCTCCTGTTCGGCCCAGATCGACAGGTCCGGCCGCCAGTGATCGAGGAATCGCCGGGCCGGGCCGGCCGCATCGAGCGGGGCGAATTGATGCAGGGTGCGTGGCGGCATGTTGCGTGCGAGCGCCCGGGCGGAGCCAAGCGTGTTCGACGTGACGAGAAAGCTCAGATCTGGCTCTGAATGGGCCATTCGGGCGATGAGCCCGCGCAGGGCCAGCACCTCGCCCAGCCCCACCGCATGCAGCCAGACGAGCCGCCCCTCGGGGCGTGGGGCCGAGGCATGGCCCAGCTTCTCGCGCCAGCGCGCCTTGTCTTCCTTGCCGCGCCTGAGCCGTCGTTTCAGCAACAGGGGCAAAACCGGCCGCAACCCCCATGTCAGCGCCAGCCAGCCGCGCAGGGCGATCCCGGGGGGTGCGGTCTTACCCGTCTTCATCTGACTGAAAATACCTTGGGGGTTTGGGGGTGAAACCCCCAAGGTCAATGTGCGTTCTGATCATGGCGCGAGATTCAGCCATGATCGTGGAATTCCTTTTGCAGGCCGCGCGACCAGAAGCCCGGATCGCCCAGCACCTCGACGAAACGGGCTGCGGCGCTGCCTTCGCCGAATTCCGCGTCGCGCGGGTGGCGTTTGCCCCAGTCCTCGGCCAGGAATCGGGCGATGGTGGTTTCGTCATCTGCCGTGCAGGAGGTGATCGAGGCCCCGTTCGCGCGGTTCTTTTGCCGGGTGCCGATATCGAGCGAGGGAATGCCGAGAAACGGCGCCTCGCGCACGCCGGCGCTGGAGTTCCCGGCGATGCAGGCGGTGTGTTTCATCGCCTCGGAGAAATGGGAAAACCGCATCGAGGGGATGGTGCGGAACCGCCCGGGCGGAAGGCGCCGGATCACCGCGAGGATATCCTCGGAGCCGGGGTCGTTGTTGGGCAGGATCACCACGAAATTCCGTCCACTTGTCTCTAACGCGGCGAAAAACGCCTTTGCCTGTGCACCCATCGTGTCGGATTCCGAGGTGACGGGATGGAAGATGGCAATGCCGAACGCGTCGAAGGGAATTTCGTACCGGGTCTTTACATCCGTGATGCTCACGCCTGAGTCGCGCGAATGGAAATCGAGCTCGGGCGAGCCGATGACGTGGATCGCCTCGCGCGATTCACCCAGCGCCATGACCCGCCGCGCGGCGGCCTGTGACGAGACGAAATGGCAATAGGCGAGCTTGGTATTGCAATGGCGGAACAGCTCGTCGATCGTGCCCGAGACCTCGCCACCCTCGATATGGGCGCAGCGGATGTAATTGGTCGCGCAAACCAGCGCACAGGCCAGCGCCTCGACCCGATCGCCATGCACCACCACCAGATCGGGGTGGTGTTCGGCCACGAAATCGGAGAACCCCAGAACGGTCTTGGCCAGCACCATGTCCTGAGGATCGGAGATGCGCTGGTTGAGATATTCATGCACGGTCACGCCCGGGGTGCGGTGCACCTCGATCTTGGTGAGGCCATAGCGTTCGAGCATGTGCATGCCGGTGACGAAGAAGCTCACGTCATGGCCAGCGTCGCGGGCGGCCAGCGCCAGGGGCTCAATCTTGCCGAAATCGGCACGGGTGCCGGTGACGAAGAGAAGGCGTTTGGTCATGGTTTTCCCGGTGTTGCGAGGTGGGGGATGGTATGGACAGAATGGGCATGGATGTCTAGGTATTCGCGGATTCCGAGGTGAAAGGCGCCCGCATGGCAGAAGACCGGATTGTGCTCTGCATGAAATGGGGAACGCTTTTCCCGCCAGATTACGTCAACGTGCTTTACAATGCCTGCCGGGGGGCGATTTCGGGGCGATTTCGCTTTGTCTGCCTGACCGATGATGCGCAAGGGTTCGTCGAGGGTGTCGAGGCGCTCCCCATTCCCGATATCGGGCTGGCGCCGGGTGAATGGTATACCAAGGGGGTCTGGCCGAAGCTCGCGCTTTACGTGGCCGATCTGCGTGGGCTGCGGGGGCGCTGTTTGTTTGTCGATCTCGACATGGTGGTGCTGCGCGGGCTTGACGAAATGTTCGCGCATCCGGGCGCCTTTACCGGCATCGACGTCGGCGAGGGCTGGCGACCGGGGCGCGAAGGCACGCGCCCGCCCGAGCTGGGCACCGGGGTGTTCGCCTTTGATGTCGGGAGCCAGCCACAGATCTTCGACGCGTTTCAGGCCGACAAGGCGGGTGCGATGGCACGGTTTCGCAACGAGCAGGATTTCGTGGCCGCCCATGCCGAGGGGCTCGCGTTCTGGCCAGCGGGTTGGGTGATCAGCTTCAAGCGATGGCTGCGCCAGCCCATCGGGCTCGATCTGATGCTGCCGCCGAAAGAGCCGCCGGACTCGGCGAAGATCATCGCCTTTCACGGCGATCCGCGCCCTATCGCGCTGGTGCCTGAGCGGACGGGATTCTGGGACCGGTTCCCGCATATGGGACATGGACAGGTGGGTTGGGTTAGGGACTACTGGCTTGAGCATGGCGGGCGGATGCCGCCGTTCTAAGTCTGAAAATTGAAGCTGGAAGGGAAGGGCGGGCGGGATGGGGGTTTTCGGTGGGCTGAAGGAGCGGCTGCGGAAATGGAAGCTGGCGGGGCGTGACCCGGCCGAGGTGTTTTCGCGGTATTACCGCTCGAACAAATGGGGCGATGCCGAGAGCCGGTCGGGCAAGGGGTCGAACCTCGATGCGACACTGATCCTGCGCGAAAGGCTACCGGCGCTGGTGGCGGAACTGGGGATCGAGAGCCTTCTTGACCTGCCCTGCGGCGATTATTTCTGGATGGCGCGGACCGATCTGGGCGTGGCGCAATATACCGGCGGCGATATCGTGACCGAGATGATCGAGGCCAACCGCGCGGCCCATGCGCGCGATGGGGTGCAATTTGAAGTGATCGACCTGATCGCGGGGCCGATCCTGCGGCACGATCTGATCTTTACCCGTGATTGCCTCGTGCATCTTTCGACCGCGCATGTGAAGGCCGCGCTGGCTAATATCAGGGCCTCGGGGGCCGAGTGGCTCTTGACCACGACCTATCCCGGCAGCGGCATCAACCAAGAGATTTCGACCGGCCAATGGCGCAGGATCGACCTCGAGGCGCCGCCTTTCAACCTGCCTGCGCCGGTCCTGCTTCTGGAAGAGGGGCAAGAGGATGTGCCGGGGCAGGCGCCGGGCAAGATGCTGGGGTTGTGGAAGGTCGCGGATCTGCCGCGTGCCTGAAGGTGGCGTCAGGTTTTGAAATCGCTCCATTTGAGTTGCTGGTTGCGGGTCACGGCGTGCTTCAGGGTCCGGCCCAGCACCTTGTCGAAGTCATAGCCCGGGATCTCACCCGAGCCGGGGCGGCGGGCCCAGATATCCTGTTCGCGGATGACGTGACCGGCGGACAGGTCGGCATCGGCCACGACGCTGGCGCGGGCAAAGCGATAGACGTCCTCCTCGGGGCCGGTGCGTTTCTTGTCGTTGTTGGCGGCGATCCAGATTTCGCGGGAGCGGTCGATCAGCAAGCGCAGTTCGGCTGGGTCCATCGAGCAGGAGATATCCGGCCCCCTGCGATAGCGGGTGTCGGTGTAGTGGCGTTCAAGGATCGAGGCGCCCAGTGCCACGCTGGCCAGCGCCATTTCGGGGCCGATGGAGTGATCGGAAAAGCCCACGACGGCCTTGGGGAAGGCATTGCGCAGTTCGGTCACGCCCTTGAGCGAGACGATTTCGGGCGGCGAGGGGTAGAGGTTGGTGCATTCAAGAAGGGCATAATCCACCCCCGCCGCTTCGAGGATTGCGACGCTGGCGCGCATCGTCTCTATGGTCTGCATGCCCGTGGACAGGATCACCGGCTTGCCCTTGGCCGCAATGTGGCGGATGAGCGGCAGGTTGTCGGCCTCGCCAGAGCCGATCTTGTAGGCGGGCACGTCGAGCGAGGCGAGGAAATCGCAGGCGGCGCGGGAAAACGGCGTTGAAATCCAGATCATGCCCAGTTCTTCGGTATAGCGCTTCAGCTCGGCCTCGTCCTCGCGGGAAAGCGCGCATTGCTCCATCACGTGCCAGATCGAGATATCGGCGTTGGGCGGAAAGATCTGCTTGGCCTCGTCGGTCATCTCGTCTTCGACGATATGGGTCTGGTGCTTGATCATCTCGCAGCCCGCGCCTGCCGCGAGGCGCACCATCTCTTTCGCCACCTCCAGATCGCCACCGTGGTTGATGCCGATCTCAGCGATGACGAGGGGCGGGTGATCTGGGCCGATCTCGCGATGTGCAATCTTCATGTCATGCCTCCTTGGCGGCTTCCGGGGCTTGGCGGGGTTTCTTGATTTCTTTCCAGCGGTTGTGGAACCAGAGCCATTGGCCCATATGCGCGCGCACCTGTGCTTCGAGCGAGTCGTTCAATGCCTGGGTCATGTCCTCGGGCGTCGTGTGGGGCACAGGAGCTTCGAACACGGCGCGGAACGAAAGGCCGTCAGGCTGGCGGATGCCATAGCAGGGGATCAGGACCGCGTCGTATTTGAGCGCCAGTTCGGCAAAGGAGAGCGCGGTATAGGCCGGATGGCCGAAGAAATCGAGCGGCGCGCCATTGCGCAGGCGCTGGTCGATCAGCACGGCGAGCGTGCCACCGCCCTTGAGAAAGCGCATCATTTCGGCCATGCCGCGACGGCCGCGCGAGAAGAGCGGCGTGCCGATCTTCGAGATGGTTTCGACATAGATCTCGTTAAACTGGCGGATGTTCATCGGGCGATAGATACCACCGACGGAGAAGCCGCGATGAATCACGCCCGCGCGGATCACGTCGTAATTGCCGAAATGCCCCGAGACGAGGATCACCGGGCGCCCCTCGGCGCGGGCGGCGTCGAGCGCGGCGAGGCCGGGACCCTCGAACGGGGTGGCGCAGGCGATGGGCACGAACTCCTCGGGCGAGAAAAGCTCGGCCATGGTGCGGCCGAAATTGTCGGGCACGGCGCGGGTGAGGCGTTCGACCTCGGCGCGGGGCAGGTCGGGGCGGATGCGGGCGAGATTGGCGCGGATGCGTTTGCGCCAGCCCACGAGCGGGGCCACGATGCGCGACACGATCCAGCCCGAAGCGGGCACGCGCCAGCGATAGGGCAGGCAGCGCAGCATCCATAGCGTGCCGCGAATGGCGGCAAAGCGAATGCGGTTCCTGAGGTCTGGTGTATCGTCAGGCATGATCGGACGTCCATCTGTCTGGGCGGCTGTATCGCCGATAATTCCACGCTTTGAAAGTCCCCGGAGCGGCTTGTCAACGCGCGGGAAACACCGTGCTGTTCTTGATCGTGCCATAGGCAAAGCTGGTGTCGATGGAGCCGATTCCACCCAGGCGCTGCAATTGGGTGCGGATGAAGCGTTCATAGGCGTCCAGCGATTCGACCACGACGCGCAACTGGTAATCGGTTTGCCCGGTCATGACGTGGCATTCCAGAACCTCTTCCATCCCGTCGATCTGGCGCTCAAAATTCTGCACCGTTTCCTCATCATGCCGTTCGAGCCGGATATGCACGAAAGCGGTGATGGCCAGCCCATAGGCCCGCGCGTTCACCCGCGCGCTGTAGCCTTCGATCACGCCGGATTTTTCAAGATTGCGCACCCGGCGCAGGCAGGGCGAGGGCGAGAGGTTGACCATCGCGGCCAGGTCCTGGTTCGACATGCGCCCGTCGCGTTGCAGGGCGCGGATGATCTGGCGGTCCTTGTCGTCCATTTTCTAGCTCACTATTAGCATGGTCTGCCAAATATTATCTCGTTTGAGGTGGAAATGGCAATCCATACCTTCCTTTCATGCGATATCCTGTCGCAAAAGGAGATCTCATATGACCCAGACCCCCGGCTTTGCCACCCGCGCCATTCACCTTGGACATGATCCGATGGAGCATGAGGGTGCGCTGACCCCGCCCTTGCACCTGACCTCGACCTTTGCCTTCGAGTCCGCCGAGGCGGGCGGCGAAATGTTCGCGGGCGAGCGGCCCGGCCATGTCTATTCACGCATCTCGAATCCGACGCTCGAGTTGTTGGAGCGGCGCATGGCCTCGCTCGAAGGGGCGGAGGCGGGGCTGGCGCTGGCTTCGGGGATGGGGGCGATCACCGCCACGCTCTGGACGTTGCTGGCGCCGGGCGACGAGGTGATCGTGGACAAGACGCTTTATGGCTGCACCTTTGCGTTCATGCATCACGGGCTGCGCAAGTTCGGCATTACCGTGACCCATGTGGACATGACGGAGCCCGAGAACCTTGCACAGGCGATGAGCGACAAGACCCGCGTGGTCTATTTCGAGACGCCGGCCAATCCCAACATGCGGCTGGTGGACATCGCGGCGGTGGCGCGGATCGCCCATGCGGGCGGGGCGCAGGTCATGGTCGACAACACCTATGCCACGCCCTATCTTACACGGCCCATCGCGCTGGGCGCCGATCTGGTGGTGCACTCGGCGACCAAGTACCTGGGCGGGCATGGTGACCTGGTCGCCGGCGTCGTGGTCGGACGGGCCGAGGCGATCAGCGAGATCCGCCTGTTCGGCATGAAGGACATGACCGGCGCGGTGATGGCGCCGTTCAACGCAATGCTGGTCTTGCGCGGGCTCAAGACGCTCAGCCTCAGGATGGAGCGGCATTGCGCCAGCGCGCAGGCGGTGGCCGAGTGGCTTGAGGCGCACCCGGCGGTGGCCAGCGTGCAATTCCCGGGGCTTGGGAGTTTTGGCCAGCACGCGCTGGCCCGACGTCAGATGGCCCTGCCCGGCGCGATGATCGCCTTTGAACTCAAGGACGGGCTGGAGGCCGGGCGCGACATGATGAACGGGCTGCGGATGATCGTGCGCGGGGTGTCGCTGGGCGATGCCGAAACGCTGATCCAGCATCCTGCCTCGATGACTCATTCGACCTATAGCCCCGAGGAACGGGCCGAGCACGGGATCAGCGACGGATTGATCCGGCTTTCGGTGGGGCTTGAGGATTTGTCCGATATCATCGACGATCTGGATGACGCGTTGCACCAGCCCGCGCTCAGAAAATCCGCCTGAAACATCGAACCAGAAAGCCCGCCTGATGCCATTCCAGATTTCCATCGGTCCGAACCTGCGCAAGTCCGCGTTCTTCGACGCCACCGTGCAAAGCGGGGTGCAGAACTTCTCGGTCTATAATCACATGCTGATCCCGGGGCATTTCGGAGACCCCGAGGCCGAGTATGACCGGCTTTTGAACGGTGTCGCGATGTGGGATGTGGCCGCACAGCGGCAGGTCGAATTGCGCGGCCCGGATGCCGGGCGGCTGGCGCAGTATCTCACGCCGCGTGACCTGACCAAGACGTGGGTCGGGCAGGGGCGCTATGTGCCGCTGTGCGATCACGACGGGTGGCTGATCAACGATCCGGTGCTGCTCAAACTGGCCGAGGATCGCTATTGGCTTTCGGTGGCCGACAGCGACATTCACCTGTGGGCGGCGGCGATCGGGCATGAGCGGGGTTGGGACGTGCAGGTGGATGAGCCCGATGTCTCCCCGCTTGCCATCCAGGGGCCGAAGGCGGTGGATGTGGCGGCGGCGCTGTTTGGCGATTCCGTGCGTGACATGCGCCATTTCGCGTTTGAAAAGATCACGCTTGCGGGTATTCCCATGATCCTCGCGCGGTCCGGTTGGTCAAAGCAGGGCGGGTTCGAGCTTTACCTGATGGACAGCGCGCGGGGGAGTGACCTCTGGGCCATGGTTGCCGAGGCGGGTGCACCGTTCGGGATCGGCCCGGGTGCGCCCAATGATATCGAACGTCTGGAAAGCGGGTTGATCTCTTACGGTGCCGATATGCGTTGGCAGACAGCGCGGGCGAACCCGTTCGAGGTGGGGTTGAGCGCGATGGTCAACCTCGAGGCGGGGCATGATTTCGTTGGCCGCGCCGCGTTGGAGCGGATCGCGGCCGAGGGCCCGGCGCGCAGGCGCGTGGGGCTTGTCCTTGACGGTCGGCCAACGCCGCCGGACCACTCGGTGCCGCTTGCGATGGGGGATTCCGTGATTGGACAAGTGTGCGAGTTTGCCTTTTCCCGACGGTTTGACCAGACCATCGGTGTCGGGCTTGTCCGGGCCGATCTGGTGGATACTGCCGAAGGACTCACTACCGTTCTGGAAGAGGGGGCCGTAGACACGCGGATTGCCCCGCTTCCGTTTGGGAAAAAGTAGCACGTCACGCGATGGGATGCGCCATGACCGAGATTGACTCCGTTCACCTCAAGACTGTCGAGCAGCGCCTGCTTTGGCTGTCGCACTGGATGATCCATCATGCCAACCACATCCGCCCCAATCCCGACGGGATCAAGGTGGGCGGGCATCAGGCGTCTTCGGCCTCAATGGTGTCGATCATGACGGCGCTTTATTTCTCGGCGCTGCGCCCCGAGGACCGTGTGGCGGTCAAACCCCATGCCGGACCGGTCTTTCATGCGATGCAATACATGATGGGTCATCTCGACCGTGAGCGGATGGAGGCGTTTCGCGGGTTTGGCGGTGTGCAGAGCTATCCCAGCCGCACCAAGGATGTGGATGACGTGGATTTCTCGACCGGGTCGGTGGGCCTCGGCGTGGCGATCACGAGTTTCGCGTCGCTGGTGCAGGATTACATCGCCGCCAAGGAGTGGGGTGCGGATCTGCCGCTTGGCCGGATGGTGGCGCTGGTGGGCGATGCGGAACTGGACGAGGGCAACATCTACGAGGCGTTGCAGGAGGGCTGGAAGAACGACCTGCGCAATTGCTGGTGGGTCATCGACTATAACCGCCAGTCGCTGGACGGGATCGTGCGCGAGGGGCTGTTCGAGCGGGTCGAGAAGATATTCGACGCGTTCGGATGGGACGTGGTGCGGGTGAAATACGGCGCGCTGCAACGCGCGGCCTTCGAGGAGCCGGGCGGCAATGCCTTGCGCGACTGGATCGACGCCTGTCCCAACGCGGAATATTCGGCGCTGACCTATCAGGGGGGTGCGGTCTGGCGGCAGCGGCTGATGGACGATCTGGGCGATCAGGGGGACGTGACGGCGCTCATCGAGCGGCGGAGCGATGCGGAACTGGCTGCGCTGATGGAAAACCTCGGCGGCAATTGCGTGCAGACCATGGCGGATGTCTTTGCCAGCATCGAGCATGATCGCCCGACCTGTTTCCTCGCCTATACGATCAAGGGCTGGGGCACGCCCATTGCCGGGCACAAGGACAATCACGGCGGGTTGATGACCCGCGCGCAGATGGCCGAATGGCAGGCGCATATGGGCGTGCCGGAGGGGCAGGAATGGGAGCGTTTTGCCGGGGTCGCGGATGCGGAAGGTTTGCGCGGGTTTCTTGATGAGGTGCCGTTCTTTGCCAGGGGCGTGCGGCGTTACACCGACGATCGGTTGCCCGCCCCCGCGATTTCGGGCGCCACCGACCGCGAGATTTCGACCCAGATGGCGTTTGGCAAGATCCTTGACGGGTTGGCAAAAGGTGACAGCGCGCTGGTCGGGCGGATCGTCACCACCTCGCCGGACGTGACCGGCACGACCTCGCTCGGGCCGTGGGTCAACCGGCGCAAGCTTTTTGCCCGTACGTCCCGGCCCGATGCCTTTATCGAGCATCGCATCCCCTCGACCGCGAAATGGGAGTTCACGCCGAAGGGCCAGCATATCGAGTTGGGTATCGCCGAGATGAACCTCTTTCTGCTGCTCGGCGCGGCGGGGCTGTCGCACAGCCTGTTCGGCAAGCGGCTCATCCCCATCGGCACGGTCTATGACCCGTTCGTGCACCGCGGTCTCGATGCGCTCAACTATGCCAGTTACCAGGACGCGCGCTTCATCATCGCGGGCACGCCCTCGGGCGTGACGCTGGCACCCGAAGGCGGCGCGCATCAATCGGTTGGCACGCCGCTTACCGGTATGGCGCAGGACGGGCTGGCGAGTTTCGAGCCCGCCTTTGCCGACGAGTTGGCGGTGATCATGGAATGGGCCTTCGACTACCTGCAACGTGATGGCGAGGGCGACCCCGATGAGAGAACATGGCTGCGCGATGAGACCGGCGGTTCGGTCTATCTGCGGCTGACCACGAAACCACTGGAACAGCCGGGCAAGCGGCATGACGATGCGTTTCGGCAGGGCGCGATCGACGGCGCCTATTGGCTGCGCCCGCCGGGACCTAATTGCGAGGTGGTGATCGCCTACCAGGGCGCGGTGGCCGACGAGGCGATTGCCGCCGCGGGCATGATCGGCGGGGCGCGGCGTGATGTCGGCGTGCTGGCTGTCACCTCGGCGGATCGGCTCAATGCGGGCTGGACGGCGGCACAGCGCGAACGCGCGCGCGGCAACACGGGCGCCGTGGCCCATGTCGAACGGCTGCTGGCCGCGCTGCCACACGAATGCGCGCTGGTGACGGCAATTGACGGGCATCCCGCGACGCTGGGCTGGCTCGGGGCGGTGGCTGGGCACCGGACGATCCCGCACGGGGTCGAGCATTTCGGTCAGACCGGCACGATCGGCGACCTCTACCGCCATTTCCGCATCGACCGCCACGCGCTGGCCGCGTCGGTGCAGGGGCTGACATCCGGGGCGCCGGTTCTCTAGGTGCTTTCGCGGGCGGCCCCGAGGATCAGTAGTCGCGTTCGAAGAACACGCCGATCCCGGTGTCGCCATCGCTGCCCAGGCGTCCGCGAACGGTGGTGCGGCGGTTGACTTCGAGCTTGAGGTTGATCTGGCTCGTGCCGTCGCCTTTTACGGTGACGTCGGTATAGATGTTCTCGGAGATGTATTTGCCCACACGGGCCTGCGTGGTGCCCTCGTCATCCATGCCGATATCGAGATCGTCAACGCCCAGCGACCGGCGCAACCCGTCGGTGAGACCGGTGCCCCCCTGACCCGAAAGGGTGCGGATCGCGGCGGCGAGTTGAACCGCCTGAAAGGCCGAGATTCGCGTCACGTCACGCCCGAAAAGGAAGAGCGACAGCGCCTCTTCCTGCGGCAGCTCCGGCACCGATGTCACGGTGAGATCAGGTGCGGAGGCCAATCCGTCCAGTCGCAGCGAAACGGAGAATTCCTCAACCTGAGAGGTGGCCGCGAAGCCGATCACGGGATCGAAACTGCCGCGCATCGTAAGGCTGCCTTCGGTCAGGTTCAGCCGCTGGCCCAAGAGGTCGAGCCGCCCGCGGATCAGGTTGAATTGACCGACCGGCAGGATGTCATTGGTCGAGCCGGCCAGGCGCAGCGAACCGCCCAGTTCAGCGTCAAGCCCGCGCCCGCGCACGAACAGGCGATTGGGCGCCGAAATCAGGATGTCGAGCGGGAAATCGGCCGTGGAGGCGCCGGAGTCGCCGCCCGTCTGGTTCATTCCGGCATAGCGCAGGGTGCGCTGGACCGCACCGGGCGGGCGGAGATGCTGCAAGCCGTCAAGCGGAGAATAGGAGGGGCCAAGATTCGGGATGCGCAATTCGGTGTGGCGCAGGTCGATCCGTCCGCCGATGCGCGCCCCGCCCGCCACCGGCCCGTTGAGCGACAGCGCGCCGTCAAGCACCACCTCGAACAGCGAGGGGTCGCGCAGGGTCACATCCACGAGGTCCACGGCGAGATCCGCCTGAAAGGGCGAGGAAAGTGTGATTGGGCCGCGTAGCCGGGCCTGTCCGCCGGTCGAGACATCCGCGTCAAGGGCCACCTGTGCCACCCCGCCGCCCAGATTGACCTGTCCGCGCATGCGCTCGAGCGCGACGGCCTGTGCGGGAAGGGAAAGCCGGGCATCATCGACACTGATCCGTCCCGATAGCGACTCGAGTGCCAGCGGCCCGCTGAGTGACAGATCGAGCCGTGCGAGGCCGGAAAGCGCCTGTCCCGAAAGCCGCGCATTGGCCAGCGCCAGGGGCACGGTGCCGGTTACGCCCAGATCGGCGCGCGCGCCGTCCTCGGCCACCGTGCCGGTGACGCCAAGCGTAATGCCGCCCGGCCCCTGACCTTCGGTGTCGATCTGCCAGCGTGCACCGGCTTTGTGCGCACTGCCCGAAAGGCGTGCGGCGCCGGGAAGTTCGGGGATGATCAACCCGAGATTGGTGAGCGCGAGGCGATAGTCGAACTGACCGTCCTCGGGGCCAAGTTCTCCGCTGAGCGAGGCATCGAGATCGGGCGCGTCGAGGTCCAGCCGATCAAGCGTCAGGTGGCCCTGTGCATCGCGGGCGGCGGCAAGATCGAACCGGGTTGTTGCGCGCAGGAGCGGGGCAAGCGCCGGCAGGCCGACATCGAGTGCGCTTGTCTGGCCGCTTGCGGTGATATCGAAGCTTTGCGCCAGCAGGTCGGCATTGCCCTTGGCGGTGAGTTGCGCCGATCCGGCGAGCGGCCGCTTGGCGAGGGTGGCGAAGGCGGCGAGCCGCCCGATTTCGGCCGTGAGAGCGCCATCGGCCAACAGGCGTTCTACGCCGTCGCCGGAGATGGTGCCGCGATATGTCACCTGCGCCTCGCCCGGCAGGGTACTGTCGGCGCTGAGGGTCCAGACTTCGCCCTGTTGTTTGGCGCGTGCGGTCAATTCCGCCGCGCCGTCGAGTCCGGGCAGGGCGCGGGCGAGTTGGGGCAGGCTGGCGGTGAGGCTCACCGTGCTGTTGCCGCTGGCGAGGTTGGCCATCGCGTCGATCCGGGCGTGATCGGTGCGGATCGAGACCGGATCGGCGCGCAGGCCGGTTTCGTCACGCTCAAGGGCGAGGATGAGTCGGCCCTGGCCGTCAAGGAGCGGGTCGAGCGGTGCAAGACCCGTGGAAAGGTTCTGCGTCTGACCGTCGAAGCGCAATGCCATGCGCCCGCTTAGCGGTTCAACCCGGCCGGAAATGGCCAGATCGGCGCGCCCGCCAAGGTCGATCCCGGCCAGACCGGCAAAACGGGTAAGATCGTCCGCATTGAGCCGCAGGTCGGGCACCACGGTGAGCGCGGCCAGATCGTCGGGGATGCTGATCGTGATAGTGCCGCCGAGCCCGTAGTCGGCCCCCCGGAGCGCGAGGTTGCGGAGCCGCAGGGGGGCGTCTGCGGACCAGCCGAATTCGAGCCCGCCGCGCAATCTCTCGCCAAGGGCGCGGGCCAGGGCAGGATTCGTGGGCGCGATCAGCCCATCGGCCTCGAACCGGAGCGCGCCCGAGATGCTTTGCGCTGCGCGCAGTATCCGCCCCGAGCCGCCGAATTCCAGCGAGCCGATGCGCAAGTCGTCCTGTTCGACACCGCTCGCGGTGCCGTCGACCCGCCACTCGTCGCCAGATTCCGCGTCGAAATGCGCCGTAAGGCTGGCCGCGCGGACCGTTGTGCGTGGGCCGGGCAGCGGAAGCGTCACGCGGTCGCCGGTCGGCGGGGAGATCGCGGCGTCGAGCATCAGTTCGCGTGGCCAGCCATCGGCGCCGATCTCGGCGGTGCCGCCGATCTGCATTGCCGCTGTGTCGATGTTCAACTGGTCGAGCAGAAAGCCGCCATCCGCGCGGCGTTCGCCGCTTGCGGCCAGCGTGACCTGATCACCGAGGAACGCGGCGAATTCGGGCAGGAGCACCGGCGCCAGATCGCCGCTAACTGCTGCGTTGAACCCTGTAGCGCCATCTTCGTCTGTGGTGAGGGTCACGTCGCCGGTCAGGCGGTCCTGCCCGTCGGTGGCCAGCCGCATCCGGGCCGTGAAATCGGTGATCGGATCGTCGCCCTGCACTTCCATTTGGACCGAGGGCCGCCCCGGCAGGCTCAGCAGGTTGGCGGCGAGGCCGTTCTCGGGCTCACGCAGGGCAAGGTCGATGCGCAACTCGCGCGTGATATTGTCGAACCCGCCCTCGAGGGTGATTTGCCCAGGGCGGTCGAGCCGTTTGACGTCAAGTGATGCCTCGCCCGCCCCGCCGGCAAGCGACGCCTTGCCGCTCACCGAGAGCGCGGCGTCCTGTCCGAGAACCTCGGTGCCCAGCTCGGCCCGGGTGATCTCCATCTTGGCGATCTCGACGGATACGGGCAGATCGGGCAGGGCAAAACCGCCGCTTGCCTCGGGGCTGGGCAGCGGGTCCTTTACGGGCACGGGCGGCCGGGGCAGGTCGATCTCGCCGATGGTGATCTCGTCGATGGCGATCCGGCCGCGCAACAGGGCGGAGCGGTTCCACACCAGCACCAGGTCGGTGGCGGTAAGCCATGTGCCCTCGGGGTCGGTGACGATGATGCGCTCGATCGTAGCACGCGAACTCAGTGCCCCGGCGAAACCTTCCATCCGGACGCTGCGCCCCGGCGCGGAAAGCGCGTCTTCGAGCAGGCCCTGGATGAAACCGCGGTCGCTTTCGGTGTCTTGTGCAAGTGCGCCGAGCGGAACCAGAAGGGCAAGACATATCGCCAGAAATCGCATCAAAACGCCTGCCCGATCCCGATGTAAAGTTGCACGCCGCTACCGGTGTCACCGGCGACGGGTCCGGCCAGATCGACGCGGATCGGCCCGACCGGCGTCTTGTAGCGCACGCCGAGTCCGGCCCCGGCATGCCAGCCGCCATCCTCGAAAAAGCCGCCGCCGACGAAACCCGCATCGGCAAAGGCAGCGAGGCCGATCCGGTCGCCGACAGGAAAGCGCAGCTCGCCCGAGAGGGCGGCAAAGCTGCGCCCGCCGAGCTCCACCCCGCCGTAATCGGCGGTGAGCGATTTATAGGGTTGCCCGCGCACCGTGCCCGCCCCGCCCGAATAGAACAGGTAATCGGGCGGGGCGGCCTGTGCATTCGGCCCGGCCAGCGCGCCAAGCTGCAACCGCCCGGCCAGAACCGTCCCGCCGGTTTCGCCGAGCGCGAGATAGGAGCGCAAGTCAAGTGTGGCATGCCCGCCAGTCTGTGCGTCGAAGGTTTCGTAAAATGGCGTGAGACCGGCGCGGGCATAGATTCCGCGGGTGGCATCAAGCGGGTCGTCGCGATTGTCATAGGTCAGCGACAGGGGAAGGCGCAGCAATTGCATTTCGCGTCGCGTGACCGTGGGCGCAAAGCGGTCGGTAATGCGGGCATATTCATAGCCAATACCCAAACTGCCCGAGAGCGTGTCACTGAACTCGCGCGAAACGCCGGTCGTGAATGCGAATTTCTCCTGAAGAAAGCGGGGCTCATCGTTATAAGTGAACGCGGCCTCGGCGAAGAAGAGCGTGTCGGGGCCATAGACGGCGGGACGATCGAAGCGGAAGGATAACGCGTAATCCGTGCCCTGGCCTGTACCGCCGATCTGGGCGATTTCGCCATCGACGCGAAACTGTTCGGCCCCGCCAAGCAGGTTGCGATGCAGCCAGTAGCCCGACAGCGTCACGCCGTCGAAGCTCGAGTATTCCAGCCCGCCGCCGATCCGGCGGGGGCGGCGGTCGACCACGGCGATTTCCATGTCCATCGTGCCGTCGTGCGCGACGGTCTCGGCCTCGCTCAGTTGGACGGAGGAGAAAGTTCCCACCTTGCGCAGGCGGGCGGCGGCCTTGTCGACCTCATCCGGGTCATAGCGTTCGCCACGGGGCAGGCCCGCGATGCTCCGAACCCGCGATCCGCGCACAGCACTTTCCCCCGACACGGTCACATCGCCGAATCGCACGCGCGGGCCGGGTGCAATGTCTACATCGACATCCAGCCGGGCAGAGTCGTGGCGGGCGAGAACGCGCTGGTCGGTGATGCGCGCCTTGGCATGACCGGCCTTGCGCCAGTCGTTCACCGCCTGGCGGGTGGCCTCGCGTGCGACGGTGGCCAGTGCGGGCGCGTCCGGGCGGAACTGGTCGGGGAGGGGAGGTGTTTGCGCCAACGGCCCGATTCGCACCGCGCCAAACCGGAACAACCGTCCGGGATCGACCGCGATCACCGCATTGGTGATCTGTTCAGGAGAGCGAAACGGGTCGATCAACGCCGCTTCGCGACCGTCGACCAGGATGCTGACCTCGACCGAGTAATAACCTTGGGAATAGAGCACTTCGACCAGCCGGGCATAATCGCCGCGCGCAGCGGCGAGGATATCACCCGTGGTCGCTTCGGGATTGTCCACCAGGCTGTGCAGGACCGAGTTTGCGCGCAAGGCATCGCCAAGCGCCTCGGACTGCGGACCGGAGACCCGCAGATCGACCGTGTTGAGCGCCTGCACACCCTGTGCGGCGCCGAAGCCGAGGGCGCAACAGACCAGCGATGTCCTGATGAGATTCGATGTCATGTCGCGCCCTGTTCTTGCGGGCAACATAGACCATGCGCAGATCAATCCCAAGTGGCAACGCGCATATCGGACCAGGATGCACGTTGATTTGAAGCCCAATGTTGAGGGTATGGAAGCGGGGCGAATCACCCGATCATCGGCAGGGTCAACCATGGCCTATGGGGCGTGCGCATCCGCGCGTATGGCAAATGACGCGGCCCGGCGCGGCATCTTGGGGCGGTGTTGCCTGTCACGTTACGTAAGACCGGCCCAAGATTGACAGGATGGCCCCGCGCATCAGACATTCGGAAGGCCTTGATCGCGTCCACGGGGCGCGGACAAGGCCAACCAGGGAGGAGAAACATGCATAAGTTTTCATTGACGATGGCGCTCTGTCTGATGGGCGCTCCGATCACGGCACAGGAGGTCGACCTGCCCGGGCAGATCACTTGGACCGCGTATGGCACGGGTTCGGCCGGTTACAACCAGTCGGTGGCGATTGGCGCGGCGCTTCAGAATGCGGGCGTCAACCTGCGGGTGCTGCCCGGCAAGAATGACATCGCGCGCACCGAGCCTGTCCGCCAGGGCAAGGTTCAGTTTTCGGCCAATGGCGTGGGCGGGTCGTTCATGGCGCAGGAAGGCGTGTTCCAGTTCGGTGCCAAGAACTGGGGACCACAGCCGGTGCGGGTTCTGGCGGCCAATAACGGCGGCACCGTGGGGCTTTCGCTGGCGGTTGCGGCCGAGGCCTGTGAAAAGGCAGGCAAGCCCGGCTGCGAAGGGTTCACCTATGCCGATCTTGAAGGCATGCGGGTGAGCGTTGTGAAGGGTGCACCGTCGCTCAACACCAACAACGAGGCCTATCTCGCCTATGGCGGGCTGACATGGGACGATGTCGAGGTGGTCGAGTTCGGCGGCTTCGGCGACAGCTGGAAAGGCATGATCGACGGCAGCACCGATGCGGCCTTTGCCTCGACCAATTCGGGCATGGCCTATGAAGCGGCGTCGGGGCCGCGCGGCGTCTACTGGCCGCCGATCGACCCGGATGACACCGAGGCGCTGGAGCGGATGCAGGGCGTCGCCCCGTTCTTTGCCCCGATGATGGCCACGGTCGGTGCCAATATCGACGGCACCGATGGCGTTGCGACGGCGGGTTATGCCTATCCGGTGCTGATGACCTATGCGGATCAGGACGAAGATCTGACCTATAACATGACCAAGGCGATGCATGTCTTTTTCGACGATTATGTGGGCAACGCGCCGGGGATCAATGGCTGGGCGCTCGACAAGCAGGATTTCCAGTGGGTGGCCCCCTATCATGACGGCGCAATCCGCTATTACGAGGAAATCGGCGCGTGGACCGACGAAGCGCAGGCCCATAACGACATGCTGATTGCCCGTCAGGCGGCGCTGATGGAGGCGTGGGAAGAGCTCATGGCCGAAGACCCGGATAACTGGGAAGAGGCATGGGCCACCAAACGTCGCGAGGCGCTGGCCGAAGGCGGGTTCGCGGTCGTCTTCTGAGCCCTGACATGAACCACCCGGCGGGCGGCCTTTGCGGCCCGTCGGTTTCATTGGTTTTCCCGGCGGTGACCGGGCCATAAGGGCGTGAGGAAAATGGCGGAACAAGCACAACCGAAGGACCGCGCCACCGCGGCCATCGAGGCGGAAAAAGCGGTCGAGCGTCTGACCTATACGGGTGCTGCGCGCTGGATGATCATTGTCTGCACGCTTGCGGCGATCGGCCTTGCGGTCAACCAGCTCTTCAACCTGCGGCTGGGGGGGTATGCCTTTCTGGAAGGCATGTATCTCTATCTTCTGGCGGGGTTGTTCCTGAGCCTGACATTCATCACGTTTCGGGCGTGGGGGCCGCCCTCGGCGCGGGTGCCGATCTATGACTGGGTGCTGGCGCTCGTTACGCTGGCCGTGGCCGGATATTTCATGTTCACCGCCGGTGAAAGCCTTGATTCCGGCTGGGAATATGCCGCGCCGGATCATGCGATCTGGATGTCGGTCCTGTTCTACGTGCTGATTCTCGAAGGCACGCGGCGGGCCGGGGGGCTGGTGTTGTTTGGCATCGTGCTACTGTTCTCGCTCTACCCGACTTTTGCCGAGCATGTGCCCGATCCGCTCAACGGGTTTACCCAGCCGTTCCGGGATGTGATTCCGTACTTCATGATCTCGTCCGAGGCGTCATTCGGCATTCCGATGAAGGCGTTCGGCAATCTCGTCATCGGGTTCATCCTGTTCGGCGCGGTGCTGCAATTCACCGGCGGGGGCAAGTTCTTCAACAACCTCGCGCTGTCGCTGGTGGGCGGATATCGCGGGGGGGCGGCGAAGGTTTCGATCTTTGCCAGTGGCTTCATGGGGTCGATGTCGGGCTCGGTCATCTCGAACGTGCTGACCACCGGGGCGGTGTCGATTCCGGCGATGAAGAAGTCGGGCTTTTCGCCGCGATATGCGGCCGCGACCGAGGCCTGCGCCTCGACCGGGGGGGTGTTGATGCCGCCGATCATGGGGGCCACCGCCTTTGTCATCGCGTCATGGCTGAGCCGTCCTTATGTCGAGATCATGCTGGCCGCGGCGATCCCGTCGCTCCTTTATTTCTTTGGCCTTTTCATGCAGATCGACGCTTATTCGGCGCGGCGCGGGCTGACCGGGATGGCGCGGGCCGACCTGCCGCGCGTGGGTGAGACACTGCGCTCGGGCTGGCTTTACGTGGCGGTGTTCGCCCTGCTTATTTTTCTGATGGTCGCCTATCGCTGGGAGACGACCGCGCCGTTCTATGCCGTGGTCCTGTTGCTGGTCGTGAACCAGTTCAACCGGGGCGACCGGATGTCGTGGGAGGGCTTCCTCAACGTCATCGTTTCGGTGGGGCGGACGTTGTCGGAACTGGTGGCGGTGTTGCTGGGGATCGGGATGATCGTGGGGGCGTTTCAGGCCACCGGGCTGACCGGGCCGCTGGCCAATGAGCTGGTGCATATGGCCGGGAACTCGATTCCGATGCTGCTTCTCATGGGGGCGTTGACCGCGTTCATCTTTGGCATGGGGATGACGGTGACGGCCTGTTATATCTTCCTTGCCGTCGTCCTTGCCCCGGCGCTGGTGCAGGCCGGGCTGAACGAGTTGGCGGTGCATCTTTTCATCCTCTACTGGGGCATGGTGAGTTTCATCACGCCCCCCGTGGCGCTGGGCGCCTTCGCGGCGGCGTCGATGGCCGGGGCGGGGGCGATGCGCACCGGGATCGAGGCGATGAAACTGGGTGGCACGATCTATATCATTCCCTTCTTTTTCGTTCTGAATCCCGCACTTATCGGCCAGGGTCCGGCGCTTGAAGTGGCGGTAGTTCTGGCCTGTGCGCTGCTTGGCGTGTGGTTCATCTCGGCCGCGTTGCAGGGCTATGCGAGCTTTGTCGGGCGGTTGCCCGATGGGATCGTGGGGCTGGTGTCGCGTGCCCTCCTGCTGCTGGCGGGGCTGATGGTGGCGTCGCCGGCGGGGGGCGTTGCGGGGCTCAGTCACACGGTCCTGACGCTGGCCGGTTTCGTCGTGGCGCTGGCCCCGATGAGCCTTGCCTGGTGGCTGGCAAGGCAGGCGAGCGCGGCAAGATCCTGAGATCCGGTTAACCCGGCGTCCCGCAGGGTTAACGCGATTTTTCGCCCGAAAAACCGGGGGGTGATATGCGTATGATTCCCGGCTGCTGCCCGGCTGCCGGCTGAATCAACCAATCGTTAACCACCTGAAAGGTTAATGCGCGTTGTGTTCGATTGGAAACACCCGCCCCGGCCTCTTGAGCCGGGGCCCACGACAAAGGCGAGAGGCCCCGGCTCAAGGCCGGGGCGGGTGGGTGTTACTTCGTTCGGGCGCAACACGCTGTGATGCGTGTTGCGATTGCGTCCTCACAGCGGCCAGATGATCAGCAGGAGCGGGATGCTGACCGCGACCACGAGCACTTCGAGCGGCAGGCCCATCCGCCAGTAATCGCCGAACCGGAACCCCCCGAGGCCGAGGATCAGGGTGTTGTTCTGGTGCCCGATGGGGGTGAGGAAGGCGCAGGAGGCGCCGATTGCCACGGCCATGAGAAAGCTGTCGGCATTGACGCCCAGCGTTGCGGCGATGCTGAGCGCGATGGGGCAGAGCACGGCGGCGGTGGCGGCGTTGTTCATCACGTCCGACAGGAACATGGTGACGACCAGGATAACCGTGAGCGCCACGATGGCATTGCCCTGTGCGACGCCGAAGACCATGAACTCTGCCAACAGGGCCGCGGCGCCGGTGCTTTGCATCCCGCCCGCCACCGGGATGAGCGCGGCCAGGAGCACGATCACCGGCCAGTCGATGGTGGTATAGACCTCGCGCGGGGGCACGGTGCGCAGCACCATCGAGGCGATCACGCCAAGCGTGAAGGCCGCCGCCGCGGGCAAGAGGCCCAGCGTCACGATGGCGATGGCGCCCAGCATGATCGCGACCGAGATGATCGCCATGCGCTTGTCGGGGATGCGCAGGTCGCGCGCGCCCAGCGGCACGCAGCCGGTGTCGTTGATGAATTCCGCCATCATCTCGGACGGGCCCTGCATCAGCAGCAGGTCACCGGACTTGAGATTGAGCGTGCGCAGCCGCGCCCGGGGCGGGTGGCCGTGGCGCGACACCGCCAGAAGGTTGAGGCTGTAGCGCGTGCGCAGGCGGATGTCGCTGGCCGAGCGCCCGACGATGGTGGTGCCGGGCAGGATGGCCAGTTCGCGCAGCACGATATATTCGTCGCGACCGTCGCTATCGCTTTCGCTGTCGTCGTCGTCCTTGTCGTTCTCTGCCGCGTCGGATTCCGTTTCGCCGGAGGTTTCGGCGCTGGCCGGGACCGGGTCGGAGTCCTTGGGGGAGGAGGGGCCGCTTTCTTCGAGTTTGATGTCGAAGACCGACAATGCCTGGGCCAGTGCATCGACATCGGATTCGAGGACGAGGATATCGCCGGCCGCGATGCGCCGCCCGCCATGCGGCGCGGTCAGGCGCACCTTGTTGCGCACGAGGGCGACGATCTGGGCGTCGCTTTCGCGGATTTCGCGCTCGAAGCCACGCAGGGTGAGACCGATCGCCTTGCTTTTCTCGGGCACGTGAAGTTCGGTCAGGTAATGGCCGGTTTCGAATTCTTCGCTGGCGACGGGTTTGCGGGCGGGCACCAGCCACCAGCCGATCAGAACAACGAACAGCACCCCGGACACCGCCACGGTGGCCCCGATGGGGGCAAAGTCGAACATGCCGAAATGGCCCAGCCCGGCCTCGGCCCGGAACCCCGAAACGATGAGGTTGGGAGGCGTGCCGATCAGCGTGGTCATGCCGCCCAGGATGGTGCCGAAGGCGAGCGGCATCAGCACCTGCCCCGGGGTCAGGTCGAGCCGGTCGGAGAGTTGCACCGCGACCGGCATCAAGAGCGCCATGGCGCCGACGTTGTTCATGAAGCCCGACAGAATCGCGCCGAGACTCATGAGCATGGCCATGCTGGTCAGGCGCCCGCCCTCGCGCGGGAGCACGCTGCGCGCGATCCAGTCCACCGCGCCAGTATTCTGCAAGCCCCGGCTCATCACCAGCACGCAGGCCACGGTGATCACCGCCGGATGGCCGAACCCGGCAAAGGCATCGGCGGCGGGAACGAGCCCGGCGATGACGCAGGCCATAAGCGCCGCCAGCGCGACGATGTCGTGCCGGAACCGGCCCCACAGGAACAGCGCCATGGTGGCCGCGAGAATGGAGAAGATCAGAACCTGTGGTATGGTCATGGGGCGGCCCTTTCGCGTGTCACCGGATGATGAGCAGGTCCGGGGCGCGGGTTCAACCGGGTTTTGCGGCTCTGCTCGCACGGCTCAAGGCCGGGGCGGGCGGGCTAGGCTCCGGTGCGAGATGCACTAGTCGCGCGGGGTGATCTGGCGGATCAGGCCCTCTTGCGCGACATTGGCGACGAGCCGCCCGTCGCGGGTGAAGATGCGGCCGCGGTTGAAGCCGCGCGCGCCGCCTGACCACGGGCTGTCCATCACGTAAAGCAGCCAGTCATCGGCGCGGAAGGGGCCGTGAATCCACAGTGCGTGATCGAGCGAGGCGAATTGCATGTCGGGATCGGCAAACGCCTTGGCATGAGCATAGGCCGAGGTGCCCAGCAGCCCGAAATCCGAGGCATAGGCGAGCGCCGCGCGATGCAGGTTCGCATCCTCGCCGATCCCGCCCGTGACGCGGAACCAGTAGCTTTGCTCGGGTGCGGCGTCGCGGGTGAAGGGCGGGCGCGGCGTGACGTGGCGCATTTCGACCGGGCGCGGCACCGAAAGCCAGCTGAGGAACATCTCGGGCAGTTCGCCCTTGAATTCGGCGGCGAGTTCCAACTCGCTTTTCAGCTCTTCGGGGGCGGGGACGTCGGGCATGGTGTCCTGATGGGTGAGGCCCTCTTCCTCGACCTGGAACGAGGCGGCGAGGTTGAGGATGGGCTGGCCGTTTTGCACCGCGACTACGCGGCGGGTGGCAAAGCTGCGCCCGTCGCGGTCGCGCTCGACCTGGTAGAGCACGGGTTTGGTGGCGTCGCCGGGGCGCATGAAATAGCCGTGCAGCGAATGGTTGGTGCGGTCGCCCGGCACGGTGCGGATCGCGGCCATCAGCGCCTGTGCGATGACCTGCCCGCCGAAACTGCGCCCGCGCCCGCCGGGGGTGGCGATGCCGCGAAAGAAATCCTCCTCGACCTGTTCGACGTCGAGCACCGACACGAGGCTGTCGGCGAGTTGTTGCGGGCTGGGGCGGGGTTTGTCTGTCATGTTTCCACGTTTCAATGGCCGATCTGGGGGCTGTCATGGCAGGAGGTGGCGCGGGTTTCAAGTTCAAGCAGGCAATGGGACACGCCAAAACGCCGGTCCAACAGGGACTTGAGGTCACGGCGGACGGCCTCGGGGTCGGCGTTTTCGGCGATGACGACATGGGCCTCGAAGGCGGGTTCGTGTTCCTGCATGCGCCACAGATGGACATGGTGAAGGCTCTCGACACCGTCGCGGTCCTCGAGCGCGGCGATCAGTTCGGGCAGGTCGGTGTCCTCGGGGGCGGCCAGCATCAGCACGCGGATCACCGGGCGGATGCCATGGTAGCTGTGCCAGAGGATATAGGCGGAGATGAAGAGCGTGACGATCGGGTCGATCAGGCGCCAGTCGTAAAGCAGGATGAGCGTGCCCGCGACGATCACCGCGACCGAGCCGAGCGCGTCGGCGAGGTTATGCAGGAAGGCCGCGCGCATGTTCATCGAGTTGTGCGAGAGGCGAAAGATCAGCGCGGCGGTGATCGTGTCGATCACCAGCGCGACCCCGGCGACGGTGACGACGATCCAGCCGGTGATCTCGACCGGGTTGAACAGCCGCTCGATCCCCTGCGTGGCGAGGTAGAGGGCGATAACGATGAGCGTGGTGTAGTTGATCAGCGCGGCCACCACCTCGGCCCGGCCATAGCCGTAGGTCATGGCCTTGTCCGCCGGGCGGCGGGCGATGCGACGGGCATAGAAGGCGATGACCAGCGACAGCGCATCCGAGAGGTTGTGAATCGCGTCGGCAATCAGCGCGAGACTGCCCGAGATCACGCCGGCGACGATCTGCACCAGCGTGAGAGCGATATTGACCGCGATGGCGGCGCCGACGCGGCGGTCGCCTTCGATCATGGAGGGGTCGGGGTGGTGGTGATGGCTGTGATCGTGAGGCATGGGGGCGGCCTTTTGCATTGCGTCGAAGGGCAATGTAATCTCTCTAGCGACTAGAGGTTCAAGAGGGCTTTTCATGTTTTCTATCGGTGAGATGTCACGGCGAACGGGGGTGAAAGTTCCGACGATCCGCTATTACGAGGGGCTGGGACTGATCGCGCCCGAAGGGCGAACGGCAGGCAACCAGCGGCGCTATGGCAGGGCCGGGCTGGGGCGACTTTCGTTCATTGCCCATGCGCGCGAGTTGGGCCTTTCGCTGGCCGCAGTGCGGGAGCTGATCGCGCTGGAGGATCGCAAGCCGGGCGCGCATGACGAGATTCACCGCATCGCGGCGGATCACCTGGCGGGGATTCGCGGGCGGATCGCCCGGTTACGGCGGCTCGAGGCTGAGCTCGAGCGGATTGGCCGGGCCTGCGAGGCGCGAGCGGGCGCGCCCTGCCGTATCCTGCATGCGCTGGCCGATCACGGGGCCTGTGACGGGGCGCATTGACGGCTTCGCGGCTGTTACTTGCGCACCACGTAGACCGAGCATTCGGCATGGGCGACGACGTGGCTGGCCGTGGTGCCGAGCAGGTAATCCTGAATCCGGGGGTTGGCGGATTCGATCACGATCAGGTCGACCTTCTGTTCACTGGCCAGCTTGACGATCTGGCGATGGACCGCGCCCTTGCGCACCATGAGCGTGACCTCGACCCCTTCGGCGGGATGGGCGGCGAGGAATTTTTCGAGTTCGCCCGACCAGTATTTGTTCGAATCATAGATGTTGAGATTGCGTTCGATCTCGGGGGCGACGGTGGCGACGATGAGCCGCGCATTGCGGCGGCGGGCCATTTCCACGGCCTCGTCATAGGCGGCGGTGTCGACCTTGGCGTGACGCAGGTTGACGGGGCAGAGGATGAGCTTGGTTTCGCGGGTCATGATGGCGTCCTTGGGGCAAGCGGTCGGGGCAGGATAGCCGGGAATAACGGATTTGCGAAATCGGCACTGCCCCACAGCGGCAGATCGGGGGCGGGAAGCGGCGTTCGGCGGGGTATGCGATTTTTCTGCGAAAAATCGGGGCCGGGGTCAGCGGGCGGTTTCGATCACCTGCAACAGGCGGCGGGCGATGGCGTCGGACGCCTTGAAGGACGGGTGAATGCGGTCGATGGCGTGAAAGCTCAGATCACCGTAGGGCACAAGGTCGGTGAGCGGGTGGAAATACACGTTGGGGTCGATCTCGGCCAGCCGGGCGATCCGCGCTTCGAGCGTGTCGCCCGCCTCCTTGCAGGATTTGATCGGCGAGGAGAAACCGGGATTGCGCAGATAGCCCACGATCAGCACCCGTGCGCCGGAGTGGCGGATTTTCTGCACCAGTGAGGGGATCGCGCCACGGCGACCGTTTTCGGCGATCAGGCGATCAAGCTTGTAATCGCAATTGTTGCAGCCGCATCCGAGCCAGAGGTCGTTGCCGCCGCCGTTCATGATCACCCAGTCCCAGTCATCGTCGCGCCATTGTTTCGGGATCGAAAGGCCCATCGCGCCGGTGATCGGCAGGTTGTAGATCATCCAGGCCCCGGCGACGGAATGGTCGGCCACCGGGGTATCGAGCAGGTCCGAGAGGCGGGCCGCGACGTTGTGGCCGCTGAGCCTGTTCTTGGCCAGAAGCGAATCGCCGATCACGAGGATGCGGGGGGATTGGGGGTCGGCCATGGCGCGCGGGGCGGTGGCGGCCCCGGCGGCAAGGGCAAGCATGAGGATCAGGGCGCGCAGGGGCAACATGCGGGGCGACTCCGTTTGGCGCTCATGCGGAAGGCATGGGCGGGCTTGGCCGGATAGTGGGCAAGCGGGGCGTGGATATCAAGCACGACAGGGTGATGATCGCGCTTGAGGGCAAGTGCTGCGTCACGCCAGTGTTTTCGCGACCCGCAACATGGCCGCAAGGCGCCCGGAGCGGACGCTGGCAGCCCGCGCGAACAGCGGCGCAGCCGCCGCGCGATCGCCGACCCGCCCCCCGGGGCGGCGATTGGTGAGGACGGGCGGAACATGCATCGTGGAAGAGCTGGTCTGGCATAAACCGCGTTTCCGAGGTGACAGGACGCCACCCCGCGGGTCGGCGACCGCGCGCCCTTGCCCCGACGAGGATCGTTTCGTCCGCATCTCTGCCATGGGCTGCGCCCTCAATGCGCCTCGGCCCAGTTGGTGCCTTGGCCCGCGTCGACGGTCAGGGGGATGTCGAGATGCACGGCGGGGTGGGCGGCGCCCTCCATCACCTCGCGGGCGGTGTCGATCAGGCGGTCGACAGCGTCTTCCTCTACCTCGAAGATCAACTCGTCATGCACCTGCAGCAGCATCTTGGCGGGCAGGCCCGCGATTGCGGCGGGCATGCGGATCATGGCGCGGCGGATCACGTCGGCGGCGGTGCCCTGGATCGGCGCGTTGATCGCGGCGCGGCGGGCGAAGGCGGCGCGCGGGCCCTTGGCGGAAATCTCCGGCGTGTGGATCTTGCGCCCGAAGAGCGTGGCGACGTGGCCATGCTCCTTGGCGAACTCGATCGTGTCGTCCATGTAGGCGCGGATGCCGGGGTAGCGTTTGAAATAGGCGTCGATGAAGGCCTGTGCCTCGCTGCGCGGGATGCGCAGGTTGCGGGCGAGGCCGAAGCCCGAAATGCCGTAGATCACGCCGAAATTGATCGCCTTGGCCTTGCGCCGGATATCGGGTGTCATCTCGTCGAGCGGCACGCCGAAGATTTCCGAGGCGGTCATGGCGTGGATGTCGTGACCATCGCGGAATGCCTGTTTCATGGTGTCGATCCCGGCGACATGGGCGAGGATGCGCAGCTCGATCTGGGAATAATCGAGGCTGACGAGGCGGGTGCCCTTGGGCGCGATGAAGGCCTCGCGGATGCGGCGGCCCTCTTCGCTGCGCACGGGGATGTTTTGCAGGTTGGGGTCGGTCGAGGCGAGGCGACCGGTGCTGGCGCCGGTTTGCACGTAAGAGGTGTGGACGCGGCCGGTTTCAGGATTGATGTGATCCTGAAGCGCGTCGGTGTAGGTCGATTTCAGCTTGGCAAGCTGGCGCCAGTCGAGCACGCGGGCGGGCAGTTCGTGTTCGGTGGCCAGATCTTCGAGCACGTCGGCGCCGGTGGCATAGGCGCCGGTCTTGCCCTTCTTGCCGCCGTCGAGCGACATCTTGTCGAACAGGATCTCGCCCAGTTGTTTCGGCGAGCCGACGTTGAATTTCTCGCCGGCCAACTCGTGAATCTCGGCTTCGAGCGCGGCCATTTTCTGGGCGAAGGCGTTGGACATGCGTGAAAGCGTGTCGCGGTCGACGGTGATGCCGTGCATCTCCATCTCGGCCAGCACCGGGACGAGCGGACGTTCGAGCGTTTCATAGACGGTGGTGACGCGGGTGCGGGGCAGTTGCGGTTTGAGGGCATGCCAGAGCCGCAGGGTGATGTCGGCATCCTCGGCGGCGTATTTCACCGCCTCGTCGAGCGGCACGCGGTCGAAGGTGATGGCGGATTTGCCCGAGCCGATCAGATCCTTGATCGGGATCGGTTGGTGCGAGAGGTAGCGTTCCGAGAGCGCGTCCATGCCATGCCCGTGAATGCCCGAGAAGAGCGCGTAGGACATCAGCATCGTGTCGTCGATCGGGGCGACATCGAGGCCGTGGCGGGCGAAGATCTTGGCATCGTATTTCATGTTCTGCCCGATCTTGAGGATCGAAGCGTCTTCGAGAACGGGTTTGAGGAGGGCGAGCGCCTCGTCCGTCGTCATCTGGCCATCGGCGAGCGTGTCGGAGCCGAAGAGGTCATCGGCGTTGCCGTTCTTGTGGGTGAGCGGGAGATAGGCCGCCTGACCGGGGATCACGGCGAGCGATATGCCCACCAGCTCGGCCTGCATCTCATCGAGCGAGGTGGTTTCGGTGTCGATGGCGACGTAACCGCGAGAATAAATGAGGTCGATCCAGCGCGCGAGCGCGGCGGCATCGCGGATGCATTCGTATAGCGCGGGGTCGATGGGGGGAAACTCGGGTGGGGTATCGTCATTGGCGGCGGCGGGCGTGTCCTCGATGATCGGCGCCTCGACGCCCATCTTGTCGGCGATGCGTTTGGAGAGGGTGCGAAACTCCATCTTGGCAAGGAAGGGCAGGAGCATTTCGGGGTCGGGGTCGCGCACTTCGAGATCGTCGATGGTGAAATCGAGCGGGGTGTCGGTCTTGAGATAGACGAGGTCGCGCGACATGCGGATCTGGTCGGCCTTGGAGATCAGGGTTTCGCGGCGCTTGGGCTGCTTGATCTGGTCGGCGTTTTCCAAAAGCGTTTCGAGATCGCCGAATTCGTTGATCAGGAGCGCCGCCGTCTTGGGGCCGATGCCGGGCGCGCCGGGGATGTTGTCGACCGAGTCGCCCGAGAGGGCCTGAACGTCGACCACCCGTTCGGGCGGGACGCCGAATTTCTCGATCACGCCGTCGCGGTCGATGCGGCGGTTCTTCATCGCGTCGAGCATTTCCACGCCGCCGCCGACGAGCTGCATCAGGTCCTTGTCCGACGAGATGATGGTGACGCGCCCGCCCAGATCGCGCGCCTGCGTGGCCAGCGTGGCGATGATATCGTCGGCCTCGTAACCTTCAATCTCGTGGCAGGCGACGTTGAAGGCGCGGGTGGCCTCGCGCGTCAGCGGGAATTGCGGCACGAGGTCTTCGGGCGCGGGGGGGCGGTTGGCCTTGTACTCGGGGTAGAGATCGTTGCGGAAGGTCTTGCCCGAGTAGTCGAAGATCACCGCGGCATGGGTCGGCGCGTCGTGGCCGCCAGCCTCTTCCACATATTTCTGGAGCATATTGCAGAAGCCCGAGACCGCCCCGATGGGCAGCCCGTCGGATTTGCGTGTGAGCGGTGGCAGCGCGTGATAGGCGCGGAAGATGAAGGCCGAGCCGTCGATCAGGTGCAGGTGGCAGCCTTTGCCGAATGACATGTGCGTTTCCCCCGGTTGGACGGGGTCATGTTTTGCATATGGGCGCGCGCGGGGCCAGAGGGATCGAGCGGGATCGTGAGAAATGCGCGTTGTGATCGGCAGGAGAGGGCGAAAGGACACCCGAAAATGACCGGCTACAACTATAGCGAATTCTCGACCGGGGATTATGATTTCGACCGCGTGGGCGGCCCTGATGTCGGCGACAAGGCGCCGGATTTTTCACTGCTCACCACGGATGGTGAAATGAAGAACATATTGGATTTCGCGGGCGAGTTCCTGGTTCTGGAAACGGGCAGCATCACCTGCTCGCTGTTCCAGAGTCGACGGGGGATCATGGAAACCCTCGATCGCCAGGACGGGGTCAGCACCGCTGTTCTTTATGTCCGCGAGGCCCATCCGGGGAGCGATGTTCCGGGGCACAGGAGTTTTGACGACAAGACCGCCTGCGCGACACGGTTGAAGGCCGAAGACGGAGAGACGCGCACGGTGTTCATTGATGATCTCGAGGGGCATGCGCATATGGCCTATGGCAGCATGCCGAACGCTGTTTTCATCATCAACAGGAACGGCTGCGTGGTCTACCGGTCGGAATGGAACAATCCGTCGGCAACCCGCAAGGCGTTGCAGGCCCTGCTGGCAGGGCGCGAGATCACGGCGAGGGACTATTTTCGGCCTGCGCGTCCCACGACGGTCTTCAGAACGCTCTCCAAGGCGGGCAAGGGCTCTGCCGCGGATTTTTTCCGGGGGCTGCCGTTCCTGATCTGGACGAACATCATCAAGCGCAATCTGAGATTGCTGTTCGGGCGCCCGAAATCCGGCTCGGCGCGAACGACCTGCTAGGGCGTTTCGGGGAATGCCGGGCACGCAAGCGATCGCCGATGTCCCGAGAGCGTGAAGCGCGGCGGGTGTCGGCGATTGGGATTTTGCCGGGTCACTTTTGAAGGATTGAATGCATGCTGGCCGTGAGGCGGATGATCGTTCCTGCAAAGGGCAGGATGATGAAGATACGGATCACGTGAAAGGCGGTGACGATGGCAAGCCCGTCATCGAGGATCTTTGCGGTGAGGGCCATTTCGGTGACGCTTCCGGGGGCGGTCGCCAGCAGCATGACCTGCCATGTCTGGCCGGTGATCCATGCCATCACCAGCCCCATGATGACACAGAGCAGGATCAGCAGGATCGAGGCGAGGATCGCGCCCGGGATGAACCCCTTGGCCCGGCGCAGCAGATCGCGGTCGAATACGGCGCCCAGCCAGACGCCGAGAAAGACCTGTGCCAGCACCAGCACCGCGTAGGGATAGGCGCTGATCGGGAGGCTGAACGCAGCCGCGAGGGCGGCGCCGCCGAGGGACCCGACGAAGAACGGGTTGGCCAGCCGCACCGTGCGGGCGACCAGCGCGCCGACAATGCCGCACAGGCACAGCAGGGTCGCGCCGGAGAGCGTCCAGTCCATCTTGCTGAGCACGGCGACCGGGTCGGTGATGGTGCCGTCGAGTGCCACGATGACAGGCGGAATAAGCACGACCAGCAGCATGATGCGCAGGGTCTGTGAAAAGACCACCGGGCCGGGCGATACCTTGTGCCTTACCGCCAGGATGGCGCTTTCGACCGGTCCCATCGGGATCGATGCCAGCGCGGCGGTGATCACGTCCACCTTGGTGATCCGCATCAGGAAGGCGGCGACGACAAAGCCCAGGCCGATCGTGGCGATGGCCACCCCGACCATGGGCAGCAAGAGGGATTGCATCATCCGCACCGCCTCGGGGGTGAACGACAACCCGACCGAGGTGGCGATCAGGATCTGCCCGATCTGCCGGGTCTGCGCGGGAATGGGCAGGGGGCGTTCCAGCATCCGCACGGTCGAGGCAAAGACCATGGCCCCGATCATCCACGGCAACGGAAAGCGCAGCCAATGCGCGACGATGCCGAACAGCAGCGCCCCGGCATAGATCAGCAGGATATGAAGCAGGCGTTTGAAAAGGTCGTAGGTCGTGCCGCTGTATCCCGTCATGATCCTACCCCCGATGCGCCTGCGATGCGGGCGAGATCGCATTCGCGGTGTCCTGAACCCGGGGCAGGATCTCGGCCTCCACCCGTTCATGTGTCCATGTGTGGGCCGAGATCGAGCATTGCACGGCGGCGAAGGCGCGACCGTTGGGGTCCCTGATCGGGCAGGCCACGGCGATCTCGGACAGGATCATCTGCCCGGAGGAGATCGCATAGCCCTTCTCGACGGCCTCGTCGATGCTGTGCCGGATCGACGTGCGGTCCATCGTGGTGCGGGCAGTGAACTTCTTGAGCGGCCAGGTCCGGATCGCCTCTTCCCGTTCATCGGCGGGCAGGGTCGCGATCATCGCGCGCCCGCTCGACGTGGAGAGCGCGGGCAGGCGTCGACCGATGACGGTGGCCGCGAAATAGGTGCGCTGGCAGGGCAGGCGATTGACATAGATGATGTGATCGCCCGAACGCTCGGCCAGGTTCACCGTTTCGCCCAGGCTCTGGGACAGGTCGATCAGCTTGGGGAGCGCCTGGCCGACCAGCTGGTCGGACCAGTAATAGGCATAGGCCAGTTCCAGCCAGGCATGGGAGGGCCGAAACCGTCGCGTGACGGGGTTCTTGTCAAGCATGCCTTCGATATGGAGCGTGTTTGCCAGCCGTTGGACCGCGCTCTTGTCCAGCCCGGTGCGCTGCGCCAGTTCGACGAGGGACAGCTCGGTATGGGTTTCGTCAAACGCCCTCAGCAGGCGAAGCCCTTTGGCCAGCGATCCGACGTAAAGTGTATTCTGCTTTTTATCCAAACGCTTGCCCCGGGATTGCAAAAGAAACGTGACATTGGGTCTTGACGATTCGGATCATAACGGACTTACTAACCATATACCAATATCAGGTATTATATAATGATACCTGGTTCAAGTCAAAATTTCCGCGGGGCATACTCCGCATGAACAGGGAGCTGGCAATGAAACTCACGGTCCTCAAATCGACCATCGCGGGCGTCGCCCTTGCTGCGGCAGCGAGCGCCGCCTGGGCAGACAAGGCCAATGACACGCTGCGTGTCGCCTTCACCAAGGAGTTGGAGAATGTCGACAGCTATTTCAATTCGTCGCGCGAAGGCGTGGTCTTGCAGCGGGCCGTCTGGGATGGGCTGATCTATCGCGATCCGGTCACCAACGAATACAAGGGCAACCTTGCAACCGAGTGGGAATGGATCGACGACACCACCATCGAGTTCAAGCTGCGCGAAGGCGTGACCTTTCACGACGGATCGGATTTTACGGCCGATGACGTGGTCTTTACCGTCAACTATGTTGCCGACGAAGCCAACGGCGTGAAAACCCAGCGCAACGTCAACTGGATGAAGTCGGCCGAGAAGATCGACGACTATACCGTGCGCATCATGCTGAAGGACAAGTTTCCGGCGGCGATCGAATTCCTGTCCGGCCCGGTGTCGATGTATCCCAGCGACTACTATGCCGAAGCAGGCCCCGAGGGCATGGGCCTGAAACCCGTGGGCACCGGCCCTTACAAGGTGGTCAGCGTGGTGCCGGGCCAGCATTTCGTGCTGGAAAAGAACGAGGCGTATCACGACAGCCCCAAGGGCCAGCCTACGGTCACCAATGTCGATATCCGCACCATTCCGGATGTGAATACCCAGATGGCTGAGCTGTTCAGCGGCACGCTTGACCTGATCTGGCAGGTTCCGGCGGACCAGGCCGAAAAGCTGGCCGAGACGGGTCAGTTCACGGTGTCCAACGAATCGACCATGCGCGTCGGTTACCTGGGGATGGACGCGTCGGGCCGGTCGGGTGACACCCCGTTCAAAGATATCCGCGTGCGCAAGGCCGTGAACCACGCGATCAATCGCGGAGAGCTGGTGGAAGCGCTGCTCAAGGGGCAGTCGCAGGTCATCTCGACCCCGTGCTTTCCCAGCCAGTTCGGGTGCGACGTGGATGCGGCGGTGTCGTATGACTATGATCCCGAAAAGGCCAAGGAATTGCTGGCCGAGGCCGGCTATCCCGATGGTTTCACCACCGATTTCTATGCTTACCGTGATCGCGAATATGCCGAAGCCATCTCGAGCTACCTGAACGCGGTTGGCATCGATACCAACTTCAAGATGCTTCAATACTCGGCCCTGCGGGAGTTGAACATGAAGGGGGAGACGCCGATCTCGTTTCAGACCTGGGGCAGCTATTCGGTCAATGACGCGTCGGCCATGGTCAGCCAGTTCTTCAAGCATGGCTCGTTGGATGATGCGCGCGACGATGAGACGCTGGAATATCTGAACATCGCCGACAGCGCGACCGATCCCGAGGTCCGCAAGGAAAACTATTCCAAGGCGATCAAGCGGATTACCGAACAGGCCTTCTGGGCGCCGATGTTCTCGTACAACACCAACTACGTCACCACCAAGGAGGTCGAGTACACCCCCACGGCGGACGAGGTTCTGCGGTTCACCACGGTTACCTGGAACTGAGACACAACAAGAACGGGGGCGCGCCATGGCGGCGCCCCCGTTTTTTACTATCCTGACAGCCCCACCCAGACCCACCGCCGCGGTTTTCGGACATGCGGCGCAGATCCAAGGTGAATGATCCGTGCTTCAATTCATTCTCAAACGACTGGGCCTCGCCGTTCTGGTGGCCTTTACCGTGTCGTTCATCAGCTTCAGCCTGCTGTTCCTGTCCGGCGATCCAGCGGCCGCACTTGCCGGGGAAACGGCAAGCGGTGAGGATATCGAGGCAATTCGGCGGCTTTATGGCTTTGATCGCCCCATGCTGGTGCAATATGGCGACTGGCTGATGTCGGCCCTGCGCGGCGACTTTGGCGAAAGCTATTATTTCAAGCTTCCGGTCGCGTCGCTGATCGGCGACAGGCTGGGTGTCACGATGCTGCTGGGCGTTTGCGGGATCAGCTTTGCGTTGCTCACGGCCGTGCCGCTGGGCGTGGTTGCCGCCATCCGTCCCAATTCGATCATCGACCGCATCGCCCTTTTCCTGTCGGTCGCCGGTCAGGCGATGCCGAGCTTCTGGTTCGGCCTGATCCTCATCGTGGTCTTCGCGATTCAACTGGGTTGGCTGCCACCTTCGGGAGCGGCGACGTGGAAGCATTTCATCATGCCGACCATCGTGCTGGGCTATTACGCGATGCCGGCGATCATGCGCCTGACGCGGGCGGGGATGCTGGATGTGCTGTCGTCCGACTATATCCGCACGGCGCGGGCCAAGGGTGCCAACGAAACCCGCGTGCTGTTTCGCCATGCCCTGCGCAACGCGATCATTCCGGTGGTCAGCCTGGCCGCCGTGCAGATGGGCTTCATGCTGGGCGGTTCGATCGTCGTGGAGTCGATCTTTGCGCTGCATGGGGCGGGCTATCTTGCCTGGGAAAGCATCGCGCGCAACGACCTGCCCACGGTGCAGGCGCTGATCCTGATCTTCTCGATGTTCTACATCGTCTTCACCTTTCTGGCCGACGTGCTGAACGCCTGGCTCGATCCCCGTATGAGGAGCAGCTGACATGGCGTCCGTGACCCCGCATGACCGCCTGCTGGACGAGATCACAGGCCCGACCCCCGGCCAGATGCTGCGCAAGCGTATCTTCGGGCATCAGGGCCTGTTGATCGGGCTGGTTGTCCTGATCCTGTTGACGCTGGTTGCGATCTTTGCACCGCTGCTGGCCCCGCATGATCCCTATGCCCAAAGCCTGATGAACCGGATGGTTCCGCCCGTCTTCATGGGCGGCACGTGGGAACATCCGCTGGGGACCGACCACCTGGGCCGTGATTACCTGTCGCGCCTGATCTATGGCGCGCGCGTGTCGCTTTTGATCGGGGCGGTTGCGGCGCTGATCTCGGGTGTGATTGGCACGGCGATGGGTGTGGCCGCCGGTTATTTCGGTGGCAAGGTCGATGCGGTCGTGACCTTCCTGATCAACGTGCGCCTTGCGATGCCGGTTGTCCTGGTCGCGCTGGCGGTCGTGGCCATTCTGGGCGGATCGCTGGAGGTGGTGATCGTGGTTCTGGGCCTGTTGCTGTGGGACCGCTTTGCCGTCGTCATGCGCGCGTCGACCATGCAGGTGCGGCGGCGGGAATACGTGGCCGCGGCACAGGTGATCGGGGCCTCGACCCCGCGCATCCTGCTGTCCGAAATCATGCCGAACATTGCCAACAACCTGATCGTGGTGGTCACGCTGGAAATGGCCCATGCCATCCTGCTCGAGGCGGCGCTGTCCTTTCTCGGGCTCGGGGTGCAGCCGCCGACGCCAAGCTGGGGCCTGATGGTGTCGGAGGGCAAGAACATGATGCTGTTCGAACCCTGGCTGGTGCTGATCCCGGGGGCCGTCCTGTTCGTGCTGGTGCTGGCGATCAACCTGATGGGGGACGGCCTGCGCGATGTCACCGCCCCAGAAAACCGGAGCTGAGCGATGACAGACCCTCTTCTGAGCGTCCGCAACCTGACGATGGATATTCCCGTGGGCGGTGGCACCCTGCATGCGGTGCGCGGAATCGATTTTGACCTGAACCGTGGCGAGACGTTGTGTATCGTGGGCGAAAGCGGGTCGGGGAAATCCCTGACCTCGCTGGCGTTGATGGGGCTCTTGGGCAAGGGCATCCAGCGCAGCGCCGACCGGATGACCTTTGACGGAATCGAGTTGACCAAAGCAAGCAAGCGGCAGATGCGGGCGCTGCGCGGCGGGCGGATGTCGATGATCTTTCAGGAGCCGATGACCTCGCTCAACCCGGCCTATACGATCGGGGACCAGTTGGCCGAGGCGTTGTTGCTGCACCGCACGGTTACACGTGAGCAGGCCCGCGCCCGTGCCGTGGAACTGTTGGAAAAGGTGGGCATCACCGCGGCCGAAAGCCGGTTGTCGCAATACCCGCATCAACTTTCGGGTGGTTTGCGCCAGCGCGTGATGATCGCCATGGCCCTGATGTGCGAGCCCGAGTTGATCATCGCGGACGAGCCGACAACCGCGCTCGACGTGACCATTCAGGCGCAGATCCTGCGGCTCTTGTACGATCTGGGCCGCGAGATGAACATGGCGATGATCCTGATCACGCATGATCTCGGGGTCGTGGCCCGTGTGGCCGACAAGGTTGCGGTGATGTATGCGGGCGAACTGGTTGAGACCGGGCCGGTGGCCGAGATATTCAACACGCCCTCGCACCCCTATACGCGCGGCCTGTTGCGTTGCATCCCCCTGCCGGGCAAGACCGAACGCGGCAAGTCGCTGGGAACGATCCCGGGCATTGTTCCGTCACTGGTCGGGTCCGTGGAGGGCTGCGTGTTCCGCACCCGCTGTCCGCATGCCACGATGGAGTGCCGCGGGGCGATCCCGCAGCACCACGATGGCGAGCACGCGTTCCGCTGCATCTTTGCCGATGGAAAACGCCACTCCGACAAGGAACTGACCGCATGAAGGACAGCGTGACACCAACCCCAGTGCTGGAACTGTCCGGCGTAACCAAGACCTATCGCGTCAAGCAAGGGCTGTTCGGCGGGGCAAAGCCGTTGACCGCGGTCAACGAGGTTTCGCTGCAATTGGGCCGGGGCGAGGTTCTGGGGCTCGTCGGTGAATCCGGTTGTGGGAAATCCACGCTGGCCAAGATCCTGCTGGGTCTGGAAAAGCCCACATCGGGGCAGGTCCTGGTGGATGGCGAGGACATATCGGCCCAAGGGCGGCTTGCCCTTTCGCGGCGTATTCAGCCGATCTTTCAGGACCCCTATTCGTCGCTGAACCCGCGCAAGAGCATTTACGACATCATCTCGTTGCCTTTGCGTGTCCACGGCGTCGGGGACGAGGCCAGCCGCACCAAAGAGGTGCGCGAGATCCTTGACGTGGTCGGCCTGCCGGCCCGCGTGATGAACACCTATCCCAGCCAGATGTCGGGTGGTCAGCGCCAACGGGTCGCGATTGCCCGTGCCCTGATCATGAAGCCCGAAGTGGTGATCTGCGACGAGCCGACATCGGCGCTCGATGTGTCGGTGCAGAGCCAGATCCTCAACCTGCTGGGTGATCTGCGCCGCGAATTCGGGCTGACCTACCTGTTCATCAGCCATAACCTTGCCGTGGTGGAGCACCTGGCGACGCGGGTTGCCGTGATGTACCTGGGCCGGATCGTCGAGGAAAACAGCGTGGCGGGCCTGTTCGATGCGCCGCGTCACCCCTACACGCGCGCCCTTTTGAAGTCGGTCCTGACACCCGAGCCGGGCCTTGGCGTGCCGGATACGCAGCTTGGCATGGCCTATCCCAACCCGATTGCGCCGCCGCCGGGGTGCCATTTCCACCCGCGTTGCCCGCGTGCGACCGAGCTGTGCCAGACCACGGCCCCGCGAGAGATCGCCATTCCCCAAGGTCATGTCGCCTGTCACCTGCATGACCCGCAAACCGCAATGTACGAGCAGGAATAAGCGCATGTCATTGAACCTGTCGCGCAGCATGGTGACCCGCAAGACGGTCATCGAGACCGAACATGGCGTGGTTGCGGCACAGCACCGGCTGGCCGCGATGGCCGGGGCCGAGGTTCTGGCGGCAGGTGGCGATGCCGTGGACGCGGCGGTGGCCACATCCTTTGTGATCGGTGTGCTGGAGCCCTGGATGAGCGGGCCCGCCGGTGGCGGGGCGATGATGCTTTGGCGGGCGGATGAAGGCCAGGCGCTGGCGCTGAACCATGGCATGCGCGCGCCCGGCGGATTGAACGTGGCCGACTACCCGCTGAGCGGGCAGGGCGCGGCGGGCGATCTGTTTCCGTGGGATCATGTCGAAGGGGACCGCAACGTACAGGGCGCCACCGCCATCGCGGTGCCCGGGGTGGTCGATGGTTTGGGCCAGGCCCATGGCCGCTTTGGCCGGATGCCTTGGGCCGAACTGGTGGCCCCGGCGATCGAGCATGCGCGCCGGGGGTTGCTGGTCGATTGGTTCGCCGCGCTGGTGATTGCATCGTGCACGCGGGAACTGGCCAAGGATGCCGATGCGGCGGCGCTGTTCCTGGAAGACGGGCAATGGCCCACCATCAGCGGCTGGACCGCGCTGGCGGACAAGCGGCTGGACCAGTCGCGCATGGCCGACAGCCTGGACCAGATCGCGCGGCACGGCGCGCGCACGCTCTATGATGGCGATCTGGGCGCGGCGATGGCGGGTGACGTGCAGGCCAAGGGCGGGTGCCTTTCGGTGGACGATCTGCGCGCCTACCGGGCCGAGTTTCACGATCCGCTGAGTTTTGACTATCGCGATGCGCGGTTTCACGTCACCCCGGGGCTGACGGCGGGCCCGACGTTCCGCGATACGTTCGAAGGGTTGCAAGCCTCGTCATTGGGCGAGGCCCCCGGGCCGGACAGCTATGCCGCCATGGCCCGCGCGCTCAAGGCGGCGTATGCCCGGCGGCTCGATACGATGGGCGATACCGGTGAAAGCCCCGAGGCGCCGGGCTGCACCACGCATTTTTCGGTCGTCGACCGGCAGGGCAACATGGTGGCGCAGACGCAGACCCTTCTGTCGATCTTCGGGTCGCGCGTTGTCTCACCCACGACCGGGTTCCTGATGAACAACGGGATCATGTGGTTCGACCCGGTGCAGGGTCGCCCGAATTCGCTCGGGCCGGGTAAGCGTTGCCTGATGAATGTCTGCCCGGTGATCGGTGAACAAGGCGACCGCCGCTTTGCCTTCGGGGCCTCGGGCGGGCGCAAGATCATGGGCGCGGTGGCGCAACTGTCGTCTTTCGTGACCGATTTCGGGATGAGCCTTGGCGACAGTTTCCACCAGCCGCGTATTGATGTGTCCGGCGGGGACCGACTGATCGCCGATGACAGTTTGCCAGCCGAGGTGCTGGAGCGGCTGCGCCTTGAGCACAAGGTGGCCGAAACCCGGCGCACGATCTTCCCCTATGCTTTTGCCTGCCCGGCAGGGGTGATGCGGCGCGGATCGCTCAATTCGGGTTGCACCGAGATCATGTCGCCCTGGGGCGACGCCATTTCCGAAGACATGACAAGGGACAGTTGACAGCATGAGCCGTGACACCGCGATCGAGACGATCACCGCCTATTTCGACAAGGGTAGTTTCCAGGCGGACCTGGCCGGGCTTGTGGCCTTTGAATCCGAAAGCCAGAATCCCGATCAGGCCGCGGAACTGATGCGCTACCTGACCGAGGCGATGGAACCACGGCTGACCGCGATGGGGTTTGCCTGCACGATCCATGCAAACCCCGACCCGCGTGGCGGACCGCTGTTGATCGGTGAGCGGCACGAGGGGGATGATCTGCCCACGATCCTGACCTATGGTCATGGCGATGTGATCCGCGCCCAGACCGATCAATGGCGCGAGGGATTGCACCCTTTCCAACTGGTCGAAGAGGGCGATCGCCTTTACGGGCGCGGTACGGCGGACAACAAGGGCCAGCACCTGATCAATATCGCCGGGCTCGAGGCCGTTCTCGCCACGCGCGGCAAGCTGGGGTTCAATTGCCGCATCGTGATCGAGATGAGCGAAGAGACAGGCTCGGCCGGGCTGCCCGAGTTTTTCACCGAGCACCGCGACCGTCTGACTGCGGATGTGCTGATCGCGTCGGATGGGCCGCGCCTGCAACCCGATGTGCCGACCATGTTCATGGGGTCACGCGGTGGGGTGTCCTTTGACCTGATCGTCGAGATGCGCGAGGGGGCGCATCATTCCGGCAACTGGGGCGGGCTTCTGGCCGATCCGGCGATGATCCTGGCGCAGGCGCTGGCCACCATTACCGACAAGCGTGGCCAGATCCGTATTCCCGAATGGCGCCCCGACAGCCTCACACCGGCGGTGCGCGCCGCGTTGGATGGCCTGCCCATCGACAGCGAGGACGGACCTGCCATCAACGCGGACTGGGGCGAGGAAGACCTGACCCCGGTGGAACGCGCCTATGGCTGGAACAGCTTTGCAATCCTCGCGATGAAAAGCGGTGTGCCCGAAGCCCCGGTGAACGCGATTTCGGCCCATGCGCGCGCCACCTGCCAGTTGCGCTATGTCGTGGGCACCGTTCCCGAGGACATTCTGCCCGCTTTGCGCCGTCACCTGGACAAGCATGGGTTTGACGCGGTTCGCATCGAGCCGCATGATCGCGGCTTTTTCCGCGCCACGCGGCTGGACCCGGACCACCCTTGGGTGACCTTCGTGGCCGACAGCCTGACGCGCAGCGCGGGACAGGCGCCGCATATCCTGCCCAACCTGGCGGGGTCGCTGCCCAATGACAGCTTCACCGATATCCTGGGCCTGCCGACCGTGTGGGTGCCGCATTCCTATCGTGGCTGTTCGCAGCATGCGCCGGATGAGCATGTTCTGAAGCCGGTGTGCCGGGATGCGCTGCGGCTTATGGCGGGCTTGTTCTGGGACCTGGGCGAGGGCGGCACGCCACGGCGCGACGCAGCCTGAGACTTGATCTTCCGGGTCCGGCGTTATCTTCCGGGCCCGGCGTTCGAACGTATCTGACAATGCGCGCAAAGCGCCTGTCAGGCAGATCGCCTTGTCAGACTTTACCCTCGAAATCGCGGTGGACGATCTTCGCGTCGCAATAGGGGCATTCGACAAAGCCCGTTTCGCGCGGAATCTGAAGCCAGACGCGGGGATGGCCGAGTGCGTCCCCTCCGCCGTCGCAGGAGACGCGCCATTGATCGACGATGCGGGTTTCAGGAGCCTTGGTTGTCATCTTGGGCGTGGTCCTTTGTTGCATAGCGGTTCCGGCGGCGAATATGGGCGATAGACGCCGCCGGGGCAAGTGTCGGACATGTTATTCGACGCGGGCCTGAAAGCAATTGTTGGTCGACGAGCGGACATGGACAAAGGCAACCTGATCCGAGTCGAGACGGGCGGCACATTCCGTCTCCAGCCTTTCGGGCGGGACCACGGCGCCTGTGCCATAGAGGATACGCTCGTTCTCTCCATAAGCCCGGATCAGCATGGGATGGTCGCGGAAGATCGGCGGAACGCCGTCGGCCGGGTCGAATGCGCGGCAATCATGCGCGCAGAGAAAGATCGGGCCGGTTTCCGCGTAGGGCTGGCGCGCGCCAAACGGGGAATATGCGAGGATCAGCATTTCGGCGCCCACGGGGATATAGTCAAGGCAATGCCGGCATGGCGCACCGTCGCTGGTGCAGGTCACCCGTTCGGGCGGATTGCCATAGATATCGGGTGTGCCCTGCCGATAGGCGCGGACCGTTTCGGTGGGAATGGGAAGGAAGCGAATTTGCATGACCTGGCCTCTTGCTGGTTGAAGTGACGGGGTCAGGAATGCCCGATCGGTCGGGGGGCGGCGATCCGTTTCATGCGCAAATCGCCGGGTCGGTCATGCGTCTCAATCGGAATAGAGATAATGGATCGACGCGATTTCGAGCGCCTTGCCCCGGTCGATCGCGAGGAAATGGCCAAGCGCCTCGGCATTGGTTTCGGGCGGGTCGGCTTCGCGTATCCGGTCGTGGTTGGGAAAATTGGCATCGCGGATCTGGTCGATCTCGAACTGCATGTCGCCACGGATCGTGGGCAGCAGGCGGTCGAGCGTTTCTTGCGGGGTTTTCTCGCCGGCAAGGCCAACCCGCTTGGCGTGGCCGGTCAGGTATTCGTCGCTGAACACGCACTCGACTTCGAGCATGCGGGTCACTGAGCGGTCGCCGTAGAAATCGTTGAGCAGGTCGATATTGTTGGGGTCGAGGCAGATGATCAGGCGCTCGGTCTCGTAATAGTCGAACAGCATCCGCATCAGCGCCCGGCGGTGGCGGTGGCGTTTGCCCATGGTCGACTGGATTCCGCCCAGATCGGGCAGCGGCGTCGACTCTTCGTTGAAGAGGTATTCGATGCAGGGAATGTTGGTCATCTTGCGAATCCGCTCGACCAGGCGCTTGGCGACGTGCCATTTCTTGCAGACCACGATCAAGAGTTCGCGTTTGCGGCCAAGCGAGCCCTCGCTTTCCCAGAAACGCGGGGCAAAGCGCCGCCCGATCCGGCCGCGCCCGGTGAGGAAGTGGAAGAGCGAGCGACCTTCGTTCGATATCCTGAAATCCCAGCCGCGGGTGGCATAGAGCAGCCCCAGCCGACGTTTGAGTTCCTTTGCCTCGGGGCTGATCTTGCGGGCGAAGAGGAAATCCTGACTGAGCAACAGGTCGTAGTGATCGTTGTAGAAGGTCACCGGCATGCCGTAATCGGTGAACATCAGGAAGGTGAGCGTGCGCGAACGGATTTCCGATTCTGGCACGAGATGGCGCACCAGCGTCTGGAAAAAGGTCTCGTCGGGAATCCAGGTGGTGCGAAAGAACCGCATCACGTCGGGGCGGGATCGGGTGAAGTCGAGCACCCATTCGATGGTGCGTCGCCGCAGGCACCACCATTGCGAGCCGATCATGACCTGAATGTCATCGGGGATCGCGCGGGTCAGGCCGAGACGTTTTTGCAGCTCGAACGCCGCGTAAAAGCGTTTCTTCTGGGTGCGTTCGTTGAACCAGTGGCGATAGATCAGCCGTTCCTCTTTCCAGCCGGTCTTGATCCAGTCGCTTTGGAAATAATCGAAGCTTTCGATGTAGTCGCAATCGTCGCGGTCAAGGAAGTCATGGGCGTATTCTGCCGACTTGATCGCCATGCAGTCGCCCGAGAGCATGTAGAAATGGGTGGCGCGGGGGAACGCCTCGACCGCGGCCTCGATGGCATTGAGCGTCGCCTGAACGAGGCTCCATTCACCCCAGCCGCATTTGATGCGCTTTTTGGCGAAGGTCACGTTGGGGTTCTCGTCGAGTGCCGCGCGGATGTGCGCGTAATATTCGGGGTCGGCACGGGCGTCGAAATGGATCGACATGTAATCGCCCACGGACGTCAGACGCTCGGCCTGCTTGATGATGGCCTCGGGGTCCTTGTGGCATAACAATATGAAGGCGATTCTTGCCATTGCGGGAAACGAACTGCTCCTTATGCCCCGGATTGTTTTTATTGATAGAGGTGAATGGTCCGTGAATAAACCCGGATCAGTGTTGATTTCTCACGTCGGCCCCGAGGAACGGGCCGGGGGAAATCAACATTCCTTTAGCGAATCGGCGGTGGTATAAGGCGGCAAAGAAGAACAAGATACGGCCAAGGAGGCAGAGCATGGGGTTTCCAGGGACCTGGATGACCGAAAGCGAGAGCGTGGTTTACAGGGTGGTGCCGAAATGCGCCTGCTCGACCATCGGGCAGATCATGTATTACTCGGATCACGGCGAATTTTTCGACGGTGACATTCACGACGCGACGCAGGGTCTGCACAAATGGGCGCGCGACGAGAGCCAGCCGTTGATCAATGCCAATGTGAAGACCCATTCCTCCTATGCCTTTACCTGTGTGCGCAATCCTTACACACGCATCCTGTCGTCGTTTTTCGACAAGATTTGCGGCATTCAGCGCAACGGCAAGCGGTATCGCGGCAACCTTGTGCCCTTGATCATCCAGAAATACGGGATCGAGGTGGGCGAGCCCGAGGACGGGTTCGAGTTCGACCAGATCAAGAGCTTTCGCCGGTTCCTTCTGTTCGCGCGCGACACGATCCGCTGGCGTCGGCCGATGGAGCCGGACATCCACTGGAGCGCGATGTCGGGGCATGTCAGCACGTTCATCGTGAATGGCGGGCGCTATGACAAGATCTTCTGGACCGAGACGTTCAACGAGGGAATGCAGGAGGTTCTGGACGCGATCGACACGCCGGTGGAGGTGAAGCTCGACGAGGTGCCGCGGTTCAACGAGAGCGAGGGCCATGGCCCCAAGCGGGTGCATCCGGTCGAGGATTATTTCGACGACCTGTCGATGCACCTGGTCAAGGAAATCTACAACCGCGATTTCAAGCTGTTCAAATACGATTTCGACGATCCGTCGAACAAGATGCCGGTGGGCGAGATCGACCTGGACGAGGTGCATGCCAAGCTGGGGGATTGACCGGGAGGCGGTGGGATGGCGCTCGGTTCTGCCATCGCCCCACCCACCGTCCCGCGGGGTGCGCAGGTTGGGGTGATGGCGATATATTGGGGATAAGTGGTGGATGACCCCTATATCGTGACGAGTGAGCGTTGACTCGATGGGCGTCACCCCGTCACACTGGACCGTTAGAGGGAATCAGATCGTAGGCAGGAGTTCGTGCGTTTTTCCAAGCTCAGACTGACCGGCTTCAAGAGCTTTGTCGATCCGACCGACCTGATCATTTCGGACGGGTTGACGGGTGTGGTCGGCCCGAACGGTTGTGGCAAGTCGAACCTGCTTGAGGCGCTGCGCTGGGTCATGGGCGAGAACCGACCGACAGCGATGCGCGGCGGCGGCATGGAAGACGTGATCTTTGCCGGGGCGGCGACGCGGCCCGCGAGGAATTTTGCAGAAGTTTCGATCCTGATCGACAACAGCGAACGACTGGCCCCGGCGGGGTTCAATGACAGTGATGTGCTGGAGATCGTGCGGCGGATCACCCGCGACGTGGGCAGCGCCTACAAGACCAACGGCAAGGACGTGCGGGCGCGCGATGTGCAGATGCTGTTTGCCGATGCTTCGACCGGGGCGCATTCGCCGGCGCTGGTCCGGCAGGGGCAGATCGCCGAATTGATCAACGCCAAGCCCAAGGCGCGGCGGCGTATCCTTGAGGAAGCGGCGGGAATTTCCGGCCTTTATCAGCGGCGGCACGAAGCCGAGTTGAAGCTCAAAGGGGCCGAGGCGAACCTGACCCGCGTCGATGACGTGATCGAACAATTGGCACAGCAATTACAGCAACTGGCGCGGCAGGCGAAACAGGCGGCGCGCTATCGGGCGATCGGCGAGGAGCTGCGCCGGGCCGAGGGGATGCTGCTTTACCGGCGGTGGAAAGAGGCCGAAGAGGCGCGGTTGAGGACCGAGGGCGAGTTGCGCGAGCGGACCAACGCGGCGGCGCAGGCCGAGGCGGCGGCGCGCAGCGCAGCCAAGGCGCGCGCGGAACGCGAGGAGGCTTTGCCGCCCCTGCGCGAGGAAGAGGCCATCGCGGCGGCGGTGTTGCAGCGGTTGCGGGTCCAGCACGATGCGCTGGGGGATCAGGAGGCGCGCGCGAAAGAGACGATCGAGACGCTGGAGCGGCGGATCGGGCAGTTGAGCGCCGACATGGAGCGCGAGGCGGGGTTGAACCGTGACGCGGGCGAAACGATCGAGCGCCTGGAATGGGAGGCGCGTGAGCTGGACAAGGCCGGGGAGGGCCATGACGTCCGCGTGGAGGAGGCGGCCGAGGCGGCGCGCGAGGCGGCGCAAGTGTTGCAAGCGCGCGAGGGCGATCTGGCGCAATTGACAGAGGATGTGGCACGGCTGGCGGCGCGGCACCAGTCGGCCAACCGGTTTCTCGATGACAGTCGCAAGACGCTGGCCCGCAGCGAGGCCGAGGCCGAAAAGGCGAGAGCGGCGGCGGACGAGGCCGGGGCGGCGCTGACCAAGGCCGAGGCGGATCACGCCGAGGCGGAGCGGGCCGAGGTGGTGGCGCAGGACCAGGCGCAGCAAGCCGACGAGGCCCTGACCGAGGCCGAGGCGGCGCGCGCCGAGACCCAATCACGCGAGGCCGATGCGCGGGCCGAACGCAGCGAGGCCGAGGGCGAGGTCAACGCGCTGCGCGCCGAGGCGACGGCACTGGCCAAGCTGGTCGAGCGGGACACCGCCGAGGGCGGGCAGATCATGGATCGCCTGCAGGTCGAGCAGGGGTTCGAGAAGGCGCTGGGTGCGGCGCTGGCCGATGATCTGCGTGCGCCGGAAGTGGATGGGGACGGGCCGTCGGGTTGGACCCTGATGCCGGGATATGCCGAGGCGCAGCCCCTGCCCGAAGGGGTGGACGCGCTGTCGAACCATGTCAGCGTCCCCGAGGTCCTGGCCCGCCGGATGAGCCAGATCGGCCTTGTCGATGCCGAAGAGGGCGGGCGTTTGCAGGCGCGTTTGAAGCCCGGGCAGCGGCTCGTCAGCCCCGAGGGCGACCTGTGGCGATGGGACGGGTATCGCGCATGGGCCGAGGATGCGCCAAGCGCCGCGGCGCTGCGGTTGCAACAGCTCAACCGACTTGAGACGCTCAAGCAGCAGATGGAGACGGTCACGGCACGGGCGGATGGTGCGCGTGCGGCGCATGAGATGCTGCAAGCGCGGCTGAAGGAGTTGAGCGAGGCCGACAGCCAGGCGCGCGAGGCGCGGCGCGCGGCGGACCGGATGCTGACCGAGGCGGCGCGGGCGTTGAGCCGGGCCGATGCGGATCGCAGCCTTGCCGCGTCGCGGCTCGAATCTGCGGGGCTGGCGGTGGCACGCCACGAGGAAGAGGCGATGTCTGCGCGCAGCCAGTTGGCCGAGGCCGAAAAGGGGCTGGCCGATCTCGGTGATCTCGATGCCGCGCGGGGGCGGGTCGAGGACGTCAAGATGACGGTCGAGGCGGCGCGGATCACGATGATGTCACGCCGTTCGGCGCATGACGAGCTGCGCCGCGAAGGCGAGGCTCGGTTGAAGCGTGCGCAGGAGGTGACGAAGGAAATCAGCGGCTGGAAGCATCGGCTTGAGACCGCGGGCAAGCGGATAGCCGAGTTGGGCGAACGCAAGGCCGCGTCCGAGGCCGAGTTGCAGGAGGCGGTGGCGGCGCCCGATGAGATTGCCGCCAAGCGCGAGGAACTCTCGGGCGAGATCGAGACTGCCGAGATGCGCAAGCGCAAGGCGGCCGATGCGCTGGCCGAGGCCGAGGCAGCGCTGCGCACGGCGGTGACGGGTGAGCGCGACGCCGAACGCGCGGCCAGCGAGGCGCGCGAGGCGCGGGCGCGGGCCGAGGCACGCGCCGATGCGGCCCGTGAAACGGTGACCCATGCCGAGGACCGGATCGGGGAAGAGCAGGAGTGCACACCCGCGACGCTTCTTGAAAGTCTCGGCGCCGATCCCGATTCCATGCCCGCCTCGGAGGTGATCGAGGCGGATGTGGGGCGTCTCAAACGCCAGCGGGATGCGCTGGGCGCGGTCAACCTGCGCGCCGAGGAGGATGCAAGCGAGGTTCAGACCGAGCATGACGAGCTCCTGAAGGAAAAGACCGATCTTGAAGAGGCGATCCGCACCCTGCGCAACGGCATTGCGAGCCTCAACCGCGAGGGGCGGGAACGGCTGCTGACCGCGTTCGAGCAGGTGAACGAGAACTTCTCGCTGCTGTTCCGGCATCTGTTCAGTGGCGGCGAGGCCAATCTGGTGCTGGTCGAGAGCGACGATCCGCTTGAAGCCGGGCTGGAGATCATGTGCCAGCCGCCGGGCAAGAAGCTGTCGACGCTGTCGCTTTTGTCAGGCGGCGAACAGACGCTGACCGCGTTGGCGCTGATCTTTGCGGTGTTCCTGGCCAATCCGGCGCCGATCTGTGTGCTCGACGAGGTCGATGCGCCGCTCGATGATGCCAATGTCACGCGGTTCTGCGACATGCTCGACGAGATGTGCCGCCGGACCGATACCCGGTTCCTGATCATCACCCACCACGCGGTGACGATGGCGCGGATGGATCGGCTCTTTGGCGTGACCATGCAGGAGCAGGGCGTCAGCCAGTTGGTGAGCGTGGACCTCAAGAAGGCCGAGCAGATGGTGGCCTGAGCCGGCAGGCGATTTTCGGCGAAAAATCGGTTGGACGGATTGTGCCCGTTGGTGGTTGCTCACTCGGCGAGGTGGCAGGCGACGCGGGTTGCTCCGAGATTGCGCATCTCGGGGCGCTCGACGCTGCACCGCTCGATGGCGAGCGGACAGCGCGGGTGAAAGGCGCAGCCGGTTGGCGGGTTGATCGCATCGGGAATCTCGCCCTTGGGCGGATCGATCTCGCGGCCGAACCCGTCCATCTTTGGCGCGGCGGCAAAGAGCATCTGCGTATAGGGATGCTTGGGGTCGTCGAACAGCACGTCGCGGGGGGCCTCTTCGACCAGCCGGCCAAGGTAGAGCACGCCGATCCTGTCGGCCATGTGCTGCACCACTGTCAGGTCATGGCTGATGAAGAGATAGGTCAGGCCCAGTTCCTCGCGCAGGTCGGACATCAGGTTGAGAACCTGCGCCTGCACCGACACGTCGAGCGCCGAGGTGGGTTCGTCACAGACGATGATCTTGGGCTCCGAGGCCAGCGCCCGGGCGATGCAGATCCGCTGACGCTGACCGCCCGAGAATTCATGCGGATACTTGCCCGCATCCGCCGCCGAAAGCCCCACCTGTTCGAGGAGTTTCTCGGCCAGCCCGGTGGTGTCGCCGCCCTTGGCCGCGACCGGTTCGGCGATTACGTCGCGCACCCGCCAGCGCGGGTTGAGCGAGGCAAAGGGGTCTTGAAAGATCATCTGGATGTTGGCGCGCACCGCCTCGACCTTGGTCGCGTCGGTTTCCGTGGCCAGATCGACATCTTCGACCTGCACGCTGCCTTCGCTGGGCGCGACCAGGCCGACCATGATCTTGCCGATGGTGGATTTGCCCGAGCCGCTTTCGCCGACCAGCGCGTAAACGCTGTTTTCCTCGATCTCGAAGCTGACATCCGACACGGCGGTCAGAAGGGCGCGGGGCAGACGTTCGATCACCCGGTTGAGCCAGGGTTTCGAAACGTCGAAAACGCGGGTCAGATGTTCGACCTTGATGATCGCACTCATGCCTGTGCTTCCTCTTTCGTGTCGGCGCCGATCGGGAACCAGCACGCGGCGCGCCCGTCGCAGCGGTCAAGCGTTGGCCCGGGCTCTTGTCGGCACTGATCCTGGGCATGGTCACAGCGCGGATGGAACGCACAGCCCGTGGGCAGCGCACCAAGGCGCGGCATCGCGCCGGGGATCTGGCGCAGGCGCTTGCGGCCCTGGCTGGCCAGCGGTGTCGAGGCCATGAGCCCGGCGGTATAGGGGTGGCGCGCATTGGTCAGAACCTCGCGCACCGCGCCCAGTTCGGCCAGCCGCCCGGCATACATCACCGCCACGCGGTCGGCGGCCTCGGCGATGACGCCCATGTCATGCGTGACCAGCATCACCGCCACGCCCCGATCACGGCAGAGCCGCTTGAGCAGGGCCATGATCTGGGCCTGAACCGACACGTCGAGCGCAGTGGTCGGTTCGTCCGCGATGATCAGATCAGGCTCGGCACAAAGCGCCAGAGCGATGACCACGCGTTGCCGCATGCCGCCGGAAAACTCGTGCGGATAGCTGTTGATGCGCGCACTTGCGGCGGGAATGCCCACCTCTTCGAGCGCTGCGATGGCGCGCTTGCGGGCCTGTGTCTGGCTGATGTCGAGATGTTCGAGAATGGTCTCGCTCAACTGGTCGCCAATGGTCAGCAGCGGGTTGAGCGAGGTCAGGGGGTCCTGGAAGATCATGCCCATCTTCTTGCCGCGCAGGCGGCGCAGCGCACTACGCTCGAGGTTGTGAATGGGCTGGCCCGAAAGAAGGATTTCGCCCGAGGTGATCCGCGCGGGCGGGTCCAGAAGGCCGATCACCGCGTTGCCGGTCATGGATTTGCCCGCGCCGGATTCGCCCACCACACCAAGGATTTCACCGGCCTCAATGTCATAGCTTACATCGTCCACCGGGCGCAGGAGGCCGTGGCGCGTGGGGATTTCGACAACGAGGTTGCGAACGGAAAGAACGGGTGTGTCGGTCATCTCAGCCTCGGGTTCAGGGCATCGCGGAGCCAATCGCCCAGAAGGTTGATCGAAAGTGCCAGCGCCAGAAGGGTGGCGGCGGGGAAGAGCAGAATCCACCATTCGCCCGAGAACATGAATTCCTGCCCGATGCGGATGAGCGTGCCGAGCGACGGCTTGGTCGGTGGTGCCCCGACGCCGAGGAAGGAAAGCGTGGCCTCGGCGATGATCGCCAGCGCGAGGCTGATGGTGGCGATGACCAGCACCGGGTTGAGCACATTGGGCAGGATATGGCGCAGCATGATCGAGAATGGCGTGCGCCCGATGAGGCGTGCGGCCTGGATGTATTCCTTGTTCTTCTCGACAAGGGTTGCACCGCGCACCACCCGGGCGAACTGCACCCAATCCGACAGGCCAATGGCAAGGATCAGCACCCAGATCGCCATCTCGTTGCGGTATTCGGGCGGGGTGATGCCCTTGGCGATGCCGAAGATCAGCATCGCGACGAGGATCGCCGGAAAGGTCAGCTGCACATCCGCGATGCGCATGATGATGGTCTCGGTCCAGCCGCCGACATAGCCCGCCAGCAAGCCCAGCGTGACGCCCAGCACCATGGCCAGCAGCACAGCCGAGAACCCGACGAAAAGCGAGATACGCATGCCGTAAAGGATGGTCGAGAACACGTCACGCCCCTGATCGTCGGTGCCCAGCAGGAACAACTCGCCGGTAAAGGCGTTGGCCTGTCCCGGCGGGGTAAAGCCGTTCATCAGGTTGAGCGTGGCCGGGTCGAACGGATCGTGTGGTGCGATCAGTGGTGCGAGCACGGCACCAAGGATCAGCAGTGTGACCACGAAAAACGATGCCATTGCCACCGGCGCGTGACGGAAGGACCACGCCAGGTCGCTCTCCCATGCGCGGCGCAGGCGCGAGGGTGGGGCCGGGGACGGGGCGGTGATGGGGGTGGTGTCGGCCATGTCAGTGCCCTCCTGCCGTGCGATCGGCGCGCAGCCGCGGGTCGATCGCGAAATAGAGCATGTCGACGATCAGGTTGATGCCGACGAACATCACCGAGATCATCATCAGGTAAGCCGCCATGACGGGTATATCCACGAACTGGATCGCGTTGATGAACAAGAGCCCGACACCGGGCCATTGGAACACCGTTTCGGTGATGATCGCGAAGGCGATGATGCTGCCCAGTTGCAGGCCGGTGATGGTGATCACCGGCACCAGCGTGTTCTTGAGCGCGTGGCGGAAGTTGACCGATTTCTCGCGGATGCCCCGCGCGCGGGCAAAGCGGATGTAATCCATGCGCAGCACTTCGAGCATCTCGGTGCGCACCAGCCGCATGATCAGTGTCATCTGGTAAAGCCCCAGCGTGATCGCGGGCAGGATCAGCGCCTTGAGCCCGCTGGTCGTGAGGAACCCGGTGGTCCAGTTGCCGATGCGCGTGACCTCGCCGCGCCCGAAACTGGGCAGCCAGCCCAGTTCGACCGAGAACAGGTAGATCAGCAGGATACCGATCAGGAAGGTCGGCAGAGAGACCCCGATGAGCGAGGCGGTCATGATGATATTCGCCGACACGCCGCGCCGTCGGATCGCGGTGAAAATCCCCAGCGCAATCCCCCCGAAAAGCGCCATCAGTCCCGAAACGAAGGCCAGTTCAAGCGTTGCGGGCAGACGTTCGACGAGGATTTCGGCCACCGGGCGGCCCTGTCGGTAACTCAGCCCGAAATTGCCCTGTGCCGCCTGTTCGAGAAAGCGCCAGTATTGCACCACGAAGGGCTGATCGAGGCCCAGCGTCTCGCGCAGCCGTTCGATATCGGCCTGGGTCCGTTCCTGGCCCAGCATGTTGTCGACCGGGTCGCCGACGAAGCTGAACATGGAAAACGCCACCAGCCCGACCACGAGCAGCACAAGCGCCGACTGGAACACGCGTCGAATGATATAGGCAAGCATCGAAGGCTCCGTTCAATGCAGGACCGCGCCCGCGAAGGGCGGGCGCGGTCGGTGGTGCGGGCCATGGCCCGCCCTGTGTGGTTCAGTTCATCGTGAAGAACTTGAACTTGGGATCATCCTCGGGGCTGACTTCGGTGCCGACCTTTTCGGCCATGCCCCAGTTCAGCACCTGGTGGTGGATCGGAATGTAAAGCTGTTCTTCCTGCACCACATCCCAGATCGCCTGGATCGTCGCGTTACGCTTGTCCAGGTCGGTTTCCGACGACAGGCTGACGATCATCTCGTCAAGCTCGGGGTTGGAATAGCCGGTTCCGTTCCAGCTTCCGCGGTCGCTGCCGCGGGTGTGGACGAGGAAGTTGAAGATGTACTCCGAATCGTAGGTCGGAACACCCCAGCCCAGCATGTAGAAATCGGTCTCGCCGTTGGTGATCAGCGGGAAGTGCTGCGCCTTGGGTTTGGCGTCGAGATTCACGGTCACGCCGATCTGGGCCAGCATCCCGACCGCCGCCTGGCAGATCGCCTCGTCATTGACGTAACGGTCGTTCGGGCAATCGAGCTGGATCGAGAACCCGTCGCCATAGCCGGCCTCTTCCATCAGTGCCTTGGCGGCGTCCACGTCGGTCTTGGACGCGCTGTCCATCTCTTCTGTCCAGCCATTCACGAAGGGCGGGGCGATCATGCCGGCGGGGGCCGATTGACCGCGCATGACCACTTGCTGGATGGCATCGCGGTTGATTGCCATGCTCATCGCGCGGCGCACGCGCACATCGGCCAGCGGGTTCTTGCCCTCGACATTGTCGTTCTCGATGTCGTCGGCGCCCATGTTCATGCCGAAGAAGATCACCCGGTTCTGCGGCGCGGTCTTGACCACGAGCCCGTCGGTTTGCGCGACGCGGTTGAGATCCTGCACCGGCACGTCCTGAATGAAATCGACCTCGCCAGACAGAAGTGCTGCAACCCGGGTCGCGGCGTTCTGGATCGGGGTATAGACAATCTCGGTCACGTCGAGCGGGAACGCGTCATTGCCCCAATAGTCCTCGTTGAGGGTCAGGACGGTTTTCACGTCCGGTTCGCGGCTGACCAGCTTGTAAGGCCCGGTGCCGTTGGTGTTGCTCGACGCGAAGGTCTTTTCGCCGGCTTCGACTTGTTGCACATCGACCGAGTCATTGGCCTCGGCCCAGCCCTTGTCCATCATGAAGAGGTTGGTCAGGTTCGACGGCAGGATCGGGTTCGGCCCGTCGGTGACGAATTCGACGGTGTGGTCATCCACGGCCCGAACCTCGACGATCGAGTTGAGCAACTCTTTCATGTTCGAGTTTTCGGACTTGGCGCGGTTGATCGAGAACACGACGTCCTCGGCGGTGAAATCGGCCCCGTCGTGGAATGTCACGCCCTGACGCAGGTTGAACACCCAGACGTCGGGATTATCGGCTTTCGGGGCCCAATCGGTGGCGAGTGCAGCCTGAAAGGCGCCGGTCATGTCGCGGATGATCAGCGGCTCATACATCTGGTGGGACAGCGTATGCGTGGGCCCTTCGTTCTGTGCATGCGGATCGAGGGTGAGCGAATCGCCCGCCCGCGCCCAGCGCAGCGTTTCGGCTGAAGCCCCGATCGCCGTTCCGGCGAGAAGCGCGGCGGCAAGGAATGCAGTCTTTTTCATGTCAAGCTCCCTGTTCTTTTACGGGCGTTGGCCCGATCATGCTGCACAGGATAGACAAGTTTGTCGCACCTGCAACCTTGCACCTGCCTGCCGTGGCGCAAAGCGCGCGATGCGGTGGCGGCAGTCGTTCAGATGCGGAGCCTCGAAAAAAGAGGCGCGGCGTCCCGCTTGGGGATGCGCCGCGCCAGCCGACCATGGCCCGGGGGGGGCCGTCGGAGGAGAGCTTACTTGATCACCAGTTGTGGCGAGACGACATCCAGCCCCAACGCCTTGCCCACCGCGTAGTAGGTCAGTTGCCCGGCATGGACGTTGAGTCCGTTCAGCAGGTGAGGATCGTCGGTGCAGGCCTGTTTCCAACCCTTGTCGGCCAATGCCAGCATGAAGGGCATGGTCGCATTGCCAAGCGCGATGGTCGAGGTGCGTGCCACCGCGCCGGGCATGTTGGCGACACAGTAATGCATGATTCCATCCACCTCGTAGATCGGGTCGGCATGGGTGGTCGCGCGCGAAGTCTCGAAACAGCCGCCCTGGTCGATGGCGACATCGACGAGGGCCGCGCCCGCTTTCATCGTCGAAAGCTGTGCGCGCGTGATAAGCTTGGGCGCTGCGGCCCCGGGGATGAGAACCGCGCCCACCACCATGTCTGCCTCGGCCACGAGTTCGGCGGTATGGCCTTTCGAGGCATAGCCGGTCTTGAATTCGCCGCGGAAGGCATCGTCGAGATAGCGCAGCCGGGTGAGTGACATGTCGAGCACGGTGACATCCGCGCCCATGCCCGCCGCGACGCGGGCCGCATGGGTGCCGACGACGCCACCGCCGATCACCACGACCTTGGCCGGGCCGACGCCGGGCACGCCGCCCATCAACACGCCGCGTCCGCCATTGGCCTTTTGCAGCGTCCAGGCGCCCACCTGTGGCGCGAGCTTGCCCGCGACTTCGGACATGGGCGCCAGAAGCGGCAGCCCGCCCCGGTCATCGGTGACGGTTTCATAGGCAATCGCGGTGCAGCCCGAAGCGAGCAGGTCCTTGGTCTGTTCGGGGTCGGGGGCGAGGTGGAGATAGGTGAAAAGAACCTGCCCCTCGCGCAGCATCTTGCGTTCGACGGCCTGTGGTTCCTTGACCTTGACGATCATGTCGGCGCTGGCGAACACCTCTTCGGCGCTGTCGAGAATCGTGGCCCCGGCGGCGGTATAGGCGGCATCGTCAAAACCCGCGCCCAGCCCGGCGCCGGTTTCGATCATCACCTCGTGGCCGTGGGCCACCGCCTCCTGCGCGGCGACGGGGGTCATGCCGACGCGAAACTCCTGTGGCTTGATTTCCCTTGGGCATCCGATTTTCATGGGGTCTCCTTCCCGATCACCTTACCGGGCAGAATGCCGCAATTCGGGCGCAAGGTGCTTGGAATCTGACGTCGCGTCACTGGACGAAACGGAAGATTCTTCGATATATGAGCATTAATCTCGAAGGAGTTTGCGCCAATGTCCCTTGATGCACTTGATCGCCGTATCCTGAACGTGCTGCAACGCAAGGGCCGGATGTCCAACGCCGATCTGAGCGAAGCGGTGAACCTGTCACCCAGCGCCTGCCACAGGCGGGTGCAGCGGCTTGAGGCAGAGGGGTTCATCCGCGATTATGTCGCGCTGCTCGATCCGCGCAAGATCGGGTTGCCGACGACGGTCTTTGTCGAGATCACCTTGCAGGGGCAGGCTGACGAGGTTCTGGATGCCTTTGAAAAGGCGGTGGCGCGGATACCGGATGTTCTGGAATGTCACCTGATGGCGGGGACGGCGGATTACATTCTCAAGGTGGTGGCCGAGAATACCGACGATTTCGCGCGTATCCACCGCCAGCACCTGTCGCGCCTGCCCGGCGTGGCGCAGATGCAATCGAGTTTCGCGCTGCGCACGGTGTTTCGCACGACCGCGTTGCCAGTGTGATTGTCGGCATTTGATGCAAAGGCACGGTATTTCGGGCGGGGCCGGTTAACCGGGCGGTTGCCGGGTGAGGCTAGCGTGCGTCGACCCCAGAGATGACGCCATGCCCCTGACATTTCACGCCCAAGACAATGAGTTTGCCGCGGCAACCGGCACCAACGTGAATTCCGGTTGGGCCACCTCGACCTTCGATTCCCCGGCCGGGGGCGCGCGTGATCTGGTGATCAAGGCAAAGCCGGGCGACCCTGATCCGCGGCTGTTCGAGGTCGGCGACACCTACAGTGTGAGTTTCGGCGGCAAGGGTGCCAGCGTGATCGAGGATGCGGCGGTGATCCGCAGCGATTCCGTCGGTCAGGACGGGGTCATCGTGTTCGAGGGGCAGGACAATTCCGGAGACCTGGTGCAGGTCGTTTGGTCGCCGGGTTTCGATCTAGAGGGATGGTGCATCGCCCATTCCTATCCGTGGAGCAGCCCAGGCTTTTATACCACCGACCTCGACTCGAGTTATACGCACAGCTTCATGTGTTTCACCGCCGAGGCGCGAATCGCGACGGCGATGGGTGGGGTCGCGGCGGGTGAATTGTGGGTGGGCGATCACGTGGCGACGCTGGATGCGGGGCCGCAGCCGGTGATGTGGATCGGCGAACGGCGTGTTCCCGGGCATGGGCGGGCTGCGCCGGTTCTGTTCGCACCGGGTACGATCGGCAATCATGCGCCCTTGCGGCTGAGCCAGCAGCATCGGGTTCTTGTGTGCTCGCCCCTGGCCGAGATGATGTTCGGCGCGGTGGAGGTTCTGGTGCCGGCCAAGGCGTTGGTGGACGGGGTGCGGGTGCGGTTCGATCCCTGCGAGAGCGTGCATTACGTGCATGTCCTGTTGCCCGAGCATCACCTGTTGCTGGCGGAAGGCGCGGCCTGCGAGAGCCTGCTCTTGGGGGATCAGACCCGCGATATGGTCGATCTGCCCGAGCGCGCCCATGGCTGTGGGGCGCGGCCTGCGCGCCCTGTGCTGAGTTTTGCCGAGGCGATTGCCCTCATCGGTGACGGGCGGGCGTCGCGGCTGGCACAGGATTGCAAGGCGGCGTTGTAACCGGTGCCATCCCGATGCAGTCTTGGCGCCGGGCGCGAAAGCCCGTGAGATGTGCATAGGGGCGGGCATGAACTGGGATCATATCATCGTGGGCGCGGGCAGCGCGGGCTGTGTCGTGGCCAAGCGTTTGGCGGATGCCGGGCGGCGGGTGCTGCTGCTCGAGGCCGGGGGACGCGACAATTATCACTGGGTTCATATCCCCATTGGATATCTTTACTGCATCGGTAACCCGCGCACCGACTGGATGTTTCGCACCGAGGAGGAGGCGGGGCTCAATGGCCGGTCGCTGATCTATCCGCGCGGCAAGGTGCTGGGCGGGTGCAGTTCGATCAACGGGATGCTTTACCTGCGTGGGCAGGCGGCGGATTACGATGGCTGGCGGCAGATGGGGCTGACGGGATGGGGCTGGGACGACGTGTTGCCGCTGTTCCGCAAGTCCGAGGATTATGTCGAGGGCGAGTCCGAAGTTCACGGGGCGGGCGGCGAATGGCGGGTCGAGAACCAGCGCCTGCATTGGCAGGTGCTGGATGACTGGATGGCGGCGGCGCAGCAATGGGGCCTACCCGCGACCCGCGATTTCAACACCGGCGACAACGAGGGTGTGGGCTATTTCCGGGTGAACCAGCGCGGCGGATGGCGGATGAACACGGCCAAGGCGTTCCTGCGCACGGCGACCGGGCAGGGCCTCAAGGTCGAAACGCAGGCGCATGCAAGGCGCCTCTTGATCGAGGACGGGCGCGTCGTCGGCGTGGAATACGAGAAGGACGGCGTGGTGAAACAGGCGCGTTGCGGAGGTGATCTGGTGCTGAGTGCGGGGGCGATCGGCAGCCCGCAAATCCTGCAACTGTCGGGTGTGGGGCCGGGAGCGTTGTTGCAGCACCACGGGATCGAGGTGGTGCTGGATCAGGCGCAGGTGGGTGCGAATTTGCAGGACCATCTGCAACTGCGCTGTGCCTGGCGGCTGAACGGGGCGCAAACGCTCAACACGCTGGCGGGATCGCTTTGGGGCAAGGCGAAGATCGGGCTGGAATACGCGTTGAAACGGTCGGGGCCGATGTCGATGGCCCCAAGCCAGCTTGGCGCGTTTTCGCGGTCATCCGAGCGGATGGAGACAGCGGATTTGGAGTACCATGTGCAGCCGTTGTCGCTCGAGGCATTCGGCCAGCCGCTGCATGATTTCCCGGCGATCACGGCGAGCGTGTGCAACCTGCGCCCCGAGAGCCGGGGCGTGGTCGAGATTGCCTCGCCAGATCCCAAGGCCGCGCCGCGGATCGCGCCCAATTACCTGAGCACCGAGGGCGACAGGGCTGTTGCGGTCGCGGCGATCCGGCAGGCGCGGGCGATCATGGGACAGGCGGCGATGGCGCAGTACCAGCCTGAGGAGATCAAGCCCGGGGCGGGGTTTGCATCGGATGATGATCTGGCGCGGGCGGCGGGTGATGTCGGCACGACGATCTTTCACCCCACTTGCACCGTGCGCATGGGGGCGGATGCGGCGGCGCCGCTCGATGCGCAATTGCGGTTTCGGGGGCTGGGGGGCCTGCGCGTGGTGGACGCGAGCGTGATGCCGAGGATCACCAGCGGCAACACCAACGCGCCCACCATCATGATCGCGGAGAAGGCCGCGCAGATGATGCTGGCGGGGTAAGGCAGGTCCGCGGGATCAGAGCAGCGCCTCGATCAGGGGGCGCGTGTTGTCATAGGTCATCTCGATCGGGTTGCCGCCGGTGCTGGGATCGCCCAGCGCCGCGCGGGTGAGCGCGTCGGGATCGGCGCCGGACACGCCCAGACCCGAGAGCCGTGGCGGAATCGCGAACCCGGCGTTGAACGTATCGACAAAGGCGCAGAACCCGTCGAACCCGCCGGAAATGCCCAGATAGGCGGCAGCGGTATCGAACCGGTCGCGGATCGCGGGCGCGTTGAATTTCAGCACCTCGGGCATGCAGACGGCGTTGGTGGTGCCGTGATGCGTGCCCCAGGTTGCACCGACCGGGTGGCTGATCGCGTGAATCGCGCCCAACCCCTTTTGAAAGGCGGTGGCGCCCATGGCGGCGGCACTCATCATGTGGGCGCGGGCCTCGATATCGGTGCCGTCGGCATAGGCGCGGGGCAGGTAGTCCTTGACCAGCCGCATACCTTCGAGTGCGATTCCCTGGCTCATCGGGTGGTAATGCGGGCTGGAGAAGGCCTCGACACAATGGGCAAAGGCATCGAGCCCGGTTCCTGCGGTGATGTGTTTCGGCATGCCCACGGTCAATTCGGGATCGGCGATGACCACGGCGGGGAGCATATCGGGATGGAAGATGATCTTCTTCTCGTGGGTGTCGGCATTGGTGAGCACGCCCGCGCGACCCACCTCGGAGCCGGTCCCGGCGGTGGTGGGCACGGCGACGATGGGCAGGATGCCCGCGGGGTCGGCGCGGGTCCACCAATCGCCGATATCCTCGAAATCCCAGATCGGCCGGGTCTGACCGGCCATGAAGGCCAGCACCTTGCCCAGATCGAGCCCAGAGCCGCCGCCAAAGGCGATCACGCCGTCGAAATCGCCGTCGCGCAGCATGGCCAGCCCGGCGTCGAGATTCGCGCCATTGGGGTTGGGATCGACCTCGGCAAAACACGCACGGCCCAGCCCGGCCTCGTCCATCAGGTCGAGGGTACGGGTGGTGATCTCCATCGTGGCGAGGCCACGGTCGGTGACAAGGAGCGGTTTGCGGATACCCGCGGTTGCGCAGGCGTCACCGATTTCGCGGATACGGCCCGCGCCGAAGCGGATGGAGGTGGGGTAGGACCAGTTGCCGATGAGGTTCATGGGTTCAGACCTTTTCAGATGGTAAGGCAGGGCAGATAGGGAGGGGCAGTATCAGGCGCGCTCGAACCCGCGCATGACTTCCCAGTCGGTCACGATGGCGTCGAATGTTTCCTGTTCGACCTCGGCCGCGCGGATGTAGTGATCGATCACCCAGTCGCCCGTCGTGCGGCGCAGCATGTCGGAGTTGCGCAACGCCTCGGTGGCGGCGCGCAGGGTGCAGGGGATTTCGGGCACGTCATCCATGCCATAGACATCGCCCGAGACCGGTGGCGAGAGGGTCAGCCCTTCTTCGATGCCCGAAAGCCCGGCGGCGAGCTGCGCGGCGCAGGCGAGATAGGGGTTGATGTCGGAGCCGGGGATGCGGCACTCGATCCGCACGCCCTTGGTGCCGTCACCGACGAGGCGATATCCGGCGGTGCGGTTGTCGATCGACCAGGCGATTTTCGTGGGCGCAAAGGTGCCGGGGACAAAGCGTTTGTAGCTGTTGATATAGGGCGCGAGGAAATAGGTGCCCTCGGTCGAGTATTTCAAAAGCCCCGCGATATAGGCCGCCATCGTGTCGGACATGGTGTGATCGCGCGTGGCGTCGTGGAAGGCGTTTTCGCCATCCCGGAACAGGGATTGGTGGATATGCGCGGCGCTGCCGACCTTGGCGTGATGCCATTTCGGCATGAAGCTGGCGGCATGGCCCATCTGATCCGCGATTTCCTTGATTGCCTGCTTGGCGATGGTGTGGTGATCGGCAGTCAACAGCGCGTCGGCATAGCGGATGTTGAGTTCCTCCTGCCCGGTTTCGGCCTCGCCCTTGGAGTTCTCGACCGGCACGCCCGCCGCGACCAGTTGATTGCGGATCGGGCGCATCACATGTTCTTCGCGGGTGGTCTGAAGGATGTTGTAGTCCTCGTTATAACCGCTGATCGGCATCAGGTCACGAAACCCGCCCCGGCGGATCGCGTCAAAGCTTTGTTCGAAGAGGAAGAATTCGAGCTCGGTGGCCATCTGGGGAGAAAAGCCCATCGCCTCGGCGCGGGCGACCTGGGTCTTGAGGATCTGGCGCGGGGAATGCGGTACGGGTTCGTGGCTGTGATGATCGATCAGGTCACAGATCACCAGTGCCGTGCCGTCGAGCCAAGGAATGCGGCGCAGGGTCGAAAGATCGGGTTTCATCACGTAATCGCCATAGCCCGAGGCCCAGCTTGTCGCGGCAAAGCCGTCGGGCGTGGCCATTTCGAGATCGGTGGCCAGAAGGTAATTGCAGCAATGGGTTTCGACATGGCCGCTTTCGAGAAAGTTCGACACGTGAAAGCGCTTGCCCATCAGGCGCCCCTGCATGTCCACCAGACAGACTAGCACGGTGTCGATGCTGCCGGCCTTGGCCTCTTTCTTCAATTCGTCGAACGTCATCAAACCTGTCATCAGTCACATCCCCTGAACGCGATTCCGGCGCCTTGCCCCCACGATGCGCACAGGATCGACCGGGGGGCAATCGCCCGCCTATTCCGTATCGTCGCCGATCTTGTCCCATGTGCGGGTTTCGAAATCGCCCGCGTCATGGCGTTCACGGAGCTGAAATTTCGGCTCGCCAAAGGACCGGTTGACCATGCGCCCGCGGCTGACAGCGGGGCGGGCGTCGATTTCCTGTGCCCAGCGTTGGACATGGGCATAGCTTTGGACGTCGAGAAAATCGCCCGCCTCGTAAAGCCGCCCAAGCGCAAGTTGGCCATACCATGCCCAGTTAGCCATGTCGGCAATCGTGTAATCGGCACCGGTCAGGAAGCGATTGTCGGCCAGCCGCTTGTCGAGCACGTCAAGCTGGCGCTTGACCTCCATCGTGAAGCGGTTGATCGGGTATTCCCATTTTTCGGGGGCATAGGCATAGAAATGGCCGAAACCGCCGCCGAGGTAAGGCGCGCTGCCCATTTGCCAGAACAGCCACGAGAGCATTTCGGGCCGGTCGGACCCGAGAAAGCGGTCGAATTTCTCGGCCAGGTAGAGCAGGATGGCGCCGGATTCGAACACCCGGGTCGGTGTCTCGGTCGAATGATCCATCAGCGCCGGGATCTTGGAGTTGGGATTGACCGCGACGAAGCCCGAAGAGAATTGTTCGCCTTCCATGATACGGATGAGCCAGGCGTCATATTCGGCCTCTTCGATCCCCAGTTCGAGCAATTCCTCGAACAGGACCGTGACCTTGACCCCGTTGGGTGTGGCCAGCGAGTAAAGTTGATGCGGGTGCTTGCCCACGGGGAGGTCTTTTTCATGGGTGGCACCCGAGACGGGCCGGTTGATCGAGGCAAAGCGACCACCGGATTCGGCGTCCGGTGTCCAGACCTTCGGGGGGGTGTAGCTGTCAGACATTGGGCACTCCTTGTTGCGCTGGCGAGAGTTAGCCACGGGATGCGCCGGGATGAAAGGGGCGACGGTGCGTTCGGTCTGTGCGCTGGCGCACGAGGGGCTTGGCCGCTGCGGCGGTGTGGCGTAACAGGGTTGCATCCTCCGGTCGGAGAAAAGCGAGGGGCCATTCATGCAAGATGCCGACATGCTGCGCCTTATGGCCTGTCAGATCACGGTGCCAGAGACGACCAGTGCGGCCGAGCGCGACGCGCATCTCGCCGCTACGGTGGGGAAGGTCGAGGCACAGCTTGAGCGGCGGGAGGTGGACCTTGTCGTGCTGCCGGAATTGTCGAGCATCGATTATTCCCGTGGTTCCTTCGCCCGGCTCGGTGAACTGGCCGAGCCGTTGGACGGCCCTTCATTTCAGGCGTGGCGGCGGGTGGCCATGGCGCATGGGGTCCATGTCGTCTTTGGGTTCGCGCGGGCGGGCGAGGGTGGGCCATTCATCTGCACCGCAGTCGTGGGGCCGGATGGGATGTTGATGGGCCGTTATGACAAGATCCATCTCGCGCAATATGGTGCGTCGATGGAAAAGGACTATTTCCAGCGCGGCAGCCACCTGTTCCTGTTCGAGGTAAAGGGGTTCCGGCTGGCGCCGATCATCTGTTACGACATTCGCATTCCTGAACTGTCGCGGGTGCTTGTCACCCGACATGGCGTCGATGCGATCCTGCATTGCGGGGCCTATTTTCGCGATGAGAGCTTTCACACATGGCACCCGTTCGCGATCACCCGGGCGCTTGAAAACCAGGTGTTCTTTTTGTCGCTCAACAGGGCCGGGGCGGATTATGGCAATTCGCTGTTCTGTCGTCCTTGGATGGACGAGGTCAGACAACCGGTAGCTTTCCCCGCACATGATGAGGCGTTTCACAATGTCGTCCTGACCCGGGACGAGATCGACGCAGCACGTGAGGGCTATGGTTTCCTGAAAGATCGCCTGCCGGATTACCGGCTGCCATTGATCACGCGCAGCAGGCCCTGATAAAGAAAAAACCCCCGTGGCCGGGCCGCGGGGGTCGTCGTCTCGTCCGAGAACGGGATCAGCTCAGAGCATGCCTTCGCGCTGGGCTTTCTTGCGGGCGAGTTTGCGGGCCCGGCGAATCGCCTCGGCCTTCTCGCGCGCTTTCTTCTCGGAGGGCTTCTCGAAATGTTGCTTGAGCTTCATTTCACGAAAGACACCTTCACGTTGCAACTTCTTCTTCAGGGCGCGGAGCGCCTGATCGACGTTGTTATCGCGAACACTTACCTGCATGTGGTTTTCACCACCTTTCTAGATTGGAGTTGCTGGATTAGCAGGAAGTCGCCGTATAGCAACTCCGATCAGCGTTGTCTAGACCGCCCGATATCCGCCGGGATTGTCTGGAAGGAACGCTTCGATCGCCGCGCTGGCCACCACTATGGGTTCGCCGCCGGGCTGGGGTGTGACGTCGAGTCCGCCCGTCACGACGATGACCTCGACGTGGCCCACCGGCAGGCAGGCGGCAATCGCGGCGCGGTCCACCGCGTCGGGGTTTTGAACGCCAACGGTGACTTTGACGTGCAACGCGTCGCGCAAGCCGGGATCGAGCCCAAGCACGCCGAGCGAGGCGCCCTGCAGCGCGGATTTGACCGCACGCAGCGCCGCCTTGCCGTGATCCTGCCCGTGCAGGTCGCTGCCACTGCCCATTTCGATGATGAAGCGGCGGTTCATGTCGTGCGTTCCAGATCGAGCGAGACCGAGATCGCGACATTGGCGATGACGTTGGGCGCTGCGTCCGGGCGCGGCACGTCGAGCCCGCCCCTGACCACGCGCACGCGGGGACGGCCATACGGGAAGGCGGCGGTGATCCGTTCGATATCGACGGCCTCGGGGTTGGCGACGCCGATCTCGACATCAAGGATCATTGCCTCGCGCGGGGCGCCGAAAAGTTCTGCGAGGTTGATCGAGTTGCGCCAGAGCGCATCGCGCACGCCGCGCAGGGCGGCCTCAGTGTAATCCTGGCGGCGCAGCGAGGTGCCAAGGCCCAGTTCGGTGAGAAGGCGGGTTTCGGCCATGGTTCAGCCCTCTGCGCGGCGGTGTTTGCGTGTGAGGCGGGGTCGATTCATCGGTTCGATCCCTGCGGGTTTCCACAGGAGTCTGGACAAGGTTGCGCGCGCGTGCAAGCCTGTTCGGAGCAGGAACGGAACAACGGTGAGCGGCCCAGGGAAGAGAGGGCCGCCCGCCGCATCGGGCCACGGGGGAGGTCGTGGCCCGATATCGTTACGCGGCGGGAACCACGACGGCGGTGGAGTTGCCGAAATGCTGGCGGCTGAGCCGGATCACCAATGCGGTCATTGGCGCCTGCAAGGTGGCGGCGATGCCTGGCAGCAGCCGGTAGGCGGGATCAAATGCGGCGATCAACCCGGCGTCGACCAGTCGCTTGTCGATTATTCTGAAGGGTGAATTAAGCCTGCACGATGATCGAATAGTCGCGACTGTCCAGTCTGGGAAACTTTACCCGTTGTTAACCATGGTCGAGCCAAGCTGGGCCATGCGATGTTTGTTGCCTTGTCTTGTCTTCCTGGTATCGGCCGCCTGCGACACGCCGCACCCGCGTTTCGCCGGGGTCGATCCGGTGCGTATCACCATGGGGCAAAGCACGTTCGACGTCAGGGTCAAGGGTGGCGAGGCCGAGGCGATCCGGCTCAACGCCGAATGGGCGCCACGCCCCGAGGCGGTGGCACCGCGCGCGGTGGCGGCGATCGAGCGTGTGTCGGGCTGCACCGTGCGCAGGCTCGATGGCGATCAGGCGCAGTTCTTTGCCCGGCTCAAATGCAGCAAGGACGACCGCCCGATGGCGGTGATGCCAGGGCGGATCGAATACGAGTGCGACATCGCAGATGCCTATGTCAATCGCGGGCTGGGGGAAGCGGTGACCGAGATGACCTGCACCCCGCGCCGGTATTGACTGCGGATGGCCGCCAGAGCGCTGACCGGGGCCGCACCGCGATTGCGGACGCTCCGCGGGGAGTATTTAGGGCAAGATGAAGGGATGAGTGCACGTTTCAGGGAATGTCGCGCAGATGGGTGAGGAGCGCGGGCGAAGCGTAGCCGTCGGGGATGAGGCCGCGGGATTTCTGGTAGGCGCGCACGGCGTTGATCGTAAGCGGGCCGATCAGGCCATCGAGTTTCTGTGGGTCGAACCCGGCCGCGCGCAGGCGGCGTTGCACCTCGACCCGTTCATCGAAGCTGAGGGCGCGATCGGCGCGGGGCCAGGCGGCGCGGATCGGGTCGCTGCCCGCGATCCGGTCGGCGAGATGGCCCACGCCGATCACATAGGCGTCGGCGGTGTTATAGCTTTCCAGCACCTCGAAATTGCGGAAGATCATGAAAGCTGCGCCCTGATGCCCGCCGGGCAGCAGGATCGATGCGGGGCCGTGATCGGTGAAGGGGGCGCTATCCGCGGGGCGGACCCCGAGCCTGGCCCATTCCGAGGGCAGTTTCTCAAGCTCGCGCCGGGCCAGCATGTGGTTGAAGCCGTTGGGCAGCGTCACCTCGACGCCCCAAGGCAGCCCGGTTTGCCAGCCGTTTGCGCGCAGATAGGCCGCCGCCGAGGCCAGTGCATCGGCGGGGTCGTCGCCCCAGATGTCGCGACGGTCGTCTTCGTTGAAATCCTCGGCATGGGCAAGATAACTCGAGGGCATGAACTGGGTATGACCCATTGCCCCGGCCCAGCTTCCGCGCAGGTCGGCGGGGCGCGCCTCGCCGCTGGCCAGGATTTTCAGCGCATAGAGCAACTGGCTCTCGAAGAAATCCCCGCGCCGCCCGTCAAAGGCCAGCGTGGCCAGCGCTTCGATCGTGGGGATGGTGCCGCGGTAGCCACCATAGGCGGATTCGAGCCCCCAGATTGCGGTGAGGATCTCCTTTTCCACGCCATAGCGCCGCTCGATCCGCTCTAGCAGGGCGCGGTGCTGTTGCAGCGCCTTTTTCCCGGCGGCGATGCGCGCGTCGGAGGCGGCGCTGTCGAGATAGACCCAGACCGTCTTGGAAAACTCGTTCTGGGTGCGGTCCTTCTGGATCACGTCGGTATTGTAACGGATGCCGGACAGGGCCGTGTCGAGCACGTGATCCGGGATGCCCACGTCGGTGGCGCGGCTGCGAAAGCCGTCGAGCCAGTGTTGGAAACCGGCATTCCTGGTCGAGATCACGGGGTCCGACGTGATGCCCGGGGGGCGAAGCGATTGCGCCGGCGGCTCGGCCAAAGCCGGTGCCGCGATAAGCGCGGCAAGCGTGCAGAGAAGAGAAAGGCGCATATGCCCGATGCCCTGTTTCAGGATTTTCCCGCAGGATAGGGGGAGTCGCGGCGCGGGCAAAGGACGGTCTTTGGCGAGAGCGAAAATCGGCAAAGGTGGGCCGGAAATGGGTGCAGATTACTTCCGTGTGCGCGAGACCTTGCGTTTCACCTTGTCGGACTTGCGTTTCGTGCGGGCGGGTTTGCGGCCCTTGGGTGCGGATTTCGATCCGCCGCGCCGGGCGCGGGGCAGTGCGTCGCCTTCCAGGGAAACCAGTTCGAAGGCCAAGCCACCGGTGACAGGTGCGGCCTCGATCAGTTTGACGGTGACGCGCTGGCCGAGGCCGATCACGGTGCCGCTGTCGCTGCCGGTGAGGGTGCCTGCGTCACGGTCGAGGCGAAAATACTCGTGTCCCAAAGCGCGCATCGGGACGAGCCCGTCGGCGCCGGTGTCGTCGAGCGTGACAAAGACGCCGAAGCGGGCGATGCCCGAGATGCGGCCAGAAAAGGTGCTGCCAACCCGATCCGACAGGAAGGCGGCGAGGTAGCGGTCATTGGTGTCGCGCTCCGCCGACATTGAGCGGCGTTCGGTTTCCGAGATATGCGCGGCGGTGGGTTCGAGCCGCGCGATATCGTCGGGCGAAAGCCCGTCCTCGCCCCATTTATGGGCGGTAATCAGGGCGCGATGCACGACCAGGTCGGAATAGCGCCGGATCGGCGAGGTGAAATGCGCATAAGCCTGAAGCGCGAGGCCGAAATGACCGAAATTCGACGGCGAGTAATAGGCCTGTGTCATCGAACGCAGCGTGGCGAGATTGATCAACTGGTCATTCTCGGTGCCCTCAGCCTGGGCCAGCAGCGCGTTGAGATGGGCGGTTTTCAGCACCTGGCCCTTGGCGAGGGTCAACCCTGCGGCCTCGGCGGTGTCGCGCAAGGTGTCGAGTTTCTCGGGCGGGGGTTCCTCGTGGACGCGGAACAGCAGGGGCGAGCGGCGGGAGATGAGTTCTTGGGCGGTGGCGACATTGGCCAGCACCATGAATTCCTCGATCATGCGATGGGCGTCGAGCCGGTCGGAGAAATTAACGCTTTCGACCTCGCCCTCCTCGGAGATCACGACCTTGCGTTCGGGCAGGTCAAGGTCGAGCGGTTGGCGGCGGTTGCGGGCACGGGTGAGCGCCTCGTAGGCGTTGAAGAGCGGGTGGATCACCTCGTCCATGAGCGGCGCACATTGTTCGTCTGGATTGCCGTCGCGGGCGGCCTGCACACGCTTGTAGGTGAGCGAGGCGACCGAACGCATGATGCCGCGGACAAAGCGATGCGCGATCTTTTCGCCATGGGCGTCGATCTGCATTCGCACGGCGATACAGGCGCGCGGCACGCCCTCGTGCAGGGAACACAGATCGCCCGAAAGCCGGTCGGGGAGCATCGGCACGACCCGGTCGGGGAAATAGGAGGAATTGCCGCGTTTGCGGGCCTCGGCGTCGAGCGCGGTGCCGGGTCGGACGTATTCGGCGACATCGGCGATAGCGACCCAGATGACGTGCCCGTCCGCATTTTTCGGGTCGTCGTCGGGGTGGGCCCAGCAGGCATCGTCATGGTCGCGCGCATCGGCCGGGTCGATGGTGATGAGCGGCAGATCGGTGAGATCTTCGCGCGCATCGTCGAGCGTGGCGGGGTGCATTGCGTCGGCCTCGGCGATCACCTCGTCGGGGAAATCATGCGGGATGCCGTGCTGATGGATCGCGATGAGCGAGACGGCGCGCGGCGCGCTCGGGTCGCCAAGGCGGGCCAGCACGCGGGCGCGGGGCAGGCCCATGCGACCCTTGGGGCCGGATTGTTCGGCCTCGACCAGCTCGCCCTCTTTCGCGCCGCCGATGTCGGATTTCGATACCTGCCATTCCTTGCCGTCGCCCTTGTCGATGGGCAGGATGCGCCCACCTTCGGGGGTGGCGCGAAAGACACCGAGAACCCGGCGGGGGTTGGTGCCGATGCGACGGATGAGCCTTGCCTCATAGGCGAAATCGCCCTTGATCTCGGTCAGGCGTGCGAGGATGCGGTCGCCTTCGCCCAAGGCGGGATCCGAGGCGCGCGGCACGATCACGATGGCCGGTTCCGCGCCCTCGCCCTGCCACTCCATCGGGCGCGCGGTCAGGTCGCCATCGGCGGTCTGTGGGCCGACCTGAAGCACCGCCACGGGCGGGAGCTTCTCGGGGTCGCGATAGGTTTTCTTGCGCTTGGCAAGGTGGCCCTCGTCCTCAAGCTCCTTGAGCATGCGTTTGAGGTCGATCCGCGCAGCACCCTTGATGCCGAAGGCACGGGCAATGTCGCGTTTCGAGCTTTGGGTCGGGTTGTCGGAAATCCATTGCAGGATCTCGTCACGGGAGGGCAGCTGGCTCATGCCCGCGCCCTAGCATGACCGGCACGCCCTGCCAACAAGGAAGCGCGGGGAGGAGGGCGCGGGGCGCTTGTCAATCTTGGCCCGGTTGCATAGGTGTTGACACACCTCGGGGTGCCTGAACGGCGGTTCAGGTTGAGATGCTGCGCAAGAGGCGAACCCGTTGAACCTGAACCGGTTAAGACCGGCGGAGGGAAGGTCTGGGATTCTCCCAACACTTGCCCCGCCCGTCGCAAGAAAGGGAGATGACATGAAACGTCTTTTCATTGCAGCGGGAGTTTTTCTGGCCACGCAAGCCACGGCCGAAACGCCCGTTCTGACTGTCTATACCTATGACAGTTTCGTATCCGACTGGGGGCCGGGACCGGCCGTCGAGGCGGCGTTCGAGGAGGTTTGCGATTGCGACCTGCAATTCGTGGCGGCGGGCGATGGGGCGTCGCTCTTGTCGCGGCTGCGGCTTGAGGGTGAGCGCAGCAAGGCGGATGTGGTGCTGGGGCTGGATACAAACCTGACCGCGGCGGCGCGGGAAACCGGGCTGTTCGCACCGCACGGGATCGAGGCCGAACTGGATGTGCCGCGGCCCGAGGCGTGGCAGGACGAGTTGTTCCTGCCCTATGACTGGGGCTATTTCGCCTTTGTACATGATCGCGAGAACCTCCCGCAACCGCCTGAAAGCCTTGAAGAACTGGCCGAATCGGACGTCAGTATCGTGATCCAGGATCCGCGTTCTTCGACCCCGGGGCTGGGCCTTCTCTTGTGGGTCAAGGCGGTTCACGGCGAACGGGCGGAAGCGATCTGGGAGGGGCTTTCCGACAATATCGTGACGGTCACGCCGGGCTGGTCCGAGGCCTATGGGCTGTTTCTCGAAGGCGAGGCGGACATGGTGCTGAGCTATACCACGTCGCCGGCCTATCACCGGATCGCGGAAGAAGATGACAGCAAGGTGGCGGCCATCTTTCCCCAGCATTACATGCAGATCGAGGTGGCCGGGAAACTGGCCACGAGCACGCAGCCCGAGCTGGCCGAACAATTCCTGTCCTTCATGATCACGGATGCGTTCCAGTCGGTCATTCCGACGACCAACTGGATGTATCCGGTGGTCAGCCCCGAGGGCGGATTGCCCGACGGGTTCGATGCGCCGCTCGCGGCGGACAAGGCGCTGCTCTTTGCGCCGGACGAGGTTCCGGCGCAGCGGGACGCGGCGCTGGCCGAATGGCTGCGCGCGCTGTCGAAATGACAAGAAGCGGGCCGGGATGGGTTGCGGCGGGGATCGTCGCGGCGCTGATTCTCGGCCCGCTTTTCGCGGTTTTCATGCGTGCCGAGACTGGCGGAGCAGTGTTAACATCCGATTGGGCCGCCGTCCGGTTTACCATTTTACAGGCCATTTTGTCGGCCGCGTTAAGCATTGCGCTGGCCATTCCTGTGGCCCGTGCGCTGGCGCGGCGGGCGTTTCCGGGGCGCGGGATTCTCATCACGCTTCTGGGGGCGCCGTTCATCCTTCCGGTGATCGTCGCGGTTCTTGGGCTCTTGGCGGTGTTCGGGCGTGGGGGGATCGTCAATACCGGGCTGGCGTGGCTGGGCCTGCCGCCGGTGAGCATTTACGGGCTTCAGGGTGTGGTTCTGGCGCATGTGTTCTTTAACCTTCCGCTGGCGACGCGGATCATCCTTCAGGGCTGGCAGGGGATACCGGCGGAGCGGTTTCGGCTGGCGGCGAACCTGGGCTTGTCGGGCGTGCAGGTGGCGCGCTTTCTGGAATTTCCGATGCTGCGGGCGGTGGTGCCGGGGGCGCTGATGGTGGTGTTCGCCATCTGCCTGAGCAGCTTTGCCGTGGCGCTCACGCTGGGCGGGGGGCCACGGGCGACAACGGTGGAATTGGCCATTTATCAAGCGTTTAACTTTGATTTCGACCTTGGCCGCGCGGCGCGTCTGGCGCTGATCCAACTGGTGTTGGCGGGGGCGGCGGCGGTGGTGGCGTTCTGGGCCGCGGTGCCCGCCGGGTTCGGTGCGGGGCTGGGGCGGGTGGTGCGGCGGTGGGAGGCGGAGACTTGGGGGGCGCGAGCGCTGGATGCGGGGTGGATCACGCTGGCGGCGGGGTTCCTGATCGTGCCGCTGGCGATGATTTTCCTCAACGGCGTTAACGGATTGACACAGATGCCCGGCGCGGTCTGGCGGGCGGCGGGCGTGTCGGTGGTGATCGCGCTCATCTCGACCGTGCTGTGCATCGGGTTGGCCCTGTCGCTGGCGATGGCGCGGCGGGGCTGGGCCGAGGTGGTGGCGTTGATGGGGATCGCGGTTTCGCCGTTGGTGATCGGCACCGGGTTATTCGTGATCGTGAACCCGTGGATCGATCCTTCGCGGCTTGCCCTGCCGGTGACTGCGCTGGTCAACGCCTTGATGGCATTGCCTTTTGCGATGCGCGTGCTGGCGCCCGACCTGGCCCGGACCGAGGCGGATTTCGGGCGGCTGGCCGATGCGCTGGGCCTGACGGGCTGGGCGCGGTTGCGCTGGCTGATATTGCCGCGCCTGCGCCCGGCGCTGGGATTTTCGGCGGGGCTGGCCGGGGCGTTGTCGATGGGGGATTTGGGGGTTGTGGCGCTGTTTGCGGACCCTGATTTCGCCACGCTGCCGTTGCAGATGTATCGCCTGATGGGCGCCTACCAGATGGAGGCGGCGGCGGGCGCGGGGTTGATCCTCTTGGCGCTAAGCCTAGGGATTTTCTGGATTTTCGATCGGGGAGGGCGCGGTGATGTTGACGCTTGAAGGCGTGGTGATCCGCCAGGATGCGTTCGAGCTGCGCGCCGATCTCAACGTGCCCAAGGGCGCGCGCGTGTCGGTGATCGGGCCGTCGGGAGCGGGAAAATCGACGCTTTTGAACGTGATCGCGGGTTTTTTCGAGCCGAGTGCGGGGCGGGTGCTGCGGGAGGGCCGCGACATCACCCGCAAGCCGCCCGGGGAGCGGGGAATCTCCCTTTTGTTTCAGGATAATAACCTGTTTCCCCATTTGACGGTGGCGCAGAATGTGGGCCTTGGCATCGACCCCGGCTTGCGGCTCACGCGGGATCAGAGGGCCTGGGTCGAAGCGGCGCTGGAGCGGGTCGGTTTGGGCGGAATGGGCGGGCGCAAACCGGGGCGATTGTCGGGCGGGCAGCAGGGTCGCGCCGGGTTGGCGCGGATATTGGTGCAGGGCAAATCGTTGATATTGCTGGATGAACCCTTTGCCGCGCTGGGGCCTGCGCTGCGCGCCGAGATGCTGGCGCTGGTTGAGGACGTGGCGAGCGAGATCGGGGCGACGCTGTTGATGGTGAGCCACGATCCGGGCGACGCGCGGCGGCTGGGCGGGCAGGCGATCCTGGTGGCCGAGGGGCGGGCGGAAGCCCCCGTGGAGGTGGCGGAACTGCTGGAGAACCCGCCGCCCGTGTTAAGGAATTACCTCGGCGATTAACCGGATCGTAACCTGTGTTAACGGGGCCGGATCGGCGAAAACAGGGGGGTGATTCCCGGCTGTTGCCCGGCTGCCAGGCGTATGCCGGGTGAACTAACCATTCGTTAACCGAAAAAAGGTTAATGCGGCGCGCGCGGCCAATCAAATGCGCCCCCCCATGGGCGGCAAAAGAAAACCCCGCCCTGTGAGGGGCGGGGTTTCATCGGGGTTCATTCGCGCCGGGATCAGGCCTCGCGCTTGCCCTTGTGTGGCGCCCAGAGGCGTTTGTTGGTCAGGTAGAGCAGCACCGACAGAACGGTGAGCATCAGCACCCCGACAAAGCCCGCCTGCTTGCGCGCCATCATCTTGGGTTCGGCGGTCCACATCAGGAAGGCCGCCACGTCTTCGGACATCGCCTCGATCGAGTTGGCGCTGCCGTCGTCGAATTCGACCATCTCTTCAAACAGGGGCGGGGCCATCGAGATCCAGCCGCCGGGGAAGGCGGTGTTCTCGTAAAACAGGGTTCCCGCCTCTTCCTTTTCCTCGCCGGTATAGCCGTTGAGGAGCGAGTAGATGTATTCCGGGCCGCCCATCCCCTTGAAGAGCTGGTTGAGGCCGGTTCCTGCCGGGCCGTGGAAGCCCGCGCGCGCCTTGGCCATCAACGAGAGATCAGGCGCGTTGGGATCGCCCGACATCGGGAAATGGTCGGTCGGCTTGGCCGGGCGGTAATCGTCGATTTCGGCGTCAAAGACCTCGAACCGCTCGGCATAGGCGCGCACTTCGGCCTCGCTGAAATGCGGGCCACCTTCGTCGCCCAGCGTGCGCAGCGGCACGTAACGCAGCCCGTGGCAGGCCGAACAGACCTCGGTATAGACCTTGAGGCCGCGTTGGAGCTGGTTCTCGTCGAACTTGCCGAACGGACCTTCGAAGGAGAAGGCCACGTCCTCGACATGCGCTTCGTCACCGGCGGCCATGGCGCCCCCTGCCGAAAGGGCGAGGGCGGTTGCGGCACTCAGTACAATCTTCTTGAGCATATTCCCTTGTCCTTTCCTTATTCGGCCGGGGTGGCCTTGGTGCCGTAATGGGCCTCGAAGTCCTCTTCGATGGTGGCCGGTACGGCGGTCGGTTTCTCGATCACGCCAAGGATCGGCAGGATCACGAGGAAATAGGCGAACCAGTAGGCCGAGCCGATCAGGGCGATCGTCGAGTAAGGCGGTTCCGCGGGCATCGCGCCGCACCACATCAGCACGACGAAGTCGATGATGAGCAGGTAAAACCACCATCTGAACTGGGGCCGGAAGCGGCCCGAGCGCACCCGGGAGGTATCGAGCCAGGGCACGAGCACCATCACGATGATCGCGCCGAACATCGCCAGCACGCCAAAGAACTTGGCGTCGATGATGCCGCCGGTGATCCAGCTTGCGAACATCACCACCCAGACATCCGAGGTAAAGGCGCGCAGGATCGCGTAGAACGGCAGGAAATACCATTCAGGCACGATATGCGACGGCGTCACCAGCGGATTGGCCTCGATATAGTTGTCGGGGTGGCCAAGATAGTTGGGCATGAACCCGACGATGGCAAAGAAGATCGCGAGGATTACCGCCAGCGCGAACAGATCCTTGATCACGAAATAGGGCCAGAAGGGCAGCGTGTCCTTCTCGGCCTCTTCCTTGGAGCCGCGGCGCACCTCGACCCCGGTGGGGTTGTTGTTGCCGGTGGTGTGGAAGGCCCAGATATGCACGATCACCAGCGCCGCGATCACGAAGGGCAGCAGGTAGTGCAGCGAGAAGAAGCGGTTGAGCGTCGCGTTGTCGACCGCGGGACCGCCCAGAAGCCAGGTCTGGATCGGTTCGCCGATGAAGGGGATCGCGCCGAACAGCCCGGTGATCACCGTGGCACCCCAGAACGACATCTGCCCCCAGGGCAGCACGTAGCCCATGAAGCCGGTGGCCATCATCAGCAGGAAGATCAGCATGCCGATGATCCAGGTCACTTCGCGGGGCGCCTTGTAGGAGCCATAGTAAAGGCCGCGGAAGATGTGGATATAGACGGCAAGGAAGAAGAGCGATGCGCCGTTCATGTGCAGATAGCGCAGCATGTGCCCGCCGCGCACGTCGCGCATGATATGCTCGACCGAGGCAAAGGCGTAATCGACATGCGGGGTGTAATGCATCACCAGGATGATGCCGGTGACGATCATGTGCACAAGGCAATAGGCCAGCACGATGCCCCAGATCCACCACCAGTTGAGGTTCTTCGGGGTGGGGATCATGATCGTGTCATACATGAGGCCAACCACAGGCAGACGCTTGTGCAGCCACTTTTCAAAACCCGATTTGGGTTCGTAATGGTCGTGAGGAATTCCGGACATTCGCGCGTCTCCTTATCCGAGCACCAGGTCGTCGCCGTCGAAGGCGGCAACCGGGATCCAGAGGTTTTCGGGCGCCGGACCTCTGCGGATGCGGCCGGCCGTGTCGTAATGCGAGCCGTGACAGGGGCAGAACCAGCCACCGAAATCGCCCGCGCCGTCACCGATCGGCACACAGCCCAGGTGGGTGCAGACGCCGATCATCACCAGCCATTCGCCGTCTTCGTCGAGCGTGCGGTTCTGGTCGGAGGCATCGAGCGCCATGTCGTTGCGGTTCTGGGCGTTCTTGTCCATCAGCTCGTCGAGCGCAACGGCGCGCGCGGCCTCGATCTCTTCGGCGCTGCGGCGGCGGATGAAAACCGGCTTGCCCAGCCATTTCACCGTCAGTTGCGTGCCGACCTCGACCCCCGAGACATCGACCCGGATCGAGCTGAGTGCCGCGACGTCGGCGGAGGGGTTCATCTGGTTGACAAGAGGCCAGGCTGCGGCACCTGCGGTAACGGCACCGGCCCCTGCGGTGGCGTAATAGAGGAAATCTCTGCGGGTGCCTGCGTGATCTTCTGCGTTGGACACGAGGTATTCTCCGTTTTTTCAGGCCGGAACCGGCTAGCAACAAGATGGCCGCAGACTCGCCGCGGCCCTTCTCGGGCGTTATGTAGCGAGGCTTGGCGCTTGCGTCCAGAAGGGATTGGGAAATGCGCCTTTTGGGCGCAGCTTAGGCCCGGCCGGGTCAAGGGCCATGCCGGCATATGCCCGGCGGGTCGCGGTCAATCCTTCGGCGCCGTGGCCTGCATGCTGTCGCGCGAGGCGAACACCGTGAACCAGTCGTCGAGCGCATCGCACCCTTTGCGCCAGCCGCGCGCGTCATGGCGGAAATCGAGATAGCCGAGCGCGCAGCCGACCGCGACATGGCCCATGTCGACCGGCCCGGCAAGGTGGCTCATCCAGCGGTCGTTGACCGCGCGCACGGCATGGGCGACCTTGCTCCATTGCGCCTCGATCCAATCTTCCGAGCGATGCTCGGGCGGGCGCAGGCGGTTTTCATAGGTGATCAGGATGGCCGCATCCATGATCGCATCCGCCGTTGCCTCGAGCGTCAGCACCTCCCAGATCCGGGCCTCGGGGTAGAACCCGCCACCGGCGCGGGCGTCGAGATAGCGGGTGATCACCCGGCTGTCATAGATCGCGGGCCCGTCGGGGCGCACCAGCGCCGGGATCTTGCCCAGCGGGTTGGCGGCGCGCACCACGTCGGGGGTGGCGGTGGGCGACGTCTTGACCGGAACGAGCGTGACATCGTCGCTCTGGCCGGTTTCGTGCAGGAGCGTGCGGACCTTGCGCACATAGGGCGAGGCGGCGGCGTAGATCAGTTCCATTCCGGGGGTCCTTTCGAGTGGTGTCGTGGCGAGCTTAGAGGCGTGGGCAGGGGCTGTCCACGCCGGTCACACCGGCGGCCTGCGCATCATCGCGGCCAGCACCGCCACTTCCTGTCCCTGCCCGTGGCTGGCCAGCATCTCCGCCGCGGCCAGCCGCGCCGCTTCGGGCTTGTTCTGGCCCAGCTTCCACGTGCTGTCGAGCCGTTCGATGACAAACCGGAAGGGCCGGATCTGGCGCATCATCCGGGCCGCGGCATCGCGGGACATCTTGTCCATGGTCCATTCCGGCTTGGGCGCGAGGCGGGATTCGAAATGCGCCGAAAGCCGGTCGAGTATCCCGGGCAGGTCCGGGTCGGGCAGCGGCTCGATCCGCCCGATCAGGTGAATCGCCAGGTAGTTCCATGTCGGCACTTGCTCGTCGATGCCATACCAGTCGGGCGAGACATAGGAATGCGGCCCCTGCACCGCGATCCGTGCCGCCAGTGGCGCGGTGCAGGCCCGCGCGATCGGGTTCGAGCGCATCAGGTGCAGCTCGGCCGCCGCGCCGTCCCCGGTCACGAGAAAGGGCACATGCGACAGCATCGGCGCCCCGTCGCCATTGGCGACGGCCAGCAGACCGAACCCCGCTTCGCGCGCGAAGGCGAGCGATTCGTCGTTGTTCTCGGGTCGGAATGCCGGGTTGGGATGCATGGGAAACCTTTCGTTCTTCGCATATAGCGCGTGTCACGGCAGCCAATGTCAAGGTGGTGCGCGCGGGGATACCCTGTGCGGGTCGACAGGGCGAATGAGTATTTTTCCCAAGAAAGAGCAAGGGAAGCAAGAAGGACCGGCCGTCTCTTTCTTGGTGAAAATACTCAAGATCCGCGCTCTCTGCCCGCGCAACGGTGAAGAATCGGCGCCAAGCCCCCTCTGGCGAACGGGGTGGGTGGGTGGGCGTTTGCCAGAGGGGGCGGGTGCAGGCTCTGGACCATCGTGCAACCTGCCGCTAAGCCGATGGCCAAGGAGTGTGCCCGATGACCCAGATTCCCGACCGGCCCGACAATCGCGACACGCCGCAGGGCCTTGCCTTCGCGCTCACCGCCTATGGGCTCTGGGGGTTTCTGCCGCTCTATCTCAAGCTCTTGTCGCATATCCCGGCGGCCGAGGTCGTGGCCCACCGCGTCCTGTGGTCGGTGCCCGTGGCCGGTGGGCTTCTCATCCTGCTGGGCCGGACCGACAGTATTCGCGTTGCGCTGCGCGATCCGCGCATGCTCGCCATGGGCTGTGTCACCGCCGCGCTGATTTCGGTCAACTGGGCGATCTATGTCTGGGCCATCGCGACCAACCATGCGCTCGACGCGGCGCTGGGATATTACATCAACCCGCTTTTCTCGATCTTCCTGGGGGCGGTCCTGTTGCGCGAGCGGCTGGCGCCGATGCAGATCGCCGCCATCGCGCTAGCCGCGCTGGCGGTTCTGGTGCTCACGCTCGACAATGGCCGGGTGCCATGGGCGGCGCTGGGCCTGACCCTGTCATGGGGGTTTTATGCCTTTTTCAAGAAATGGCTGCCCATCGGCCCCAACCAGGGGTTCCTGCTCGAAGTGCTGATCCTCACGCCTCCGGCGCTGATCTGGGTGGCGTGGCTCGTGGCGACGGGCGAAAGCCATTTCACCGGCGCCGTCGATATCGGCCTTTTGCTGGGGTGCGGGATCGTGACCGCGGTGCCGCTTCTGTTTTATGCCAACGGGGCGAAACTGCTCAGGCTCTCGACCATCGGCATCCTGCAATACACCGCGCCGACCATGATCATGCTGATCGGTGTTTTCGTCTTCAAGGAAGAGTTCGGGCGGGCGCGGATGATCGCCTTTCCGATGATCTGGACGGCGCTTGTCCTTTATACCGTGTCGATGTTCCGGCAGTTGCGGGCGGCGCGTCGGGCGGCGCAGGACGCATCCCGGTGATCTGCCGGTCCGCCCCTTGCAATCGAACCGGTCAGGTCGCAGGTATGCAGCCATGACAGGCACGCTTTTCACCTTTGGTCACGGTTTTACCGCATCCGCCCTTGCGCGCCTTCTGGCGCCGCGGGGCTGGCGGCTTTTCGGCACGACGCGCAAGCCCGAGAAACAGGACCGGATCGCGGCGGAGGGCGTCACGCCCCTGATCTGGCCGGGCAGCGACCCGCGCCCGGCGCTGGCCGGGGTCACGCACCTGCTGCTCTCGGCGGCGCCGGATGAGAACGGCGATCCGGTGATCGCCGAGCTTGGGGCGGACATTGCCCGCCTTGCGCCCAATCTCGAATGGGTGGGGTATCTCTCGACCACCGGGGTTTACGGCGATCACGGGGGCGGTTGGGTCGATGAGGCCACGCCGCTCACCCCGTCGACGGAGCGGGGGCGTCATCGCGTCAAGGCCGAGGCAGAATGGCAGGCGACCGGCCTGCCGCTGCATATCTTTCGCCTTGCGGGCATCTATGGCCCCGGGCGCGGGCCGTTTGCCAAGGTCCGCCGGGGCACCGCGCGCCGCATCATCAAGCCGGGTCAGGTGTTTTCGCGCATTCATGTCGATGACATCGCGCAGGTTCTGGCCGCCTCGATCGCGCGCCCCGATCCCGGCGCGATCTACAATGTCTGTGACGATGACCCGGCCCCGCCGCAGGACGTGCTGGCCCATGCCGCCGAATTGCTGGGCCTGCCGCTGCCCCCCGAAGAGGATTTCGCGACGGCCGAGATGACGCCGATGGCGCGTTCGTTCTATGCCGAATCAAAGCGGGTGCGAAACGACCGGATCAAGGACGAACTGGGCGTGCGCCTGCTTTACCCCAGCTATCGCGACGGGCTGCCCGCGCTTTTGACCGCCGAAGGATAACCCAATGCGTCAACGCCTTGCGCGTCTTGTCGAACATCCGCGTTTTGTCACGTTCATCACCGCCGTGATCATTTTCAACGCGGTGATCCTCGGGCTTGAGACGTCAAAGCCGGTGATGGAGGCCGCCGGGCCGCTCATCCTTGCGCTCGATGCGGCCTGTCTGGCGGTCTTTGTCGTCGAGATCGCGATGAAACTCGTGGCCCTTGGGCCGCGGTTTTTCCGCAATGGCTGGAACATCTTCGATTTCGTGATCGTCGGCGTTTCGCTTGTCCCCGCCGGGCAGGGCTTTACCGCGCTGCGTGCGCTGCGCATCCTGCGGGTGTTGCGGGTGGTGTCGGTTGCGCCGTCGCTGCGCCGGGTGGTCGAGGGGTTCATCCGCGCCGTGCCGGGGATGGGGTCGGTCTTTCTGTTGATGGGGCTGATCTTCTACATCGCGGCGGTGATGGCGACCAAGCTTTTCAGCGAGAGCTTTCCGCAATGGTTCGGCGATCTGGGCAGCAGCGCCTATTCGCTGTTTCAGATCATGACGCTGGAAAGCTGGTCGATGGGGATCGTGCGCCCGGTGATGGAGGTCTATCCCCAAGCCTGGGCGTTTTTCGTGCCGTTCATCCTTGTCACCACCTTCGCGGTGGTGAACCTCGTGGTCGGTCTCATCGTCAACTCGATGCAGGAGGCGCATCACGAAGAGGATGTCGCCAATACCGACGCTTACCGCGACGAGGTTCTGTCGCGGCTCGAAGTGCTGGACGCCAAGATCGAGGCGCTCAACCGCGAGCGGGATGGTCCGGCGCGGTAGTCACCCGACCTGCCGCCCGTGGCACCAGACGCCGCGGATGACCGGGGTGCCCTTGATGCGCGCGACCCGGACCAGATCGGCATGGAGGCCGGTGGCGATGCGCCCGCGATCATCAAGCCCGGCGGCGCGGGCGGGATTGGCCGTGACGGTGGCGATGGCGCGGGGCAGGTCATCCCAGAGATCGGCCAGCAGGAACGCGGCGCTCATCAGGGCCGAGGGCACGTAATCGGATGACAGGATGTCCAAGAGGTCATGCGCGGCCAGCTCGTGCGCCGCGACATTGCCCGAATGCGAGCCGCCGCGAATGAGGTTGGGTGCACCCATCATGACCTTGATCCCGTGCGCATGGCAGGCGCGGGCGGCTTCGAGTGTCGTCGGGAATTCGGCCAGCGCGATACCGTGACCGGCGCTGGTCGCGACATGTGCGTCGGTGGTGTCGTCATGGCTGGCGAGCACGGCGCCATAGCGGGCGGCCTCGGCCACCGCGGCGGCTTCGTGGCGGTCGCCATGGGCGCGGCGCAGCGCGTGCAACTGCGCGACATGTTCTTCGAATTCCGGGTCGGTCAGGTTGAGTTTGCCCTGAACATAGGCCTTGAGTTTCGAGACGTCGCGAAACTGTCGCTGGCCGGGGGTGTGGTCCATCAGGCTGACGATGCCGACGCGGTCCTGCGGGCCGAATTCGGCCATTTCCTCGACCAGGGTTTCCGAGCAGACTTCGGCGCGCAGGTGCAGGTAATGGTTGATCTTGAGCGCCCGCGCGGCGCGCAGCTCCCACAGTTCGGAGGCGAGGTTGCGGGCGTATTTGAGATAGCGGCCCTTGCCGCCGGGCACCGAGCCCACGCGCATCGCGTCGAACACGGTGGTGACGCCGACCGAGGCCAGCTCGCCGTCATGGGCGAGGATCGCGGCGGCATGGGGCCAGTCGACCCGGGGGCGTGGCTGGATATGGCGTTCGAGATTGTCGGTGTGAAGCTCGATCAGGCCGGGGATGATCAGATCGCCCGCTGCATCCACCGCGCCGGGGGGCACGTGCGCGCCCGGCTCGATGGCGGCGATATGGCCGTCCCTGATCTCGATCGCGCCATGGATCACCTCATCGGGCAGAACGATCCGGGCATTGGCGAGGGTCATGTCGGTCATGTCGTGGTCTCCGGGTCGGGGGCGAGGATGGATATCAGCCGGTCAAGTGCCGCATCGAGCGGGCCGGAATTGTCGATCTCGGTCACGTCGAGCCCCTCGGGCAGGGGCAGGCGGGCGCGGGTGAGGCGCGCGGCGATGTCGGGGGCGGTTTCGCGATCGCGGGCGTGCAGGCGTTGCGCCAGCAAGGCGTCGGAGGCGGTGATATGGATCACGCGCAACCCCGGAAAGGCGCGGGCGGCATCGTCCAGCATGGCGCGCGAGCCGTTGAAGAGCACGGTCTTGCCCCGTGCGAGATGGTCGAGAACCGAAGCGGGGATGCCATAGCGCAGCCCGTGGGCCTGCCAGTGCAGGGCGAATTCGCCGCGTGCGAGGCGCGTGGAAAATTCCGCCTCGGTGATGCCTTCGAACTCCTCGCCGCCCGCATCCTCGGCCCGGGTGATCACGCGGCGCACGAGGTAGAGGTCGGGCAGGCGGGCGGCTGCCGCCTGCATCAGCGTGTCCTTGCCCGCGCCCGAGGGGCCGACGATGGCGAAGATCGCGCCGCTCATGCCGCGCGCGCCGGGGTGAAGGCCGAGACGTCGATTTCGCGGTCGGCGACGCGGGCGCGGGCGTCGGCATCGTGAAAGATGCCGATGATCGCGGTGCCGCGCGCCTTGGCCTCTTCGATCAGGCGCAGCACTGTTTCGCGGTTGGTGGCGTCGAGGCTGGCGGTGGGTTCATCGAGCAGCATCGCGGGGAAGTCATGGGCAAAGCCGCGGGCGATGTTCACCCGCTGCTGTTCGCCGCCCGAGAAGGTGGTGGGGCTGAGCGACCAGAGGGTTTGCGGGATGTTGAGCCGGGTGAGCAGTTCCTCGGCCCGGGCGTGGGCGGTGGCGCGATCGGTGCCGACCGCGAGCAGCGGCTCGGCCACCACGTCGCGGGTGGGCACGCGCGGCACGACGCGCAGGAACTGGCTGACATAGCCCAGCGTGTCGCGCCGCAGAGTGAGGATCTCGCGCGGCTCGGCCCGGGCGACATCGGTGTCGCCGACGATAATGCGGCCCGAGGCGGCGAGGTAATTGCCGTGGATCATCCGCATCAGCGTGGATTTGCCCGCGCCAGAATCGCCGGTGAGGGCCACGCATTCGCCGGGGGCGACGGTGAAAGACGCGCCCTCCATGACCGGGATTACCGCGCCGCCCTGATTGTGCAGGGTAAAGGATTTCGAGACGTTTTCGATACGGATCATCGGGTTACACCTGCAGGATCGAGGAGACGAGAAGCTGGGTATAGGCATGTTGCGGGTCGTCCAGCACCTGATCGGTGAGGCCCTGTTCGACCACGTGGCCGGATTTCATCACCATCAGCCGATGGGCCAGCAGCCGCACCACGGCAAGGTCATGGGTGACGATGATGGCCGAAAGCCCCATTTCGCGCACCAGCCCGCGCAGAAGATCGAGCAGTCGCGCCTGCACCGACACGTCGAGCCCGCCGGTGGGCTCGTCCATGAACACGAGCCGTGGCCCGGTGACGAGGTTGCGCGCGATCTGGAGCCGCTGCTGCATGCCGCCCGAGAAGGCCGAGGGGCGGTCATCGAGCCGGTCCTCGGTGATCTCGACCCGGCCCAGCCAGTCAGTGGCCTGAGCACGGATCTGGCCGTAATGGCGCGCGCCCACGGCCATCAGCCGCTCGCCCACGTTGCCGCCAGCCGAGACCCCCATGCGCAGCCCGTCGCGCGGGTTCTGGTGCACGAAGGCCCAGTCGGTGCGTGACAGCATCCGCCTTTCCGGCTCGCTCATCTTGCGGGTGTCGCGGGGACCGTCGGTGCGGGTGTCGAACAGGATCTCGCCGGTGTCTGGGGCGAGGTGCCCGGCAAGACAGTTCAGGAGCGTGGATTTGCCGGAGCCGGATTCGCCGACGATGCCGAGCACCTCGCCCGGGTAGAGATCAAAGGACACGTCCGCGCAGCCGATCCGGCCGCCATAGGTTTTCGACAGGTCACGAACCGAGAGAAGCGGGGTCATGCGGTTGCCTCCTGCGGGCTCAGCCGGCCATGATGGCCCGTGGCCTGACGCCCGGCGCAATAGTCGGTATCGGAGCAGACGAACATGCGCCCGCCGGCATCGTCGGTGATCACCTCGTCGAGATAGGTATGGCGCGCGCTGCAGAGGTCACAGGCGTGATCTGCCTTGCTCGCCTCGAAAGGGTGATCCTCGAAATCGAGACTGACCACCCTTGTATGGGGCGGGATCGCATAGATGCGCTGTTCACGGCCCGCGCCGAAGAGTTGCAGCGCGGCGCTTTCGAGCTTGGGGTTGTCGAATTTCGGGATCGGCGACGGGTCCATCACGTAGCGCCCCTCGACCTTGACCGGGTAGGCATAGGCGGTGGCGATATGGCCGTGGCGCGCGATGTCCTCGTATAGTTTGACATGCATGAGGCCGTATTCTTCGAGCGCGTGCATCCGCCGCGTTTCGGTCTCGCGCGGTTCGAGAAAGCGCAGCGGCTCGGGGATCGGCACCTGGTAGACGAGGATCTGATCGGCGGTGAGCGGTTCCTCGGGGATGCGGTGGCGGGTCTGGATCACGCTTGCGGCGCGGGTTTTTTCCGTGGTCGCCACATGCGCGGTTTTCTCGAAGAACTTGCGGATCGACACGGCATTGGTGGTGTCGTCGGCGCCCTGGTCGATCACCTTGAGCGTGTCATCGGGGGTGAGGCAGGCCGCCGTGACCTGCACCCCGCCGGTGCCCCAGCCATAGGGCATGGGCATTTCACGGCTGGCGAACGGCACCTGGTAGCCCGGCACCGCCACGGCCTTGAGCAGGGCGCGACGGATCATCCGCTTGGTCTGTTCGTCGAGATAGGCGAAGTTGTAATCGCTCACAGAAGCCCCCTTTCGGTCAAGGCCCGTTCCAGTGCTTCGGGCGTGGTGAATTGCACCGCGTCCCAGCCCACGGCGCGTGCGCCCGCGACATTGTCCGCGCTGTCGTCGATGAAGAGGCAATCACCGGGGGCAAGCCGGTTACGCTCGCACAGGATGGCATAGATGCGCGGATCGGGTTTGATTGCCTGTTCCACGCCCGAGACGACGATATCCTCAAGCAGATCGGTCAGCCCGCCATGCAGGTCGAGCGCGACGGGCCATGTATCGGCCGAGAAATTGGTCAGGCCGAATAGCCGCCTGCCATCCCGCTTGAGGCGGTTGGCGATCTGCCATGTGCCATGGATCGGCTCTTGGATCGTGTGGTGGAAGCGGTCGAAATATTCGCCCATCCGCGCGGCATGCTGCGGCTGGGTGCGAGCGATTTCCGCGACCGCCTCGGCCCGGGGGCGACCGGCATCATTGGCGAGGTTCCAGGTCGGGAAATCGACCGCGTCGAACATCGCCTCGACCTCGGCCCGGGGCATGTGGGCGAAGGCCGCGAACGGATCCCAGCGCAGGAGGACATTGCCGATATCGAATACGATATGGGTCATTCGGCGGCGTCCTTTCGTGCCCCGGCCTGTGCCTCGGTGCGGATCTTGCGGATCAGTTCGAGCTCGGACTGGAAATCGACGTAATGCGGCAGCTTGATATGTTCGAGAAAGCCCGTGGCCTGGATGTTGTCGGCGTGGGAGAGCACGAACTCCTCGTCCTGGGCCGGGGCGCCGTCGCTGTCTTCGCCCAGCTCTTCCCAGCGCAAGGCGCGATCGACGAGGGCCATGGAGATCGCCTTGCGCTCGGTCTGGCCGAAGACGAGGCCGTAGCCGCGGGTGAATTGCGGCGGCTCGGTTTTCGAGCCCATGAACTGGTTGACGGTTTCGCATTCGGTGAGGGTGATCTCGCCGATCTCGATGGCAAAGCCCAGCTCTGGGATGTCCATTTCGACGGCGACGGTGCCGATGCGCAATTCGCCGACGAAGGGGTGGTTGCGGCCATAGCCGCGCTGCGTGGAATAGGCCATGCCCAGCACGAAGCCTTCGTCGCCGCGGGTCAGGGCCTGAAGCCGCAGGGCGCGGCCTGCCGGGTATTCCATCGGTGCGCGTGTCATGTCGGGCGGGGTGTCGTCGCAGGTCGACTCGTCCTGGATCAGACCCTCGCGGTTCAGGAACTCGGTGATCCGGGGCATTTCGGGCGCAAGGCCCGCGCCCGTTTTGGCCTCGGGTGTTTCTCCGTCAGCGGCGAGTTTGAAATCGAGGAGCCGGTGGGTGTAGTCGAAGGTCGGGCCCAGAACCTGCCCGCCGGGGGCGTCCTTGAACGTGGCCGAGATGCGGCGGATACAGGCCATGGCGCCGGTGTCGACCGGGCGGGAATGGCCGATCCGGGGCAGGGTGGTGCGATAGGCGCGGATGAGAAAGATCGCCTCGATCAGATCGCCGCGCGCCTGCTTGATGGCCAGCGCCGCAAGGTCGGGGTCATAAAGCGAGCCTTCGGCCATGACGCGGTTCACGGCGAGGGCGAGCTGTTCGCGGATCTGTGCCACGCCGAGTTCCGGCACCGACGGGTCGCCCCGGCGTTCCTCGGCGAGCCAGTCATGCGCGTTGTCGATGGCGCGTTCGCCGCCCTTGACCGCCACATACATCAGGCATCCTCCACATTGGTGCTGCGCGGCAGACCGGCCAGCGACGTGCCGCAGGTGAAATAGAAATCAAGGCCCAGCGGAAAGAGCGCGCGGTTGGCGCGGAACGGCGCAATGTCGGGCAGCGAGAGATGCGCCTCGGTCTCGATTCCCGGCCCGGTGAGGCGCGCGCCCTGCGCGGTGAGGCGGTCCAGCTCGATGATGAGCGTGGTCGAGCGGTCGGGGTAATCCGCCGTGCCGATGGGAAAGCCCTGCAACGGGGGCAGGTCGGACCAGCGGCCAAGCGCGAATTGCGCCGCGTGGGGCGGGGTGATGGGGGCGCCGATGTGAAAGGCGATCCAGTCGCGCAGCGCGGGCGTGTCATGCAAGGGGGCGAGGAAGAGCGGCGTTTCCGCGTCGCAAAGCGTGAGCAGAAGGGCCGCGGCGGCGGGCGACACCGGTTCGGGCGCTTGGGCGCCGGTCAGGGTTTCGATGCGCCCGGGCCGGGCCAGCGCCGAAAGGGCGGCGCGAAAGGCATGGGCCGCGTCGACGGGTGGATCGGCAAAGCCGCCGGAAAGCGTGTCGTCGCGCATCAGTCTTCCCCCCGGACCATGGTGAAGAAATCGACCTTTGTGGCCGCCGCCTTGGCCGCGCGGCTGGCCTTGTCGGCCTGCATCTGCGTTGCGAGCGGGTCGAGCACCGCGCGGCGCAGGGCATCGGCGCGCTTGGTCTGCATCATCGCGTCGATCAGGGCGGCGCGCTCGGCATGGGCCTTGTCGCGGCCCTGCACATAGCCATGCCCGACCTCGCCCGTGGCAAGGCGTAGGGCGCAGCGCGTGACCGTCATCTCGCCGAGGTTGAACGGGGCGCCGGTGCCGCCGGTGCGACCACGCACCATGACGCCGCCCACCTCGGGCGGGCGCAGCCATTCAAAAGCGGGCCAGTCAGTCATGTCGCGGGTCAGGGCGGCAAGGCGCGCGGGCGGGGATTTCGCCAGCAGGCTCATCCAGCGTTTGCGGGCCTCGCCTTGGTCATTTTGAGCCGTCATCTAGACACCTTGCCGATTTGTCCATAATACTATACAACTAGACAAATCATAGGACCACTGATGGTGGTCTGGCAACCCGCATTTCGTGAATTTTTGGTGACATATGGCACGCAAACCTGTCTGGACCTCCATCGCCGCGACGCTTGAGGGCGAGATCGCGGCGGAGCATTACCGCGCCGGTGACAAGCTGCCGACCGAGGCGGTGCTGGCCGCGCGGTTCGGGGTCAATCGTCACACCGTGCGCCGGGCGCTGGCGGATTTGTCGGAGCGCGGCATCACGCGGTCGCGGCGTGGTGCGGGCGTGTTCGTCGAAGCGCCCCCGGCCGAGTATCCGATTGGCCGCCGCGTGCGGTTTCACCGCAATATCGCGGCAACGGGGCGGTTGCCGGAAAAGCGGGTGCTGCGGGTTGAGACCCGGCTTTGCAATCGTGACGAGGCAGCGGCGCTTGGGCTGGCTCCGGGGACGTCCGTGATCGTTTACGAGGGGCTTTCGCTGGCCGGGGGCACGCCGATTGCCCATTTCGAAAGCGTGTTCCCCGAGGCCCGCGTGCCGGACCTGGCCGATGCTCTGACCGAGACAAGCTCTGTCACCGAGGCGCTGCGCATGAACGGGATCGCCGACTTTACCCGGGCCGAAACCCGGCTGATGGCCGAGCGGGCCAGCGCGACTCAGGCGCTGCACCTGCGGCTGCGCGAGGGCGATCCGCTGATCAAGTCGCTGAGCGTGAATGTCTGCCCCGAGGGGCGGCCGATCGAGCGCGGCACGACATGGTTCGCGGGCGAGCGCGTGACGTTGACCGTGGCGCCGGAATGATGACGTGGCGTCATCGAAACGATACGAAACCCCTGTATATCCATGCAAAACGCCAGAGCAGGTTTCGGTGATGATACGACGGCTTCCCCCTTTGCGCCTCACGGGTGCGACGGTCCTGCGCGACGATGCGTTGCGCGCCGGTGATCTGTCCCTTGCAGAGGGGCGGATCGTTGCGGGTGTTCGTGGCGGGAATGCGGTGGATGTGGACCTGTCGGGTTACCTGCTGCTTCCCGGGATCGTCGACATGCATGGCGACGGGTTCGAGCGGCACATCGCGCCGCGCCCCAAGGCGCCGTTTCCAATCGACATGGCCCTGCATTCGGTGGATCGCGAGCTTGCGGCGCATGGGATCACCACGGCTTGGCTGGCACAGGGCTGGAGTTGGGAAGGCGGGCTGCGCGGACCCGATTTCGCCGAAAAGCTGGCCGCGGCATTGGAGGCCTACAGGCCCAACGCGATGACCGACATGCGGATGCAGATCCGTTGTGAAACCCACATGCCCGAGACCCGCGACCGGATGATCGCGGCAGTGCGCCGGTTCGGGATCGATTACGTGGTGTTCAACAACCACATCCCCGAGGCGATCCAGATGGTGCGCGAGGCGCCGCAGAACCTGGCCCACTGGGCCGAGCGCGAAGGCGGGAGCATCGAGGATTTCATCGCCCGCATAAGGGCCGCGCAGGACCGGGCCGGGGATGTCCCGCGTCATCTCAATGCGCTGGCCGCGGCCTTTGACGAGATCGGCGTGCAATACGGGAGCCATGACGACCCCGACGGCGAAACCCGCGACCTGTTCCACGCCATCGGGGCGCGGATCTGTGAGTTTCCCACCCGGACCAGCGCGGCGTCGGTGGCCAAGACCTATGGCGATGCGGTGGTGATGGGCGCGCCGAACGTGGTGCGGGGCGGATCGCAGGTGGGAAATGTCGCGGCCACGACCCTCATTTCGCGGGAATTGTGCGATGTGCTGGTGTCGGATTACCACTACCCGGCGCTGCCGGTCGCCGCGTCGATGTTGGCGCAAGGCGGGACGCTGACCCTTGCGCGGGCCTGGGCGATGATCTCGACCAACCCGGCGCGGATCATGAAACTCGCCGATCGTGGCACGCTTGATCCGGGCAAGCGCGCCGATATCGTGGTGATGAACGCCGAGACCCGGGTGATCGAGGCGACGCTTGCGAGGGGCGAACTGGCCTATATCGCCGGTGAGGCCGCCGCGCGGTTCATGTCGGTTCTGTCCCCGTCCCGCCTTGCCGCCGAGTGAGGGGCATGCGCCTGCCCTCCATTCGGAACCCGATCAGGTGCGGCACGACACACCCTCGTGTTCGCCGCCTGACATGAGATACCCGATGAAGGCAGGACGACAGGCTGGAGCCCATTTTCTCTGAGCGGAACTGTGGGATGACCGGTTGGAGCCCTACACTACCGAATGCTGCGCTTTGGACGAACGGCGGCTTTTGTGTCTGCTACCGGTGTTCTTCGGGCACCCAGTCTTCAGCATCGCTGTTCCAGAACCTGTTGGGATTGTCCTCGTCCATTCCGCGAATATGAAGTGTCCGGATGCACTGGACTACAAACACAACCGGCTCTTCGTAGGGATGGGAGGTGTAAATGGCTTTCAGAACCCGCACCGCTTTGGCATCATCACCGCCCAAGAAAAATGAGAGTTCCACGCAGGGCACTTCGACCACCTTTTCGGTGCCAGAATTGCGTCCGCTCCCCAGCGACCTGAATTTCTGAGTTCCCGGCGTGGTCTGAAACGTTACAGAATCATAATCTCCATATTTCAGCGCGTCTTCGGTCAGAACCGCGTTCACGATTCTTTGTGCATGGGTGTCGGGCACCTGGACGATAATCCGCAGCCCCTCCTCGGGAACGAACCTATCATTATCAAGCTTGGGTAATGTCATTGTTGTCTCCGGCTGATATGCAGTCGGAATAACCCGGATCATTGTTCCTGTGAGAAAAGACAGTTCGTTGACGACCGAACTCTCAGACCGGGTCGACGAGATCGATATCCACTTGGGTCAAGCCAAACTGGCACTCAAGCACATCCAACCCCTCAGCGGTAATGTTCAATGCACGACTGCCTGTACGACGCTCAAGCCAGTGCGCCTCCAGAAATTTTTGCATGATCGCGGTAGCAAGCGGACCGGATATGTGATGTCGCCGCTCAGTCCAGTCGAGACAGAACTTCGCCGGAGGCTTCCCCAAGCTCCCAAGTGGAGCCTCGATACCGATTTCATCGAGAAAGGCATGATATCGGGGGCCAGCGCAGATAGTGTCATCGCGAACCATTAGCACATTGAGCGCGATCAAACGATCCGTCATCAAAACGCCGAGCCTCCCCGCTATATGGTTGTAGCAACTGCGCGCCTGTCGAGTGTCTGTGCCGATCTGACCGGGCCGTGACAAATGGTCGGTGGGCGAAAGTTGTGCCAGCCCTTCAAGAATTGCGGCGACTTCTGCATTGGCAATCCGGTGATAGACGTGCCGTCCGTTGCGTAGCGAAGCGGTCAGACCTGCCTGTTCTAGCTGCTTGAGATGCGCGCTCGCCGTCTGCGGACTGACATTTGCCGCGCAGGCCAGCTCCTTGTTGGTGAAGGCGCGGCCATCCATCAACTCGCAGAGGATGCGTGATCGGCTAGGATCAGCCAAGGCCGCACCGATGATATCCAGTCTCGGTTCGATGGTCATGCTGGTCAGTCTATTCGCAATACAGAAATGCAACCAGAACGAACGCTTCGGCAGTGAACAAATTAAGATACTGTTTTTGACAAACCCGACATTGGCGCAAGGGCAGCGAAATCACCCTTTGTCCGCAAAGCTGACCCGCGGGTCTTTTGAGCGCCCGAATGCGCAGGAACTGCAGAATCGGGGCTTTTCGTCAGGTGGCGAACCCTAGCCGGTTTCGTATTTCTCAAGAAACGCCTCGATGGGAAGTGACCGGAAATCGTCAAGCCGCGCGCGCAGGGTCTGGTGATCCCAGTCCCACCACGCCAGCGCGATGAGCCGCTCGACGATCTGGGGCGCAAAGCGCATCCGAAGCGGTTTGGCCGGGATTCCCGCGACGATCTCGTAAGGGGCAACGTCACGGGTGACGACGGCCTTTGCCGCGACGACCGCGCCATGCCCGACGGTCACTTCAGGGCGGATGACGGCGCCGTGGCCGATCCATGTGTCATGCCCGATCCGGGCGATGCGGGCGCGGCGATGGGCGAAGAAATCCGGGTCGTTCTGCGCGTCGTCCCAGTAATCCGCCGAGCGATAGTGAAAATGATGCAGGCTGGCCCGGTCCATTGGGTGATCGGTCGGGCCGATGCGGGCGAAGCTGGCGATATTGGCGAACTTGCCGATCTCGGCATTGGCGATGTCGGCATAGCGGTCGCAATAGGAATAATCGCCGATCACCGAATGGGCCACGCGGCTGCCGCGCCCGATTTCGACATAGCGGCCAAGGCGGGTATCGGTGATCTCGCAATCGGGGTGGAGAAAGGGCGCCGTGGCCGAAAGGCGGGCCATCAATGCGCCTCGTTCCGGCCGATCAGCCGCCCGCGCAGCCAGCCCGAGAACCAGTCCATCGCGATCACCATGAGGATCACCAGCACGATGTAATAGCTCACCTCTTCCCAGTCCTTCTGGGTGATGATCGCCTGCGTCAGCAGAAGCCCGATACCGCCGCCGGTGATCGCGCCGATTACCGTGGCGCTGCGGGTGTTGGATTCGAGGTAATAGAGGATCTGGCTGAGCAAGACCGGTGTCACCTGCGGGATCACGCCAAAGCGATAGCGTTGCAGCCGCTTGGCCCCGGTGGAGGATACGCCCTCGATCTGCTTGTTATCGACATTCTCCAGCGCCTCGGAGAACATCTTGCCGAAGCTGCCGGTGTCGGTGATCAGGATCGCCAGCGCGCCGGTCATCGGCCCGGGGCCGAAGGCGCGGGAAAGGATGATGGTCCAGATCAACCCGTCGACCCCGCGCACGAAGTCAAAGAACCGGCGCACGGCAAAGCGGATGCTCATCAGCCGGGTAAAGTTGCGCGCGGCGAGAAAGGCCAGCGGCAGGGCCACCAGTGCCGCCCCCATCGTGCCGAGAAAGGCCATGAGAATGGTTTCGAAGATCGCCCAGATCACATCCTTGTGGCGCCACATGGCGTTGTTCCAGAAATCATGCACCATGGCGGCAAGGTTGCTCTTGTCGGCAACCACCCGGTCGCCCGACAGGGCCAGCCCTGCCAATTCGCCAAAGCCCTTGCCGTAGAACGGGCTGTCGAGGGTGAACCAGAACAGCTCCCACCCGAAGGAATAGCGGTAAACCTCGGTGCGGGCGCGGGTCACGATGGCGCGTCCGCCCGCGCCGGTGATGTTGACGCGGGCATTGCTGGCGCTGATCCAGTCGGGCACCTCTCCGTCGGGCGTGTCGAGGATGATATCGCGGCCCTCGACCGTCACGGTGACGGTGCCATAATCGGGGCGGATATAGCGCAGGGTCGAGCCGTCGATTTGCGCGCTTTCCCGGGCCTTGAGCGCGATGTCGACCGAATCGTCGCCGTTTCGCGTGACAAAATCGGGAATCATGCTCTCGGGATATGTGCCCTTGTTCTCGCCCTCGATGGCAAAGCTGAGCCCGCCACTCCGGTTGTCGTGGGTGATATGGGTCTTGTAGCTATAGCTGTCGGCCACGAGGATGCGCGCATTGTCCATCCGCGCGCGCTCGACCAGCCCGGGAATGTCGAAGGCGAAAAAGAGGTAGATGAAATAGGCCAGGATGACCGCCGGCGCGGCAAAGGCGATGAAGCGTTTGCGGGCGATCAGCGCGGTGGCGGTTTGTTTCAGGTCGGTGACGGGCATCGTGTCTGCGGTTGCGGTCATGACCTCACACCTTTCCGACGAGTTTGTTGCGGTAATGGCTGGAAAGCTGATCGAAGAAGACGATGGTCAGGAACAGCAGGATGAAGATGGCCGCCACCTCGTCATAGCGGCCCTGGCCCCAGCTGAAGGCGTTCTTGAGGTCATAACCGATCCCGCCCGAACCGACGAAGCCGAGGATGGCCGAGGCGCGGATGTTGATCTCGAAGCGCAGGAGCGCGTAGCTCAGCCAGTTGGGGGCGACCTGCGGCACGACACCCAGAAGCATCCGCTGGGCCCATGTGGCGCCAGTCGATTCCAGCCCCTCAAGCGGCTTGAGGCTGGCGTTTTCGTTGATCTCGGAAAAGAGTTTGCCCAGCGCGCCCGTGGTGTGCAGCGCGATTGCGATCATCGCGGGCACCGGCCCGCCACCGAGGACGAAGATCAGCACCAGCGCGACGACGATCTCGGGGATTGCGCGCATGATGTCCATCAACCGGCGGAAGAGGCCGATCAGCCGGGGAAACCGCGCCAGCCCGCGGGTGGACAAAAGCGATAGCACGATCGCGATCAGCCCGCCCACCAGGGTCGAGGCGGCGGCGATGTTGATCGTCTCGATCAGCGAGGGAAAGAACTTGACCATCAGCGCGGGCAGGAGCGTGATTTTCTCGCTCGCCTCTTTCACCACCTCGCCGGGGAAATTGAAAACATTGAGGATTCCGTCCCAGAACCCGCCCGCGTTGCGGCTGTCGGCGAGCATGAAGCCCGACGTCATCAGCGCGATGAAGATCACCAGCATGATGCCGCCATACATGCGCTTGGTGCGCGTCATGGCCATATAGGCGTCTTGTATCTCGGTGGTGCGCTCTGCGCCCACGGATTGGCCTATCGTGGTTTCCGCCATGTCGGCTTCTCCTTGAGCGGGGACTTGGAAATGGAATGACCGGCCCCTTGTTGGCGGGGCCGGTCGAATGCGCGGAGCGCGGTCTTACATCTTGGATTTGCGTGCTTCGATGATCGAGATGTAGTCGTCATGGTCGATCGGCTGGAAGCCCAGCGCCTCGCCGGCCATGAAGCTGTAGGCACAGTCGGCATCCATGTAGGGCAGCGATGCGGTCAGCGTGGTGATGTCGAGCTTGACCCGCTCGGGCAGATCCTTGCGCAGAACGATCGGGCCTTCGGGGATCGGCTTGGATTTCCAGATCTCGACCAGTTCGTTCATGTCCACGAGACCGGCATCCGATGCCTTGCGCAGCGCGCCGGAGTTATAGCCGTCTTCCCAGTCGCCCATGCCATCGGCCCAGGTCACACCGGCGTCCACGTCGCCATTGGCGACCGCGACGATGGTCTGCTCGTGACCGCCGACGAATTTCACCTCGCCGAAATAGTCGCCCGATTCCATGCTGGCGCCGGTCGCCTGCGGGATCTCGATCGAGGGGATCAGGTAACCGCTGGTCGAGTTCGGATCGCCGAAGGCAAAGACCTTGCCTTTCATGTCATCAAGCGAGGTGATGCCGCTGTCCTTGCGCGCGAAACCGATGGAATGATAGCCAAAGGACTTGTCGAGATTGGTCTTGACCATGATCGGCTCGATGGCGTCGGGATCGGTCAGATAGGCCTTGGCATAGCCCGACGCGCCGAGCCAGGCCATGTCGATGCTGCCGCCCACGAGGCCCTGGATCACGCCGTCATAATCGGCGGGGGTGAAGAGCTTGACCGGAACGCCCAGAAGCTCTTCGGCCTTGGCGCGGTAGCATTCGTTCGAGGTCATCCGGTCCTGGGCGTTTTCGCCGCCAAGAATGCCGATGCGGAATTCGCTGATGCTGTCCTGTGCAAGCGCGGGGGTGACGAGGGTGGTGGTGGCCAGCATGGCCGCAAGCATGTGTTTCATCTTCTCTCTCTCCGGTGGTTGGTCCCGGCGCGGGTCCGCGGCGGGGATTGAAAGTCAGGCGATGGCCTCGGCCGCGTGAATGGCGCGGGCGGCGGAGGTTTCGATGGTGTCGATGCTGGTGCTGGTCGCGGATTCGGAAAAATCCGCGTCGGCGCCGTAGATGTCGCGTGCCACGCCGGTGGTGAGTTGTTCGGGCGTGCCGTCGAACACGACCTTGCCCATGCGCATCCCGATCACCCGGTCGCAATAGCGCCGCGCGGTGTCGAGCGTGTGCAGGTTGGCGATAACGGTGCGGCCGTCCTCTTCGTGGATGCGGCGCAGCGCGTCCATCACGATCTGTGCGTTCATCGGGTCGAGCGAGGCGATGGGCTCGTCGGCAAGGATGATCCTGGGGTCCTGCATCAGGGCGCGGGCAATGGCGACGCGCTGTTGCTGACCGCCCGAGAGCGCCTCGGCCCGTTTGGGGGCATGCTCGGCGATGCCCAGGCGGTCAAGAATGGCGATGGCCGTGTGAATGTCGGCCGTCGGGTAGAGATTGAACATCGTTGCCAGCGTCGAGCGCCGGTTGAGCGTGCCATGCAGCACGTTCGAGACCACGTCCATGCGCGGCACGAGGTTGAATTGCTGAAAGATCATGGCGCATTGCGACTGCCATTCGCGCTTGGCCGTGCCCTTGAGCCCCAGGACGTCGCGGCCTTCGAATTCCAGTTTGCCGCTGGTGGCGTCGGTGAGCCGGTTGATGATGCGCAACAGCGTGGATTTGCCCGCGCCCGACGCCCCGATGATCCCGACCATCATCGGCCGATCAATCGAGAAACTGACATTCTTCACGGCGACATTGGCGCCGAAACGCTTTGTCAGACTGTCAAAGGCAAGCATGCAGACCCCCGTTTCATTTGCGGGGACCAAGACATCAAAACTGTCAAAGGGGCGTGACGGTTATGCGAAACTTCTGTAACAACGCCCGCCCAAGGGGGCCTGCCGACAGATCTTTTGCGGAAAAATCGCCGGACCGGTGACGGGCAAAACGACAACGGCCCGGGCGGCGATGGCCCGGGCCGGTCGTGCAAGGCGGGTGTGCCCCGGTCTTGTTGCCTGGCTCTTGTTACTCGGCTTCGTCGGCCGGTTTGGCTTGCAACAGGGCGTATCTTTCCTGCCCGATGGTTTCGAACAGGTCGAGCTGGGTTTCGAGATAGTCGATATGACCTTCCTCGTCCGCGATCAGTTCCTCGAACAGGTTCTTCGAGACATAATCCCCGACCTGATCGCAATGCTTGCGGGCCTCGATGTAAAGGGTGCGGGCCTCGTGTTCGGCGGCGAGATCGGCCTCGAGGGTTTCCTTGATGTTTTCCCCGATCCTGAGCGAGTCGAGCTTTTGCAGATTGGGATGACCTTCGAGAAAGATGATCCGCTCGATGAGCTTGTCGGCATGGTGCATCTCTTCGATGCTCTCCTCGCGCGATTTTGCGGCGAGCCGACCAAAGCCCCAATCCTCCTGAAGGCGGTAATGCAACCAGTACTGGCTCACGGCCGTCAACTCGGATCGAAGCGCGGCGTTGAGGTATTCAATAACTTTCTTGTCGCCTTTCATGAGCGGTTCTCCTTGGCTTTCTCTGTCTCATGTTGCGCAGAGTGGCTGGCACCTGAAAGCTGTCGCTGGTCTCCATGGTGGCCATGAAGTGCGGCAGGCATCCGCCGCAATCCGCGCGCTTTCCAAGTGCATGATACACTTTGCCGGGTGTGACAATGGTATCAGGATCGGAGCGCCGCATCCACTCGATTGCAGAGCGGATGTCCTTGTCGGTGATATTCATGCAATGGCAGACGATCATGGCGGGTGGCCTCGGGGTGCTGGTCGGTGTGTGAAATCCCGTTCGGAAGGATGATAGGGGCAATGGCGCCGTTCATCCAGAGGAAAGTCGACTAATTCTATCGGAATTGGCGCAAAATTGCGCGCCACATTGACGCGATGCCCGATCAAGCCCCGTCATCTGGGGGCGATACCTCTTATTTCGTGAGAATCAGTTTCCCGGCCCGGGTGATCCGCAGGATGTAATTCTGGTCGCCAAGAACGATATGTGCGATCTGCCCGCCCTGCATCAGGTCTTCGGCCTTGTAAAGCGGGGTCGAATCGCCGTCGGGGCATCGCATATCGGCTGATTTGTGCTGCATCATGGCGTTTCCTCCGGGTTCTCGGGGATCAATCGGTCCACGAGCCATTCGCAGTCGGGCAGGCGCAGCCCGCCCATGGTCGAAATGAGTTCCCATAGGTCGTTCAACCCTGTGCGTTGGTCGATGGCATGTTCGGGATGTGACAGGCCCGGCATCTGGTCGGTGTGCATTTCTCGGCTCCGGTTCGGAATGATCGCGGGCTTCCCCGAAATGCGCGACGGGGTGGCTGGGCATTTCTATAAATGACAAAAACAGTCAGAAATGTCAAACCGCATGTTTTCAAGGGGGATTCGCAGGCGCGTGACCGAAAACAGGCCGCGCCCCGAATCGCCGGGTCCGCGGCCTGCTGCGCCCTGGTGGGTGATTTCTTGCGAAAATTCCCTGCCTGTCGCGGAACGCGGGCGGTCAGAGGCCGTCCATCTTGCGCGCCAGCTTGGCGTCGAGCGCCGAAAGCCCGCCCGCGTCATGCGTGGTGAGCGTCACCGACACGCGGTTATAGACATTGTTCCATTCCGGGTGGTGGTCCCATTTCTCGGCAAAGATCGCGACCCGGGTCATCCAGCCGAACGCCTCGGGGAAATCCTTGAACTTGAAGTCCTTGGTGATCGCATCGCGCCCCTCGACCATGGTCCATCCACTGTCGAAAAGCGGTTTGAGCAGGCTTTCGCGGGCCGTGTCTGACAGAAGTTCGTTCAATCGTGATCCTCCTCTTGGGTGGTGTTGCGGAACGGGCCGTATTCGGTGAGGATTTCGACCTCCTCGGCCACCGCCTCGCGTTCGGCGTCGAGATAGCGCGCGATGGCATCGCGAAACCCCGGGTCGCGCACCCATGTCAGCGCGTGGCAGGTGGTGGGCATGTATCCGCGCGCCAGTTTGTGTTCGCCCTGTGCCCCGGCCTCGACCCGTGCCAGCCCGTGGGTGATGGCGAACTCGATGGCCTGATAATAGCAGATTTCGAAATGCAGGCAGGGGTGATGTTCGGTGCAGCCCCAGTAGCGCCCGAACAAAGCGTCGCGCCCGATGAGGTTGAGCGCCCCGGCCACGGGGTCGCCACCCCGAAACGCCAGCACCAGCAGCACATCGTCGCGCAGCCGCTCATGTGCGATGTCGAAGAACGCGCGGGTGAGGTAGGGCGTGCCCCATTTGCGCGCGCCGGTGTCCTGATAGAATTGCCAGACGGCGTCCCAGTGCTCGGGGCGAATCTCGCTGCCGGTCAGCGCCCGGATTTCACCACCGAATCCCTGTGCCGTCGCGCGTTCCTTGCGGATGGTCTTGCGCTTGCGCGAACTGAGCGAGGCGAGGAAGGCGTCGAAATCGGCGTAACCGCGGTTCTGCCAATGGAATTGCTGCGTGGTCCGGTGCAGAAAACCGAGGGTCTGGCCCTCTTCGGCCTCGTCCGGGGTGCAGAAGGTGACGTGAACCGAGCTGAGCCCGTTGCCTTCGGCCAGTTGCATCGCGCCCTGCGCCAGCGCCTGCCGCCCGATGCCGTCAAAGCCGGGCCGGGTCAGGAAACGCCGCCCGGTGGCCGGGGTGAAGGGCACGGCGATCTGAAGCTTGGGATAATAGTGCCCGCCCGCGCGTTCATAGGCATGGGCCCAGTTGTGATCGAAGATATATTCGCCCTGTGAGTGTGACTTGGCATAAAGCGGGGCGCAGGCGATCATGTCTCCGCCGACATGCGCGGTCAGGTAATGCGGCTCCCACCCTGTTCCCGGCCCGACCGAACCGCTGTCTTCGAGTGCCGAGAGAAACCGGTGCGTGGTGAAGGGATCGTCCGGGCGCCCGCCCTGCGCGGCCTCGGGACAGGCACAGGCATCCCATTCGCGTTCCGGTATCTCGGAAAGCGATGTCTTCACCCGAATCTCGATCGTCGTCTCGGTATCCATGCCCTTTCCGATATTGGCGTGACCTTGTGGTGGATCAAGACGGCATCGCGGCGCGATACCCTTCGAAGGTGATATTGTCGGCGACTTCGCGGGCGCATGCCTCGGCTTCGGGCGAGGTGACGGTCCAGCACAGGATCGCCGCGCCCTTGTCGCGCAACTCGACCAGTCGCGGATTGTGCAGGTCGTGGCGTTCATGCGACACGAAACTTGCCCCGAGCCGGTCATAATCAGGAATGCGTCCGAGATGATCGCAGGTCGCCGCAGGCAGCAACGGCCAGTCCTGCGGGGCAAAGGCGCTGGTCGTCAATCCGCGCGGCAGATCGGGCATGAGCCGCGCCATGACCTCGACCGCGTGGGGATTGAACGACATCACCGCCACCGGACCCTTGTAGCTGCCAAGCGCCTGCGCCGCGGCATATTCGAGCGTGCCGACATTCGGCCCCATGATGCCGTCCTGATCCTTGATCTCGATCAGCAGCGGCGCGCGCCCCTGCACCAGCGCCAGGATGTCGGTAAGGGTCGGTACGCCTTCGCCGTCGCCATGCAGCAGGGGAAGGCGGGCAAGCTCACCCGCTCTGCGCTGGCGGATCGAACCCGGCTGACCGGTCAGGCGGTGCAGATCGTAATCGTGGAACACCATTGCCTGACCGTCGAGCGAAAGCTGAAGGTCGATCTCGATCCCGTACCCTGCCGCGATTGCGGCACGGATAGCCGCGCGCGAATTCTCGGGCCGCCCGTCGGTGACGTCGTGCAGGGCCCGGTGCGCGATGGGGGCACGGGTAAAGGCCGGGTCGAGTTCGGGCATTGCGCTCAACTGATCTGGAAGATGGCTTCGACCTCGACCGCGACACCGAAAGGCAGCGACGCCGCCGACACCGCCGAACGCGAATGCCGCCCGGCATCGCCGAGAACCTCGACAAGGAAATCCGAACAGCCGTTGATCACCTTGGGCTGATCCCCGAACGTGTCGGTCGAATTGACAAAGCCGGTCAGTTTGACAACCCGGGTGAGCCGGTCGAGATCGCCGCCGCACGCGGCCCTGGCCTGGGCCAGGAGCATGATGGCACAGCGCCGGGCCGCCGCGACTCCGCCGTCAACATCCATGTCGGCGCCGAGCTTGCCCTTGATCAGGCCGTTCTCGTCCATCGAGACCTGCCCAGACACGAAGACAAGATCGCCGACCTGAACATAAGGCACGTAGTTCGCGGCGGGGGCGGCAGCATCGGGCAGGGTGACGCCCAGGTCGGCAAGGCGGGTTTCGATTTGCGATGGCATCTTGGGTCTCCTCTGGCTGATGTCGCCGCGACGCTAGTGCAAACAAATGCCGAAGGGAAACCCGAATCGCCTCCTCGGTCTGGTTATGACGGGTTGCACGCAAACGGTGTCATCGATTCACCAATCGCCCCGAGGCCGCGATTGCATTGCATGGCGCGCAGGGGCAATGAGCGGGGTTTTGCCACCCCCCCTGATCCGGCCTTTGCCCCGTGCCTTGTGCGCAATTTCGCGGCCCCGGCGGCAGTTTGTGCCGGCTCATCCGCATCGGTTTGCGTGCCATCCGCCATCGCGATTTGTTGTCATTCGTCGCATTTTGATCTATCACCGCGTCTCGTGTCTCCATTCTGCCATACCCGGAACAGGCACCGAATGACGGGATGCGAAATTGCCTACGACCAATTGTATTAAGGCCAGTCAGGTTCATCATGCGATCACCAGCGTTTTTTCCCCAGGCAGACTTCTCTTTCCACAGGGCCCGGAAAACCGGGACCGCCCGGTTCGTCCTGTCGGTGTGCCTTGCACTTGGGCTGAGCGCCTGTAGCGTGCCCGGACCTGGCGGTGCGCCGGACGGCATTCACGATCCCTATGAACAGACAAACCGCAAGAATCACGAGTTGAACCGCGCTCTTGACCGAGGCCTCGTCCGCCCGGCGAGCAAGGGATACGTGACAATCGTGCCCGATCCGGTCGCGGAATCCGTGTCGAATTTCGCCGCCAATCTCAGCTTGCCGGGCACCGTTGTGAACAACCTGCTTCAGGGCGATCTGGGTGGGGCGTTGCAGAACACCTATCGGTTTGCCTTCAACACGGTGTTCGGCATCGGCGGGCTTGGCGATCCGGCGAGCGAACTGGGCATTGCCGAGGTCGAGGCCGATTTCGGCGGCACGCTGCATGTCTGGGGCGTGCCGGAAGGCGCCTATGTCGAACTGCCGGTCCTTGGGCCATCGACCGAACGTGACGCGGCAGGCCGTGTCGTGGACCTGTTTACCAACCCGTTGACCCATGCGCTGCCCAAACCCGAGAAATATTATGGCCGGGCGGCGAGCGTGGCCTCGAAACTCAGGAGTCGCGGGCGTTTCTCGGATACGGTCGACTCGGTTCTCTACGAGAGTGCGGACAGCTATTCTCAATCCCGGCTGATATATCTCCAGAATCGCCGCTTCGAGCTTGGTGGCGGCGATGATGATACCTACATCGACCCTTATGACGATCCCTATGGTGAGCTTTATGATGATCCCTACTCGGAATGATATGACCCGGCGCAACCTGCTTGGCGGCCTGATGTCCGGCGTGGCACTGGCGGCGATCCCGTCGGGGGCCTGGGCCTTGAGCGCGGACGGGGCCAAGCGGCTGGTTGACCTGATCGTCGCCGATATCAACAAGGTGATCGAGGCGCCGACCTCGGAGGCTGCCAAGATCGCCGAGTTCGAGAAGATCTTCGTGCGCTATGCCGATGTGCCGACGATCGCGCGCTATGCCCTTGGTGTCGATGCCCGCCGGGCGAGCGCGGCACAGATCAACGGCTTTACCCGGGCGTTCCAGGTCTATGTCAGCCGCAAATATGGCCGCCGCTTCCGTGAATTCATCGGCGGCCGGATCGAGGTGCAAGAGGCCCGGGCGGTCAAGAATTTCCACGAGGTCAAGACCATCGCCCATCTGCGCGGCGAGGCGCCGTTCGAAGTGGCGTTCCTGGTCAGCGACCGTTCCGGGCGGCCTAAGTTCTTCAACATCTTCATCGAAGGTGTGAACATGCTTTTGACCGAGCGCACCGAGATCGGCTCGATGCTCGACCGGCGCCGTGGCGATATCGACGCCTTGATCCAGGACCTTCAGAACATCGGTTGATCGGGGATCAGCGGTTATCCGCCCCGAACAGGCCACGCAGCACGTTATTGATGTCCCCGCCGGTCCGGCCTTGGCCGTCAGTGCGGGGGGTCTGCTCTTGCGGTTGCGTCGAGGGCACCGGAGCCATCATCGGCAAGGGGCGCGCCGGCAGGCCCTCATGCACCCGCACCATGGTTTCGTGCCAGATTTCGGCTGGCAGCCCCGCCCCGGTCACGCCGGTCAGCGGCGTGTTGTCGTCATAGCCCATCCACACGCCGGTCACGTAATCGGCCGTGAAGCCCATGAACCACGCGTCGCGGGCCGATTGTGAAGTGCCGGTCTTGCCCGCAGCCTCGCGGTCGGGCAGGGCGGCGCGCCTCCCGCTACCTTCGGTGACGACCTTGTTCATCATCCAGATCAGTTGCCGCGCCGTCTCCTCCAGGATGACTCGCTCGCCGATGCCCGACGTGGCCGAAAAGATCGGTTCTGACTCGCCCAGCAGCCGCAACCCGGTCATGCCATAGGGCGTGACCGAACTGCCCCCGTTCAGGATGCCGGCATAGGCGCCCGACATTTCCAGCAACGATGCCTCGGATGCGCCGAGGGCAAGGGCCGGGCCCTGTGCGAGGTCTGATTCGATGCCGAATTCGCTGGCCACCCTGCGCACGATGTCGAGCCCGGAGGCCTGCGCCAGCTTGACCGCAGGGATGTTCAACGAATTCTTGAGCGCGTCAGCCAGCGTCACGGGCCCGCGAAACTTGCGGTCGAAATTCTGCGGGCACCATTCGCCGGAACCGGGGATCGTGACGCAATATTCCGTGTCCTCGATCATATCCAGCGGCGACCGGCCAAGGTCGAGCGCGGCGGCATAGACGAACGGCTTGAAGGCCGAGCCGGTCTGTCGCTTGGCCATCGTGGCGCGGTTGAATTCGCCCGAAACGCGGGTCTTGCGCCCGCCGACCATCGCCCGGACCGCGCCATCGGCGGACATGACCACGATGGCGGCCTGCGCCTCGGAGCCTTCGCGCACCTTGTTCTCGAAAATCTCTTGCATCGCCTCTTCCGCGGCGGTCTGGATGCGCTGGTCCAGCGTGGTGGTGATGATCACATCCTCGGTCGTGCCGCGGGTGAAAACCTCGGGGCCGGTCTGCATCACCCAGTCGGCGAAATATCCGCCCGCCCGCTTCTGCGCCGCCTCCGAGAGTTGCGCGGGGTTCGCCGCGGCGGCGGCATGTTCCTCGTCCGACAGGTAACCCTGATCGTGCATCAGCTTGAGCACGGTGAGCGCCCGCGCCTGCGAGCGTTCGAGGTTGTTGGTCGGCGCATAGCGCGTCGGCGCCACCAGAAGCCCGGCCAGCATCGCGGCCTCGGGCGGGGTTACCTGCGCGGCGGATTTGCCGAAATACCGCTGCGCCGCGGCTTCGAACCCGCGCGCACCGCCGCCCAGAAAGGCGCGGTTCATATAGACGGTAAGGATGTCGTCCTTGGTGAATTTCGCCTCGAGCGCCATGGCATAGATGGCTTCCTTGGCCTTGCGCCAGATTGATCCCTGGCGGCAATCGGCCTCGTAGTCGGCCTCGCTGGTCCATCGCTCGGGGTCATATGGCACGCCCAGGCACAAAAGCTTGGCCGTCTGCTGGGTAATGGTTGAGCCGCCATGCCCCGAAAGCGGCCCGCGTCCTTCGCTCAGGTTGATGCGGACGGCCGAGGCGATACCGCGCGGCGACAGCCCGAAATGGCGGTAAAACCGCCGGTCCTCGGTGGCGACAATCGCGTTCTTCAGGTGCGGGCTGACCGTGTCCGCCGTGATCACGCCGCCGAACTGGTCGCCGCGCCATGCAAAGACATCGCCCGACGCATCGAGAAGCGTGACCGAGCCGCGCGCGCGCCCATCATAAAGCTGATCGACCGGCGGCAGGGTAAGTGTGACATAGCCGACCGCCACTGCGATGATGATCGTGCTTACCGCTGCCACGCGCCAGCCGAACCCCCAGACCAGCCGCCAGACCAGCCGCAACAGCCAGGCGAACAACGCGGTCACCGGGTTGCGGCGGCGGGTTTTGCGCCTTTGCGTCTTTCGCTTGGTCTTTGCGCGTGTCTTGGCCTTGGCGGTCTTGGACGGGTATCGCCGCTCGGCCACCAGTGGCGGTTTCCTGCGCCCTGAATCACTCATTCCGTTGCCCTGCCCGGTGCCTGTTTGTTGTGCCCACAATAGACCGTTGCCAACCAAAAGTAGAGACCCAGGTGACCATCTGTGACTTTTTCATTTGCCTAAAAATGGGGCACAAGTCACTTTTTGTGTATTTTTTAATCTCATGCATGGGGGTCAGGGCTGAAAATTCGTGCGGTTTTCTTCCTTTTTCCCGGTCTTCCGCGATTTGCTGCAGTTGCAAACAGGCCGGGAGACCGGCGCAAGGACAAGGGGAACCGAGGTGAAACTGATCATAGCAACGATCAAGCCGTTCAAGCTCGAAGAGGTGCGCGAGGCGCTCACCGGGATCGGGGTGCGCGGCATGATGGTCACCGAGATCAAGGGGTTTGGCGCGCAGTCGGGCCATACCGAGATTTATCGCGGTGCGGAATACGCCGTGAATTTCGTGCCCAAGATCAAGCTGGAACTCGTCGTGAGTGCGGCCATGGCCGACGAGGTGGTGGAAACCATCTCCAAGACCGCGCGCACCGGCAAGATCGGTGACGGCAAGATATTCGTGCTGGACGTGGGACAGGCCGTCCGCGTGCGCACGGGCGAAACCAATGAAGACGCGATCTGAGCGTTGCGCCAAAGGGGAAAACGGATGAACTACCTGAAAACCAAAATCAGCCTTGCGGCGGTCATGGCCATGATGGCGATGCCGTCCTTCGCGCAGGATGCAGGGGACGCGGTCGCAACCGCGGTGCCCACCGATTCTGTCTTTGTCTTCAACACGCTGCTGTTCCTGATCGGCGGGGTTCTCGTGTTCTGGATGGCGGCGGGCTTTGCCATGCTCGAAGCCGGGTTGGTGCGTTCCAAGAACGTGACCATGCAGTTGACCAAGAACATCGCGCTCTTTTCGTTCGCGGCGATCACCTATTATGTCATCGGTTACGTGCTGATGTATCCCGGCGACGGGTGGATGATCGATGGCTGGCTGGGTGCGCTCGGCGTTGCCATTCTCGAACCCGTCGGCCTCGCTGCGGCCGATGCCGATGCCTATGACTATGCCTCGACCGGGTCGGATTACTTCTTCCAGCTGATGTTCGTGGCGACCACCGCCTCGATCGTGTCGGGCACCGTGGCCGAGCGGATCAAGCTCTGGCCGTTCCTGATCTTCGTCATCGTCCTGACTGCGCTGATCTATCCGATCCAGGCAAGCTGGAGCTGGGGCGCGGGCGTTCTCGACGCCGCGGGCTTCAGCGACTTCGCGGGGTCAACCATCGTGCACTCCGTGGGTGGCTGGGCCGCGCTGACCGGGGCGATCATCCTCGGGCCGCGCCTTGGCAAATACACCAAGGAAGGGCGCACAGTGCCGATGCCGGGCTCGAACCTCGCGCTGGCCACGCTCGGCACGTTCATCCTGTGGCTCGGCTGGTTCGGCTTCAATGGTGGCTCGGAACTGGCGCTGGGTGGCGTGGACAGTGCCGCCAATGTCAGCCGCATCTTCGCCAACACCAATGCCGCCGCTGCCGGTGGGGCGGTGGCCGCGCTGATCCTGACCCAGCTTCTCTACAAGAAGCCTGACCTGACCATGGTGCTCAACGGCGCGCTGGCCGGCCTGGTGTCGATCACCGCCGAACCGCTGGCGCCCGGCCTCGGATCGGCCCTGCTGATCGGCATGATCGGCGGCGTGATCGTGGTCTTCGCGGTGCCGTTCCTCGACAGGCTCAAGATCGACGACGTGGTCGGCGCCATCCCGGTGCACCTCATCGCCGGGATCTGGGGCACGCTGGCGGTTCCGCTGACCAACTCCGACGCGTCCTTCGGCGCCCAGATCTATGGCATCGTCCTTGTGGGTGCCTTCACCATCGTCGCGTCGCTGGTGGTCTGGGTCGTCATCAAGGCCACGATGGGCCTGCGGGTCGACGAGGAAACCGAGATCAACGGCCTCGACATGGGCGAGCTGGGGATGGAAGCCTATCCCGATTTCGGCAAGGGCTGACCAAAGCTACAGCCTGAAAGGATCGGACCCGGGTGCCAATGGTGCCCGGGTCTTTTCGATTTTGCGCCCGCGAGACGGGCAATCCCGCTGGCAGAATCGCAAGGTGACGTGCTAAGTCTTGTGGCATGGCACAGGCAAACCCCCATATGCACCGACCTACCCCCGTTATCCGGCAGCTTGACGACGCCGCGATCAACCGCATCGCCGCCGGTGAAGTGGTCGAACGGCCCGCCAGCGCGGTCAAGGAGTTGATCGAGAACGCGCTCGACGCCGGGGCCACGCGGATCACCGTCGATTACGCCGATGGTGGCAAGACCCTCATCCGGGTCGGCGATGATGGGTGCGGGATGACGGCGGTCGACCTGCCGCTCGCACTGAGCCGCCATGCCACGTCCAAGATCGACGGGTCGGACCTGCTCGACATCCAGACATTCGGCTTTCGCGGCGAAGCATTGCCCAGCCTCGGGGCGGTCGGGCGGCTCAGCATCATGACCCGCGTGGCGGGTGGGGAGGGCGCCGAGATCGAGGTGACGGGCGGGCGCATGGGTGCGGTGAAACCTGCCGCGCTCAACCCCGGCACGCTGGTCGAGCTGCGCGACATCTTCCACGCCACCCCCGCGCGGCTCAAGTTCATGCGCTCGGACCGGGCCGAGGCGCAGGCGATTGGCGACGTGGTCAAACGCCTCGCCATGGCCGAGCCTTACGTGGGCTTTACTCTGCGCGATGTCTCGGGCGGCGGCGAGGGGCGCGTGACGTTCCGCGCCGACGCGCAGAACGGCGATCTCTTCGATGCGCTGCATGGCAGGCTGGCGCAGGTCCTGGGCCGTGAATTCGCGGAAAACGCCCTCCGGATCGACGCCGAACGCGAGGGGCTGCGGCTGGCCGGTTACGCCGCCCTGCCGACCTATTCGCGCGGGTCGAGCGTGGCGCAATACCTCTTCGTCAATGCCCGCCCGGTGCGCGACAAGATGCTCTATGGCGCGCTGCGCGCCGCCTATTCCGATTTCCTCAGCCGCGACCGCCACCCGGCGGCGGCGCTCTTTATCGACTGCGACCCGCACCTCGTGGATGTGAACGTCCACCCGGCCAAATCCGAGGTGCGGTTTCGCGAACCGGGCGTCGCGCGCGGGCTGATCGTGTCGGCCCTGCGCCACGCGCTGGCCGAGGCGGGGCACCGCGCCTCTTCGACCGTGGCCGACGCGACGCTGGGCGCGATGCGCTCCGAGGCGACGGGCCCCGCGCGGGTCTACCAGATGGTCCGCCCGTCAGGGCAAGCGATTTCAATGGCCTACCGGATGCAGGCCCCGCAGATGGACGCGCCGGGCTTTGCCGACGCCCCAAGCGCGCGGGTCGAGCCCGAGGCGGAATTGCCAGAGGCTAGCGAAGGCCGACCGCTGGGCGCCGCACGCGCGCAGGTGCACGAGAATTACATCATCGCCCAGACCGAAACCGGCATGGTCATCGTCGATCAGCACGCCGCGCATGAACGGCTGGTCTACGAAAAGCTCAAGCGCCAGATGGCCGAGAACGGTATCGCGGCACAGGCGCTTTTGATCCCCGAGATCGTCGAGTTGAACGACGGCGATTGCGCCCGCCTGATGGAGATATCCGAAGACCTGCAACGGCTCGGCCTGACCATCGAACCCTTTGGCGGCGGTGCCGTCGCGGTGCGCGAAACCCCCGCGATCCTCGGCGAGGTGAACGCCAAGGCGATGCTGCATGACATCCTCGATGAGCTGGACGATCTGGGCGAGAGCCTGGGCGTGCAGGCGCGAATCGAGGCGATCCTGAGCCGCGTGGCCTGTCACGGCTCGATCCGCTCGGGTCGGCGGATGCGCGCCGAAGAGATGAATGCGCTCCTGCGCGAGATGGAGGCGACGCCGCATTCCGGGCAATGCAACCACGGCCGCCCGACCTATGTGGAGTTGAGGCTTGCCGATATCGAACGGTTGTTTGGTCGGACATGATCGAAATCAACGGCCATACCCTGACGGAAATGGAACTGGCGGCGCTGGCGGGCGGGGTGGTGCTTCTGATCATGCTCATCCTGCTGATCATGGCGGTGCGCGCTGCGGGGCGGACGGCACGGGCGACCGAGCCATTGGTTCACCAACTGGCGGGGATGAGCCAGCGGGTTCAATCGCTCTCGGACGGGCAACAGCAACTCTCGGGCGGGCTCATGCATGTGAGCGAGGCGCAGGCGGCGTCGCAGAAGAACATGCTGGAACTGATGGAAAAGCGGCTTTCGGAAGTGTCGGGCAAGATGCAGGAAAACCTGCATGGATCGGCGCAACGCACGTCCCGCTCGCTGGGCGAGTTGCATGAACGGCTGGTCGCGATCGACAAGGCGCAGGAGAACATCACCAAGCTTTCGGGCGATGTGCTGAGCCTTCAGGATATCCTGTCGAACAAGCAGACGCGCGGCGCGTTCGGCGAGATTCAGCTCAACGATATCGTGTCCAAGGCGCTGCCGCGCGACAGCTATGGCGTGCAGGTGGCGCTGTCGAACGGGCGCCGGGCGGATGTGCTGATCCACCTGCCCAATCCGCCGGGGCCGATCGTGGTGGATTCGAAATTTCCCCTGGAGGCCTACGAGGCATTGCGCAATGCCCAGACCCAGGGCGAGTTGACCGAGGCGGCGCGCATGATGCGCGGGGCCGTGCGGGCGCATATCAAGGCGATTTCAGAGCGTTACATCATCGAGGGCGAAACGGCGGACGGCGCGTTGATGTTCCTGCCCTCCGAGGCGGTCTATGCCGAGTTGCACGCCAATTTCCCCGAACTGGTGCGCGAAGGCTTTGCCGCGCGGGTCTGGATCGTGTCGCCCACCACCTGCATGGCGACGCTCAACACGATGCGCGCGATCCTGAAAGACGCCCGGATGCGTGAACAGGCAGGGGCGATTCGCCGGGAATTAAGCCTTTTGTTCCAGGACGTTGAAAGGCTTTCTGGCCGGGTTGAAAATCTCGACCGGCATTTCGGGCAGGCGGCCAAGGACATCTCGGAGATCAAGATTTCCGCCGACAAGGCCGGGCGGCGGGCACAGCGGCTCGACAATTTCGATTTCGAGGAACTCGCCCCGGACCCGTCCGACGCGGTGCCCCTCTCTGGCCCTGAAACGACGTCCTGACCTTCGGCGCCGCCCGCCTGCGCGCGTCCCGCCCACCCTCCCCCGCGCGCAGGCGGGCTTGTTTCCCGGCTCATTCGTGGTGCGCGCGGACAGGTGGAAATGAGTATTTTTCCCAAGAAAGAGACGGGGGAGAGTCTGTCCTGGTGGTTCTTTCTTGGTGAAAATACTCAATCGCACCACCCGTCAGGCAAGCGCCGCGTCTGGCGTTTGCGCCAGATCAAGGACGGGGGATTGCGTGACCGTCATCTTTCACCGACAATGCCCAAAGCGCGGACGGAAGGATGAAACCATGCTGGATATCTCTGTTCACAAGATCGCCCAGGTGATCCTGATGTCGCGGGAACTGGAGCGCGCCGAAGGGGAATTGCGCGGGTTCATCGACCGCCTGACCGAAGAGGAACAGGCGAGCCTTGTCGCGGTGATGTGGATCGGGCGCGACAGTTTTTCGGCCGACGAGCTGGAAGAGGCCAAGGCCACCGCCATGACCGAGGCAACGGTGCCCACGGCGGATTACCTTCTGGGGACACCGCACCTGTCGGACCACCTGGAAAATGGACTCGATGCGCTGGGCCTGTCGGCGGCGGATGAAGAGGACGATCTCATTCGCGGCGGATGAGCGAACCCCAGGGATCGTGAAACGCCCGGGGTGTCCGGGCGTCTTCGTGTTTCATGCGTGCTCGACGATCTGCATATGCTGGGCCAGTTTCTCGACCTCGCCAAGCCAGCGCCCGACCAGTTTCGGATCGGCGGGTGTGGGGCTGACACCGGCGGGGATCTCGCGGTTCATCACCGCCTCGACCGCCAGCGACACGGGCACCGACACCAGCCGGGCCATCGCCGTGCCGCGCTCGTCTCCCCACGCGTCCATCACACAGGTCTTGTGCCAGACCGCCGTGCCGTCCTTTGTGGCCTTGAGATCGACGCAGAGGATCACTCGGTCGGCCTCGCCCTCGTCATAGGCGTTGTCGCGCAGGAGTTCGTCGGCGATCTCTTGCAGTCGCGCGTCCGATGCCGTGCCCATTTCGGCGAAGATGTCGGCCCATGCCTCGGCCCAGCCGTTGAGCCGCAATGTGCCGCGCACGAATTCGCGCACCGGCCATTCCGGGGCGAAATTGTAATCCGCCATGAAGGGCAGCGAATCGCGGTTGGGATAGACCTCGAAGCTCTCGGGCGTGGGCAACGGTGCGTCATAGCGCGACAGCGCGTCCCAGGGTTTCTCGACGTTGAACTCCTTGAAATCGCGGATCGAGCGCGAGGGCGAGCGCAACGCCTTCAATACCCCCACCGGGGCCCAGGAGAACTTGTAGCGCATCGGGTTGGCCTCTTTCGGCACCCCGCCGCAATAGGAGGTAAAGCTGATCTCGTTGTCCGGCGCATAGGCGTCCGAGGCGCGGTAATCCGCCACCAGCTTGTGCGCCATCAGGTGGTCGATGCCCGGATCGAGCCCGACCTCGTTGACGAAGGCAAGCCCGGCCTCGCGCGCGGCGTCGTTCAGTGCGCGCATCTCGGGCGCGATATAGGAGGACGAGACGAAATGCGCGCCCTTCGACAGGCACATCTCGGCCAGCGGCACATGCCAGTCGCCGGGCAGCATCGACACCACGATATCGCCCTTCTCGGTCGCCGCACTCAGTGCGTCGATGTCGAAGATGCGGATATCGCTGGCGACGTCGCCGACCGCTTCCTGCGCCTTGTCCAGCGTCCGGTTCCAGACCGTGACAGGGTGGCCCGCCGCGATCAGGCGGCGCAGGCCGGGGATCGAGGAAAAGCCGGTGCCGCACCAGTGGATTGTCATGTCGTCATCTCCTGTTCACTTGAATTTCAGCTTGGCCGTCACGATGGCGAGAACCGCGGTGACGGCACAGATATTGGCGACGATCAGCGGCCAGTCGACCACGAGGATGCCATAGAGCAGCCAGAGCGAGACCGTGGCGAGGAACATCAGGTTCGAGGGCAGCGAAAGCGCCGCGGTATCGCGCGAGGCCCAGGCCTTCCAGGCTTGCGGAATCCAGCAGACGGTGCCGAGGAAGGCCGCGAGATAGCCGATGACAAGGGTCATTCCGAGAGCGCCTTTGCATGGGTTTCGAAGGTGTCGCGGGCGCGGGCCCAGACGCCTTGGGAAAGATTGGAGAGGGTGAGCAGCGTTGGCAAGAGCTGAGAGGCGTAATCTTGCGACGATTCGACCGGCAGCATCGAGGGCAGGTTGTCGATCGCCATCACGTCGAGCGGCGGCGTGTCATGCACGCGAATGACAGGCGCATCCCACGTGGTGGCCCGGTCATAGACCGGCACCGGGTTGTAATCGCTGTCCGGGTCGCAGGCGACATCGCCGATCGCGGTCAGGCGGCGCGGGGCGGTCAGGGCCGCGCGCGGCACGAAAACCGGCGTGCCGGGCCGGGCAAGGATGCAGTTGAAGAAGATGTCGTGATCGAGGGTCTCGGGGAAGGGGCCGCCCGACGCGGTCTCATCTATGTCCCACTTGGTGACGCTGACGCCCACCGCCTCGCACAGGTCTGCGGCGCCGGTGCCAACCCGGCCGAGGGCGCCGATGACAAGGGCCGAGGGCCGACCCGCACCGGTAGCGTCGAGCCGCGCGCCAAGGTCGGCAAGCATCGCGTCCTTGCCCGGATAGGCACCCACCGGGCCACAGATGCCGCCCCCCTGCTGCGCCGCCCATGCCATGAGCGTGACCGCCGCCCCCGCGAACCCCGCCCAATAGCCGAAGGCGGCAACGCGGCGGCCGTCTTCGTCCACGAGGTATTCCAGATCGTAAAGCGTGCCGCCCCCCGCCTTGAACCGCCGCAGAAGCGCCTTGCCCGAATGCTGGCCCTTGAACGCATGGCCGAACAGGATGTGGCGATGCGGCAGTGGCGTGCCGTCATCGGGCAGTTCCTTCAACCCGAATATGATCGCATCGCGCGGCGCCTCGGGCCAGGAATTCTCCGGTGCGATCTCGGCCCCCGCCGCGCGATAGCCGTCGATCGGGATGGCGCGCGTCGCGCTCTCCTCGACCGTCACGCGCAGGCCTGCGTCGATCAGCGCCTTCGCGCCCTCGGGGGTGAGGCCGACGCGGTCCTCGTTCGGGCGTTGCTCGGCGCGAACCCAGAGATGTATCATGGCAGGTCTCCGTCAGACGAAAGTGCGGGCATGTTCGCGCCCCGGAATGTCGAGATGCGGCGTGGCGTTGAACCCGCCCAACATGAGCGCGTCATGGACATGCTCGACCCGATGCACGGATGAATTCATGATCTGCAACATGATCCGCGACATGCCGCCATTCTCCAGCCCCAGAATATGGCGCACGACCATGCCGATCACCCCGCCCGAGGTCACGATCAGGATACGACCATGACCTTCACAGACCTCGTCGACGATGCCGGTCACGCGGGCGGCGAAGTCGGAAAACCGCTCGGGCACACCCTCCAGCGCATCGCGGGTCCAGTGGTCGATCACCTCGGGCAGGTGGGCGGCGAATTCCGTGGGATCACGCGGCGCCGGGATGCCCGCCTGGTCCTCAAGCGCCTGGGCCAGCGCGAAATAGCTCAACTCGTTGAGCCGCGGGTCGGTGTCGGTGATCTCGAGCCCCATGGAGAGCGCGGTGTCGCGCTGACGGCTCAGCGTGCCGGTGATCACCCGGTCGAAATGCGGGTTGGTCGCGGCTATATGCTCGCCCAGCCAGCGGGCCTGCTGATGACCCAGATCCGAGAGCCGGTCATAGCTCTCTTCATCGGTGGCGGCGGCATTGGCCTGCCCGTGTCGGACAAGGATGAGTTCGGCCATGATGGACTCGCGTGGTTGTTGCGCGGCATGGATAGGCCAGCCGCGCACGGGTTGGAAGGGGCCGGGCAGAAAAAACGAACCCCTGCCGGACGGTCGGACCTCTTGTCGGATGTGGTGCGCCGCGGGGCCGATTGCGCTTGGCATGTTTGTTGCAAAACTCTGAACCCGCACCGCCCTCATGAACCGGGTCAACGCCCTAGGCGCTGCCGAGATCGCCCGCGTGGCCTGACGTCAGCCAGGTAAGGGAACGTCACGCCGCCGCCGGGCCGAGTGTGGCGATTGCTTCGGCGAGGGCCATGCCGGGGTCAAGCCCCATCGCACGTGCGGTGTCATTCGCCGCCGAGATCACACCGCTGGCCAGCGCCGAGGCGGCGCTGCCGATTTCGCAACTCATGCAATCGAGCGTCACCGCACCGATGCCATATGCGTCGAGCGCGGGCAGACGTGAGAGGCCGATATCATTCTTGCCCCGGCCTGCGTCATTGAAGGCGATCAGCCGGGCGGCAGCCTTGGATGCGCGGGCCGGATCACCGCCGATCAACCCGCCATGCGAGCCGGTGACGATGATCCGGCCTGAATCCTGCGGCTGGACGAGAGAGGCGCTGTCGACGCAGAGAATCCGGTGCGGGCCAAGCGCTTCTTCCCATCGTGCCTCGGGGACGGGGGCGAGCATGGCCTTGGGCGTCGGTGCATCGGCGAGCCGCGCGAGGGCGTCACCCACCGTCTGGCCCGGGGCGACACCAAGGGCCAGTGCGGATGTGTTGGCATGGGAGATTATCCCGTTTTCGAGCATGTCACGGGCTGCGCCAATTTCGGCGCTCATGGCATCGACGGCGGCGGCGGCCATGCCGACATCGGCCAGCGCCTCGACGCCCTTGACCCCCGCACGGTTCAACCCGATTCCCGCATCGTTGAGAATGACGGCGCGCAGCCCGGCGCGCGAGGCGATGGCGGCGGCATAGAGCCCGCCATGTGACCCCGAAACGGCCAAGCGGCCCTCGGCCGCGGTGTCGGCGTCGGTGATGGAATCGAGCAGGAGCGCGCGTTTGGTCATGGGGTATCAATATTTCGTTTGACACACCTCGACAAGTTGTTCCTATTATCGGCACATAAGTTCCGACAATAGGAATGGTGGGAGGAAGCAAGTGAATGTAGAGGCGCCGGTCGGCTCTATTGCGCGTGCCCAGAAGGTGCTGTCGGCGCTGGCCGATGCACCCTTGGGGGCGTCGCTGACCGAGATCATGGCCCGCACCGAGTTCACCAAATCCACCACCCACCGGGTTCTGGCCTCCTTGCAGGAGGTGCATTATGCCTATCAGGACCCGGACAGCCGGAAATATTTCCTGGGCAGCGCCCTGGCCAAGCTGGCGCGGGTGGCCAACCGATCCGACCTTGCGGCGCTTGCGGCCCGGTCGATGCGGCGGCTGGCCGATGTAAGCGCGGACACGATCTTCATGTCGGCGCCCGAGGGGGCGGCCTCGATCTGTGTGCGGCGCGAACTGGGGGGATTCCCGATCCGCACATTGACCATCGACGCGGGCGACCGGGTGCCGTTGGGCGTGGGGGCGACCGGGCAGGCGCTTTATGCGATGACGCCCGAACGCAAACGCCGCGCAGTCGCCGAGGCGAACCGGCGCTGGATGGCCGATTTCAACTATACCCCCGATCTGGTCGAGGAACGGTGCGCGGATTTCCATACGCGGGGCTATGCGCTCAACCCGTCGATCGTGATCCCGGGGATGAGCGCGGTGGGCCTGCCCATCGTGACACGGTCGGGGCGGCTCGTTGCGGCGGTCGGGATCGGGGCGATCAACGACCGGATGAGCACCGACCGGATCGAGGGCGAACTGGTGCCGCTGTTGCGGCAGGAGGTAGCGGTGCTTGCGGAGAAGTTCAGCATTCTCGAAGGGGAGGGGTTGATTTGAGCTTGCGGAATTTCGATGCGGGCCAGGCGCTGGAGCGGTTGACCCTGATGGAGCGCATCCGTGCCTTTGAAGAGGCGGCACGCCATGCGGCGGTCGAGGAGGGCCTCGTACTGGGCGCGATCCACCTGTCGATCGGGCAGGAGGCGGTGGCGGTGGGGCTGCTCGAAAGCCTGCGGCGCGACGATTACATCACCTCGACCCATCGCGGCCACGGGCACACGCTGGTCAAGGGCGCCGATCCGGCGGCGATGATGAAAGAGCTGCTGGGGCGCGAAGGCGGGTGCTGTGGCGGCAAGGGTGGCTCGATGCATATCGCGGATTTCGGGGTCGGAATGCTGGGCGCGAACGGTGTGGTGTCGGCCAATATCACCATCGCGGCGGGGGCGGCGCATGGGGTCAAGCTTCTGGGCGGGGATCAGGTTGTCGTGTGCATCTTCGGCGATGGCGCGGCCAACCGGGGGCCGTTCCTGGAAGGGATCAACTGGGCCGGGGTGTTCGATTTGCCGATCCTCTTCGTGTGCGAGGACAACCAGTATTCGGCGACCACCAGGACATCCGACATGACCTCGGGCGACGTCGGCGCGCGGGCCGAGGCGCTGGGCCTGCCGGTCACGCGGATCGACGGCAACGATGTCGAGGAGATGGCCGCGACATCGCGCGAGATCATCGCGCGCATCCGCGCGGGCGGAGAGCCGGAATTCATGCATGCGCTCACCTATCGCCTTGACGGGCATACCTATTTCGATCCGGCGACCTATCGCCCCGAGGGCGAGGCCGAGCGGATGCAGGTCGAGACCTGCCCGATCGCGCGCCAGCGTGACCTGTTGGGTGCGGCCGGGGTCGCGGCGGAGCGGATGGACGAGATCGCCAAGGCTGCGCGGGACGAGATGCGCGCTGCTCTGGAGGCGGCAAAGGCGGCGCCATGGCCCGCCGATGACACGGTATTCGACGATGTGCAGGATGTAGGTTCACCTGCGGTGGAGGCATTCTGATGGTGGTGATGAGTTACGCGGAGGCCGCGAAACTGGCCGTTGCCGAAGCGATGCGTGATGACCCGCGCGTCTGGTGCGTGGGCGAGGATCTGGGACGCGGCGGCGTCTTCAAGCAATACGCGGGGCTGCGCGAGGAGTTCGGCCCCGATCGGATCAGCGATGCGCCGATTTCCGAGGCGGCGATCATGGGCGCGGCCTTCGGCGCGGCGATGGTGGGCACGCGGCCGATTGTCGAGATGCGGTTCGCCGACTTCGCGCTTTGCGCCACCGACGAGTTGATCAACCAGGTTGCCAAGGCCCGCTTCATGTTCGGCGGACAGAGCCGCGCGCCGATGGTGATCCGCAAGCCGATGGGGATGTGGCGCAGTTCGGCGGCGCAGCACAGCCAGAGCCTTGAGGCGTGGTATGCGCATATTCCGGGGCTGGTCGTGGTCTGCCCGAGCACGCCACAGGACAATTATTCCATGATGAAGGCCGCGATCGCCTGCGACGATCCGGTGGTTTACCTTGAACACAAGAACATCTGGGCGCTCGAGGGCGAGGTGGATACCACCGCCCCGGGCGATTTCGGCAAGGCGCGAGTGCGACGGTCGGGCAGGGATGTGACCATCGTGAGCTGGTCGGATTGCGCCAACCTGGCCGAGAGTGCAGGGGCGGTGCTGGCCGAACGGGGCATCGCGGCCGAGGTGATCGACCTTGTGAGCCTCTGGCCCTGGGACAAGCGCGCGGTGATCGAGAGCGTGCGCAAGACGGGCCGTCTGATCGTGGCGCATGAAGCCGTTTCGGTGGGTGGTTTCGGTGCCGAGGTGGTGGCCAGCGTCGCGCAGGATGTGGCGATGAAGGTGCGGCCACGTCGGCTGGGCGCGCCCCGGTCGCTGGTGGCCTATGCGCCCAACCTTGAGGATCAGTTGCGCGTGACGGAAGAAATGATCGCGCAGGCGGCGGAAGAGATGATGGAGGCAAAGGCAGCATGAGCAGCAACGAGATGACAGGGGGCGAGGCGCTGGTGCGGATGCTTCTGGCCCATGGGGCCGGCCCGATGTTCGGCATGGGCGGGTTTCAACTGCTGCCCTTTTACGATGCGGCGCGGCGGCTGGGGCTGAAACACAACCTGATCAACGACGAACGCTGCGCGGTCTTTGCCGCCGATGCCTATGCCAAGGTGTCGGGACGGGTCGGATTGGTCGATGCCACGCTGGGGCCGGGGGCCACCAACCTCGTGACCGGACTGGTCGAGGCGTTGAACGCGGGTTCGCCCATCGTGGCGATCATCGGCGATGCGCAGCGCGATCACGCGGGCAAGAACATGACGCAGGAGACCGACCAGGTGTCGATCCTGCGCCCCGCCTGCAAGGAGCTTCTGCGCATCGAGTCGATCCAGCGCATCCCCGAGATCATGCGCCGCGCCTTCGCCGTGGCCACGAGCGGACGGCCCGGCCCGGTGGTGGTGGACGTGCCCGAGGATATCGCGCATGGGCTCTGGGGCTATGACGACGGCGATTTCGATGTCGATCCGGCGCATGAGGCGGCACCCGCGCTGCGCTGTCGTCCTGATGTGGCGAGCATTGCGCGCGCCGCTGACATGATCGCCGGGGCCGAGCGGCCGATCCTGCTCTGTGGCGGGGGCATCCATATTTCACAGGCCACCGGGGCGGTGACGCGCTTTGCCGAGGAAAACGGCATCCCCGTGGCCCACACGATGAGCGGCAAGGGCGCGATTGCCTGCACCTCGCCGCTGAGCGCGGGGTTGTTCGGCCGCTATGACCGGATCGCCAACGACCTGATCGCGGCCAGCGATTGCATCGTCGTGACGGGTTGCAAGCTGGGCGAGATCGCGACCAAGCGGTTTTCGATCCCGCACAAGGGGCAACGGGTCATTCACCTTGACAATGTGGCCGAGGAGATGGGGCGAACCTATGAACCGGCGCTCAAGCTTTGGGGGGATGCCCGCGAGGGGCTCGACGCCCTGACCGAAGCGATGGCCGACACCGCCGGGGCGCAGCGGGCACGGCGGGCCGATTACCTCGCCGAGATCCCGGTGAAGATGCAGGCCTGGCATGACGAGGTCGCGGCGGATCGGCTTTATTCGGATGAAAGCCCGGTGCATATGGCGCGGCTCATCACCGAGTTGAACCGGCATTTGCCGGCGGATGGGTACCTGATCGCCGATGGCGGGTTCGCCGCGCATTGGGGCGGATTGCTGTTCAATTCGAAAGAGGCACGGCGCAGTTTCGTGCCGGACCGGGGCTTTGCCTCGATCGGCTATGGCCTGCCCGGCGCGATGGGCGCGCAACTGGCCGATCCCGAAGCGGTGGTCGTGGGATTGACCGGCGATGGCGGGTTCAACATGGTGTTGGGGGAGTTGGAGACCGCGCGGCGGATGGGACTGGGCCTGACGGTGATCGTGGTGAACAACGCGGCATCGGGGTACGTGAAGGCGTTGCAGCATCTGATGTATGGCGAAGGCAATTACCAGAGCTCGGACCTGGCCGAGACCAATTATGCGAAAGTGGCCGAGGCGATGGGCTGTCATGGTATCCGGGTGGAGGAGCCCGGAGAACTGGAAGGCGCGTTGAAGGCAGCCTTCGCCGAGAGGAACCGGCCAAGCGTCATCGACGTCATGGTCACACGAGACCCGGCCCGGATGCTTCCGGCCGTCGATAACCGGACCGTTCAGGTCAAGAAAGGCGATCGCGTGGCCTAGATACGCGCCATTTAGGGAGGAGTGCCAATGAAGACCAAATTTACCATAACCGCCTGTGCCGCGGCCATCGTGGCGACGGGAGCCGTCGCCAAGGATATCGAGATGCAGGCGATTTTCCCGCAGACGCTGCCGCTTCTGGGCAAGCCGGGCTGGGACATTGCCGAGAAAGTCGCGGAATTGACCGCGGGGGGCGTTCAGTTCAACGTCAAGAACCCCGGCGAAATCGTCTCGACCGGCGAGGTCTGGGACGCGGTATCGACCGGGGCGCTGGAATCGTCGTGGTATTCGATCGGTTTCGCCGAGGGCGTGGTGCCGTCGGCGCCGCTGTTCACGACCTTCCCGTTCGGGCCGGACATCAAGGAATATGCCGCCTGGTGGTATTATGGCGGCGGGCAGGAGATCTGGACCGAGATCACCGAGGCGCAATACAACATCAAGACCATCCATTGTTCGACGCTGGTGCCCGAAGCCTCGGGCTGGTTTCGCGAAGAGATCAAGACGGTCGCCGACCTGCAAGGCAAGAAGATGCGCTTCTTCGGCCTTGGGGCCAGCGTGATGGCCAAGCTCGGGGTCGAGGCGCAGTCGATGGGGCTGGCCGATACGATGTCGGCGCTCAATACCGGGGCGATCGACAGTGCCGAGCTGGGCTTTCCCTATCTCGACAACCTCGTGGGGATGTATGAACACGCCAAGCATTACTATTTCCCCGGCTGGCACCAGCAGACCAGTTTCCTGAGCCTGCTGATCAACATGGATACCTGGAACGATTTCACCGACCAGGAGCGCGCCATCATCGAGACCGCCTGCGAGGCGCAGGTTCTGCGCACCATGGCCGAGGGCGAGGCCGTACAGCTCGCTCCGCTGGCCAAGATGCAGGAGGAGAACGACGTGCAGGTTCATACATGGCCCGACGAGATCCTGGCGGCGTATGAATCGGCCTGGGCCGAGGTGGCGGCGGAGAAATCCGCGCAGGACGCCGATTTCAAACGCGCATGGGAGAGCATAGAGGCCTTCCGTGCCGACTATGCCGAGTGGAAAGAGATCGGTTACCTGAAATAGGCTTATCGCAGGCGTCGGCCCGGACATGGTTCCGGGCCGGGCCATAACGGGGGAGGGGACATGCAGGCAGCCTTGAATGTCGCGGCGGCGCTGACCCGCATCTGCGACTGGGCCGCGCGGATCGCCGCGGTGCTTCTCATCGTGCTGGTGGCGGTCATCATGTATGACGTGATCGGGCGAAAGTTCTTCGACACCAGTTCCTTCGTGTTGCAGGATCTGGAATGGCATATCCACGGGGTGATCGCGATGTTCGCCTTTGGCTATGCCTATACGCGCGACGCCCATGTGCGCATCGACGTTCTGGCCCACCGGATGAATCCGCGGTTCCGCCTCTGGCTTGAGCTTTGGGTGGTTGTCCTTCTGGTCATCCCGTTCTTCGCGATCATTGTCTGGTATGGCTACGAATTCGCCGAACGCGCCTTCGTGCGCGGCGAGGGGGCCAATGGCGGGCGCGGGTTGCCGCATCGCTGGGTCATCAAGTCGGTGATCCCGGTCGCGGGGCTGGTGACGATCGCGGGCTGCGCTGCGGTCGTGCTTCGTATTCTGGCCGTGCTGAGGCGGCCCGATCTTGTCGAGACTCCTTTCATCGAGCGGGGCCTATGGAAACGCTGATCGAATTCCTGCCCGCAATCATGTTCCTGAGCCTGATCGCGGGGCTTTTCACCTCGCTTCCGGTGCCGATCGTGCTGTCGGCGATTACGCTTGTTTTCGCGCTGATCGCTCTGTGGCTGGGCGAGATGCGGCCGGTGCACCTGTCGCTTATCCCGACGCGGATCTTCGGCGGGGTGATCGACAACGCGGTTCTGGTCGCCGCGCCGATGTTCATCTTCATGGGCGTGGTGATGGAGAAGACGCGGATCGCCGAGGATCTGCTGCTCACGCTTCAGAAGCTGATGGCGCGGGTGCCGGGGGGGCTGGCGCTGGCCGTGGTATTGATGGGCACGATCCTGGCCGCCGCGACGGGGATCATCGGGGCCTCGGTGGTGATGCTGACGGTGATGGCGCTGCCCACCATGATGCGGGCGGGATATTCCGCGCCGCTGGCCACCGGCACGGTGGCGAGCGCGGGCACGCTTGGGATTCTCATTCCGCCCTCGGTGATGCTGGTCTTCATGTCGGACCTTCTGTCGCTCAACCTTGCCAAGGTGTTCGTGGCGGCGTTCCTGCCGGGGCTGTTCCTGGCCGGGGTCTATCTTGTCTACCTGGTGCTGCGCTCGCTTCTGCGGCCGGGCGAGACGCCGGTGACGGCGCGGCTCGAGGCCGGGGAACGTGCCGGTCTCTGGCGCGAAACGATCATCTCGGTCAGCTTTCCGCTGATCCTGATCGTCTCGGTTCTGGGGTCGATCATCGGCGGCATTGCCAGCCCGACCGAAGCCTCTGGGGTGGGCGCCTTCGCGGCGCTGCTTCTGGGGTTGATCCGCGGGCGGCTGAGCCTTTCGACGCTGGGCGAGGCCACGGATTCGGCATTGCGCACCATTGCGCTTCTGTTCTTCATCTTCGCGGCGGCGACGGCGTTCTCTTACGTCTTTCGCAGGATCGGCGGTGACGAGTTCATCATCGAGATGGCACGCAGCCTCGATCTCGGGGATTGGGCACTCTTGTTCATGATGATGGCGATGGTCTTTGTCATGGGGTTCTTTTTCGACTGGATCGAGATCACGCTGATCCTGCTGCCGATCTTCGCGCCCATCGTGGGGTTGATGGACCTGGGGGCGCATATCGACAAGGCCGACCTGGTCTATTGGTTCACCATCCTTGTGGCGGTGAATTTGCAGACCTCCTTCCTGACGCCTCCATTCGGTTTTGCGCTGTTCTACATGAAGGGCGCAGCGGGCGACCTGGTGGAAATGCGCGACATCTACCGCGGGATCATTCCCTTCGTGCTGTTGCAGGTGGCGGTTCTGGCGGTGCTGATCTGGCAACCGGAGATCGTAATGTGGCTGCCCAATCAGGTGCTGTCGCGATGACGCGGCTGGCGGGAAAACGCGCGGCGGTGATCGGGGCCGGCTCGGTGGGGCCGGGCTGGGGCAATGGCAAGGCGATGGCGGTGCGCTTCGCACGGGAGGGCGCGCGGGTGCTCTGTGTCGATCGCAACCTGGAGGCGGCGCAGGAGACGGCGGGGTTGATCGCCGATGAAGGCGGTGTGGCCGAGGTTCTGGCGGTTGATGTGACCGCGCCCGAGGCGGGCGATGCCGTTTCAGGAGCGATGGAGCGAGCCTGGGGCGGGGTCGATGTGCTGGCCTATAACGTGGGGATCAGCCAGACGGGCGGCGTTCTCGAAACCTCGGACGCCGACTGGGCGCGGGTGTTCGACATCAACCTCGGCGCGGCGATGCGGATCACCCGGGCGGTTCTGCCTGGAATGCGGTCGCAAGGAACCGGTGCCTTTGTCTATGTCTCGTCGCTGGCTGCGGTCTATTCCGCGCCTTACAGCTATGTCTCTTACGAGGTGTCGAAGGCCGGGCTGGTGCGCTTTGCCCGCTCGGTCGCGCATGAAAACGCGCCCCACGGGGTGCGTTCGAACGTGATCCTGCCCGGCGTGATCGAGACGCCGCATGTGAATGCGTTCGTTGATAGCGAGACCAATCCCGAAGACCTGGCTCGGCGCCGCGCGGCGATGGTGCCGATGGGGCGTCAGGGCAGCGCGTGGGACGTGGCCAACGCGGCGCTCTACCTCGCCTCGGACGAGGCTGGGTTCGTGACCGGGGTGGAATTGCGGGTCGACGGTGGCCTGACGGCCTGAGCCGTGACAATGGGCGGGCGCGTCGTCTCCGGTGGCAGCGCGTTCTGGGACAATGCCAACCAGATGGCTTCCAACCGGTCATTGCGAAGCTGTTGGCTGCGTCCGCGACAAGGCCCCTGCATGACCCCAAGCTGTTGCACCAACCGGCCGAGAACTTTGCAACCGGGCCTTCAAGGGGCGGTGTGGTCTGGAATGTTGGATATGCGGACGGAACGGAAATTCAAACTTTCTGCTGCAACGTCTGCTTTTTCAAAACTTGCCCGCGCGGCAATGCCCGAAACCATGCGTCTAGGAACTCTGCCCCACAACCGCGAAACGCTTGCAGATTAGTCCATCTGGGGTCCGGTAGGTTCGAAAGCCCATCGCCTCGTAATATGCCAATGCTTCGGGATTGGTTGCTGCAATCGTCGCGTCGATGTTGCCGATACCCGCTTCTGCAGCAGCCGAGCAACTTACG